>NZ_CP117447.1:4800000-6714684 GCF_030687795.1 Pseudomonas sp. FP215
TTGCTGCGCACATGCCGTCGGCCAATCAGCAACAGTTCGTCGGCCACCGGCACCGGCTGCGCGGCGAAACGCGCCAGGTCTGCGAGGATCACCGTCGGTGCCGCTTGCACCTTGCCATCCGCGGTTTTCAAACGTGCCGCGAGGTTGGGCTTGAGCGGCCCCAGGTCCATGCCATGGGGATAATCCGCCAGCATCGCCACCGACAGCTTATGGCTGGATGCGTCACCGTAGGCACCCGCACGCAGCCCGAAGTCGATCATCTGCGCCGGTGGCACGGTGGGCTTGAGCACCGCGCCAGTGTGCGCCGCAAATGCCTTGGCCAGGCCGACAAAGATCTCCCAGTCATGCAACGCACCCTCAGGCTTGGGCAGGATGGCGCGATTGAAGCGCGTGACATTACGCACCGCGAACAAATTAAAGGTGGTGTCGTAGTGATCGTTTTCCAGCGCCGAGGTGGAAGGCAGGATCAGGTCGGCATAACGTGTGGTCTCGTTGATATACAGATCGATGCTGACCATGAACTCCAACCCGTCCAGGGCTTGCTCCAATTGGCGACCGTTAGGCGTGGACAGTACCGGGTTGCCGGCCACCGTCACCAGGGCGCGGACCTGGCCTTCACCCTCGGTGAGCATTTCTTCTGCCAGCGCCGACACCGGCAGTTCTCCACCGTACTCCGGGAGCCCGGACACGCGGCTCTGCCAGCGGTTGAAATGGCCGCCGCTGGTGGAGGCCACCAGGTCCACCGCCGGGCTGGTGCAGAGCGCGCCGCCGACGCGATCCAGATTACCGGTCACCAGGTTGATCAGTTGCACCAGCCAATGGCACAGCGTACCGAACGCCTGGGTCGAGACGCCCATGCGGCCATAACAGACAGCCTTGTCAGCGCCGGCGAAGTCCCTGGCCAACTGGCGAATCTGTTCGGCAGGCACCGCACACTGGCGGCTCATGGCCTCAGCATCGAAGCCGGCAATCGCCTTGCGTACATCATCCAGGCCTTGTACCGGCAAATGGCTGTCGCGTGTCAGCCCTTCGGAGAACAAAGTGTTGAGCACCCCAAACAACAACGCCGCATCGCCGCCGGGGCGTACGAACAGGTGCTGGTCGGCGATGGCCGCCGTTTCACTGCGCCGAGGGTCGACCACCACCACTTTACCGCCCCGTGCTTGGATGGCCTTGAGGCGTTTCTCCACATCGGGCACGGTCATGATGCTGCCATTGGAGGCCAGCGGGTTGCCGCCGAGGATCAACATAAAATCGGTCTGGTCGATGTCTGGGATGGGCAGCAATAGGCCGTGGCCGTACATCAGGTGACTGGTGAGGTGATGAGGCAACTGGTCTACCGAGGTCGCGGAGAAACGATTGCGCGTCTTCAACAGCCCTAGAAAGTAGTTGCTGTGGGTCATCAACCCATAGTTATGCACGCTGGGGTTGCCCTGATACACCGCCACCGCGTTCTGGCCATGCCGCGCCTGGATGCCCGCCAGCCGCTCGGCCACCAGGGCAAAGGCGTCATCCCAGGCAATCGGCTGCCATTGGCTGCCCACCCGCAGCATGGGTTGGTGCAGACGGTCCGGGTCGTTCTGGATGTCCTGCAGGGCCACGGCCTTGGGGCAGATGTGGCCGCGACTGAAACTGTCCAGAGGGTCGCCCTTGATCGAGGTGATCGCCAAGCTGCCGTCTTCGGCTTGGGTGGTTTCCAAGGTGAGGCCGCAGATGGCTTCGCACAGGTGGCAGGCACGGTGGTGGAGAGTCTTGGTCATGGCCAGTCTCTTTTATAGGGGCTTTGGCTCAACTATGGGCCGCACGCCCGTGGGGCGCCAGCAACCTTCGCGTTGTGAATCGACGGGCATAGGCCAGGGCATGGCTAAGCATGAGCAAATGTTTCAGAAACCTTGCCCACAGGCGCTGAAACCGACGCGACCTGGCCCAAGCCCGCCCCCGCGCATTGCAAAAGGCCTGGACGCCAGTGTACAAATGGCTCGCTGCTGTCAGGAAATCGTCTTCAAACGCGCGCCAGCGCCCTGCTTGAACACCCCTAAAACCGTAGCCCTATTGGTAAAACGCGACATTTAATGTCAATATCGCGTCTTCCCCTATTTCGTCGCCCCGTGCGGCTTTCGCCGCAGGTCTCGCCCGTTGTCGCAATAAACAAGGCTTTGAGTATCTGCGGTCTGTTGCAAAAGGTAGTTAATGATGAGCGCAAGGCACTTTCTCTCCCTGATGGATTGCACGCCCGAAGAGCTGGTCAGCGTGATCCGTCGAGGCATTGAGCTTAAAGACCTGCGTAACCGCGGCGTACTGTTTGAGCCTTTGAAAAACCGTGTACTGGGGATGATTTTTGAAAAGTCCTCGACCCGCACACGCCTGTCGTTCGAGGCCGGCATGATCCAGCTGGGTGGCCAGGCGATCTTCCTGTCACCGCGAGACACCCAATTGGGCCGTGGTGAGCCGATCAGCGATTGCGCCATCGTGATGTCGCGCATGCTCGATGCCGTGATGATCCGTACCTTCGCCCACAGCACCTTGACCGAATTTGCTGCCAACTCCCGTGTGCCCGTGATCAACGGCCTGTCCGATGACCTGCACCCCTGCCAGTTGCTGGCCGACATGCAAACCTTCCTCGAACACCGTGGCTCGATCCAAGGCAAGACCGTGGCCTGGATCGGCGATGGCAACAACATGTGCAACAGCTATATAGAAGCGGCGATTCAGTTTGACTTCCACCTGCGTATCGCCTGCCCTGAAGGCTACGAGCCCAGCGCCGAGTTCATGGCCAAGGCCGACGGTCGTGTGCAACTGCTGCGCGATCCAAAAGACGCAGTGATCGGCGCACACCTGGTCAGCACCGACGTCTGGACCTCCATGGGCCAGGAGGACGAAACCGCCAAGCGCCTGGCCCAATTCGCGCCGTTCCAGGTGACTCGCGCGTTGCTCGACCTGGCCGCGCCGGACGTGCTGTTCATGCACTGCCTGCCCGCCCACCGGGGCGAAGAAATCAGCCAAGACCTGCTCGACGATCCGCGCTCAGTCGCGTGGGATCAGGCCGAGAACCGCCTGCATGCGCAAAAAGCCTTGCTCGAATTCCTCGTACCACCGTCGTACCACCACGCATGAGCCAGCCATTACTGCTGAACCTGCGCAATCTGGCATGCGGCTATCAAGACCAACGCGTGGTGCAGAACCTCAACCTGCACCTCAACGCCGGCGATATCGGTTGCCTGCTCGGCTCTTCGGGCTGCGGCAAGACCACCACCCTGCGCGCCATTGCCGGCTTTGAGCCGGTGCACGAAGGCGAAATCAGCCTGGCGGGCGACGTCATCTCCCGTGCCGGGTTCACCCTGGCTCCGGAGAAACGTCGTATCGGCATGGTGTTCCAGGACTACGCGTTGTTCCCGCACCTGAGCGTGGCTGACAACATCGCCTTCGGCATTCGCAAACACCCGCAAAAAGAGCGCGTGGTCGCCGAGTTGCTGGAACTGGTCAACCTGAAGAACCTGGGCAAGCGTTTTGCCCATGAGCTTTCCGGTGGTCAGCAACAACGTGTCGCCCTCGCTCGCGCCCTGGCGCCGGAGCCGCAACTGCTGTTGCTGGATGAACCCTTTTCCAACCTCGATGGCGAACTGCGCCGCAAGCTCAGCCATGAAGTGCGCGACATCCTCAAAGCGCGCGGCACCAGCGCGATCCTGGTGACCCATGACCAGGAAGAGGCCTTCGCCGTCAGCGATCACGTGGGGGTCTTCAAGGAAGGCCGACTAGAGCAGTGGGACACGCCCTACAACCTCTATCACGAACCGCAAACGCCTTACGTCGCCAGTTTCATCGGCCAGGGGTATTTCATCCGTGGCCGGCTGAACTCGCCGGAATCGGTCAGCACTGAACTGGGCGACCTGCGCGGCAACCGAGCCTATACCTTGCCAACCGGTGCTGCGGTGGATGTACTGCTGCGCCCGGATGACATCGTGTATGCGCCGGACAGCGCGCTGAAAGCCCGGATCGTCGGCAAGACTTTCCTCGGTGCCTCAACGCTGTACCGGTTACAGCTGCCGACCGGCGCGCAACTGGAGTCGATTTTCCCCAGCCATGCCGATCACCAAGTGGGCACAGAGGTGGGGATTCGTGTGGCGGCTGAACACCTAGTGTTGTTCCAGGCATCCGGCAGCACAGCGGCGCAGATTCCCGCCGTTGAGTCAGGTGTGCGCCGCCACAGCGTCGCTCACTGATAAAACCGGATCAAACTGTGTGGCTGGCTTGCCTGCGATTGGGCCATAAGTACCAGCCCTTTCAAGGTCTTTTCGTTTTGGCAGCCTTGATTACCCTGTCCGTTGAAACATGCGCATTCACCGCCTTGCCTTGCACCCATGTCTTGGGTTTAGGCACCTTGGGGCCGCGGGGACTTTTCGCAACTTGTTTGGGGTGGATGTTTCTGGCCAGCTCCAACAAACGCTGGGCCAACTTTTCCACAGGGATGGCGGGAAGATATTCCGAGGGCAGTGCAATCTGCATTCCCTCATAACCACTCCTGACCTGGACCGCCAAGTGATAGATCGAGGCTTCCCAGCCATCAGGCTGGGTCTCCCGATGGGCTTGCTCCACGCTTCGCTTGAGTACAGCCAGGACGTTGTAGGCCAACACTGCCGTAGTGAACCCGAGCAAGGCGGCCTTTGGGCTGCCGAGAGTTTCGATTTCACTTTCCAGGATCGCTTCCAGTCGCTGGAACATACCTTCAATGCTCCAGCGGCGGCGATAGAGTTGCGCGATCTGCTGAGCGCTGACGCTTTCAGGCAGGTTGCTCCAGAACATCAAGCTGCTGTCACCCGAGTCTGTTGGCGAATGAAGCGTCAGTTCGACGCGCCGACATTGGTAACCGCCTCTGACCTGGATGATCTGCTCACGCACAGAGCCTGTTTCCACAGGCACGGATTCTTGCCACTCACCCTCTTGAATCAGGCGTGGATGTTTGGCTTGCTGGCGAATGACAAAGGACGTCTGGACCTGCTCACAAGCTTCCATTACCGGAAGCGTGCAGTAGAGTCGGTCAGCCAGCCACACCTGGCCCGGTTCAGCATTAGCCAACAGAGGCAACACGCAAACGCGCTCGCTGGCGTAGGCATCCTCACATGCCTGAAGGTCGATGACCTGATCGAGATCAGGATCGTAGACCACTACCGAAAAACCGGGACGAGCCGCACCTCGCTCCTGGCGTAAAGCCCCCAGACGCTTCTCAGTGGATGCCAGGTGATTGCCGTCTACCACGCGAACCTGCCAGTCCGGCAGCATCGTCGTGCAGCCCAGTTCTTTGATGGTTGGAGTCAGTCGTTGCGCACTACCGGTGACCAGAGCGCGCAATAGCGCGGGTTCAGTACGACTGATTTTGTCGTAGAGCGCCGCCAAGCTGACAGGGAGATCTTCCAGTTGCCGCGCAGCGGCGTGCAGGGATGGCTTCAAGCCCAATGAAACAAGGGACATCAGCTTGATTATGGTCGAGAACAGTAGTTCACGAGAATACTGCCGTTGCCGATGTTCTTCGAAGACCTGATCGACCCACTCAGGGGCAATAGCTTGTTCCAGCGCCAATTTGGCCATAACGCTGGCAGGTGCTTTTTTCTCGAAACGCGCTAGAACATCGGCCCACATCGTTTGGGATCCCTGAATGAAATTTCAGGGGATTTTACCGAAGACCTTGAAAGGGATGGCCATAAGTACCTACACAAAAAGCTGCTGCAGCCCAAGGTAACCACGATGCGAAGCGAGCCGCTCTTGATCTTGATCTGCTTTTGATCTCAGGCGCCCCGTTAAACCACGCTGGCCGAACGCAGGCTTGAATTCGTGGGTAACCCGGCAGGACGCCGGGTTAGCCGCCCCGCGCCATGGATGGCGCGTGGCGGCGGCCCACGGATTCAAGCCTGTGTTCGGGCACACCGAGCCTAAGCGAGGTGCCGAGTGGTGGGGCAAGAGCGTTTTGCTTACTTTTGCGCTCTTTTCAAAAGTGAGCCGCCGTCAGGGCGGAACCCCAGGTGGCCGTTACCGCAGAAATGGATATGTACACAATCCAACTGTGTCGCCTGCCAGGCCGCCTTCGCGAGCAAGCCCGCTCCCACAGTTGGATCGTGCGGTGTCAGCTAGATTGTCGTCGGCTGGCTGGCCGTCATCGCAGGCAAGCCAGCTCCCAGAATTGGATAGCAGTGTGTCAGGTAGATCAGCGTAGGTTGGCAGGCCGTCACGGGAGCAAACTCCCTCGCCACAGGTTCAGCGTCACTCCAAAACGATGAAGATACCTATGCCTATCTCTGTCAAGCCACACATTTGAGAGCCATGGCCTTCAAAAAATGCTTATCAGGCCCGGCCGATCGGTGCAAATTTGGCCTGGGTGTGTTCCGCCAACACCGACGCCGGCAATTCAACTTCCAAACCCCTCCTACCCGCGCTGACAAAAATCGTTGCAAAGGGTTGCGCCGTTTCATCAATAAACGTGCGCAGCCGCTTCTTCTGCCCCAACGGGCTGATGCCGCCCAACAGATAACCCGTGGAACGCTGCGCTGCTGCCGGGTCTGCCATTTCGACTTTCTTCACACCCGCAGCATGAGCCAGGGCTTTCAAGTCCAGACTTCCGACGACCGGCACCACCGCCACCAACAACTCCCCCTTCTCGCTGCACGCCAGCAGCGTCTTGAACACCTGGGCCGGGTCGAGGCTCAATTTTTCCGCGGCCTCCAGCCCATAGGATGCTGCCTTGGGATCATGTTCATAACTATGGATACGATGTTCGGCGCGAACTTTTTTCAACAAGTCCAATGCGGGGGTCATAGCGGCTCCTGGCGGGCAAACTGATGGCCAATTCTAGGCCAAGACCGCCTGAAACGCTCTAGCACAGCCCTATTACCGCTAAAGCGACTCGCCCTGCCCATGATCATTCACCACACCAATAGTTCGGAAATGACCAATGGTTCACTTTCGACCTTTGACAGCGGTCATTCTTGTCTATATTTTTTCGTTTCCGAATACCGTAGGAATAATCCTTTGGTACTCCTGCAATAACCCGCGACCCAGGATGGGGATCCTTGTCGCGGTGAATATCGCGCAACTGCCCGTTGAGGCCGTGCGCAAGACAAGAACAACAATTGAGGTTTTCCATGACAACTGCTCTTCAACAGCCTTCACTTTCGAGCCAATGCATGGCCGAATTCCTGGGCACCGCGCTGCTGATCTTCTTCGGTACAGGATGCGTCGCCGCGCTCAAGGTCGCGGGTGCGAGCTTTGGCTTGTGGGAAATCAGTATCATCTGGGGGGTCGGCGTGAGCATGGCGATCTACCTGAGTGCCGGTATTTCCGGGGCTCACCTCAACCCGGCGGTCAGTATCGCCCTGTGCATCTTTGCCGATTTTGAAAAGCGCAAACTGCCCTTCTATATTCTCGCCCAGGTCGCCGGCGCCTTCTGCTCCGCCGCCTTGGTGTACACGCTCTACAGCAACCTGTTTTTCGATTACGAACAAACCCACCACATGGTCCGCGGCTCCCAAGCCAGCCTCGAATTGGCCTCGGTGTTCTCAACCTACCCCCATGCACTGCTGAGCACGGCCCAGGCATTCCTGGTGGAGATGGTCATCACCGCCATCCTGATGGGCGTGATCATGGCCCTTACCGATGACAACAACGGCCTGCCACGCGGCCCACTGGCGCCCCTGCTGATCGGCTTGCTGATCGCGGTGATTGGTAGCGCCATGGGCCCGCTGACCGGCTTTGCGATGAACCCGGCTCGGGATTTCGGGCCCAAGCTGATGACCTTTTTCGCCGGTTGGGGTGAAATGGCCTTTACTGGCGGTCGCGATATTCCTTATTTCCTGGTGCCGATTTTCGCCCCGATTGTCGGCGCATGCCTCGGTGCTGCGGCCTACCGCGGGCTGATTGCTCGCCACCTGCCGAGCGCCGCACCGGCTATCGCTGAAGAAACACCTGACACGGCTGTCAACGGCAAGACCCGTATTTCCTGAAAGCGCCAGCCTGTTCCCCTGCCCTTCGCGGCCCAGGCTGATTTCTGACTTCCTTATTTCGTCCAAGGCAATTGACATGACCGACCTTCAGAATAAGAACTACATCATTGCCCTTGATCAGGGCACCACCAGTTCCCGGGCGATCATCTTCGATCGTGACGCCAACGTGGTGTGTACCGCCCAGCGTGAATTCGTCCAGCATTACCCGCAGGCTGGCTGGGTCGAACATGACCCGATGGAAATCTTCGCCACCCAGAGCGCGGTGATGGTCGAAGCGCTGGCCCAGGCCGGCCTGCACCATGACCAAGTGGCCGCCATCGGCATCACCAACCAGCGTGAAACCACCGTGGTCTGGGACAAGATCACCGGCCGCCCGATCTACAACGCCATTGTCTGGCAGTGCCGCCGCAGCACCGAGATCTGCCAGCAGCTCAAGCGCGACGGCCATGAGCAATACATCAGCGACACCACGGGCCTGGTGACCGACCCGTACTTCTCCGGCACCAAACTCAAGTGGATCCTCGACAACGTCGAAGGCAGCCGCGAACGCGCGCGCAATGGCGAACTGCTGTTCGGCACCGTCGACAGCTGGCTGATCTGGAAATTTACCGGCGGCAAGACCCACGTCACCGACTACACCAACGCCTCGCGCACCATGCTCTTCAACATTCACACGCTGGAGTGGGATGCGAAGATGCTGGAGATTCTCGACATTCCGCGGGAAATGCTGCCGGAAGTGAAGTCGTCGTCAGAAATCTATGGCCGCACCAAGAGCGGTATCGCTATCGGCGGCATTGCCGGTGACCAGCAAGCCGCCCTGTTCGGCCAGATGTGCGTGGAAGCGGGCCAGGCCAAGAACACCTACGGCACCGGCTGCTTCCTGCTGATGAACACAGGCGACAAGGCGGTCAAATCCAAGCACGGCATGCTCACCACCATCGCCTGCGGCCCACGCGGCGAGGTGGCCTACGCCCTGGAAGGCGCAGTCTTCAACGGCGGCTCCACCGTGCAATGGCTGCGTGACGAGCTGAAAATCATCAACGATGCCCACGACACGGAATACTTTGCCGGTAAGGTCAAGGACAGCAACGGCGTGTACCTGGTACCCGCCTTCACCGGCCTCGGCGCGCCCTACTGGGACCCGTATGCCCGTGGCGCACTGTTCGGCCTGACCCGTGGCGTACGCGTCGACCACATTATTCGCGCAGCCCTGGAGTCGATTGCCTACCAGACCCGCGACGTCCTCGACGCCATGCAACAGGACTCCGGCGAACGCCTCAAGGCCCTGCGCGTGGACGGCGGCGCGGTTGCCAACAACTTCCTGATGCAGTTCCAGGCCGACATCCTCGGCACCCAGGTAGAACGCCCGCAAATGCGTGAAACCACTGCCCTCGGCGCGGCCTACCTGGCCGGCCTGGCGTGTGGCTTCTGGGGCAGCCTGGACGAGCTGCGCGGCAAGGCGGTAATCGAACGCGAGTTCGAGCCACAGCTGGATGAGGCGGCCAAAGAGAAACTCTATGCCGGCTGGCAAAAAGCCGTGAGCCGCACCCGTGACTGGGAACCGCACGAGGGCGCTGAATAAGGTTGTAACTGGCAGGGAGCGGATTCCTGCGTCATCATGGGCCACTTTTGTATGGCAGCCCAAAGGACGCCCCATGAATCTGCCTCCCCGCCAACAACAAATCCTCGAACTGGTCCGCGAACGCGGCTACGTCAGTATCGAGGAAATGGCGCAGCTATTCGTTGTCACCCCGCAAACCATCCGCCGCGATATCAACCAGCTGGCGGACGCCAACCTGTTGCGCCGCTACCACGGCGGCGCAGCCTATGACTCCAGTGTCGAGAACACCGCGTACGCCATGCGTGCCGACCAGATGCGCGACGAGAAGCAACGCATCGGCGAAGCCATTGCCGCACAGATTCCCGATCACGCCTCGCTGTTCATCAACATCGGCACCACCACCGAATCCATCGCCCGTGCGCTGCTCAATCACAGCCACCTGAAAATCATCACCAACAACCTCAACGTCGCCACCATGCTCAGTGCCAAGGACGACTTCGATGTGTTGCTCACCGGCGGCAATGTGCGCCGTGACGGTGGTGTGGTCGGCCAGGCCAGTGTCGACTTCATCAACCAGTTCAAGGTCGACTTTGCCCTGGTGGGCATCAGTGGTATCGACGAGGACGGCAGCCTGCTGGACTTCGATTACCAGGAAGTGCGGGTTTCCCAGGCAATCATCGCCAATGCGCGACAAGTGATTCTGGCGGCAGACTCCAGCAAATTCGGGCGCAATGCCATGATTCGCCTGGGGCCGATCAGCCTGGTGGACTGCCTGGTGACTGACCAACAGCCGGTGCCGGCGTTGGTGCAGGTGTTGAATGAGCATAAGGTGCGGCTGGAGGTCGTGTAGCGCCTGTTCAGACGCCATCGCGGGCAAGCCCGGCTCCCACAGATTGAAATGCGATCAAATGTGGGAGCCGGGCTTGCCCGCGATGACGGCCTCACCCGCACAACACATTCACCTTTTTTCATAATTCTTCCTTTCCCCACCCTTCGATGAGTTTTTTCAATCGAAGTCGGGTGGCTGTGCCCGCAATTATCAGCTACCATTTTCGCAAATGAACATTTATGTTCGAATTCCAAGACGAAAAGATCGCGAGGCCAGCCGATGAACCCTTCCACCTTGCCTGCTCCACCGCTTGCCGAAGTCTATGACGTTGCCGTAATTGGTGGCGGGATCAATGGCGTCGGGATTGCAGCAGACGCAGCCGGTCGCGGTTTGTCGGTATTCCTTTGCGAAAAGGATGACTTGGCCAGCCACACCTCTTCGGCCAGCAGCAAGCTGATCCATGGTGGCCTGCGCTATCTGGAACACTACGAATTCCGCCTGGTGCGTGAAGCCCTGGCAGAACGGGAAGTGCTGCTGGGCAAAGCGCCGCACATCGTCAAGCAAATGCGCTTCGTACTGCCGCACCGCCCGCACCTGCGCCCGGCGTGGATGATTCGTGCTGGCCTGTTCCTGTATGACCACTTGGGCAAGCGCGAGAAACTGGCAGGCTCCAAAAGCCTCAAGTTTGGCGCCGACAGCCCGCTGAAAAGTGAAATCACCCGAGGCTTCGAATACTCCGACTGCTGGGTCGATGACGCCCGCCTGGTCGTGCTCAACGCCATGGCAGCCCGCGAGAAAGGCGCGCACATCCACACGCAGACCCGTTGCGTCAGCGCCCATCGCAGCAACGGCCTGTGGGAAATGAACATGGAGCGTGCCGACGGCAGCCTGTTCTCGATCCGCGCCCGCGCCCTGGTGAATGCTGCCGGCCCTTGGGTAGCCAAATTCATCAAGGACGACCTGAAGCTGGATTCGCCCTACGGCATCCGCCTGATCCAGGGCAGCCATCTGATCGTGCCGCGCCTGTACGAAGGCGCCCATGCGCACATCCTGCAGAACGAAGACCAGCGCATCGTCTTCACCATTCCGTACCTGAACCACTTGACCATCATCGGCACCACCGATCGCGAATACACCGGCGACCCGGCTGCAGTGGCGATCACCGAAGGTGAAACCGACTACATGCTCAAGGTGGTCAACGCGCACTTCAAGAAACAACTGAGCCGTGACGATATTGTCCACACCTACTCCGGCGTGCGCCCGCTGTGCAACGACGAGTCGGATAACCCATCGGCCATCACGCGTGATTACACCCTGGCCTTGTCCGGCGGTACCGGCGAAGCGCCGATCCTGTCGGTATTCGGCGGCAAGCTGACCACCTATCGCAAACTGGCCGAGTCGGCCATGGCCCAACTGGCGCCGTACTTCACCCAGATGCGCCCAAGCTGGACTGCCACGGCGAGCCTGCCCGGCGGCGAAAATATGAGCACCCCTGAAGCCCTGGCCGACGCCATCCGCGCCAAGTTCGACTGGGTACCGAGCGAGATCGCCCGCCGCTGGTCCACCACTTACGGCAGCCGCACCTGGCGCCTGCTGGAGGGCGTGCAATCGCTGGCCGACCTGGGTGACCACCTGGGTGGCGGCCTGTATACCCGCGAAGTCGACTACCTGTGCGCCGAAGAGTGGGTGACACAACCGCAGGACGTGCTGTGGCGCCGTACCAAGCTTGGCCTGTTTACCACCGAGCAGGAACAGGAAAACCTGCAACGCTACCTGTCCAAGGTCGAGCAGAGCCGCAGCAAGATCGAAGCCGCCTGACAGCCCCCCCCTACACTGTAGGAGCGAGCTTGCTCGCGAAAAACCTGAGAGCGCCGCGTTTATTCAGCATAAACGCGGCATTTTTGCGTTTTTCGCGAGCAAGCTCGCTCCTACAGGCTATTCGGTTTTCCGAACGCGCTCCTGTGCGCTATTCGGTTTGCCGGACCGGCGGCCGAAAATATCGCCGAAACAAAAAGTTAATTTCCATATAAATCATGAAGTTATCCTTTTGTTTTCGGTATGGCACGACTCATGCTCTACACTCTTCAACGATTGCCTGAGGCGCCTTAGGAGCCGTCACGGGCAGTCGCTATACAAGAGAGCCGTTCAGCTGGCTTCATAAAAAAAACAAATGTCGAGGAAGTATTGATGCGCATCGTTCCCCATATCCTGGGCGCAGCTATCGCTGCTGCTCTGATCAGCACTCCAGTTTTTGCCGCCGAACTCACCGGCACACTGAAGAAAATCAACGACTCCGGCACCATCACTCTCGCTCACCGCGACAGCTCCATTCCGTTTTCCTACATCGCGGATGGCTCGGGCAAACCCGTGGGCTACTCCCACGACATCCAGTTGGCCGTCGTCGAGCAGCTGAAAAAAGACCTGAACAAACCCGACCTCAAAGCCAAGTACAACCTGGTGACCTCGCAAACCCGTATCCCGTTGATCCAGAACGGCACCGCGGATCTGGAGTGCGGCTCCACCACCAACAACGCCGAACGCGCCCAGCAAGTTGATTTCACCGTCAACATCTTCGAAATCGGCACCCGTTTGCTGGTCAAGAAAGACAAGGAAGGCAAGCCGTCCTACGCTGACTTTGCCGACCTGAAAGGCAAAAACGTGGTGACCACCGCCGGCACCACGTCCGAGCGCATCATTAAGGCGATGAACGCCGACAAGCAGATGGGCATGAACGTCATCTCCGCCAAAGACCACGGCGAATCCTTCCAGATGCTCGAAAGCGGCCGCGCCGTTGCATTCATGATGGACGACGCCCTGCTGGCCGGTGAAGAAGCCAAGGCCAAGAAGCCTGATGACTGGGTCATTACCGGTACTCCGCAGTCCTTCGAAGCCTACGCTTGCATGGTTCGCAAAGGCGACCCGGACTTCAAGAAAGCCGTGGATGACGCCATCGTCGCCCTGTACAAGTCCGGCGAGATCAACAAGATCTACGCCAAATGGTTCGAAAGCCCGATCCCACCAAAGGGCCTGAACCTGAACTTCCCGATGAGCGACAAGGTTAAGGAGCTGATCGCTAACCCTAGCGACAAACCAGCGCCAGAAGTAAAAATCTGATACCTGACTAAGCTTATGTCCTGAGGGAGCCAACCCTCCCTCAGGCGTCTGTAATTACCTGCTGGCTTTAACTTGGAACACTCGACCTGGCGGTTTTCGAGCCGATCGTGTGTGCCTGGCGTTCAACGTCAGGCGGGAACGGATCTTCCCCAAGCGGGTGCTTGTACATCGATCGATCTCGAGGGGAGACCCTAATGAATTACAACTGGGACTGGGGCGTGTTCTTCAAGTCCACCGGCGTGGGCAGCGAGACTTATCTCGACTGGTACCTCTCCGGGCTGGGCTGGACCATCGCCATCGCTATCGTGGCATGGATTATCGCCTTGCTGCTGGGCTCCATTCTGGGGGTCATGCGCACTGTGCCAAACCGCCTCGTATCGGGCATCGCGACCTGCTACGTGGAACTGTTTCGTAACGTGCCGCTGCTGGTTCAGCTGTTCATTTGGTACTTCCTGGTACCGGACATGCTGCCGCAGAACCTGCAGGACTGGTACAAACAAGACCTGAACCCGACCACCTCGGCCTACCTGAGTGTCGTGGTGTGCCTGGGCCTGTTCACCGCCGCCCGTGTGTGCGAGCAAGTGCGTACCGGTATCCAGGCGCTGCCACGCGGCCAGGAATCCGCGGCGCGCGCCATGGGCTTCAAGCTGCCGCAGATCTACTGGAACGTGCTGCTGCCCCAGGCTTACCGCATCATCATTCCGCCGCTTACCTCGGAATTTCTCAACGTGTTCAAGAACTCCTCCGTGGCGTCCTTGATCGGCTTGATGGAACTGCTGGCGCAAACCAAACAGACCGCCGAGTTCTCGGCCAACCTGTTTGAAGCCTTCACCCTGGCCACGCTGATCTACTTCACCCTGAACATGAGCCTGATGCTGCTGATGCGCGTGGTCGAGAAGAAAGTCGCAGTGCCCGGCCTGATCTCCGTGGGGGGCAAATAATGGAATTCGATTTCAGCGGCATCATCCCCGCCATTCCAGGCCTGTGGAACGGCATGGTCATGACCTTGAAGCTGATGGTCATGGGCGTGGTCGGCGGCATCATCATCGGGACTATCCTGGCCCTGATGCGCTTGTCGTCCAACAAACTGCTGTCCCGCGTGGCCGGCGCCTACGTGAACTACTTCCGCTCGATCCCGTTGCTGCTGGTGATCACCTGGTTCTACCTGGCGGTGCCGTTCGTGTTGCGCTGGATCACCGGTGAAGACACCCCTATTGGCGCGTTCACCTCCTGCGTCGTGGCGTTCATGATGTTCGAGGCCGCGTACTTCTGCGAAATCGTCCGAGCCGGTGTGCAGTCGATTCCCAAGGGCCAGATGGCGGCGGCACAAGCCATGGGCATGACCTACGGCCAGACCATGCGCCTGATCATCCTGCCCCAGGCGTTTCGCAAGATGACGCCGTTGCTGCTGCAACAGTCGATCATCCTGTTCCAGGACACCTCCCTGGTCTACACCGTGGGCCTGGTGGACTTCCTCAACTCCGCCCGCTCCAACGGCGACATCATCGGCCGCTCCAACGAGTTCCTGATCTTTGCCGGTGTCGTCTACTTCATCATCAGCTTTTCCGCCTCGCTGCTGGTCAAGCGTCTGCAAAAAAGGTTTGCCGTATGATCTCTATCAAGAACATCAACAAGTGGTATGGCGACTTCCAGGTGCTGACCGATTGCAGCACCGAGGTTAAAAAAGGCGAAGTGATCGTGGTGTGCGGGCCATCCGGCTCGGGCAAATCCACCCTGATCAAGTGCGTCAACGCACTGGAACCGTTCCAGAAGGGCGATATCGTGGTCGACGGCACCTCCATCGCCGACCCGAAGACCAACCTGCCAAAACTGCGTTCGCGCGTGGGCATGGTGTTCCAGCACTTCGAACTCTTCCCGCACTTGACCATCACCGAAAACCTGACCATCGCGCAGATCAAGGTGCTGGGCCGCAGCAAGGAAGAGGCCACCAAGAAAGGCCTGCAACTGCTCGACCGCGTGGGCTTGTCGGCACACGCCCACAAGCACCCTGGCCAGCTCTCCGGCGGCCAGCAACAACGTGTGGCGATTGCCCGCGCCCTGGCCATGGACCCGATCGTCATGCTGTTCGACGAACCGACCTCGGCGCTGGACCCGGAAATGGTCAACGAAGTGCTCGACGTGATGGTGCAACTGGCCCACGAAGGCATGACCATGATGTGCGTGACCCACGAAATGGGCTTTGCGCGCAAAGTGGCCGACCGCGTGATCTTCATGGACGCCGGCAAGATCATCGAAGACTGCCCCAAAGAAGAGTTCTTCGGCGACATCAGCGCCCGCTCCGAGCGTGCGCAGCACTTCCTTGAGAAAATTCTGCAGCACTAAAAGCAACTCGCTCCTGCCCTGTAGGAGCGAGCTTGCTCGCGAAAGACGACAACGATAACGCGTGTATCCTGAATTAACGCGCTGCCCTTGAGTTTTTCGCGAGCAAGCTCGCTCCTACAGTTGGCAGGCGAGAAGTAGCTGACCCAAGGCATCTGTGATGAAATGCGACCCCAATCAATATCGCGCCGCGCCGCCATCACTTGCCGTGAAGCCTCGTCTGATACGCCAACTGTTCCTGCCGCCGTTGATCATCGCCCTGATGGTCGGCCTGGGTTATATCGGCTTCTGGGTCAGTGACTACTACGGCATCCGCACCCTCAGCGACAACGGCGAACGCCAGTTGGAGCTGCACGCCCGTACCGTCGAAAGCGAACTGAGCAAGTACACTTACCTGCCCAGCCTGCTGGAGCTGGAGTCCAGTGTTTCCCAATTGCTCGCCGACCCGAGCCAGGAAACCCGCAAGACGGTCAACGACTACCTCGAAGGCCTGAACCGCCGCAGTCGCAGCCGCGCCATCTATGTGATGGACACCACCGGCCGCGTGCTGGCCACCAGTAACTGGCGCGATGCCGACAGTTACCAAGGTGAAGACCTGTCCTTTCGCGCCTATTTCCAGAATGCCGTACGCGGCCAGCCTGGCCGTTTCTACGGCATCGGCAGCACCAACGGCGAACCCGGCTATTACCTGGCCCATGGCCTGGAAGAGCACGGCAAGATCATCGGCGTCGCCGTGGTCAAGGTGCGCCTCGAAGCCCTTGAAGAGCGCTGGCAACGTGCGCGCCTCGAAGCTTTCGTGAGCGATGAGAACGGCATCATTATTCTTTCCAGCGACCCGGCGCGTCGCCTCAAGGCCGTACGCCCGCTGAGCGATGACACCAAGGACCGCCTGGCCCACAGCCTGCAATATTACTGGGCGACACTCAATGAACTGCAACCCCTGGCCCGTGAGCGCCTGAACGAAGGCACCGAGAAACTGACCTTCCCGGCCAACACCGAAGTGGTCAACGACCAGCACGCGGTCAGCTACCTGGCGCAGACCCGCCCGCTGAACGACACGCCGTGGAACTTCACCCTGCTCACCCCGCTCAACGACCTGCGCCGCGCCGCGATCAACCAGGGCATCCTGGTGGCCGTCGCCTTCGGCCTGGTCGCCTTCCTGCTGATTGCCTGGAACGAGCGACGCAAGGTCATCGCCACCCGCCTCGCCGCACGCGAAGCCTTGCAGGAAGCCAACAGCCAGCTTGAGCGTCGGATTGCCGAACGCACCGCCGACCTGCGCGCCAGCAACGAACGGCTCAAGGGCCAGATTCGCGAACGACGCCAGGCCGAAGAAACCTTGCGCCGCGCCCAGGACGAACTGGTGCAGGCCGGCAAACTCGCGGCCATCGGCCAGATGTCCACCAGCATCGCCCACGAACTGAACCAGCCGCTGGCGGCCTTGCGCACGCTGTCGGGCAACACCGTACGCTTCCTTGAGCGCGGCGCCCTGGACACCGCCAGTACCAACCTCAAGACCATCAACGAACTGATCGACCGCATGGGCCGCATCACCGCCAGCCTGCGCTCCTTTGCTCGGCGCGGCGACGACCAGGGCGAAGCCAGCCTCGGCAAGGCCGTGGACGCCGCGTTCCAGGTGCTCGGCGCGCGCCTGGACAGCCTGCCGTTGACCGTGCACCGTGACTTTGCCAACGCCCAATTGCAGATCGACCAGACCCGCCTGGAGCAGATCCTGGTCAACCTGATCGGTAACGCGCTCGATGCCATGCAAGCCCAAGCGGTGCCGCAACTGTGGCTGGAAGGCCAGAGCGGCGATGGCAAATACCGCCTGTTGGTGCGTGATAATGGCCACGGCATCGACCCCGAGGCGCGCAAGCATTTGTTCGAACCCTTTTTTACCACCAAGCCCGGCGAACAAGGCCTGGGCCTGGGCCTGACCCTTTCCGCAAGCCTCGCGGCCGCTACCGGCGGTAGCCTTGCCGTGGAACATCCGGCCAATGGTGGTACCGCCTTTGTCCTTAACCTGCCATTGGTGGGCGCTCAACGAGCTGAGTCGACATGAATACACAAGCCCAAGACCTCACCGTCCTGATCGTCGAGGACGACCCCCATGTACTGCTCGGTTGCCAGCAAGCACTGGCGCTCGAAGACATTACCAGCGTCGGCGTGGGCAGCGCCGAAGAAGCGCTCAAGCGCATCGGCGAAAACTTCGCCGGCATCGTCATCAGCGACATCCGCTTGCCGGGCATCGATGGCCTGGAACTGCTGACCCGCCTCAAGGCATTGGATAAAAGCCTGCCGGTGGTGCTGATCACAGGCCACGGCGATATCTCCATGGCGGTGGGCGCCATGCGTAACGGCGCCTACGACTTCATGGAAAAACCCTTCTCGCCCGAACGCCTGGTGGACGTGGCACGCCGCGCCCTGGAACAACGCGGCCTGGCGCGGGAGGTCTGGTCGCTACGTCGGCAACTGGCCGAGCGCGACTCGCTGGAAGGCCGCATCATCGGCCGCTCGCCGGCCATGCAGAACCTGCGCGAACTGATTGCCAATGTCGCCGACACCTCGGCCAACGTGCTGATCGAAGGCGAGACCGGCACCGGCAAGGAACTGGTCGCGCGTTGCCTGCATGATTTCAGCCGGCGCCACACCCACCAGTTCGTCGCGCTCAACTGCGGTGGCCTGCCGGAAAACCTGTTTGAAAGCGAGATTTTTGGCCACGAGGCCAACGCCTTCACCGGCGCCGGCAAACGTCGTATCGGCAAGATCGAGCATGCCCATCAAGGCACGCTGTTCCTCGATGAAGTAGAGAGCATGCCGATCAACCTGCAGATCAAATTACTGCGGGTGCTGCAAGAACGTACGTTGGAACGCCTGGGTTCGAACCAGAGCGTGGCGGTGGATTGCCGCGTAATCGCTGCCACCAAGTCCGACCTCGACGAATTGAGCCGCGCCAGCCAGTTCCGCAGCGACCTGTACTACCGCCTCAATGTCGTCACCCTGGAACTGCCGCCTTTGCGCGAGCGGCGCGAAGACATCCTGCAACTGTTCGAACACTTCCTGCAGCAATCGTCGCTACGCTTCGACCGCGCCGTTCCGGAGCTGGACAACCAGACCCTGTCCAGCCTGATGAGCCACGACTGGCCAGGCAACGTGCGCGAACTGCGCAACGTCGCCGAACGCTTCGCCCTGGGCCTGCCCGCCTTCAAGAAAAGCGGCGCCAGCAGCGGCAACCAAGGGGTTGCCTTTACCGAGGCGGTGGAAGCCTTTGAACGCAACCTGCTCAACGATGCCCTGCAACGCAGCGGCGGCAACCTGACCCAGGCCAGCCAGGAACTGGGGATGGCCAAGACCACCCTGTTCGACAAGGTCAAGAAATACGGGTTGAGTCACTGATGGATCTGTTCTTGAAAGCCGCACTTGGCGCCGCAGTGGTGCTGATTCTGGCGGCGCTGGCCAAGACCAAAAACTATTACATCGCAGGCTTGGTGCCGCTGTTTCCCACTTTTGCGCTGATCGCCCATTACATCGTCGGCAAAGGCCGAACGGTTGCGGACTTGAAGACCACGATCCTGTTTGGGATGTGGTCGATCATTCCGTATTTTGTGTATTTGGCGACGCTGTATGTGATGGTCGATCGGCTGCGGTTGGAGGCATCGCTGGCAGTCGCCGCCGTGGCCTGGTTGATGGCCGCGACGGTGTTGGTCAGCGTATGGGTACGCCTCCACACCTGACACAACGCGGTTAAACAGGTGGGAGCTGGCTTGCGAAAGCGGTGGTTCAGTTAAAGATTCAGTGACTGACACACCGTCTTCGCGAGCAAGCCCGCTCCCACAGGGGATCTGTGCCAGGCGCAGATTTTGTGGGTAGTACATGACCAATGTGGGAGCTGGCTTGCCTGCGATAGCCGTAGGTATCTACACAACTTTTGGGCTGTAGCAGCAGACGGTAACCACGATGCGAAGCGAGCCGCTCTTGATCTGCTTTTGATCTTAGGCGCCCCGTTAAACCACGCTGGCCGGAATTCGACAGGGATTTGGGGGGTAAACCGGCAGGGATGCCGGTTTAGCCGCCCCGCGCCATGGATGGCGCGTGGCGGCGGCCCCCCAAATCACTGGCGGATTACGGGCACACCGAGCCTAGGCGAGGTGCCGAGTGGTGGGGCAAGAGCGTTTTGCTTACTTTTGCGCTTTTCAAAAGTGAGCCGCCGTCAGGGCGGAACCCTAAGTGGCCGTTACCTAAATAACGAATATGTACCCGGTCCAGCTGTGTTGACTGTCAGGCCGTCTTCGCAGGCAAGCCAGCTCCCACATTTGAACTGCGGCGCGTCAGGTAGATAAGCGTCGGCTGTCAGGTCGTCACAGGAGCAAGCTCCCTCGCCACAGGTTCGGCGTCATAACGAAGTTGTATAGATACCATGCTGCGATAGCGGCGTGTCAGGCAAACATCCGGCACAGACAGACCGCCATCGCAGGCAAGCCAGCTCCCACACTCAGATCAGCGCACGATCTTGTCTACCTGAATGCCCAGCTTCTTCAGGCGATACCAAAAGCTGCGTTCGGAAATCCCGATCCGCTGCGCCGCTGCCGCCTGCACCCCATTGCTCTCCTGCAACGCCGCAAGAATGTAGGCTTTCTCCACCTCGGCCAGCGCCGCATCCAAATCCCGCGGCACCCCCGGCCCGTCGCTGAGGATCGCGCTCACATCGCCCTCGCTCGGTTTGGAAGCAAACAGATACCCCGGCAAATCAATATCCTCGATCACCGATGAAGCCGCCACGATGGTCGCGCGCTCCACGCAGTTTTGCAGCTCGCGGATGTTGCCCGGCCAGTGATACGCCGCCATGGCCTGCAACGCCTCAGGGCTGAAACCGGTGATGCGTTTGCCGGTGGTCGCGCTCAGGGTGTGGGCGAAGTGGCGCGCCAGGGGCGCGATGTCTTCCACGCGTTCGCGCAGCGACGGCAACGGAATCGGGAAGACATTGAGGCGGTAATACAGGTCTTCGCGAAACTCCTTGGCCGCCACCGCATCCAGCAGGTTCTTGTTGGTGGCGGCAATGACACGTACATCCACCTTGCGCTCGCGGGGGTCGCCTACCGGCTCGATAACCCGCTCCTGCAAGGCGCGCAGAATCTTGGCCTGCAACGCCAAGGGCATATCACCGACTTCATCCAGAAACAGCGTGCCCTTGTCGGCCTGCATGAAGCGCCCTACCCGGTCAGCCACAGCCCCGGTGAACGCGCCTTTGCGATGGCCGAACATTTCGCTTTCCAGCAGGCCTTCAGGAATGGCCGCGCAATTGACCGCCACGAAGGGTTGGTCGGCACGGCTGCCATGCTTGTGGATGGCGCGGGCGACCATTTCCTTGCCGGTGCCACTTTCACCGGTCAGCAGGATGGTGGCGTTGCTGTCGCGCACGGAGTCCACCGCCTGGAGCACCTGGCGAAACGCTGGGCTGTCGCCCACCAGGCTGTCAAACTGCGCATGTTCGTCCAGCTCGGCACGCATGCGCGCGTTGTCGCGCATGATGTCGCGAAATTGCAGGGCCTTGGCCACGGTGATGTCCAGCTCGTCAATGTCGAACGGCTTGGCAATGTAGTCATAGGCACCGTTACGCATCGACTGCACGGCGTTTTTCACCGTGCTATAGGCCGTCATCACGATCACCGGCAAGGTCGGATAACGCACCTTGATCTCGGCCAGCAACGCCGGCCCGTCCATGCCCGGCATGCGCCAGTCGCTAATGACCAGGTCGATGTCCTCCTCCCCCAGCACCTTGAGCGCATGCAGGCCATTGCCCGCGCTGAACACCTGGATGCCGTTCTGGCTCAGGGCCTGGGTCAGCAGATCACAGAGCTTGGGCTCGTCGTCGACCACCAATACGTTATGCGTCATGCCCGTCCTCATCTTCACCGTCGTCTTCACCGTCAGCCGGAATGTACAGGCTGAAGGTCGCGCCGGCATCTTTCTCGCTGGCGCATTCGATGCTGCCGTCGTGACTTTCCATGATCGAATAGACTTTGGCCAGGCCCAGGCCCGTGCCCGAGGCCTTGGTGGTGACGAATGGCGTGAAGATACGCTCGACCATGTCCGCCGGGATGCCCTCGCCGGTATCGGCGATGCTGATCACGGTGTTGTCGCCCACGCTGCGAATGCCCAGGGTCAGGCGCCCGCCGTCGGGCATCGCGTCGATGGCGTTGAGAATCAGGTTGAGACACGCCTGCTTGAGCTGCTTGGCATCGGCGTAAATCGTCGCGCCAGGCGCCTGGTCGTCAATCTGGGCATCAATGCGATGGCTACTCAGCTCCGGGCCGCAGAAACCGAGGATTTCTTCCACCAGGGCGCGTGCCGGTTGCTGCACGCGTATCGGCGGGTTGGGCTTGGCGAAATCGAGGAACTCAGTAATCAGCTCGTTGATGCGGCTGACCTCGCTGATGACATATTCCAGGTGGCGCTTGTCGGTTTCCGCCAGGTCAGCGCGCCGATGCAACAGTTGGGTGGCGGTCTTGATGATGCCCAAAGGGTTGCGAATTTCATGGGCCAGGCCCATGGCGACTTCACCCAGGGCATGCAAGCGATCACGCCGACGCAGTTGGGCTTCCAAGTGGTGCAACTCGCCCAGGCGTTCGGTCATGTGGTTAAAGGTGCTGCTCAATTGCGCCAGTTCGTCACCGCCACTGACCACCACACGATGCGCATAACTGCCCGAGATCACCGCATCCACGCCCTGGGACAAATCGCGCAGGGGCTTGGTCAGACGCCGCGACACCAACAACCCGGCCGCCAGTGACAGCGCCGAGCTGACCAGGAAGATCAGCACAAACAGGTTGCTCTGGTTCACCAGCCCCACCAGGCTGGTATGGCGTAGCAGGCCGCTGAAGATCACGCCTTGCAACTCGCCGGCGTCATTGAAAATCGGCCAATACAGCCCGCTGTACTGGTTAGTGAACTGCTCGCTGGGCTGCTTGGTACTGCGCAGGTAGGCCTCGACATTCTTGGGGATGCGCGAGGGGTGATTGGCGAAGCGCTGGGTGGAAAATATCTCGGAGAAACCGGCAGGGTTGGCCAGGTACAAACGCAGGTCGAGGGAATGCACATCGGCCACGCTGGTGAGAAAACTGCTGTCCAGGTAGGTGGCGACCAGCAACAGGTAATCCACGCCATCACGGCTGGTTTCGAAGGTGGACACCACCAGGCCCGTGCTCACCCCGGCGACTTGCACGGTTTGCAGCACCGCGTTGCTGGTGAGGTTGATCTGCCTGACGATGTCATCGGCGGCCGTGCTGAACATCACTTTGCGGTCGCTGGTGCGAATCAGCGCGACCACGTCGATATCGGTGGCATCGGCAATGTCGGCGGTGAGCCGGTCATGCTTCTCTGCATTTTTGGACGACGGCGGGCTGGTGTAGCGCAGGAACAGCTTGGCCATGCGCGCGTTGTCGTGAAGGATGTCGCCGATTTCGTCCTTGACGATCTTGGTCGACTCTTGCAGCCAGATCCGCACGTTGCTGTCGAAAATCTGCGACAGCGTGGTGGCGGCCAGTTCAGCCGCGATCATGGTGGGAATCACGCTGACCAGCCAGAACGCCAGCACCAGCTTGCGCTGGACGCTCCAACGCGAAATGGCAAAGGGGCGGGCTTTCTGGCGGGTCTTGGTAATCATCAGGTTTCGCTTATCGCAGCAGCCATGGCAGGGTCGGAACGATCCGGTCGAATAAACAGTTTTACAAGCTTGAGCAGGCCGTTGACCAGCCGGTTGCGGTGACGGAAGAACAGGCTGTTGCCCTCGAACTCGCACCCCAGGCGCAGTTTACTGGCATACCCGGCCTGGCCGCACTCGTACAGCGCAATACGGTGTTCAATACAGTAGTCGACATTGGTCAGCCAGCTGCGGAAGTACAGGTTGTATTCACGGCTGAACTCCAGGTCATGGCCAAAGAACTTGTCCACCAGCCGATGCTCGTCCAGCAGGATCAGGTTGAACGCCACCAGGCGCTCGTCCACCCAGTACAGAACACAGACCGCCCGCTCGTGCAGGTGTTCGAGCACGCCCGTGAAGTAACCGGCGGGCAGGCGTTCGAACTGCAAGTCTGCGCGCGCGAGCGTGGCTTCATACAGGCGCATGACCTCGGGCAGCACGTCGTCGATATTACGCCGCCACTCGACCCGCGGCCCCGGTGCGCGCAGTTTGCGGCGCAGGTCCTTACGCGTGGACTTGCCCAGCGAACCCAGGTAGGCGTCCACCGAGCCATAAGGCAGCGGCAACACCCCCGTGGGCAAGCTGGGCATGCTTTGAAAACCTGCGGCAAGGCAGCTCTGGGCCCAATGCGGGTCGTTGGTGGGCGCGTCCTTGACCGCCAGCAAGCCGATACCGAGCGCATCGGCATCGCTGCGCGCAGCCGCCAGTAACTGCTGCAACAGCAACGCGCGCCGGGATTCGGGCACATGGCTGGCGACCCCGGCATCACAGCGTTCAGCCACCGGCGAACCGATGGCGTACAAGGCCAGTTGCAGAGCCCCCGGCCACAGCCGCTCCAGGCGCTGGGTCAAGCGCTTGCCAGCCCCCGACACGGTGGTGTCGAGGCGATAATGGGTGACGAACGCGGCCGCCACGGCCACCAGCGTTTGGTCCTCAAAGACCGCCAGGTAACGCCACTGAAAGTCATCGATCGCGGCGTTTTCCACGGCCAGGTAATAGTCCCAATCCTCCAGGGCACCGGGAAAACAATCGTTCCAGGCATCGCGCTGGATAGCCCGGATGGTCGGGTAGGCTTGGGTGGTTATCACAGTTTTTCCTTATCAACACCGCTCTACTGTAGGAGCGAGCTTGCTCGCGAAAATCGAACAGACACCGCGTTCAACCTGGCAGTACGCGTTATCGTTAACGACCTTCGCGAGCAAGCTCGCTCCTACAAGTAACTAATCACGCCACACGATTGAGTTGCACTGCGTGCTGCTCGACAAACCTGGCACTCAACTCGATCACCCGCCGGTACTGCAAATCGACCGTGATCATGTGGTAGCAGTTGTCCAACAGGATCTTGGTCACCGGCCCGCCGAGGTGGCGCTCTACGTAATCGGCGTTCCATCGGCTGGTGATGTCGTCCTCGATGGAATGCAGCACCAGCGCCGGCACCTTGATCTGCGGCATGCGTTTCTTGACCACGGCGTTCATGCGGTGCAACTCGCGCACGGTGATGCCTTCCATGGTCAGCAACCCCGCCTCGCTGCTTTCGCCTTCCTTCATCTGCCGCTCGACGATGGCCCGCAGGCGCTCGTTCTTGATCCCGTAGGGCGGCTTCTCTTCGAAGCTGCAAATGTGCACGCCGAACGGAATCTTCATCAGCAAGGGCGTGAGAAACGCCAGTTTGTTGATGCTCCAACCGTCGTACTTCAAGGTGGTGGAATACATCAGCAACCCGGCGACTTGCCCTGGGTGTTCGGACGCCACATACATCGACATCACCGCGCCCATGGACAAGCCACCGACAAACACCAGGGCGTGGCGCTGCTTGACCTGTACGAAGGTCTTGCGCACGCCTTCGTACCAGTCCTGCCACCCCGTAGCTTGCAAGTCGCTGTTGTCGCCGCAGTGCCCGGCCAGCGTGGGCACATACACCGTGCAGTTGCCCGCCTTGGCCAGGCCCTTGGCGACCTGACGCAATTCGGTCGGCGTGCCGGTCAGGCCGTGGATCAACAGGATCCCGACCGGACCATCACCGAGAACGAAACCGGCAGTGCCTTCACCGAGGTCGATCCCTTGAGCCTTCACCGCGTGGTCGCTCGCACCAGCAGTTGCTCCAGCAACTTCAGACCCAGGTCGATTTCCGGGTAGCTGATCTCCAGGGACGGCGCCAGGGTGATCACGTTCTTGTAGTAACCGCCCACGTCGAGGATCAGCCCGAGTTTCTGGCCGTCTACCACCATGTCGCCTTTCATGCCTTCTTCGACCATGTAGTCCAGGGTCGCCTTGTCCGGGGTGAAGCCATCCGGGCCGCAGATCTCGCAGCGCAGCGCCAGGCCCAGGCCGTCCACATCGCCGATGATCGGGAAGCGTTTTTGCAAGTCTTGCAGGCCTTCCAGGAAGTATTTGCCCTTGGCCATGACCATGGCGCCGTAGTCGACTTCGCTGGTCATCTTGAACATTTCCAGGCCCACCGCGGTACCCAACGGGTTAGAGGCGAAGGTGGAGTGAGTCGAACCTGGCGGGAACACCTTCGGGTTGATCAACTCTTCACGGGCCCAGATACCGCCCAGTGGGTTGAGACCATTGGTCAACGCCTTGCCGAACACGATCACGTCCGGTTGTACGTCGAAGTGCTCGATCGACCAGAGCTTGCCGGTGCGGTAGAAGCCCATCTGGATTTCATCCGACACCATCAAAATGCCGTGCTGATCCAATACGTGCTTGAGCTCGCGGTAGAAGTTCATCGGCGGGATCACGTAGCCGCCGGTGCCCTGGATCGGCTCGACATAGAAAGCTGCGTATTCGCACTGGTTGGTTTTAGGGTCCCAGACACCGTTGTATTCGGTCTCAAACAAGCGGGCGAACTGCTGCACGCAATGGCTGCCGTATTCTTCCTTGGTCATGCCCTTCGGGCCACGGAAGTGGTAAGGGAATGGGATGAAATTGGCGCGTTCGCCAAAGTGGCCGTAGCGACGACGATAGCGGAAGCTGGAGGTGATCGACGAGGCGCCGAGGGTGCGGCCGTGGTAGCCGCCTTCGAAGGCGAACATCAGGCTTTTGCCGTTGCTGGCGTTGCGCACCACTTTCAGGGAGTCCTCGATGGACTGCGAGCCGCCGACGTTAAAGTGCACGCGACCATCGAGGCCGAACTTGTTCTTGGCATCGACCGCGATCATTTCCGACAGCTCGATCTTGCCTTTGTGCAGGTATTGGCTGGCGATTTGCGGCAGCGTATCGATCTGCTTTTTCAGCGCGTTGTTCAGGCGCGGGTTGGCATAGCCGAAGTTGACGGCCGAGTACCACATTTGCAGGTCGAGGTAGGCCTGGTCTTCGGTGTCCCATACATACGAGCCTTCGCAGCGGCTGAAGATACGCGGTGGCTCGATGTAGTGAACGGTGTCGCCGTAGGAGCAGTACTTGGCTTCTTTATCCAGAAGCACCTGGTCTTCGGCGGTAGCGATACGGATATCAGACATGATGGAAGAGTTCCTGTTTGTCAGAAGAGGTGTTGAAGGTGGTGGCGTTGGCAGCGAGGCCTTGTGGCAGCTTGGCCAGCAACGCCGGCACTTGCGCAAAGGTGTCGAAGCGCGCATGAGGAATCTGGTGGGCGACGCAGTAGTCGGCGAGGCTGCCTTTGGCGAACACGAAGTCGGCGGTGGAGGCCACGCACATGTCGGACTTGCCGTCGCCGATCACCAGCACGCGCTTGTTGCGCGGTGTGGATTTGCACTTGCAGTTGCCGGACGCGGCGCGGCAGGCATCGCTGGCATACGGGAAGTCGATGCGCCAGCTGTCCTGGTCGACCTGGCGCAGGCGGTTGGCGAGGATCGGCAACAAAGTCACGTAGTTGCGCGAAAGGATGCGGGCAATGCCCTGCTCGATGCCGTCGCTGACCACTTCGATGGAGGCACCCAGGCCCATGACGTGATCGACAAAGTCCGGGAAGTCCGGGTCGATCTCGACGCTGTCGAAGTACGCCAGCAGTTCAGCGGGGGTGGCCTTGATCAGCGCCAGTTGGCGGCTCAGGCATTCGCGTGAACCGATATGCCCATCCAGCCATTCCTGCTCAATGGTTTCCCACTCGGGGCCGGCGAAGCGTTGGAGGACGTTGTCGATGACATCGGTGGGGGTAATGGTCCCGTCGAAGTCACACACGATATGCCAGTTGATCATCTGCCTTTCCTTTAGGTAAAGGGCCTTGGAGGAGCGCGCTGTCTGCGCTTGCCAAGGGATAGAGCAGGGACTGTGCCAACTGGCCAAAAGCCCGCAGGGCTGGGGGTTTGGGCGAAATGCGCAGCGATATATGTCGCAGGAGCTACAATTTTTGTAGCTTGCTACAAACAACATGAGTGCTTGCGCAGGCGCGTCGGTTTGCGCGTTCATGCGCGCCTGCCCACCTTCAGGAAACGTCCCCATGTCCAAGCTCGCTGCTGCTGTATTCACCGGTTTACTTGGAGGGTGGGGCCTTTGCGGGGCCGCATGGGCAGAGGGCATTACGGGCGATGTGGGCGCGGGCCTCAGCTATCAGCCCCACGACCCCACTGGCAGCCGCTACGAAACCCGGCCTGTGCCGTACCTGGACCTGGATTGGGGCAACGTCAGCCTGAGCACCGATGACGGCCTGACCTGGAGCGCCCTGGATACCCACGGCCTTACCGCTGGCCCCTATATCAACTACCTCGCGGGGCGTACCTCCAACGGCGAGTTGCAAGGCCTGCGCAACGTGTCGGACATGGCGGAAGTGGGCGGTTTCGTCCAATACGCCCCGGCCAATTTTTGGCGGGTCTACGCGCAATTGGGCCAAGCCGTGGGCGGCGGGCATTCCCAGAGCGGCGCACTGGGTAAAATCGGCGGCGAACTGGGTTACCCCTTGGGTGGCGGGATTATCGGCAGCAGTGGCCTGGTTGCGCATTTTGCCGATGCGCGCCAGACCAATACCTTCTTCGGCGTGGACAACAGCGAAGCCGTCGCTTCAGGCCTGCGGCCTTATAACGCGAGTGGCGGCTTCCAGAACGTGACGCTGAGCCAAAGTTTTTCCTTCCCCCTGGCGCCCCATTGGTCGCTGCTGACCAGCGCCAGCTGGGTACACCTGGTGGGGTCGGCGGCCAAGAGCAGCATCGTCAAAGAGGCTGGCCAGGTGAATCAGGGCCAGGTGCAGACGGCGATCAGCTACACCTTCGACTGAATCACCTGGGAGCAAAATGTGGGAGCGGGCTTGCTCGCGAAAGCAGTGTGTCAGTCAGCTAATACTTAACTGATCCACCGCATTCGCGAGCAAGCCCGCTCCCACATTGGGTCTGTGCTCATAGCACTATGTTCAGTGTTCTTCGCCTTCAGCCAACAGCGCGATACCACCGATAATCACCACCACGCCCACCCAATGCAGCACGCTGATGTGCTCCCCCAGCCCGAGCCAAGAACCCAGCAATACGGCCACAAACACCAGCGAACTCAGCGGAAACGCCAGGGACAAACTGCTACGCCGCAAAATCAGCATCCACACAAAAAACGCCCCCAGATAGCTGGCAATCGCCGCCAGAATTCCCGGGTTGCGCGCCACGTCCGCCAGCCATTGCCAACTGAAGTCCATCGGCCCCAATTGATCGCCGGCAACCTTGGTGAACAACTGCCCGGCGCTTTCGGTGGCGATCAGCAGTGCCCATAGCACCAGGGTGCCAAGCCGCCCATGCAGCCAGCCGGTATTGATTGTTTGCGTTGTCATGCCTGGTTCCCCGCTATCGCTACCAACATCACACCCAAAGTGATCACCAACGTGCCGAGCCAACGGCGTCGGCTGACGGTTTCCTTGAGCACCACCCTGCCCGCCAGCACCACCAGGCAATAGGCCAACGCCGCCAGCGGAAACAGCAGACTCAAGGGCGCACGGGACAGCGCTTCGAGCCAGACAAAAAACTCAATCACATAGGCGCCGACGCCGGCCCACAGCAGCGGCGCATTGAACACCTGGCCCCAGAACGCACGCAGGCGAAAACCGCCATCGAGTTGCGGCAAACGGTCCACGCCCAGTTTGAAACACAGCTGGCCAATCACATCGAGGACGATGGAAAACGCCAGTAACAACACCACGGTCAGGGTCACGGGAACAGCTCCTCAAACAGGTCGATCAAGGCTTCGTTGGTTGCGGCGTTACGCTGCAAGTCTTGCGGGCTCCAGCGTTCCGGTGGCGGCTGGTCGGACTTGGCCTCCCAGCGCTTGAACGCGTTGCTGAATGCCGGCGTAGCGAACTCCCCGCAAACGTCGATGCCAATGATGCGTTTACCCGCCGCCAATGCCCGCAGGGCTTGGAGCAAATGGGTCAGGCGCATGCCGCCCTGGTCCCAGTTGGTGGCGGCGTCTTCACTGGCCAGCACATCTTTGTCGATGGTGATCCAGATCGCCTCAGTGGGCAGACTGGCAATCATCTGGTCGAGGAAGGCTGCCCAATCCAGGTCCGCCAGGTTGCGCCAGTGCAGGTGGTTTTCCTGTTGCTGGTGACCGGCTCCATCACCGACCCGGCCCCAGACCTTGGATGGCGGATGCTGCCAGGGAAACAGCTGCAAACGCCCGCGCTTGAGGGCGCCAAGGTTGCCGCCGCGCAGTTGCGGGTTATGCAGGTCATCGCTGCACGGGCCGAGGGTGACGATGCGTTGGATCGCCGGCATCTTCAACGCCCGGTTGACCCACGAACCGCAGTGCCGCTTGGGCGCAAAGCGCACCCAGTCGGGGTGGTTGTCAAAGTGGATCAGGCTGACAGGCTCTTTGAGGTCGGCCAAAAACGCCGGCGTAAGGTGGTGATAATCGCCGGAGCCGACAAACAGGATTTCCGGGCGCGCGTCACGGGGCCGGGGCCGTTGGGCCAGGCGCTCGACGAAACGCTTCCAGGTTTTTTCGGTGGACCACAAACGCAATTTCGGGCCCAGGTCCAGCAGGTCCAGGCGCGTGGCCCGACCGCTGGCCAACCGCCGGGCAATCGGTGCCTGGCCGGTGAGGCTGTGGTCAAGGTCAAGAATATTCAAGGTAAGTTACACCCCTAATGGCAGCGCCCAACCGCAGGCCGGTTGGGCTTTAGGGGGGTAATGCAAGGGATGGGCCAGCGCTTCTCTTAATGCCCACACAGATCAAATGTGGGAGCTGGCTTGCCTGATGGCCATGGGTATCTACACAACTTTGCGCGTTGTAACAGCAGACGCTAACCACGATGCGAAGCGAGCCGCTCTTGATCTTGATCTTGATCTCAGGCGCCCCGTTAAACCACGCTGGCCGAACGCAGGCTTGAATTCGTGGGTAACCCGGCAGGACGCCGGGTTAGCCGCCCCGCGCCATGGATGGCGCGTGGCGGCGGCCCACGGATTCAAGCCTGTGTTCGGGCACACCGAGCCTAAGCGAGGTGCCGAGTGGTGGGGCGTGGACCTTTTGGTTACTTTTGGGTCCTTCCAAAAGTGACCCGCTGTCAGAGCCAGCCCTTTCAAGGTCTTTTCGTTTTGGCAGCCTTGATTACCCTGTCCGTTGAAACATGCGCATTCACCGCCTTGCCTTGCACCCATGTCTTGGGTTTAGGCACCTTGGGGCCGCGGGGACTTTTCGCAACTTGTTTGGGGTGGATGTTTCTGGCCAGCTCCAACAAACGCTGGGCCAACTTTTCCACAGGGATGGCGGGAAGATATTCCGAGGGCAGTGCAATCTGCATTCCCTCATAACCACTCCTGACCTGGACCGCCAAGTGATAGATCGAGGCTTCCCAGCCATCAGGCTGGGTCTCCCGATGGGCTTGCTCCACGCTTCGCTTGAGTACGGCCAGGACGTTGTAGGCCAACACTGCCGTAGTGAACCCGAGCAAGGCGGCCTTTGGGCTGCCGAGAGTTTCGATTTCACTTTCCAGGATCGCTTCCAGTCGCTGGAACATACCTTCAATGCTCCAGCGGCGGCGATAGAGTTGCGCGATCTGCTCAGCGCTGACGCTTTCAGGCAGGTTGCTCCAGAACATCAAGCTGCTGTCACCCGAGTCTGTTGGCGAATGAAGCGTCAGTTCGACGCGCCGACATTGGTAACCGCCTCTGACCTGGATGATCTGCTCACGCACAGAGCCTGTTTCCACAGGCACGGATTCTTGCCACTCACCCTCTTGAATCAGGCGTGGATGTTTGGCTTGCTGGCGAATGACAAAGGACGTCTGGACCTGCTCACAAGCTTCCATTACCGGAAGCGTGCAGTAGAGTCGGTCAGCCAGCCACACCTGGCCCGGTTCAGCATTAGCCAACAGAGGCAACACGCAAACGCGCTCGCTGGCGTAGGCATCCTCACATGCCTGAAGGTCGATGACCTGATCGAGATCAGGATCGTAGACCACTACCGAAAAACCGGGACGAGCCGCACCTCGCTCCTGGCGTAAAGCCCCCAGACGCTTCTCAGTGGATGCCAGGTGATTGCCATCTACCACGCGAACCTGCCAGTCCGGCAGCATCGTCGTGCAACCCAGTTCTTTGATGGTTGGAGTCAGTCGTTGCGCACAACCGGTGACCAGAGCACGCAATAGCGCGGGTTCGGTACGACTGATCTTGTCGTAAAGCGCCGCCAAGCTGACAGGGAGATCTTCCAGTTGCCGCGCAGCGGCGTGCAGGGATGGCTTCAAGCCCAATGAAACAAGGGACATCAGCTTGATTATGGTCGAGAACAGTAGTTCACGAGAATACTGCCGTTGCCGATGTTCTTCGAAGACCTGATCGACCCACTCAGGGGCAATAGCTTGTTCCAGCGCCAATTTGGCCATGACGCTGGCAGGTGCTTTTTTCTCGAAACGCGCTAGAACATCGGCCCACATCGTTTGGGATCCCTGAATGAAATTTCAGGGGATTTTACCGAAGACCTTGAAAGGGATGGCTGTCAGAGCGGAACCCTAGGTGGCCGTTACCGCAGCAATGGATATGTACACAATCCAATTGTGTCGCCTGTCAGGCCGCCTTCGCGAGCAAGCCCGCTCCCACAGTTTGATCGCGGAGTGTCAGGTAGATAGGCGTTGGCTGGTAGGCCGCCTTCGCAGGCAAGCCAGCTCCCACATTTGAATCGCGGGGGTCAGGTAGATAGGCGTTGGCTGGTAGGCCGCCATCGCAGGCAAGCCAGCTCCCACAGTTGGATTGTGGGGTATCAGGTAGAGAAGCGCCGGCTGTCAGGCCGTCACGGGAGCAAGCTCCCTCGCCTCAGGCCCAGCGTCACACCAAAGCTGTGTAGATACCTATGCTGCGATGGCGGTGTGTCAGCCACCTCATTTGCAACTGACAGCCAGCTCCCACATTTTGCTCCGTGCTCGGCCTCAGGATCTCGATTCGTTGATGATCTGGCGAATCGCACCGACGAAGGCTTCAGCCGGCTGCCCACCGCTCACCGCATATTGGTCATTGAAGACAATGGTCGGCACCGAACTCACCCCCCGGGAAACCCACAGCTGCTCCTGCTCGCGGACCTCGGCGGCGTATTCATCGCTGGCAAGAATCTCGGCGGCGCGGGCAATGTCCAGCCCGACGCTTTCGGCGATGATCGCCAGGGTTGCATGGTCGGAAGGATCCTGGCCGTCGCTGAAATAAGCCTTGAACAGCGCTTCCTTGAGGTTGTACTGCAAACCTTCCAACCCGGCCCAATGCAACAGACGATGCGCGTCGAAGGTGTTGTAGATACGGCTCTGGCCGTCGGTGCGAAAAGCAAAGCCCAATGCGGCGCCCATGTCACGGATACGCGCACGATTGGCCTGGGACTCTTCAGCCGTGGAGCCGTACTTTTCGGTAATGTGCTCGACGATGTTCTGACCTTCGGAGGGCATGTTCGGGTTCAGTTCGAACGGTTGAAAATGAATCTCGGCCTGCACTTCGCTGCCGAGCTGGTCGAGGGCTTCGGTCAAGCCGCGCAGGCCGATGATGCACCAGGGGCAGGATACGTCGCTGACGAAATCGATTTTCAGGGGAGTACTCATGGTGGGCAACCTCGCGGGCAATCATGCGCATAAAGGTTGCACGATACACCACCTTCACAGCACCTTCGAAGGCTCGCTCAAATCGATCTGCGCCCAGTGCGCGGCATCCTGGCGATGGGCTTGCAGGTAGGGCAATACCGCCGCCAGCAAAGGCGCCTTGAACGCTTCCTGAAAACGGTGGGCCAGGCCGGGAATCAATTTCAACTGGCTGCCCTGGATATGCGCGGCCAAGTGCACGCCGTGCATCACCGGCAACAACGGGTCGGCGGTGCCATGCACCACCAGCGCAGGCACGCGCAGTTGGTTGAGCAAGGGCACACGGCTTGGCTCGGCCAGGATCGCCATGATCTGACGCTTCACGCCTTCGGGGTTGAAGGCACGGTCATAGGACAGCGCCGCCTGGTGCAGCAACGCCTGGCGATCGTCCTTGATATCCGGGCTGCCCAATGCCGCGAGCAAATCCGCCTGTTGCTCCAGCGCCACCTCACGGTTGGGCGCGCTGCGCCGCGACAGCAATTGCACCAGCGCCGCGTTCGGCGCGGGCAGGCCCTCGGCGCCGGAGCTGGTCATGATCAGGGTCAGGCTTTCCACGCGCTGCGGCGCCATGGCCGCCAGGTGTTGGGCGATCATGCCGCCCATGCTCGCGCCGAGTACGTGAAACTGCTGCACCTGCAACGCATCCATCAACCCCAGGGCGTCGTCGGCCATGTCGGTCAAGGTATAAGGCGCGGCCACCGGCAGGCCGAGCTTGTAGCGCAGCACTTCGAAGGTCAGGTTGGCGCTCGCCGGCGCCTGCCGCCAGGTGGACAGGCCGACGTCACGGTTGTCGTAGCGAATCACCCGAAAGCCTTGCTCACACAAAGCCACCACCACTTCATCCGGCCAGTGAATCAGCTGCCCGCCCAGGCCCATCACCAGCAGCAACGCAGGGTCGGAGGCACGGCCGATACTTTGATAGGCGATGCTCACCTGAGCCAGGTCGACCGTTTGGGTCGGGACATTGACATCACATCGAGAAGCCGCAAAGGACGGCAGGCCGAACAGGAGAGCGGCCACTAAAAACAACGCACGCATGAAAAACACCAAAACGCAGAACCCCAGTAGAGCGCGAGTCTGATGAAGTTTGTTCAAGCGCGCTGCCACAGTTCGATGACAGTTTGATGAAGAGTGCCCAGTGGTCGTGGTCGACACGCCCCACAACATGAGACAAAATCACGCAATCCGTTTTCGTCGCAAATTTTCTTCATGGAGCGCCTGTGCTCGAAATCCGTCACTTGAAAACCCTGCACGCCTTGCGCGAAGCCGACAGCCTGGTGGAAGCCGCCGAGCGCCTGCACTTGACTCAGTCCGCCCTCTCCCACCAGTTCAAAGAACTGGAAGAGCGCCTGGGCATGCCGTTGTTCGTGCGCAAGACCAAACCGGTGCGCTTCACCAGCGCCGGCCTGCGCCTGCTGCAATTGGCCGACGCCACCCTGCCGTTGCTGCGCGGTGCCGAGCGCGATATTGCGCGGCTGGCTGGCGGCACCGCAGGGCGCTTGCACATGGCGATCGAATGCCACAGCTGTTTCCAGTGGCTGATGCCGACCATCGACCAGTTCCGCGATGCCTGGCCGGAAGTCGAGCTGGACCTGGCCTCGGGCTTTGCCTTCGCGCCACTGCCGGCCCTGGCCCGTGGTGACCTGGACCTGGTGGTGACTTCCGACCCGCTGGAACTGCCAGGCATCACCTACGTGCCGCTGTTCACCTACGAAGCCATGCTGGCGGTTGCCAACCAACACGCGCTGGCGAACAAGTCCTACATCGTGCCCGAAGACCTGCTGACCGAAACCCTGATCACCTACCCGGTGGAACGTGACCGCCTGGACATCTTCACCCGCTTCCTGGAACCGGCCGACGTTGAACCGGCCCAGGTACGGACTTCGGAGCTGACGGTGATGATGATGCAACTGGTGGCCAGCGGCCGTGGGGTGTGCGGCATGCCCCACTGGGCGCTGCATGAATACAGCTCACGCGGGTATGTGAAGGCCAAGCGGTTGGGCGAGAAAGGGTTGTTTGCAACGTTGTATGCGGGCATTCGGGCCGACATGCTGGATGCGCCTTATATGCGCGACTTTTTGCTGACGGCCAAGGACACCTCGTTTTCCACGCTGGATGGCGTCAGCGCGGTGCGTTGAGCGATCAACGTAGCTCACGCCACATGTGGATCTTGTCGAAGTATTCGACGCCAACCCGCACGGCCAACGGCTCAAGGCCGTATTGAATGAAACCGCAGCGCTGGTAGAGCGCAAAGGCGGCGTCATTGCCGGCGGTGACGGTCAGTTGGATCAGTTTGAGGCGCGGGTGGCGACGGGCTTCTTCCAGTGCGGCTTGCACCAGTTGCCGCCCAAGCCCCTGCTGTTGATAAGCCTCGGTCACGTACATGCCGAACAAGGTCACCTTGTGCCGGGCCTTCTCCCGTGGCTCGAATGCAAGGCCGACAATACCCGCCAACTGATCGCCGTCGAAGGCCCCAAACAGCCGATCCAGGGGGCTGCCGAGGCGTTTTTCCCACCAACTCAAGGGCATCGAAGCACGTTCGGCCACGCTGGAGGTGAACGCCTGGGGATAAGCGCCGTAAGCCTCGAGCATCAGCGCGCGATAGGCTTGCGCATCGTCAGTGCCCAGCGGGCGAATCATCATGCGGTAGCCAGCCCATCGCGATAGAACGGCAGGATCAAATCGTGCGTCAACGGCGCCAGATGCAAGTCACCTTCGGCCATGGGATCGATCCAGCGCACCTCTTCAATCTCGGCAGCAGGGGTGACGGCAACGTCGATCTGCACCTTGAACAGCTCGGCCTGTACGGTAAAGCCCGGCTCGTTGGCCGCGGGCGCCGAGAACTGGCCAAGATAGACGGCTTCGCTCGGGTCAATGCGCAGGTTCAGCTCCTCGCGCAGCTCACGGACGAGCGCCTCGGCAGGTTGCTCGCCGGCGTCGATCTTGCCTCCCGGTTGCATGAAAGCCAGGGTATCGCGCTTGCGCACCAGCAAGGTTTGACCGTCGCCACGGATCAACAGCGCGGCTGCAATGCGGATAGTCTTGGACATGGAACGCCCTCTCTGGGATTGAAAAGCGGCCAAGGATCCCACGCGTATTCTGCACACGCAACTCGCGCGCGCAGGGCGATTTTTTCCGACATACATACACCGCAGGGTCCAGTTTCGGCCACCCTACACTCGCAAACTCATATTCAGCAGGGCTCGCTGCACCTCGGTGCGCCGTGCCCTTTTATAAGAGTTTACTCATGCACAATTCATTGCCTGCCCTTAAAGAATCATCCACTGACGAACCGCAACCGCTGCCGGCCGACAGCACGTCAACCACTACCGTGCAACCGATGACGCTTGCGGTCGTGCCGCCGGCTTCACTTTCTGCCGAAGAACAGCTGGCTCACCTCACCCGTGAACTCGACAAACTCAATGCACAGACCTCTGAGCTGGTAGGGCGACAGCCGAGTGTCGGCCGTGTGTACCAGCAGCAATTGGCCGACATCTTTCCCGATGTACATCTGCCCATCAATCCCAACCAGATTTTTTTCACTCGCTATCGCGAAGACCAGAAAGGGCAAAAGCACCTGCTGTCCTGCGAACCCCTGGGCTCGCTGCTGGCCACCTTACGCGCGCCTGGCGCAGCGTCTTATCTGACCGAAGAGAGCGGCGCTTTCTACCGCGAATGCAACACCCTGGACACCGATAAACGCCTCTCTCCCACTGCCTCGATGACAACCCTGGCCGCCAGGCTGGAAATTGCCATCACCTTGAGCCTGAATACATTCTGGGGGGCTGGCGAGCCCTCCCAAGCCGACACGGAGGGGCAATTGGTCGCACTGCGACGACAAGTGCTGGCCCATCAACTGGCATTGCGCTCGGTGGACGGCACGTTGTCGGCGCATGCACAAACGCTGGCGCAGAACGTGCTCAAGTACCCAAGTGCTGCGGCACGTAATCAGGTGTTTACCCTCGACAACAGGCCCACGGTGTATCGGCTGGCACTGGAGGATGGCAGTGAATTCGCCGGCGCATTCATTCTGGCCCCCACGGGCACGACGCCTCTGACGGGCAAAGTGATGCTCTATAGCCCAAGCGAGGAGTTTGAGGAGTTTGAAAACCTGGCGCGCTTGAATCACACCGTCGCAACCCGCATACAAGACGGCTCAGCGGCAGGCAAGCTATTGATCGCAAGCCTGCCGACGGCCGCGCGCGCCGCGCTGAACGGCTTGCCCGTACTGACGACGGCCCCGTCACCGATACACGCTGACGTGATTGCTGACAGTGTCCGCGCATTGCGAGTCAGGCAACATTTCTCTGTCCGCAATAGCTTGCACAGGGAGCCCTTACCCACCACAGGCGAACTCGACCTGGCCGCAGACCTGACGCCACAGTTGGATGTGGCGAATGCCTTTATGGCACGCACCCTACGCTTGTTGACGACCGAACCCGCATGGTTGAAAGCCTCCAACGAGCAAGACCAGGCCCGGTACAGGCAACTGGAGCAGGAACTGATTGACAGCAATGAAGAGCTTGCGCCTCATCTTGAGAGGATCTTGACACTGGAAGCGTTCTCCCAGCAGGAGACCGAGCGAGTGCTGAAAAAACAGAAACCTGCGTATGCCAATGTGGATATTGACCCTTATAGAAGCCTGGTTCATCTGCGCGTGACAACGTCCTCCCGGTCCGCCGAGGTGACGGGGTATCGTAACGAGGCGGCCACCCTTGTCTACATCAGCGAAGACCGCAAGATCCATATCCCGCAGTGCCTGCCGGGCCAAAAACTTATGTGGGGCACCTGGCGTACCCAAGCCGTGGTGGATTTGCGCACACTGGGAAACTACACCCAACGTAATGTCGACCCTTGGTCGGTGCATGGCATACACAGAATAATCAGCGCTACCGTCAACATCGTCGACACGGCCGGCAACCATCACGGAAAACTCGGGAACGACGATTTGCGTGCCCTCGCCACAGAGGCTGACATTGGCCAAAAATACGATACGTACCTGCGCTCAGCCTTCTCGCAGAGCAGCGGGACAAGCACCTTTGCAACCGCCTGGCAGCGCGCCAACGCGGCAAGAATGAACAAGGACGCCCTTGAGAGCCGTCTCAACCCTGACGCCGCCAAGCTGTTTACATTCAAGACGCCAGGCAGTGGGCTTGACTGGATAAAGGCAGTTACCGAGCACCCCGATTCAGCTACCCGGCCCCGGGTCAGCGAGTTCGAGATAGAGGTCAACCTACTGGTATTGGGTGCCGCGCAGGAAAGGGGTCAAGGGGGACAGGTCATGCATCGCGTCCTGGTCATTCACCGAAAAGGCACCAAGCCTGATGGGGTCAGTGTGCTGTATACCCCGGATGCGCCAGATGGCGGGCCCTTCAGGGAACTGGTCAACGGGTTGGCAGAGCTGGACACGCTGAAAGCAAAACCCGAATGGCAGACCTACTTCAGTTCCCAAATGGCCACAAAGGATACGACCGAGATAACGCGGATCCTCAACGATACGCGCAGTGTGTACCGCTACACCTTGACCCCGATAACCGGCAATTTCCACGCCTACCTGTATTCGGCGCAACTGGGTTTTCAGCTCGCGCACGCCGATTACCGTTCACGGAGCAATGCGCAAATTTTCCGCGAGTCGGCGGTGAACGCCTTTATGTTTGGAGTGGACGCAGCTGACTTTCTGCTCGGGCTGATACCCGGCAAAACCGCCCTGTCGTTTTTGCGTCGAGGTATCAACCGTGGATTAGACGTGGCCAAACAGCTTGGGCGGCGCATTCCGGGACTGGCCACTAAAGTCGGTACGGGCAGGAACATCGGCATCGTACAGACCGGTGCTTCAGTCCGCCCGCTGGAACCCGCCTGGGTCAATGCGGCCCCGTATCGGCTACCTGAGCAGATAACGCCGCACTTTGACGTCGCTGAGTTTGCCCACATTCACCGATACCGTCTGTTGCGCCGGTCGGGCAGAGCACCGTGTTTTTTTGATAAACACAATAACCAGTTCATCGCGATGCGCGACGCTACAGGCCGCTATCATTTGTATCAGTCCTATGTAGAGGACGGCGCACGCTATGTAAAAGACCCGGCCGGTAACCAGGTGGATTTTATGGTCGTGCCAGGAGACGCAAAGAGCTGGAAGCCCCGTTTCGAACGAAATGCTGTAGGCGGAGGTTCCGTTCTGGGCGCCCTGCGTTCTCTGACCCCTGAACAGCAAGTGGACGCGGACATGATCGCGGCCATGCGGCTTTTCGCAACAGAAGGGGAAATGCGCGATTTCGAGCGCGTCATAGAACAAACCGACGCGGCCCTGAAACTCAACTTGATCACTCACGCCCGACAACAGCTCGGCCCCCTGGATGAAGCTGAATTTCGCCGCTGGGTATCGAACCCGAAAAGCCTGAGCCGGACCCACCAAGAGCGATTGCGCAATAGCGTGTTAAACCTGCGGTCCGAACTGGCCACGCTTGAACATATACACCTGTCGACCCATCATTTTGCGCAACATCTGTCTGCGCTGGACAAGGAGGAACTGTTTAAGAAAGTCAAAAGGCTCATTGGCAAAAACGACAACTTAGACAAACAAATCAGAACATCGATTGCCGTTCTCGACCCCGATACAGAGGCACAATTTGTCGGGTATGCCATCACGAATAAACATCAGACCGCGATGGATAAATTCGCGGCAAAATATGAACTTTCTACTTGGCGAGAGGCTGCACTGACAGTGTTTGCAAACAAGCCCGAACACCTACGACGTATTAATCAACTCGCCTCCGATCAAGGAATTACACACCAGCAGGCGATACGCCGATTCTTGTTGCTGCCTGAGACAAAAAGCACCCTGGATGCCTTCATGAAGGATACCTTCAAGGCGAAAATGACCAGGCTTCAAGTCACCTCCTTTTCAGAGGATTTCAAAAAATCCGGCGTTCCCTATATCGCCCTGTCCCGAGGCCAGCACGGGGCAGACGCTGGCATAGCCATGGTGGACAGCAAAGACGTCACAGCATTTGAAAAAGCCCTGCCCAAATTCTCTACACCCTTGGAGTTTGAGCAACCCCGCCCTCCAACCCGAGGCCAAAGGCCAGAGCCGTCCGTGCCCCCAGCCCCGGATGTCCTGCCCCTACCCACTCGCGATCCGCACATCAACATCGTGAAGCTCGATGATCTGGCGCACACCCAGAAAAAACTCATGCCCGCCCCGGCCACGGCCAAACTTGAGCAAATCACCCAGGATATCCAAGCCGGACGCCTCAGCCGCAAGCGAATAGGCAACTACACCTATGTCGATTTACCCCAAGTACAGGCCGGCTCGGGCCGCGGTCTTTGGCGCGTGGCAATTGAACAGAACGGCAAAGAAGGTGGCAAAGATGTCTACATCATCAGGGGCATCTTTGATTACCACGGCAGCAAGCACGTAGCCTGGGGCGTATAGCTACAGGAGTGGCGACACCTCGTCGGGTGTCTTGATAAACACGCTGTACTTGGCGCCCTCCATGGCCTCGAACGCGATCAGCTTGTCCACCAGCGGCAAGTTCAGCACCTTGCCGGCATTGAGCAGCAGCATGCCGTTATCGGCGTTGAGGTTGCGGGCCAGCACCATACCGGCCTCAAGCTCACGGGTGGTGAGGACTTTGACCGTAGGATCGCCCAGGGTCACGTCGCTGAGGAAGGTTGCGCAGGCTTGCACAAAATCTTCCACCAACGCCGGGTCATACAGGCGCCCGGCGTACTTGCGGATATACAACAGCGCTTCGTCGCTGTTGAGGTGCCGCTCCAGGATCAGGCCTTTTTGCAATTCGATAAAGTCCACCGCCAGCTTCAGCAGCCGTGAACCGGGCGGGATCGTATCGCCCTTGAGGTGGTCGGGAAATCCCGTGCCGTCCCAGCGTTCCTGGTGATGACGAATGATCCGCGCCGCGTCCTTCATCGGCTCCAGGGTCATCAGCAGCGACTCGCTCTGCCCCGGATACTCACGGTACAAGCCACGGTCGGTGCTATGCAGTTTGTCCGACGGTGCAACCATCATGCTGTCGGTCCAGCTCAACTTGCCGATGTTGTACAACGCGGCGGCCATGGTCAGGTCGCGGGTGCTGGCTTCGTCCATGGACTGGGCGGCGCAGTACACGCGGATCAACTCGATCAACGCGCGGTTGGTCTGTTTGTCTTTGGGCAAGCGCAGGTTGGCCAGCAGCGAAAACACTTCGGTGCCGGTCACGTAGCTGCGCTTGAGTTCGTCGTAGGCCAGGTCGAGCATGTCGGCGGTTTGTTGTAATTCGGCGGTACGCGCCGCCACGCGTTTTTCCAGGGTGGCGTTGAGCAGCTTGAGCTGTTCGGTCTGGTCTCGGGCCAGGCGTTCAAGGCGTTGGTGCTCGAGGGTTTGCTGCAACACCAGCTGCAACTCCTCGTCATTCCAGGGTTTGCTGATGTAGCGGTGGATCTGCCCGTCGTTGATCGCCTTGATGATGGTGGTGAGGTCGGCGTAACCGGTGAGCAGGATACGGCTGGTGGCGGGATACAAGCGGTGAACCTCGGCCAGCAGCGTGGCGCCGTCCATGCCGGGCATGCGCGCATCGCTCATCACCAGATCGATGGGCCGGGTCGCCATGATCTCCAGCGCCTGGGCGCCGCTGGTGGCCAATACCACGTCATAGGGCTGGCCGCGCAACAGGCGGCGCAGGCTGTTAAGGATCGACTCTTCATCGTCGACCAGCAAAACAGCGGACTTCGTAGCGAGTTGTTCATCCATGGCGACTCTGCCTTCAAATTAAACGAAGTTAAGCTAAATTGAATCTGCGCAATACAAAGCGCGATTGATTTGACGCCAACTGGCCGTCGATATCAAGGGAACTCAACTATGCTGCATTGCATACTCGCGCCCCGTTCAGTTGTAGAACCAGGGAAGGAATTGTCATGCCATCAAGCCTTTTGCATGTGCCGAGTGCGCCATGAAGACGGAATCGGGCCGGGCCAACCGGCGCATCCTGATCGTCGACGACACCGCTTCGATCCACCAGGATTTTCGCAAGATCCTCTGTGCCGACGAGCACGGCGAGCCCTCCCTCGATACTCTGGAGTCCGCCCTGTTCGGCACCACGGCGCCGGTGCGCCAGGCGTTTGACCTGGATTCCGCCTACCAGGGCCAGGAAGCCTTGGCACTGGTCAAGAAAGCCCTGGACGCCCACTCACCCTACGCCATGGTGTTTATCGACATGCGCATGCCTCCTGGCTGGGACGGCCTGCACACCATCGAACAGCTGTGGGAGGTGGACCCCAACCTGCAAATCGCCCTCTGCACGGCCTATTCCGATTATTCCTTCGAGGCCATCGAAGCGCGCCTGAAATACAACGATCAACTGCTGATCCTGAAAAAGCCCTTCGACCACCTGGAAATCCGCCAGATGGCCAGCGCGCTGACCTGGAAATGGCAGCTGGCCCAGGATGCGGCCCTCAAGGTGATCAGCCTGGAGCGCACCATCGAGGAACGCGTGCAAGAGCTGCTAAAGGTCTCGCATTTATTGCAATACGACGCACTGACCGAGTTGCCCAACAGCACCTTGCTGGGCGACCGCCTGACCCAGGCGATCGCCTTGAGCCGGCGGCACGACACGCAACTGGCGGTGATGTTTCTGGGGCTCGACCGCTTCAAGCGCATCAACAACGCCCTGGGCTATCCGGCAGGCGATGAGGTGCTTGCGCAGGTGAGCCTGAGCCTAGTGGCGGCGATACGGGCCTCGGACTCGGTGTTTCGTTATGGCTCCGACGAGTTCGTGGTGCTGCTCAACGACATCCAGCATCCCCAGCAAACCCAGCACATTGCGCAAAAGGTGCTCAATGCTGTCAGCGCGACTCGCCATGTCGCCGGGCATGACCTGAGTGTGAGCGCCAGCCTGGGCATCAGTATTTACCCCAATGACAGCGACAACGCCGTGGGCTTGCTCAAGCACGCTGAAACCGCGATGCGCACCAGCAAAGAACGCGGCCCGGGGGATTTCAGCTTTTACACCGAAGACATGAACCTGCGCGCCCAGCACCAGCAAAACCTGGAAAGCGCGATCCGCCAGGCGCTGGACCGCGATGAGTTTGTGCTGCATTACCAGCCCAAGCTGGCGCTGGAGTCCGGGCGCATCGTCGGCGCGGAAGCGCTGACACGCTGGTTTCGACCGCAGTCGGGCTGGGTCAGCCCGGCGGATTTTATTCCTGTGGCCGAGGACAGCGGCCTGATCGTACGCCTGACCCAATGGGTACTGCGCCAAGCCTGCGCACAAGCACAAGCCTGGCGCGAGATGGGCCTGGCGCCCCTGCGCATGTCGGTGAACATCTCGGCGATCGACTTTCGTCAACGGGACTTCGTCGACAACCTGGCCGACATCCTTAAAGAAACAGGCCTGCCGCCCACCCAATTGGAACTGGAAATCACCGAAAGCGTGCTGATGCAGAACGTCGATGAAACCGTGGAGACCCTGCAAAAGATCAAGGCCATGGGCATCCGCCTGGCCCTGGACGATTTCGGCACCGGCTACTCCAGCCTCAGCTACCTGCGGCGCTTTCCCATCGATGTGCTGAAGATCGACCAATCCTTTGTGCGCGGCCTGCGCATCAATAGCCAGGACGAACAGCTGATCAGCGCTATCATCGGCATGGGCAAGAGCCTGGAGCTGAACATCATTGCCGAAGGCGTGGAAACCATCGACCAACTGAATTTCCTCAAAGCCCAGCGGTGTGAAGAGGGCCAGGGCTTTCTATTCAGCAAGGCGCTGCCTTCGAAAGATTTTGTGCAGTTGCTGCAAACGGATAGCGCGACACTGATGCCCGATCAAGAAAATAAATAGCCCTAGGCCTGCAAGGAGTGCTCGCTTGAGCAATGTCGTAAACCACCGTTCTGGCCTGATGTTGGCGTTATGCCTGGGCACCGCACCGCTCGCAGCCGCGCCGCTGAACGAAGCGCTCAAACCCTTGCCGGCGGTTCCTGTACTGGACCCGGTCAAGGTTGAGTTGGGTCGCCAGCTGTTCAATGAGCCGCGCTTGTCGGTCAACAACACCTTGTCCTGCGCCAGCTGTCACCAACTGACCAGCGGCGGCGCCGACAACAAGCCGTTCTCCATTGGCTTTGACGGCAAACCGGTGCAGATCAATACCCCTTCCGTGTTCAATGCCAGCCTGAACTTCAAACAATTCTGGAACGGTCGGGTGGACACGCTGGAGGCCCAGGTCGAGCAGGTGGTGATCAGCCCGGTGGAAATGGGCAGCGACTGGAATACCGTGGTGCACAACCTCTCCGCCCTGCCCGCTTACCAGAACGCGTTCAAGCAGGCCTACCCCGATGGCGTCACCGCCTCCAATGTGCAAAACGCCCTGGCCACCTACGAGCGCACGCTGCTGACACCCAACTCGCGGTTTGACCAATACTTGCTGGGCGACACCGATATCCTGACCACCCAGGAAAAATACGGCTACCAACGCTTCAAGGACTACGGCTGCATCGCCTGCCACCAGGGCGTGAACATTGGCGGCAATATGTTCCAGAAGTTCGGCGTGATGGGCGACTACTTCAAGGCCCGCGGCAACCCGCTGGAGTCGGACCTGGGGCGCTACCTGCTGACCCAGGATGAAGAGGACCGCCATGTGTTCAAGGTGCCCAGCCTGCGTAATGTGGCCGTCACTGCGCCGTACTTTCACGACGCCTCGGCCAAGACCCTTGAAGAGGCGGTTGACGTGATGTTCAAGTACCAGTTGGGGCGCAACCCGTCCCAGGAAGACAAGGACCTGATTATCCAGTTTCTCAAGACCCTGACTGGCGAATGGGCGGGCAAGCCACTATGAGACCCTTGTCACGCCGACGTACCAGCCAAATCCTGCTAGGCCTTATCACCCTGTTCCTGGCCTCCACACTGGTGTTTTTGTACCTCAAGTCTTCGCGCGACCAGACGGCCACGTATACCCAATCGCGCGACTTGATCCGCCAGCTCCAGCAGCTCAATGCCCAATGGGACAGCGAAGTGCTCAAGGCCCGCATCGCGATTACCCACAACTACGACCCACTGGTCACACCGCTGACCGAAATGACCCGCATCGGGGCTGAACTGCAGAGCCGCAACACCTATCACAGCGCTGCCGACCTGCCCGGTTGGCAAGCCAGCCATGACGCGTATCTGACGGCTATCGAAGAAAAAGCCCGGTTGGTCGACCAGTTCAAATCCCACAACGCAGTGCTGCGTAACTCATTGGCATTTTTGCCGACGGCCGAGGACGACATCCAGGCCCAATTCAACAGCATGACCGATGAAGGCCGGCTGCAACTGCAAAGCGTGGCCACCGACACCTACGACCTGCTGCTCAGCAGCCTGGAGTTCGCCCAGGTCACCAGCGACGAACGTGCCGCTGATATCCTGGTGGGCCTGGGCAAACTGGCCATCAACCAACAGAGCCTGCCCAGTGAGTTCCAGGCACCGGTAGAGATTCTCAGCAATCATATTTCGCTGATCCTGCGCGAACAGCCACTGGTCAACAGCCTGCTCGAGCGAATTGCCGCCGTGCCGGTGGCCGAACACCTGGATGACCTGACCACCCACGTTGATCAGGACCAGCAAGCCGCTGACCTCATCGACCACCAATACCATCGCTACCTGCTGATCTTCTCGACCTTGCTGGTGGTGCTACTGCTTTACCTGGCGGTGCGCCTGTTGCGCAGTTTTGCCGAGATCAACCGCGTCAACCGCGCGTTGCAGGCCGCCAACGAAACCCTGGAGCAACGGGTGGAGCGGCGCACGCAACAGCTCAAGGACGCCCAGAGCGAGCTGATGGACAGCGCCCGCCAGGCCGGCATGGCAGAGATCGCCACCAACGTGCTGCACAACGTCGGTAACGTGCTCAACAGTGTGAATATCTCTGCCGACCTGGTCAACCGCAAACTGCGCGCCAGCAAGGCGCTCGGCCTGGGCAAGGCCATGCAACTGATCAATGCGCATCAAGGCGACCTGGGCACCTTCTTCACCGAAGATGAAAAGGGCAAATTGCTGCCGGGCTATCTCAACCAGTTGGTCGAAGCGATTGCCATCGAACAGCAAGGCATGAGCGATGAGCTGGCGCAGTTGAGCAAAAGCGTGGACCACATCAAGGACATCGTCTCGACCCAGCAATCCTATGCGGGTGCGTCTACCTTGCTGGAGCCGGTCAATATCAGCGCCTTGATGGACGACGCCCTGCGCATGAACGCCGGCGCGCTGAGTCGTCACCATGTCACTGTTGTGAAGGCGTACTCCCCGGTGCCAGAGATCTTGGCGGACAAGCACAGGTTATTGCTGATCATGGTCAACCTGATCAGCAACGCCAAATACGCCATGGACAAACTGTCTGAACGGCCACGGCAAATCACCCTGGCGGTGGAATCGGTAGGCGACGAGACCCTGAAGATCAGTGTGAAGGACGATGGCGAAGGCATACCGCCTGAGAACATGGCACGCATCTTCACCCACGGTTTTACCACCCGCAAGGAAGGCCACGGCTTCGGCCTGCACAGCTGCGCCCTGGCCGCCGTGGAAATGAACGGCCAACTCAGCGCCCACAGCGACGGGCCGGGCCTCGGCGCCGTCTTCACCTTGACCATCCCCCTGACCCTTGCCGGAAGCAGCTCATGAACCAACCTCCCAACCGGCGCATCCTGCTGATCGATGACACACCGTCCATTCATGAGGACTTTCGCAAGATCCTGATGCCCGACGAAGCCTCCACCCAGGCGCTGGATGAGATGGAGTCGGCACTGTTTGGCGACGCCGCCAAACCTCAAGCCCAGGCGTTCGAACTGCACGGCGCGTATGGCGGCGAAGAAGGCCTGGGCTTGCTGACCACCGCCATGGCGCAAGAGCGCCCCTATGCGTTGGCCTTCGTCGACATGCGCATGCCCCAGGGTTGGGACGGCGCCAAGACCATTGAAGAACTGTGGAAAGTCGCCCCCGACTTGCAAGTGGTGGTGTGCACCGCCTACTCGGACTATTCCTGGGATGACCTGCTGTTTCGCCTGCACGCCCACGACCGCCTGCTGATCCTGAAAAAACCGTTCGACAACATTGAAGTCCAGCAAATGGCCAACACCCTGGCCAACAAATGGGACATGGCCCGCCGCGCCTCCCTGCAAACCTCGCAACTGGAGCGGTTGGTGGAAGAACGCACCCAAGCGCTGCAACTGGAAATCGAAGAGCGCAAACACCTGGAAAGCCAACTGGTGCAGTCGGAAAAACTCGCCTCACTGGGGCAACTCGCGGCGGGTGTCGCCCATGAGATCAACAACCCCGTGGGCTTTATTTCCTCCAACCTCAGCACCCTCGACGGCTACTTCAAACAGCTGCAACAGATGCTCGATGCTTACCAGCACAGCGAAGCACATATTGCTGAGCCAGAACATCGCGACCCACTCACGGCACTGCGCAGCGAGCTGGACCTGGATTTTCTCAAGGACGACATTCCGATCCTGATCCGCGAATCCAAGGATGGCATCGGCCGTGTAGTGCAGATCGTCAAAGACCTGAAGAACTTCTCACGGGTGGATAACGACCAGACCTGGCAATTTGCCAACCTGCAGCAAGGCATCGACTCGACGCTGAACATTGTTGCCAGCGAACTCAAGTACAAGGCCGATGTGGTCAAGCACTACGCGCCGCTGCCGGAAATCGAATGCCTGGCCTCACAACTCAATCAGGTGGTGATGAACCTGGTGATCAACGCTGCACAAGCCATGGGCCCGGAGCGCGGCACCATTACCATCAGCAACGGGGTGGAAGGCGAACACGTGTGGCTGGAAGTGGCGGACAACGGCTGTGGGATTGCGCCTGAAACCGTGCAGAAGATATTCGACCCATTCTTTACCACCAAGCCAGTGGGCGAAGGTACGGGGTTGGGGTTGTCGTTGTCCTACGGGATCGTCAAGAAACACCGTGGCGATATCAGCGTCAGCAGTGAGCTGGGCAAGGGTACGAAGTTTCGGGTGGTACTGCCGATTCGGCAGACGGCGGCGTAGGACACGCCGCCGAATCATGCTCATTCATCCGCTTTTTTCGGGCTCGACCCGAACGAGGCAAAGCGCTTGTTGAACCCGGCAATCCGGCCTTCGGCCTGAGTCTTGCGCTGCTGGCCGGTGTAGACCGGGTGCGAGGCGCTGGAGACGTCCAGCGGGATGTAGGGATAGGTGTTGCCGTCGCTGTGTTTATGAGTGCGATCACTGTCGGCGGTGGAGCCGATGAGGAAGAACACGTCGGCGGCAGTGTCGTGGAACAGCACGGTGCGGTAGTCGGGGTGGATACCAGCTTTCATGAGGCCTCCGGGGCGTTTGGGCGTGGTTGATTTGTTATACAGTAACACAAGATCAAGCAGCCAAACGAGAGCCTATTGCAATAAGAATAGATTGCGCAGATCTATGGATATAGGTATCTCCCCCCGCGATCCAGATGTGGGAGCTGGCTTGCCTGCGATGACCATAGGTATCTACACAACTTCGATACGACGCTGGACCTGTGGCGAGGGAGCTTGCTCCCGTGACGACCGGACAGCTGGCGCCTATCTCCCTGAGGCACCGCAATCCAAATGTGGGAGCTGGCTTGCCTGCGATGGCGGCCTGACAGTCAACGCAGCTGGATTGTGTACATATCCATTGCTGCGGTAACGGCCACTTAGGGTTCCGCCCGGACGGCGGCTCACTTTTGAACAGCGCAAAAGTAAGCAAAACGCTCTTGCCCCACCACTCGGCACCTCGCCTAGGCTCGGTGTGCCCGTAATCCGCCAGTGATTTGGGGGGCCGCCGCCACGCGCCATCCATGGCGCGGGGCGGCTAAACCGGCATCCCTGCCGGTTTACCCCCCAAATCACCGTCGAATTCCGGCCAGCGTGGTTTGACGGGGCGCCTGAGATCAAGATCAAGAGCAGATCAAGAGCGACTCGCTTCGCATCGTGGTTACCGTTGAGCGCTACAGAGTTGTGTAGATATCTACGGACTTATCGGGCTTGTAGGAAATCAATTTCCAAGAATCAAAGCCATCTGGTTGAACGCCAACGGTTAAGCCCCCTCCGATTTCAGCTGCCCACCTTATTCAACACAGTCTTGACCTGTTCCGGCGTGGCCTCATTTTTGTTCACAGCACTGGCATACCCTTTTACGACACCCCAGATATTTCCCCGCGCAGCACTGGCGAGTGCTTGATCAAAACCATCGACCCGGGTTTTGTCAAAACCATCCTTGGCCCCCTTGAGGGCCCCGACCACCCCCTGGTCTGCATTGCCGATCCCCAGAAGAACATTGCTGAGCCCTGGGATAAACCAGGTTCTCTTGCCAGCCTCACCGGCAACCCACTGCAGGTTGTCTTTGTTGGTGCCGTCGGCCTTCACATGGGTATCGCTGGTGCTATCCAGGCGGTGATGGTCGCGCAAGGCGGAATAACCCTGCTCCGTAAAGTCTTTCCACATACCAGCCGGAGTTCCGCGCCGGGCATCACCGCTACGGGTGATTCCTTCAAGGTCGCCATTGCCATGGGCTTTGCCTCGATGTTCGCCGTCAGCCGATAAGGACGTATCAATATAGTTGAGCACCCGCGCAGCGTTGAAGGCGGCATCCGCTCGTGCTTCAGGGGCTTTGTTATTGCTCGTCCAATCACCCAGAAGTTTATAGGCCAATGGACGATTAATATCTTTTTGATGACCGAGGTTTTTGAGGATCGGATTGTCGTTGATGATTTGTTCCGCAATGCGGTTATCACCCGATGGACGGCCCGTGGCAAATTCCGGCTTTCGGCTCACATCCTGCTCAGGTTTCTCAATACCTTGCATGCGTTTATGCTCTTGAGCGACTTGCTCGCGTTGCAAGCCGGTTAACTGGCTTTTACTCCAGTGGGGGTTGGAAGGTATAGAAGCCGAGGCGGTATATAAATTATTCGATGCCGTTACCGTTATGGTCATATGCAAGTCACTCGCTCTTGCCGTTATAAATTCCGTCTTGATAAAAGTGTCCTTACTTTCCCATTGCCCGGTCACAACCAGACACCCAATGAATGGTGTCGGGGGCGTCATACGTTCCTCTATCAAGCTGATAGATATTTTTGTCTGTACAAATAAGCCGAAGTATAAAAAAACGACTGGGCGATCAATCCTTGTCCGTGCTTTGACGACAGGTGCAGAATGGGCAATCGACCTGAAGAGTCCGAACCCAAGGAAACCGTATGAGCCTGTCCTTGTTAAGCCGCTACGCCTTCTTCGCTGTGTGTGTCATTTTCACCCTCGCCAGCCTCCCCTTTATCGAACATGAATGGCTGTGGCCGATCACGATAGTCACCGGTGTACTCAGCCTGATCGGCATTTTCGACCTGCTGCAAACGCCCCACGCGGTGCGCCGTAACTACCCGATCCTGGGCAATATCCGCTACCTGGTGGAAACCATTCGCCCGGAAATCCGCCAGTACCTGCTGGAGTCCGACAGCGACGCCCTACCCTTCTCCCGTGCCCAGCGCTCGCTGGTGTATTCGCGGGCTAAAAACGAAACAGCAGACAAACCCTTCGGCACCCTGATTGACGTTTACCAGTCAGGCTTCGAATTTATCGGTCACTCCATGCGCCCTGCGCCCCTGAGCGACCCCAGCAGCTTTCGCGTGATGGTCGGCGGCCCGCAGTGCACGCAGCCGTACTCGGCGTCGGTGTTCAATATCTCGGCGATGAGCTTCGGCTCGTTGAGCGCCAATGCGATCCGCGCACTCAACCACGGCGCCAAGCTCGGCAACTTTGCCCACGACACCGGCGAAGGCAGCATCAGCCCCTACCACCGAGAAAACGGCGGCGACCTCACCTGGGAACTGGGCAGCGGTTACTTCGGCTGCCGCACCAGCGACGGCCGTTTCGACCCCGAACGCTTCGCCGTGCAGGCCCAGGACCCGCAAGTGCGCATGATCGAAATCAAGATGAGCCAAGGCGCCAAGCCCGGCCATGGCGGAATTCTGCCCAAGCACAAGGTCACCCAGGAAATCGCCGACACCCGCGGCATCATGATGGGTGAAGACTGCATCTCGCCGTCGCGCCACAGCGCGTTTTCCACGCCAATCGAGCTGATGCAGTTCATCGCTCAGTTGCGTGAACTGTCGGGCGGCAAACCAGTGGGTTTCAAGTTCTGCCTAGGCCACCCGTGGGAGTTCATGGGCATTGCCAAGGCCATGCTCGAAACCGGCATCCTCCCGGACTTTATCGTGGTGGACGGCAAGGAAGGCGGCACCGGCGCCGCGCCGGTGGAGTTCACCGATCATATTGGCGTGCCGCTGCGCGAGGGCTTGCTGTTTGTGCACAACACCCTGGTGGGCCTGAACCTGCGCGACAAGATCAAGCTCGGCGCCAGCGGCAAGATCGTCAGCGCCTTCGACATCGCCAGCGTCCTGGCCATCGGCGCCGACTGGGCCAACTCGGCACGCGGCTTTATGTTCGCCATTGGCTGCATTCAGTCTCAGTCATGCCACACCAACAAATGCCCGACCGGCGTGGCGACTCAAGACCCGCTGCGTCAACGCGCCCTGGTGGTGCCGGACAAGGCCCAGCGGGTATTCAACTTCCACCGCAACACCCTGCACGCCCTGGCAGAAATGCTCGCTGCCGCAGGGCTGGAGCACCCGTCGCAATTGTCAGCCAAGCACTTGGTACGGCGCATGTCGGCGACGGAGATCAAGCTGTTTTCACAGCTGCATGTGTTCTTGAAGCCTGGCGAGTTGCTCACTGGAGAGGTGAACGGCGAGTTTTACTCGCGGATGTGGCAGATGGCGCGGGCGGATAGTTTTGAGCCCCATGAAATCGCTGCGGCCTAAAGGACACCTAGCATGTTGAAAGTCATCGCTGGATGCGCATTGCCAGACCGAGCACTTCACCCGTTTGGTACCGCAGATCAAGGCGTATCAGGCCAAACCGTGCAGGGTCTTGCTGATGGACGCTGTCTGAGAATACCCCGCTTGTCTGAAACGGGCGCGCACTGTCAATTCTGACAGTAGATGATTTTGCTCTGATGCAAAACACTTGAAGGCATCAACCCTACCCATGGACGGGTGAACCATGCCTATACATGTTGCTTCATTGCTGCTCGCCTGCCTCCCACTGCTGGCGCTAGCCCAAGACGATCCGGTTGAACGCTTGCTGGCGCAAATGACCCTTGAAGAAAAAATTGGCCAGCTCAGCCAACTTGGCATCCAGGCTACGCCCACCGGCCCCGCCATTGATCAAGGCACGCAAACACAGATGCCCGTCACCCTGGTGGGGTCGGTACTGGGGGCGAGTACCGCGCAACAGACCCGCCAGTTGCAAGAACAGGTGGTCAACGGCTCTCGCCTGCATATCCCCTTGTTATTCGCCTATGACGTACTGCACGGTTTTCGCACGGTGTTTCCAGTGCCATTGGCGCAAGCCTCGGCCTGGGACCCGGACCTGACACAACGAACCGCACGCGCAGCAGCCGTAGAAGCCACCGCCAGTGGCGTGCATTGGACCTTTGCGCCCATGGTCGATGTTACCCGTGATCCGCGCTGGGGGCGCGTGGTGGAAGGCGCAGGTGAAGATCCGTTTCTGGGTTCTGCACTGGCTGCTGCCCTCGTGCATGGCTTTCAGGGCGCAGGTGCCCCCGACATCTCGTCGATGCTCGCGACGGCAAAACATTTCGTGGCCTACGGCGCTGCCGAAGGCGGTCGAGACTATAACGTTGCCGACCTGTCGGAACGTACGTTGAGAGAGGTTTACTTACCTCCCTTCCAGGCCGCCGTCGCGGCCGGCGTCGATGCAATCATGCCGTCCTTCAACGAGTTGGCCGGCATTCCCATGCACCGCCATACCGCCCTGCTGGCCGGTCTGTTGCGCAAACAATGGGGGTTTACCGGCTTGCTGGTCAGTGATTTCAATGCTGTCTGGGAACTGGGCCCACAAGGCATTGCTGCCACGGCAGCCGACACCGCACGGCTGGCGTTCACTGCCGGGGTGGATATCGAGATGGCCAGTCAATCCTATCGCCAACACCTGCCGACGCTGGTGCGCAACGGTCAGGTATCGCGCAAAAGCGTGGACGACGCGGTGCGTCGCGTACTCAAGACTAAGCAACGCCTGGGGCTGTTCGATGCCCCCTATCGGTACAGCGACGAAGCCCGCGAGCGGGCCAACCAGCTCACGCCACAACACCGCGCCCTGGCTCGAGAAGCGGCGCAGAAATCCATCGTCTTACTGAAAAACAGCGGCCCGTTGCTGCCGCTTTCCAAACAGCCGGGCAAGGTATTGGTGACCGGCAGCCTCGCTTCGGACGCCAGCGCCACGATCGGCCCATGGGCCGGGGCCGGACGCGCCGAAGAGTCCGTCACAGTGCTGCAAGGACTGCGCAATGCAGTCGCACCTGGCAGCGAGATTGTTTACCTGCCCGGCGCCTCGCCCAGCAGCCCGCATGTCCAGGACATCAAGCAGGTCGAACACACGGCGCGTGAAAGCGACCTGCTCATCGCCGTGCTCGGAGAAACCGCAGAACAGAGCGGCGAAGCCCATAGTCGCGCCGAACTCGGCCTGCCGGGTGGGCAGAATGCGCTGCTAAGCACATTGCTGAACACAGGAAAGCCGCTGGTCATCGTCCTGATGAACGGCCGCCCGCTGGTGCTCGATGAGTCAGTCCAACAAGCGCCTGCCTTGCTCGAAACCTGGTTCCTGGGCAGCGAGACCGGGAATGCCGTGGCCGATGTGCTCTTTGGTGACGTTAACCCCAGCGGCAAGCTGCCAATGACGTTCCCACGTCATGTGGGCCAGATACCGATTTACTACGCGCATAAAAATACCGGCCGCCCACCCAGCGGTGATGGCAGTTACGCATCCGCCTACATTGATGTGCCCTGGACACCCCTGTATCCGTTTGGCTTCGGCTTGAGCTACACCTCCTTCGTCTACTCCTCTCCTCGCCTGAGTAGCCCTCGACTGACCTCCACCCAGACGCTGGCGGTTGAAGTCACCGTCACCAATACCGGTAAACGCGCCGGTGATGAAATCGTCCAGTTGTACCTGCGCGATGATATTGCCAGCGTCACTCGACCAGTGCGCCGGTTACGGGGTTTTCGCAAGATTCATTTAGCACCGGGCGAAAGCCGCAGCGTCAGCTTTACCCTGGGCCAACCGGACTTTGCCTTGCTCGACGAGCATTTTTCGCCGAAGGTCGAGGCCGGCAGTTTTACCGTCTTCGTTGGGCCGGATTCGGCGACTACCAACCAGGCGCATTTCGAGGTGAGCGATACGCGCGGGTTGCCTATTGCGGGCAGTCTGTCCCACCGGCGTTGCCCATTGCGCGCGCAGTAAAACGCGCACCAGGCTGACCAGCGAAAACACCAGCACAGTGACAATCCCTGGCATATGCAGATGGTCGCCCAGCCATCCCACGGCCACGCTCAAGCCGCCCATGCAGGTCATGAACAGCAAGTAGCGGCCCAAGGAAACGGGTCTATCCCCAAGCGCAATTGAGACATTCAGCAATACCCAGCCTTTGCAATTGCTTACAAATACCGCCAACCTGCGCCCGCCCGACGTGCGGCGACGCCCGCGCTCACCTATCGTCATTCCACTACTTGCTCAAGAGCCCGCTGCCATGCTGAACGGACGCGACCCGCGCATCGATTTTTTTCGGGGCCTGGCGTTGATCTTCATTTTCTGGGATCACGTGCCCCATAACCCCTTGGCCAACGTCACCGTGCAGAACTTCGGGTTCAGTGACGCCGCGGAAATCTTCGTATTCCTGGCCGGCTATGCAGCCGTGTTGGCCTACGGCAAGATCCTGCAGCGCGATGGCTATTTCATTGCCTGCCTGAAAATCCTGCGTCGGGTGTGGACGCTCTACGTGGTGCACATTTTCCTGCTGGCGCTGTTGATGGGCATCGTGATTTTCGCCAACAGTCATATCGAAACCCGCGACCTGGTGCAGGAGATGGGCCTGGAGTACTTCCTCAACAATACCCAACAGGCCTTGGTCGATGAGTTGCTGCTGCGCTTCAAACCCAACCTGACCGACCCGCTGCCGCTGTATATCGTGCTGATTCTCAGCCTGCCCATTACGCTGCCGTTACTGTTGCGTGCGCCCACGATCACCGTGGCGATCTCGCTGGCCGTATACCTGCTGGCGCCATGGCAGGGCTGGAACCTGCCGGCCAGCAACGGCGGAGTCTGGTACTTCAACCCCATCACCTGGCAGTGCCTGTTTATCCTCGGCGGCGCAGCGGCCTTGCGTTCGACGCCCCCTACCAAACGACAGCCACTGCTTCGCCAACCGTTGTTCATAGCGGCTGCGGCGTATGTGCTGACGACCTGCGTGATCACCCTCTCGTGGCGCTGGCCCGAGGTGCACGACGCCTGGATGCCGCGCGTGATTGGCGAATGGCTGTACCCCATCAGCAAGACCGACCTGTCACCGGTGCGCTTGCTGCACTTTCTGGCCCTGGCCTACGTCACCGCCAAACTGCTCCCCGGTGTCGGCTGGACGCAACACGGGCTGGCGCGACAACTGGTGCGGATGGGACGCTACTCCCTGGAGGTGTTTTGCCTGGGTGTGGTGCTGGCGCCGTTGGCGGACATGGTCAATGCCCTGACCGGCGATACCTTCGCCATGCAGGTATTCACAGCGCTGGTGGGGGCCGCCGTGATGAGCTTGTTTGCCGCGTGGCTGGAGTTCAACAAGCAATTGGACCAGCGGCGAGCCACCTTGCCCCAGTCTCCCGCCACATAATTAGCGCCTGGCCCATCCGCCGGGGTGTTTCCATTTCTGTCCATTTAAGCAGTGAAAGGGCAGCCAAGAGGGCTGCCCTTCTGGACAGGAAACCCACGGATGACCCCGCTGAATCTGAGCAAAAGCCTGCGCCAGGATGGCGACAGGCTGATGACCACTGCCTTGATCGAACATCTCAAGGCACCCCACTCCACGCCCTCCGAGACGCTATCGATCCCCGCACAATGCTCGCTGGGCAACTGGTGGCAGGTGTACCGCCAAGCGTTGGAGCGTCCACGATTCTTGGACTGGGCCCAACGGCAGTCGCTGAACCTGGCCGACCTCAGGGTACGCAACGGCACACTGCATACCCAAGACAAAACCTTCACCCTTGACGACCAGAGTGATTGGTACCGGCTCGCACCGCCGGTCCTGGCCATTACCCAGGTGCTCGACCCCGACGCGCTGGGGCTACCCGTTCCCGACGAACACCTGGCATTGAGCGTTCGGCACATCCTGCGGTTTTACGGTTACCCACAGCCAAACACCCGTGCCCAACGAGGTGCAGTGATAGATGCCCTGAGCCACCTTCAATCATTTTTCTGGCGTGCTGAACCCCCTTTGTCAGAAGCGTTCCAGCAGTTGGAACAGGACCGTCAGACAGTGGCGCAACAGTTGCTGGCCGGAATCACTGCGCAGGATGAGGACGACCGGCCATTCAGCCTGTTCACGCTGTACCGCACCCGATGCTGGCTGACCTCAGGCTCGTTCTGGGCGAGGAGCATGGAAGCCGCCGCAGCTTTGCTCCAGGGCATTACCGCACATCCACAGTTCCTGGCCCTGGATCAAACCCAGGACCTGGTCCCAGGGCACTATTTTTTTGATGTCACCCGACAGTCGATCAAAGGGGCGGGGCCCAGTGGTACGCCGCTCGAGATCCACTACGAGCAACTGGCACAGCTGCCTCTGGAAGGCGCTCTTGAACGCTTGCAAGACCTCGCAAACGCCATGCAACTGTCCATCTCCCTGGATGGAAAATTCAACCTGGCTCAACTGCTCACCCTGCATGATCTGCCTTTGCCCGATACCCGCGAAGCGGCCTGGGACCTGATAGAACAATTACGCATCCCGCCCCCCATCAACGTTCCGCCGATAGACGACCAGGCCGATTCCGACATGGCCATACAGGTGCATCGGCAATGGTTCACCGCGGAACATGAGCGCGACAACCTGGCTCATGCCCAAGGCATCCAGCCCGAATGGGCCATGCCGGTAAAACCTCGCCTGGGCAATTACTGGGAAGGCTTGGGCCTGCCCCAACCCGGCGCCTTGACGCTTTCGGCCGAGCAACGCCTCACGGTGATGAACATCACCCGCAAGTTTCTGCCACAGCCCAATCAAGGGCTGCTCGAACGGTTGATCAACGACCCGTTACCCGCCCCACCTGATGAACAGTTGCACCAGCTATTGGCCCACCCAACCGCGCAAAAACTGGCCGATCAATTGATCGATGCGATGCAATGGTACGGTCATGCCCCTGGTCAGTTGGCCAACCGGTCCAGTCGTAACACCTTGCTCCTAAGCGCTCTGATCCTGGATCTCGACCCCCAGGCCGGTCAGAGCCGCTACACCATCGTTGGCCTCAACCTCAATCAGAGTGACTGTTGGGGGCATCGCTATGCGGACCTTCGTCGCACAGTAGAACTGCACCTGATCCAGAGCGGTGTCGCCACTTCGCGCTCCACCGCACTGGCCGCGCACCTGTTGCTGGCAGGTATCGCCCCGGAGTTTCTGGTAGGTCAGCTCCCCGACTCGCTCTACTTCATGACCTCCCATGCCTGGCTGCTTTTAAAACAAGGGGTGATGCTCGCAGAAGCGCTCGTCTGCGGCTCATCACGGCACCTGCGGTTCAGCGATATCGTAGCGCTCACTACCCAGGAGCTGGACGCCGCCGAACAACCCCTGTGGCGTGCTCACTACACCACCAGCACGTTGATTGACTGGGCTGTCGCACAAGGCCAACTGTCACCTGTGAATGAACACAGCACTTACAGCCTTCAGAGCATCAACACGCTTCAAAATACGCTTATAGAACGTGTCGACACGTTGGGGGACGCGTCCAGAACCTTACGAACCCCTCTCATTACACGCCGCCGTATTGCGCTCAATGACCTGAAAAAAATATTCCGGGGAAACCGGCTACTGAAGAAGAAATGCCTGCGCTGGGCACAAGGGCCACAACGCAGACCTTCTCACCTTCCGGCCCCCGGCGCCCACCTGCAATCGCTGGTGGACCTGCACATGAGTGGCGCATTACAGCCTTTGGCCGAGCAGTGGAACTCTGTAGACCCGGCGCTGGACCTGGCCGAAATGAAACAGCACTTTCGCCGCCTTGGCGACGTCAACACCTTATTCAACGAAGCCAGCATCGCTCATGTCGCACAGCTGAAAGAGGCCTACACCACCGTCATCCGCTACCTGCTCGCACAATTACCCTTGGCGGACCGCGAGCACTTGCAAAAGGCCGCCGTGCAACTGCTGGTGGTGAGGCGACCGGCGAACAAACCCCAGATCGAAGAGCAACCGGGGGAGAAAATGGCCCGTACCGGCCGCTTCGGCGTGATCCTGCGGTGTGAGGCCTTGAACGGTCACCATGACTACGAACTGTTCCCGCTGTTGAACCTGGCGTATAAAAACGTCCGCCTTCCACACACACTGGAGCTGGGAGGCACTCCATTTACCATCCAGACTGGCAATGTCCACAGCACACAGCCGACCTCGCAGCTGCATATCGGCAGCTTGCTGGCCCTTGACGAAACAGCCTACCTGACCGGCAGCCCGCCCAGAGCAGATCAGTCTTCAAGCGTAATCATCGATCGGTTGTGGCGTGTCGAGGCCACAGAGGCCACCACTCAGGCGCTGACTTTCGATTCGCCAAGAGCCTTGACCCTGGCGAAGGCCATCGTCAATCAACACTTCTTCCAGGACATCGACACCCTGGTGGCACAAGCCAGAGGCTCAACCCTGCTGGAAGACCGGCAAAAGACTGCTCAAGCGGTGTATCAGGCTTTACTGGGCCTGATCCCGCTGTGGTCATGCACTCGGGACTTGGCCTCGGGCGATACCAAGCGCATGATCGAGGGCGCCTATGGATGCTTCTTCGATGTGTTTGGCCTGCTCGCACCCACCAAAGGTTTAGTGCTCTCCAGCATCGCGCGCCTGGGGAAAGGCGCACCCGCCTACATCAAGCTGCTGCAACTGACCAAGCTCGGTGCCACGTACCTGAATGCAGTATTCAATCCTTTCGACAGCTTGCCGTCGGTGCTACGCCTGGGCCGCCATGGCCTGGTACACCTGAATCAGGCCGGCATGCGTGCGTTGGAGGGAGCGATCCGGAATACACGCCTGCGGCTGAACCCAGGCCCCAGCGTTGACTACACCCGCCTGCTCAACAGCGCCGACATCGCACCGGCCACCCTGACGCGCGCCGATGGGGTGGCGCAGGTGCTGGCGATAAAGCGCTCCAGCGCCTGGTACGCCTTCGACCCTTTCAGCTCAAGACCTTACGGGCCGCCGCTTGCAGACCTGCGGCTGGACACGGCGATAACAGTCATCCCGCACCAATCGGTGGGTGGCTATAAGGCCAGAATCACCGAACCGCTGTTCAAAAAACCTGCGCTGCTGATTCAGCGCGCCAACGCTACAGATCTGCTGGACCAAAATCGGGTATGGCGCTTGCCCCACGATGCACAAACGCACATGGACGAACTCACCTCCCCGGTACATGCCTGGCACGTAGACACCTTCGATCACCTGTGTGCGATCCGCAGAAAAAAACGCAGCCTCATCCCCATCGTTTGCTTCACCAAACGCCTGTATGAGTTTGCACATTCGATTCACTTGCGCCGGGTCCAGGCACTGGACCACGTTCGACTGATACCAGCCCCGGTGATCGACGGACAAAAGCGCCAGCTGGTCTATCACCGACGCATTCATGAAGTCACACCGCGCGTTACCGAGTTCGAACTGACACCCTTGCCTGCGTCGACGCCCCTGACCTACAAAACCAACGTCATCGGCAGGCGCATTGATAACGAGCCCCAGTTCGGCCTGCCCGGAGACGATTTTGACAACGTACTCAGCCGACAGACCCAGGTGGTGGAACTCACTGGCATCGTTGATGGCATCAACGACAGCCGTACCCTCAGAGCGCTGCTGGTCAGTGTGCCGGGCAAAGATCATTGGGTGGTCGAAGCCGATGTTGGCGTCTTTTACCGAGCGCCCGCAACAACCACAGGGTCGAGCGTTGTGCACTTTGAACAACTGGATTACAGCGTCGGTGGCGAGCACGTCGCACTGATCGATGCCTTCGGTGAGCGCAAGAATCAGTTCTTGAAAGCAGCACAGCTCATACCCGACCAACCGTTGGTGGCACTGCCGACGCTGGAAGTCCTGTATCGACAGTTAGCTCACCGTGGCTTCAGCGCCGAAAAAATTGCCCTCTTGCGTAAGCGTGTCAGCGGCCTTCGAACCATCAAGCAACGCGAGTTGCTGCTCAACCTCAGTGATCAAGGCCGCAGCCTGAACATCAACTTCGTATCCCGCCCTGTGCAGCTCGACATCTGGCCACCGCGGCCTGGCACGACGCCACATCCCAGCCCCGCGCAAATCAATCGCTACCTGGCCGAACAAGCCAACGCCAGCACCGCGGCGCTGGTTGAGAGAACCCAGCTCAAGTCCGCCAATGTCCAGGGTCCCACGCTGGATGAGCTGCGCCGTGTGCAAGAGGCACAATCGGTGGTGATGTGGGAGTACAGCAAGATCGGCCAGCCGAACTACACGGAGATCATCCTCAAGACCGGTGCCGGCAACTGCGACCAGATGGCTCATGTTGCCTGTGAAATGATTCGAACCAATGGCGGTACGGCTCAGGTCTGGGTCTGCCAGGTTCATACCTTTGTGGTGGTGGGCACGATCCCCACAGGCTTGAGCCAGACGCTGGACTTCCAGGAGACCGGGTGGGCCGATCTATGGATCAGCGACCCTTGGGCAGCCATCACTTGCCCGGCAAAGGACTACATGAGGACACTGGAGATCAAGATGATTACCTGGGACCTGGAAGATATCCTGGTGTTTTTCTACGACGGGAAAGCCTATCGCTGGGAGCGGGCTAATCACCCGGACTGGTTGCGGTTGTTACTCACCACAACTAAAAGCCCAAAGCCATAACCGTCGCGAGCAAACACGCTACCCTGTTTTTGATCCGATTTGGCCTCAGCGGTAACCACGATGCGAAGCGAGCCGCTCTTGATCTTGCCCCCCGGTGTCAGGGTAGTTGTCGTGTCCCCCGCTTTTTGAAAAGCATTCCGGGGGCGGCAAGAGTATGGTCATGCCTTTCTATTCAGAAGAACGTAAAGCTGCGCTGCTGAAAATGATGCTTCCGCCCCTGAGCCTCTCGGCGGCGGAGGTCGCTCGGCGCGAAGGTTGTAGCGATATGTCTCTCCATTATTGGCGCAAACAAGCTGCCGCCAGAGGAACGCAATTGTCCGATGCCAAGCAACCGGCCGAAAATTGGTCAGCCGAATCCAAGCTGGCGATCATCATAGAAACAGGTTCGCTATCGGAACTGGAAATCGGTGAGTACTGCCGACGAAAAGGTATTTTTCCCGAGCAAATAACCGATTGGCGCAACGCTTTTATTGCCGGCAGCACGAAACAGTCAACCGCGAAAACTGCAAGCTCCGGACAGTCACGAGATGATAAAAATCGTATCCGTGAACTTGAACGTGAGTTGCGCCGCAAAGATGCAGCCCTGGCTGAAACAGCGGCTTTACTGGTACTACGAAAAAAAGCTCAATGCCTACTGGGGGAGCGACGACGAGGCCACCTGACCTTGTTGCCAGAACGGTATTTACTCGTTGATTGGCTTAATGAAGCCATTCTGGCGGGCGCCCGCAGGGCGCCTGCTTGTCAGGAGGTAGGCATTTCACTGAGGACGCTGCAACGCTGGAGCTTGCCGCAAGAACTCTTGGCAGCTGGACGCACGACGACGCTCAGGCCGATACCGAACAACGCGCTCAGTGAGCTTGAGCGACAAGGCATCGTGACGCTGTGCAACAGCAAAGCTTACGCGCACCTCCCGCCAAGCCAGATCGTGCCGCAATTGGCCGATGAAGGAAGATATGTAGCCTCGGAGGCGACTTTTTATCGTGTGCTGCATGCGGCAGGTCAGCAGCATCACCGATCCAGAGCCAAGCGACCGCATCGCCATGAGGCACCGACCACTTACGCAGCGACTTCAGCTAATCAGGTGTGGTCATGGGACATCACCTACCTGCCGTCCCCGGTTCGCGGGAAATTTTACTATCTCTATCTGATCGAAGACATCTACAGCCGAAAAGCCGTGGGCTGGGAAGTTTATGAAGCCGAGAGCGGGGAAAAGGCGGCAGCGTTGCTGCAACGAAGCGTGACTCAGGAGAAGTGTTGGCGCCAGCCGCTGGTGCTTCACTCGGACAATGGTGCACCAATGAAATCGGTGACGTTACTGACCAAGATGTATGACCTGGGCATCACGCCGTCTCGCGGTCGACCACGGGTTAGCAACGACAACCCGTACTCGGAATCACTGTTCAGGACACTGAAATACTGCCCGCAGTGGCCACAGGCAGGGTTTACCAGCCTGGATGATGCGCGTATCTGGGTGAGGAATTTTATGACCTGGTACAACACCGTGCACCGTCATAGCCGGATCCGCTTCGTAACACCGGCTCAACGTCATGAAGGAAAAGACCGAGAAATCTTGGCTCGTCGAGATGCGATATACCGGCAGGCCAGAGAGAAAAGACCGGAACGATGGTCAGGAGAGACACGCAACTGGAACCCTATCGGGACGGTGTATCTGAACCCCGAAAGGGAGCTGACCGTGGTAATAAAAATCGCGTAGCGCGACGGTGGACGCGACAACTACCTTGAAAAACGCCGTTGCTCTGCTTTTGATCTTGATCTGAAGCGCCCCGTTAAACCACGCTGGCCGAACGCAGGCTTGAATTCGTGGGTAACCCGGCAGGACGCCGGGTTAGCCGCCCCGCGCCATGAATGGCGCGTGGCGGCGGCCCACGGATTCAAGCCTGCGTTCGGGCACACCGAGCCTAAGCGAGGTGCCGAGTGGTGGGGCAAGAGCGTTTTGCTTACTTTTGCGCTTTTCAAAAGTGAGCCGCCGTCAGGGCGGAACCCTAAGCGGCCGTTACCGCAACAATGGATATGTACACAATCCAACTGTGTTGACTGCCAGGCCGCCTTCGCGAGCAAGCCCGCTCCCACAGTTGGATCGTGGGGTATCAGGTAGATATGGGGCGGCTGTCAGGCCGCCATCGCAGGCAAGCCAGCTCCCACATATGGATCGCGCTGCGTCAGCTAGATCAGCTCCGGCTGTCAGGCCATCGCGGGAGCAAGCTCCCTCGCCACAGGTTCGGCGTCATACCGAAGTTATGTAGATACCGATGCACCGGAGGCCAGGCCGGCATCAACCAGCGGAACGCACCGCCGCATCGCTCGGCTGCAACTTGAACGCGTAATACAACACGGTCAACAACACCAGAAACGCAGGCCCTACATACAGCGCCACACGGGTCTCGGGGAAGTACGCCATCAGGCCCACCACCAGCACCAGGAACGCCAGCGCCAGGTAGGAGCTGACCGGGTACAACCACATGCGGTACTTGAGGCCCGCTTGCTCGGCCGGGCTCAGGCCTTTGCGGAATTTGAGCTGGGCCAGCAGAATCATCAGCCAGGTCCAGATCGCACCGAAGGTAGCGATGGAAGTCACCCACACGAACACCTGGTCTGGCACCAGGTAGTTGAGCAGTACGCCCAGCAACAAGGCAAAGATCGACAACAGCAACGCCTTGCGTGGCACGCCGTTACTGGAGGTGGTGCCGAACGTCGCCGGCGCCTGGCCGTTCTGCGCCAGGCTGTAAAGCATGCGCCCGGTGCTGAAGATGCCGCCGTTGCAGGACGACAACGCGGCGGTGATCACCACGAAGTTGATAATGCCCGCCGCGGTCTTGATGCCCAGGCGCTCGAAGGTCATCACGAACGGGCTGCCCTGGGTGCCGATTTCATTCCACGGGTAGATCGACAGGATCACGAACAACGCACCCACATAGAACAGCAGGATGCGCCAGAACACCGAGCCGATGGCGCTGGGAATGGTCTTCTGCGGGTTGCGCGCTTCACCGGCGGTGAGGCCGATCATCTCCACGCCCAGGTAGGCGAACATCACCATCTGCAACGACATCAACACGCCCTGAACGCCGTTGGGCATGAAGCCGCCGTGGGTCCACAGGTTGGAAATACCCAGCGCCACGCCGTCATTGCCGAAGCCGAACGCGATAATGCCCACGCCGCCGATCACCATCGCAATGATGGTGACGATCTTGATCAACGCGAACCAGAACTCGAACTCACCGAACGCCTTGACCGCGATGAGGTTAATGGTGCCCATGCTGATCAGCGCCGCCAGGGCCCAGATCCAGCGTGGCGTGTCGGGGAACCACACGCCCATGTACACCGCCACGGCGGTGATTTCCGCGACGCAGGTCACCAGCCACAGGAACCAGTAGTTCCAACCGGTGAGAAAGCCAGCCAAGGGGCCAAGGTAGTCCTGGGCATAACGACTGAACGAACCGGCTACGGGGTTGTGCACCGCCATTTCGCCGAGGGCGCGCATGATCACCAGGATCGCCAGGCCGCCAATGATGTACGAGAGCATGATGGCCGGGCCGGCCATTTCGATCGCCTTGGCCGAGCCGAGAAACAGGCCGACACCGATACAGGCGCCCAGGGCCATCAAGCGAATGTGGCGCTCGCCCAGTTCACGTTTGAGCGGGCCGCCTTGAGCGGTCTCGCCAGGGGGCAGTGGTTTGCCAACAGGCATAGGGATACAACCTCATTTTGTTATTGGATTTAGCCACCGAGTCTCAGGCGTATCAGCGGGTGGGCTCATACACCGACCGGACCGGGCCTGCCTCGTGGGCAAACCCGCCTGGCGCAAATGCGCGGCCAGGACAGCGGGGCGTGCAGTATAAAAAGCTACCGATAGGGCTTTTCACTCAATAAACGGCAAAATTTGGCGATAAGCCCCGGAAAAATCGGCTTCGACGGATCGGCTTCCCGCTGTCTAGACCGGCCCTGCCAGGGCAAAACGGCGCAGAGTATTACATAACTTTAAAAACACAGGCTTATCCAGCGCGCCTCAGTCCACACTGAAAAACAGGCGCCTGGCCAGGCGTCGGGAAATGCTCGCGCGCTCGATTTCCAGGGTTTGTCGCACGCGCCCGGTCTGGCCGGTGCGGATGCGCGCAAACGCCTGGGCCTCCACCTCGGCCTGGGCCTGGCGCCCCAACCGTTCCTGCTCGGGGCTCTTGAGGTGGGCAGCATCGTCTTTGTAATGGTCGTCCGGTCCTACGCGGCTGTCGTAGTGAAAATGCGCGTAGCACAGTGGCTGGCCGGTGTGGCTGTCCACGACGGCGTACACCTGTAAGAAGTCCCGAGGCTTGCCTTTGATCGGCACGCGTGCGCCCTGCCTCACAATGCGTACCTCATTGAGTGAGTGCAGAAAATCCACATCTTCCGCGCTGCTCAACTTGAGCTTGCTGGCATGCACCCGCGCCTGTACACCCGCTGCATCCAGACGCACCGCCGCGGCCCGAAGGTCGCTGGCCCGGACGCGGGCGTTGGCCTGTTGCGTCGCCGCCAACCTCGACACGTCCAACTGGCGCAGTTTGCTGTCGATATCGGCGGCGAGCATCCGCCGGCTGTTGGCCTGCGCCGCGAGCAAGGCCTGCAGCGACTGCGGCTCGCACTTGCCAGTCATGGCCTGCACGTTGTCGATGGCCTTGTCGACATCTGCCAGCAAGCGTTGCCCCTTGTTCATCAACGCACCCAATTGCGGGTTGGCCACACGCGGCCTGGCCGGCGGCTCCAGCGGTTCCCATACACCGTCCTGCGCCTCGGTGAAGGTGGCAATCACAGTGCCTTTGTTATCAACCAGTTCCGCCGTGCCGGTGTCGCCGACCCGGGTCGGCGCCTTGATACGGGCGACGTACACATCACGGTTGCGGGTGCGAATGATCTTTTTCTGTCGTGCACCCGTCGCCTGGGCTGGCTTAGCCGGCCTGGTGCCTGGTGGCGGCGCGAGCAAATCGGCCAGCGCTTGCTCCACATGCTGATGCAGGCTGGCCAGCAAGGCCTGGAGTTTTTCCAGGTTAGCCAGGTCGAAGGTGTCCGGGGCCATGGCGCGCCAGAAATGAATATGATCATCGGTCGTGGCATAGACATGACTGAAGCTCTTGAGCAGCTCGACCCGCTCTTCATGGGTGGCGGGCATGTTTTCCAGCTCGGCCAGGGAGCGACTGGCCCAGCGGGCACGATTGATCACTTGGTTAAAGCTGTCGAAAAACTCTTCCTCCAAGGGCGGGCCCTCGATACTGATGGTGATGCCCCACAAGGTGACCAGTTGCAAGGCTTGCAGGTCGAGGATCGATGGGCGCGCCGGTACATCCGCCGCCAGCGCACGCGCCTTGTTACGCCCCAGGCGTGGCACCGCTTGCAGTTGGTCCAGGTAGGCGCGCTCCAGGGTGCGCCAATGGATCGCAGACTCTTCGGCGTCGACCTGTTCACGCATGCGCAAGTCAAGGTCGGCGTGGGCCTGGCGGTTGAGGTCGGAGCCGGCTTCGTCTTCGCTCTCGTTCTCCAGCACCTCCAGCAACGGCTTGATGCGATCATTGATCTGCGCCATCTGCTCACGCATGTGCACATCCAGCAAACGCAGGCTCAAAATCAGCGACTCAAGGACTTCACACAGCTCCTGCTCATAATGGGGGCGTGGCTTGATTTCACGCATGCGCATCAGCAATTGCAGTTCCTCTTGGGAACATTGCACCTTGTTTTGCAGTTCCTTGCGGTAACGCTCGCGCAACGTGGCCCGTTGTTCCTCGCTGACCTTGCTGGTTGTTTCCCGCGCCAGATGGCGTGCCACTTCCATCGTCGCGTTGGCCCTTGCCCGCCTGCGACCTGCCTCGCGGTATTGCTGCGCAAGGCTCGACAGCGACGCCTCGCCGGCCTTCAACTTGGCGTCGACGGCGGCGTCGGCATTGCCGCCCGCCAGGCGCAACTGCCCATCGAAATCCCATTGCCCCTCGCCCAAAGGTTTCAACCAGGGCCCCAGGGTGCTGCCATCGGCGCTGACTACCCGCACCGCACCGGCTTTGTCCGTGACGCGGTACAGGTGCCCGCGTATCAGCGCCTGCCACTGCGCCGGGGTGTGCGAGGTATCGCGCAGCAAGCCACGCTGCGGTCCGCTTTGCTCGGCCCCGGCCCATGAACCGGAAAAAGCCCGGAGACTGAGGCCGCGCGCCCGTGCGATCTGTGCGGCATTCAGATTGCCGCGGGCATTGGCCCAGCCGGCCGGCGCAGTGAAGCGCATGGGCACCGGCACCTGCGTCGGCACTGGCGGGCTCGATTCTGGCCGCGCCAGCGAGGCAAACACCGGCGCCTCCAGTTGCAGAGGCCGCAGGGGGTCGTGGGGCGCCGCCTGATGAGCGAGGATCACCATGAGGTTGGTCAACACATCCATCACCGCCGCGCTCTTGGCCTGCGGATCATCGCTGGCCAGGCGCTGGATATCGCTTTGCAGGCTGTCCACCAATTGCAGCAACCACCCGCCCAGCATCAACGGCTCGCCGGCAAACGGCAGCACGGCACCCAACAGCAACCAGCCGGCCTGTTTCAACTGCGCCCAGCGTTGCTCGGCATTCGACACCGATTGCCGGTCGGCCAACGCCACCAGCGCCTTGGCAGTGCCGTGGAAAATCAGGCGGGCGGGGTCCTCGGTACTCAGTTGCTTGCTGAGTTGCACCGGCGCCGGTTTTTCATAAGCGGTGAACTCATCGCCAGGCAAAAAGTGGCGGATATGCGGCTCGTTGAAACCACCGTGGGCATACACCGCTTGCCGCGCCGGGGCCAGCCACGCCAGTACCTGGTCTTGCAAGGCACCCGGGGCCTTGATCGCGTCAAGCAGTGCCCGGATGGACACGAACGCCTGCAGCGTCGGCGTCAGCAAAGGTCGGTACAACAGGTGCACGCCAACACTTTCATCCCGAGGCCCGATGATGAACTGGTTGGTCACCTCGTCCGTCACCGCACCGGGCGCAGCCTTGAACGCCAACGGCCACACGGCCATGGCCCGGCCTTGCACTTTGCGTTGAGCAGCCGAGGCTTGCAACGCGGCGTGCACACATTGAAAGCCAGCTTCGGTCAGGCCCTGTTCGGCCTTGATCTTCAACGCCAGCGCCAGCATCGGCAGTTGCACCCGCAACTGGGCCTGGAACAACTGCAAACGGCGCGCCGACTCTTGCGGGTCATCCAGCAGTTTTTTCTTCAGCAGGTCCGGGTAGGCCTGGCCCACGTCGGCCTTGGTCACACAGCGTTGGAGCAGGCTGTAGGTCAGCCACTTGGGAGCTTTGGCGCCCTTGAGGGTGATGTCGCTGGCGGTATGGGGAAAGCCGGCCAGGTTTTCCAGGGCCAGTTCGGTCATGGTCAGGGTGACCGGGTCCACTTCGCCGGCGATAAAGCCTCCCTCCACCGGGACGGCGGCGGCAACCACGCGATTGAATGTCAGTTGGATATCTTGCGCGCGCAGCTTCTGGGCAGCGGGCTCAGTGTGCAGACAGGTTTGCAAGGCGTTGTCGGCAAACTGCCGGATCGAGTCAATGCCGTCCAGAAAGTGCTGGCCGTTGCTGCGCTGGCGGGCCAGCACCAGGTTCTGGAGCAGGCGCGCATAGGCGATGCTGTCGGCATCGTCGGCCTGGGCAAGCCAGTTTGGCATGGCGCTGCGCAGGGTCTGTTGCAAGGGAGTCAGGCTGGCAACGAACCAGCGACGTGGGTCGGTGATGTGGTCCAACAGCCTCTGATGCTGCCCCGACAACAGGGGTTGGTGGCGGTCGATGCTGTCGATGTCGCGCAATTGCTGCGCCAGGTAACTGGCCGCCAGGGCATCGAAGGGATCGCCCTCAACGTCCTGGACAAACCATTGGCCTACCGCACCATAGGCCGGTAATAGCGCGGCGACGTCGTCCAGGCGGGCTAGCGGGTGGATACCACTGGCGGGGCTGAACACCAGGGCTTGCTGCCCATGGCTGAGCACCAGCACCGGCAGCATCTGCGGCCCGTCCGGGCCTGGCTGGTACAACGCCTGTACGCGCAAGGCTTCACCCTGAGCATTCCATTGTCGGTCTGGCCGCACGGGGTGCAGCAGATGCCTGGGGAACAGCGTGGCGAATTGCGCTTGGCTCAAGCCAGGCGGTTTGGGTGAGTCGTACAGCAAGGCCAGCAGGTCGTCCGAGAGGTAACCCCAGCGCGTCATGTCCACCGGCAATGCTTCACGCCACCAGGCTTGCAGGCGTTGCGCATAGGCGCTGAGCAAGAGCGCGCCGCAGCGGTTGATCAGCGGCTCAAGCTGCGCAAGAGCCGGCCCGCCCGGCTCGAAGACCTCGCGACGCCGCTGCACGACCTTATGAAACTCCGGCACCAGCAACATGGTTTTCGCGCTGGCCAGCCGCTGCACCACACGCTCGGCCAGGGATTGGTAAGCCAGCGTGCCGTCGCTGTCGTTGGGAGTGCCGATGTAGATCAGGCCGGCTCGCCATATGCCGGTACCCAGGTGCTGGTCCAAGTAGGCCTGGGCGCTGTCTTGCGCAACCACTAGCAATGAGGGCGGCTCGCGAAACAGGGTTTCGATTTGCTCGAGGGTGGTTTGGCGGGGTGAGTCTGCAGAAGTATCGAGGGGCATCATGGAGGGCTCGGTATGCGGCTAAACCGCAGACGCTACTGGCTGGCGCAGCGTTGACGGCTGTAAACAGTTAGCTCTACAGGAGATGTGCCAGGCGCTAATTTTGTGAGCCATACATGACCACTGCGGGAGCTGGCTTGCTTGCGATAGCCATAGGTATCTACACAACTCTGCAGCGCTCAACGCTAACCACGATGCGAAGCGAGTCGCTCTTGATCTTGCTCTTGATCTGCTTGTGATCTTAGGCGCCCCGTTAAACCACGCTGGCCGGAATTCGACAGGGATTTGGGGGGTAAACCGGCAGGGATGCCGGTTTAGCCGCCCCGCGCCATGGATGGCGCGTGGCGGCGGCCCCCCAAATCACTGGCGAATTACGGGCACACCGAGCCCCGGCGAGGTGCCGAGTGGTGGGGCAAGAGCGTTTTGCTTACTTTGCCGCTTTTGCAAAGTGAGCCGCCGTCAGGGCGGAACCCTAAGTGGCCGTTACGGCAGAAATGGATATGTACTCGGTATCTGTGTCGCCTGTCAGGCCGCCTTCGCGAGCAAGCCCGCTCCCACAGTTGGATCGCGGGGCGTCTGGTAGATAAGCGTTGGCTGTCAGGCCGCTATCGCAGGCAAGCCAGCTCCCACAATTTGATCGCCGGGCGGCAGGTAGATAAGTGTCGGCTGGCAGGCCGCCTTCGCAGGCAAGCCCGCTCCCACAGAAAAATCCTCTGCCCGACAAACCTCGTGACGCAGGCAAACTGCGTCTACGCTTCAGACAAGTCCGATCAATCTGTAGGAATGGATCAATCGACTATGGGCGCTCTGCAGCACACCAATGCCACCCAGGCTGACCTCGACCCCGACAGCCCGTCACCAGCGCCTTTGCCGAAAAAAACCAGACCCTGGCGTCGCGTGGGCTGGCTGATTGTGTTGATGGCCTTGATCGCCCTGGCTTTCGCCGTGCATCGGGAGGTGCAGACCTCACGCTGGCAGGCCCGCGTATTCAGCGAATGGGCGGCGAAGCTGACCTACCAGGTGGCCCCCGGCGCCAGCGATGCAATGGTGTACCCAGGCGCAGGCCCCTTCGATCAGCGGTTGGGCTACAGCGCCCTGGGCGAGTTCCTGCCGCGCTTGCTCAAGCGCAATTACATGATCGAATCCCAGGCGCGCTTTTCCGAGGCGTTGATGGACTACAGCCGTCATGGCCTGTTTATCCCCTACGCCGAGAAAATCCAGGCCGGCTTGACCCTCACCGATTGCCGCGCAGCACCGCTGTATCAATTCAATTACCCGACCCAGCTTTACGCCCGCTTCGATGACATTCCGCCGCTGATGATCCACAGCCTGCTGTTTATCGAAAACCGTACGCTGCTCGATCCCGAGCCCGCGCAAGCCAACCCGGCCGTGGACTGGCCGCGCTTTGCCAAGGCGGCGTGGTCGCAGGTGGCGCGCCAGTTGCACCTGCCGGGGCAGGCGGCGGGCGGTAGCACCCTGGCCACCCAGCTGGAAAAGTACCGCCACTCGCCCGACGGCCTGACCCTGTCGGGCAGCGAAAAAATCCGCCAGATGCTCTCCGCCAGCGTGCGCGCTTACCAGCATGGCCCCGATACGCTTGCGGCGCGGCGCAACATAGTGCGCGATTACCTCAACAGCGTGCCTCTGTCGGCCGTGCCGGGCCATGGCGAAGTGCATGGCATGGCCGAAGGGTTGCGGGTGTGGTACGGCGCCGATTTCGCCCAGGTCAACCGCGCTCTTCAGGACACCGCCACCACACCGGCCAGCCTGGCGGCGCGGGGCTTGGCGCTGCGTGAGGTGTTGTCGTTGATGATCGCCCAGCGCCGCCCTTCCCATTACCTGGCCAACGGTCGCGACGAACTCAAGCAACTTACCGACAGCCACCTGCGGCTGCTGGCGCAGAACGCGGTGATCGACCCGCCGCTGCTCAAGGCCGCCCTGGCCGCGCGCGTCACTTATCGCGACTGGCTGCAACAGCCCACACTGCAACCGATCGACAGCAACAAGGGCGTGAGCGTGGCCCGCAGCCGCCTGGCGGCCCTGCTCAACCGGCCCCTGTACGACCTCGACCGCCTTGACCTCGCAGCCACCAGCACCTTGCAGGCCGAGCTGCAAACCCAGGTCACCGCCTACCTCAAGCAACTGGCCGACCCGGTATTCGCGGGCAACATCGGCCTGCTCGGCGAACGCCTGCTGACGCCTGCCAGCACGCCGCAAGTGCGCTACAGCTTTACGCTGTTCGAACGCACCGCCGACGGCTCACGGGTGCGGGTGCAAACCGACAACACCGACCAGCCCTTCGATATCAACGAAGGCAGCAAGCTGGAACTGGGCTCCACCGCCAAGTTGCGGGTGCTCACCACCTACCTGCAAATCATCAGCGAACTGCATGATCGCTACGCCACCCAAACCCCGGCGACGTTGAAAAAAGCCGACATCGCCGAGCAGGACCGGCTCAGTCGCTGGGCCATCGATTACTTGCTGCAGGCCCCGGATAAATCCCTGGCAGCCATGCTAGAGGCGGCCCTGGACCGCACCTATTCAGCCAGCCCCAACGAAGGGTTTTTCACGGGTGGCGGGATGCATTACTTTCACAACTTTCGCAACGAAGACAACGGCCGCAGCCCCACATTGCGTGACGCGCTGCGCGAGTCGATCAACCTGCCGTTCATTCGCCTCATGCGCGACCTGACGCGCTACGTCACCTACGCGGGCGCCAACAACAGCGCACAATTGCTCAAGGATGACGGCGACCCACGCCGCCAAGAATACCTGGCCCGATTCGCCGACCGCGAAGGCACCACCTTCCTGCTCAAGTTCTGGAAGAAGTACCAGAAAAAAGACACCCAGGCGCGCCTGGAAACCTTCCTCGACAGCCTGCACCCCACCGCGATCCGCTTGGCGGCCGTGCATCGCTACCTGTTTCCTGAAGCAAACCCGGACACTTTCAACCGCTTCGTGCGCTCCCACCTGACCGGTGTAAAAAACACCACTGCCCTCAGCGACGAGCGCCTGCAACGCCTGTACAAAGATTACGGCCCCGGCACCTACGACCTGCCCGACCAGGGCTATATCGCCAAGGTCCACCCCCTGGACCTATGGTTGCTCGGTTACCTGCTCAACCACCCACAGGCCACCTTCACCGAGATGGTCAAGGCCAGTCAGTTCGAGCGCCAGGAGGTGTACAGCTGGCTGTTCAAGAGCCGTCATCAAGGCGCGCGTGACAGCCGGATCCGCACCATGCTGGAAGTCGAAGCATTCCTGGATATCCATCAGCGCTGGCAAGCGGTGGGGTACCCTTTCGATCATCTGGTGCCGTCACTGGCCACCGCCATTGGCAGCTCGGGAGACCGCCCCGCCGCGCTTGCCGAACTGATGGGCATCATCCTCAACGACGGGGTGCGCGGCAAAGTGCTGCGCATCGACAGCCTGCATTTTGCCGCCGGCACCCCTTACGAGACCCGCGTGGTCAACACACCCGACCCCGGCAAACGGGTGATGCCGTCCGAAGTCGCCAGTGCCTTGCGCGGGGCGTTGTCACGGGTGGTGGACGCTGGCACGGCCAAGCGCGTGTCGGGCAGTTTCACCCAGGCCGACGGCACGCCAATGGCCATGGGCGGCAAGACCGGCACGGGCGATAACCGCATCCAGGCAATGGGCGCGGGCGGGCGCTTGATCAGTTCCAAGTCGATCAACCGCACCGCCACGTTTGTGTTTTTTATTGGTGACCATCACTTCGGCACGCTCACCGCATTTGTGCCTGGCAGTTCGGCGCAAGGTTTCAAGTTCACCTCGGCGTTGCCGGTGCAAGTGCTCAAAGGCATGGCGCCGATGTTGATGCCGTATTTGAAGCCGGGCAACCAGACCCTGTGCCAGCCCAGTGTAAGCACGCACTGAGTAGGCAACAATTCAACGTAGCGATAAAAGGTCCATGCGGTGGTTATGTAGGGTCGCCCCTATGCTCAGGGTTAGTAGTTTAGGTGGAGTCGATTGTTCGACTCACGAGGGGTGCCCTCACCCTATTTCTACAGGAAACCCAGGTTATGTCTTTACTCCCACTTCCCCCCACCGAAGACCTGCTACGCCGGTTACCCGTCTGCCTCACCGCCATCGAGCATCTGCTGGATGCCCAGCCAAACGTCGCCACATTGATGGCCGCCGAGTTACGCCAGGCACTGGCCAACCTTGTGCCCGGCAACCCGCTTGATCCCGACGCGGTTTTTCTTAACGAGTATGAGTACGCGCCCCCGGCGACGGACGCCTCGGAAAGCCTCACACGGGAACCTCGCCTCACCCGCGCACGCAACCTGAGGCAGGTGCTTGAGGAGGCTATTGCCACCGGAAGAAAACCGACCGAGCGTACCAAAGAACCGCAAACCGGCACGTTCGAGCAGGCAGTGGGCTTCTACTCACGCCCCCTCGATACTGGCCGCAACGGCGAAATAACTGCACTTGAGGTCACCGCTTTCAACCAATTGATCGACAATCTGCGACACGACAGTCTGGCACTCTACTCACGCAGGCTGGAGGTGTTCTGGACGTCTGTCCAGGCCGCCACCGGCGCCCTGAGCGTGTTTGAAGCCATCAGTCAAAAACAACGTGAGGTGTTTGTACTGGAGTCGGATCTGAAAACACACGATGCCCTGCAACAGGTCACACAGGCCGAGCAGGCGTTGCAGGACAAACCCACCGACGCTCAAGCCCTGGCGGACGTTACCGCAGCCAAGGCCCACCTGAAGGTACACACCGAGGGCCGGCAGTTAATCGACAACCTGGTGCTCCATGAGACCTCGGGCACCGCCACACGCCCGCAGGCGGTAACGATCACCCTGTACTCGACGGGCTCGCCCGAATGGTCTGCGGCGCTGAACGGCTGCTTCGTACTCACCGAGCGCTTGCACGGGAGCCGAGCGACTGTGCTTTACACCCCGCAATTTGGGGTGGAGGTATTCCAGCATTTCCCCGCTATGGAGAACACCCTGCGCAGGCGCCTGGTAGCCGGCGCCGAAAAAAGTCGGCTGCTCACCAACATCGCACTCAGCCAACGAGGTGTAGTCGACGAGGGGTTACGCAGTGGGCAGAACTTGCGCTACACGCCTATCACCGGCCCTGTATTCAGCGCGTGCCTGCAAGCCCAGCGCGACCAGCAAGATGCCGATATTGACCGAGCCTTCAGTACCGCCCATACCACGTTCGAGGCCTTGGCGACCGAGCTGAGTGCAACCCTGGCACTGCCACTCAAGGGCGGCCCCGGCTTGAGAGCCCGCTTGCCTGAACCCGTAGACCCAATGACCACGCCCGCCCTCGCCCATACCCCGCCGGTCCCTGAACAGCAGGCGCAGTTGATACAGCTTTGGAACTCCCTCAACCAGCAGATCGACTACATACTGGCCCCACACAAACATCCTTCGCTGGAGGGTGTGTTGTCAGCCCTGCTCAAGGAGACCTTTGCACAGCTGCCGCCCGAGACCAAACCGTCCGGTTTGTATGTCAACCGCTACCGCACCGACAGCGGCGGCCAGCGCCATTTTGAATCCTCGCAAACCCTGTTGGAGGCGCTTTGCACCCTATTGCGCGGGGCAGATGAACCCCAGGACCAAGCGAGCCACACCGAAGGCGTCTTCAGCAGCGCCACAGCCTTCAGCGCTGCCGACCAGATCCCGTATACCGGCACACTGACCACCCTGGCGGAAACCCTGCTGGCCAAGTTGACCACACACATCACCACTTACTGGCATACCCCCATAGCGCCTGAATTGGCCTGCCCCCAAGCCAGGCTGACAGAGGTGCACCGTCAAGTTCTGGATGTGCAAGCGCGTCTGGGCATGGCCGACAATACCTTGAGCCCGCAGGCCAAACTGCTGATTGATCGTGCGCTGCGCTACCCGACCTTGGCTCGGCGTGAAGCCGCCTTCGGCCACGGAAACCGACCTGGGGTGTATCAATTGACCCTGAACACCGGTGACGCAGAGGGTGTACGCCTGGCCGGCAGCTTCGTCCTGACCGCAAGCGACGACTCCCGCCCGACACTTCCCCGCTGGCCCTACGGGCACAAAAACCTCAGTACCCGCAGGACTGTAGCAGGCACGATAGTGCTGTATACCCCGAACCAAGGCTTTGAAGAGTTCGCAAGCCTGCAAGCGCTGCACGACACGCTAAAAACACGCATCAATACCGGCGAGGACACCGGCAGGCTATTGGTCACCGGTTTACCGCTGCTGGTGCTGCGTAGCAAAACCGGGTTATGGGGCAGTGACCTGCGCGACACCTTTGCACCGATAGAAAGCGATTTTGTCGCCGACAACATTCAAGCGTTGCTGGACAAACAGCAGTCTGACATCGAAGCCATCCTGAGCCTGACCGAGGGCGAACCGGATACCCAAAGCAATGGCCTTGCGGAACTGGTCGAGTTGTTGGACATGGCAGAGGCATTTGTGGCGCGCAACCAGCGACTGCTGAAACATTGGCGGCCGGACTGGGAAAAACGCTTGAGTCCGCAGGACAAGAAGGCATTGCAAGACCAAGCCCGCATCACGGACGAGAAACAAAATGAACTGGGCAAGCAATGGCACGCTCTGATCCCCACACTGGCAGCGTATGCCAAGCAACAGGTACTGCTTAAGATACGCGCCTTCCTGCCAGACTACCCCGCACAAGGCATTGACCCGGACCAGACGATGGTCATTCGTACCACCCGAACCCGTGTCAGTGCCGGCGCCGGTTTTGGCTCAACGCATGAAGCTGTGGCGAGCACCCGCATAAGCCTGACCAACCTGCTGTTGAAAAATAATAAACCCTGGGAGCAGAGCCTCACCTGGACCGAAGACGACCTGCTGGAAGCAACGCTGATCACCTCGCAAGGTAAGTGGGTGACCGATGAAAAGGGTAAAGCCATTACCGTGGGCAAAGAACGCCTTGAACAGTGGGTCGAAGAGCTGAACATCGGCCACGAGTACACCGAGAACATCCTCAAAAAACACCTCGATCCGCAGGCCACGACGGCCGATGCCCAAGCCTTGAGAAAAGCCTGGATGGCAAGCCAGGCGGCCGCCCTGGACTATGCGGCCATGTTGGCCCGCTTGAGCCCGGATGCCTATAGCACAGCATTGGCCAGTGACAACCTTCAAAAAAAAGCCGCTGCCTGGATGGCGGCAGTGCTCGCCGCGCCCAACCCCAAGGTACGGCAACCGGTCGATGGACAGACAATCATCGCCAATGCCCTGGTATTCAATCCGACCGGCACCGCGCCCGACGGGCGCGGTGGGCAGACCGTAAACGGCATTTTGCTACTTTCCACCGCCGCCGATGCAACGCTGGTGCTCTATACCCCGCATGCACCCGACGGCCTGGAGCTCAGGGAAATAGCCAACGAAGCGGCACTGATCAAGCTGATGCACAGTTCCGCCTGGCAGGCTTATCTCAAGGCGCGTCTACCGGCAGGCACACGACTGCTCAATCATCGCCTGGTCGCCTATACAGGCGATGTGCTGGCGGGGCTGTACCGGCAAAACTACCTGTATCTACTGGAAAAAACCGATACTGAAAGCGTGACCAATGAGGAGTTGGCTTACCAATCCCTGTTCAACAAAGTGATGTTCGGCGTTGAAGTGGCTACGACTGTTCTGAGCGGGTTCCCCTGGGGCGGTCAGTTGACATCTTCCGCCTTCAGATGGCTGGGCCGGATGGGGCAAACCACGGTGCAGTCCCTACGCAAAGTGGGGCAAAACGTTGCAGGGTTAATTGCACGCCACGCAGGTAAGGAGCGTGTCCTGTTCGAGATCGCAACGGCCACTACCACGGCCACCGGCGCTGCACGCACCGCCGGTATTGGCATCAAGCCTTTGCAGATACTGCTTCGACCCGCGAGAAACATGCCCAAGCCCGACCTGACGACCTATGAGAGAGCCTTCCAACAAGCGAGCCCCAACCTGGTGGTCAAGGGCGGCATTCCGGCCGGCTCATCGCTGTCCGAAGGCACCGGTATCTATCGCACGCCCGACGCTCTGCGCACCTTGTTGGTCCGCGGCGTCGATGGAAAAGGCAAAGAGCAGGTGTTTCGGATTCAGGACTCGTTCAACCTCTACGACCCCAATGGGCTGGTTGCCCCGGTACTCACGCCGAGTGGTGGGTTTACGCCTTTCAAGCTGCGTAAACTGGCCAACCAACGCTGGGAGTTGGACACGTTGAACCGTTTGCCCGGCGGCACGCCAAAAGTCGAGAGTGCACTCACACTTGCACTCAGGGAGTGGGAGGCGCATGTCGCTGCCCAGGCAGCCAACCCGCTGACAACCCTAGACCCTACAACTTTTTTTAGAAACCGAGCGATCCCGCTCAAGACGTGGAATAAAGTAGTAAGGCTGACCGGCGAGATAAACACGGCGGGGATAGCCAGGCTCAGGCCCGTGCCCACGCAAGGGTACGCAAAGTTTACAGACGACCTGTTCAATACCTGGGTAGGGCTCGGCGATGAAACCCAGGCAGCTGCGGACGCTTTTTTCAGAGCACATCGTATTAATCCAACGGTGTGGAAAATCTACATAACCACGAAAGGTAAATTGACCCCAGTCGGCCTGACCCGATCGATAAGGCTGGCCAACCTTCCATCGGGCAAGAGAAGCCAGATCACGGACCAACATCTTCTGGACTGGGACAAGTTATACCTGCGGCCGCAAACTCCGAGAACAACACCGGTCACCAAAGCGGACGTCACTACATATGCCTTTGATAACCACATTCACATCGACTCCTGGATGAAATACGTATCTCCCAAAGACGGCACATTCCTCAGGCACAACCCCACACAGGTAAAGCGCCTAGAGCGCTTGGGCATTCCCGTTACACCAGCGCAAACAACCCCTATTGACTACTCACGGGCAGGCACCTCCGCCCAGCCCCTGGTCTGAACCCGGCCCGGAACGACGGCTCCCTTGCCAGCCACACCACCGACGCTTCAAGAGATACGCAGCCACCTGCTTGAAATCGACTCCGGCCTGCGCGCTCAAGCCAAGCCTCCCGTCGTTTCGTGGTTGACCCACAGGCTTTACCGATTCAAGCCACTTTGCTCTACCGTTCCAATAATGCGCGAATAGTGTCCACCCCTATTCAAACTAATGCTCAAGGGAAGTTCTATATTGATCGTTGGCGCAGTTGCAAAATAAACGTTACTCAACGCTGGATGACTTGATTGATGCCCTTATAAAAGACGTGGGTTTGAACGCCGCTTATAACACCGTGATCAGAGGTTGCCCCCTCTCTGCAAGGGAGGGGGACGGGGAACCTAGACCTCCGAATCCCAGATCACCGTGACCACCCCCGTGTAGGTGCTGCCGGGTTGTTTGAGCATTTCCTTCACGTCATCTCGCTCCACGGCAAAATGCAGGCTCGCGGGGCGGTTGTTGACGTAATAGCCGGGTTGGAACAGCTCGGTGCCGCTACCGTCCAGGCGCAAGGGCAGCTTGTTCACGGCTTGGCCGTACTGGTCTTGCAAGCCATAAGGCAAGGTCACCCCGACCTGCAGCGGCACCTCTTCGCCCGCTCCGTTGCGCAGGCCGCAGGTGTTGCCGATGGCCAGGCTGCATTCGAGCTGCATCTTGAAACGCCCGCTAGAAGAGATCACGAAAGTCTGGTCACGGAACAGCCGCGCCGGTTGCCGCCCACGATTGAGCCAGACTTGCCAGCCGCCTTCGGGCAGCAATTCGATGCGGTTACCTCCCGGCGGCAGGTCCACCTTGAGGTTGTGCTCTACCGACAGGGTGAAGTTGAAGGTCAATACGTTGTCGTTGGGTATCATCACATCACCCAGGTCAAAATCCCCGCCCGGTCCGATGCTGTACGTGACCGAACCGCGGTATTCACCACTGGCCATGCCCAACGGGTTGGGGGTCTTGAGTTCATAGCCATACTCGACGGGGTTATACCTCATCCGCGGAATAGGCAAGCTGGGGACCACATTGCACGCACCCGCATTTTCCGGAATGGTCCAGAAGTACAACGCGTAAGTGATGGCCGCCGCAATGTAGCCGACGCCCCGGCAATCCCCCATACCGTAACGCCAGGGATAATCCCAGGAGTTTCCATCACGGGACCACACCCCCACCCGCGCGCCACCACTCAGGCTCCATCGGCCACCGAAGCCGGCGATGCGCATCTGCACCGTTTCAAGTTCGCCAGTAGCGACATGAGTTACCTGCACGTCGCGCCAGGCAGAGGGCACCTTGAAGTACGCGCCTTTACGCGGGTCTTCATGGTTCGCCTCGATGGGCGCGATCGAGTCGAACGCCAACGCGTCGGTACGAATACTGAAGGTGTTGAGTGACTCGCAAAGCGCCGGCACGTGCCAGGCGCAGATGCCACTATGGGGTGTGGTGTTCTGGAATTTATTGACCATGGGGTTGGTCGGGTCCGGGCGGAACACCGCCGAGATATTTTGTTCCAGCGCCTGCACGGGCAGGCTCGCCCACCCGACGCCTAGCGCCAGCGCCCAAGGCCCCAGCCATTTTTTGGTTGCGGTGATCAACTGCATAAACACTCCGAATCTGCGGCGCTGGGGGTTTCACACACCGGGCTCACGGCGCGGGGAAATCGAACATCAAGTGCACCGTGCCGTAATAATCCCCGCCCTTGTAACCGTCCTGCGGCTCGATGGCTGAGATCTCCAGTTCGGCGCGCCGGCCCGTGCGCGCCTCGTCGGCGTTGAGTACCGGGGTGGAGTCCAACGTCAACGGCACCCGATTGAACAGCACCTGCAAGTCGATACGGTTGCGCCCACTCAGCAAATACGGCATGTCGCCCAGGCGCGCGGTCACGCCGCCATTGATGTTCTTGACGTCGAAATTCTTGCGCAGGCGGCCCAGACGCGCCGTCGCCAAGTCCCACGCCAAAACCTGGTCATGGCCCATCCAGTCAGGTTCGGAGGGCAGCACATAGGCCTCTTCGATCGGGATGGTCACCGACACATCGAAGCTGTGCCGCTCCTGGAACGCCTGCGCCGGCTCGCCCAGGAACACAGGGGTCATCAGTACCGCCAGTGCCGTCAGTTGCTTGAACATTGTCATCACCCGTTGCTGTTGACCGTCATCGGTTTTTTGTCGCGGCCTTCGATCAGCTGGAAACTGAACTGGCGCTCGGGCTTTTTCTCGAACACCAGCTGGCGGCCGGGCAGGATGTGGTGCTTGGTGGTGGCTTCACAGTCGGTTTTCTTCACCACCGAGCAATCCCTGAATTCATCGAGCACCACCACACTGTTGCCAGCGTTACGCAAGGTGTACTGGTTGACGGTCTGGCTGATCTGCGTGTCGAAACGGGTGTTCTGTGGGCGTACGAAGAACACCGTGCCGTAACCGGCCATGACGTTGACCCCGGCCGCCAGCGCATCCTTGTAATCGGCCCGCTCTTCGTCGGTGACGGCAAAGTCGTCTTCTTTTTCCGGCACCACCGGAATGAAGCGCACGCGGAAATACCGCTCCTTGTCACGCTGGCCCATGTACAGCAACCGCGTGCCCTGGCGCCCGCCGGCCGGCACGATCAGCCGCGCCGGGCTGGCCATCAGGCCGTCGCGGTTGGTGGCGGCGCCCTTGGCGTCGGTCATCGAGGCAACGGGCACTTCCCTGGACGTGCCATCGGCGTTGTAGACGATCTCCAGCACATTGACCTTGATAAACGCGGTGCTGGTGCCACCGTTGTAGACACGCTTGAGGTAGGAACTGCGATCACCTTCCAGGTAGTCATACACCACGCCGACATTGATTGCCGGCCCCGCCTGAGCGGTCAACGACAGCAGCAACAGCCCGACCGATAACACTGCATGTTTCATGTTTGATTACGCCTCAATGATTGAACCCAGCCCAGGGGCTGATATGCGATAAATGCCCGCCTAGACTTCCGAATCCCAGATCACGGTGACCACGCCGTTGTAGGTGCTGCCCGGGTGTTTGAGCATCTCCTTGACGTCGTCGCGCTCCACGGCAAAGTGCAGGCTGGCCGGGCGGTTATTAACGTAGTGGCCGGGCTGGAACAGCTCGGAGCCGCTGCCGTCCAGGCGCAGGGGCAGCTTGTCCACCGCCTGGCCGTACTGATCACGCAGGCCGAAAGGCAGGGTCACGCCGACCTGCAACGGCACCTCATCCCCTACGTCATTACGCAGGCCACAGGTGTTGCCGATGGCCAGGCTGCATTCCAGTTGCATCTTGAAGCGGGTACTGGCGGAGATGACGACGGTCTGGTCGCGAAACAGCCGCGCCGGTTGCCGCCCGCGATTGAGCCACGCCTGCCAGCCCCCCTCGGGCAACAGCTCGACACGGTTGCCCCCCGGTGGTAGGTCCACCTTGAGGTTGTGCTCTACCCGAAGGTCGAAGTTGAAGGTCAACACATCATCGTTTGGCTGGTAAATGTCACCAAAATCGAAATCCTGATGCGGCCCGACTCCGTAAGTAATCGACCCTCTGTATTGCCCAGCGTCCATGTCCAGAGGATTAGGCGTCCTCAGCTCATACGTGTACTCAAGCATGCTGAAACTGGAGGAGGGAACATCGAACGGCGTCACTAAATTGCACGCACCGGCACCTTCCGGTACCAGCCAGAACCACAGCCTAAATGTGGGGGCCGCCGCCCACATGCCGGTGTATTGGCACGGGGAAGGTGCATGCGTCCAGTTGGCGGGTAACGAACTCCAGGCATGCACGCCCGGAGGGTTGGTTGTATTGAAACGGCTGCCAATACCAGAGATGCGCATCTCCACGGTTTTGCGGTCGCCCTTGGGTGAGACCACCTCGAAACTGCGCCACTCGGAGGGAACCTTGAACATCAGGCCTTGACGCGGATCCGCATGGTTGGCGGCTATCGGGCCGCTGGCGACAAAGTTGATGTCCCAGGTGCGGATACTGAAAATCCCCAACGCCTCACAGCGTGCCGGCATATGCCCGGGGCACACCCCGCTCTGTGGGGTGGTATTGGTGAACCTGTTCACCATGGGATTGCTGGGATCCGGTCGGAATTCAGCGGTGATGTCTTGCGTGGCCGCAAGGCTCAAAGGGATGAACGAACACAACAAAGCGGCCAATACGACAGCGCGCCACGTTGTGTTGCCAGGCTTGTTCATGCTGATCAACTCGTTGCTGCGAACACAGGTTGTTGTGGGTGAAAAACTCATCCGGCCGCCTCTGACGCATGGGCGACTTCGGCCAAGGTATCCGGCGTACAGCGCAGATCACCGATCATCAACACGTCGCTTTCACTCGGCACGTTGCTCGGGTCCAGACGGAACTGGCACAGCAACTGGTTCTGGTAGCGCACTTGCAGGGTGGGCGAGCTGGAGCTCATTTCCATGGAGAAGAACCCGTCCACTTCGCTGACCCCGCGGCTGGCATGGTTGATCACGTGATGGCCGCGCAAGGGTGCGCCGCGTTCATCCAGCAATCGGCCCAGCACGGTGACGGTTTTCATCACGCTGACCTTGCGATAGTCCACGCCGCCCTTGTTCAGGTGGTAACTGGAACGTGCCGGCTGGATATTGGCCGCCGGTGGGTGGTTGCCTTCAAAGTCGAACGCCACACTGCTGCTCTTGTAGGCCGAGACCGGCACGTAGTTGCGCCCAGGCCTCAGCAGGGTGCTGCCGCCGCCCATGTCGTCGGCGCGCAGGGCGATCTCGTCGAGGTCGGTTTCTACATCGATGATCATGCCGGCGCCGTTGCCCTGGTACTGGCTGCTCAGCAATACCTTGCCGGCCCCGGCAACCAGGGTGCTGTTGAGGTTCAAGCCGCCGCTGAGGTCGCCGTTGAAGGAACTGCGCTGCACAAAACCGTCACCGCTGACCGCGTCCGTACTGAAGCTGGCCATGCCTGACAGGCCGACGCCGTAGGTGTCGGTGATCGCCGTGGCCGAGACGCTTTGCAGGAAGTGGTCGGTGAGGTCTTGGCGCAGGGTCACCGAAGCGTTGTTGTCGCGGCCGCCATCACGGGCGGTGCGGGTGCCGATGCTGCCGGAGATCTGCCGACCGTCACGGCCCAGATTGACGCTGACGCTCACATCCACGCCTCGGTTGCGCCGGTCGTTGGTGCCCGCGCTGCCGGGCCGGTCGAACACCGAGAAACGCCAGTTGGCATCGCTGCCGAACAGGTTGTCGTGGCGGCTCCAGCCCAGGTCGATACCGGCGCCCTCGACATTGCCTTCGCTGTGGGACAGGCGCATGTTCAGGGTGTTTTTCGCATCGAGCCGGTGGTTGACCGACAGCGCCGTGTTGCTGGCCTCGCCCACGAAGGTATTGCGGCGCAGGCGGGTGCCGTCCGGCAGGGTTTCGTAGGTGTCGCGGGTGTCGAGCCAACTGCGGTTGTGGCTGAACACCAGGTTGGTCGCGCCCAAGGTGTAGAGCGCTTGCAGGTCCATGCCGGTGCCGTGGTCCTGGGTTTGATACAGGTTGGTGTAGAGGCTGGTGTTGTTGGCCACCGTCCAGTCCACCGAACCGCCGTATTGCAGTTGTTCTCGCACTTGGCGCGCCGACAGGCCGAGGATCACCCGTGGGTGCAGCAGGTAGTTAATGGAAGCGCCGGCGGTCATTGCGCCAGAGGCTTGTTCGTCCCAGTTACTGAACAGCTTGGTCTCGCGCCCGGCGAACAGGTTGTAGCGCCATGGGTCTTCGGCGTTGCGCCAGTTGCTGGGCTTGTACACCAGCTCCTGGGTGGTGCTGGTGGTCAGGCCATCTTCTACCAGGCGCACTTCCACTTCATAGATGCCGCCGGGCAGTGTCCGGGTGTCGAGGGTTTGCAGGCCAGCCGCCACGGCTTGAGTGTTGATCAACAGGCCGTTGCGGTAGATCTCCACCGCCGCCTGGCGGTTGGCGGTGACGTAGATCGGGTACACGCTGGGCTTGGCATTGTTGATGGCCAGGCTGTCGGAACTGCCATACATCAGGCCCAGCGCCGTATCGGGGCTGGCGCCGAAGCTGCGCAGTTGACGGGTCAGGCCATCGGAATTGGGGGTGAAATGGCCCAGGCGGAAAAACTGCCCTTGCATTTCTCGTTGGGTGTACAGTTCATGGATCGCGTGGCGCATCTGTTCGTTATCGCCACTCTGTCGCGCCAGTTGCAGGTTGAATACCTGGCTCCAGTTGCCGACGCTGGAACTGGCTTGCAACCCGTAGCGCCCGCCCAGTTTGTTGTCCTGGCCACCGTTGAGGTTGAGCTGGTTGTTGACGATCAGCCCGAGGCTGCCGCCTTCCGGTTGCGCGTAGAAGCGCGGTGCATCGTCGTTGAGCTCGACATTCTGGGTGATGATCGCCAACTGGGAGTTTTCCAGGTTGTAGAACGCCGAGAGCATTTTTTCCGGGCAGGACTGGGTACAGGTGCCCAGCGCCACGCCTTTTTCCAACAGCGCTTGCCAGGTGTCGCGGGTAGCGGCGGGCACTTTGCTGTCAGCGGTGTCGGTGAATTCGAGCAAGGTGACGCGATCATCCCGGGTCAACACAATCAGCGCCTCGCCCAGCAACTGCTGGTCAAGGTCTATGCGCACGGCCAGCGGCACGTCGAAAAAGTGATCGGTAAAACCAGCCGGCAGGCCTTGGGCCTGGCTCAGCAGGCTGCCCGTCGTCAAAGCGCCCGAGGCAGCAGGTGCGGCCAGGGCACTCGTACACATCAACAGCGCAAGCGCAGCCGCGATAGGCGTCATCGGAAACATGAACGGAACACTCTGTATGCCAAAAGACTGGAGAGAAAATCAGGCCGGCGGACCGAGGAGGGAAAGTCAGCCGACCTGCAAGCAAATGCCCGTGTTCAACGGGCATTCATTGGCATCAAGGCGTTGGCAATACCGCGTCGAATACCACCGGCATCACTGCGGTGTAGGAACCGCGTTGAGTCGCCGAAGGCTTGGCCGCGATGATGCGCATTTCCGCGCCAATGCCTGGGGTGGAGTCGGCTTCGTTGACCACTTCCTGCGGCGAGCCGGTCAGGGTCACGCCATTGAGGGTGGTGGTCAGCGCGATGTTCTGCGCGGCATCACCGTTGAACAGCACAGCCGGGCCGCCTTCGATGTAGGCATGAACCGAACCGTTGGTGTTCTTGATGTCGTAGATGGCGCTCAGGGGCGCCAACTCACCGCTGACCAGGTTGTAGGTCATGGTTTCGTCACGGCCCCAGTTCGGGTCACGTGGCTGGGCGTGGAACACGGTGGTGGGGATGTTTGCCTTGAGGTTGACGGTGTGGCTGGTTTCACCGGCAGCGATAGCCGTTACCGAGGAAGACAGCGCGAGTACAGCCAGGGGAACAGCAACAGCAAACTTCTTGAACATGGTCAATACCTGTAGTTGACAACATTGAGTGGTTCATTGCCAAGGAGGTCCCTAACAAAGAATTAGCAGGCGTGGTTAGTTGAACTACGCACTGCCAGACAATGATCAACCGAAACTAAAAGCAGGTATGCAGGCACATTCGAAAACGCACGTAGCCCTTGTAAACAGGGCTTGAGCGAAAAAGATGGCATTTCGCCAAAACTTTAAAAGTATCCGTAGGAAATAAGCTACACGCTAAAAATACGCTAAAGAAGTTGCTGTAAGAAGCGTACCACAAGACTAAGCAGCGCCTGGCAAACAACAAGTCCAGATATAAATTCGAGCCACAACTCTAATTAAAGTTATAGCTCTAAAATCCAATCAGGTCCAATAGTTGTTAGTTGCTTAGTGGACCAAGCCTGTGCAGCCGCCAACGACCGTTGGTCGCCAGGCACTATCCTTAGCATTAAGATATATCTTACGTTATATCTAAACCTGCACAGAGGACCTGCCCATGAAACACGAACATCGCGGCGAGTTTGAAAAACGCGGCGGTCGCGGCCCACGGGTGTTCGCCCCTGGCGACCTGAAGCTGCTGCTGTTGTCACTGATCGCCGAGCAACCTTGCCATGGCTACGACCTGATCCGGCGCATCGAGGGCTTGTTCGACGGCGCCTACAGCCCCAGCCCCGGCGTGATCTACCCCACCCTGACCTTTCTTGAAGAGAGCGAGCTGATCAGCGGCGACGCCGATGGCGGAAAAAAACGCTACACAATCACCGACCCCGGTCGTCTCTTCTTGAGCGAGCAAGCCGTTGCCCTGGACGGTGTGCGCATGCGCCTGGATGTCAGCAAGCGCTCGCTGCGTGGCCACGACCGCCCACCAGAGATCCACGAGGCGGTGCACAACCTGCGCCACGCCTTGCATTCGCATAACGGGCATTGGAGCCCGGAAGAAATCATTCGTGTCGCGGCGCTGCTCAATCGCACCGCCCAAGCCATTGCCGACGGGACAGACCAATGAACACTCAAACCATTCATCGCGTGACCCACGAAATCAAACGCCGCCGCCTGCAAGTACTGCGGGTGGTCGATATCACCCCGCGCATGCGCCGCGTCACCCTGGGCGGCCCTGAGCTTGCGGGGTTTGTCAGCCTGGGCAGCGACGACCACATCAAGTTGTTGTTCCCGCAGAACGCCCAAGAGCAAGCGGCGCTGGAAAGCCCGAGCTTCAGCATCAAGGGCGACGGCCCGCAACCGGCGATGCGCGACTACACGCCACGGCGTTATGACCTGAGCATTGGCGAGTTGGACATCGACTTTGTGCTGCACGGCGATGGCCCTGCCTCCACCTGGGCCGAGCAGGTTCAGGTCGGTCAGCATCTGTACATAGGCGGGCCACGGGGCTCGATGATCGTGCCGGATATCTTCGACAGCTACTTGCTGATTGGTGATGAAACGGCGATCCCGGCCATCGCTCGGCGCCTGGAAGAGCTGCCCGCGGGGCGCAAGGTATTGGCGGTGATTGAAATCGCGGATGCGGCGGAACAGCAGGTGCTCAGCAGCGCAGCCAAGGTGGAAGTGATCTGGGTGCTGCGCGGCCAGGACGACCTGCTCGACGTGGTGCGCAACCTGACCTTGCCCAGCGGCACGCTGTACAGCTTCGTCGCCACCGAAACCAAGCTGTCGCGCCAGGTACGGCGGGTGCTGCTGGACACGCACAAGGTCAACGAGCAATACCTCAAGGCCGTGGGTTACTGGCGTGCTGAGGGCAGCGAGGAAGAATAAATAATGTGGGCTTGCCTGCGATGCAAACACCTCGGTTTATCAATTACACCGAGGTGATGCTATCGCAGCATAGGTATCTACATAACTTTGTGGGCTTTAGCAGCAGACGGTAACCACGATGCGAAGCGAGCCGCTCTTGATCTGCTTTTGATCTGCTTTTGATCTTGATCTTAAGCGCCCCGTCAAACCACGCTGGCCGGAATTCGACAGGGATTTGGGGGGTAAACCGGCAGGGATGCCGGTTTAGCCGCCCCGCGCCATGGATGGCGCGTGGCGGCGGCCCCCCAAATCACTGGCGGATTACGGGCACACCGAGCCTAGGCGAGGTGCCGAGTGGTGGGGCAAGAGCGCTTTGCTTACTTTCGCGCTTTTCGAAAGTGAGCCGCCGTCAGGGCGGAACCCTAAGTCGCCGTTACCGCAGCAATGGATATGTACCCAATCCAACTGTGTTGACTGTCAGGCCGTCATCGCAGGCAAGCCAGCTCCCACAGTTTGATCGCGGGGCGGCAGGTAGATAAGTGTCAGCTGTCAGGTCGTCACGGGAGCAAGCTCCCTCGCCACAGGTTCAGCGTCGCACCAGAATTGTGTGGATACCTATGGCTATCACAGGCAAGCCAGCTCCCACATTAATGGTGCTCACTTTAAATCGAGGGGGATTTGAGGTGCTTGTCCAGGCCAATGATCGCCAGCGCGATGACGATGAACCCTGCCAAAATACCTGCGGCATTCACAAACACCTGTGGATAACCGAGGCTGTCCACATCCATGAACGGGTACTGATACTGCCCGAGCATATGCCCGCGCAGCAGCACATAACCGAAGTACACCAATGGGTAAATCACCCAGCCGGCAATGTGCTTGAACCGCAAGGTGCCCTTGGGCACACACCGCCACCAATACACCACAAACAGCAACGGCATGACGTCGTGCAGCAACTCATCGGCGATAAATTGAAAGCCTTGCGGGCTCCACAGATGTCGCAGCAGCAGGTTGTAGGCCAGGCTCACCACCACGATGCTCGCCGCTATCGCACTACTGATGCGGGGCGCGAGGAAAAACCGCTTGGCGCCAGAGTCGCGCTCGACCAGTGAGTAGCTGAGCACCACGACCACCAGGGTATTGGTCAGCACGGTGAAGAAGCTGAAAAAACTGATCAAGCCGCCCAGCAAGCTCGCGCCGCTGGTCCAGCGCGAATAGAGAATCAGGTATTGCTGGATCGCCAACCCCACCCAACCGGCCAAGGCGGCCGCCGCGACAAAGCGCTTCATGCTTTCAATCCAGGGGGCGCTTGGTACGCATCAGTTTGACGTACAAGCCTTCGACTTTTTCCCGCGCCCAAGGGGTTTTGCGCAGGAAGGTCAGGCTCGACTTGATGCTCGGGTCACTCTTGAAGCAGCGGATATCAATGCGCTCGGCCAAGCCGCTCCACTCGTAATGGTCCACCAGGGTGGTGAGCACGTGTTGCAGGGTCACACCGTGGAGCGGGTCGTTGCTTGTCGCGGTCATGCCGGGCCTTTTGCAAAAAGAGGAAACACAGCCGCGCACCTTAGCCGACGAGGCCTGCAGGTGGAAGCATCGCATTGAATATAGCCCGTGAAGAAAAGTTCCCCTTTTTCGGAAAAAAGAGATGTTATATTGTAACTTTACTTAACAACCTTTTTGCCTAGGAATATCCGATGTCGCTGCCTTCTCTCTGGTGCTTGTCGCCCCTCGCCGCCGCCCTGTTGATCGGCTCCCAGGCCCATGCCCTGGAACTGCCACCCCAAGTGGTCACCGGCAACCCGCTGGGCAGCGAACAGCTGGCCTCGCCCACCACCGTGCTGGAAGGCGATGACCTGACCCTGCAACAAAAAGGCAGCCTCGGTGAAACCCTGAACAAGCAGCCGGGCGTGTCGTCTTCGTACTTTGGCCCGGGGGCCAGCCGCCCGATCATTCGCGGCCAGGATGGCGACCGTATTCGTATCCTGCGCAACGGTGTGGGGGCGTTGGATGCCTCGTCGCTGTCCTACGACCACGCGGTGCCGCTGGACCCGATCAACGTTGACCGCATTGAAATCGTGCGCGGCCCGGCCGCCCTGCTGTATGGCGGCAGCGCCATCGGTGGGGTGGTCAATACCTTCGACAATCGCATCCCCACCGAGGCCATCGAGGGCATCCATGGCGCTGGCGAGTTGCGCTACGGCGGCGCCGATACCACCCGAAGCAGCGCAGGCAAGCTGGAAGCCGGCAACGGCACCTTCGCCTTGCATCTGGACGCCAATGCGCGCGAGTTCAACGACCTGAAAATCCCAGGTTATGCGCGCAGCCGGCATGCCCCGGAGAGCGAGAACGGCCCCGGCAAAAACGGGCGCCTGGGCAACAGCAATGGGCGCCAGGACGGCGGTGCGGTGGGCGGCTCCTACACCTGGGACGATGGTTATGCCGGGCTGTCCTACAGCAATTACGACAGTAACTACGGCTCACCCGCCGAGCAGGATGTGCGCATCCGCATGAAACAGGACCACTACGCCTTTGCGTCCGAGATCCGCAACCTGCAAGGGCCGTTTACCTCGGTGAAACTCGACGCCGGTTACACCGACTACGAACACCGCGAAATCGAAGGCGGCGAAACCGGCACCACCTTCAAGAACAAAGGCTATGAAGCGCGGGTAGAAGCGCGTCACCAGCCCATTGGCCCGTTCGATGGCGTGGTCGGCGCCCAAGTGACCCGCAACGAGTTCTCGGCCTTGGGCGAAGAAGCCTTCGTACCGCAGACCGACACCAACGCCGGCGCGCTGTTTGTCCTCGAAGAAATGCAAGCCACCGAGCGCCTCAAACTCAGCCTCGGCGCACGCCTGGAACACACCAGCGTCGACCCGAACGCCAAAGGCAACGAGCGTTTTGCCAATGCCGACAAGAGCAGTAACTTCACCGCCGGCAGCCTGTCATCCGGCGCGGTGTACACCCTCACGCCGATCTGGTCCCTGGCCGCCACCCTGGGCTACACCGAACGTGCGCCGACCTTCTACGAGCTGTACGCCAACGGCGCCCACGTCGCTACCGGTACCTATGAGTTGGGCGATGCCAACCTGAAGAAAGAAAAGGCCGTGTCCAGCGACCTGGCCCTGCGCTTTGACAATGGCACCCACAAGGGCAGCTTCGGCGTGTTCTACAGCCACTTCTCCAATTACATCGGTTTGTTGGGCACGGGTCGCACCCTGAACGATGAAGGCGAAGAGGACGCGGGTGGTATTCCCGAGTATGAATATTCTGGCGTGCGCGCACGTTTTGCCGGCTTCGAAGCCCAGGATCACTGGAAGCTCGGCGAAGGCGCCTACGGCAAGTTTGCGCTGGAACTGTCGGGCGACTATACCCGCGCCACCAACCTGGACACCGGCGAAGCCTTGCCACGCATTGCGCCCCTGCGCATGAGCAGCGGCCTGCTGTGGGAACTGGACCGCTGGCAGGCGCGTATCGACGTGGAACATGCGGCAGGCCAAGGGCGTGTGCCGGATAACGAAAGCGGCACCGACGGCTACACCACCCTTGGCGCCAGCGCGGGGTATCGCTTCAATGTGGGCGGCAGCCAGTGGCTGGCCTTCGTCAACGGTGAAAACCTGACCAACCAGACCGTGCGCTATGCCAGCTCGATCCTGCGCGACATCGCGCCGGCGCCGGGGCGCAGTGTGCAGTTCGGCGTTCGCACCACCTTCTAACCGTCACCTCAACCCCCTGTAGGAGCGAGCTTGCTCGCGAAAAACGCCAACGATAACGCGCGCTTCCTGAATAAACGTGGCGCCTGGGTGTTTTTCGCGAGCAAGCTCGCTCCTACAGGGGGGGCGTGCCCAACCCCTATTTTTGCAGCGACTATCTGTCACTGTTACCAAAACTGAAATGATGCATCTTGCGATTCACCCTTTCTCAAAACGCCCCGCCGCATTATCCTTCGCAACAATCTGAAACGCTTCACCTCCGGGTTGATCCCATTTGCCGAATTTCCCTTCACACAAAGACAGCGCTGTCTTAAACCGACCTGCGCCGGGGAATCTGTTGCCTGCCTGTGGATAACCCGGTTATCCACAGAAAAACTCAAAAATAACGATGAACCAAGCCCGTGCCGAATCGTCATCTACAGTGAAGCACGGGGTTACATAATTATTCCAACGTCACGGAGAAACACACTATGAGCACTGATGGTGCTTCAAGCCCAAGCCGCCTGCTGCCCAGGCTGCTAGGCGTCTTGCTGCTGATCATGGGGCTGGCCTTGCTGGCTGGCGGCGTCAAGCTGAGCATGCTCGGCGGGTCGCTGTACTACCTGCTCGCCGGTATCGGCATCACCCTGACCGGCGTGTTGCTGCTGGCCACCCGCCGCGCTGCGCTGGGCCTGTACGCACTGGTGTTGTTCGCCAGCACCGTGTGGGCACTGTGGGAAGTCGGCCTGGACTGGTGGCAGTTGGTGCCGCGCCTGGCCCTGTTGTTCGCCCTGGGCATCGTCATGCTGCTGCCGTGGTTTCGCCGTCCGTTGCTGCGTGGCCAAGCCGCGCCGCTGGGCACTGGCGCCCTGAGTGTGGCCGTGGTGCTGGCGGGCGCTACCGCCCTGGCCAGCCAATTCACCAACCCAGGTGAAATGGTCAAGACCGGCCAACTGGACCGCGATGCGGTACCGGGTATGGCCAGCGCTGCGCCAACTCAAGCCGATGGCGACTGGAATTCCTATGGCCGTTCGGCCTTCGGTGACCGTTACTCGCCACTGGCACAGATCACCCCGGAAAACGCCCACAAACTGGTGCCGGCGTGGACCTATCGCACTGGCGACATCCCTGGCCCGGGCGATCCCGGTGAAACCACCGCGGAAAACACCCCGCTGAAGGTCAACGGCATGCTCTACGTGTGTACGCCGCACAGCCAAGTGATTGCCCTGGACCCGGACACCGGCAAGGAAATCTGGCGTTTCGACCCGAAGATCACCACCCAGGGTGCTGAGAGCTTCAAAGGTTGGGCGCACATGACCTGCCGTGGCGTGTCGTACCACGATGACGCTGCCTACGCTTCCGAGCAAAGCCCGACTGGCACAGCCAGCCCGGCCGCCGCACCGAATGCCTGCCCGAAACGCATCTTCGTGCCGACCGCAGACACCCGTCTGATCGCCCTGAACGCCGACACCGGCAAGATGTGCGAAGACTTCGGTGACAAAGGCCAGGTCGACCTGCGTGCCAACATCGGCAGCTTCGCCCCAGGCGGTTACTACTCCACCTCGCCACCGGCCGTGACCAAGAACCTGGTCGTGATCGGCGGTCACGTCACCGACAACGTTTCCATCGACGAGCCAAGCGGCGTGATCCGTGCGTTCGACGTGCACACCGGCAAGCTGGTGTGGAACTGGGACAGCGGCAACCCGGACGACACCACCCCGTTGGCCGAAGGCAAGACTTACACCCGCAACTCGCCGAACATGTGGTCCATGTTCGCCGTGGATGAAAAACTCGGCATGCTCTACCTGCCGATGGGCAACCAGATGCCCGACCAGTACGGCGGCGACCGTACCGATGACTCCGAGAAGTACGCCGCGGGCCTGACCGCCCTGGACATCGACACCGGCCACGTGAAGTGGACCTTCCAGTTCACCCACCACGACCTGTGGGACATGGACGTGGGCGGCCAGCCTTCGCTGATCGACATCAAGACCGCTGCGGGCGTGAAGCAGGCCGTGATGGCGTCGACCAAGCAAGGCAGCATCTACGTGCTCGACCGCGCCACTGGCCAGCCAGTGGTGCCCGTCAATGAGATTCCGGTGCCACAGGGCGCAGTGGCGGGCGACCGCACCTCCCCTACCCAACCCAAGTCCGACCTGAACTTCATGCCGCCGCCGTTGAAAGAACGCGACATGTGGGGCGTGACACCGTTCGACCAGATGCTGTGCCGGATCGACTTCAAATCCATGCGCTACGACGGCCCGTTCACGCCGCCGTCCCTGCAAGGTTCGATCGTGTACCCAGGCAACTTCGGCGTGTTCGACTGGGGCGGCATCTCGGTTGACCCAGTGCGCCAGATCGCCTTCGTGAACCCAAGCTACATGGCGTTCAAATCCAAGCTGATCCCGGCGGCCGACATCGCCAAGCAAGGCCCACGCGTCAGCGAAACCGAAGGCGTGCAGCCGAACAAAGGCGCGCCGTATGGTGTGATCCTTGAGGCGTTGCTGTCGCCGATGGGCCTGCCGTGCCAGGCACCGGCATGGGGCTACGTGGCCGCGGTCGACCTGACCACCCACCAGACCATCTGGATGCACAAAAACGGCACCGTGCGTGACAGCTCGCCGGTTCCAATCCCGCTGACCATGGGCGTGCCTAGCCTGGGCGGTACGTTCACCACCGCCGGTGGCGTTGCGTTCCTCAGCGGCACCCTGGACCAGTACCTGCGTGCCTATGACGTGAAAAACGGCAAGCAACTATGGGAAGGCCGCCTGCCTGCAGGCGCGCAAACCACCCCGATGACCTACACCGGCAAGGACGGCAAGCAGTACGTGCTGGTCATGGCGGGCGGTCACGGTTCCCTGGGCACCAAGCAGGGTGATTATGTAATGGCGTTCAAACTGCCGGATTAAGTAGCACTGGCGGTAAAACAAAGGCGGCTGCCCAAATGGGCAGCCGCTTTTTTTTGCCTGTCGAAAATGCCCCGGCGGTTTCCCCTCTGCCCTTTAAAACTAATTTAGAGCGCACGCCCTGCGTAATACAAAAAGGCGTACGGATAACACTTTAAAGGGAGCTTCACTGCATGACGGACCATGTCGCTACAAAACCGATTCTTTCCACCCCCACAAAAATCCTGGAACTTGAACACCTCACTACTGCCACTCTGAAAAAACTCATCAGTGGCGAAGTGCTTGCCATTCGCGTACCTGAATTTGCCAACGCAACCACCAGCGCACGGTTGATTCAGGCCATCGACGACACCGCCACCCTGGAACACTACGGCCATGAAACCTACGAAGAGGGGCGCGTGGTTCAGCACTTCTATGGTGTGCATCGCTGGGGCACCCCGTTCAACTCCACGTACGGCAAGGCCGCCGGCAGTGATGCCCAAGAGAAATATTATGCTGACGCGGCCCGTATGCGTGGCCTTATCGACAGCCTCTGTGCACCGCAAAAACCGCCCATTCAACAGCTGATGGAACAGTTCCAGGCGCTCTGGCCGCAAGGTGCAACAGCCGCTGCGTTCCAGGGCCAACCGATGTTTTGCGGGATCATCCGCGTCATGTTCCCGGAGACGGCGCACCTCTCGGAAACGGTGCCCCATGTGGATTGTCTGCCCCGTTCAATCGCTGAGTTGCAGCAGCAATTCAGCGCCAATATCTATCTTGAAACGCCGCCTTCGGGAGGCGAATTGATCATCTGGGATACCCAAGCCTTTAGCTATGACCAGGTCCAGCGCTTCGAGGGTGCCCAACTGCCCGAACAGTGTTTACAAAAACCGCTGCGCATCCGCCCGCGCCAGAACGAACTGGTGCTGATCAATACCCGCCGCCCCCACGCCATCTGCGGGTTTGATTCGGGAAAACGCGTCAGCATGCAGTCGTTTATCGGCTATACCCCCGGTGAACCGTTTTACTTCTGGTGCTAATACTTTTATCGCTCGTGCACATGGACGTTTATCTATGACCCCCGAAGAATTCCGCCAACATGGCTATGCCATGATCGACCTGATTGCAGACTACCGACAGAACATCGAACAACGCGGCGTGCAGCCCACCACCCAGCCTGGCGAGATCAAAGCTGCCCTGCCGGCCAGCCCGCCTGACACCGCCGAACCCTTCGAACAGATCATGGGCGACGTCGAAAAACTGATCATGCCCGGCTTGCTGCATTGGCAGCATCCCAGTTTCTTCGGGTTCTTCCCTTCCAATGTGGAACTGTCCTCAGTGCTGGGCGATTGCCTGAGCACCGGCCTGGGTGTGATTGGGTTGTCCTGGCAATCCAGCCCGGCCCTCACCGAAATCGAGGAAGTCACCACCGACTGGCTGCGCGACATGCTCGGCCTGGGCAACACATGGAGCGGTGTGATTCAGGACTCGGCGTCCACCTCCACCCTGGTGGCGCTTATCAGCGCCCGGGAACGCAGCTCCGATTACGCGCTGATGCACAACGGCCTGCAAAACAGCGGCGCGCCCTTGATCGTCTACACCTCAGCCCATGCCCACAGCTCGGTCAACAAGGCGGCGATCCTGGCCGGGTTCGGCCAGAACCATATCCGCACCATCGCCACCGATGCACACAATGCAATGTCGCCCCAGGCACTGGCGCAGGCCATCGAACAGGACCTGGCCGCCGGCAACACCCCCTGCGTGGTGATTGCCACCACCGGCACCACGGCCGCCATGGCGATCGACCCTCTGGATGCGATTGGCGACCTCACCCAACGCCATGGCCTGTGGCTGCACGTGGACTCGGCCATGGCTGGCGCGGCAATGATCCTGCCGGAATGCCGGGCCCTGTGGGATGGCATCGAAAAGGCCGACTCGCTGGTGCTCAACCCGCACAAATGGCTGGGCGCGGCCTTCGATTGCTCGGTGTACTTCGTGCGCGACCCCGAGCATTTGATTCGCATCATGACCACCAACCCGAGCTACCTGCAGTCCAGCGCAGACGGCCAAGTGCGAAACTACCGTGACTGGCGGATTTCCCTGGGCAGCCGCTTTCGCGCCTTGAAGTTGTGGTTTCTGATACGCGAGCAAGGCGTCAGCGGCCTGCAAGCGCGGCTGCGGCGAGACCTGGCCAATGCGCGCTGGCTGGCAGAGCAGATCGAAGCCACTGAACACTGGACACTGGTGGCCACGCCCGCCTTGCAAACCCTGTGCATTCGCCACGAACCGCCGGGGTTGGAAGGTCAGGCCCTGGATACTCACACCCGAGCCTGGGCAGAAAAACTCAACCAGTCAGGCGATGCCTACGTCACCCCCGCCCTCCTCAATGAGCGCTGGATGGTGCGGGTGTCTATCGGTGCGCTGGGCACCGAACGCCAGCATGTCCAAAGGTTGTGGGCGCGACTGCAAACACTGGTCTAAGTAGGCACCCGCTCACGCCGCATCCACCGCTCGAACGCCAGGGCATTGAGCGGCCGGCTGATCAGGTAGCCTTGGGCGGTGTCGCAGCTCCAGCGTTTGAGCAAGGTGAGGCTGTGTTCGAACTCCACGCCCTCGGCCACCACCTTGAGCCCCAGGCTATGGCTCATCTCGATGGTGGAACGCACGATCACGCCGTCGCCGCTGGTGCTGTCGAGGTTGCGTATAAAGGACTGGTCGATCTTCAGTTCTTGCACCGGCAGGCGCTGCAGCTGTGCGAGGGAGGAGTAACCGGTGCCGAAATCATCCACCGACAGGCTGATCCCGCAGTTGCGCAACTGCTCCAGCACGCTGAGGGCCTGCTGCGGGTTGTGCATGATGGCGCTCTCGGTGATTTCAAAAATCAAATGCTCGGCGCTCACGTGGTATTGAGCCAATAGCGCGGTAACGCGAATGGCCAAGTCATCATCCGCCAAGTCGTTCACCGAGATATTCACCGACAGTTGGATAACCAGCCCACGCTGCGCCCATTCGGCAATCTGGCGGATGGCTTCCTCGATCACCCACAGGGTCAGGGCGCCCATGCTGCCGGTGCGTTCGGCCAGGGGAATGAACTCTGCGGGGGACACTTGCCCCAGCGTAGGGTGTTGCCAGCGCAGCAAGGCTTCGGCCTGGCTCACGTGCCCGTGCCGCAGGTCAAGCTTGGGCTGGTAGCACAGGAACAACTCGCCTTCGATCACGGCGCGGCGCAGGTCGCGAATCAGGCTGATCTGACGTTGGTAGGCCAGGTCGCGGTCCGGTTGGTAGATCTGCAAATGCCCCGGCAGGTTGGCCGCGTCGTGCCGGGCGATGGCCGCGCGGTTGATCAATTCTTCCACCTGCTGCCCGTCAGCAGGGTACGCGGCGATGCCGATGCTCACCTCATGGCGCACTTCGTCATTGCCGAAGCGCAGGGGTTCGGTCAATGCCCCATGCAACTGGTCGGCGCGGGCTACGGCAGAGTCGATCTCGGTGTTTTCCAGCAACAACAGAAACTCACTGCCGGCGATGCGCGCGGCGGTGTCGCTGGCCAACAGGCTGCTGGACAAGCAGCGGCTGGCCTCGCACAACATGTGCTCGACCCCTTCGGGGCCAAACCCTTCGTTGATGAGCCGGTAGTTTTCAATGCCTACGTACAGCAATACCACCGGCCGCCTCGCGCTGATCGCACTGCCCAGGCGCTCCATGGCCAGGGCGCGGTTGGGCAGGCCGGTGAGCGGGTCATGCAAGGCATTGTGGGCCAGTTGCCGTTCGCGCAGGGCGATGCCGCTTTGCATGGCATTGAACGCACGCGCCAGCAGGCCGAACTCGTCGTGGCTACGCACCCGCACCGGGGTGCGGTAGTCACCGGCCCCGATCCGTTCAGCGGCTTGCACCAGCGCATTGAGCGGGCGTGACACGCGCCGCGCCAGGAATAACGCCACCGCCAGGGACACCAGCAGCACCCCCAGGGCAATCCCCATGAACTGCCGGTCCAGCGGCGCGAAGGATTCCAGCGCATGGTCCAGCGGGCTTTGCAGCAACACGCGCACTTCATCGCCCTCGCCGCTATTGGCCAAGGGCAACACCTGGCTGAGCACACGCTGGCCATGGAACAGCTGGATCTTCGCCTCGGGATCGACCTGCGTGCCATGCAAGAGGCTGACGATGCTTGGGCGCCAATTGCCAGGGTGGGTGGTGAACAGTTGCCCCAGATGGCCGTCCTGCACGCTGAGGAACGACACCTCCAGGTTGCTCATGGAACGCAGTTCATGGGCAAATTGCGTATCCATGGGAAAGCCCATGACCACGCGGGCGATAGGCACAGGCCCGAGCACATCTTTTTGCACCAGCAAATAGGGGCGCCCGGCCATGGCGACGATCAACATTTGCTGGCCGCTGCGCCGCGCCTTGCGCAAGGCATCGGCATATGGGAACAACTGGCCTCGCGTCTGCACCAGCAGGGTACTGACCATGACCCTGTCATCCAGGCCCAGCACCACCACTTCGCTGGAACTGACCCCGGTACCATGGGTGCCCAGCGCCTCCAGGATCGGCACCGTGCGACCACCGGCCACCGCCTGCTTGAACGGCCCATCGGCGGTGAGCCAGTCCAACCCGTACTGCAAGCGCCGCCCGCGCAGGTCCAGCAGGCGCTCGAACACCTGCCGCCCCGTGTTCAGCTGTACGTCGGCCTGGTTCTCCACCGCGCGGGTGGTGGCGGCCTTCACGGCAAAATAGGTGGCGGCCACGACCACCAACAACAACAGCGCCAGCACCCCGGCAATACGGGTCTGAAACGTGTGGCGCCAGTGCATGGCCGTACCCTCGGGCCGTGCTCGTCGCTCTTGGCCGTGCTTTCCTGATGTCATACGCGTCCCTGCCGACTGCTAACCGGCGTCAAAAAAACATCCTTTTTTATGGGGGATTTTATTAAAGCAGGTTAGCTGGGACTGGGGATAAGTAAACCCAATAAATAGAGGGGGTTTAGCGTCACATTATTGACTCGATTTTCACCAAGCCGACTAGTTACCTCGTGCCCGCATGAAATCCCCCCAACGCCTCACCAGATAGTTGTGTTCATCCATCACCGAGTTCCACACCGCAATATGCCCCATGCGTTGCTCATAAGAGCCTCCATCGCGCACCTCTCCAATATCAATCAACGGCAAGCCATCGCTGCCCAGCAACTCTTCGCGCGCGGGTTTGCCCGCGTACCAGTAATCCCATTCGGCACTGCTCAAGTGGTCTCGCGTACGCGCCGGGTTGCCGATGTAGTAACCCTGGCGGGCCATCACCGCGCCAGGCCAGCCGGACAGCCACCAATTCAAATATGCGTAGGCCGCATCCAGCACCGGCCCCTTGGCATGCCGTGACAGGGACAGGCCGCCGAACCAGGCGCGGTAGCCCTCGCGAGGCACGGCCAAGCGGTATTTCACCCCCGCGCGGTGCAGACGCATCAAGGTCGGCGACCAAAGGCTCTGGATATCGATGCTCGGGCTGAGCATCAATTGCGCGGCCTCTTCATCATCCGACCAGAACGCGGCGAAGTGCCCTTGTTTCTGCTTGCGCACCAGAATGTCGGCCAGCACGTCGATCTCTTCGATGCTCATGTTGCCGATGTCCTTGAACGTGGCGAGGCCGGCGCCCTGCACTGCCAACGCTGCATCCAGGGCGCCGATGGCGGCGTCGCTTTGCAGCGCAGTGCGGGCGCCCCAGGCCGGGTCGAGCAACCAGCCCCAGCTTTCATTGCCATGACAGAAACCATCGGGCAAACGTTCAGGGCGGTAGGCGAAGCTGTCGGCGTTGTGGGTCAACGGCAACATACTGATGCGCTCAGTGACGGTGCTGCCCAGGCTGCCATCGTGCTGCACGAACAGCCGCTCACTGGGCACACTGCCGCCGCCCAGGCGGTCATCGGCCGAGAGGCGGCCGCGCTTGGGCAGGTCATTGATCTCGTGCCACAGGGCGATACGCCGCGTGTCGATGGGCTGAATCGCCCGCGCCGGCCACACAAAGTCCACGTTATGGAACCATTGGTCATACAGGTCGTAGCTATCGGGCTGCATCACTGCAATGCGCTGGGCCTGCTCGACGTCATGCACTTGGTACACCAGGCGAATGCCCAACTCCTGCTCGGCGCGTCTACGCAACGTTTCGAGCAGGGTCACGGAAGTGCCGAGGACGCGTAAGGTGATCATGCCGCGAACCGCCGGGAGAACACCTCAAAGGAGCGGCGCAACAATGCCGGGTCAAGGCCGCGCAAAATAAACACCAACCGCGATTGCCGGTCGCTTCCCGGCCACGCGGGCAAATGGGTCGGGGTATGCAGGCAGTGCTGCACGCCATGAATGACGATGGGAGCGTTACTGGCGTTCACGTTGAGCAGCCCTTTGACACGAAGGATTCGTTCGCCGTGGCATCTTAGCAGCATCGACAGCCACACCCCGAAACCGACCCAGTCCAGCGGCTGATCGAAGGTCAAACAGCACACCTGCGCGGCGCCGTGGCAGGCCGTGGTGGTTTGATGCAGTTGCCAGCGGCTGACTTCCAGGGCCGGCTCGGCGCTGCGCAAGCCTTCCCCCAGCAGCAGTTGCTCACCGCTGTGGACAGCCTGGGTATCGAGGATCGGAGTACCGGCGTTGAGGGCCCGCAGGTGCGTGCGCAGGGGCTCGCAGTCGTCGACCAGGTCGGTCTTGCTCAGCAGCAAACGATCCGCTGCCGCCACTTGCGCCAACCACTCCGGGTGCAGGCGCTCTTGCAGAGCGGCATGGCTGGCATCGACCAGCGTGATGACCAGGCCGATATGAAAGCGCCCGCGCAACTGCATGTCGTTGTTCAAAGTTGCAAGGATCGGCGCCGGGTCGGCCAGGCCGGTGGTTTCCAGGATCACCCGTTTGAACGCCGGAATCTCCCCGCGCTCGCGACGCTGCAGCAGGCCAAGCAGCGCATCTTTCAACTCACCGCGAATCGAGCAGCACACGCAGCCGCTGGGCAGCAGCACGGTGTCGGGCGCGACCTCTTCCACCAGCAGATGATCGATCCCGACGTCGCCGAATTCATTGATCAGCAAAGCGGTGTCACCGAGGCTCTCGCCTTGCAGCAGGCGGGTAAGCAAAGTGGTTTTGCCACTGCCGAGGAAGCCGGTGATTACATTCAGGGCGATGCTCATTTTCTACCTCCACTCACTGTAGGAGCGAGCTTGCTCGCGAAAAACCTGAGAGCGCCGCGTTCATCCAGGCAGCGCGTTATCGTTAACGTTTTTCGCGAGCACGCTCGCGCCTACAATGGGTTGTGTTCCAAATGGTCGAGCAGGGTGGGATCGAGGGGATCCAAGGGCCGCCCCAGCATGCTTTCAGCTGCTTGCCAGAGTGGGTCTAAACCGCTCGCCAGTGCCTGTTTACCGGTGGCACCGATTAGCAGGTAAGAGGCACCTTGAAAGTCTTCGACCTTGAGCCGGAACACCGCCAGCACCTGGTTGATCGCCGCAATGCGGCGCAGGCGCTCACGCCGTCGCGGCAAGGCGTCGCCCAAAGGGTCGCTCCAATGCAGGTCTTCACCCAACAGCCCGCAGAGTCCACACATGGCTACACCCCGCTCATGGCATGACGTCGCCGGAATTCGGCCCCAGGGTCTGGCCCACGAACAGGTTGCCGCCGGGCTCGCTGGCCAGCAGTACCGCCACCGGCGCGACTTCATCCGCCAGGCCGAAGCGGCCCAGCGGCAGCTCGGCGGCCTTGGCGCGTTTCCAGGTGTCGCTGATGCCGCCCACCAACGGCGTTTCGATGGGCCCGGGGGCGATGGCGTTGACCAGCACATTGTCCTTGGCCACTTCCAATGCCAGGGATTTGGTAAAGCCGATCACCCCGGCCTTGGCTGCAGCATAATGGGTCAGCTCGGCGCCGCCCTTGATACCCAGTTGCGAGGCAACGTTAATGATCCGCCCCCAGCGCTGCGCAAGCATATGCGGCAAGGCGCGCTGGCTGGCGATAAAGACGCTGGTGAGATCGACGCGCAGCATGTCGTTCCACATCTCAATGCTCAGGTCGACACAACGCGCCTGGGTGAGCATGCCGGCGTTGTTGACCAGGATGTCGATGCCGCCAAAGTGTTCGACGCAGCGGTCGACACTGGCCTGGGCGCCTTCGACGCTGCCGACGTCGGCCAGGCATTCGACCACCTCGGCCCCCAGGTTGCGGCAGGTGATCGCGGTTTCAGCCAGACTCGCGGCATTACGGTCGGCCAGCAGCAGGCGTGCGCCTTCGGTGGCGTAGGCGCGGGCGATGGCGGCACCGATGCCGCTGCCGGCGCCGGTGATGACGGCGCGGCGGTGAGTGAGTTGACTCATAAAAACTCCTGAAAAAACACGGTTCCCTGTGGGAGGGGCTTGCCCCCTCCCACATTTAGGTTGAGCACGTCAGTCCGGCCAGCGCACGGTCAGGCCACCGTCGATCACAATGCTTTGGCCCGTCAGGTAGCTCGACGCATCACTGGTCAAGAACTGCACCAGCGACGCCACCTCATCCGCCCGCCCGACTCGCCCCAGCGGGATCGCCCGCGCCGCTTTCGCCAGGCCCTCAGGCCCCAACGAGTTCTGCGCATCCAACGACTGCGGCGTCTCGATCAAGCCGGGAATCACCGCATTGCAGCGAATCCCCAAGGGCGCCAACTCCACCGCCAATGAACGACACAGCCCCGGCACGCCGGCCTTGGCCGCCGCGTAATGGCTGTGTTCCTGCCAGCCATACACCCCACCGGCAATCGACGATATCGCCACCAGCGCACCGCCTTCGTTCATGTGCCGAGTCGCGGCGCGGAAGGTGCGCATTACCCCGGTCAAGTCGACATTGAGCATCTCGTCCCACAGCGCGTCGGTCATCTCCAGCAACGGCGCGCGGCGCAACAACCCGGCGTTGGCCACCGCGTAATCCAGGCGTCCGAAATGCTGCACGGCCTGCTCGGCCAGGGCGTCAACCGAGGCGCTATTGCCCACGTCCAAGGGCAGCATCACGCACTCGCCGCCCGCCGCTTGCACCTGCGACACGGTGTCCTGCGGGTCATGGGGGTCAGCCGGGTAATACCCGCCCACCACCGCCACGCCATTGCGCGCATATGCCACGGCGAGGGCTTGGCCGATGCCGCTGGCGGCACCGGTAATCAAGGCAACTTTGCGTTTCATCGAACACTCCTTACTGGACAGTTTCCGGGCGTACGTGGCGCGCGGCGAACATCAGGGCTCCGGACAGGAAGCACGGCAACGCACCGAACCACAGCGCGGCGGTCTGCCAGTCACTGCCGGCGGCCAATACTTGGGTGGCACCAAAGCCTGCGATCACTGCACCAATCGGGCCCATGGCATGGATGATCGCGCCGCCGGTGGCGCGGATGCTGGTGGGAAAACTTTCGCTGATAAAAAACAGCGCCGCCGAGTACGGTCCGATCAAAAAGAACAGGCCCAGGCTATACAGCCCGACCACCATCGGCATATTGCTGGGCCCAAACAGCATGCCGGCGAACGCCAGGCCGCCGAGCATCCAGCCAAGGCCGATCACATTGCGGCGGCCGATCTTGTCGCCCATCCAGCCGTGGCTGAGGTAGCCGCAGTAACCCACCAGGTTCGACAGCACCAGGATGATCAGCGAATTCTCAAACGAGATGTGGTGCACGCTGACAATGACCGACGTTCCCAACACGCTGAACACCTGGATGGCCGCCCAGTTGAGCAGCAGCGCGGCACCGATCACCAGGGTGGCACGGCGCGCCGGGCCACGGAACGCGGCTTTGAGGCCGGCTTTGCTGTGCTCGTCGTAGTCCACGCCGTAAGTTTCAGCGACGTTCTGTGCTTCTTTTACCGCACCGCTTTTGCGCAGTTGACTGATGCGCTGGTGGATCTGGAACTGCGGGCTCTCCTTGAGCTTGCGCGCCATGATCGCGATCACAATGGCCGGGACGGCGGCGAAGATAAAGCAGCCCTGCCAGCCGACAATCGGCAGCAACAGCGCGGTCAAACCTGCGGCGATCAATGCACCGACCGGCCAGCCGCCCTGCACCAGGCTGTAGATAAACCCGCGCCGCTTGGTCAGCCGCGGATCCTCTGAGGCGCCATACAGTTCGCTCAAGTAGGTGGCGTTGACGGTTTCCTCGGCATAACCCAGGCCGCCCAACGAACGGATCAGAATCAGCGGCGACTTGCCCCACGCGCCGCCAATGGCGGTGAGTGCCGAGCACAACGCGGAGCCGGCCACGGTGAAGATAATGCCGGTGCGCCGCCCCAATTTATCGACCACGGGGCCAATGGCAAAGGCCACCACCGCCGTGCCCACTGCCACCCAGGTCGCAATCTCAGCTTGCTCGACTTCACCCCAACCGAAGTGCCGGCCAATTTCCGGCAGCAAGGTGCCGAACAGAATGAAGTCATACACCGCAAACACCCAGGCAAAAAACGCGATCCAGGTGGCAAAGCGCACTTCCTTGGATGTCAGTTGCCGGGGTTTCCAGCCAGTCAGGTCAAGCTTGTTGTAGATAGACATGAATCGCGCCTCAAGGGATAGGGGTTGCCCTTCTGTAAGAGCGTGCTTGCTCGCGAAGAACGCACAGGCACTGCGTAAAACCAGGTGGCCTGCGTTATCGTTGACGACCTTCGCGAGCAAGCTCGCGCCTACCGGGTGGACGTCAGGTACGCGGTTGGCGGCGAATAAAATCGTCGGCGATTTCGTTGAAGGTGACGAAGCGCACGCCGGCATGGCTCTGGATGTGTTCGATCAAGCGCTCCAGCATCAACAGCACTTGCGGGCGGCCAGACACGTCGGGGTGGATGGTCATGGTGAACACGGCATGTTCGTGTTCGCGGTAGACCCAGTCGAACTGGTCACGCCACATTTCTTCCAGATGGCGCGGGTTGACGAAGCCGTGGCTGTTGGGGGCTTTCTTGATGAACATCATTGGCGGCAGGTCGTCCAGGTACCAGTTCGCCGGGATCTCCACCAGGTCGGTTTCTTCGCCGCGCACCAAAGGCTTCATCCAGGTGTCGGGGTGCTGGCTGTAGTCGATCTTGGTCCAGCTATCCCCCTTGCGCACGTAGTAGGGGTGGAAGTCGTTGTGCATCAAGCTGTGGTCGTACTTGATGCCTTTTTTCAGCAGCAGCTCGTTGGTGACCTTGCTGAATTCCCACCATGGCGCAACGTAGCCGGTGGGACGTTTGCCGGTGACCTGGGTGATCAGGTCGATGGATTTGTCGAGCACGATCTCTTCTTGCTCGGCGGTCATGGCGATGGGGTTTTCGTGGCTGTAGCCATGCACACCGATTTCGTGGCCAGCGTCGGCCACAGCCTTCATCTGCTCGGGAAAGGTTTCCATCGAGTGGCCCGGGATAAACCAGGTGGTGCGCAAGCCGTAGCGTTCAAACAATTTGAGCAGGCGCGGCGCGCCGACTTCACCGGCGAACAGGCCACGGGAGATGTCGTCGGGCGAATCTTCGCCGCCATAGGAACCGAGCCAACCGGCGACGGCGTCCACGTCAACGCCAAATGCACAGAGAATATCTTTAGCCATGGTGTGTCTCCTTAACGAGTCAGTACGGATTCAACGGCCAACGCCGCGCCTAACAGGCGTGCGTCTTCGCCAGTCGGGGCGCTGAGCAGCAACCCGGTGGGCAAGCCCAGGGCGTCGCGGCCGCTGGGCAAGCTGACGCCTGGCATGTCGAGCAAACTGCCCGGCATGGTCAGGCGCAGGGTGGCGAGGTTGGTGGTGACGAACAGCTCGTCGTCGGCCTCCAACGCTGCCAAAGGCGGGGCGACGTGGGCGACGGTCGGTGTTATCAACAGGGCACCGTCGAGGTCATCGAGCAATTGCTGTTGCAGCCGCCGACGCGCGTCGATCACGTGCAGGCGTTGACTGGCCGGCAGCGCGCGTGCGGCTTCGAGGCGGCGGCGCACACGGGGGTCGAGTTGCTCGGCGTCGGTGCTTTTCAGCAAGGCTTCGTGCAGGGCAAACGCTTCGAATGAACCGAGCCAGCCGTGCTCTTTGATCAGCGCCAGGGTGGCCTGGAACGTGGCGGATGGGCGCACCTCGATCAACGCACCAGACGCCCTCAGCTGGTCGGCGGCGTGCAGCAGGTTATCGCGCACGGCCGGCTCGATACCTTCCAGCGCGCCTTGCTCCAAGACCAGGCGCAGGCCCTTGAGGCTAGTGGCGACATGGCGCTGGCTTCGGCCATGGAGCACGTCGTCGAGGGCCAAGGCATCACGCACACTGCGCGTCAGCGGCCCGAGGCTGTCGAGGCTGTGCGCCAGAGGAAAAACGCCCTCGCGACTGTAGCGCTGGCAACTGCTGCGATACCCCACCACGCCATTGAGTGCCGCAGGGATACGGATCGAGCCCGCGGTGTCGGTGCCCATGGCAATCGGCACAATGCCCGCCGCCACGGCGACCGCCGACCCCGAGGACGAACCGCCGGGAATGCGTGGCTGATCGCTGCTGCTCGGGTTATGGGGTGTTCCGAAATGCGGGTTCAGGCCCAGACCGGAGTAGGCCAGTTCGCTGAGGTTGGTCTTGCCCAGGCTGACCATACCGGCGCGACACAACCGTTCAACACAGGGCGCATCTTGCACGGCAGCCGGCGCATGGCGACGGTAGGCAGCACCGGCCGTGGTGACACTGCCGGCCATGTCGAACAAATCTTTCCAAGCCAGAGGCACGCCGTCGAACTGGCTCAAAGGCTGCCCGGCGCGCCAGCGTGCGGCGGATGCTTGAGCCTCACGCCGAGCACGCTCAGCCGTCAGAGAGATGAAAACGCTGGGGGCCATGCTTGCATGAAGAAGGGCTTGCTCAAGCACCTGCACCGGATCACTGCGACCACTGGCGAAGGCTTCGGCCATGGAAGTGGCATCTGACATCAAGATGACCCTCTAAAACGTACAAATTAATAAAATGTACATTTTATAAAGGCAGCTTTCGTGCCAGTCTCATCAAGGCGTGGTCCCCACGCTTCAGGTTTTATCTGCTGAGGTACGGGCTAGATACCTTTTGATAAGGTGAAAAAAATTGACGAATGGATGGACATGCGTCCCGAATGAAATAATGTATCTTTTATTATAAAATACATTTTGGTGCAGAAAAGTAACATCCTGTCCTGCACAGCCCCAAAAATGTGCCGCCGACGTGGCGCAGAGTGACAGCCCATCTATGAGAGAATCCCCGGCCAGCGTCCTGCAAGCCCAGAGCTTTTTACTTAGAGAAACAGATGAAAACAGTGTCCGCCTCGGCCTCCCGTTACGCGATGATTCACCAGATTTTGCGCGACGCGATCGTCAACGGCACCGCCCGTCACGGGTTGGTATTGCTTGAAGCGCCGCTGGCTGAACTGTTCGGCACCAGCCGTGTGCCGGTGCGCAAGGCGCTGGACCTGTTGCATGCCGAAGGGCTGATTTGCCGCTTCAATGGCCGCGGTTACCTGATCAATCCTGACGGCCTAAACATGGAGCCTCTGCGCCTGCCCTTGAGTCATGGGCACCTGGGCCTCAACCACGATGATGAGCTGGTGGACACCCGGCCATTGGGCGAGCGAATTGTCGAGGAGATCGGCGCGGCGCTGTCCACCTGCATCGCGTTCGGCCATTACCGCCTGGACGAGCAAGCCGCGGCTGACCACTACGGCGTCAGCCGCGCCGTAGTGCGCGAAGCGCTGATGCGCCTGCGCGACCGCGGCCTGGTAGAAAAGGAGCCGTACTCCCAATGGCTGGCCGGGCCCTTGACCGCCCGCGAAGTCACCGAAGACTACGAGCTGCGTGCCTGCCTGGAGCCCGAAGCCCTGCGCCAGAGCGCGCCTGACCTTGACCGCGACCTGCTCCAGGCAATGTTGCAGCGCGTACTCGACGCCCAGGCCAGCCCCCATTGCAGACTGGAAGCCATCGAACAAATTGAAGAAGACTTGCACCAGCGCTGCCTGGCCGGCCTGCAAAACCGCAAGATCGCCGCACTGATCCGCCAGGGCCAGAGCCCGATGATCATCAGTCGAATCTTCTACCGTTTACTGGGGATCGGCGCCGATCCTGCCATGTTGACCGAACATCGGCTGATACTTGAGCTGTTGCTGCATGGGGCATTTGATGCTGCGGCGCTGAACCTGCGCGAGCATTTGCAGCGGGCCAGCCAGCGCATGTTGCAGCGCCTGAAAGTGCTCTCGGTACTCCCCGAACAACCGCTGCCTGCCTACCTGCACAAAATCAGCTGAGAAGGTGAGTGAGGCTTGCTCCCTCCCCCACCTTGGCCGCACCTCTCCCGTTATTTCATGCAAATTGTTGCTAACGACGCCCCGCCATTGAAACCACCGCAACCCCGCCCCATCTAACCTGCATACTTACTGATGCAGGTGCCCCATGAGCGACCAGCAAGAATTTCCAGATTACGACCTCAACGATTACGCCGACCCCGAAAACGCTGAAACCCCCTCGTCCAATACTGGCCTGGCGCTGCCTGGGCAAAACCTGCCAGACAAGGTCTACATCATCCCGATCCACAACCGGCCGTTTTTCCCGGCCCAAGTGTTGCCGGTGATCGTCAATGAAGAGCCCTGGGCCGAAACCCTGGAGTTGGTGAGCAAATCCGACCACCATTCCCTTGCGCTGTTTTTCATGGACACGCCGCCCGAAGACCCACGGCACTTCGACACCTCCGCCCTGCCGCTGTACGGCACCCTGGTGAAGGTGCACCACGCCAGCCGCGAGAACGGCAAGCTGCAGTTCGTGGCCCAGGGCCTGACCCGCGTGCGCATCAAGACCTGGCTCAAGCACCACCGCCCACCGTACCTGGTGGAAGTCGAATACCCGCACCAGCCCAGCGAGCCGACCGATGAGGTCAAGGCCTACGGGATGGCGCTGATCAATGCGATCAAGGAACTGCTGCCCCTCAACCCGCTGTACAGCGAAGAGTTGAAGAACTACCTCAACCGCTTCAGCCCCAACGACCCGTCGCCGCTCACCGACTTCGCCGCCGCCCTCACCTCGGCCACCGGTAATGAGCTGCAGGAAGTGCTGGACTGCGTGCCCATGCTCAAGCGCATGGAAAAAGTGCTGCCCATGCTGCGCAAAGAGGTGGAAGTCGCGCGCCTGCAAAAAGAACTCTCCGCCGAAGTGAACCGAAAGATCGGCGAGCACCAGCGTGAGTTCTTCCTCAAGGAACAACTCAAGGTCATCCAGCAGGAGCTGGGCCTGACCAAGGACGACCGCAGCGCCGACGTCGAACAGTTCGAACAACGCCTGCAAGGCAAGGTGTTGCCGGCCCAGGCACAGAAGCGCATCGATGAAGAGCTGAACAAACTGTCGATCCTGGAAACCGGTTCGCCGGAATATGCCGTCACGCGCAACTACCTGGACTGGGCCACCTCGGTGCCGTGGGGCGTGTACGGCGCAGACAAACTCGACCTCAAGCACGCGCGCAAGGTACTCGACAAGCACCATGCGGGCCTGGATGACATCAAAAGCCGCATCCTCGAATTCCTCGCCGTGGGCGCCTACAAGGGCGAAGTCGCCGGTTCCATCGTATTGCTGGTAGGCCCGCCGGGCGTGGGCAAGACCAGTGTGGGCAAGTCCATCGCCGAATCCCTGGGGCGGCCGTTCTATCGCTTCAGCGTCGGCGGCATGCGCGACGAGGCCGAGATCAAGGGCCACCGCCGTACCTACATCGGCGCCCTGCCCGGCAAGCTGGTGCAGGCGTTGAAAGACGTGGAAGTGATGAACCCGGTGATCATGCTCGACGAGATCGACAAGATGGGCCAGAGCTTCCAGGGCGACCCGGCGTCGGCGCTGCTCGAAACCCTGGACCCGGAGCAGAACGTCGAATTCCTCGACCATTACCTGGACCTGCGCCTGGACCTGTCCAAAGTGCTGTTCGTGTGCACCGCCAACACCCTGGACTCGATCCCGGGCCCGTTGCTGGACCGCATGGAAGTGATTCGCCTGTCGGGCTATATCACCGAAGAAAAAGTCGCCATCGCCAAACGTCACCTGTGGCCCAAGCAATTGGAAAAAGCCGGCGTGGCGAAAAACAGCCTGACCATCAGCGACGGTGCCTTGCGCGCCTTGATCGATGGTTATGCGCGAGAGGCCGGCGTGCGGCAGTTGGAGAAACAACTGGGCAAGCTGGTGCGCAAGGCGGTGGTCAAGCTGCTGGATGAGCCGGACTCGGTGATCAAGATCGGCAACAAAGATTTGGAAAGCTCCCTGGGCACGCCCGTGTTCCGCAATGAACAAGTGCTGTCCGGCACCGGCGTGATAACCGGCCTGGCCTGGACCAGCATGGGCGGCGCCACCTTGCCGATTGAAGCGACGCGCATCCACACGCTCAACCGCGGCTTCAAGCTCACCGGGCAGTTGGGTGAGGTAATGAAAGAGTCCGCCGAAATCGCCTACAGCTACATCAGTTCCAACCTGAAGTCGTTTGGCGGCGATGCGAAGTTCTTCGATGAAGCCTTCGTGCACCTGCACGTACCAGAAGGCGCCACCCCCAAAGACGGCCCGAGTGCCGGCGTGACCATGGCCAGTGCGTTGCTGTCTCTGGCCCGCAACCAACCGCCGAAAAAAGGCGTGGCGATGACTGGCGAACTGACCTTGACCGGGCATGTACTGCCGATTGGCGGGGTGCGCGAGAAGGTGATTGCGGCCCGGCGCCAGAAGATTCACGAATTGATCTTGCCGGAGCCCAACCGTGGCAGCTTTGAAGAGTTGCCGGACTATTTGAAGGAAGGGATGACGGTGCACTTTGCCAAACGGTTTGCGGATGTGGCGAAGGTGCTCTTCTGATAGATCTCTAGCGCCTGGATTGGCCCTATCGCGGGCAAGCCCGGCTCCCACAGGGATCGGCGTTGTTGATGACAACGCGGTCAAATGTGGGAGCGGGCTTGCCCGCGATGGCGCCAGCCGCCATACCGCACGCCCTCTTGTCACACCTTGTCTCATCTTCGGTTATGCTCCCCCTTCGTCGTGTATTAACGGAGCCTTCATGACCGCTGCCCGCCTGTTTCTCCCCTTGAGCCTTGCCCTGCTGGCCGGATGCGCCAGTGCCCCCAAGCAAAACGTCAGCGTGGACAACCAGAGCGCCTGCCCGCTCCAGCTTGAAAACGGGCAAAACCTGATCCTCACTCTGCCCAGCAACCCCACCACCGGTTACCGCTGGGCCATCCAGGACTCCGCGGGCGGCGTGTTGCGCGCCTTGAGCCCCGAGGTCTACAGCAGCACCGAATCCGGCGTGATCGGCGGTGGCGGCCAGTCCACCTGGCGCTTCCAGGCGTTTGCCAAAGGGCAAGGGCGTTTGCGCCTGACGTCCCAGCAACCTTGGGAGCCGGAGGTCGAACCTGTCGAAACGTTTGACTGCGCCATTACGGTGAACTGATATGCCCTGGCTGATCCTTGCCTTGATGGGCGCCGGCACCTTTGTCTATGGCTTGGCGACCCATGCGACGCTGCTGTGCCTGCTGGTCAAGCCACTGCCGGTGCTGGCGCTGCTGGGTTGGCTGCATGACGCGCCGCCCACCGAGTATCGACGCTGGATCAGCCTGGGGTTGATTTTCTCCCTGGTGGGCGACGTGTTGCTCGCCTGGCCGGGCGACTTGTTTATCTTTGGCCTGGGCGCGTTTCTGTTCGCGCATCTGGCCTATCTCAAAGCCTATTTCAGTGACTGTCGGCGCTTAGCCTTGCTGCCACTGGTGCTGGCCCTCGGCGTTGGCGCAATCTTGCTGAGCATCCTGATCGCCCACGGCCTCGGAGAATTGCTGATACCGGTGGTGGTTTACGCGCTGGTGATCAGCGCCATGCTCTGGCGTGCGTTGGCGCGACTGGGCAGCCAGGTGCCCAAACGTTCGGCGTGGCTGGCGGCGGCGGGTGCGGTGTCGTTTGTGGTTTCCGACGCGCTGATCGGCATCAACCGGTTCGTGCTGGCGTTCGAGGCAGCGCCCTATTTACTGATCGCCACCTACTGGCTCGGGCAGTGGGGCATCACCGCCTCGGCTTTCCATCAGACAACCCGCGCATCCGAGGAGCAACTTGGCTAAAATGCCGGCCTTTCCCCCATCGTCGCCGGAACAGCCGTGAGCAAAGAACCCGATCGCCTATTCGCCCAGCCCCTGCCCCAGGTGCCGGACTTCGCCTTTAACGAGGATGTGGTGCGGGTGTTCCCGGACATGATCAAGCGCTCGGTGCCGGGTTACCCCACCATCGTCGAAAACCTCGGCGTGCTGGCCGCGCAATTTGCCCAGCCGGGTAGCGTGCTGTATGACCTGGGTTCTTCCCTGGGCGCCGTGACCCAAGCCCTGCGTCGCCATGTACGCACCGAGGGTTGCCGGGTAATCGCTGTGGATAACTCGGCCGCGATGGTCGAGCGCTGCCGCGAATACCTCAATGGCCAGGACTCGATGTTCCAGGAGTTGCTGCCCGTGGAGGTGATCGAGGGCGATATCCTCGCCCTGCAATTCAAGCCTGCCTCGGTGGTGGCGCTGAACTTCACCCTGCAATTTATCGCCCCCCAGGAGCGCCTGGCGTTGCTGGGGCGCATTCGCCAGGCGCTGCTGCCGGGCGGGGCGTTGATCCTGTCGGAAAAGCTGCGCTTTAACGATGTTGAAGAGCACGCACTGCTGACCGACCTGCATATCGCCTTCAAGCGCGCCAACGGCTACAGCGAACTGGAAATCGCCCAGAAACGCAGCGCCATCGAAAACGTCATGAAGCCCGACAGCCTCGAAGAACACCGCGAACGCCTGCTGGCGGCCGGGTTCTCGAAAGTCGTGCCGTGGTTCCAGTGTCTTAACTTTGCCTCGTTGATTGCCTTGCCATGATTGATTTGTCCCCCCTCGCCCGCCACCTGGTCGGCACTCCCCTGGCCGTGTGGGCCCAGGGCCTGCAAGCGCAGCTCGATAGCAAGATGGAAAAAGGCCATGGCGACCTGGAGCGCTGGCAGAGTGCGTTGGACGCACTGCCGAAGATCCAGCCCAACAGCGTAGATTTGCTCAACGGCCTAGTGCTGGATACCGATTGCGACGACGCCACCCGTGAGCAAATGCACACCGCCTTGATGGGCCTGAGCCCGTGGCGCAAAGGCCCGTTCCATCTGTTCGGCGTGCATGTGGACACCGAGTGGCGTTCGGACTGGAAGTGGTCGCGGGTCGCGCCGCACCTGAACCTCAAAGGCAAGCGCATCCTCGATGTGGGCTGCGGCAACGGCTACTACATGTGGCGCATGCTCGGCGCCGGGGCCGACAGCGTGATTGGCGTGGACCCCAACTGGCTGTTCTTCTGCCAGTTCCAGGCGGTGCAGCGTTACCTGTCCGAGCCCAAGGCCTGGCACTTGCCGTTCCCGTTCGAAGACTTGCCGGCGAACCTGGAAGGCTTTGACACGGTATTTTCCATGGGCGTGTTCTACCACCGCCGCTCGCCCATCGAGCATTTGCTGGCGTTGAAGGACACCCTGGTCAAGGGCGGCGAGCTGGTGTTGGAAACATTGGTGGTGGAAGGCGATCAGCAACAAGTACTGGTGCCGGAAGACCGTTACGCGCAGATGCGCAACGTGTGGTTCCTGCCGTCGGTGCCGGCGTTGATGCTATGGCTGCGCCGCGCCGGTTTCAGTGATGTGCGTTGTGTGGATGTGAGCGTGACCACGGTTGAGGAACAGCGTGGAACAGAGTGGATGAAGTACCAGTCGCTCAGTGACTTCCTCGACCCCGAAGATCACAGCAAGACCATCGAAGGGCTGCCGGCGCCGATGCGGGCAGTGATCATCGCTCGCAAATAACCCGCCGATCTTCTTGAATAAAGGGAGATCAAACTGTGGGAGCGGGCTTGCTCGCGAATGCGGTGTGTCAGTCAAAGATAATGTGACTGAAACACCGCATTCGCGAGCAAGCCCGCTCCCACATGGGTTTTTTCAGCGTTAGTTAGATTGTGGCTTGGCTCGGCGGGCTTTGAAGAACTCGCTGAGGACAGCCCCACACTCCTCGGCCAACACCCCACCTTCAAACAACACCCGATGGTTAAGAAAACCCTGGGTAAAAAACTGCCCCTGGCTCTGCACGATTCCCGCCTTCGGCTCCAACGCGCCATACACCACCCGCGCCACCCGCGAATGCACGATCAGCCCCGCACACATGCTGCACGGTTCCAGCGTCACGTACAGCGTGCTGCCCACCAGCCGATAGTTGCTGATCGCTTGCGCAGCGGCGCGGATCGCGACCATTTCGGCATGGGCGCTAGGGTCGTTGCCGCTGATGGGGCAGTTGAAGCCGCGGCCGATGATTTCACCGTCCTGCACCAGCACGGCGCCCACCGGCACCTCGCCCAAGGCCGCGCCTTGGGCGGCGAGCGCCAGGGCTTCGCGCATAAAGTCCTGGTCGCGGCTGCGGTCGATAATCGTGGCGGGGCGAATCTGGCGCATCACGCCACCTCGATGGCGGCCATCAGGCCGGTTTCCATGTGGTCGATCACATGGCAATGGAACATCCACACCCCAGGGTTATCCGCCACCAAGGCCACACGGGCGCGTTCGTTCTTGCCCAGCAGGTAGGTGTCGGTGAAATACGGGATCACCTTGTGGCGGTTGGATGCGAGCACCTTGAAGCTCATGCCGTGCAGGTGGATCGGGTGCTGGTACTGGGTCATGTTCTTCAATTCGAAAATATAGCTCTTGCCCTTTTCCAGCTTGGCAATCGGGCGGTCGGCGCAGGTCTTGTCGGTGATGTCCCAGGCCTGGCCGTTGATCTGCCACAGGCTCGGCGGCTTGCCGTTCTCGACATTGACCGACACCGAGCCGACCCATTCGAAATTGAAGTTGAGTTTCTCGGCATTGGCCAGGTCTGGCTCGGCAACCGGGTTGGCCGGCAATGCCGGCGGCCACACGGTAGGCGCGTCGGTATTGGCGACCGAGCGGAAGGTGCCAAGACGCACCGGGCCGTTGCGCAGCGACAGTTCTTCGCCCGCCGGCGGTGCCTTGATCGCCAGGCAAATGCGCATGCCCGGGCCCAACCAGTATTCCTTGCCCAGCGGGCGCGGCTCGATGGGGTTGCCGTCCAGAGCATAGATCTGCGCTTCGACGCCAGGGATATTGAGGCGATAGGTCAGGGTGTTGTCGAGATTGAGCAGGCGCACGCGGGTGATTTGCCCGGCAGGCAGATCGATGACCGCCTGGGGCACGCCGTTGATGGTCGACAGACGCCCAGCCGTGCCGCCACGCGCTGCCTCACGGGGGATGCTGAACTCGACGAACGCACCCTCCTCATCGATGTGCCAGTTCTTCAGGCTCAAGGTGCGTTCGTACTTGAAGCCGGTGGGTTCGCGCTCTTCCACGATCAACGGGCCGACCAGGCCACGGCCGAGTTCTTCGCTGCTGCTGACATGGGGGTGGTACCAGTAACTGCCGGCGTCGGGCACGCGGAATTTGTAGTCGAAGTATTCGCCAGGCAGCACGGGTAATTGCGAGACGTAGGGCACGCCGTCCATTTCCAACGGCAGACGGATGCCGTGCCAGTGGATGGTGGTGGCAACCGGCAGATGGTTGATAAAGCGCACCCGCAGCCATTCGCCTTGGCGCACCCGCAACTCGGTGCCCGGCGCCGAAGGACCGAACGCCCAGGCCTGAGTCTTGTGACCCGGCACCAACTCTACGTCCAGGGGCGCGGCGATCAGCTCGTAATCGTGCCCTGCCTCGGACTCAGCGACTTTCCCCAGCCAGTAGCGGTAGCCACCGCCGGCACCGACGCCTACTACGGCCAGGCCAGCAAGACCACCCAGGATTTGTCGACGGGAAAAGGATCGGGACACAACAACCTCGCGTATCTGCCGCAGGCCAAGGGCCCGCAAAGGGCAGATACGATACACCTGCGGGGCCTAAACAGTAAGGGTTCGCATTGCCGCATGCCAAAAACACAACGGCTCATCCTGTGGGAGCTGGCTTGCCTGCGATTGCGGTGGGCCTGCTACGAATGCGTCAACTGACACTCCGCTATCGCAGGCAAGCCAGCTCCCACATTGATCTTCATTGGTGATTAATGCTTGGCAGCGGCCAGGATCAGGGCTTTCATCTCGGCCACCGCGCCTTTGAAACCAACGAACAGCGCGTGGGCCACCAGGGCATGGCCGATGTTCAGCTCGTTGATGCCTTTGATTGCGGCTACGGCTTCGACGTTGTGATAGTGCAGGCCATGGCCGGCGTTGACGATCAAGCCTTCGTTGAGGCCGCAGTTCACGCCGTCGATGATGCGTTGCAGTTCGTCGGCCACTTCGGTCGGCGTGGTCGCATCGGCATAACGGCCAGTGTGCAGCTCGATCGCAGGGGCGCCGACACGGCGGGAAGCTTCGATCTGGCGTTCGTCGGCGTCGATAAACAGCGAGACTTCACTGCCGATCCGCGACAGGCGTTCCACCGCCGCCTTGATCCGCGCTTCCTGGCCAGCGACGTCGAGGCCGCCTTCGGTGGTCAGTTCCTGGCGGGTTTCCGGTACCAGGCAGATATGCGCCGGGCGGATGCGCTCGGCGAACGCCATCATTTCTTCGGTGACGCCCATTTCGAAGTTCATGCGGGTTTGCAGCACGTCCTTGAGCAGCAGCACGTCACGCTCCTGGATGTGGCGGCGGTCTACACGCAGGTGCACGGTGATGCCGTCGGCGCCCGCTTCTTCGGCGTCCAGCGCGGCCTTGACCGGGTCAGGGTAACGGGTGCCCCGGGCCTGGCGCAGGGTGGCGACGTGGTCGATGTTGACGCCAAGAAGAATGCGATTGCTGGTGGTCACGGAAGCGCTCCTGAAAAGGGAAAGAATCGGTGCACAGCATACACGGGGATGTCAGGGCTTTCGAAACAACTCGCGACTGACCAGTGGCCGCCCGCCCAGATGCACGGCCAAGGCCTGGCGCATCAGGCGCTTGGCCGCAGACAGCGCGCCGGGAGCGTGCCAGTCGGCTTCGCTCATGGCCAACAGTTCGGTGCCCTGGAACAGGCCGGGCTGCAGCAGGTACACACGCTCAAGCCCCGCATCGACTTGCAGGCGATACATGCCATCGGCGGCGATGGGCTCGCCGTGCAAGTCGTTGGCCAGTTCGAAGCCGTAGCCAAGGTCGTCGAGCAAACGCCATTCGAAAGCGCGCAGCAACGGCTCCAACGGACGGCCTTCAGCGAGGGCCAGCAAGGTGGCAGCGTAGTGATCGAAAACTGCCGGGTGCGGGTCTTCGGCGGGCAACAGGCGAATCAGCAGCTCATTGAGATAAAGGCCGCTGAACAGCGCATCGCCGTTAAGCCAGGCCGAGGTGCCAACGCTTTCCAGGCGCCCGACGTTTTTCAGCTCGCCCTTGCCGCGAAACTCCACGTCCAGCGCCACGAACGGCCGCGCCAAGGTGCCAGCCTTACCGCGCGCGCTGCGCAAGACTGCACGCAGGCGGCCTTGGGGCGTGAGGAAGTCCACCAGCGCGCTGGTTTCGCGGTAGGCGCGGCTGTGCAGGACGTAGGCGAGTTGGCTGGGGGCTTGAGTTGAGGACATAGGCTCTCGCTGCTGGAATGCGATTGTGACAACAACATAAACCTAATGTGGGAGCGGGCTTGCTCGCGAAAGCGGTGGGTCAGCCAATACATGTACCGACTGAAGAACCGTCTTCGCGAGCAAGCCCGCTCCCACATTTTTCGTCCTGCTGTGTGACTGGAGGCCGATTACAGGTCGCCGTAGCCCAGGGAGCGCAACGCACGCTCATCATCGGACCAGCCACCCTTCACCTTCACCCACAGGTTGAGCATGATCTTGGAGTCGAACAGCAACTCCATGTCCTTGCGCGCTTCGGTGCCGATGCGCTTGATGCGCTCACCCTTGTCGCCAATGATGATCTTCTTCTGGCCGTCACGTTCGACGAGGATCAGCGCATGAATGTGCAAGGTCTTGCCCTGCTGCTTGAACTCTTCGATTTCAACGGTGATCTGGTACGGCAGTTCGGCGCCCATCTGGCGCATGATTTTCTCGCGCACTAGTTCGGCGGCGAGGAAGCGGCTGCTGCGGTCGGTGATCTGGTCTTCCGGGAAGAAATGCTCGTTCTCCGGCAGGTGCTCGGCGATCACGCGCTCCAGGGCTTCGAGGTTGTGGCCGTGCTGGGCCGAGATCGGGATGATCTGGGCGTTCGGCAGTTGTTCCTGCAGCCAGCTCAGGTGCGGCATCAGCTCGGCTTTGTCTTCGATACGGTCGGTCTTGTTCAACGCGACGATCAACGGGCCGGTCACGTACTGCACACGCTCGAGAACCATCTGGTCTTCGTCGGTCCACTTGGTGCGGTCGACCACGAAGATCACCACGTCGACGTCTTTCAACGCCGCCGAGGCGGTCTTGTTCATGTAGCGGTTCAGGGCTTTCTCGCCGCCTTTGTGCATGCCAGGGGTATCGACATACACCGCTTGCACGTTGCCTTCGGTCTTGATGCCCAGCATGTTGTGGCGGGTGGTCTGGGGCTTGCGCGAGGTGATCGCAAGCTTCTGGCCGAGGATGTGGTTGAGCAGCGTGGACTTGCCCACGTTCGGGCGGCCGACGATGGCAACATAGCCACAGCGTGTTGCGGTTGAATCAGTCATGGCCATTCTCCACGCCCAGGGCAATCAGTGCTGCAGCGGCCGCTACCTGTTCGGCAATACGACGGCTCACACCCTGACCTCGGCTTTTTTCGTTCAATAAGGTGATTTCACATTCCACGAAGAACACCCGGCAATGGGGCTCTCCCTGGATATCCACCACTTCGTAGCGTGGCAGTTCGCAACCGCGCGACTGCAGGTATTCTTGCAGGCGGGTCTTGGGATCCTTGTTGGTATCGACCAGCGTCAAGCTTTCGATTTCCGAGGCCAGCCAGGCGACAACGCGCTCTTTGGCTGTCTCCATGCCTGCATCAAGGTAGATCGCACCGATCAAGGCTTCAAGGGCATCAGCCAGGATTGACTCGCGACGGAAACCGCCGCTTTTCAACTCGCCGGAACCCAGCCGCAGGTACTCGCCCAGGCCGAAGCCTCGGGCCAGCACGGCCAGGGTCTCGCCTTTTACAAGGCGTGCGCGCAGGCGCGAAAGCTGGCCTTCTCGCGCTTGGGGGAAGCGCTCGAACAGCGCCTCGCCGGCGGCGAAATTGAGGATAGCGTCACCGAGAAATTCCAGGCGCTCGTTATTACGCCCTGCAAAGCTGCGGTGTGTGAGGGCAAGGACCATCAATTCCTGGTCCTTGAAGGTGTAGCCGAGCTGACGCTCGAGACGACTTAGAGAAACGGTCACGGTTTATCCATATCTAGTTGATGGCACCGGCGGCCATCGACGATTGACGCAGTGTTCAAATTCAAATCCTGATGGGTACCGGGCATCGGAAAATGTCCAAGCCCCAGAAAAGCATTCGGCGCTGTGTTCACAGCGCCGCTTGTATTACTTGATCAGCCCGACCCGCGAGAAGTTCGGCAGGTGGCTGAGCTTGGGTTCCGGCCAACTCATCCAGACCGCGAAGGCTTTGCCGACAATGTTCTCGTCGGGCACCATGCCCAGCAGGTCCTTGGGAATGTTGGGGTCATCCCAATAGCGGCTGTCGTTGGAGTTGTCGCGGTTGTCGCCCATCATGAAGTAGTGCCCGGCAGGCACTTTCCACTGGCCATCCGGCATCGCACGGTAGCGGCTCATTTCCTTGCGGATCTGGTGCTCCACCGCGCCGAGTTTTTCCTGGTACAGCTCGGCGCTGCCCAAGGTGTTCGGCTCGGCGCCCAACAGTTTCTCGGCCACCGACTCACCGTTGATGAACAGGCGCTTGTCGCTGGTGTAGCGCACCACGTCGCCCGGCAGGCCGACCACACGCTTGATGTAGTTGACGTTCGGGTCGCTTGGGTAGCGGAACACCATCACATCGCCGCGCTGCGGGTCACCCACGGGGATGACTTTCTTGTCGATCACCGGCAGGCGAATGCCGTAGGAAAACTTGTTCACCAGGATGAAGTCGCCCACGTCCAGGGTCGGTTTCATCGACCCCGAAGGGATCTGGAACGGCTCTACCAGAAACGAGCGCAGCACCAGCACGATGAACAACACCGGGAAGAACGACTTGCCGTACTCAACCAGCAAGGGCTCTTTGTTCAGCTTCTCGACCACCACCGCATCGGGCTGGCTGACGCTGCCCTGATAGGAAGCGATGGCCGCCCGACGACGCGGGGCGAAGAACACCAGATCGAGCAACGCCAGGAGACCACAGACGGCAACGGCAATGACCAGCAACAGCGGGAAATTTAGTGACATAGGACCTAACTATCCAACCTGAGCACCGCAAGGAAGGCTTCTTGTGGAATTTCCACGTTGCCTACTTGCTTCATGCGTTTTTTACCGGCCTTTTGCTTCTCAAGCAGCTTGCGCTTACGGCTTACGTCACCGCCGTAGCATTTGGCCAGTACGTTCTTTCTGAGAGCCTTGACGGAAGTCCGTGCAATGATCTGCCCGCCAATGGCGGCCTGGATCGCGACGTCGAACATCTGGCGCGGAATCAGTTCTTTCATCTTCTCGGTCAGTTGGCGACCTTTGTAGTGCGCGTTGTCCTTGTGCACGATCAGTGCCAAGGCATCTACCTTGTCGCCGTTGATCAGCACGTCCAGTTTCACCAGATTAGCCGATTGGTAACGATCGAAATGGTAGTCCAGCGAAGCATAGCCGCGACTGGTGGACTTGAGACGGTCGAAGAAGTCCAGGACCACTTCGTTCATCGGCAAATCGTAGGTCACTTGCACCTGGGTACCGAGGAACAGCATGTCGTGCTGTACGCCACGCTTTTCGATACACAAGGTAATCACGTTGCCCAGGTGTTCCTGCGGCACAAGGATATTGGCGCGCACGATGGGCTCGCGCATGTCTTCAATGGAAGACAGGTCTGGGAGCTTGGACGGGTTGTCGACGTAAATCGTTTCACCGGTTTTCAGCGCCAGCTCAAAAATAACGGTCGGTGCAGTGGTGATCAGGTCCAGGTCGTATTCGCGCTCAAGGCGCTCCTGGATGATTTCCATGTGCAGCATGCCCAGGAACCCGCAGCGGAAGCCGAAGCCCAGGGCGTCGGAGCTTTCCGGGGTGTACTGCAACGACGAGTCGTTGAGGGTCAGTTTTTGCAGGGCTTCGCGGAAATCTTCGAAGTCATCGGAGCTGACCGGGAACAGACCGGCATAGACCTGAGGCTGGATGCGCTTGAAACCCGGCAGCACATCGACGTCAGGGGTGGAGCTCAAGGTCAGGGTGTCACCGACCGGCGCACCATGGATGTCCTTGATACCGGCGATGATGAAGCCTACTTCACCGGCTTTCAGGTCAACGGTGGCGGTGTGTTTCGGGTTGAATACACCGACGCTGTCCACCAGGTGGATCTTGCCGGTGGACTTGACCAAAATCTTGTCGCCCTTCTTCACCCGGCCATGGCGCACACGTACCAGGGAGACAACGCCCAGGTAGTTGTCGAACCAGGAGTCGATGATCAACGCTTGCAGCGGATCTTCGATGTTGCCGGTGGGGGCCGGAATGGTCTTGACCAGGCGCTCGAGCACTTCGTCGACGCCCAGGCCGGTCTTGGCGCTGCACTCGACGGCGTCGGTGGCGTCAATACCGATGATTTTTTCGATTTCTTCCTTCACCCGGTCCGGATCGGCTTGTGGCAAGTCGATTTTGTTCAGCACCGGCATCACTTCCAGGCCTTGCTCGATGGCGGTGTAGCAGTTGGCCACGGACTGGGCTTCAACGCCCTGGCCTGCGTCCACTACCAGCAACGCGCCTTCGCAGGCCGCCAGCGAACGGCTGACTTCGTAGGTGAAGTCAACGTGGCCCGGGGTGTCAATGAAGTTCAGCTGGTACTTGATACCGTCTTTGGCGGTGTAATACAGAGTAACGCTGTGGGCCTTGATGGTGATCCCGCGCTCGCGTTCGAGGTCCATGGAATCCAGTACCTGGGCTTCCATTTCACGCTCGGCAAGGCCACCGCACATCTGGATAAATCGATCGGCCAGCGTCGACTTGCCATGGTCAATGTGGGCGATGATGGAGAAATTGCGGATATGACTCAAATCACTCACGGATCAACACTCAAAAAGGCTGCAGGCAGATTGCCCGCTGAAAAATAGCCGGGAATTGTACCTGATGCTCAGGCCAGACGTCATCTTTGCTGACCAATACAAAAAAGCCCCGTTTCCACGGGGCTTGTTACTGTAGGAGCGAGCTTGCTCGCGAAGATCACCAACGATAACGCGCTTATCCTGGATAAACGCGGCGTTTCGTAGATTTTCGCGAGCAAGCTCGCTCCTACAGGGAGGGGCATTATGCGAGCGCGGCTTCAACCGGCCCGGCGCAGCAGCCAGAACCCGGCCACGGCGCAAATGGCCGTGGGCACCAGCACCGCAAACAGCGGCGAGAAGCCGAATACCAGGCTCGACGGCCCGAGCAAGTCCTGGGCGATGCGGAAGGTGAAGCCCACCAGCACACCGGTAAATACCCGCTGGCCCAGGGTCACGGAACGCAATGGCCCGAAAATGAAGGAGATCGCCATCAACACCAAGGCGGCGGTAACCACTGGTTGCAAGACTTTCACCCAGAACGCCAGCCAGTAACGGCCATTGTTCAAACCCTGATCCTTGAGATAGTGGATATAGCTCCACAAACCGGAGATAGGCAGGGCTTCCGGCACCATCACCACGGTATTGAGCAATTCCGGCTTGAGGGCGATATCCCACTGTTCGGTCGGCACATTCACCACTTCGGTGCTGGACTGGGTGCCCTGACCCACGTTACGAAAGTGCGTGGTGGTGACGTCGCTCAGTTGCCATTGCTCGCCACTGTACTGCGCGCGCTTGGCGAAGCTGGACGACAACATGTGGCGCTCTTTGTCGAAGGTGTAGCGGGTCACCCCGATCAACAAGCCACCCGGTTGCACGGCGTTGATGTGGATGAACTCGTCACCCTGGCGGTGCCACAGGCCGTGCTTGGCGCTTTGCGCATCGCCCGAACCCTGGGCCAGGGCGCGATTGGCCTGGGCGGTGGCTTCGGCCGGTGGCGCGACGTATTCACCGATCAGCACGCTGCACGCCATCAGCAGCAGCATCGGTTTCATCACCGCCCAGACGATACGGCCAATGGACACCCCGGCGGCGCGCATGATGGTCAGCTCGCTGTTGCTGGCCAGGGTGCCCAGGCCGATCAGGCAGCCAATCAGCGCGGCCATTGGCATCATGTCGTAAAGACGACGCGGCGCGGTCAGTGCCACGTAGCTCAGCACGTCCGTGACCGTGTAGGTGTCGGTGACGTTGCCCACTTCATCAATGAAGGCGAACAGCAAGGCCAGGCCAAGGATGATGCCCAGTACCGCCAGGATGGCGATCAGTACGCTAATGCCGATGTAGCGATCAAGCTTAGCCACGAGCCAACTCCTTCAGGCCACGACGGCTCTTCATTTTCAAACGGATAGGTTCCCAATAGAGCAGCCCCAGGCCGATCATCAGGAAAACCCCGTGTACCCACCACAGGCCCAGGGCCGGCGGCAGCTTGCCCTTCTCCAGGGAGCCACGGGCAGAAATCAGGATGGTCAGGTAGGCCATGTACAGCAGGATCGCCGGCAGCAACTTGAGGAAGCGCCCCTGGCGCGGGTTGACGCGTGACAGCGGCACGGCCATCAGGGTCACGATAAACACCAGCAGCGGCAGGGACAGGCGCCATTGCAGCTCGGCGATGGAGCGCAATTCCGGGCTGCCGAACAGCGATGAGGTAGGCAGTGCGTCGCGGTCGGTGACCTCGTCACTGATCTCGGCCTTGGGCAGCATGACGCCATAGGTGTCGTACTTGATCGCCCGATAGTCGGCCAAGCCTGGGCTGCCGTCGTAGCGGTAGCCGTTTTCCAGGATCAGGTAGCGGTTGCCATCGGGACGGATTTCCTGGCGCCCGCTGTCGGCCACCAGAATGGTAATGCCACGGTCTTTCTGGTTCTGGCCGAGGTTCTTCTGGGAAATGAACACGCCGCCCAGGTTGGAACGGTCGTCGGTCATGGTTTCGGTGTAGGTCACCCGCGAACCGTCGCTGAGCGCCTGGAAGCGACCGGGCTCGAGGGTGTCGAACTCCGTCATCGCATCCTGTTTGTTCAGCAGCAGCTGGAATTGCATGGCCCCCTGGGGCGCCAGGCTCATGCTCAACCAGGCCACCACCAGGGCGACACCGGCGGCAGGCACCATGGTCATGGCCAGCAGGCGCTGCTGGCTCATGCCGGTGGCCGACAGCACGGTCATTTCGCTTTCCAAGTATAGCCGGCCATAGGCCAGCAATATGCCAAGAAACAGGCCCAGCGGCAGGATCAACTGAAGCATGCCGGGCATCCGGTAGCCCATGATCAGGAACAGTGAGCCCGGATCCAGGGCGCCAGCGGCGGCTTGGGCCAGGAACTTGACGAAACGACCACTCATGATGATGACCAGCAACACCGCACTCACGGCACTCAGGGTCAACAGGACTTCGCGGGACAGATAACGGAAGACAATCAAACCAGACACTCCAGGGTTGTCAGGCTAAGGCGGCCAAACAAGCAAGCATACCGAGTCGACCCGTTTACCACGGGCCGGCTAAAAAGATGGCGCATTATCCTGTGATTGACCGCGCCTGTCACGGAGCTTACTCATGCGCACGCACAAAGCGTGCGCCAAGGGTTGTCAGGCTCCGCTGGCGAGGTTCAAACTGCGGCCTTTGTCGCTGGCGGTTTACAACGCTGCCGAGCTTTAAAGCCGGAGTACAAGCTCCCGGCTCACAGACCTTGATAAGGGACCCGAAAATGGAATTGGTTGTAAAAAGCGTTAGCCCCGAAACGTTGAAAACCGCCACCCTCGTGGTCGCTGTCGGCGAAGGCCGCACACTCGGCGTCGCCGCCAAGCAACTGGATGAACTGAGCGGCGGCGCTATCAGCGCTGTGCTCAAGCGCGGCGACCTGGCCGGCAAAGTCGGCCAGAGCCTGCTGCTGCAGAGCCTGCCCAACCTTAAGGCCGAGCGCGTTTTGCTGGTGGGCGTGGGCAAGGATGCCGAACTGGGCGACCGTCCGTTTCGCAAGATCGTCAGCAGCATCCTCACCACCCTCAAGGGCCTGGGCGGCAGCGATGCGGTGCTGGCACTCGATGAAATCGTGGTCAAGGGCCGCGACAGCTACGGCAAGACCCGCCTGCTGGCCGAGTCGCTGGTAGACGGCGGCTATATTTTCGACCAGTTCAAGAGCCAGAAAGCCGAACCCCGCGCCCTGAAGAAAATCACCCTGCTGACCATCAAGGCCGCCCAGGCTGAAGTCCAGCGCGCCGTCACCCACGCCCAGGCCATCGCCAACGGCATGTCGTTCACTCGCGACCTGGGCAACCTGCCGCCGAACATCTGCCACCCGACATTCCTGGGCGAACAGGCCAAGGCATTGGGCAAAGAGTTCAAGGGCTTGAAGGTTGAAGTGCTGGACGAGAAGAAGATCAAGGACCTGGGCATGGGCTCGTTCTATGCCGTGGGCCAGGGCAGCGACCAGCCGCCACGCCTGATCGTGATGCAATACAACGGCGGCAAGAAGTCCGAGAAGCCTTACGCCCTGGTAGGTAAAGGCATCACCTTCGACACCGGCGGCATCAGCCTCAAGCCGGGCGCCGGCATGGACGAGATGAAGTACGACATGGGCGGCGCCGCCAGCGTGTTCGGCACCCTGCGCGCCGTGCTTGAGCTCAAGCTGCCGATCAACCTGGTGTGCATTTTGGCCTGTGCCGAGAACATGCCGAGCGGCGGCGCTGCGCGCCCGGGCGATATCGTCACCACCATGAGCGGCCAGACTGTGGAGATCCTCAACACCGACGCCGAAGGCCGTCTGGTGCTGTGCGACGCCCTCACCTACGCCGAGCGCTTCAAGCCTCAGGCTGTGATCGACATCGCCACCCTGACCGGTGCCTGCATCGTGGCCCTGGGCTCCCACACCTCGGGCCTGCTGGGCAACAACGACGAACTGATCGAGCAATTGCTCAGCGCTGGCAAGGCTGCCGACGACCGCGCCTGGCAACTGCCGCTGTTCGATGAGTACCAGGAACAGCTCGACAGCCCGTTTGCCGACATCGCCAACATCGGCGGCCCGAAAGCCGGCACCATCACCGCGGCCTGCTTCCTGTCGCGCTTTGCCAAGAACTTCAACTGGGCGCACCTGGACATCGCCGGTACGGCCTGGACCAGCGGCGGCAAGGACAAGGGCGCCACTGGCCGTCCGGTGCCCCTGCTGACCCAATACCTGCTGGATCGCGCCAAAGCTTAAGCGGCCCCGGCCCTTTTGTAGGAGCGAGCTTGCTCGCGAAGATCGCCTTTGACAACGCGTTCATCCTGGATGAATGCGTTGCCCTCAGGTTTTTCGCGAGCAAGCTCGCTCCTACAGGACTGGCGCCCCCCAGGATTTCCAATGCCCCAAGTCGACTTCTATATATTGCCCAGCGCCGATCCTCTCGCGCGCCTGGACTTTGCCTGCAAACTCACCGAAAAAGCCTGGCGCATGGGCCATCGCATCTACCTGCATTGCAGCGATGCCGCCCAACGTGACGAACTCGATGCCCGCCTGTGGCGCTTCAAGGGCGAGAGCTTCGTGCCTCACGGCCCCGCCGAATCCGAACCCGAAAGCCTGGTTGTGCTGGGTTTGGGGGATAATTGCGGCGATCACCATGATTTGCTGGTCAACCTCGACCTGAAAGTACCGGCCTTTGCCAAAGCGTTCGCCCGTGTGGCGGAAGTGGTGGTCGAAGACCCGGCTATTCGTCAGGCTGCGCGGGAGAGTTTCCGTTTCTACCGTGAACAGGGCTATCCTCTGCAAGATCACCGGCTACAACGACTTTGAGTACATGATGGACACTCCCAACCCGCTGAAAAAAGACGACCACCTGCTGGATGACCTGGAGTCGATCCGTCAGTTGCTGGGTGATGACAACCTGCAACCGCCGCTGCTGACCGACACGGTCGAGGGCGAGGTACAGATTCCGCTGTTGTTCGACATGGTCGGCGGCAAGCCTGCCGCCCCGGAACCTGTGGTTGCAGAACCCGCTCCCGCCGCCGAAAAAGCCCCGGACGCGCTGTTGCTGCACCTGGACAACGAACTGCGCGCCGCTGCGCAATTGATCATGCAGGATGTGATCGATGACTTTGCCCCGCATATCGAGGCTGAGATCAAGCGTCGGATGGATGCGCGGATGGAGCGGTTGCTCAGCCAATACCAGAACTGAAGATGCCCCAATCCCTGTGGGAGCTGGCTTGCCTGCGATGGCGGCGCATCAGCCGGCGAAGATGCTGACTGAAACACCGCCATCGCAGGCAAGCCAGCTCCCACATTAATTCTGCATCGGTCTTAAACCGTCTTCACCTCGCCCTCGCCCCTATCCCCCGTTATACTTGCCGGCTTTCCTGAATAAATGCCAACTAGGGTCCCGCCGCGCATGGATAAGACCTACCAGCCCCACGCTATCGAAACTTCCTGGTACAACACCTGGGAGTCCGAGAACTATTTCGCCCCACAAGGTGCGGGCGACTCGTACACCATCATGATTCCGCCACCGAACGTCACTGGCAGCCTGCACATGGGCCATGGCTTCAACAATGCGATCATGGATGCGTTGATCCGTTTCCGCCGCATGCAGGGTCGCGACACCCTGTGGCAACCGGGCACCGACCACGCCGGTATCGCCACCCAGATGCTGGTGGAACGCCAACTGGAAGCCACCGGCCAGAACCGTCACGACCTGGGTCGCGAGAAATTCCTGGAGAAAGTCTGGGAATGGAAGGACCAGTCCGGCGGCAATATCAGCCGTCAGATCCGTCGCCTGGGTTCGTCCGTAGACTGGAGCCGCGAGCGCTTCACCATGGACGACGGCCTGTCCGAAGCCGTAAAAGAAGCCTTCGTGCGCCTGCACGAAGACGGCCTGATCTACCGCGGCAAGCGCCTGGTCAACTGGGACACCAAGTTGCACACGGCCATTTCCGACCTCGAAGTGGAAAACCACGACGAGAAAGGCTTCCTGTGGAACCTCAAGTACCCGCTGGCCGACGGCGCCAAGACCGCTGAAGGCAACGATTACCTGATCGTCGCCACCACCCGTCCGGAAACCATGCTCGGCGATGCCGCCGTCGCCGTTAACCCGAACGACGAGCGCTACCAGGCGCTGATCGGCAAGTTCGTCGAACTGCCCTTGGTTGGCCGCCGTATCCCGATCATCGCGGACGACTATTGCGACCCTGAATTCGGCACCGGCTGCGTGAAAATCACCCCGGCCCACGATTTCAACGACTATGAAGTCGGCAAGCGCCACAACCTGCCGCTGCTGAACATCTTCGACAAAAATGCCGCCGTATTGCCGGCCTGCCAGGTGTTCAACCTGGACGGCTCGCTCAACGACAGCATCGACGGCAAGATCCCGGCTGAATACGCAGGCCTCGACCGTTTTGAAGCGCGCAAGCAGATCGTTGCCGCCTTCGACGCCGCCGGCTTGCTGGTCAGCGTTGACGACCATGGCCTGAAAGTGCCCAAGGGCGACCGCTCCGGCACCGTGATCGAGCCGTGGCTGACCGACCAGTGGTACGTGTCCACCAAGCCGCTGGCCGAGCCTGCGATTGCCGCCGTTGAAGATGGCCGCATCCAGTTCGTGCCTAAACAGTACGAAAACATGTACTTCTCGTGGATGCGTGACATCCAGGACTGGTGCATCAGCCGTCAGCTGTGGTGGGGCCACCGTATTCCGGCCTGGTACGACGAATCGGGCAAGGTCTATGTAGGCCGCGACGAAGCCGAAGTGCGCGCCAAGCACAACCTCGGCGCGGACATCGCGCTGCAACAGGACAACGACGTACTGGACACCTGGTTCAGTTCGGGCCTGTGGACCTTCTCGACCCTGGGCTGGCCGCAGCAGACCGAGTTCCTGAAGAAATTCCACTCCACCGACGTGCTGGTCACCGGCTTCGACATCATTTTCTTCTGGGTTGCCCGGATGATCATGCTCACCATGCACTTGGTGAAGAACGAAGACGGCACCCCGCAGGTACCGTTCAAGACCGTGTACGTACACGGCCTGGTACGCGACGGCCAGGGCCAGAAGATGTCCAAGTCCAAGGGCAACGTCCTGGACCCGCTGGACATCATCGACGGCATCGACCTGGAAACCCTGGTGCAGAAACGCACCTCGGGACTGATGCAGCCGAAACTGGCGAAAAAGATCGAGAAGCAGACCCGCGACGAATTCGCCGACGGCATCGCCAGCTACGGCACCGACGCCCTGCGCTTCACCTTCTGCTCGCTGGCCTCCACCGGTCGCGACATCAAGTTCGACATGGGCCGCGTCGAAGGCTATCGCAACTTCTGCAACAAGATCTGGAACGCGGCGCGCTACGTGCTGGACAAAGGCGAAGACTGCGGCCAGAACGGCGAAGCCGTTGAACTGAGCCTGGCGGATCGCTGGATCATCTCGCAGTTGCAGCGCACCGAAGCCGAAGTGACCCGCCAGCTCGACCAGTTCCGTTTCGACCTGGCCGCACAGGCCCTGTACGAGTTCATCTGGAACCAGTATTGCGACTGGTACCTGGAACTGTCCAAGCCGGTACTGTGGGACGAAAACGCGCCGGTCGAGCGCCAGCGCGGCACCCGTCGCACCCTGGTGCGTGTGCTGGAAGTGGCGTTGCGCCTGGCGCACCCTTTCATGCCGTTCATCACCGAAGAAATCTGGCAGCGCCTGGCGCCGCTGGCCGGTATCGGAGGCAAGACCATCATGCTGCAACCTTGGCCGGTGGCCAACGAAGCGCGCATCGATGAGGCCGCCGAAAGCGATATCGAATGGCTCAAGACCCTGATGCTCGGCACGCGCAACATCCGCGCCGAGATGAACATCGGGCCGGGCAAGCCGTTGGCCGTGTTCGTCAAGAACGCCAGTGCCGAAGATCAGCGTCGCCTCAGCGAGAACGACGCGCTGCTCAAGAAGCTGGCCAAGCTGGAGTCGATCACCGTATTGGCTGCCGGTGCCGAAGCACCGTTGTCCGCCACTGCGTTGGTGGGTGAAATGGAAGTGCTGGTGCCAATGGCCGGCCTGATCGACAAGGGCGCGGAACTGGCCCGTCTCGACAAGGAAATTGCGCGCCTGCAAGGCGAAGTGCAGCGAGTGGGCGGCAAGCTGTCCAACGCGGCGTTCGTCGACAAGGCGCCGGCTGAAGTGATCGAGAAAGAACGCGCCAAGTTGGCCGAGGCTGAACAGGCCTTGGGCAAGCTGGCGGAGCAACATGCGCGGATTTCCAGCCTGTAAGGGGAAGCCGTGTAGAGAAAGAGGCCTTCGGGCCTCTTTTTTTGTCCAGAAAAACGACACCATTTCCGACTCTGAACCCTATCCCTGTGGGAGCTGGCTTGCCTGCGATAGCATCACCTCGGTCTGCCTGATACACCCAGTCGCCTGCATCGCAGGCAAGCCAGCTCCCACATTTGACCGAGTTGTGTTCAAGAATGTGTGACAATGCCCACCACTTTGAGCCAACACCAGAATCATCATGACCGCCCCCACTACGCCCAAACCACCGCGCAAGAAGCCTAAAACCGCCGCCACGGCCAAACCCGTCGCGCCGCGCAAAGAGGCCACTCTGCACCCGCGCAACCGCCACACGGGCCGTTACGACTTCCCGGCGCTGATCAAGACCACGCCTGAATTGGCCAAATTCGTGATCATCAATCCCTACGGCAAAGAGAGCATCGACTTCGCCAGCCCGGATGCGGTGCGGGTGTTCAACCGGGCGTTGCTCAAGTCGTTCTATGGCATCCAGCATTGGGATATCCCGGCCGATTACCTGTGCCCGCCGGTGCCGGGGCGTGCTGACTACGTGCATTTCCTCGCCGACCTGCTGGCCAGCGTCAACGACGGCAAGATCCCGCGCGGTTCGATCGTCAAGGTGCTGGACGTCGGTATGGGCGCCAACTGCGTCTACCCACTGATTGGCTATATGGAGTACCGCTGGAACTTCCTCGGCTCGGAGGTCGACCCGATCGCCGTGTCCGCTGCCAAGGCCATCGTGCAATCCAACGACCTGAGCAAGGTCATCCAGTTGCGCCAGCAACCCAACCCCAAGCAGATCCTGTTGGGCCTGCTGGAGCCGGGTGAGCGCTTTGACCTTACGATGTGCAACCCGCCCTTCCATGCGTCCATGGACGAAGCCACCAAAGGCAGCGAGCGTAAATGGCGCGCCTTGGGCAAGGCCGACCCGAAACGCAAGTTGCCGGTGCTCAACTTCGGAGGTCAATCGGCCGAACTGTGGTGTGAAGGCGGCGAAGCGCGGTTTGTGACCCAATTGATCGCCGAAAGCGCGCACTTTGCGCATAAAGTGCTGTGGTTCAGCACCCTGGTGTCCAAAGCCTCCAACCTGCCGGCGATCGAAACGGCACTGAAAAAAGCCGGCGTGCTGGAAAGCCAGGTGGTGGAGATGTCCCAGGGGCAGAAGCAGAGCCGCTTTGTGGCCTGGACCTTCCAGACCAAGAACGAGCAGCAGATCTGGCGCCAGCGCTGGGTTCGATAAGCCCGCCACACAATAAAATCGCAGGCAATAAAAAACCGTGCCCGGATCACTCCGAAGCACGGTTTTTTTTGCTGCGTCTTACTTGTTAACAGCGTCGGTCAGGCCTTTAGCCACAACCAGCTTGATAACTTTCTTGGCAGCGATTTCGATGGCAGCGCCAGTCGAAGGGTTACGGCCAGTACGGGCAGGACGCTCGGTCACTTTCAGTTTGCCAACGCCTGGCAGAGTGATTTCGCCGCCATTTTCCAGCTGATCAGCAACAACTTGGCTCAGTTGGTCCAGCAGAGCACGCACGGTAGTTTTCGGTGCGTCTACTGCTTCAGCCAGGTCAGCGATCAGTTGGTCTTTAGTAATAGCCATTGTGGTGTTCCTTCCCTATCAAATTCATATGGATTGCAGAGTGCAGTGTCAGCCGTCGAGCCCGACCGTCATGGCCTGGCATCCCCGGCCATAACCACGGAGATCGGGGTTATAGATGCTTGAAACGGGGATTGGTTCGACCTGACAAATGCTGAATGCACGCTTAACGCCGAGACGTGGCGTAAGACGGGGCAAAACTAGCACAGAGACGGGGAAATATCCGCCTCAACATACCCATTTGGTCAGCTTTATCGCTCTAAACCGTGAAAAAAAGGCATATGGCCAGTCGGAGGGCGTGCAAAATGCCGTTCGAGGCACGTCTTGACCAATGGGTGCGGTACACTGGGCGACTTTTCGGGGAGGCCAACCGCTCCCCCTTCAACCAGCCGAGAAGCCTATGCCGATCCGTCATTGCATCGTCCACCTGATCGACAAAAAACCCGACGGCACACCCGCAGTTCTTCACGCCCGCGACACGGAACTGGCCGAGTCCGCCGCCATCGAGAACATGCTTGCCGACCTCAACGAGAGCTACAACGCCAAACAAGGCAAGGCCTGGGGTTTCTTCCATGCCGAGTCCGGCGCGCACCCGTTCAGTGGCTGGTTGAAGGACTACTTTGACGGTGGCCAGGACTTCACCACCTTCAGCCGCACGGCGGTTGAGCACCTGCAAAAGCTGATGGAGGAATCCAACCTCTCCACCGGCGGCCACGTGCTGTTTGCCCACTACCAGCAAGGCATGACCGACTACCTGGCCATCGCCCTGCTGCACCACAGCGAAGGCGTGGCGGTGACCGACGAGCTGGACGTGACGCCCTCGCGCCACCTGGACCTGGGCCAGTTGCACCTGGCGGCGCGTATCAACGTCTCCGAGTGGCAGAACAACAAGCAGTCCAAGCAGTACATCTCCTTCATCAAAGGCAAGAACGGCAAGAAGGTCTCGGAGTATTTCCGCGACTTTATCGGCTGCCAGGAAGGCGTCGACGGCCCGGGCGAAACCCGCACCCTGCTCAAGGCGTTCAGTGACTTCGTAGAAAGCGAAGACCTGCCCGACGAGTCCGCCCGCGAGAAAACCAAGACCCTGGTGGACTACGCCAGCAGCCAGGCCAAGCTCGGCGAACCCATGGGCCTGGAAGAGCTCTCCGGGTTGATCGATGAAGATCGGCCAAAAGCCTTCTACGACCATATCCGCAACAAGGATTACGGCCTGTCGCCGGAAATCCCGGCCGATAAACGCACCCTTAACCAGTTCCGCCGCTTCACCGGGCGCGCCGAGGGCTTGTCCATCAGCTTTGAAGCGCACCTGCTGGGCGACAAGATTGAGTACGACGAAGCTGCCGGCACCTTGATCATCAAAGGCCTGCCGACCCAACTGACCGACCAGCTCAAGCGCCGTAACTGATGCTGGGCGGGGTGCTCAAGAAAGTCCTGCTGGTATTGCTGGTGGTGGTTGCGATCCAGAACTGGGGCAAGGTCGAGCGGCTGTTCAACCCGTCCCAGGTGGCACCGGAGCAGGTACGCGCCTCTGCGCGGGTGGTGCTCTATGCCACCGAGTGGTGTGGGTACTGCAAGCAGATCCGGCGTTTTCTGGACCAGAAGGGTATCCCGTACCAGACCGTCGATATCGAGAAGGATGCCCAGGCGCGCAAGGCGTATGAGGCGCTGGGCGGTGGTGGGATTCCGTTTGTGGATGTGAACGGGACCTTGATTCGCGACTACAACCCTGAAGCGATCATGGCTGCATTGAAGTAACACACTATCAAATGTGGAAGCTGGCTTGCCTGCGATGGCGGTGTAACAGGTTCAATACCTGTGACTGACATACTGCTATCGCAGCATAGGTATCTACACAACTTCGGGTATTGCACCGAACTTGTGGCGAGGGAGCTTGCTCCCGTGGCGGCCTGACTGCCAGCGACTCTCTAAATGATACAACGCGATCCAAATGTGGGAGCGGGCTTGCTCGCGAAGGCGGCCTGAAAGTCAACACAGTTGGATTGTGTACATATCCATTGCTGCGGTAACGGCCGCCTAGGGTTCCGCCCTGACGGCGGCTCACTTTTGAAAAGCGCAAAAGTAAGCAAAACGCTCTTGCCCCACCACTCGGCACCTCGCCTAGGCTCGGTGTGCCCGTAATCCGCCAGTGATTTGGGGGGGCCGCCGCCACGCGCCATCCATGGCGCGGGGCGGCTAAACCGGCATCCCTGCCGGTTTACCCCCCAAATCCCTGTCGAATTCCGGCCAACGTGGTTTAACGGGGCGCCTAAGATCAAGATCACAAGCAGATCAAGAGCAAGATCAAGAGCGGCTCGCTTCGCATCGTGGTTACCGTTGGCTGCTACAACCTACAAAATTGTGTAGATGCCTATGGCTATCGCAGGCAAGCCAGCTCCCACACACGTCAGCTCTGCACATTGGGCTTGGGGGTGGGCTTAGAAGTTGGCCACCAGCGACATCATCGCCGTGCGTGTCGAGCTGAGGTATTCCTTGCCTAACGGGTTCAGCAGCGAAAACCGCGACGCAAGCCTAGCGCAGCACAATCATGCGACCTAAAAGTATGTGCTGTTCAAAACCCAGCACCGCTTGCAAGGCGTTCAAGACCGCGACCGGGTCCTGGCTCGGAAAGCTGCCGCTGACGCGTTTGGCGGCCATGTCCTCGTTCAGCAGAAGAATGCGGCCGGGGTAATAACGCCGCAGGTCCTGGACCACCTCGGCCAGGGGTGCCTTGTAGTAGTTGAGCCAACCCTCGCGCCAGGCAAGGTGTGTGGCGCTGTCGACGCCATGCAAAGGAGCGGCAATGCCATGGGCGTAGGCCACTTGCTGGCCCGCGGTCAGCACCTGTTGCTGGCCCTGTTTTGAGGGCGTCACGCCGACACGGCCGGACAGCACAGCGACCTCGGCGCCGTCAGGTTGCAGGCGCACTTCAAACTGCGTTCCCAGTACCCGCGTTTCACCGCCGCTCGCCTCCACCACGAAGGATTGCCCGGTGTGGGTCACGCTGAAAAAACCTGCACCACGGCGCAGTTGGATGTGCCGTTCGCCCTGGCTGAAATCCACCGCAATGGCGCTGTCGGCGTCGAGGGTGACCTTGGATTGATCGGCCAGGGTGAAGGTCTTCACCTGCCCTGGCGCCGTTACATAATCGGCGCCCCACTCATCGACCCAGCGTGACGGCTGCCAACCGGCGCCCATCGATACCATCAGCAGCAGGCAGGCGGCGACGGCCAAGGCACCGGACCAACGCGCTACCCGGGAGCGTTTGGAGGCGTTGATCGTATTGAGGTAGACCTGCAAGGCGAGTGCGTCCTCATCGGCCAGTTGGCGCGCTGGCACTTCGCTCAACTCCCAGAGCACCTGGGCTTGGGAGTAGGCCTCCACGTGTGCGGGATCTGCGCGCAACCAGCGGCTGAACGTGGCCTGGTCGCCGCTGCTGGGCTGGTCATGCAGCAGGCACAACCAATCGAGCGCGGCCTGTTCCTGGGCGGGCGTGGGCGTGACGTTCACGGGGCTTTCCCTGGCGTGCGTGGCGGCGAGGGTTCGCGAAGGCTGGCCTTGCAGGCTTCGAGGGCGCGCATCATATGTTTTTCCACGGCGCTTTGGGACAGGCCCATGGCCTTGGCGATTTCGGCGTACTTGCGCCCGTGAATGCGGTTAAGCAGGAAAATCTGGCGGGTACGCTCGGGCAAGCTGCGCAAGGCAGCTTCCACATGGCGCAGATCATTGCCCGCCTCCAGCGCCGCCTGGGGTTCGCAGCCTTGATTGTCTGACTGCTCGGGTAGCCAGCCTTCACTGCTGCGCGCCCGTGCGCCTTCGCTGCGCAGGTGGTCGATGGCGATGTTGCCGGCGCAGCGCAGCAGGTAGGTGCTCAGCTCTTCGACCTGCACCAGCGGGCGACGCCAGAAGCGCAGGAACAAATCCTGCACCAAGTCGGCTGCCGTGGCGCGGCACCCGACACGGCGGCTGACCAACGCCTCCATTTGCGAACGCTGGGACAAAAACACCTGCAAAAAATGCGCACGCCCACCGGCCGCCTCCGCGTGCGGATTATCCTGGGGATTGGGCGGTGGGTTGATCCTGATCATGGCCGGCTCAAGATAGGGCGAACGCCGCAACAGGGCTGGCCAACAGGCCGAGGCCCGCCAGGATCAAGGCCAGCCTTGGCCGATACGGCAGCAGCAACACCAGCAGCAAGGCGCTGAGCATCAACACCGCGCACCACTCCACCAGGCCCTGGCCCCAACCGGCGCCAAGCACCGCCGGCCAGATCGACACGGCCAGCAGCAACCAGCCGCCCACCCGCAGCCCCAGGCGCCGCGTGGGCGTGGGTTTGCTGTGCAGCAATTCGCCGTGGTGACGGTCGGTGGACAAACACAGCGCGGTAAACCCGGCGTAGCACATCATTAGCGCGAGGAGCATCAGTGGGCCTGCTGCTTGAGTGCCAACCCGCGGGCACGTTCAGCCTTGGGTTGCGGCGCGGTGCGGTGGTGCATCTTCCACGCCGCCCACGCCAGGAACATGCCGCTGGCCAGGCAGGTTAGGTCGAAGCCGGCCATGGCCCAATCGCCGTTTGGCAGGGAGACGCCCAAGTGGTGCGAGGTGGTGATGGCGTTAAGCAGTGGAATGGCGGCAAACAACAGCGCGCCGAGGCTCAGTTGCTCAACCCAACCCTGGCGACCGCGCCGCAGCAAGGCGTGCAACAGGCTCAGGCCCCAGGCGATAAAGAACGCCTGCACTTCCCAGTCGGAACGCGCAGCGAAGTTTACCGGCAACAGGCGGTTGGCCCAGAAAAACGCCGCAATGGCGATCATCAATCCGGACATGCTGGCAATATTCAGCACCTCCACCAGGCGCAGTTCAAAGGGCATGACCGCGGCCTTGGCGTGTTTGAGCTGGCGTTTGCCCAGCCAGATCACCAGGCCCGTGCCGATCATCGCCGTGCCCGCCAGGCCGCAGATAAAGTACAGCCAGCGCAGCACCGGGCCGGCGAAATGGCCCATGTGCAAACCGTAGAAACTGCCACCGATGGCCGTCGCCAAAGACGGCTCGGCACTGCCTCGCAACAGCTCGCCAGTGGTGCCGTTGAACGACAGGGTACTGCCGGAGGCATGCACCACGCTGTCGGAGCCGGCGCGAGACACATTGACCGAGGCGTTGGCATCGCCGGGGTTGTTGACCGCCACACGCCCCACATGCCCGCCCGCCCACTGTTCCCGCGCCTGCTGGTACATCGGCATCAACGGCAGCAGTTTGCCCGGCTGGCCGAGGGCTGGCGGATTGTCGGTAGCGGGGAACAACTCGCTGAAGAACGCCCGGCTGTCGTCGCCATAGGACGCCACGATGGGCGCGGGCATGACCATGCTCATGAATATCACCAGGCTGCTGTAGGTGATCATCAGGTGAAACGGCAGCACCAGCACACCCACCGCGTTGTGCCCGTCCAGCCAGGAGCGCTGGCCTTTGCGTGGGCGGAAGGTGAAGAAGTCTTTGAAGATTTTCTTGTGGGTAATGATGCCGGTGATCAGCGCGACGAACATCACCATGGCGGCGATGGTCGACAGCCAGCGGCCCCAGGGGTAAGGCATTTGCAGCTGGAAGTGGAAACGATAGAAGAACTCGCCGCCCTTGCTTTCGCGCGCCTGCACCGGTTGGCCGGTGACGGGGTCGAGGACTTTCTGGATGAAGGTGCCGCGCTTGCCGGGCTCGAGCTTGTCTTGCCACATCACCGATAGGCCGGGGTCGCGGCGGGTTGGCAAGGTAATGAACCAGCGCGCGGCGGTGGGTGCCTGCTGTTGCAGGTAGCTTTGCGCCACGGCGAGGCTGCGCCCATCGTCCAGGGGATGGGCCTGCACTTCGGGCTGCATCCAGTGGGTTATTTCATCGTTGAAATAGGCCAGGGTGCCGGTCAGGAAAATCGCGAACAGCAGCCAACCGAAGATCAAGCCCGCCCAGGTGTGCAACCAGGCCATGGCCTGGCGAAAGCCCTCTTTCATGTGCGAGCCATCCAGAAACCAATGCCGGCCAGGGTGGCCAACAGCGCACTCGGCACCATCACCCCTACCCAGGCGCGCCAGGCCGTGCGGCAGGCAAAACACCAGAGCACCGCCAACAGGTAAAACACAAACGAACTCATCATGCCGGTGACCACCGCATCTGCGCGGGACGTAGGCAGCCAGAGCGCCAGGCAAATGGCGGCCAGTGAGGCCATCAGGTAACCGCCAATCACCGCCGCCAGCACGCGCGAGGTGACAGCGAGGCGGTAGGAAGCGGGCAATGAGGTTTTACTTTTCATGCGGCAGGCGCCTGGTTCATCAGCGCGCAATATTAATGATAAATATTCTCATATGCAAAAGAGAACGGATGAATCACCTGCCTTGGCCGATTGCCGAACCTGGTCACGGGCCCTACAATGCGAACAATTCTTGTTCTCTAAAGCATATCGAATGCTTGCGGAGTGATCGCGTTGCAGCCGTCCAATCCCGTCGAAGTGTTGTACAACGACCATCACCACTGGCTCACCGGCTGGTTGCGACGCAAGCTCGGCTGCCCGGACAACGCGGCCGACCTGGCGCAAGACACCTTTATCCGCGTGCTCAGTGCCCGGGATACGCCAACGCTGATCGAACCGCGCGCCTTCCTCACCACCGTGGCCAAGCGTGTGCTGTTCAACTTCTACCGCCGTCAGGACCTGGAACGCGCCTACCTCGAGACCTTGGCGCAGATGCCCGAACACGTGGCGCCGTCGGAAGAAGACCGCGCAATCATCCTGCAAACCTTGCTGGAACTCGACCAACTGCTTGACGGCTTGCCCAAGCAGGTCAAACGCGCCTTCCTGCTGGCCCAACTCGACGGCCTGACCTACGCGCAAATCGGCGCGCAACTGGGCATCTCCATCGCCACCGTCAAACGCCACCTGACCAAAGCGGCCATGCGCTGCTACTTCGCCCTATGAACGTCTCCAGCCAAGTCGCCGAACAAGCCGTGCACTGGTTGCTGGAAATGCAGCAAGGCGCGCTCAACCCACGCCAGCAGGCGGCCTGGCAGCAATGGTTGAATGCCCACAGCGAACACCAACGCGCGTGGGAGCAGATCCAGCGCGTCAACCAACGCCTACGCGGCGTGCCCTCGCCCCTGGCCCATGCGGCGTTGAACGCGCCCACCTCCAGCAGCCGGCGTCAGGCGCTTAAATTGCTGTTGATTCTGGGTGCCGGTTCGGCCGCCGCCTGGAGCCTGCGCCAGCAACATATCCTGCCGCCGCTGACGGCTGACTATCGCAGCCCGGTGGGCCAACGCCGCACGGTGCAATTGGCCGACGGCAGCCAGTTGCAACTCAACACCGGCAGCGCCGTGGATGTGCATTTCGACGGCCAACAGCGCCTGGTGCGCCTGCTTGAAGGTGAAATCCTGCTCACCGCCCGCGCAGGCCAGGCGCCGTTGCACGTGCTGACCGGCCAGGGCCTGCTCAGCAGCCAGGCGGCGCGCTTGAATGTGCGCCAGTTCAACGACCACACCCAACTGGCGGTGCTGGCCGGCCAGGTCGAGGTAATGCCCAACCGCTACAACGGCTTGGCGCTGAGCGTCGACGCCGCGCACCAAGTCAATTTCACCCGCAAAGGCTGGGACACCCCGCGCGCCACCGACGCCAACAGCGGCGCCTGGGCCGACGGCATGCTGGTGGCCGCACATATGCGCCTTGAAGACTTCTTGAGTGAACTGGGGCGCTATCGTCGCGGCCAGCTCCATTGCGATCCACAAGTGGCCAACCTGCTGCTGTCCGGCAGTTACCCATTGGATGACAGCGAACGCATCCTCGACCTGCTGGAGATCAGCCTGCCGGTGAACGTGCGGCGTTTTACGCGTTATTGGGTGACCGTGCAGGCACGAGCGTGATGCATAGCGCTTTCTTGCTCGCGCCCCCAACCTACCGCGTTAAACGGACAACCCGCGTTATCGTTGACGATTTTCGCGAGCAAGCTCGCTCCTACAGTGGCAGTGAACTTGAAATATTTTTTGCAACTGTGAGCCGTTTTCCGCACCTGGCGTGACAGAGAAGGAAAGCCCCCTTGATCCTTCCTTCTCAGGACCGCCCTTCATGCCCCAGCAACCGACGCTTCTCGCCCGTACACTGCGCCAACTCCTGCTCGGCGCCAGCCTCAGCCTGACCGCACTGCCGGCGGTGATGGCGGCCGACGCCAAGGCGTACCACATTGCGCCAACCACTTTGGAAGCGGCCTTGAATCAATTCGGGCGTGAAGCCGGTGTGCTGGTGTCCTTCGGTTCGGCAGTGACCGCCGGTATGCAAAGCCCTGGTTTGTCCGGCAACTTCAGCGCAGCCGAAGGCCTGCAGAAACTGCTGGAAGGCACCGGCCTGCAAGCTCGCGCCGAGGGTGATAACGCCTACAGCCTGCAACCGGCCGGCGCCCCCGCGACCCTGGAGCTGCAGACATCCAACGTGGTCGGCGACTGGCTCGGTGACGCGGCGCAAACCAACGTGTTCGAGCACCCCGGCGCCCGTGATGTGATCCGCCGCGAAGAATTCGAACGCCAGGGCGCCACCCAGGCCCGCGATGTGCTCAACCGCATCCCCGGCGTCAACGCCCCGGACAACAACGGCACCGGTAGCCACGACATGGCGCTGAACTTCGGCATTCGCGGGCTCAACCCACGCCTGGCGTCGCGCTCCACCGTGCTGATGGATGGCATCCCGGTGCCCTTCGCGCCGTACGGCCAGCCACAACTCTCCTTTGCGCCGATCAGCATGGGCAACATGGACGCGGTGGATGTAGTACGCGGCGGCGGTGCGGTGCGCTACGGCCCGCAAAACGTGGGTGGCATCGTCAACTTCGTCACCCGGGCTATCCCGGATGCGCCGACGGTCAAGGGCGGTTTGCAGACCGAGACCAGCCCCTCCTCCAGCCACGACGGTTTCAAGACCACCGGTAACCTGCTGGCGGGCGGCACCGCCGACAATGGCTTGGGCGGTGCGCTGCTGTACTCCGGCACCCGCGGCGGCGATTGTCGGGAAAACAGCAACACGCGCATCGACGACCTGATCCTCAAGGGCAAATACCAGCTGGACGACGCCAACAGCTTCAACGCCATGGCGCAGTACTACGAAGGCCAGGCCGATATGCCGGGCGGTTTGAACGTCAAGGACTACAAGGCTGATCCGTACCAGTCCACACGCCCCTACGACAAGTTCTGGGGCCGCCGTACGATGTTCAACGTCGGCTATCGCTACGAGCAGGACCGCCGCGAATTCACGGTCAACAGTTTCTTCACCAAGACCCTGCGCAGCGGTTACCTGGACCAGGGCAGTTTCCTGTCACTGTCGCCACGGGAATATTGGGTACGCGGCCTGGAGACGCGCTTCGCCCAAGGCTTTGACCTCGGCCCTACCAGCCATGAAGTCGGCGTGGGCTACCGCTACATCAATGAAGCCGGCCATGAGCTGCGTTACCGCACGCCGATTGCCGCCAACCAGCAAATCCCCACCACCAACAGCCGCAACGACCGCGACACACGCGGCGGCACCGAAGCCAATGCGTTCTTCATCGACGACCGCATCGACATCGGCAAGTGGACCATCACCCCAGGCATTCGCTACGAGATGATCGAGTCCCAGCAGACCAACAACCTGAGCAACGTCAAATACAAGGGCGACTACAACACCGCACTCCCGGCGCTGAACGTGCTCTACCACCTCACCGACGACTGGAACCTCTACGCCAACACCGAAGGCTCGTTCGGCAGCGTGCAATACAGCCAGATGCCCAACCGCGTGAACAGCGGCGAAGTGAAACCGGAAAAAGCCCGCACCTGGGAACTCGGCACGCGCTATGACAACGGCAACCTGCGCGCGGAAATCGGTGCGTTCCTGATCAACTTCGACAACCAGTACGACAGCAACCAGACCAACGACACGGTGATTGCCCGGGGTGAAACGCGCCACCAGGGCATCGAGTCGAGCATCAACTACGCTCTCGATGGCCTGAGCCCGGCGCTGGCAGGGTTTGATGTGTACGCTACCTACGCCTATGTGGACGCGACCATCCGCGAAGACGGCCCGAACAAAGGCAACCGCGTGCCCTTCTCCTCCAAGCACAAAGGTACCCTCGGCGTGGGTTACACCGAAGGCCCATGGAAGCTGAATGTGGACAGCAGCTACCAGAGCAGCCAGTTCGCCGACAACGCCAACACCCAGGCCGAAAGCGCCGACGGTGCCAATGGCCGCATCCCCGGCTACATGCTGTTCAGCAGCCGCGCAGCCTATGACTTCGGCCCGCAGTTGTCGGATTTGAATGTGGCGGTGGGGGTGAAGAACATCTTCAACAAGCAGTACTACACCCGCTCGTTTGATGACAACAACAAGGGCAAGTACGTGGGTGAGCCGCGCACGGTGTATGTGCAAACTTCTATCGCGTTCTGACCGCATTTTGTAGGAGCGAGCTTGCTCGCGAAAAACTCACAGGCGCCGCGTTCATTCAGCAAACACGCGTTATCGTTGATGTTTTTCGCGAGCAAGCTCGCTCCTACAGATGGTTTTCAGTGTGTTCAGGATCTAACTGCCCGCCAGGCAACTGGGGGTAGCGGCCACCAACGCGTCAATGGCACACCGCGTCTTGGCCGGCATATGCGCCGCCGTCGGCCAGATCACATGGATCGGCGCAGGTTGCTCACGGTAGCTGGGCAGCACGGCCTGCAACTGCCCACGTAGCGCATAGTGGGCAATCAACCAACTCGGCAACCAGGCCAGGCCCACGCCCGCGATGGCGGCATCGGCCACGGCCTGGAGGTCGTCCACGATCAAGGGCGAAGCCAGGCGCGAACACTGCGCGGTGTTGCTGCGGTAAGCAATGCCACGATGAACGGCCAGGTCTTCGATACTTTCAATGGCGCCCTTGCGCTGCAAATACGCCGGTGACGCCGCCAGCCCCATGGCCTGCTCTCCCAAGCGCCGTGCACTCAGGCGGTCGGTGTCGGGCAACGGGCCGATGCGCACAGCGATATCGAAGCCTTCCTGCACCAAGTCGATCATGCGGTCGGAAAAACAAAGGTCGATTTCCAGTTCCGGATAGCTGTCCATCAGGGCCCACAACGCTGGCGCGGCATAGTGATGACCAAACGCCAGGGGTACGCTCACTCGCAAACGCCCGCGGGGTTGCTGACGGCCGCTTTCCAACACCGACTCGGCCGCCTCCAGCTCCGCCAATGCGCGCAGGCAATGCTCGTAGTACGCCTGCCCGTCCTCGGTCAACCGCTGGCGCCGAGTGGAGCGCTGTAACAGGCAAGTGCCCAAGCGCGCTTCCAGCCGCGCCAGGCCCTTGCCCACCGCCGAGCGCGTGAGGTTCAGGCGTTCGGCGGCTTCGGTGAGATTGCCGCTTTCGACAATCTGCAAAAAGAGTTCGACGCCATCAAAACGTGGGGTAGCCATGCTTAATTGTCGCCCTTTGTTCCCTTATCAATGGAAAAGTTGTCGCCAATAAAGAACCTTATTCCCGAGAGAATAGCCCCTCCCGCTCTCGAAAGGAATGTCGTATGCCCCGCGCCGCCGCACTCTCGGCCCTCACTCCCCCGCGTACCGCCAGGAACGGCATGGCCCTCACCGCTGTCTGCCTGGTGGCCCTGATGTTCGGCCTGGAAATCTCCAGCGTGCCGGTGATCCTGCCTACGCTGGAACAGGAACTGGGCACCGGCTTTCAAGACGCCCAATGGATCATGAATGCCTACACCCTGGCCTGTACCAGCGTACTCATGGCGGCGGGCACCTTGGCGGATCGCTTTGGTCGTCGGCGCGTATTGGTGGTGTGCCTATGGCTGTTCGGGCTAGCTTCATTGGCCTGTGGGCTGGCCGACAGCGCCGCCACGCTGATCGTGGCGCGGTTTGTTCAAGGTATCGGCGCCGGAGCAATGATGATTTGCCAGTTCGCGATATTGTCCCACCAGTTCCGCGAACCCGCGACGCGTGCGCGGGCCTTCGCGATATGGGGCGTGATCGCTGGCGTGGGCCTGGGTTTCGGGCCGATGGTGGGGGCCTTGATCCTGGCCGTGGCGGACTGGCGCTGGGTGTTCCTGGTGCACGTACCGCTGACCCTGTTCACCTTGGCGTTGTTGCACATCAGGGTGCAGGAATCCCGCGACCCGGCCAGCCATCGCCTCGACATCGCCGGCATGCTGACCATGACACTCACGGTGTTTGCGCTGGTCTATTTCATCACCCAGGGCAGCGAAATCGGCTTTGGCACCTCGGCGATGCTCGGCTGGGCTGGCCTGTCGGTCTTCGGGCTGCTGCTGTTTATCTGGATTGAGCGGCGCAGTGCCCACCCGATGTTTGACTTCTCGGTATTGCGCATCCAACGTTTCAACGGCGCGTTGATGGGCTCGATCGGCATGAACTTCAGCTTCTGGCCGTTCATGATCTACCTGCCATTGTACTTCCAGGCGGGCTTGGGTTACGACACGCTGACCACTGGCGGCGCCTTGCTCGCTTACACCTTGCCCACTTTGCTGGTGCCGCCGCTGGCCGAACGCCTGGCCCTGCGTTTTGGCGCCGAACGCATCATCCCCCTGGGCCTGGGCACGATGGGCGCGGGATTCGTGGCAATGGCCATCGTCAATGTTGCCGAACAACCCAGCATCGCGCTGGTGCTGCTCAGTTGCGTGATCGCAGGCATAGGACTGGGGCTGACGAACTCCCCCACCACCAACACCACCACCGGTTCAGTCTCGGCTGACCGCGCCGGCATGGCCTCGGGCATCGACTTCAGCGCACGGCTGATCACCCTCGCGCTCAATATCGCGCTGATGGGCCTGGTGCTGTTGTTGGGAATCAGCCATCACCTGGCCCATGTGCTGCCTGCCAGCACGACGTTGGAGTGGGCAAGCCTCAGCCAGCATATTGCCGCCGGCAAGTTGGATGCGCCGGGGCTGACCGTTCATGATGCGCAAACAGCGCTACGCAGCGGCGCCGGCTGGGCCATGCTGTTTGCGGGCTTGGGCGCTAGCGGGTTGGCGCTGTTGAGCCGGCATTTCTTCCGGCGCGAGCGCTGAACGAAAAACGGGCCTGCATGTGCAGGCCCGTTTTCAGTGGGGGAATGAAAAAACAATCAGCCGTTAATGGCAGCGTTTTCGTTTTCCAGAAATTCCTCTTCCAACGCGTCTTCGTTCACTTTGTTGATTGGCTGGTTTTTACCGGCAGCGCGCGGCTTGCCTTGCAGTTTGCCAAACAGATGTTCCAGTGCGTGTTCGAGCTTGTTCGCCGCACTGTCAATCGCCTGCTCCAGGGTATCGCCCTTGGCGCACACCGACAGCGGCTGATGGCCCTTTGGCCGTGCTTCCAGACGGCAACTCAAATCGTGGGGGCCGGGCTTATCGCCGTTCTCGTCCCGCAGGTAGACCTCCACACGGGTCAGGTCTTCTTCGTAGCGTTCGAGCGTGCTCTCAATGGTAGTACGTACCCACTCCTCCAGTCGGATGCTGCTTTCAATATGGTTATCGCTATTGACTTGGATTTGCATAGTTCTTCCCTTATTTCAGCTAGCTCGCCAGAGGTCACAAACTGCAACACCGGGGTGGTGAAACCATGACCTCTTGATTACACAATTGAGCACCTGCTGAAACAATTCAAGCCCTTTGCAAAGATAAATCCTACATTACAAATTAACCCTGACGACGAGCAAAAACGCTGTTAGGGTGGGGAGTTAGTTACATCTTCTTACGCCCTGCCAAACTCACAATTGCCCCTCTCCCAACGGGTGCAATCCGCGAAAAATCCCTGCTTCCTCCACCAGCCAGTCATGCACCGCACGCACGCCCGGATGGTTCAACGCCCCCGGCGCATACAGCAGCACGTAGCGTTTATGGTTGGGCACCGCCAGGCCGAACGGCACGATCAAAGTGCCGCGCTCCAGTTCATCGTTCAGCAAGGTGCGCCGGGCAATCGCCACGCCCATGCCGGCAATGGCGGCTTCGATGGTCAGGTGGTTGCGGTTGAAGGTGTGCCCGCGCCGCACGTCGGCGCCGTGGTAGCCGATGGCATTGAGGTAAAACTCCCACTCGGCATATTCATAACTCCCACGCCAGGCCGTGATGTCGTGCAGCAGCGGGAAATGCGCCAGGTCCGCCGGGCCATGCAAGGGCGGGCGGCCACGCAACAGGCTGGGGGCGCACACCGGGAATATCTGTTCATCCAACAGGGCTGTGGATAACAACCCAGGGTAGCTGCCGTCGTTGAGGTCGATGGCCAGGTCGAAGTCGCCTTCATGCAGGGCGATGCTGCTGTCTTCGGCGACCATGCGCAGTTGAATGTCCGGAAAACGTTGCTGAAAGCGCGGCAGACGCGGGGTCAGCCACTTGCCCAGAAACGAGGGGATCGAACGCAGGCGCAAGGTACCGCTGATCATCCCGGCGTCCAGGCGCTGCAACTCTGCATCAATGCTGCCGTAAGCCTCCCCCACCACGGCCGCCAGGCGCTGCCCCTCGGCGCTGAGTTCCACCCCCCGCGCACGCCGATGAAACAGCCGAAAGCCCAGGCGCTCCTCCAACTGGCGAATTTGCTGGCTCACCGCTCCCGGCGTGATGTGCAGTTCTTCGGCGCAGCGGGTGAACGACAGATGCCGTGCAGCGCAGGAAAACACGTGCAACCAGACATAGGTCTGGCCGTGGAGGGGGCGGGTCATAGCGTTTAGTCCTGCTAAAGGGTGTCTTAGGATAATTCGTTGGTCAGTGCCGAGCCAGAGGCTCAGTATCGCGCCAATTCCGCCTGCTCTACAAAACATGGCAGCGATTTCTACTCCATTGCTTGTAAGGCTTTAGCATGGCTATCAGTGTTTTCGATCTATTCAAGGTGGGCATCGGCCCTTCCAGCTCCCACACCGTCGGCCCGATGCGCGCTGCCGCGACGTTCGCCCAAGCCCTGACCGACCAGCATGTGCTCAGCCAAACCCGTCGCGTCGAAGTGCGCCTGTATGGCTCGCTGTCCGCTACCGGCGTCGGCCATGCCACCGACCGTGCCTGTGTGATGGGCCTGATGGGCGAATGGCCAGACCGCGTCGACCCCACCTCGATCAGCGGGCGTATCCAGCAATTGCGCGAGTCCGGCCGGCTGCTGCTGGCCGGCCAACAGGAAATTGCCTTCAACTGGCACACCGACCTGTTGCTGCTGGACGAAAGCCTGCCCTACCACCCCAATGCCATGTCCCTGCACGCCTATGGCGACAGCGGCCTGCTGAGCGAACAAACCTATTACTCGGTGGGCGGTGGTTTCATCATCGAAGCCGCCGAAGCCGCATCAGGCGTTGCGCCCAGCAGCGATGTGCAATTGCCCTATGACTTTTCCAGCGCCGTAGAACTGCTGGCCTTGTGCAACAAGCACGGCCTGCGGGTATCCGAACTGATGATGGCCAATGAACGGGCGTGGCGCAGCGACGAAGAAATCCGCAGCGGCCTGCTGCATATCTGGTCGGTGATGCGCGAATGCGTGGAACAGGGCCTGCGCGATGAAGGCATCCTGCCCGGCGGCCTGGATGTGCCGCGTCGCGCCGCGAAATTGCACCGCAGCCTGCTGGAAATCGGCAAGCCCAACGTGATCACCTCGACCTTGTCGGCCATGGAGTGGGTCAATCTGTTCGCCCTCGCCGTCAACGAAGAAAACGCCGCCGGCGGGCGCATGGTCACCGCGCCGACCAATGGCGCGGCCGGGATCATCCCCGCCGTGCTGCACTACTACATGAAGTTCAACGCCGACGCGTCGGACGACGACGTGGTCAACTTCTTCCTCGCCGCTGCCGCCGTCGGCATCCTCTGCAAGAAAAACGCCTCCATCTCCGGCGCCGAAGTCGGCTGCCAGGGCGAAGTAGGCTCGGCCTGCGCCATGGCCGCTGCCGGCCTGGCCGATATCCTCGGCGCCACCCCGGAACAACTGGAAAACGCCGCCGAAATCGGCCTGGAACACAACCTCGGCTTGACCTGCGACCCGGTTGGCGGCCTGGTGCAGGTGCCCTGCATCGAGCGCAATGCCATCGCGGCGGTCAAGGCGATCAACGCCACGCAGATGGCCCTGCGCGGTGACGGCAAGCACTTCATCTCCCTCGACCGGGTGATCCGCACCATGCGCGATACCGGCGCCGATATGCATGACAAATACAAAGAAACTTCACGGGGCGGCCTGGCGGTCAGCTGGGTGGAGTGCTGATCGGAGCACTGCTACCCGCCCCAACGTGAGCCCGCGCAAAAATAATAACGAGGCAATACCGATGACTGATGTACGTACACCTGCTGCCGAAAATCCCGATGTCAGAGAAAACACAGTAACCACCGGCTGGACCAAACACGACACCACCTGGATGCTCGGCCTCTATGGCACCGCCATCGGCGCGGGCACCCTGTTCCTGCCGATCAATGCCGGCGTCGGCGGTTTCTGGCCGCTGATCGTGCTGGCAGTGCTGGCCTTCCCGATGACTTTCTTCGCTCACCGTGGGCTGACGCGTTTTGTGTTGTCAGGCAAATCCGGCGACATCACCGAAGTAGTCGAGGAACACTTTGGTGTCGGCGCCGGCAAGCTGATCACCCTGCTCTACTTTTTTGCGATCTTCCCGATCCTGCTGGTGTACAGCGTGGCGCTGACCAACACCCTGGGCAGTTTCATGGAGCACCAATTGCACATGGCGCCGCCGCCCCGGGCGATTCTGTCGCTGGTGCTGATCCTCGGCCTGATGGCTATTGTGCGTTGCGGCCAGGGCGTGATCGTCAAGGCCATGAGCGTGCTGGTGTACCCCTTCGTGGCCGCCCTGCTACTGCTTGCATTCAGCCTGATCCCCAACTGGAACGGCGCGTTCTTCGCCTCGGCCAGCGAGGGCATGCCGCTGCCGCTGTTCTTCAAGACGTTGTGGCTGGCGATCCCGGTGATGGTGTTCTCGTTCAACCATTCACCGATCATCTCCGCCTTTGCCGTGGACCAAAAGCGCGTCTACGGCGCCCAGGCCGAGCGCAAAAGCAGCGGCATCCTGGCCACCGCCCACGGCATGATGGTGCTGACCGTGATGTTCTTCTGCTTCAGCTGCGTGCTGGCGCTGTCACCGGCTGACCTGGCCGCGGCCAAGGCGCAGAACATCTCGATCCTGTCGTACCTGGCGAACCACTTCCAGACGCCGGTGATCGCCTACGCCGCGCCGTTGATCGCGCTGGTGGCGATCACCAAATCCTTCCTGGGCCACTACATTGGTGCCAGCGAAGGCTTCCAAGGCTTGATCGTCAAATCCCTGCGCGGGCGCAACCGTTCGATGTCGGCGAAATGGCTGGAACGCTGCACCGCGTTGTTCATGGTGCTGACCTGCTGGGCCGTGGCCACCTTCAACCCGAGCATCCTGGGCATGATCGAAACCATGGGCGGGCCGATCATCGCGTGCCTGCTGTTCCTGATGCCGATGTACGCGATCCGCCGAGTGCCATCTTTGCGCCAGTATTCAGGCCAGGCATCGAATGTGTTTGTGGTGGTCATCGGGCTGATTGCGCTGTCTGCGATCGTTTTTTCCGTGATGCCCTGAATTAGCTCACTGATCTCAAAAACAGCCAAAAATAATGTGGGAGCGGGCTTGCTCGCGAATGCAGTGCTTCAGCCAAGTATTTGTTGGCTGATACACCGCCTTCGCGAGCAAGCCCGCTCCCACATTTGGTTTTCTGTGCCGGGTAAATCGCTGTACGGCACGGCCTTTGCTGTAGAGCTTTTGAGGAAAACGGAATTTGGCCGGTGGTCAGGGAATGCGAACTAATCCCGACACCGGCCGTCAATGACTGCATGTTCTTATCAGGCGGTAACGCACCATGGACAATCCTTTTCAGATCATCACCGACACGTTCAGCCCCCAATACCGCGTCAACCTGAGTATCCAACGGCTGGACGGCAGCATCATGCTCACGCTCTCGAACGAGACCGGCGTGGTGGCCAAGCGCATGATCAGCGCCGAACAACGCAACGACCCGCAACGCCTCAAGCGCCTGGTGCAAAGCATCCAGTTCGGCATCGCCATCGAACAGGGCCACAGCGCCGTGCAAATCCTGGAGCTGATGACGGACGGCGACAGCCACAAACTCCTGCAGCGCCCGCCCGCCCGTACCCTACCCTTCAGCGTCGGGCTTTAAAGCTCGCCCTTCTCGGTCTCCAGGCTCGCCTCGCCCTTGCGACGCGGGCTTTCGACCTTCACCGAAGGGAAGGCCGACGAGGCGTAGCGCACCACCAGGATCGCAAACGCCAACAGCAAAATGCCGCCGCACAGGTAGATGATGCCCAGGTCTGGCGGGTTGTGATGGGACACGTTGGAGATCAGCAAACGCGTGAGCGCGGTGATCGCCACGTAGATCAAAAAGCGCACCGGCATGTGGTTGGTCTTGAAGTAAATCCCGACCATCGCGCCCAATTCCAGGTAGATGAACAGCAGCAAGATGTCATCAATCTTGATGTGCCCGTTCTCCAGCATCCCCAGGAACTCCATCACCGCCGCCCAGGCGGTCACCGCACCAATGGCGAACAGCGCCAGGTAATGGAACGACTCGACAAACAGATTACCCAGCGACTCGGCCAGCCCATGTACTTGCTGACGCAGCCTTTCGGCCCAGTTGATTTTCACGATGATGCTTCCTTAGGTCGGCTCGACCGGATAATGCGGGGTGGACGTGACGGTTGTTCTGCATGCAGAAAAAAGGCCAGGGCTGGAGCATAAGATGGTGGCCGTGTGACACGAGGCACTTAAATTACCCCCCCGATCGTTCCCACGCTCCGCGTGGGAACGCCGCCTGGGACGCTCCGCGTCCCTCAGACCTGCTCGTGGGTGACGCGGAGCGTCACGGGATGCATTCCCACGCGGAGCGTGGGAAGGATCGAGCGTGGGAACCATCGACCTCAGCGTGCTGTGCGAAATTTCCGGTTCAGCCCCCCATTTCCCAACTACATTAAAAACCTACTATCCAAACCCCAACGTTTGGCTTATCCTTTTAGCTGTATATAAATACAGTAGTCGCAAAAGAAAACTATCGTGAAGGCATGTGAGGTGGTGAATGGCCGTCGAAGTGGTATACCGCAGCAGCCGAGATCTGGAGCGTTTGTTCATGGATAAAGCCGAAGCTGACCGTCATGACAAGATGCTTGAACTCGCTGAGTTGCTGGCAGAGGTGTTGCAAAAAGCCGTGCCGTCGTTGAGCGAGCAGCAGGTGGAAGAAGCCGGGATCTACATGGCGAAGAACCGCGATGTGTTTGCCAAGGCGTTCAAGAGCCAGCCGGACGCATTGTCCGAGTTGCTGAACCCGGCGGCGGAGTAAAGCCCGAATTGAACAGGCCCTGAATCATGGATTCAGGGCCTTTTTAATGCCTGGCCTATTTGTACAGCAGGCGTTCGGCCAGCTCATCAGCCACCCGTGCGGGCGAGCGTTTTTCGGCTTGGGCGTGGGCGAAGATTTCGGTCAGGCGGCTGCCGATGTTTGACAGGTGCGCGGTGATGCCGGGCAGGTCGGTGCCGGCGTGTTTGAGGGCGACGTAGATCAGCCCGCCAGAGTTGATCACATAGTCCGGTGCGTAGAGGATGCCGCGGCCTTCCAATTGGTCGGCGATGTCCAGGTTGGTCAGTTGCGCGCTGGCCGAACCCGCCACGGCGGCGCAACGCAGCTGGCCGACGCTGTTACGGTTGAATACTGCGCCGACGCCGCAGGGCGCAAGAATGTCGCACGGGGTGCTGAGCAAGGCGTCGTTGGCAATCGGGTGGGCGCCCAGTTGCTGCATGGCCAGTTGCACCTTGCCGTGATCGATGTCGCTGACCAGCAGCTCGGCACCGGCGGCATGCAGTTGCTCGGCAAGGGCGTAACCGACATTGCCCAGGCCCTGTACCGCGACGCGCAGGCCCTCGAGGTTGTCGCTGCCCAGGCGCGCCATAGCGGTGGTGCGGATACCGGCGAACACTCCCATGGCAGCATGGGGCGCGGGGTCGCCGGCGGCGGTGGTGCTGGTGACAAAGCGGGTGTTCTGGGCGATGCAGTCCATGTCGGCGACCGAGGTGCCGCTGTCGATCGAGGTGATGAAGCGGCCGTCGAGTTTTTCCACACAACGGCCAAACGCCTCGAACAGCGCCGCACGGCTTTCCACGTGCACGGGGCGGATGATCACCGCCGTGCCACCGCCCACCGGCAGCCCGGCCAGTGCGGCTTTGTAGCTCATGCCTTGCGCCAGGCGCGCAGCATCGGCTACGGCGGTTTCATCATTAGGGTAAGCCAGGTAACGACAGCCACCCAACGCTGGGCCCAGGCGACTGTTGTGGATGGCGATGATCGCCTTCAAGCCGGTCACCGGATCAACGCTCAGGTGCAGCGATTCAAGGCGGGTGCTGTGCATGAGCGCAAACATCAATGAGCTCCCGAATCACTTCTGGTAGTGGGCCAAGTATAGGCTTGCGGCAGAAAACTGCTGGATTGCGCTGGAATAAGCCGCGCGTTTTCGTAGGATCTACGACATAAGCGCGTGGGATATCTCTCAAGATGCTGGACGAAAATTCTCAGCAAGGCTAAAACGGGGGCATACGCCGGAGAACTCGATGAACCCCCGCACAGCTTTTTTCGCCTGCCTGGACCGTTCACCCCCCGCGCTGTTCGAAGCCGCGCTGTGGATTGCTGCCGAGCATGACGCCAGCGTGCAGCCGGCGCTGATCCTGCACGAGCTTGGCGCGCTGCAACAACAGGTCAGCCTGGGCATGCCCCTGCTACCGGCGGATGAACTCGGCCAACCGCTGCTGCGACGCCTGAATGACCTTGGGTTTGCCCAGGATGACCATACGCCATTGCGCCCCGCCGCCGCGCTGCTGGACAAAGTGCTGCAACGCAAACGCGGGCAACCCTTGGCCATGGGCCTGATCGCCCTGGAGATGGCACGACGCCTGGATATCCCCATGGTCGGCGTGAACTTCCCCGGGCACTTCCTGCTGCGGGTACCGGGTGCCGATCACCTGCTGGACCCTTGCGGCGGCCGGCGCCTGTACCCTAACGACTGTCGCGAGTTGCTGGCGCGCCAATACGGGGAGAAGCTGAAATTGCAGGCCGACCACCTGCTGACTGCCGAGCCACGGGCGATCCTGCAACGGCTGTCGCGCAACCTGCGCCAACTCTACCTTGCCAACGACGAACCGTTGGCGGCCCTGGTGGACGCCGAGCGCGTACTGGAACTGGGCAACGCCAGCGCCTCCGACTACCTGGCGCGCGCCAGCCTGTATCAACGCCTGGATTGCCCCAGCGCCGAACGCTTCGACCTGGAACACGCCCTGATGCTCAGCGATGACCCGATCCAGCGTCTGCGCCTGACCGAGCGGCTCGGGCACCTGCCGCCCAACTCAGTAATGCACTGACCCAACTCCCAACTGTAGGAGCGAGCTTGCTCGCGAAGAACGCAAGGGCACCGCGTTAAACCAGGATGCCCGCATTATCGTTGACGTGCTTAGCGAGCAAGCTCGCTCCTACAGTGAGGGTTTGAGAACGTCGCTGTGCAGCGTGTTAGCTCCCGGCGCCCGCACTTGAATAATCAACAACGCTGCAATCACCGCCGGAATCGCGCAGAAGAAGAAAATCTGCTCGACCGGTATATGCATCGCCAGCAACAGGCTGCCAAACAGCGGCCCCAGAATCGACCCGAATCGCCCCACCCCCAACGCCCAGCCCGTGCCGGTGGCGCGCACGTGCGCCGGGTAGAAGTTGCTCGCGAAGGCATTGAGGGTCAGTTGCCCGCCGATGATGCAGAACCCGGCAGCGAACACGCAGGCCACCAGGTAGCGTGGGTTGTCGTGGTTCAAGCCCAGCAAGATGGTGCACAACGCTGCCGCCGCCAACACGCCGGACAGCAACCGTACTTTGCTTTTCAGGCGGTCGGCAAACCAGGCCATGAGAATGGCGCCCAAGGTGCCGGCGAACAGGAACATGGAGGTGACCAGGTTGGCTTCGTTCAACGCCAGGCCGCTTTCGAGCAATAGCGAAGGCAGCCAGCTGATCATGAAATACAGCAGGATCAGGCTGACAAAGAAAGTCGCCCAGATCAGCAGCGTCGGGCGCGCGTAGCCGTTGCGAAACAGCTCCACCACCGTCAGTTTGCTGCCTTGCTCCTTCAAGCTTTCCGCTTCGGTCGCGGGCGGTGGCTGCCAGTCGGGCAGCATCCGCGCCGTGACTCTGCGCAAACGCAGATAGGGCGGCGCATCGCGCAACAGACGCGGCAAGGATTCGGGCAACAGCCATACCAGAAACGGGAACAGCAGCAACGGCGTCACACCGCCCGCCAGGAACACCGCCTGCCAGCCAAAACTGTCGATAAACCCGGCCGCCACAAAGCCACCCGCCGCGCCGCCGAACGAAAAGCCACAGGCGGCCAGCGTCACCATCAAGGTGCGCAGGCGTGGTGGCGAATACTCCGACATCAACGCCATGGCACTGGGCATCGCACCGCCCATGCCGATCCCGCAGATAAATCGCGCCGCCATCAACGTGGTCAGGGAATTGGCGAACACCATCAATACCGTGAGGCTGGCGTAGATCAGCACGCACGCCAGCAGAATGCGTCGCACACCAAACCGATCCGCCAGCGGTGTCACCAACAGCGAGCCGAGGGTGAGGCCCAGCAGGTTGGCGCTGAACACGGGCCCGAACGCGGATTTGTCCAGGCCCCAGTCCTGGGCCAGCGCCGGCACTACATAGCCCAGCACCTGGGCGTCATAGCCATCGGTGACCAGTAGCAGTGCCAGCAGCAGGAGAATCAACCATTGATAGCGCGACACCGGACGGGCGTCGAGTGCCGCGCGAAAGCTGGCAATCTGATTGTGCATCGCAAGGTACCTGTTTTTTTTATGATGGTTCCCACGCTCTGCGTGGGAATACAGCCCTGGACGCTCCGCGTCCGTTTTTAGAACCGTGACGCGGAGCGTCACATGAGGCGTTCCCACGCAGAGCGTGGGAACGATCATTAAAGGTGGTTCAGGGGGTGTCAGGTTGATTGGCGGGGTGTGCCTGCATGAAGGCCGGATGTTGGGCCGCCAACGCCGCCACCCGCCCGATGCGTGGGTATGCCGCCAAGGGCACCTTGAAACGCTCGGCCGCGTACAACTGCGGGATCAGAAACGCATCGGCCAGGCCCGGTTGTTCGCCAAAGCAAAACCCGGTGTCGCCAATCAACTGCTCCACCGCGCCCAGGCCCTGGCTGATCCAATGCCCGATCCACTCCAGCAATTGCGCCTCGTCGTGCCCCCACTTGCGCAGCAAGTTCTGGGTGCTGGAGTTATGCAACGGGTGGATATCACAGGCGATGATCGACGCCACCGCCCGCTCATGGGCCCTGGCGACCAAGTCCTTGGCGAGCAGTGGCACCTGTGGATAACGCTCTTCCAGGTACTCGATGATCGCCTGTGACTGGATCAACAACGCCCCTTCATCGCTACGCAACGCCGGCACGCGCCCTTGGGGGTTGATCGCCAGGTAGTCAGGCTGGCGGTTGGCGCCGCCGGCCGGCACCAGCAGGTTGACCGGCAGCGCGGTGAAATCCAGGCCTTTGAGGGCCAGGGCAATACGTACTCGATACGACGCAGTAGAGCGGTAGTAGGTATAGAGTTCCATGGCCCTGCCCTCTCAGCGCGCCGCGACCACGGTGCCGCGGCATTCGCCGAAGCCGATGGAGGCAAAGCCCTCGCGGCTGCAACGGGCACGCAGGATGATTTCGTCGCCATCCTCAAGGAATTTACGCACCTCACCGCAAGCCAATTCAATCGGCTTTTTACCGCCTTCGGTAATCTCCAACAGGCTGCCGAACTGCCCCGGCTGCGGGCCAGACAACGTGCCCGAACCAAACAGGTCACCGGCCTGCAACTGGCAGCCGTTGACGCTGTGGTGCGCCACCATTTGCGCCACGGTCCAGTACATATGCTCGGTGTTGCTCAGGGTCAGGCGATGGGCGGGCAGGTTTTGTTCACGCATCGAGGCCGTGGTGAGCAGCACTTCCAGTTCGATATCAAAGGCGCCCGCGTTCTGATCACGCTTGTCCAGCAGGTAAGGCAGCGGTTGCGGATCACCCTCGGGGCGCGGCGGCTGGGCCTTGCGGAAAGGTTCTAAAGCTTCGGCAGTCACCACCCACGGCGAGATGCTGGTGATAAAGCTTTTCGACAAAAACGGCCCCAGCGGCTGATATTCCCAAGCCTGGATGTCCCGCGCCGACCAGTCGTTGAGCAAGCAGAAACCGGCGATATGCTCGGCGGCATCGCCAATGGCAATCGCATCGCCCATGGCATTGCCCTGGCCGATCCAGATGCCCAGCTCCAACTCATAGTCCAGGCGCGCGCAGGGGCCAAAGGTCGGCTCGGTCTGGCCGGCCGGGAGGGTCTGGCCTTTAGGGCGTCGCACCTCTGTACCCGAGGGACGAATGGTGGAGGCACGGCCGTGGTAGCCAATGGGCACGTACTTGTAGTTCGGCAGCAGCGGGTTATCGGGGCGGAACAATTTGCCGACGTTTTGCGCGTGCTCGATGCCGACGTAGAAGTCGGTGTAGTCATTGATCTTGGCCGGCAAGTGCATCTGGCAATCGGCGGCACGGTGCAGCACTTGCGCCTCACGGGCTTGCAGCTCGCTGCCTTCGGCCAGCAGTTCCAGCAGGCGCTCGCGCAGGGCAACGCGGGGGCCACGGCCCAGCTCGAAAAACCCGTTCAACTGCCCGCCCGCAGTGGCTTCAACGGCGCGCCGAGCTTCACCTTCAAACGCGTCCAGCGCGGCGTGCAAGTCGAGAATCGCATCGCCAATCGCCACGCCACTGCGCGGTGCCGAGCCATTGATACTGAACACGCCCAGGGGCAAGTTCTGCAGGGGGAAATCCGCGTGACCATTGGCCGAGGATACCCAGCTGCGGGTCTGCGTTGGTTGAGTCATGGGTTATCTCCGGTTCGGGTTGAAGGTGGCGGGCAGCGCGGCCCAGCACGCGTCGTAAGCAGGTTGCAGTTGCGGGCATTCCAGTGCGAACTGGGTCGGGCGCAGCACTTGGCTGGTCTCGAACATGAACGCCATGGTGTTATCGATCTTGTGCGGCGCCAGGTCGGCGTTGATGGCCTTGGTGCAGGTCTCGCCATCCGGGCCGTGGGCGCTCATGCAACTGTGCAGCGATGCGCCGCCCGGCAGGAAGCCTTCGGCCTTGGCGTCGTAGGCGCCCTGGATCAGGCCCATGTATTCGTTCATCAGGTTGCGGTGGAACCAAGGCGGACGGAAGGTGTTCTCGGCCACCATCCAGCGTGGCGGGAAAATCACGAAGTCGAGGTTGGCCAGGCCGTGCACGCTGGTAGGCGAGGTCAATACCGTGAAGATCGACGGGTCCGGGTGATCGAAACTCACCGTGCCGATGGTGTTGAAACGGCGCAGGTCATATTTGTACGGCACATTGTTGCCGTGCCAGGCGACCACGTTGAGCGGTGAGTGGTCCAGCTCGCAGCCCCACAGCTCACCGAGGAACTTCTGTACCAGCGTGGTCGGTTGCTTGAGGTCTTCGTAGTGGGCAACCGGCGTAAGAAAGTCGCGCGGGTTGGCCAGGCCGTTGCTGCCGATAGGGCCCAGGTCGGGCAGGCGCAGCGGGGCGCCGTGGTTCTCAGCGACGTAGCCGCGAGCTTGCGCGTCCAGCAGTTCGACACGGAACTTGAGACCACGGGGCAGCACCACGATTTCCAGCGGCTCGACGTCCAGCACACCCAACTCGGTGGCGATGCGCAGGCGGCCCTGCTCGGGGACGATCAGCAGTTCGCCGTCGGCATTGAAGAACACGCGCTCCATGGAGCGGTTGGCGCGGTAGTTATAGATGCTGATGCCCGAAGGTTTCTCTGCCCCCGCATTGGCGACCATGCCCACCAGGCCGTCGATAAAGTCCGTCGGTTCACTCGGGATGTCCAACGGGTTCCAGCGCAAGCGGTTCGGCGTCACCGCGCCCAACGGGCCACCGGCCAATTGCCGCGCAAGCTTGGCGAATGCCGGGTGGTTGGCCGACGGCTGGATGCGGTACAGCCAGGTGCGACGGGCTTCGCTGCGAGCCATGGTGAAGGCGGTGCCGGAAAACAGCTCGGTATAGAGCCCGTAAGGGGCTTTTTGCGGCGAGTTCTGGCCGACCGGCAGCGCGCCGGGCAAGGCTTCGCTGGCGAACTCATTGCCGAAGCCCGACAGGTATTCGAGGTTCATGGATCGTCCTCTAAGGGTCAGTTGTATTTATCGTAATCCAGTTACGCATAACGTAATTTGATCACTCTCGACCGTCAAGCTATAAAGACGCCCATTCATCTCTCGGATTCTCGCCCTTCCATGGAAAAGCCCCGCGACACCGGTAAACAGAAAGTCCGCTCGGCGGAAGTCGGCACCGATATCCTCAAGGCCCTGGCCGAACTGTCCCCGGCCACCTCGTTGTCACGCCTGGCCGAACATGTGCAGATGCCGGCGAGCAAGGTGCACCGCTATTTGCAGGCCCTGATCGCTTCGGGTTTTGCCGAACAGAACAGCGCCACCAACCATTACGGCCTGGGCCGCGAAGCGTTACGCGTGGGGTTGGCGGCGCTGGGCAGCCTGGATGTGTTGAAAGTCGGCGCCCTGCCCCTGGCCGAGCTGCGCGATGAATTGAATGAAACCTGCTTTCTGGCGGTATGGGGCAATCAGGGCGCGACGGTGGTGCACATCGAGCCAGCGGTGCGTGCCGTCACCGTGGTGACGCAATTGGGCTCGGTATTACCGCTGCTCAGCTCGTCCACCGGGCTGGTGTTCAGCGCCTACCTGCCGTCGCGGGAAACCGTGGAACTGCGCGAGCGCGAGGTTCAAGCCGGCACCGCCCACACCTTGGCGAACGATCAGGCCTATGCCAGCGTGTGCGAGCAAATCCGCAGCCGCGGCCTGCACTTTGTGCATGGGCTGCTGATGCCTGGCGTGGATGCATTATCAGCGCCGGTGTTCAATGCGGTCGGGCACGTGGCGGCGGTGATGACCGTGGTCGGCCCGACCTCACTGTTCCATGCCGATGAAGATGGCCCGGCGGCGCAGCGCTTGCTGGCGGCGACCCGGGCCGTGAGTTGGCGCATGGGCTATCAGCCCTGAATCAATCTTCGCTGCGGGACAGGGCCAGGGCGACGCGGTTTTCCACGGCTTTTACCTGCGCGCCAGCGACCACATAGTTGTTGGTCAACATCGCGAACACCAGCTTGCGCCCGTGAGCATCGGTGATGTAACCACTCAATGACGACACGCCGGCCATGGAGCCGGTCTTGGCATGCAGGTTATTTTCCGCAGCCGTGCCGCGCAGGCGGTAACCCAGGCTGCCGCCGGTCATGCGGTCGGCATTGCCGGCAACCGGCAGCGCGTTGTACCAGGCGTCGAACCAGGGTTGTTTGCTGGCCGCCAGCAGCAGGTCGGTGAGGGTTTGCGACGACACCAGGTTACGCCGCGACAGGCCGGAGCCGTCCACTTGGCTCAAAGCGCTGGTGTCCAGCCCCTGGCGCTGGAGGAAGCCGGCCACCGCCACGGCGCCCGCCGCCGCCGTGCCATTGTTGGCCGTCTGGCGACCCATGGCCTTGAGCAAGGCTTCGGACATGGCGTTGTTCGAGAGCTTGAGCAGCGGCACGATCAGTTCCTGCAACGGCGCCGATTGGTGTTCAGCCAGCACCGCTACCCCAGCAGGACTCGCCCCGCCCATCACCCGACGCCCCAGCACCTTGATGCCCTGCTGCGCCAAGGCTTGCTCAAACAGGTTGGCCACCAGTTGCGTCGGCTCCCACACGCTGATCAATTGCTGACTCTGCCGGCCCGGCGCCACCGCGCCGCTGAGCTGCAGCAGGTTGGTGCCATGGCGACGGTTGATCCCATAGCTGTTACCCGGCCCGCTGACGGCGCGGTTATTCAGTTGCAGGTAATCGGTGGGCGGGTAGATCTCCACGCCGACCGGCGAGCCGACGCGCAACGGCGCCTTGGCGGTGACCAGCACGCTGCCGGCATCAAAGTCGGCATTGGGCGCCACGGTCAACGCTGAAATCTGCGCGCCGTAGTAGGTGGTTTCATCATCATGGGACCAGTCCACGCCCAAGCGCTCGGCATCGAACCAGGTGTCGTCGAACACCAGGTCACCCTGCACCTGGCGCACGCCCTGGCTGGCCAACTGCGCGGCGAGCGCCTGGTAGTCGGCAAACTGAATACTCGGGTCGCCCAAGCCACGCAGGTACAGGTTGCCAGTCAGCCGGTCGCCCTGGCGTATGCCATTGCTCAGCAATTGGGTGGCGAAGCGGTAGTGCGGCCCCAACACATCCATGGCCGCCGCCGTGGTCAACAGCTTGAGGTTGGACGCGGGCACCAGCCGAGTGCGTGGGTTGTGCTGATACAGCGTGGTGCCCGTGCGGGCGTCACGTACCATCAGCGAGACCGTGGCGCCTTGCAGCGCCGGGTCGCTCAACAGCTTATCCAGGGTTGCCGGGGTGGAGGTTTGGGAGACGCTGGCGCAGCCGCCCAGTAAAAAACTCAAGCCGACCAGCAGGGTGCTGGTGTGAAACCATTTTCCAAAGTGCATCAGTAGCGTTTTCCATAAGCCTGCAATGGCGGCAACGCTAACAGCTCGCTATCAATGTGGCGACCGCTTTCCTGTGGGAGCTGGCTTGCCTGCGATGCAGGCAACTCGGTGTATCAAGCAAACCCAGTGGATGCCATCACAGCCTAGGTATCTACACAACTTTGTGGGTTGTAACAGCAGACGCTAACCACGATGCGAAGCGAGCCGCTCTTGATCTGCTTTTGATCTTGATCTCAGGCGCCCCGTTAAACCACGCTGGCCGAACGCAGGCTTGAATTCGTGGGTAACCCGGCAGGACGCCGGGTTAGCCGCCCCGCGCCATGGATGGCGCGTGGCGGCGGCCCACGGATTCAAGCCTGCGTTCGGGCACACCGAGCCTAAGCGAGGTGCCGAGTGGTGGGGCAAGAGCGTTTTGCTTACTTTTGCGCTTTTCAAAAGTGAGCCGCCGTCAGGGCGGAACCCTAAGTGGCCGTTACCTAAATAACGGATATGTACCTGGTCCAGCTGTGTTGACTGTTAGGCCGTCTTCGCAGGCAAGCCAGCTCCCACATTTGGATCGTGGTGTGTCAGTTAGATCAGCGTCGGCCGTCAGTCCGTCACGGGAGCAAGCTCCCTCGCCACAGGTCCAGCGTCACACCAAAGATGTGTAGAAACCTATGGCCATCGCAGGCAAGCCAGCCACCTATAAAATGAATCAGAAGGTCAACGTGCTTGAAACCGACACCTGCCGCGCATCGCCAATGGACACGAACTGCGTATTCACCGAAGAGGTGTAATAGGTGCGGTCGAACAGGTTCTTCACATTGAGCTGAAACTTGACCTTCTGCCCATCAAGTTGCGTGTCGTAGCTGGCAAATACATCCGCCACGGTATAGCTCGGCAGCTCAAAACTGTTGGCCGCATCTCCGGCCCGCTCGCCCACATAGCGCGCACCGGCGCCGACCCGTAGTTGATCGCCACCCAGAATAGTGCCGAAGTCATACACCGCCGACAGCGAGCCGGTGTTTTTCGCCACGTTCTGCAGGCGCTTGCCTTTGAGCGTCGGGTCGTCGGTGACCTCGGCATCGGTGTAGGCATAGCTGCCGATCAGGCTCCACTTGTCGGTCAATTGCCCGCTGGCATCCAGCTCCAGGCCACGGGAGCGCACCTTGCCCGCCACGCTGTAGACCGAGGTTAGCCCCTCGCCCACCTGGACCAGCACGTTGCGTTTGTCGATGTTGAACAAGGCCGCACTGGCGGTGATACGCCCCGGCAGGTCGAACTTGGTGCCCAGCTCCCAGGCCTTGGATTCTTCAGGGTCGAGGCTGCCATCCAGCACGGTTTTGTTGGCCAGCGGCGCGATGGTGGAGTTGGGTTTGAACGACTCGGTGTAGCTGCCGTAGAACGACAGTTCATCGGTGTAGCGGTACACCAGCCCGGCCCGCGGCACCCATTTCTGGCCGTTGCCATCGGTGTTGGCGGTGAACGGCACGCCTTTGCCGGCGTATTGATCGTACATTTGATAGCGAGCCCCACCGACCAGAATCCACTGGTCGTTGAGATGAATCGCATCCTGGAAGAACAGCGAGTCGCTGCGCAGCAGGTCCGTCTGGTTACTGTCCGGCGCGCTGACGTTGGAGCCCGCCACTTCGTTGCCGTACACCGGATCGTTGTAATTGAAGACACCGCGTGGTGCCTGGCGGATCAGGTCGGCACGGTAGATTTTGCGGTACTCGTCGTCCAGGCCGAATACCAGGTCGTGTTGCATACCCGCCACATTTAGCTTGCCTTCAAGGCTTGCGGTTGCGAAACGGTCGGTGGTCAGCGCGCCCTGGGTGCCGTCCATGCTGCGGGTCAGGGTGCCGTTGGGGTTGACCTTGACCACCCGCACCTGGCTGGCGTCGTAGGTTTCGCGGTTCCAGCTGTAGCCGAAGTGGGCTTTCCAGTCGTCATTCAGGTCGTGGTCGACGGTCAGGCGATACAGGTCGGAGCGCCCTTCCATATTGTTGAACGGCTCATCCAGGCGGCGGGTCGCGGGGATGTTCAGCGCGTGGCGGGTCTTGGGGTCGATAGCCGTGCCACGGTCAAAGGGCGAGAGAAACTCGCGGTGTTCATAGGCGACAACCACCTGGGTGGTATCGCCGTACCAGGCCAGGGACGGCGCCACCAGCGTCTCGCGATGGGTACCGTAGTTGCGCCAGTAGTCTTCGTCTTCATGATCGACGATCAGACGATAGGCCAAGCCGCTGTCACCGAGGGGCCCGGTGGTGTCGAGGTTGCCGCCGCTGCCGTTTTTGCCGCTGCCGAAGGTTGAACCACGCGCAGTCAGAGCCGTGGACTGCACCAGCTCAGGCTTTTTGCTGACGATATTGACCACGCCGCCCGGGTCCTGGATGCCGTACAGCAGCGACGACGGCCCCTTGAGCACTTCGACACGATCAGCGGTGGCGTTCAACGCCCGGCCCTGCACCACCGGCATGCCGTCTTTCATGATCGAGCCATTACGGTTGTCGCCAAAGCCACGCAGCATCACCGCGTCCTGGGTGCTGCCGAGGGTGTTGGACTGGGTAATACCACTGATATTGCCCAGGGCGTCATCCAGGTTACGCGGCTGTTGATCGCGCAGTACTTGGGCGGGCACCACATTCACGGTTTGCGGGGTTTCCAGCAGCAAGCCACGGGAGCGCATCACCGAACTGGTGGGCGGTGGCTGGTAGCTGGTGCTGGCTTGGGTCAAGTCGATGCCGCTGATGGTGGTAGCGCCCAGATTGACCGCGCCATCGGTGGGCACCGGTTCCAGCGCCAGAGTACGGGCGTCGATCTGTCGAAAGGTGAAGCCGGAACGGCCCAGCAGACGTTGCAGGGCCTGGCTCGCGCTCATCTGCCCACTGACCGCCGGGGCGTTGATGCCGTAGGGCGCTTCATCGGTGTAGATCACACTGATCCCGGTAACCCGGCTGAAATCGCTCAACGCCTGGGGCAACGGCTTGGCCGCCAGGGCAAAATTGAACTGGGCGCTGTGCTGCTCCTGCGCCTGCGCCATCGCCAGGGGCAGCAAGGCCAACCCAGACACCGTGAATACCGAGGCTCCCAGCCACTGTTTGACCCAACCGCCCGCCGTCGATTTCATGCTGTGAGCACCCATGTAGAAAACGCTGTTAATGCGAATTGATCGCAGTTTCATGCACTACACGAATGGGCCGGCGATTTACCTCACCTCTGCTGGCAATTATTTTTTATTTACTGCATCTGGGTCCCACCGTTATCACAGCATAGGTATCTACATCACTTTCTGGGCTGTAGCAGCAGACGGTAACCACGATGCGAAGCGAGCCGCTCTTGATCTTGATCTTAGGCGCCCCGTCAAACCACGCTGGCCGGAATTCGACAGGGATTTGGGGGGTAAACCGGCAGGGATGCCGGTTTAGCCGCCCCGCGCCATGGATGGCGCGTGGCGGCGGCCCCCCAAATCACTGGCGGATTACGGGCACACCGAGCCTAAGCGAGGTGCCGAGTGGTGGGGCAAGAGCGTTTTGCTTACTTTTGCGCTTTTCAAAAGTGAGCCGCCGTCAGGGCGGAACCCCAAGTGGCCGTTACCGCAGCAATGGATATGTACACGGTCCAACTGTGTTGACTGTCAGGCCGCCATCGCAGGCAAGCCAGCTCCCACACTGGCCACTTAGTGCCTACAGGGGTGATTCGTCCACCCTTCAGGCACCTATGCCCTGGATACGAAACCCCCAGCGCGGAAAATGCACATGCACCGTACCACCACGCTCATCCGTGCGACGCAGGATCAGCTCTTCACGCCCAGCGAACAGCAACTCCCCGGCCACCGGATCAACACCATAGTCGATAGCCGCAATGGTCACCTCCTGACCCACCTTAAAGCCGTTCAAATCCTCGAACACCTCATCCGGCAAAGGTGCCGGTGTAGCATTGCGGGCGATATCCAAAGCCTGCTCCGCGGTCATCTGACTGGCGGTTCCATGACCAAAACCCAGCACGCGCCCCAGCCAGGCCAGCACAGCCGGGTAAGCATCCACCAAAGGCGCGGTGACAGGCGTGGCCTTGAGGAACCACAGCGAGTGGGCCAAGGCAAAGTCGGCAATCGACGGCGCGCCGAACAGGAAGTCGCCGGACTCCCGCTGCAGCTGTTGCTCCAACCGCGCCATGATCGCCGGCCATTGATGCTTGGCCAGTTCAGCCGGGAGCTTGCTCGCCGTGCCGCCACTGAACAGCGCGGCGCGGTCAGCGATAAAGGCCTTGATGGCCTCCGGCGGTAACTTGCCAAAGCGCACCGCCACCGACTCGGGCTGGAACACCAGGCTGACGGCATGGGCGAACACCACGCTGTCGGCCCAGGTGGCGAAGGTCTGGGTGATCATTTCCTGGCCCAGCGGAAACAGGGCCGGCGAGGACTTTTCCTGCTCCAGGCGGCGAGCGATCAGGGCGGTGTCGCAATAGATATCCGCTCCCACCTGCAGCACCGGAGTTTTGCGGTAACCGCCGGTCAAGGCCGTCAAGTCGGGCTTGGGCATCACCGGCGAGATGTGTACGGAATGCCAGGATAGGCCTTTGAAGCCCAGCAACAGCCGCGCTTTTTCCGCAAAGGGTGAGGTCGGGTAATGGTGCAGGATGAGCTCAGACATACGGGTTTCCGCTTGGCGAGTGAGCGAGCAGATTACCGCGCAAACGGTCCTGACTGCGTGATGGGAACCTATCAGTCAGAGTGATGAGCCATTTGCGGCCAGGCATTCCTTGGCGCTCTTCTTCAACTTTTTGATCAGGCGTTCCTGACGCAACGCCTCCCCCTTGCTCGCACACTGCTCGGTGTACACCAGCGCCACTGCCGGGCTGGACAGAAAAAACCGCGCGCCCTTGCCGCTTTGGTGCGAAGCGAACCGGCGTACCGGGTCGTTGCTGATGCCGCAATACAGCGCGCCATTGGCGGCGCGCACCAGGTAGACATACCAAGGCTTGGGTTCAGGCGTACTCACGGTCAAATTCGGCAAGGCAAAGGGGCGCGCAGTTTATCAACGACTGGCCTGGAATGCCTTCAGGCCTTTGTTCGCCTGGGCGCGCACGGCGTTGCGTACCAGCGGCGTCCAGCCCAACAGCAGGCCCTTGGTGCCCAACGCCTGGCGCGACCAGCGCCACAGGTCGAAGTGGTCGTGGTGCTCGCAGATCTTGCCGTCGCGCAACACAAAACGCGCCTGGATATCGTTGACCACCGTATTGCCGGTTGCACTGAACAGGTAGGTGGCTACCCAATGCGCACTGCCGGTGCGCTCGTCGCTGCGCACTTGGTCGAAGGTCAACGAAAAATCCTTGGCACGGGTGGTGAGCATGCGCCACATGTCCCCTGCGTCACGGCCTCGCAGTTCGCCAAAGGCCGGGTCGCTGAACACCACGTCATCGCTGTAGCAGGCGACCATGGCCTCGGCATCCAGACGCTGGAAGGCGCTGTAGAACTGGCTGATCAGGGCATTATGGGCATCACTCATGGGCAGGCTCCGCAGGCGTCAAAAGAGTAGGCGCACGATAAGCCGCCCAGGCCGTCATGGCTACTGTCATTCGCCACGCAAATAAGCGCGCTACGGCGCTATCCCGGTACTGCGGGCATAGGCGAACAAATCAACGTCGGTGGAAATACTCAGGCGCTGCATCGCCGTGCTTTTTTGCTTGCTGATGGTGGAGATGCTGCGGTTGACCTGGGCTGCAATTTGGCTGACGGTCATGCCGCTGGCCAGCATGCGCACCACTTCGCGTTCCTTGCCGGACAACTGCGGCTCCTGGGATTGATCGCCAGTGCCGGCTTCCACCAGTTGTACCCGCAGGCATTCACTGGCGAAGGTCTGGCCAGCACACACCGCCTTGATCGCCAAGGGCAACTCCTTGGCCGAAGCACTTTTGGCGACCACTGCCCTGGCGCCGTGGGCAAAGGCTGCGCGTAACGTGGCGACGTTGGCGAACATGGTGACCAGTACCACCGGCAACTGCGGATACTGGCGCTGCAACAGGCCCAACAAGCAGTAGCCATCGGCCTGCTGGCCGCCTGGCATGGCGAAGTCCGTGACCAGTACGTCGCACGGCGTGCGACTGAGCACGTCGAGTAACTGATCGGGACCGTCGGCCTCACCGACCACTTTGCACTTGCCATTCGCCTCGATCACAACTTTCTGTCCGACCCGGACAATAGGGTGATCGTCAGCAATAATTACTCGAAGCATAGGCACCCACGAATGATGGCAACTTGAATCCGCGCAAAATACCTCTGCCTGCGATCATCAACAACTGCTAACAAAGAGGCGCTTGCGGCCGAACCCAATGTTCAGTAGCGGCTGTTTTTTGGACTACAACACAATAGGAAAATACCTACAGCCAAACTTAGACCAACGACCAGGTAAAACGCTCTGCAACAGCATTCTTCACAACTCAGACAGATACTCCAGATAAGCGCACAGCCGTGCTTCAAACACTTCCAGTTGCGCCTTATGCGTAGCGACACCCTCGGCCTGGACCTGTTCGATCAAGCTCACGGCACTGGATTCCAACCCCGTGCCGCCCAGAAATACCAGGCTGCCCACCAGCCGATGCAGGCGCTCGGCGGTCAATGGCGCGTTCAACGTCACACGGGCATGACGTAACACCCGCTGGTCTTCCCAGGCCTCCATCAACAGGGTTTCCAGCATTTGGTCGACGACCAGGTCGCTGCCAAACGTGCTCACAAGCGTGGCACGGGTGGGCCAGTTCGCCACCGCAGCAGCAGCGTATGGCTCGACAGAACGGCCTTCCCCGCCTGGTAACCAGCGCACCAGCACGGCGTGCAGTTGTTCAAGGGTCAGGGGTTTGAGCAGCCAGGCATCCATGCCGGCCTTGCAGCAACGTTGGGGGCTGTCGTTTTGCAGGTTGGCGGTCAAGGCAATGATGGGCACCCGCTTCAACCCGTGCTTGCGCTCATGCTGGCGAATCGCACGGGCCATGCTGTAACCGTCCATGAAGGGCATCCGGCAATCACTGATCACCAGGTCGAAGGGCCGGTTGGTAAAGGCGTCCAATCCCATAAAGCCATCGGTGGCCAACGCGTGTCCGAGCCCCAGTTTTTGCAACAACCAACCCAGCAACAGGCGATAGGCTGAATGATCCTCCACGACCAGAACATTCAAGTCCTGCCAATGAGGCGGGGGAGAAAAAGGCGGTTTGACTGTCCGGCTCGCTCCTGCGGTTGAACCTCCTGGCGAACCCATCAGTACCTCTTCGTGGTGATTAATTCGGCAGCCATCCAGGGCACTGATACAGCAATGCCAGGCGCACCCTTTTGATTGTTATCGGCTTTCAACCTATAACCTTTTGAATGGCCTTACGCCGATACAACAACTACGAAAAACGCCGCGAAAATCTACCGTCCCGCACCGCGTTTACAGCCCAACCCGCCAATGTCGTATTAGTTGTATTTCCCCCTCAAAGCCCCCTCGCTAAATTGTGCCCACCCCAAAAGAGGGACGGCTTGCCACTTCCCGGCAACGCAAAAAAACAGTGAGAACGCCACCACGCCAACCACTCGCCCACACAGGGCTGAGCGCTGACCTGTACGCGTCTCTATCTGCCAGACTGCAATGGAACAATTGGAAATGAAAACCCCTGTATCCCTGTTGAGCGGTGCCCTGCTGCTCGCCATGACATCCTCGGTGTTTGCCGCCAGCAGCGTCGACCTAAGTGTCAAAGGATTGATCACGCCCAGCGCTTGTACACCGAGCCTGCCAGGTGATATCGACTTCGGAAAAATCGCGGCAAAAGACCTGAATATCGACACCGGTACCTTGCTTGAACGCAAGACCGTGCCACTGAGCGTGAACTGCGATGCAGCAACGCTGTTTGCCATCCAGCCCATCGACAATCGAGCCGGCTCTGCGGTTAACAGGTTTTACTTTGGCCTGGGCATGACCAACGAAAACCAGAAGCTGGGGCGGTATCTGCTGGCGTTCACCAACCCGGTGGCCGAAACCCCCTCCACCCTGTTGGCCATGTACAACGCTGACGGGTTCTGGGTGACGCTGCTGTCTGACGAAGTCATTGGCCCCCACGTACTGGTGGCGCTGGGCAGTCGGGGCGACAGCGGTTGGGCGCCTCACCCTATCAAGGACGCGGTCATGGATGTCACGCTCGAAGCGACGATTAACCCCGCAAAAGACCTGACATTGACCGACGAAGTCGCGATCGACGGTTCCGCGACCTTTGAAGTCAAGTACCTGTAAATGGACGCCTCCCACATGAAAACCTGCATGCCCCTGCTGGGCGGTGCCCTGCTGCTCGCCCTGTCCAACGCTGTGTGCGCCGCCAGCAGCATAGACCTGACCGTCAAGGGCCTGATCACGCCCAGCGCCTGTGCGCCCAGCCTTTCCAGCGGCGGCCTCGTCGACCACGGCAAAGTCGCAGCCAAGGATTTGAAGCTCGACCACTGGACAATGCTGGACAACCACACCCTGCAACTGGCGATTACCTGTGATGCGCCAACCCTGTTGGCTCTAAAGGGCATCGATAATATCGGTAACGCGTTTGACTCACGAAACAGCTATGGCTTGGGTTTGGTCGGCGACAAGAAATTGGGCGAATACCTACTGGCGCTAAGTAATGCTATGGCTGACGACGCGGTGATCTCCACGATTGAATCTGTGGATAACGGTCTCACCTGGCATGAAAGTTACCCAGGTGACGCCTGGCCGGTTACCTCCCACGCTTCGTTTGGCGATCGCTCCTCCGGCAGTTGGGCACCCTCCCCGGTCCAGCAGGTCACGGCAGACCTGATGGTGCACACCCTCATCGCTCCCACTGCCGGCATGGACCTGAGCACAGAAGTGCCGATCAACGGCTCCGCCACCCTTGAAGTGAAATACCTGTAACCGCCAACCCACCCACAGGACGTGACCCATGGTTAGCCCCCTCACCACCCTCACCGCGACATTGTTGCTGATCGGCGCCGGCCCGGTATGGGCCGCCAGTAGCCAGGACCTGACGGTCAAAGGGGTCATCACCCCCAGCGCCTGCGCGCCCGTGGTCTCCGGCGGCGGCACCGTCGACTTCGGCAAGGTGTCGGTCAAAGACCTCAATGCCGACACCTACACCGACCTGCCCAGGGAAACCCTGCTGCTGAGTGTGCGTTGCGAAGGGCCGACCATTTTCACCCTGAACACCATCGACAACCGTGCGGGCACTGCCGCCAGCCACTTCAGCTGGCACGGCCTGGGGATGACGCCCAGTGATGAAAAAGTCGGCGATGCCGGGCTTGGCCTGTATAGCCCGGTGGCCGATGGAATACCGGTACGCACCATCACCTCCCGGGATGGCGGCGTGACCTGGATCCCCTCGGTGATGCTCAGCCACACCTTGTTGACGGCCGTCGCCGACAGCGACGGCCTGGCGCCGATTGCGATCCAGGAACTGGACGCCGAAATACGCTTGATTACCCACATCGCCCCCGCCAGCAACCTGACGCTGACCGACGAAGTGCCCATCGACGGCCACGCCACTGTGCAAGTCAATTACCTCTAAGGAGCCTCCCGATGAAAACCCGATTGACCACCCTGGCCGCCAGCGCCCTGCTGCTCCACTCGGCCGCCACCTTCGCCGCCTCCAGCGTGGACCTGACTGTCAAAGGCCTGATCGTGCCCAGCGCCTGTACGCCGAGCCTGTCAGGTGGGGGCGTGATCGACCATGGCAAGATCTCCGCCAAGGATCTGAACCCGGACAACCCGACAGTTATCGGCAACCATACCCTGGTCATGGCGGTCAATTGCGACGCTGCGATCCAGTTCGCCGTGCACTCGATCGATAACCGCGCCTCTTCAGGTATCACGTCGAATTACGGCCTGGGCTTTGTCAACGATACCCAGAAATTAGGTGGATATAGCCTCACGCTTGCCAACCCGATTGCCGAGGATGGCGTAGTGGTGCAACCCATTGCATCGAACGACCAAGGCAATACCTGGTTTAAAGAAACGTTCTGGGATCCGGGCCTGTACATGTCGGTCGCCGCAATGGACGACGACAGCCAGCCGCTGGCGGTCAAAGACCTGCTGGTCGATCTGCAAGTACAGACCTTCATCATGGGCACTGCCGGCCTGGACCTCAGCAACGAAGTCACCATCGACGGCTCCGCCACCCTTGAAGTGAAGTACCTCTGACCCATGGCCGCCCCGTCCTTGAATAGTGGCAGGCATGGGCGGCGTCTGGCGTTGCCCGTGCTGATGGCATGGGGGCGAAATATGGTCATGGTGCTTGGCCTGGCCGCGATGACCGATGCCCACGCAGCGTCGGCTGTCGACCTTACGGTTACCGGCCGGGTCACCCCGGACGCCTGCCATATCGAGCTGACCCATGACGGCACCGTCGATCACGGCAAGATTCCTGCTCACAGCCTCAACGCCGACGAGTTCACCGTGCTACCCATCCAGACGCTCGACCTGCGTGTGCAGTGCGCCAGGCCCATGCTGTTTGCGTTGGTGGGCATTGACGAGCGCGCCGACTCCTCGTCGGCCCCGGATTATTTCTACGGGCTGGGCAGGAATATCCACGTCCCCGAAGAGCGCCTGGGTTCTGTGGCGTTGGCCTATCGCAACGCGGTGGGCGATGCGCAGGCCATGCAGGTAATGGCGTCCAGCGACAACGGTGAAACCTGGTCCCAGGAGCCCAATGCCTACCCCCGCACGTACATGGCCTTTGCGCCAGTCGGCGACCGCCAACCGGACTTCATCGGCCAACTGACCGTCCAGCTTCAGGTGAGCACCGCCATCAACTTTTCCCAGTACCTGACCCTGGACCAGGAAGTCCCGCTCGACGGCGCCATCGTCCTGGACCTGCGCTACCTCTGACCGCCCCTCTTTATTGGCTAATGGAAACCCGTCATGACGACGACATTCTCAAACACCGCTGTCGGCCTGATTGCCTTGCTCTTGATGCTCGGCAACCAGGTTAAAGCCGACGGCATGGTCCCGGACACCTCCGTGGTGATCGTGCACGAGGCCGAAGGCGAAGCGGCCGTGTCGGTGACCAACACCGACAGCCAACTCGCCCTGTTGCATGTGACCTTGCAGGACATTCCGGAAGACACCGAACCGCTGCTGGTGGTGACACCGCCGCTGTCACGCGTCGAAGCGTCCAAATCCCAGCTGGTGCGTTTCATTCTGCAAAACCAGCAACCGTTACTGACCCAGCGGCTTAAACGCGCGGTGTTCGAAGGTATGCCCCAGGGCCGCGCCGCCACCGCCGCCGGGCATGCCCGCGTGGGCGTGACCGTGCGCCAGAACCTGCCGGTGATCGTGCACCCCAAGGGCCTGGCGCCCAACCGCACGCCCTGGACCGACCTGACCTGGACACTGCGCGACGGCCAGTTGCAGGTGCGCAACGACACGCCGTACGTGGTGCGTCTGGCGCAGGAGTTGTTACTGCTGCCAGGCGACGGCAAGGCCCTGCTGCCGCGTACGTATGTGCTGCCCGGCGAAGCCTTGAGCGTGCCGGCCAGCAGCAGCCAGGCCAAGACGGTCAGGCTGCAACCGGCCACGGTGTACGGGTTTGCGGTCAAGGCTTACGACGCACCGATCAGCTTCTGACCGAACACCCCAGGCGGCGTACCACCCTGCGCCGCCTGAGTAACGAAGTGACGGCTTATTGATCGTCACCAGAACGCCCGGCCCACAAGGCCTGTGCGTTCACTACTCGAGTACCTTGCGTGAAAACAGTATTGAGTTACCGTGACGGCGAAGCCGTGCCCGCTCCCTCTGCCAGCCCTGCCCTGGTGCTGGCGTTGCTGCTGTGTGCGCTCATACCGGCCAAGGTGTGCGCCGAAGTTTCCAGCCCGTCCGGCTTCGATGCCCAGACCTTGCAACAACGTGGTATCGACCCACAGCTGGCCAGCCTGTTGCTCTCCGCACCGCGTTACGCGGCCGGGCAACACACCGTCAACCTGCGCGTCAACGGCCAGCGCCGTGGCCGGCTGGCGGTGAACTTCGATCAGCAAGGCAAGCTGTGCTTTGACCGCGCCTTGCTGGACGCCGCCAATCTGCTGCCGCTCGGTGAAATCGAGGGCTGCGATGATTTTCTTGCGCGCTACCCGCAAACCCTTGTGGAGCCAGACCCGTCGACACTGACGGTGTCGCTGGTGGTGCCCACCGACGCCCTGCGCCCCGTGCAGCAGGATATCTCCGGCTACGAAACCGGCGGCTTTGCCGGGCTGCTCAACTACGACCTCAGCGGCTTCTACAACCGCTTCGGCGATGACGCCAGCCGGTTTGGCTCGGCCAATACCGAGGTGGGGTTCAATGCTGGCGACTGGATCGTGCGCAGCCGCCAGGTGCAGACCTGGCAGGATGGCCTGTCACGCAGTACCCACCTGGAAGCCTATGCCCAACGCACCTTCGCCAGCCACCAGGCGGTGCTGCAGGCCGGGCAGATCAACCTGTACAACCCGGTGCTGTCCGGCGCGCAGATCACCGGGGTGCAGGTGCTCACCGAGCACGCCCTTCAAGAGCAAGGCCAGGGCGCGCTGATCCAGGGCATCGCCAACAGCCCGGCCCAGGTAGAGGTTCGCCAGAACGGCGCGTTGATTCATTCCACCGTGGTGCCCGCCGGGCCCTTTACCCTCACCGATGTGCGTCGCTTGAACACCCGCTCGGACGTTGAAGTCACGGTCAAGGAAAGCGTCGGCGCTGAACGACGCTTCACCGTGCCAGCGGCCATGCTCGGGCTCGGGTTACCAGCCCCGGGTTACTCCGTGGCAGCGGGCCGAGTGCGTAATGTGGGCGATGCCAAAGGCGAGGATCCGTGGGTAGTCAGTGGCGGCTGGACCGGCACCTTGCACCCGCAATTGACCCTCGGCACGGGCGTGCTGGCGGCCAGTCAATACCGTTCGGTGGGCGCCAGCCTGGGCTGGTTGCCGTGGCTGGACAGCCAGATCCAACTGTCCACGCAAGTGTCCAACAGCCAGGCTCAAGAAAAAATCTCCGGCGTGCAGACCGATCTGTCGTGGTCCCAGCGCCTGGGTGAGCAGTGGTCGATCAGCGCCGCCAATTCCTGGCGCAGCATCGGCTATCGCGAACTTGAAGAAAGCACTTACGCGCGCGACGACAACAACCGGGATTCGCGCTACCGCGACCAGCAAAGCCTCAACCTGGGCTGGTCCCATCCACGTCTGGGTGCGTTCAGCGCCGGGGTTTCGCGCTCGGCCAATTTTGCCGGTGACAGCAGCAGCCGTGCGCTGGCCTCCTGGGGCACGAGCATCGGTGCGGTGTCGTTGTCGGCCAGCGCCGAGTGGCAAATGGGCGGCCGCCAGCAGCAGGACAACGCGGTGTACCTGAATATCAGCGTACCGCTGGGCGAGAGTCGCCGGCTGCGCAGCTGGGTGCGCAATTCCGGCGGCGAAAACCGCACCGGCCTGGGCCTCACCGAACAGATCGACGACCAACTCAGCTACCGCGTCAGCGCCGAACACGACAGCAGCGACCATCAAGTGGAAACCACCCTGGGCATCTCCGCGCTGCCACGCTACAGCCAGCTAGACCTCAGCTACAGCCGCTCCGACGCCGAGCGTTCCAGCTATCAAGGCGGTGCGCGCGGCGGTGTGGTGCTGCATGGCGACGGTATGACCTTTTCCCCCTACCCGGTGCGCGACACCTTCGCGCTGGTGTCGGTCGGCGACATGAGCGGCATCAAGCTCAGCACCCCCAGCGGCCCGGTGTGGACCGACTGGCAAGGCCAGGCCGTGGTGCCGCAGGTCGCCGCCTACGGGCGCAGCCCGGTGGAAGTGCAAACACGTTCATTGCCGCGCAACGCCGATATCAACAACGGCCTGGCCATGATTTCGGCCGGCCGTGGCGCCGTGGACCGCGTCGAGTTCGGTGTCGGCCTGACCCGCCGCCTGCTGCTCACCGTCAGCAACGACCAGGGCGCGCCGCTGCCGGCGGGTGCCTCGGTCAGCAGTGCCGACGGCGAGTTCATCACCCTGGTGCAGGAAGGCAGCCAGGTGTTTCTACCCAATGTGCTGGGCCAATCGACGCTGTGGATAACTACGCCCCAGGGCAGTCGTTGCCAATTGCGTTATTCGCTGCCGGAAAAAGCCGACCCCTCGGTGTACTTCGAAACGGCCCCCGCACGCTGTCACGCACCTTGAGGATTCCCGCCATGCCCCTTGCAAGCTGTTTGCGTCAACTGTGCCTGGGGCTGTTGGTCGGCGTCGCCGGCACAGCCCAGGCTTTTGAAGAATGCCAACTGAACGTCAGTGAACCCTTGCTGGATTTGGGCCTGATGAGCCGCCTGGCCCAGAACGACAGCGCACCACAACGCCTGCTCGGCGAGCGTCGACTGAGTGTGACCGTCAGTTGCCCCCAGGCCGAAGACCTCAGCCTGTTCTACCGGGCGCAAGCTGCCAACCCACAGCGCTGGCAGTTTACCGAGCACGGCAGCTACGCCATTGAAGTCGGGAATGCGCTGCTCGACGGCCGCGCGGTGGAGCTGGGTGTGCTGCCCGCAGTGGGGCAGGCGCCCGTAGCCACCGGCAGCGTCATGCAATGGCGAACCGACCACGGCATCGCACCGGTGGAACGGGGCGTGGTGCTCAACGGAAAAACCCTGGCGCTGCAATTGACCCTGCGCGCCTGGGCCGACCCTGCCGCCACCCAAGTACGCGATGCGACCACCTGGGAAGTCGCCGGCATGTTGTATGGCCCGCGCCACGGGCGCTACCGGGAACTGACACTGCGTGCGCACTTCGCGCCTATCGCCTGCCTGCCGAGCTTGTCCGACCAAGGCGTGGTGGACTACGGCACCCTGTACGCCAAAGACCTCAACGCCAGCACTGAAACACCGCTGCCCACCCGCACCTTGCGCCTGAACGTGACCTGCGACGCGCCCATCCGCTTCGCCCTGCGCATGAAGGACAACCGCGACGGTTCGGCCACGGGCGGCACCGATGAAACGGCCTATGGAGTGGACCTGGATGCCAGCCGCAACAAGATCGGGCGCTTTTATCTGACCATCGACCCGGCCGAATTCAGCGCCGATGCCCTCCCCACGCTGTACCGCACCGACTCCACCAGCAATGGCGTGGCGTGGAGCAGTTCCACCGCACGGCAGATCCCCATGGCGGCCAACAGCATCATGGGCTTTACCGACAAAACCGGCGTTACCACAGGGCCAGTCGCCCTGCAGACCCTGACCGGCACGATGCGCATCAAGACGTACCTGGCGCCGATGCAAACCCTGGACTTGCGTGACGTGGTGCACATCAACGGTTCCGGCACGCTCGAAATCGTCTACCCCTGAGCCCCCTGTAAGGAGTCCCTCCCATGAAAACCCGCATCCTTTCCTGCCTGTTGTCACTGGCCTGCGCGCCCTCGGTGCTGGCCGCCTCGACGGTAGACCTGAGCGTCCACGGCCTGATCGTCCCCGCCGCCTGCATGCCGCAGCTTTCCAGCGGTGGCCTGATCGACTACGGCAAGGTTGCCCAGCAAGACCTGAACCTGGAGACCGCCACGCGCCTGCCCTTGAAGACGCTGCATGTCGGCATCGCCTGCAATGGCCCCGTCCGCTACGCCCTTCGCATGCGCGACAACCGCGACGGTTCGGCCATGGTCAACAGCGAGATTTACTACGGGCTGGGGTTTGATAGCAGCGGCAACCGCCTGGGGGTTTACTCCATGACCTTCGACCCGCGGCAAACCCAGGCCAGCAACACCGCGCAGGTCTATGGCACCGAGTCCACCACCGGTGGCCTGGCGTGGCGCACCTCCAATCTCAACCCCATCGATATTGGCTCGCGAAGCTACCTGGGCTTTACCGACGTGGAGGGCAGCGTCAGTGGGCCCACGGCCATCGGTACCCTGGGGGGCAATGTCACGGTGCAGACCGTGATCAATGCCCGCCAGAACCTGGACCTGAGCGTGGAAACCCCGCTCGATGGCTCGGCCACGCTGGAAGTGGTGTATCTCTAGACCTTCTCGCTGGTGACCTGCACATAGCGCGCACGCCCGGCGCCCAGGCCGGCCACGATGGCACCCAGGCCGATCACGGCGAAGATCCAGCCAATGGCCGTCCAGCCGCCGGTCCAGTCATGCACCAGGCCGACCGCGAACGGGCCCATTGACGCCAGGGTGTACCCGATGCCCTGGGCCATGCTCGACAGGTTGGCCGCCACATGGGAATCGCGCGAGCGCAACACGATCAAGGTCAGTGCCAGGCTGAAGGTACCGCCCTGCCCCAGGCCGAGCAAAATCGCCCAACCCCACAGGCCCTCCAGCGGTGCATACAGGCAACCGAACAGCCCGCCAAGAGTCAGCAGCATCACCACCACAATCGCCAGGCGCTGGTCTTTGCCGCGTGTCGCCAGCCACGGTGCGGCCAGGGAGCTGAGCAGTTGCACGATGATCGAGCCCGACAGCGCCAACCCGGCTTCGGCCGCGCTCAAGCCACGACCGATCAGGATCGACGGCAACCAGCCGAACACGATGTAGGCCAGAGACGATTGCAGACCCATGTACAGGGTGACCTGCCAGGCCAGGGGATCGCGCAATAAACCCTTTACACGATAGGCCACACGATGGGCTCCGTGCTTCTGCCCAATCTGGGGCAACCAGACCAGGGCCGCCACCAGGGCCGGCAGGATCCAGAAGCCCAGGCCGATTTTCCAACTGTCGCCAAAGGCGTGGCTCAGAGGTACGGAGGCGCCAGCCGCCATGGCGGCGCCCAAGCACAACGCCATGGTGTAAACACCGGTCATGGCCCCGGCCTGCCGGGCGAAATCGCGCTTGACGATACCCGGCAGCAACACGCCGATGATGCCAATGCTCGCCCCGGCAACCAGGCTACCGAGGAACAGCCCCGCCTCACCGAACGAACTGCGCAGGATGATTCCGGCGGCCAGGGTCAGCAGGATACCGAGCACCACGCGCTCGGCGCCGAAACGTCGTGCCAGCATCGGCGCGGTGGGTGCAAACAGGCCCAGGCACAGCACCGGCAAGGTGGTCAGTAAACCGGCCTTGGCGGCAGACAAGCCCAAACTGCTCGAAACCTCTGCCAGCAACGGCGACAGGCTCGACAAGGCCGGGCGAAGGTTCAAGGCCACCAACACCAGGCCCAGCAAGAGCAGCCATGGCCGAACCACGCTCGGCGGCGCCTGCTGCACGCTGTCGTCGTCAGCTTCGGCGTCGATCAACAGTTCTTCGAGTTCGGTCTTGCGTGGGGTTTCAGGATTCATTGATCAACTGCCGGCAGAGGGATTTGGCGCGGTCCGGGTCTTGTTGTTCCACCGCATCGAGTAGCGCTCCATGCAGGTCGAACACCGCCTGGCGTCGCGGTGAGCGGTTCAGGGTCTGGCGCAGTTGCGCGCCGACAATGGCGGAGAAATAGTGGTACAGCTCGCTCAAGGCCGGGTTGTGCGCCGCGTCCACCACGTGCTGGTGGAACGCCAGGTCGGCGCTGATATAGGCCTCCAGGTCACCGTGATACCGCTCGGCGCTGAGAGCGAGCGCCTTGCGCAATGCCGTAAGGTCCGCTTCGGTACGACGCAATGCCGCAAGGCCGATGGCCTCCACTTCCAGAATCTGACGCGTCTCCTGCGCTTGCTCCAGCGTGCAATGAGACAGCGCCCGCATCGTGCCCAGCGGATCGGTCATCGAACGCAAATAGCTACCGTCGCCCTGGCGAATGTCGATCAAGCCCGAAAAGGCCAACACCCGCATGGCTTCACGCACGGTGTTCCGGCTGATCCCCAGCTCGGCGGACAACTCGGGCTCGGTGGGCAGGCGCTCGCCGATGGCCCACACGCCTTGGGAGATGCGCAGGCGCAGTTGCTCCAGGGCCTGGTCAACCAGGGAGCGTTTGATCAGCGGGGCGATGTCTGTCATGGGATTTGCGCTTTCGTCCAATCATAGGATGAATTTTCCTACAGGCTATTCGGAGTTGCCTACAAAGGCAACGCACTAGGGTTCTTAGGCAGGAAAAGGAGCAGTATTTTCGATTGGTAAAATTACCCTTAGAGGGTAATTATTGGACCCAGGTGTCTTATGGAAAAGTAGAAAACCTTATGGCGGCCCAAGCCTCCTGAACCATGCCGTGTAGGAGCGAGCTTGCTCGCGAAAAACGTCAACGAGAACGCGTGTTTCCTGATTGAACGCGGCGCCTGTGAGTTTCTCGCGAGCAAGGTCGCTCCTACAAAAATCCTTGACTGAACGGCATTAGGCTACCAGGCCGGGTTTATTTTTTAACGCTCCATCAATGCAGTATCTGGCTCAAGAACAAGCGAGTCCGCTCATTCTGCGGATTATCAAAAAAGTCATTCGGCGCCGCCTGTTCCACGATTTCGCCCTTGTCCATGAAGATCACGCGGTTGGCCACGGTGCGGGCAAAGCCCATTTCGTGAGTCACGCACAACATGGTCATGCCGTCTTCGGCCAGGCCGATCATGGTGTCCAGCACCTCTTTCACCATCTCCGGGTCCAGCGCCGAGGTCGGCTCATCGAACAGCATGATTTTTGGCTTCATGCACAGCGCGCGAGCGATCGCCACGCGCTGTTGCTGTCCACCTGAAAGCTGCCCCGGAAACTTGTGGGCCTGCTCCGGAATGCGCACGCGCTCCAGGTAATGCATGGCGATTTCCTCGGCTTTGCGCTTGGGCATCTTGCGCACCCACATCGGCGCCAGCGTGCAGTTTTGCAGGATGGTCAAATGCGGGAACAGGTTGAAGTGCTGGAACACCATGCCGACTTCACGGCGGATCGCTTCGATCTGCTTGAGGTCGTTGGTCAGCTCCACGCCATCGACCACGATGCGGCCTTGCTGGTGTTCTTCCAGGCGGTTGAGGCAGCGGATGGTGGTGGACTTGCCCGAGCCCGACGGGCCGCACAGCACGATGCGCTCGCCCTGCTTGACGTTGAGGTTGATGTCTTTCAACACGTGGAACTGGCCGTACCACTTGTTGACGCCCTGCATCTGGATAATGCCTTCAGGGCTCACAGGCTGTTTGATTGCTTCGCTCATCAAAAAACTCCTAACGCTTGTGGCCAGTGTCGAGCTTGCGTTCCAGATGCATGGAATAGCGCGACATACCAAAACAGAAAATCCAGAACACCAAAGCGGCGAACACGTAGCCTTCAGTGGCCATGCCCAGCCATTTGGGGTCGGCGGCGGCTTGCTTGACGCTGTTGAGCAGGTCGAACAAGCCGATAATGATCACAAGGCTGGTGTCCTTGAACAGGGCAATGAAGGTGTTGACGATCCCAGGGATCACCAACTTCAAGGCCTGCGGCAAAATCACCAGGCCCATGCTGCGCCAGTAGCCCAGGCCCATCGCCGCAGCGGCTTCGTATTGCCCCTTGGGAATCGCCTGCAGACCACCGCGCACCACTTCGGCCACATAGGCCGACTGGAACAGGATCACCCCGATCAGCGCCCGCAGCAGCTTGTCGAAGTTCATGCCCTCGGGCAGGAACAGCGGCAGCATCACCGACGACATGAACAGCACGGTGATCAACGGCACGCCGCGCCAGAACTCGATGAAGGTCACGCAGACCACCCGAATCGCCGGCATGTTCGAACGCCGTCCCAGCGCCAGCACAATGCCCAGCGGCAAGGCGCCGGCGATGCCGACCGTGGCGATCACCAGGGTCAGCATCAGGCCGCCCCATTGGCTGGTCGCCACGTTGCTCAGGCCAAACACGCCGCCGTGCAGCAAGCAGTAGGCAATGATCGGATACAACACCAGAAAGCCCAGGCCGTAGATCGCCTTGCGTGGGAAACGCGAGATGAACAACGGCGCCACGCCGACGATGGCCAGCCATACCGTCATGTCCACGCGCCAGCGCAGGTCGACGGGGTAGTAGCCATACATGAACTGCCCGAAGCGCTGTTGGATAAACACCCAGCAGGCGCCCTCCTTGGTGCAGTCGGCGCGGGTGGTGCCCACCCAGTTGGCATCGAGGATGGCCCAGTGCAGGATCGGTGGCACCACCAGGTACACCAGGTAGATCGCCAGCAAGGTCAGCAGTGTATTGAGCCAGCTCGAGAACAAGTTGGCGCGCATCCAGGCCACCGGCCCGAAGACTTTGCTCGGCGGTGGCATGTCAGGTTTGAACGTATGCGTAGTCATGGGGGTGTCCTCACCGCTCGATCAGCGCAATGCGCTTGTTGTACCAGTTCATCAGCAGGGAAATGCTGATGCTGATCGCCAGGTACACGCTCATGGTGATGGCAATGACTTCAATGGCTTGGCCGGTCTGGTTGAGCACCGTGCCGGCAAACAGCGAAACCATTTCCGGATAACCGATACCGGCGGCCAACGACGAGTTTTTCGCCAGGTTCAGGTATTGGCTGGTCAGCGGCGGAATGATCACGCGCAACGCTTGCGGGATGATGACCTTGCGCAGCGTCGGCCCGGGGCGCAGGCCCAGCGAACGTGCCGCTTCGGTCTGGCCATGGCTGACGGACTTGATGCCCGAGCGCACGATCTCGGCAATGAACGCCGCGGTGTACACCGTCAGCGCCAAGGTCAACGCCAGCAGTTCCGGGATCAGCACCCAGCCACCCACAAAGTTGAAGCCCGCAAGCTTGGGCATTTCCCAATGCAGCGGCGTGCCGAAGAGCAACACGCACAGCGTCGGGATCACCACCAGCAGCGCCAGGCCCGCCCAGAATTTATGGAAAGGAACCCCGGTCGCTTCAAAGCGCTTGTTGGCCCAGCGGGTCATCAGCACGATGGCAACGATGGCGACCGCCAGGCTGGCCACAAACGGCCAGAACCCGTCGGACGCCAGCGCTGCGGGCATGTTCAGGCCACGGCTGCTGACAAAGAAGGTGTCACCGAAGTTATGGCTGTTGCGCGGCCCTGGCATGGTCAGGAACACCGCGAAGTACCAGAACAGGATTTGCAGCAGCGGCGGAATGTTGCGGAACACCTCCACGTACACCGTCGCCAGCTTGTTGATCATCCAGTTGGGCGACAAGCGCGCCACGCCGATGATGAAGCCAAGCAGCGTTGCCAGCACCACACCGATGACGGTCACCAGCAAGGTATTGAGCAGGCCGATCACAAACACCCGGGCATAGCTGTCCGATTCGGTGTAGTCGATCAAGTGCTGCGCGATGCCGAAGCCGGCACTGCGCTCAAGAAAGTCGAAACCCGAGGTGATGCCCCGGTGTTGCAGGTTGGTCTGGGTGTTATGGAACAGGTACCAGCCCAGCGAGACCACTGCCACGATCGTGATGATCTGGAACAGCCACGCACGCACTTTGGGGTCGCTGAAGCTGAGCTTCTGCTTGGGTGCGCCGATTTGATTTTGCATGAAGTGCCCCGAAAATAATGGAACAGAACATCACCCGGCAGTTGGCCTACCGGGTGACAGAACCATCAGCGATCAGCGCACAGGGGGTGCGTATTGAATGCCGCCGTTGTTCCACAGGGCGTTCAGGCCACGGTCGATTTCCAATGGCGTGCTCTTGCCCAGGTTGCGCTCGAACATCTCGCCGTAGTTACCCACTTGCTTGACGATCTGTACTACCCAGTCCTTCTTCACTTTCAGGTCTTTGCCGTATTCGCCGTCGGCACCGAGCAGACGCGCAACGTCCGGGTTCTTGGTGGCCTTGGCTTCAGCTTCGACGTTTTTGGAGGTCACACCGGCCTCTTCCGCGTTGAGCATGGCGTAGCCCACCCAGCGCACGATGGCCAGCCACTCGTCGTCGCCATTACGCACGACCGGGCCCAGTGGCTCCTTGGAAATGGTTTCCGGCAGCACCACGTAGTCTTTCGGCGAAGCCAGCTTGCTGCGCTGGGCGAACAGCTGGGATTTGTCGGACGTCAGTACGTCGCAACGCCCGGACTCCAGCGACTTGGCGCTTTCATCGGAGGTGTCGAAGGTGATCGGGGTGTATTTGAGGTTGTTGGCGCGGAAGTAGTCGGAAACGTTCAGCTCGGTGGTGGTACCGGCCTGGATGCAGATGGTTGCACCGTCCAGTTCCTTGGCGCTCTTGACGCCCAGCTTGTTGTTCACCAGAAAGCCGATGCCGTCGTAGTAGGTAATGAAGCCCGGGAATTTCAGGCCCATGCCCGCGTCGCGGGAGCTGGTCATGGTGGTGTTGCGCGACAAGATGTCGACTTCGCCGGACTGAAGCGCGGTGAAACGCTCCTTGGCGTTCAACTGGCTGAACTTGACCTTGGTGGCATCGCCAAACACGGCAGCCGCCACAGCGCGGCAATAGTCAGCGTCGATCCCGAGGATCTTGCCGCTGGCATCCGGCACCGAGAAACCCGGCAGGCCGTCACTCACACCGCACTGCACGAAGCCTTTCTTCTGCACGGCGTCCAGGGTGGCGCCCGCCTGGGCAAAACCACTGACACCCAGTACAGCCGCCGCAGTGACGATGGCCAGGGTGGATTTCAATACCTTCATTACAAACCTCCAATTGCTCTTGTTGTGTCGGAGCTCCAACCTCAGCGCACCCTTATGAGGCGATATCGACCCGTGTTGGTTTTTTTTGGGGCCAAGCAGCATGAGGTTTTTGCGGTAATTCCAGTTGCTTTCCCACGAGCGGCAGTCACTGATAGTGTTACCGTCCTAGGAGAGTTCTGACATCGAGATACACATAGCAAGGCGCGTACCAGAGTCTTGGCCGAGTGGCTGCAACTGCGCTTCAATGGCAAAAGATTCAGCCTTGCGACATTCTCTTAACAGATCAACCTGTCGCGCACCGTTCCGACGCACCTAATCGGAGCGCCCGCACATCTATGGAGCAAACATGACCGAACCCTTGATTCTTCAGCCTGCCAAGCCCGCAGACGCCTGCGTTATCTGGCTGCATGGCCTGGGCGCCGATCGCTACGACTTCTTGCCGGTGGCCGAAGCGCTGCAGGAAACCTTGCTGACCACCCGCTTTGTTTTGCCGCAAGCGCCCACGCGTCCGGTGACGATTAATGGCGGCTACGAGATGCCGAGCTGGTACGACATCAAGGCCATGAGCCCGGCCCGTTCGATCAGCCTGGAAGAACTGGAAACGTCGGCAAAAATGGTCACAGACCTGATCGAGGCGCAACAGAGAACCGGAATAGACACCTCGCGAATTTTCCTCGCCGGTTTTTCTCAAGGTGGCGCGGTGGTTTTCCACACCGCGTTCAAGAAATGGGAGGGACCCTTGGGTGGCGTGATCGCCCTCTCCACCTATGCGCCCACCTTCGATAATGAACTGGAGTTATCCGCCAGCCAGCAGCGTATTCCGACGTTGTGCCTGCACGGCCAGTACGATGAAGTGGTGCAGAACGCCATGGGCCGCAGCGCCTACGAACATTTGAAGGGCCGTGGTGTCACCGTGACATGGCAGGAATACCCAATGGGCCACGAAGTGTTACCCCAAGAGGTACACGATATCGGCACCTGGCTGACTGAACGCCTGCGCTGAACCCCGTGTTTATGTAGCCGTATGACAGACGCACTACGCCGCGCCCGATTCTTGCATTACACTGGCCGGCGTACATTCCTTAATCAATTAATGAGATGACCGTGCTCAAAGCACTCAAGAAGATGTTCGGCAAAAGCGAGGCTGAGCCGCTCGCGCCTGTTCCCAGTGCACCTGCCCCCAAGCCCGGCAACCGCAATGACGGTCAACAGCCCGGCCGGAACGCGCCCGCCGCCTCACCGAACACAACCACGGTGACGCCGCCTGAACAGGTAAAGCCTGCCGAGCCGGCCCCGATGCCTGTGGCCAAGCCCCGTCGCGAACGTGCGCCCAAGCCGCCCGTGGCCCCATGGAAGCTCGAAGACTTCGTCGTCGAACCTCAGGAAGGCAAGACCCGCTTCCACGATTTCAAACTGGCCCCGGAACTGATGCACGCCATCCAGGACCTGGGTTTCCCGTACTGCACGCCGATCCAGGCGCAAGTGCTGGGCTTCACCCTCGCGGGCAAAGACGCCATCGGCCGCGCCCAGACCGGCACCGGCAAGACCGCCGCGTTCCTGATCTCGATCATCACCCAACTGCTGCAAACGCCGCCGCCCAAAGAGCGCTACATGGGTGAACCGCGTGCGCTGATCATCGCGCCGACCCGTGAACTGGTGGTGCAGATCGCCAAGGACGCCGCCGACCTGACCAAGTACACCGGCCTCAACGTCATGACGTTCGTGGGTGGCATGGACTTCGACAAGCAGCTCAAGCACCTTGAAGCCCGCCATTGCGACATCCTCGTCGCCACCCCGGGCCGCCTGCTCGACTTCAACCAGCGCGGCGACGTGCACCTGGACATGGTCGAAGTGATGGTGCTGGACGAAGCCGACCGCATGCTCGACATGGGCTTTATCCCACAAGTACGCCAGATCATTCGCCAGACCCCGCCGAAAACCGAGCGCCAGACACTGCTGTTCTCCGCGACCTTCACCGAAGACGTGATGAACCTCGCCAAGCAGTGGACCACAGACCCGTCCATCGTCGAGATCGAAGCACTCAACGTCGCCAGCGAAAACGTCGAGCAGCATATCTACGCCGTCGCCGGTGCCGACAAGTACAAGCTGCTCTACAACCTGGTCAACGATAACGGCTGGGAGCGCGTAATGGTGTTCGCCAACCGCAAGGACGAGGTGCGCCGCATCGAAGAACGCCTGGTGCGCGACGGCGTCAACGCCGCGCAACTGTCGGGCGACGTGCCGCAGCACAAGCGCATCAAGACCCTGGAAGGCTTCCGTGAAGGCAAGATCCGCGTGCTGGTAGCCACCGACGTGGCCGGTCGTGGTATTCACATCGACGGCATCAGCCACGTGATCAACTTCACCCTGCCGGAAGTGCCGGACGACTACGTACACCGCATCGGCCGTACCGGGCGTGCGGGGGCTGCGGGTGTGTCGATCAGCTTTGCAGGCGAAGATGACTCGTACCAGTTGCCGTCCATCGAGGCGTTGCTGGGGCGCAAGATCAGCTGTGAGACGCCGCCAACGCATTTGTTGCGGGCGGTGGAGCGCAAGCGGCCTTAAGCTGAAATGCGGTAAAAATGTGGGAGCGGGCTTGCTCGCGAAAGCGGTGAACCAGTCAGTACATCTTTAACTGACAGATTGCTTTCGCGAGCAAGCCCGCTCCCACATGTGGACCTCCAATAGCCTCAGGTCCTATTTCCAGCGATCCGCTGCGGCGTGGTCACTGCTGCGCCCTTCTACCCAACGCGGCCCCTCGCAGGTATTTTCCTTCTTCCAGAACGGCGCCCGCGTCTTCAGGTAATCCATCACAAACGCACACGCCTCAAACGCCGCCTGCCGGTGCGCACTGGCCGCGCCGACAAACACAATCGGCTCACCCGGTTCCAGCGCGCCAATACGATGCAGCACTTCCAGCTTGAGCAACGGCCAGCGCTGCTCGGCTTCGACGGCAATCTTGGCCAAGGCTTTTTCCGTCATGCCGGGGTAGTGTTCCAGGAACATCCCTGACACGTCGCGCCCGTCATTGAAGTCGCGCACATAGCCGACAAAGCTCACCACCGCGCCCACGCCCACGTTGGCCGCATGCATGGCGTTGACTTCGGCACCGGGATCAAAGGCTTCGACCTGCACACGAATGACCATGTTCAGCCTCCGGTCACGGGGGGAAAGAAGGCGACTTCATCGCCGGCTTGCACCGGCTCGTCGAGGCTACACAGCTCTTCGTTGCGCGCACACATCAGGCTCGCTTCGTTGAGCACGGCGAACTCCGGGTCAGCAGCCAGCGCGAGGCGTACGGCATCAACGGTGGCGAATTCACCTTCCATTTCCAGCGAATCGAAGCCCACCGCTTCAGCGTAGCGCGCAAAAAACAGCACGTTGATACTCATTGTTCATCCGCCTTGAAATGCCCACTCTTACCGCCCAGCTTTTCCAGCAGGCGAATACTCTCAATGGTCATGCCGCGATCCACCGCCTTGCACATGTCGTAGATGGTCAGCGCCGCGACACTGGCGGCGGTCAGGGCTTCCATCTCCACGCCGGTCTGGCCGGAGAGCTTGCAGCGCGCGAGGATATGCACAGCGTCCGCGCCGTCGGCACGCAGTTCCACCTTGACGCCGGTGAGCATCAACGGGTGGCACAGGGGGATCAAGTCACTGGTTTTTTTCGCTGCCTGGATCCCGGCAATGCGGGCCACGGCAAACACGTCGCCCTTGGGGTGGGCGCCGTCGACAATCATTTGCAGGGTGTCGGGCAGCATGCGCACCCGCGCTTCGGCCACCGCCTCACGGAACGTCACGGCTTTGTCGGTGACGTCGACCATATGGGCGCGACCTTGGGAATCGAGATGAGTCAGCACAGGGATACTCCTGATCAGGAGCAGCGATTGTAAACCTGTGGGTCAAAATTTGCGCAAGGCTGTTTATCCCACCCTGTAGGAGCGAGCTTGCTCGCGAAAAACTCACAGGCGCCGCGTTTACCCAGGGTGCACGCGTTATCGTTGACGTTTTTCGCGAGCAAGCTCGCTCCTACATTCAAGGTTAGAACAGGAAGGTAAACCCGGCATTGATCCCGTTGTTGTTACCGCGGTTGGACAGCAAGCCGCTGTAGTTCAACGACACCAGGGTGTCCTTGGTCAGCGCCATTTGCGCACTGGCCTTGATCACCGCGCCATCCCTGGCCACAGGCACGCTGTTGACGGCGAAGGCCGTGTCACTGCCGGCAAACTTCAGAGAAGCTTCACGATCGGTATCACCAAACTGGTGCTCCCAACCCAGCTCACCGCGCAGGGTCACCGCCGAGGTGGACGTGAGCGGCAGCTGGGTATGGCCACGCACGCCCAGGGTGGAGAGTGTCGCGTCCTGGCTTTGCTGGCTGGCATGCAAGGCTGCGGCACCGCCTTTTTCCTTGAACGAGTCGCTTTGATAGTTCAGGTACGTGAGGTTGGCGAAGGGTTCAAACACGGTCCACTGGGTGTAACCGATCTCGGCAAACACTTGGTCGGTACGCGCGTTGTAGTCGGCCTTGGCATGGTCCGACTGATTGGCATAGGCCACCCGTCGCGAAGTGTCCAGACGGTGCCAGGTGCTGGCACCGCCCAGGCGCAGGGCAATCGCCTCGAAGCGTTTGCCGCCATAGACCGACAGGTGATAATTGTCGCTGTCAGCCGACGCCGACTGGCCGTTGAGGTGGCTTTGGGTATAACCGGTCGCCGCGCCCACGCGCCAGCCGTCGTTCACCTCGGTGTCCAGGCCCAGCAGTACGCCGCTGGTGGACGAGGAGTAGCCGCTGGCGTTGTTGTCACCACTGACGTTGTTGCGTCCACCGAGTAGCTGTACCCAGCCGCCGTTGTCACGGCTGTCGATCTGCGCGCTGGAGTCCAGTGCCTGCACCTGTTGCAGGCGAGCGTTGACCGCTTCACGCAGGTAGCGACTGTCGGCCATTTGCGCCGCCGCCACATCCGAGTGCAGTTGCCCCGACAGTTGCCTGAACCCTTCCCGCGCCTGAGCGGCGGAATCCGACGCCAGCAGGCTTTCGTAGACCGGGCTGCCAGCGCCCAATGTCTCGGCTACCGTCGCCACCGACCGCTCATTGCGGGTTTGCGCGACACTGGCGAAGGTGGTCTGGTTGCGGGCTATCGCCAGGGTCAACTGGTTCGGTTGATAGTTGAGCGCAGTGCCAATGAACAGGTAGCTGGGCGCGAACGCCGCAAACTGCCCCTGGATACCTTGGCTGGCGCTGAGGATAGTGAACTGCTGGCCCAGCAAGCTGCGCGCCTCGGCGGCGGTCAACAGATTGGGGCTGCTCTCCAGGGACACGTTCACCACACCACCGTTGAGAGTCGCCACGCCATTGCTCTGGAGCTGGTCGCTCTGACCATTGGCGCCGACTTCGACGGCATACACCGAACCCGGATTGAACGTGACATCGCCGGTGCGCAGCGTGCCAATCGAATGCCCCGGGGCCACGCGCCCGCCGTTGTTGACGGTCAAGGCGCCCACCGTGCCGTTGCCGGCCAGGGTGCCGCCCAGTGTGGTCATCACGCCATTGTCGGCATTGCGCATGCCCACGGCGCTGCCATCTACCGTCACGGCAGAGGTCAACGCGCCGTCCACCGACAATTTGCCACCGCGTACCCAAGTGCTGCCCGAATAGCTGTTCTGGCCTTCCAGCACCAACTCGCCATCCCCGGACTTGACCAGGCTACCGACGTAGGTGCTGCCAGTGAGCAGGTCCTGGCCGCGGGTGAGTGTCGCCTGCTCGCGAGCATGACCGATGTCGTATTCGAACTGATCATCGGCCGAGGCATCGGCGGGCAGACCATTGAGCCAGCCTTTCTGCGCTTTAGTGGCGGCCCAGCTCGCCTGTTCGGCAGCGTCTTCTATGCGACGGGCGCGAATGGCTTCATCGGAAATCGGGTTGGCCCAGATATCGCGGGTACCGCTGGGCAACGCCACTGCCACCGCACCGAGGAACTGCCCCGGCCCCTGCATGGCTTTTTGCAGGTTGGGCAAGCCCCAACCACTGACCACACCGGGCACTTGCGGCGTACCCGGCGGCGCATCGTGCACCGGTTGCAGGTTGTCGTAGGTGCGGCCACCGGTCAGCGTGCCAACCGGCGTGTCCGGGCCATCCGGCGCTTGCAGGCTGGAGGTGGTCAGCAACACGTCCCGCGCTTGGCTGGGCGTCATATAGGGGAAGCGCTGCATCACCAACGCCAAGGCCCCGGAAACGCTCGGCGCGGCGGCCGAGGTGCCGTTGGCATTCGGGATAATTTCGCCCTCGGGGCCGGCAGACGGAATGCCCGACACGCCCATCACACACCACCATTTTGAGGTACCGCAGCGGTTGTAGACCTGGGCACTGGTCTCGTCATAGCCCGTGATCGAGAGAAACTTGCCTTCGATATCCGGCTTGAAAAACGGCAGGTTCGCGTTGGTGTCCGGGTTGGCGCCGTGGCTGTCGTTGCCCGCCGAGATGATCTGGATGAACGTGTTTTGCCGGGCCGCATCGGCCATGGCGTCCATCCAGGTTTTGTGCCCGGCGTGGGCCTTGTCCCAGAACGGGCGATAGGCGGCGGTCATGTCCTGCAGGTTTTGCGCGGCGCTGTCGCCGACGTTGCCGAAGTGGTTCTCCACGTCATCGCGCGAGCTCTGCCCCCAACTCTGGTTGACGATCGCCACGTTCTTCGCCGCCAGGGCGTTGTAGCTGGCCATGAATGCGTTGTAGTCGAGGTCGTTGGAGCCTTGGTAGCGGTCGTTGTCGCTGCCGCCGGTGTTGGCGACAAACAGGTTGGCGTCAAAAGCAATGCCGTGCATACCGGTGCCGTTGCGGTTGGCGGCCAGCACCCCAGACATTTCCGTGCCATGCCCGTCGTTGAACGCCGGGTCGTATTCCCCTGGGATACTGAAAGGCTCACCCTGCTTGAACTCGCCGCTGGGCACTTCAAGGCGGTAGCGCGGATGGGTGGCGTAGTACTCGCCCGTGGAGGTCACCGCCTGCACCCGGTCCTGGCCCTGGGCATTTTTGCCCTGGAACTCGGAGTGTTCGGTGAGGATGCCAGAGTCCAGCACGCCGACATTCACCCCCTTGCCGGTGATGCCCAAGGCATAGGCGTAGTACGCGTTGGTGCGCTCCAGGCCGGAATTGACCTGAGCTTCCGGGGTCTTCCAGGTTTGCGCGTTGGCATTCCAGTCACGGGTTGCGCCAGCCCAAGACTGGCCTGCGTTCAATTGCCCGCTCAGGTTGCTGCTCACGCCCGGCTCGACGTAGGTGTAAGGCTTGGCGGCCGGCAGGTTGGCGATAATGGCCTTGGAGAAGTCCAGAATATTGGTGGTGTAGCGGCCGCTGTTGCTGAACAGCCGGCTGCGGTAGTAATCCAGGCGCGAGGCGTAGTCCAGTGGCCGACGGGTGTCGCCGAGCATGGCGCCAATGGTCAAGTTTTCGGGTTGCAGCTCATAGTTTTGCTTGAGGGCCGAATCGAACTTGCCGGACTGGGCCGCGAAGTCCTTGGCCGCAAGATCGACGATATCGGCGTAGGCAAACCTGAGGTTTTTGTACACGGCAGTCTCAGGGCCGAATGAGGCGACGGCTGTCCTGAACGCCGATTCCAACACCTGCGGGGTGTAAGGGTTGTCGTCTGCCCTGGCCACGGAACCGTGGCCCAGCCATAAGGCCAGGCCGAGTGCTATGGGTGTGAGGGGTGTGAGGGGTGTGGTCTTGAAACGGGGGGTGCGATTGCGTTGCGACACAGTGAAGCCATTACCTGCTACGTCCATTTTCCTTTCCCTTTGGATATGTGCGTCATCAATGAGCGGTGTTTCGGGCTTTTGTAATAGGCAGGGTCACGGTGAAAACCCTGGACAGGTTTTCTAAACGTTCGTCGAATCAAGGAGGTGGTGTTCCGACGGGGTCTTGCAGTGTTCTTATAGTTTTTACCGCAAGAAAAAATGTAACAAAATAATTACAGAGACCACAAGCACCCGGGACGCGTTAACGCAGGCAAATGTCGCACAAAACAAAAAACCCGGACTTCGTGAAAAATCCGGGGCTTTTCGTCGCAGGTTCGCTGTAGTTACAAATGGGACTCGGCGTATTCAGCCAGAATCGAACGGGGTACCCCTTGCAGCGCAATGTGCACGCCGTTCGGGAAGTCTTTGAAGCGTTCCGTCAGGTAAGTCAGCCCGGAGCTGGTCGCGGACAGGTAAGGGGTGTCGATCTGCGCCAGGTTGCCCAGGCACACCACTTTGGAACCGGCGCCCGCACGGGTGATGATGGTTTTCATCTGGTGCGGTGTAAGGTTCTGGCATTCATCAATCAGAATCAGGCTTTGCTGGAAGCTGCGACCTCGGATGTAGTTGAGGGATTTGAACTGCAACGGCACTTTGCTGAGGATGTAGTCGACGCTGCCATGGGTGTTTTCGTCATCCATGTGCAAGGCTTCGAGGTTGTCGGTAATCGCCCCCAGCCACGGCTCCATTTTTTCCGCCTCGGTACCGGGCAGAAAGCCGATTTCCTGGTCCAGGCCCTGCACGCTGCGGGTGGCGATGATGCGGCGATAGCGTTTGGTGACCATGGTCTGTTCGATGGCGGCGGCCAGGGCCAGGATGGTTTTGCCTGAACCTGCGGCGCCGGTCAGGTTGACCAGGTGGATGTCCGGGTCGAGCAGCGCGTAGAGCGCCAGGCTCTGGTAGATATCACGCGGTTTCAGGCCCCAGGCTTCCTGGTGCAACAGGGGTTCCTGATGCAGGTCGAGGATCAGCAGCTTGTCGACCTGGATCTCTTTGATCCAGCCCACGAAGCCCTGTTCATCGACGATGAACTCATTGATATGCACGGCCGGCAGGTTGTCGATCAGCTGTACCTGGTGCCAGGTGCGGCCGTGGTCCTGACGGGTTTCGACTTTGCTCACACGGTCCCAGAACGAGCCGGTCATCATGTGATAACCACGGGACAGCATCGACACGTCGTCGACCAGTTGGTCGGTGCTGTAGTCCTCGGCAGCGATCCCACACGCTCGTGCCTTGAGGCGCATATTGATGTCTTTGGTCACCAGCACCACGCGCAGGTCCTTGTCGCGCGCATGCAGGTCGATCAATTGGTTGATGATTTTGTTGTCGTTCAGGTTTTCCGGCAGCAGGCTGTTGGGCTCGCTGCGCTTGCTCATCAGGATCGACAGCAAGCCCTTGGGCCCGCCCTTGCCACGCTGGATCGGTACGCCAACTTCAACGTCCTCGGGCGAGGCTTCACCCAGGGTCTTGTCGATCAGGCGGATGGCCTGGCGGCATTCGGCGGCAACGCTGTGGTGGCCGCTTTTGAGTTTGTCGAGCTCCTCAAGCACGATCATCGGGATGGCGACGTGGTGTTCTTCGAAGTTCAGCAGTGCGTTTGGATCGTGGATCAATACATTGGTATCAAGCACATAAAGGATTGGCTGGTCGGAAGAAGGGTTACGTCCATGATCATCCATACTCGGTCACCTTTGTGGGAGCCATTCGACGCAATACCTGGGCGGTGCTGCGCCTCGATTCGACCACCGATTGCACCTTGAGTAAGGTCAAGTGCAGTGCCCACAGGAGGAGTCTTGGAAGACGCCACCTGTGCTGCAGGTTTCGGCGATCTGACTTCGTAATACCGCAAAACCCATGACAGGAAAAAGCACTTTGACGCTTTTTTGAAGTTTATTTTTCAGGATGACGAATAGCACTAGCCGAGTGCCATGTACCCCGTTAAAGTCGGAAGTCCGCCTGCATCGAAATGTCGCAGCAAATCGCCCCGAAAACACCCCATCCCCAGCAAATTCGGGCACTTCATCGAAATGCCTCGCGACACTCCTGCCAACCCAAGCCACTCTGCGCCGTCGCCTGCAGCACCATCGGCAATGCCACCCGCGCCTTGTCCTGAGTGTCGTGAAACACGATCACGCCTTTGCGCCACAGCAGCATCAGCGTCAGCACCCGTTGCGCCGACTCATCGGCCTTGAGCTTGCCCGGCTCGTCTTGGGAATCGATGTCCCATAACGCCACTTGCAAGCCCTGTTGCTGGAAGAAGCCCTGGCTGTCTGCGCGGCGCTGCCCATACGGTGGGCGGAACAAGGGCACATAATTTTCCGGCATCAGGTTCTGTACCAGCCCGGCACTGCGGGTGATGGAGCTTTGCCAGTCGACCCAATGGCTGTGGGAGCGGTACTGCCAGCCCTGAAGACCCACGCACTGCCCTTGGTACAGCGCCTGCACATCGGCAGCGGAACTGCGCTCCACGCGGGTTTGCAAGCTGCTGCCAAGGACAAAGAACGTCGCGTTCATCTTTTGCTTGCGCAGGTAATCGGTGAGCCAGTCGGTATTGCCGCTGACCGGTGCAGGGCCACCGTCGAAGGTCAGCAAAAACATCCGGTCATTGAGTTCATCACCGTTGCGCTCATGATCGCCAAAGCGCGCCACTTCACTGCTGATCTGCGGAAACAGCGCGGCCTTGCGCAACAACTCGTCCAGATAGCGTGCGTGGAAGTGCCGGCTGGGGGCGGCCCAGCCTATATAGAAAGAGTTGTCACCGACCTCGAACTTGCCGGCCTGCTCACGCAGGTCGTCCATGTTTTCCACCAGGTAGCAGAACGAGGCGTCTTCTTCGCAGCTCTGCTGGGCGAACGTGTAGTTCTCCAACAGCCGTTGCCAGAGCTGGCGACGCAGGTCGTCGATGGCAGCCAGGTTGATGATCTTCAACCCCAAGCGCTGCTTGAGCGCGGCGTCGTCCAGGGCTTCGCTGGCGAGCAGGCCATGGGCAAACATCAGAATCTCCGCACGCGAAGCCACATCGAACAGCGCCGGGCTGACGAGTTTTTCCGGCCAGGTACCACGGTCCAGGCTGGCGACATCCACCGGCGCGGCCTGGGCATTCAGGCACAGCAGGTAAGCGGACAATAAAAGCGCTAATCGCACGCGGGGTCTCCCTCTGCAGAGTCGTCGGCCACTATAGCTGATCACGTCCGCCCAGATGGCATTGGCCAGGTTCGACGGGCCTCTGGCTGGCCATGACGGATAAGTCCTACAGCTATTGCCCCTCCAATAAGTAAGAGACCTCTTGATTCCCTCCACCCTATTGAAGGGCTCGCTTACGGCTTCCTAAGATCGGCCCCTACCTGCGGCTCTGCGAGCAGCATGTTCCCCATCGTGTCCCGGCTGACGGCAATTGCAATTGGCGGGGCAACAGGAAAAAAGGAAGCTCCATGCCCCGCCAAAGCGACCTGCGATTCACGTTCGAGCCCTTGAAAGGCGATGCCTTCGATGTGGTGTCCTTCACGCTTGAAGAAGGCCTGTCCCAGCCGTTCAAACTGCATTTGGAACTGGCCAGCCACAACGCCGCCATCGACTTCAATAACGTGCTCGACCTGGCAGGGCTGTTTACGATCTGGCGCGGCGAAATGCCGGTGCGCTACGTACACGGCCTGGTCAGCCTGTTCACCCAGGGCGACACCGGCTTCCATCGCACCCGCTACACCGCCGTCATCGAACCGACCCTGGCGCGTTTCGACCTGCGCTCCAACTGGCGCATCTTTCAGGGCCAGACAGTGCCCGACATCATCACCAGTGTGCTCGCCGAGCACCGACTGACCGACATCCGCCGCGAAATCTGCTTCGACCACCAACGCCGCGAATACTGCGTACAGGCCGGCGAAACCGACCTCGATTTCATCGCCCGCCTCGCGGCCGAGGAAGGCCTTCTCTACACCTTCGAACACCGCGACGACGGCCACACCCTCGTCCTCACCGACCGCGTCGGCGGCCTGGGCACCATCGGCACGCACAAACATTGCCCCGTGATCTACCAACCCATGGCCGGCGGCGAGGCCACGGAACCGGCCTTGACCCGTTTTCACTACACCGAACAAGTACGCACCGCCCGCCAGGTACAACGCGACTACACCTTCACCCACCCGCGCTACGACCAACAGCACACCGCCACCGGCGACCAGGACCTGAAAAACCAGCACAAGGACTACGAGCGCTACGACTACCCTGGCCGCTATAAACGCGACATCGCCGGCAAACCCTTCACCAAGACCCGGCTGACCGCCCTGCGCAATGACGCCAAACTGGCGCACCTGGCCGGTGACGACGCGCGCCTGCAACCGGGGCTGGCGTTCGACCTCAACGAGCATCCCCGCGAAGACTTCAACGACCGTTGGCGCACCATCGCCATCACCCACGAAGGCAAACAGCACACCAGCTTGCAGGAAGAATCCTTTGGTAGCGGCCTCGGTACGTCTTATTCGTTGAAAGCCAGCGCCATCCGCTGGACCTCGGATTGGAAAGCCCCACTACGCGATAAACCCTGCATCGACGGCCCGCAGATTGCCACGGTGGTCGGCCCTCCAGGCGAGGAGATTTATTGCGATGAATGGGGTCGGGTCAAGGTGCAATTCCCGTGGGATCGCTCGGACAAAAACAACGATCACAGCTCATGCTGGATTCGTGTAGCGCAGGGTTGGGCCGGTGCGACCTGGGGCGCCATGGCCGTGCCGCGAATCGGTCAGGAACTGATTATTGGCTATTTGGATGGCGATCCTGACCAGCCCATCGCCACGGGCCGCACCTACCGCGAGACCAATCTGCCGCCGTATGAGCTGCCCAAACACAAGACGCGGATGACCATCAAGAGCCAAACCCATAAAGGCAATGGCTTCAATGAGCTGCGTTTTGAGGATGAGCTAGGGCACGAGGAGGTGTTTATCCATGCTGAAAAGGACAAGAACGTTCATGTCAAACATGACAACACAACGTTTGTAGGTAATAACCGCAAAGAAGAAGTAGGCAATGACGAGCAGATCACTATCGGGAACGACCAGTCCCACGTGATCGGCCGGGACCACACGCTCTCGTCGGGACGTGACCATGAGACAACTGTCGGTCGGGATCGCAGTGAGCGGGTCGGCAATAACCGCTACGACACCACAACGGCCAACCACCACAGCGAAGTGGGCGGTCACTGCCAGCAAACGATCTCGGGGCAACATCGTCTAACTGCCGGCCAAGGCATACACCACACCACCACGGTCTACCAACTGCAAGCCAGTGAGCGTGTGGTCTTCCAAAGCCCGGGAGGTAGCCTCACGCTCGACGCGCAAGGCATTCACCTCAATGGCATAGCGATAACCCTGCGTGGCCCGGTCAACGCCACAAACCCAGGCAACGGCCAAGCCCTGAAGCTGCAGCTACAGCCCGAAACAGGTCAGGCCTGTGTGGAGAAAAACCGATGAGGCCGGCGAGCGTCCAGGCGTTCGTGGCCGAACAGCATGCCCGATGCACCCTGTATTTATTACTCGACCCCTTGGCCGACTGCGCCGCAGACGATCCATTACGCATAGAGGTATTGCGCCAAACGCTCGGCGACGATGCCGTCACGCCTGTGCATCGGCCCGATCTGATCCATACGCCGTCGGCCTGCCCGGCGCTGGTGGCCCTCGCGACACCCGGAACTTCGCCGTCGCAGGAACTATTGGCGCTATCTGCCTTACGCGCTCATGAGGAGATGGATCGTCACAAGCGTTACGTGTGCGGCTGGCTCAGTAGCAGCGCCCCCTCCCAGGAGCTAAGTGCCCACATCGTTTCGCTCGGGCTACTGCCCTCGAAGCAAGGCCAAGTGTTTTTCCCGATCCATGAGCCCGTTCGGCTGGAGTTGTTGGCTGGCACCTTCGACAAAAATGAGGGGCCCTGGTGGCCAATTCGACGCTGGCTCCTGCCCACAAGCAGCGGTGCCGGCAGCGTATTGGTAGGCGCGCCCGAACGTCGCACCGTACCGGGCAGCCACACGACGGCGGTACAGCAGGACGCCCCCTTGGTTGCGGCCTTGTTGAGCGGTTGGCGTCGCGTACTCCAATTGCCGCTGGCGTATGCCCCGGCTCGCTGGAGCGGCACTACTGCGCTGCCGCCCCAAGCGGCGGCACACGCCTATATCCATATCCAGCAAGCCCGTCAGCTTGGGCTTAGCCGCCAGGACGACATCCTGACACTCGCCTTGCATCGCCTGATGCTGCATCCGCATCTGCACCAGCACACCGGCTTTCGCGCCGTGATTGAACAAGCGGTTCAGGGGCAAGCGCCGCTCAGCCAACTGCTGGTCCCCTACAACGACATCGCCTTGCAAAGGGCAGTGTCGGACCTGACCTATGCCGGAGCATCTCAATGACCTTGGGCACACAACTGGGCATCGTTATAGCCGAAACCGCCATTTCAAACGATCAATGCAAAGCTTGCCAACGTAAAGGGTTGCCCATCCTGCCATTGCGCCACGCGCTGGTGCCGCGCTCACCGAACGAGCCTGTGCGCCCGGACACCGTGCATATTGACACGCGCCTGGGCTTGCGCACCTTGCGCGCCGGCTACCTGTATGTCTTGCTGGATCGCAAAATCTGGCAGGCTTACCAGATCAGCCCGGACGGTTATCTACGTCAATTCAACCCCTACGCACCGCCGCCCGCCAACGAGACCCCGCTGTCCGATGCGTGCGTCGCGGCCAACCACGACTGCCCGGCCTCGTTCCTCAACATCGACACTGAAAAACACACCCAAGCGTGGCTGGCCTTTGCCAATGACCCGTGGCCCGCCAGCGTGCTGGACGCCTACAAGGCCGGTCAGGCTTCAGAGCGGTTCCAGACACTCGACCTCGCCAGCGCACGCGACAACCCCGCCAGCGTTGGCCTGGCCATGACCGATGAAAACCTGCAGGTGGACAAGCAGGTTTACGAATACCAACATCACCCGACGAGCCCATTGCCCATCCCTACCGAACCCGACTGGCGTTTTTATGAGCATCCCCCGCAAGAGGCAGCGCCAAGATTCGACAGCGTGCACGGTTTCCATAGCCGCGCCCATCGCCTGGGCGCGCTGAAGGGCTTCCTGCGCAGCGCCATCCCACAGCACAAGCTCCAACAAGGCGTCCTCGCGTTTGTACTGGATGACATCGTTGGCCTGGTGCAGGAACTCAACGACACGCGCAACCGCTGGGTGCAGCAGCGCCAGGCCTGGATGAACGACCCGGACCGGGCTTATCGCTACCAGACCTCTCAGTTACTGCTGGCCATTCGCGAAGTCCATCGCGAACAGGCAGAAGGCCAGACTCCCCTACCGGCGTCTGTCGAGCCCATGACCGGCGATGGCCCACCGGTATTTTCCAGCCCTGAGCAGCAACGCGAGCGAATCGTCCAGAAGCGCACACTCGCCCACAACCAGAAACTGGAGGAACGCTACGATGAACAGAGCCGTGCCCTGTTTCACCAACTGTATGAGCAGGAATGGGCCAACTATCAGCGTTACATCGACCAAAGCGCACACGCCTACGCGGCAGCCTGCCGCTCCAGCCTGTTTGCGTGTGTCGAGCAAAATGACTACGACGGTAATGACCGCCCATCAGGACGGGCCTACAGCCAGACCATGGCGCTGTGCCTTGAAGGTGGTATCAGTGAAGCACCCGCAACGCAAGATAACGGCCATACCGCCTCCCTGTGGAGTGAATGGCTGAACGACCCACAGAGCCCGATCTACCGCGCCCTTCTCTTGCGTGACAAAGGCTTGCTGGCCGATCTGTTGCCCAGTTTCAATGCAACAGGTGATGGCGACTGGAACGACAGCGAAAAGCTCTACTCTACCCTTACCAAGCTCATCGCCAACGACGACTTCAAGCAGCATGTCCGCCCCCGTCTACAGCATGCCATGGCGCAGCTCCTCGGCGCCCTCAATGCCGCTGCCGCCCGCTTGCAACCGTCACTCGGCCCTGGCGTGGGGCGGGCGGTTTCGCGTCTCAACAGTGCCAGCCAACTGCTCTACAACGGCATTCATCTGACCGAACTCAAGGTGAAGATGAAGCTCGGTGAATACTACGCCCTGCAATGCGAGCACCTGCGCAACCTGCAACGCAAGGCCGCGGATGCCATCGACCGCACCTGGGAAGGCCTCAAGGACGAGTTGGGCAAAACCGACGAAGAGGCCCGCAAGGTGCGCAGACAGGTGCGCCCGTTGATTCAGGGCGGCCTGCTCAGCCTGGCAGTGCTGGACCCAAAAATAGCCAACCTCAGCGTGACCCTCAGCGTCTGGGTGGAAGGCCAGGTCACCGAGCTGCAGGACAGCCTGATGCGCCAGGCCAACCTCGGCGTGGATCAACTGGGCAAAGGTGCCCACGCTGCGCTAGTCGAAATCGCAGTTGGGGTTGGCACCCTGGACCCGCAGGCGCGCAAGGTGTTGCAGGGGGTCAAGGTGTCCTCGTACCTGGCGGCTGGATGGGTTCGCACCGGCTTTACCGGGCTGCGTGGCGCGGTCGGCAGTAGCGAGTTTTTGATGGCGATGGGCGGGATGTACCTGCTTAGCGACTCTCTGAACAAAAGTCTCAAGGACGCGGAGAAAGCCATGGGCGAAAAGGCCGTTGAGGCCAGGTTGGCGGTGTATGGCAGTAGCTTGGGGGTGTTGGGTGGAGGGGTGGAAATTGTAGGCATTGCATTGGAAAAGGGGGCGGAACGGGTGCAACAGGTCAGCAGCTTGTCTACCAGGGCGATAGCTAACGCAACAGCGACTTCACGGGTGGGCAACGTATTCGTACGGGCCGGGGGGAGTATTGGTGCTGTGGCGGGACTGTACGATGCTACGCGAGCAGGGTTTGCTGCTAATCGTGCCTCCAAAGCGGGTGATACCTCGGCTGCAGCAGGATATGTCTTCTCTTCCGCTGCTTCAGGTTTCGGAGCTGTCGCAGGTGTTCTAGCCGCAGCATCAGGAAACATGGTTCTGCTGGGGCCGTTGGGTATAGCCGTACTGCTCGGACTAGTAGGTTATGCATTTTACAGATGGGCCGAAGACGAAGAGTCAACACGCTTCGACCACTGGGCACGCCGTTGTTATTTCGGAAAACACAACGAAAACCCGCCCATTCATTGGATTAAATCTGAACATGCCCACATCGCCATCGCAGAACTCAATGCCGCGACCATTGGCGTTGAGGCCGGCGTCAACTTTCGCTTGCGAATCGTCGATAGCGGCTCGCATGGCTGGGGCGGTCCCATGGGCAGCGTTGGCGCGCAGGTCCATGAACAGCACCTCGAATATCGCTTGGTTCTGCCGTTCTTCGATGCCAACCGGTCGGCCTATCGTTGGTCACTGACAGTGCATCGCCACGGCGACGGCACGGCCAACCAGTACACCGGCGGAGAAGTGCTGGCCGAAGGCGAGTTGAATCCCCCCACCCTGGCAACCGCAGCCAGCGAGCGCCGAGCAGCGCTGGCTGTACCCAAACGCCCGAACAAGCCAGATTACCGAGCCGACAGCACCCTGCCCACGCAGGAGGTTCGCACCGTCTCATTGCCCGATAACCGTACCTCGCAGGTCAACGACATTAAAGGCGCAGTTGTACTGTTGCCCGACCGCCGCCGGCACAACATTGAAGCGGCAACCTTGTCGGTAACCTACTGGCCCGATCGCGACATTCACGATGCCTACGCCGAGCTCATCTTGATGGATAGCTTGTAAACCACAGCCTTGGGTGAGCTCGGCATGGGCATTTGCCTACTTTTCCCATAGCAACAATCGCGTGCCTGCTTATGGTTGCCTGCTGCCCGCTTGAAACGAAGGTAAAAAAACAGCTCTCACCCCAACTGGAACTACTCCAATGCTATTCACAACACCTTTACTCGACAAACCTGCTCCTGGCTGGAAGCGCGATCTGCCGGGACCAAACGAGTCGCCTTCTATTGAGCCGTACCCTTCAGCACTCTCGAATCCACCCAATCATGCTGACGATGTGTACCTTGAGTTGGCACGTGCCACAGTAAGGACTCGTGGGGTTGGTGTTTGGATAGCCCCTTTTATATTCATGATGTCCATGGCTTTTCCGATCAGTTTGATCATGTTTGTTGTGACAGAGCAAAGCGCGCCCCCCTTAGTACTGATTTTTTTTGGGCCTATTGGATTTATCACAGGCATATGGTTGGGCGTTTACGCTTGGCGAATGGACGTTGACCCTCCCCGCGACGAACCCATCCGCTTCAACCGCATCCGACGCAAAGTCTACGTCTACCGCTTTTACCGCGACGGCCTAAGGCCCTTCAGCCGCACCGCTTGGGGCGTTCGGGCCGAAGTCTATGACTGGGATAACCTGCGTGCCGAAGCCTGCAGTGTGTACGGCCCCATGGGCAGTGGCGGCCTCATCGAAACCGTCACCCTTGCCGTGGTGAAACCTGGCACCCACCAGGTAATAGATCGTTTTCATTTCGCCCATGAAATTCAACAAGGCGAAATGTACTGGGCCATGGCCCAACTCTTCATGCAACAAGGCCCGCAAGCCCTGCCCACTTTCCCCCGCCCACCTCGTGACTGGAACAACGAAGACGTGAGCTCCAATCTCGCGCGTCGCTTGGCCCCCAAAGTGCGATGGCCAGCCGAACTAGACCTGGAGTCACGCACCGAGCCCTGACTACAAGCCATCAACCGAAGCAGCCTCGATACAACAGGCTAAAGATTACAAGCGGCGTTCAGCCCGAACTTGGAACAGCTCATCATGGTATTTAAAACACCTTTACTCGACAAACCTGCTCCTGGCTGGAAGCACGATCTGCCGGGACCCAACGAATCGCCCTCCAACGAACCGTATCCACCCGTACTATCGAATCCGCCCAATCATGTTGACGATGTATATTTTGAACTGGCACGCGCCACAGTGCGAACTCGGGGGATTGGTATTTGGATAGCTCTTTTTATGTTCCTGCTGTCCATGGTTACACCAGCAGGTATGATTAGCTATGTTGTCACGGAGCAACACCTCCCTCCCTTAGTGCTAAGTTTGCTAGGCCCCATCGTATTTATTACTGGCATATGGCTAGGCATTTATATCTGGCGAATGGACGTTGACCCTCCCCGCGACGAACCCATCCGCTTCAACCGCTTCCGACGCAAAGTCTACGTCTACCGCTTTTACCGCGACGGCCTCAGACCCTTCAGCCGCACCGCCTGGGGCGTTCGGGCCGAAGTCTATGACTGGGATAACCTGCGTGCCGAAGCCAGCAGCGTGTACGGCCCCATGGGCAGTGGCGGCCTCATCGAAACCGTCACCCTTGCCGTGGTGAAACCTGGCACCCACCAAGTAATAGATCGTTTTCATTTCGCCCACGAAATTCAACAAGGCGAAATGTACTGGGCCATGGCCCAACTGTTCATGCAACAAGGCCCGCAAGCCCTGCCCGCTTTTCCCCGCCCACCTCGTGACTGGAACAACGAAGACGTGACCTTCAATCTCGCGCGTCGCTTGGCGCCCAAAGTGCGATGGCCAGCCGAACTAGACCTGGAGTCACGCACCGCCCCCTGACTACAAGCCGTCAACCCAAGCAGCCTCGCGAAGTGGGGTCCCGTATTGGCGAAGAAGGCGTCCGCCAGGAACTGGGTCGGCGAAAGGCAGGAAGGCGAAGACAGTGCCTATCACCATCATAGGTGGAGTCAAAACGCCCAACCCCCTAGAATCGCGCCCACGCTACACGCCACGATTCCAGGAGCCAACTTCATGCTGATGGTGATTTCCCCCGCCAAAACCCTCGACTTCGAGTCCAAGCCGGTCACTGCGCGCTTCACCCAGCCGCAGTACCTGGACCACTCCCAGGAACTGATCGAGCAACTGCGCGAACTGAGCCCGGCGCAAATCAGTGAGTTGATGCACGTCTCCGACAAGATCGGTGGCCTCAACGCCGCGCGCTTCGGCAGCTGGACGCCGGCCTTCACTGCGGACAACGCCAAGCAGGCGCTGCTGGCGTTCAAGGGCGATGTGTATACCGGCCTGAATGCCGAGACGTTCAGCGATGCCGATTTCAGCTACGCCCAGGACCACCTGCGCATGCTCTCGGGGCTCTACGGCTTGCTGCGCCCATTGGATTTGATGATGCCGTACCGCCTGGAGATGGGCACCAAGCTGGCCAATGCCCGTGGCAAGGACCTCTATGCCTTCTGGGGTACGCGCATCAGCGAGTGGTTGAATGAAGCACTGGCCGAGCAAGGCGACGATGTGCTGCTCAACTTGGCGTCCAATGAGTATTTTTCGGCGGTCAAGCGCACGGCGTTGAAGGCGCGGATCATCAATACCGAGTTCAAGGACCTGAAGAACGGTCAGTACAAGATCATCAGCTTCTACGCGAAAAAAGCCCGAGGCATGATGAGCCGGTTTGTGATTGAAGAACGCATCAGCGACCCGGCACAGCTCAAGCAGTTCGATGTGCAGGGTTACCGCTTCAATGCGGAGCAGTCCAAGCCGGACAACCTGGTGTTTTTGCGCGATCACGCACCGGAATAAGGCCTGTACAGCCACCCACATCAACTGTGGGAGCTGGCTTGCCTGCGATAGCGGTGGGTCAGCCGACTCACCTGTTGCTGATACACCGCTATCGCAGGCAAGCCAGCTCCCACATTTTTGTCTGCATTTCAGCCCCAGAATCGTCATTTATTTGGCGTCAAAAAATATTTCGACACATCCCTAACAATTTCTTCACTCGACACTCGTCGGTTTTTTTCGTAGTGGCACCACTTTTTTTTAACGGTAGTGGCACAAAACTATCCTCTCGCACCAACTCCCCATAACTACTGGCCTAAATAGCAAGTGCTATCAATATAGTACCAGTGCCATCTTTTCTAATATTTCAAAAAATTTCCGGAAAGGGGATGAGCGGCCCGGAACTTCGTCCTGAAGCACCGCTCATACCACCGGTAACGAAATTCTCTGTTTACGTAAGAGATGACTTACATACCGACCAATGGAAGTAGCCAAGTTGTCATAAAGCACTTTGGCTCGAGGGTCATATCATCAACTGATTGAGTTGAGGGCGGCGATAAGGACTCATTGCCAACCCCCTAAAGGCCAAGGCAGCGCTGACCTAAATGAGCCAGTGTTAACACCCAAGGCATTGATATCAAAAGGCTTATTGCCTGTATCAAAGCCCAGCGGCACTGGCGCCGGACCCTTCCGCCACGGAAAACCGGCTGCATTTCAGGGCAAGCCCCAATAACAAGGCCACGTTGCGCACAACTTGAGTGCAATAGTTAGTCACTCGCTATTTAACATGCCTGCACGCGGTAAGTCGGCGTCTATTCGCCTAACTTTCGCGGCATCAGTGACGCTTGCAAACATGAACTCCGGCCATCTAATGGCATGATTTAAACATAGAGGTAATTGCGATGCGCATCAGCATATTTGGTTTGGGTTACGTTGGCGCCGTGTGTGCCGGTTGCCTGTCTGCCCGTGGCCATGAAGTGGTCGGCGTAGACATCTCCAAGGAAAAGATCGACCTGATCAATGCGGGTAAATCCCCCATCGTTGAACCAGGTCTGGGCGAACTGTTGAGCCAAGGCATCGCAACCGGTCGACTGCGCGGTACCACCAACTTCGCCGAAGCCATCCGCGACACCGACCTATCGATGATCTGCGTGGGTACGCCGAGCAAGAAAAACGGCGACCTGGAACTGAACTACATCGAGTCGGTATGCCGCGAGATCGGTTTTGTACTGCGTGACAAGACCACCCGCCACACCATCGTGGTGCGCAGCACCGTACTGCCAGGCACCGTGGCCAACGTGGTGATCCCGATCCTCGAAGACTGTTCCGGCAAGAAAGCCGGCGTTGATTTCGGCGTCGCGGTCAACCCGGAGTTCCTGCGTGAATCCACCGCCATCGCCGACTACGACCTGCCGCCGATGACCGTCATCGGTGAGTTCGACACCGCCTCCGGCGATGTCCTGCAGTCGCTGTACGAAGAACTCGATGCGCCGATCATCCGCAAGGACATCGCCGTCGCCGAAATGATCAAGTACACCTGCAACGTGTGGCACGCCACCAAAGTCACCTTCGCCAACGAGATCGGCAACATTGCCAAGGCTGTCGGCGTCGACGGTCGCGAAGTGATGGAAGTGGTCTGCCAGGACAAGACCCTCAACCTGTCCCAGTACTACATGCGCCCAGGCTTCGCCTTCGGTGGCTCGTGCCTGCCAAAAGACGTGCGCGCCCTCACCTACCGCGCCGGCTCTCTGGACGTGGAAGCGCCGCTGCTCAACTCGCTGATGCGCAGCAACGAGTCCCAGGTACAGAACGCCTTCGACATCGTCTCCAGCCACGAAAAACGCAAAGTTGCGCTGCTGGGCCTGAGCTTCAAGGCCGGCACCGACGACCTGCGCGAAAGCCCGCTGGTAGAACTGGCAGAAATGCTGATCGGCAAGGGCTACGACCTGAGCATCTACGACAGCAACGTCGAATACGCCCGTGTGCACGGCGCGAACAAGGACTACATCGAGGGCAAGATCCCCCACGTGTCGTCCCTGCTCAACTCGGATTTCGATGATGTGATCAACAACTCCGACGTGATCATCCTCGGTAACCGTGACGAGAAGTTCCGTGCCCTGGCGCATAACGCTCCGGAAGGCAAACAAGTGGTCGACCTGGTGGGCTTCATGTCCAAGGCCACCAGCGTGAGCGGCCGTACCGAAGGTATTTGCTGGTAACAGCAACGGCAAGTTTCAGGCTGCAAGTGGCTTTATCCCCAGCGCTTGCAGCCTGAAGCCTCCTCACCTTGCGGATGACGCTTATGTCCAAGTTAAAACATGTATTTCTGCAATCGGCCGGCTGGCTGTTCTTTCTCAGCCTGCTGATGGGTCTCGCCCTGCTGTTGCCGGCGAGCACCTTCGATTCGCAATCGAAGAATTTTATTTTCCTGATTGGTGCCGTGGGTATCTGGCGCTACTCGATGGGCGCGACGCATTTCTTTCGCGGCATGCTGTTCCTGTACGTGGTGTACCCGCACCTGCGCCGCAAAGTGCGCAAGCTGGGCAAAGCCGCCGACCCGTCCCATGTGTTCCTGATGGTCACCAGTTTTCGTATCGACGCGCTGACCACCGCCCAGGTCTACAGCTCGGTGATTCGCGAAGCCATCGACTGCGGCTTCCCCACCACCGTGGTGTGCTCGCTGGTAGAAATGTCCGATGAGCTGCTGGTCAAAAGCCTCTGGGAAAAACTCAACCCGCCGGCTCACGTCAAGCTCGACTTCGTGCGCATCGCCGGTACCGGCAAGCGTGACGGCCTGGCGTTTGGTTTCCGCGCCATCTCCCGCCACTTGCCCGACGACCGCGCCGTGGTCGCCGTGATCGATGGCGACACCGTGCTGGCCGAAGGCGTGGTGCGCAAGACCGTGCCGTGGTTCCAGCTGTTCGGCAATGTCGGTGGCCTGACCACCAACGAATTCTGCGAAGTGCGCGGCGGCTACATCATGAGCGAATGGCACAAACTGCGCTTCGCCCAACGCCACATCAACATGTGCTCCATGGCCCTGTCCAAGCGCGTGCTGACCATGACCGGGCGCATGTCGGTGTTCCGTGCCAGCGTAGTGACCGACCCGGGTTTTATCGCCGACGTGGAAAGTGACTCGCTGCAACACTGGCGCCTGGGCCGGTTCAAGTTCCTCACCGGGGATGACAAGTCCAGCTGGTTCAGCCTGATGCGCCTGGGCTACGACACCTTCTACGTGCCGGATGCGGCGATCAACACCGTGGAACACCCGCCGGAAAAGAGCTTCATCAAGGCCAGCCGCAAGCTGATGTTCCGCTGGTACGGCAACAACCTGCGCCAGAACTCCCGCGCGCTCGGCCTGGGCGTGCGTCGCCTCGGCCTGTTCACCAGCGTGGTGTTGTTCGACCAGCGCGTGTCGATGTGGACCTCCCTGCTCGGCCTGACCGTGGCAATGATCGCCACCTTCAAGTACGGCGGCGCGTTCATCCTCGCCTACCTGCTGTGGATCGGCATTACCCGCCTGATCCTCACCCTGCTGTTGTCGTGCTCCGGCCACAAGATCGGCCCGGCCTACCCGCTGATTCTCTATTACAACCAGATCATGGGCGCGTTGGTGAAGATCTACGTGTTCTTCCGCCTTGATCAACAGTCCTGGACCCGCCAGGACACCAAACTGACCCGCGATTTGGCCAGCTTTCAACGTTGGTTCAACACCTGGTCGTCTCGGACCATGACCTTCTCCGCCGGCAGCATCTTCGTTGCCGTGTTGCTGATGATGGTCTGACCCAGCCAAGCCTGAATTAACCTAGGAATTACACCCGATGAATAGCCAAGTAAACGCCAACGTTGTCCATGAATCCGAAGCTCAGCGCCAACACGCCCGGGTCAAAATCCCGGCCAAGCTTCGCTTCTTCAACAGCGACCGCACGCCGACTGAGGCGAAGGTTATCGACCTGTCCGCCGGCGGCCTGGCCTTCACCGCTACCCAGCCGCTCACCATCGGCCAAGTGCACAAAGGCCGCCTGCAGTTCGTGATCGATAACCTCGGCCTGGCCATGGACGTGGAGCTGCAGATTCGCTCCTACGACCGCCAGACCGGCCGCACCGGTTGCCAGTTCCAGAACCTCGATGCCCAGGATATTTCCACCCTGCGCCACCTGATCACCTCGCACCTGTCCGGCGACATCGTGACCATGGGCGACGTGCTCGCGACCCTGCAACGCGACAACTTCACCAAGGCACGCAAGGTCAAGGACGGCGGCAGCGGCATGACCGCGTTCGGTCGTCTGCGCGCCGTGACCTTCAGCCTGGCGATCTTTTTGGTGGGCCTGGCGGCCTTCGGTTTTGTGGTCAAGTCGCTCTACGGCATGTACTTCGTCAGCCACGCCCAGGCCGGCCTCGTCAGCGTACCGGGCATGAACGTGACCATGCCCCGTGACGGCACCGTGCAAAGCCTGCTCAAAGGTGATTCGGTAGCGGCCAAAGGTGCGCCACTGGCGACCTTCAGCACCAGCATGCTCGATGTGCTCAAGGGCCACTTGGACGAAGACCAGTTGCAACCGGCCAAGGTCGAGGAACTGTTCGGCAAGCAAATGACCGGCACCCTGACCTCGCCTTGCGATTGCGTGGTGGCCCAGCAACTGGTCGCCGACGGCCAGTACGCCAGCAAGGGTGATGTGATCTTCCAACTGGTGCCACGCGGCAGCCAGGCCAATGTGGAAGCGCGCTTCAGCTATCGCCAGTTCGGTGATGTGCGCCCAGGTACGCAGGTGAACTTCCAGGTCGCCGACGAAGAACAAGTGCGCACCGGCACCATCGTCAGCAGCACCAGCCTGAACAGCGCCGACCTGTCTTCTGACATCCGCGTGCAGATCAAGCCTGATGCACCGCTGGACAGCACCTATGCCGGCCGCCCGGTGGAAGTCACCAGCGACCGTGGCCCATCGCTGAACTGGCTGATCGACAAAGCCATGGCTCACGGTCTGTAAGCGAGGACATGCCTGTGACTCTTCCAAATACACCGTTGACCCATGTGGGAGCCGGGCTTGCCCGCGATGCAGGCGACTCGGTGCATCAGTTGCACCGCAGCGATGCCATCGCAGGCAAGCCAGCTCCCACACAGAGCAGATTTCACTTGGCCTCTGCGTACTGCGCGCTGGCACTGGCCGTGAGCCTGGCCGGTTGCGCCGGCCTGCCCGACCAACGCCTGGCCAATGAAGCGCTGAAACGCGGCGACACCGCCACCGCGCAGCAGAATTACCAGCAACTGGCAGAACTGGGTTACAGCGAGGCCCAAGTGGGCCTGGCCGATATCCAGGTCGGCACCCGCGACCCGGCGCAAATCAAGCAGGCCGAAGCCACCTACCGTGCAGCGGCAGACACCTCGCCCCGCGCCCAGGCACGCCTCGGCCGCCTGTTGGTGGCCAAGCCCGGCGCCACCGAGGCCGAACACCACGAAGCCGAAAGCCTACTGAAAAAAGCCTTTGCCAATGGCGAAGGCAATACCTTGATCCCGCTGGCAATGCTGTACCTGCAATACCCGCACAGCTTTCCCAACGTGAATGCCCAGCAGCAGATCAGCCAATGGCAGGCAGCCGGTTACCCGGAAGCCGGCCTGGCCCAGGTGCTGCTGTATCGCACCCAGGGTACCTACGACCAGCATCTGGATGACGTGGAGCGCATCTGCAAAGCCGCGCTGAACACCACCGATATCTGCTACGTCGAGCTGGCCACGGTCTATCAGAAAAAACAGCAGCCGGAACAACAGGCCGAACTGCTCAAGCAGATGGAAGCAGGCTACAGCCGCGGCACCGTCACCGCCCAGCGCGTCGACAGCGTCGCCCGCGTACTCGGCGATGCCACCCTTGGCACCCCGGACGAGAAAACCGCCCAGGCGTTGCTTGAAAAAATCGCCCCCGGCTACCCGGCGTCCTGGGTCAGCCTGGCGCAACTGCTCTACGACTTCCCCGAACTGGGCGACGTCGACCAGATGATGAAGTACTTGGACAACGGCCGCGCCGCCGACCAACCACGCGCCGAATTGTTGCTGGGCAAGCTCTACTACGAAGGCAAGTGGGTGCCCGCCGATGCCAAGGCCGCCGAGGCGCATTTCGAGAAAGCCGTGGGCCGTGAAGTGGCCGCCGATTACTACCTCGGCCAGATCTACCGCCGTGGCTACCTGGGCAAGGTTTACCCGCAAAAAGCCCTGGACCACCTGCTGACCGCAGCGCGCAACGGCCAGAACAGCGCCGACTTCGCCATCGCCCAACTGTTTTCCCAAGGCAAGGGCACCAAGCCCGACCCATTGAACGCCTATGTCTTCAGCCAGTTGGCCAAGGCCCAGGACACGCCAGAAGCCAATGACCTGGCCACCCAGCTCGAAGCGCCGCTGACCCCTGCGCAACGCGCCGAAGGCCAACGCCTGGTGCAACAGGAACTGGCCGCCCGCGGCACCCTGGCCCAAAGCACGCTGCAACTGCACGCCCTGCAAGAAGAAGACGGCGAGGAATCCCTATGAAGCTCAACCCATTCGTCAAGGCCGGCATCGGCCTGTCCTTCGCCCTGCTGTGGTCGTGCCCGACCCTGGCCGCGCTCACCGAAGCGAAGAACTTCGGCCTGGAAGTCAAAGCCACCGCGCAGTCTGAAGATGACCGCGACCTCGGCACCCAGAAAGGCGGCGACGTCAACGGCATCGGTCTGGACCTGCGCCCCTGGATCTACGGCGAAAGCGGCGCGTGGAGCGCCTACGCCATGGGCCAGGCAGTGGTGTCCAGCGACATCATCGAGACCGACACCCTGCAACAGTCGGCCGATGACACCACCGAACAGCAGTCGAGCAACGACGACCGCAAGGCCAAGAAAAACTACCTGGCCCTGCGTGAGTTCTGGGTCGGCTACAGCGGCTTCACGCCCTACCCCGGCGAGATCCTCAAGTTCGGCCGCCAGCGCCTGCGCAATGACGACGGCCAATGGCGCGACACCAACATCGAAGCGTTGAACTGGACCTTTGACACCACCTTGCTCAAGGCCAATGTCGGCGCCGCCGAACGCTTCAGCGAATACCGCACCGACCTCAAGGAACTGTCACCGGTCGACAAAGACCGCCAGCACTTCTACGCCGACGCCGCCTACCAGTGGACGCCGGGCCAGTGGATCGGCGTGCGCGGCCACCACACCCACGACGACGGCAAGCTCGACTACGCCGAACCGGGTGTGGCCAGCGACCCGTTGGACAAGCGCGAAAACGGCGACCTGACCTGGCTGGGCATCGAAGCCAACAGCGACGCCTACAACTGGCGCAACACCAACACCGTCAACTACTGGGCGAGCATCACCGGCATGCGCGGCGACCGCGACAAGGTCAACGCCTTGAACGCCGACGGCACGCGCCCCACCAGCGCCAAGCGCAGCGATGACCTGAGCGGCTGGGCCACCGACATCGGCGTGCGCCTGCGCCTGGACCCGCAGTGGCAAGTCGGCGCGGCCTATTCGCGCGCCAGTGCCGAGTACGAGCAGAACGGCCTGCAAAGCAACCGTTCGAACTGGACCGGCACCCAATCGCGCGTGCATCGCTTCGGTGAAGCGTTTCGCGGCGAGATGAACAACATGCAGTCCATGAGCCTGTTCGGTTCCTGGCAGCTGCGCGAGGACTACGACGCCAGCCTGGTGTACCACAAGTTCTGGCGCGTGGACGGCAACAAGCCGGTGGGCAGCAACGGTATCGACGCGGTGCAGAACAACACCGATGACGTCACCGGCGCGATCCTCTCCAGCACCTCCCTGCCCCTTGAAGACGGCAAGAAAGACCTCGGCCAAGAGATGGACCTGGTGGTCACCAAGTACTTCAAGAAAGGCTTGCTGCCTGCGGCGCTGAGCCAGTCGATCGACGAGCCATCGGCCCTGGTGCGCTTGCGTGCCGGCGTGTTCAAGCCCGGCGATGCCTATGGCAGCCAGGTCGACTCCTACATGCACCGCGCGTTTGTCGACGTGGTCTGGAAATTCTGATGGGAGCCCGCGCCATGAATGCTCAAAGCCTACTCGTCGCGGCAATGCTGATGGCCAGCGCCACAGCGTTCGCCGATACGGCGGCCAAGGCGCCGACCATCGCCAAGGAACTGCAACAGGCCAAGACCTACACCATTTCCAGCCCACCCACCGCGCCGCTGGAAATGGCCAAGCCGGCGCTGCCCGACCTGTCGGGCTACACCGCGCAGGCGATGGAAAAGAAGATCGTCAAGACCAAGACGGGCAAAATCAGCATCCGCCGCATGATGCAGGAAGACGCGCTCAAGGACTTTATCGGCGGCGATAACAAGATGGCCGAATGGGTGGTGCGCCAGCACGGCATTCCCCAGGCGATCTTCGTCGACGACGGCTACATGAACCTCAAGGACCTGCTGGGCAAGGTGCCCAAGCAGTACTTCAGCGAAACCTCGCCGGGCGTGTTCCTGGCCAAGTTGCCGATCGTGGTAGGCCGTAAAGGCATCCTCGATATCGACAAAAACACCCAGGAGCTGCGCCTGTCCCAGCAAGCCGGTTCGTTTTTGATCAACGACGGCCAACTGTTCGTGCGCGATACCAAGGTCACCGGTTGGGACGAAAAAGCCAACGGCCCGGCGCTGTTCAAGTCGGCCAAGGAGTTCCGCCCGTTCCTGCTGGCCTGGGGCGGCACCGAGACCTATATCTCCAAAACCAAGATGGCCAGCTTCGGTTACGCCAACAGTAAGTCGTACGGGGTGAGTATTTCCCAGTACACGCCGAACATGGCCAAAGTGCTCAAGCGCCCTGAGCCGACCGGTTGGATCATCGATTCCGAGTTCTCGGACATGTGGTACGGCTTCTACTGCTACGAGACCACAGGCTTTGTGATCAAGGGCAATACCTACAAAGACAACATCGTCTACGGCATTGACCCCCATGACCGTTCCCACGGCCTGATTATCGCGGACAACACCGTGTACGGCACCAAGAAGAAGCACGGCATCATCATTTCCCGGGAAGTGAACGACAGCTTCATCTTCAACAACCGCAGCTATGACAACAAGCTCTCGGGCCTGGTGATCGACCGTAACAGCGTCAACAACCTGATCGCCGACAACGAGATCTACCGCAACCACACCGACGGCATCACCCTCTATGAGAGCGGTGACAACCTGCTGTGGGGCAACAAAGTGATCAGCAACCGTCGCCACGGGATCCGCGTGCGTAACAGCGTGAACATCAAGCTCTACGAAAACACCTCGATGGCCAACGGGCTGACCGGCGTGTACGGCCACATCAAAGACTTGACCGACACCGACCGCGACATCGCCCTCGACCCGTTCGACGCCAAGGTCTCGCTGATCGTGGTTGGCGGTGAACTGGCGGGTAACGGCAGCGGGCCGCTGTCCATCGACTCGCCGTTGAGTATCGAGCTGTATCGCGTGTCGATGCTGGCGCCGACCAAATCCAGCGGCATCAGCTTCTCCGGCATCCTGGGTGACCGCCAGGAAGAAATTCTCGACCTGCTGGTACGCCAGCAGAAAGCCGTGCTGATCGACCCCGTCGAACGCCAGACCGAATTGCAGGACTGAGGATGACCCTTATGCACCCACACATGATCAAACTGCTGAGCCTCTCGGGTCTGACCCTCGGCCTGCTGGCGGCCAGCCAGGGCTTACGCGCCGATGAGGTCAAAGCCCCAACCTTCACCGCCGAACCGTGCTGCAGCCTGTGCCCGGCCGCCCATGACGCGAAGAACTACACCACGCGCTACCAGCAGAACTTCACTACCCTGGTACAAGCCCAGGGCGACTGGCTGTTCCGTACCCAGGAAGACCTGCGCACCGAGTTCGACACCACCCCGGCCGGCTACAAGCGCATGCAACAGTTGCACGATGCGTTCAAGAGCAAGGGCGTGGAACTGGTGGTGGTCTACCAGCCAACCCGTGGCTTGGTGAACCGCAACAAGCTCAACCCGGCGGAGAAAGCCGCGTTCGATTTCGACAAGGCCCTGGGCAACTACAAGAGCATGCTCGGCCGCTTCGCCAAGATGGGCTACGTGGTGCCAGACCTGTCGCCGCTGACCAACGAACAACTGCCGGATGAATTGCCAGCCCACGATTTCTACTTCCGTGGCGACCAGCACTGGACCCCGTACGGCGCCCAGCGCACCGCAAAAATCGTCGCGGCCAAGGTCAAGCAGATGCCGGAATATGCCGAGATTCCCAAGCGTGAATTCGAGACCAAGCGCTCGGGCCGCATGGGCAAGACCGGCACCCTGCACAACATGGCCGGGCAACTGTGTGGCACCAGCTATGCGATCCAGTACATGGACCAGTTCACCACCGAGCCCAAGGGCGAAGCCGGTGACGGCGACCTGTTCGGCGATTCGGGCAACCCGCAGATCACCCTGGTGGGCACCAGCCACAGTGGCAAGAACTACAACTTCGCCGGCTTCTTGGAAGAAGAAATCGGTGCCGACATCCTCAACGTCGCCTTCCCCGGCGGAGGCCTGGAAGGTTCGATGCTGCAGTACCTGGGCAGCGATGAATTTCAGAAAAGCCCGCCGAAGATCCTGATCTGGGAATTCTCGCCGCTGTACCGCCTCGACCAGGAAACCATCTACCGCCAGATGATGGCGCTGCTGGACAACGGCTGCGAAGGCAAGACCGCGCAGATGTCGGCGAGCACCACGCTCAAACCCGGCAAAAACGAACTGATGGTCAACAGCGCCAACAAAGACCTGCGCAACGCCAACCACCAGGTGGATATCCGCTTCGCCGATCCGTCGGTGAAAACCTTGCAAGCCACCCTCTGGTACATGAACGGGCGCCACGAGGACATCAAGATCGAGAAACCCGAAACATCCGATACAGACGGGCGTTTCGCCTTTGAACTGCGCACCGATGAAGACTGGGCCTCGCAGAACTTGCTGGCCGTGGAAGTGCAGGGCCCCGAAGCGGGCGCTGCGGCGCAGAAGGTTGAAGCGAAAATTTGCACACGCAACGTATTTCCAAGCGGTGGTCAGCAGACCGCCCAACTCGGGAAGTGAGGTTACCTATGCAAAAGTTATTGCTCCCTGGCCTGCTGGGCCTGGCCATGTTCGCAGGTTCCGTCAATGCGGCGGCGCCGTTGCGTCCGCCCCAGGGCTATTTCGCACCGATCGAAGCGTTCAAGACCGGCGACTTCAAGGAAAACTGCGACGCCATGCCAACGCCCTACACCGGGCCGTTGCAGTTTCGCAGCAAGTACGAAGGCTCCGACAAGGCCCGTTCGACCCTGAATGTGCAGTCGGAAAAAGCCTTTCGCGACAGCACCGCCGATATCACCAAGCTGGAAAAAGACACCAGCAAGCGCGTGATGCAGTTCATGCGTGACGGTCGCCCGCAGCAACTTGAGTGCACCCTGAACTGGCTAGTGTCTTGGGCCAAGGCCGATGCGTTGATGTCCAAGGACTTCAACCACACCGGCAAGTCCATGCGCAAATGGGCATTGGGCAGCATGGCCTCGGCCTATGTGCGCCTGAAGTTCTCCGAGTCGCAGCCACTGGCCAAGCACCCGCAGGAAGCCCAGCAGATCGAAGCCTGGTTCAACAAGCTCGCCGACCAGGTGGTGAGTGACTGGGACAACCTGCCCCTGGAAAAAACCAACAACCACTCCTACTGGGCCGCCTGGTCGGTGATGGCAACGTCCATCGCCACCAACCGTCGCGACCTGTTTGATTGGGCGGTGAAGGAATACAAGGTCGGCGTGAACCAGGTCGATGACCAGGGCTTCCTGCCGAACGAATTGAAGCGCCAGCAACGCGCCCTGTCGTACCACAACTACGCGCTGCCGCCGCTGTCGATGATCGCCAGTTTTGCCCTGGTCAACGGCGTGGACCTGCGCCAGGAAAACAACAGCGCGCTCAAGCGCCTGGGTGACAAGGTGCTGGCCGGGGTGAAAGACCCGGACATCTTCGAACAGAAGAACGGCAAAGAGCAGGACATGAAGGACCTCAAGGAAGACATGAAATTTGCCTGGCTTGAGCCCTTCTGCACCCTCTATACCTGCGCGCCGGATGTGATCGAACGCAAGCATGGTATGCAACCGTTTAAGACCTTCCGCCTGGGGGGTGACCTGACCAAGGTCTACGACCCGGCGCATGAAAAAGGCAACAAAGGCAGCTAGTCGCTGATCGTTCCCACGCTCTGCGTGGGAATGCAGCACGGGACGCTGTGCGTCCCAAAGCGTGGCGCAGAGCGCCACAAGAGGCATTCCCACGCAGAGCGTGGGAACGATCACAACCTCCCCCGACATCGTGGGGGGTTTGGGGGGGCTCTGGCCCTTGACTGTTGGTTAAACATGGAGAGATCGGGATGGTTTTCTCGTCCAATGTGTTCCTGTTTCTGTTCTTGCCGATCTTCCTCGGCTTGTACTATTTGAGCGGGCAACGCTATCGCAATCTGCTGCTGCTGATTGCCAGCTACGTGTTCTACGCCTGGTGGCGAGTGGACTTCCTGGCGCTGTTCGCGGCCGTCACGCTGTGGAACTACTGGATCGGCCTCAAGGTCGGTGCCGCGGGCGTTCGCACCAAACCGGCGCAGCGCTGGCTGTTGCTCGGCGTGGCGGTCGACCTGTGCATCCTCGGCTACTTCAAGTACGCCAACTTCGGCGTCGACAGCATCAACGTGATGATGAAGTCGGCCGGCCTGGAGCCGTTCATCCTCACCCACGTGCTGTTGCCGATCGGGATCTCGTTCTACATCTTTGAGTCCATCAGCTACATCATCGACGTGTACCGTGGCGACACCCCGGCGACCCGCAACCTCATCGACTTTGCGGCGTTCGTGGCGATCTTCCCGCACCTGATCGCCGGTCCCGTGTTGCGCTTTCGCGACCTGGCCGACCAGTTCAACAACCGCACCCACACCCTGGATAAATTCTCCGAGGGCTGCACGCGGTTCATGCAGGGTTTCATCAAGAAGGTCTTTATTGCCGACACCCTTGCGGTGGTGGCCGACCATTGCTTCGCCCTGCAAAACCCCACCACGGGCGATGCCTGGCTCGGCGCGCTGGCCTACACCGCGCAACTGTATTTTGACTTCTCCGGCTACAGCGACATGGCCATTGGCTTGGGCTTGATGATGGGTTTCCGCTTCATGGAAAACTTCAAGCAGCCCTACATCAGCCAGTCGATCACCGAGTTCTGGCGGCGCTGGCACATCAGCCTGTCCACCTGGCTGCGTGACTACCTGTACATCACCCTGGGCGGCAACCGCAAAGGCACGCTGACCACCTACCGCAACCTGTTCCTGACCATGCTGCTCGGTGGCCTGTGGCACGGCGCCAACATCACCTACATCGTGTGGGGTGCCTGGCACGGCATGTGGCTGGCGATTGAAAAAGCCATCGGCCTGAACACCGCGCCGCGCAGTTTCAATGTGTTGCGCTGGGCCTTCACCTTCCTGCTGGTGGTGATGGGCTGGGTGATCTTCCGCGCCGAAAACCTGCACGTCGCCGGGCGTATGTACGGTGCGATGTTCAGCTTTGGCGAATGGTCGCTGTCGGAACTCAACCGCGCCAACCTCACCGGCCTGCAAGTGGCAACCCTGGTGGTGGCCTATGCAACGTTGGCGTTCTTCGGCCTGCGCGACTTCTACACCAACCGCCCTGCCGACAAGACCAAGCCAGCCGACCCGAGCCTGATCAAGGCCGTACCCGGCGACAACCCTGGCAGCATCCACGAGCCCGGTTTCAGCGTGGGCCGTGACGCTGCCGTGCAACCGGCCTACTGGACGGCTGACTGGCCACGCTACGCCATGCGCGGCGCGGTGCTGCTGCTGTTCGTGGCGTCGATTCTCAAACTGTCGGCGCAGAGTTTCTCGCCGTTCCTTTACTTCCAATTCTGAGGGAGCCGACCATGACCCGTTCATTACGCGTCCTCTACATAAGCCTGTTCCTGGTGCTGTTGATGGCACTTGGCGCCTGGTCGCTGCGCAGCTTCTTTGGCTTCAGCACCAACGCCGATGCCACCGTGCTTAATGGTCGCTGGACCAAAGCCGTCGAGACCCACTACGACGACGAGTTCCCGATCAAGCGTCTGGGCACCAACCTGTGGGCGGCGCTGGACTACAAGCTGTTCAATGAAGGCCGTCCTGGCGTGGTGCTGGGCCGTGATCACTGGTTGTACAGCGACGAGGAATTCAACCCCGCCGTCAACGAAGACCAGAACCTGCAAGGCAACTACGCGCTGGTCGAAGGCGTACGCCAGAAGCTCAAGGCCCAGGGCATCCAACTGGTGATGGCCATCGTGCCGGCCAAGGTGCGCCTGTATCCGGAGCATCTGGGTGAAGTAAAACCGGCCAGCGTGCACGCCAATCTGTACCAGGATTTCCACGCCCGAGTGGCTGCCGATAACATCCCGGCTCCGGACCTGCTTGGCCCGCTGCAACAGGCCAAGCTGAGTGGCAAGCAAGTGTTCCTGCGCACCGACACCCACTGGACCCCAGACGGTGCCGAAGTCGCCGCCAAGCAATTGGCCAAGGCGATTGCCGACAATACCCCACTGAGCGGCGAGCCGCAGCGCTTTGTCACCGAAGCCGAGAAAACCGAGCCGCATAAAGGCGACTTGCGTTTGTTCCTGCCCCTGGACCCGCTGTTCGAAAACCTGATGCCGCCTAAAGAGCCGCTGGAAAAACGCGTGACCCACCTGGCCGAAGAGAAAGGTGACGACGCGCTGTTCAGCGACAGCGAAACCCCGGTGGCATTGGTGGGCACCAGCTACAGCGCCAACCCCAACTGGAACTTCGTCGGTGCGCTCAAGCAAGCCTTGCACAGCGACGTGGTCAGCTACGCCGAAGACGGCCATGGCCCGATTCTGCCGATGCTCAGCTACCTCAAAAGTGATGACTTCAAGAACAGCCCGCCGCAGGTGCTGATCTGGGAGTTTCCTGAACGTTATCTGCCCGTTAACAACGAAATCGGTGATGCCGACCCGGCCTGGGTTGCGCAGCTTAAACAAGCCGGTTCGCGCCAACAGAACATGGCAATCAACACATCTAAATCCGAGACGCCCGACCGGGCGCAAAACTGAAAGAGAGGTAACTCACAATGACTTTCACTACTACTCCTCGTCGTCTCGCTAAAACCCTGGCTATCGCAGCGGGCCTGAGCGTCGTATCCCTGTCGGCCTTCGCTGCCGGTGACGCCGCCCTGTACGGCCCGACCGCGCCAAAAGGCTCCAGCTTTGTGCGTATCTACAACGCCAGCAACCAGGAAGTCAGCGCCACCGTTGGCAGCACCAACCTCAGCGACGTTGCGCCGCTGGCCAGCAGCGACTTCAGCTTCATGCCCGGCGGTGACTACAGCGCCAAGGTCGGCAGCCAGACCCTGCCGGTCAAGCTGGCCGCCGACCACTACTACACCCTGGTCAACAGCGGCAGCGGCCAGCCGCAGTTGATCGAAGAACCGCCGTTCAAGAACAAGCAGAAATCCCTGGTGCGCGTGCAGAACCTCAGCGACAAGGCCCTGACCCTGAAAACCGCCGACGGCAAGACCGATGTGGTCAAGTCGGTAGCAGCCAAGGGCCGTGGCGAGCGTGAGATCAACCCGGTGAAGGTAAGCCTGGCGTTGTATGACGGTGACAAGAAAGTCGGCGATGTGAAGCCGGTTGCGTTGGAACGCGGTGAAGCGGCGGTGCTGTATGTCACCGGCTCAGGTTCAAGCCTGTCGCCAGTGTGGGTGAAACGCCCCGTGTCGACCCGCTAACTATTTCCCTGAGTTGACACGCCCCCTTGTGGGAGCTGGCTTGCCTGCGATGGCGCCTATAAGACCGCCATCGCAGGCAAGCCAGCTCCCACACTGACCGGGTTTCAACTCAGGACCGAGACAAAAACAAGAGTGAAACGACAAACCTTCGTAGCTCTGACCCAAACTGATTCAAGGAGAAACACCCATGATCCCAGTAATCCTTTCCGGTGGTAGCGGCTCACGTCTTTGGCCGCTTTCCCGCAAACAGTTCCCCAAGCAGTTCCTGGCTCTGACCGGCGAGCACACCTTGTTCCAGCAAACCCTGGAGCGCCTGGTGTTCGAAGGCATGGACGCCCCTATCGTGGTCTGCAACAAAGACCACCGCTTCATCGTCAACGAGCAACTGAGCGCACGCAAGCTCGACTGCCAACGCATCCTGATGGAGCCCTTCGGCCGCAACACTGCGCCGGCCGTGGCCCTGACCGCGATGATGCTGGTCAACGAAGGCCGTGACGACTTGATGCTGGTGCTGCCCGCCGACCACGTGATCGACGACCAGAAAGCCCTGCAACGCGCCCTGGCCCTGGCCACCGTGGCCGCCGAGCGTGGCGAGATGGTGCTGTTCGGCGTGCCGGCCACCCGCCCGGAAACCGGCTACGGCTACATCAAGTCCACCAACGACTCGCTGCTGCCTGAAGGCGTGAGCCGCGTGCAACAGTTCGTGGAAAAGCCCGATGAAAAACGTGCGGTCGAGTTCGTCAAAAGTGGCGGCTACTTCTGGAACAGCGGCATGTTCCTGTTCCGCGCCAGCCGCTTCCTCGAAGAGCTGAAAAAGCATGATCCGGACATCTACGACACCTGCGTGCTGACCCTGGAACGCAGCGAGCAGACCGCCGACACCGTGACCTTCGACGACGCCACCTTCGCCTGCTGCCCGGACAACTCCATCGACTACGCCGTGATGGAAAAAACCCAACGCGCTTGCGTCGTGCCATTGGCCGCCGGTTGGAGCGACGTGGGCTGCTGGGCTTCGCTGTGGGCGGTCAATGACAAAGACGCCAACGGCAACGTGAGCAAAGGCGACGTGGTGATCCAGGACAGCCGCAACTGCATGGTGCATGGCAACGGCAAACTGGTGTCGGTGATCGGCCTGGATAACATCGTGGTGGTGGAAACCAAGGACGCGATGATGATTGCCCACAAGGACAAGGTCCAGGGCGTCAAGCAGATGGTCAACACCCTCAACGAGCAAGGCCGCAGCGAAACCCAGAACCACTGCGAAGTCTATCGCCCGTGGGGCTCCTACGACTCGGTGGATATGGGCGGGCGCTTCCAGGTCAAGCACATCTCGGTCAAGCCGGGCGCGTGCCTGTCGCTGCAAATGCACCACCACCGCGCCGAACACTGGATCGTGGTCAGCGGCACCGCCGAAGTCACCTGTGACGAGAACGTGTTCCTGCTCTGCGAAAACCAGTCCACCTACATCCCGATCGCCTCGGTGCACCGCCTGCGCAACCCGGGCAAGATCCCGCTGGAGATCATCGAAGTGCAATCGGGCAGCTACCTGGGCGAGGACGATATCGAGCGCTTCGAAGATATCTACGGTCGCTCGACACCGGTTGAACGTGGCGTATCGGTGAAAACTATCGCGCAGTAAAACAGTCGTACAAGAAGCCCTCGCCCAGCCCATTGCGTCCCCTATCCGCAGTGGGTTGGGTGGGGGCTTTTTTTTGGGGTTTGTGGTGCCTTTACAGGCCTCATCGCAGCATAGGTATCTACACAACTTCGGGTATTGCGCCGAACCTGTGGCGAGGGAGCTTGCTCCCGTGACGACCGGACAGCCGCTGCTTATCTACCTGACGCCCCGCGATCAAACTGTGAAAGCGGGCTTGCTCGCGAAGGCGGCCTGGCAGTCAATACAGTTGGATTGTGTACATATCCATTGCTGCGGTAACGGCTACTTAGGGTTCCGCCCTGACGGCGGCTCACTTTTGAAAAGCGCAAAAGTAAGCAAAACGCTCTTGCCCCACCACTCGGCACCTCGCCTAGGCTCGGTGTGCCCGTAATCCGCCAGTGATTTGGGGGGCCGCCGCCACGCGCCATCCATGGCGCGGGGCGGCTAAACCGGCATCCCTGCCGGTTTACCCCCCAAATCACTGTCGAATTACGGCCAGCGTGGTTTAACGGGGCGCTTGAGATCAAGATCAAAAGCAGATCAAGAGCGACTCGCTTCGCATCGTGGTTACCGTTGGCTGCTACAACCTACAAAATTGTGTAGATACCTATGCTCATCGCAGGCAAGCCAGCTCCCACAGTTGACCGCGTACCCACTTTAGAATGCGGTCGAATGTGGGAGCTGGCTTGCCTGCGATAGCGTCCGCCCGGCCAACACAATGCTCAAGGTAACCAATCCCACCTAAGCTTAAGTTAGGATGCTGGTTCCCTACTCGAGGTGGTCTCCATGTTCTTCGGCGTTCTCCTGATCATCACCTGGCTGGTCCTGCTGCTGCGCTACCCCGCCAAGGCGCTGCCGGTATCGTTGGCCGCTGCCGTCGGCCTGGGGTTTGTCGCAGTGTGGGTGGTATGGCTGGACAACCGCGAAGCGTCGCAACTGGCGCGCCTTGAGCTGCGCATCACCTACGCGCCGCAAGACTGCCCCGCCGACCGACCGCTCAAACTGACCCTCAACAACGGCAACGACGTACCGCTCACCGAACTGCGCTGGCGCGTCGCTGCCTATGCACCGGGCGATACGGTCAACCTGGCCGACAATGTCTACGCCGCCCCGCGCTATCGTGGCCCCGGCGAGTTGCAGGCAGGTGCCACCTGGGATGACTGCCTGCCCACCCCGCCGCTGCGCCCTGGCTATCGCCCACAAACCCTGGAATTTCGCGCCGAGCACCTGCAAGGCAGTTTCTCGGACTGACAAAGGATGGACCCATGCCCAATGTACTGATCACCGGTTGCTCCAGCGGCATCGGCCGCGCCCTCGCCGACGCCTTCAAAGCCGCAGGTTTCGAGGTATGGGCCAGCGCCCGCCAACCCGATGACGTCGCCGCGCTTACCGCCGCAGGCTTTAATGCCCTACAACTGGACGTCAACGACAGCGCTGCCCTGCAACGCTTGTCGGAGCAGTGGGGCGAGTTGGATGTACTGATCAACAACGCCGGCTACGGCGCCATGGGCCCATTGCTCGACGGCGGCACCGAGGCGATGCAGCGCCAATTCGAGACCAATGTGTTTTCCATCGTCGGCGTCACTCAGGCGTTGTTTCCGGCCTTGCGTCGCAGCAAGGGCATTGTGGTGAATATCGGCAGCGTTTCCGGGGTATTGGTAACGCCGTTCGCCGGCGCCTACTGCGCGTCCAAAGCCGCTGTGCATGCGTTGAGCGACGCCCTGCGCATGGAGCTTGCACCGTTTGGCGTGCGCGTGATGGAAGTCCAGCCGGGTGCGATCAATACCAGTTTTGCAAAGAATGCCGGCGCCCAGGCCGAATTGCTGATCCACGAGCAGTCGCCATGGTGGCCATTGCGCGAGGGCATTCGTGCACGCAGCCAGGCGTCCCAGGACAAACCCACTCCAGCCAGTGAATTTGCCGCAGACGTGCTCAAGGCGGTGCAGCAAGGACAACCACCGCGCCTGCTGCGCTCGGGCAACGGCAGCCGAGCGCTGCCGTTGATGGCGGCGCTGTTGCCCAAGGGGCTGTTGGAGAAGGTGTTGAAGAAGCGCTTTGGCCTGGGCGGTACGCTCTAAGGCTTCATGAAATCAATAAACGCCCGCACCTTCAGCGGCAAATGCCGCGTGTCCGGATACATCGCGTAAACCCCTTGCGGGGCAAAACGGTGGTCAGTCAACAGGCGCACCAAGCGTCCCGCGTCCAGATCCTCCTGCACCAACCATTGCGGTAAAACCGCCACACCGTGGCCACGTACCGCAAACGCCTGGAGCACCGCCGCGCTGTCGGCCACCAAGGCTGCCGGGCCGGCTCGATAAGGGTGTTCGAGACCTGCCGGGTCGGTCACCCTCAATTCGCTCAAGCGGCCATGGCCCAGCCTGGGCACCTGCTCTAACTCCTCCAGGGTCTGCAACCCGGCAAACTGCGGCGCCGCGACGGCAAACACCTCGAACGTCGATAACTGCACCGCCCGATGATTGGAGTCCAGCAAGCGCCCCAGCCGTATCGCCACGTCAAAACGCTCGGAGATCAGATCCGCGTGGGTGGAGGATGTGGATAAGTGGATGTTCAGGTCCGGATGCAGGCGCCGAAAGGCTTCCACCGCAGGGCCGACCACAGCCAGGGCATATTCGACGGTGGTAGTGATGCGCAGGGTGCCCTTGAGTTGGGCATGCTCACTGCGGGCCTCTTCTACCGCCAGGCGTGCCTCTTCAAGCATGCGCGTGCAGCGCAGGTAGAAGCGTTCGCCGGCGTCGGTGAGCGCCAGTTGGCGGGTGTTGCGGGTCAGCAGGGTGACGCCGAGTTCCGCCTCCAGGCGCTTGAGGTTGAAGCTGACCACGGCGCGGGTCTGGCCGAGCAGGTCCGCGGCGGCGGTGAGCGAGCCGGCCTCGACCACGGCCTTGAAGGTGTCAAAACGGTCCAGGCTAACCATGGTGGACGCCCTCCTTTGTCAAAATATTTTTGACAAACTAGCAGGCAAACCGACGTATCCCAACCCCTGCGTGCGGCCTACCCTGCCGGCTTCACTCGCAGGAACGCGTTCATGACCTACCGCTCGAAAGTCGCCTGGATCTTTTTATTGGGTTTTGCCCTGGACCTGGTGAACATGTTTGTCGCCACCGTCGCCTACCCGGACATTGCCCGCGAGCTGCACGCCTCGGTCACGCAACTGGCGTGGATCAGCAACGCTTACATGCTCGGGCTGACCCTGATCATTCCCTTGAGTGTCTGGCTGGCAGCGATCATGGGCGAACGCACGCTGATCGCCACCAGCCTGCTGCTGTTCGCCGGCGCCTCGGTGCTGGTGGGCCAGGCCGGTTCCATCGAGGCGTTGATAGGCTGGCGCGCGGTGCAAGGGCTCGGCGGCGGCTTGCTGATTCCCGTGGGCCAGGCCATGGCGTACCGGCACTTCCCCGCCGCCGAGCGCAGCCAGCTGACGGCGCGGGTGATGTCGGTGGCGTTGCTGGTGCCAGCGCTGTCGCCGACGTTGGGTGGAGTGATCGTCGACAGTGTGTCCTGGCGCTGGATTTTCTACGCCAACCTGCCCCTGGCCCTGATCACCCTGCTGCTGGCCTTGCTGTGGATAAAACCCGACACGCCCACCCGCGTGCGCCCACCTCTGGACCTGAGCAGTATCTTCAAACAGGTTGCCAGCCCGATGCTGCGCGTGGCGATGCTGGTCTACCTGTGCATACCCGGCGTGTTTATCGGCACGAGCCTGATCGCCATCCTTTATGTGCGCAGCCTGGGCTATGACGCCACCCAAACCGGCGCACTGATGTTGCCCTGGGCGCTGGCCTCGGCAGTGGCAATCTACCTGAGCAAGCAACTCTTCAATCGCTGCGGCCCCAAACCCCTGTTGCTGGCGGGCATGGCGCTGCAATGCGCTGGGATCCTGTTGCTCAACGAGCCCGCGCTGATTATTGCGGCCTACGTCTTGATGGGCCTGGGCGGCAGCCTGTGCAGCAGCACCGCGCAAACCCTGGCCTTTCTGGATATTGCCGCCGAGCGCATGGGCCACGCCAGTGCGTTGTGGAACATGAACCGCCAAGTAAGCTTCTGCGTCGGCGCCGCCGTGCTCAGTGCAATCCTGTCGGCCTTGGATTCCTTCGCCATAACCTTCACGATGGCGGCAGCTCTGACCCTGTTGCCGCTTTTCGCAGTGTTGCGCCTGGATGCTTCCAGAGTACGTATGCTGCTTCACCCTTGCAGCGAGCCCAAGCATGATTGACTACAGCGATTTTTTTGAAGAAGTGATCCAGACCCACGTCGAGATCGAGCAATGGTTTGCCGGGGTTGCGCCTCAGGGCACGCTGGAAAATCTGCTCGCGCGCTTCTCACCGGAGTTCAGCATGATCGCGCCCGCCACCGGAACGCGGGTCAACAGGGCCGGGGTCAATGCGTTGTTTACGCGCCTGGGCGGAATGCGTCCGGGGTTGAAAATCACCTTGAGCGAAATGACCGGCATCGACCGCCATGCACGCGGCGCCACGGTGACGTATCGCGAGCATCAGATTGACGACAGCGGCACCCACACCGACCGTCGCGCCACGGTGGTGTTTGAGAAACAGGCCAGTGGCGCGCTGCTTTGGCGGCACTTGCACGAGACCTTTATCAAAGCCTGACGCAGTCAAATGTGGGAGCTGGCTTGCCTGCGATGGGCATAGGTTTCTACACAACTTCGTGAGGTAGCAGCAGACGGTAACCACGATGCGAAGCGAGTCGCTCTTGATCTTGATCTGCTTGTGATCTTGATCTCAAGCGCCCCGTTAAACCACGCTGGCCGGAATTCGACAGGGATTTGGGGGGTAAACCGGCAGGGATGCCGGTTTAGCCGCCCCGCGCCATGGATGGCGCGTGGCGGCGGCCCCCCAAATCACTGGCGGATTACGGGCACACCGAGCCCAAGCGAGGTGCCGAGTGGTGGGGCAAGAGCGTTTTGCTTACTTTTGCGCTTTTCAAAAGTGAGCCGCTGTCAGAGCGGAACCCTAGGTGGCCGTTACCTAAATAACGGATATGTACACGGTCCAACTGTGTTGACTGTTAGGCAGTCTTCGCAGGCAAGCCAGCTCCCACATTTGGATGGTGCTGTGTCAGGTAGATCAGTGTCGGCTGTCAGGCCGCCATCGCAGGCAAGCCAGCCTCCCACAGTTTAGTTTTGCGTTGGGTTCACGATGACAGTGCAGGTAATGCCTGCCGCCAACAACACGCCCTCCGGCACTTCATCAATGTGAATCCGCACCGGCACACGCTGGGCCAACCGCACCCAGTTGAAGGTCGGGTTCACATCGGCGATCAGTTCACGGCTCTCGGGGTTATCACGGTCGTAGATGCCACGCGAGATGCTTTCCACATGGCCCTTCAAGGTCTCGCCGCTCATCAATTGCATATCGGCTGTGTCACCCACCTTCACATGGGGCAGCTTGGTTTCTTCGAAGAAGCCATAGACCCAGAACGAATTCATATCCACCACCGCCATTTTGGCTTCGCCGATGCGCGCATAGTCGCCGCGATGCACATTGAGGTTGGTGACATAACCGTCCACCGCCGCCAGCACTTGCGTGCGTTTCAAGTTGAGTTCGGCGGCCTCCAGTTGCGCCAAGGCGTGCTGATAATCGGCCAGAGCCGAGTCGGCGATGTTGCTGGCGTCGTCGCGGTTTTCCTTGGAGATCACCAAAGCGTCCAGGTCGGCACGGCGGTGGGCGTTGACCTTGCGCATTTCCCAGGTGGCCTTGCGTGAAGCCACCAGCGATTGCGCTTGCTTGACGGCAATGCGGTAGTGCTCGGGGTCGATCTGCATCAGCAGGTCGCCCTTTTTCACCAACTGGTTATCGCGTACCGGCACGTCCACCACTTCACCGGTGACGTCAGCCGCCACATTGATGATGTCGGCGCGTACCCGGCCATCGCGGGTCCACGGCGTTTGCATGTAGTGCACCCACAACGTGCGGCCAATCCAGATCGCCAAGGCCAGAACCAGCAAGGTGGCGAGCAGGCTGAAAAACTTTTTCATCGGGGCATTCTCAACGGTAGACGCTCAGCGCCAGGGCGCCGAACAGGCAAGCGAACAGGCTCAGGCGCAGCAGCGCCGGGTGCCAGAAAAACCGATACAGGTCGAACCCGGCCAGGAAGCGGTCAACCGCCCAGGCCAGCCCCGCTGCGATCAAGAACATCAGGGTCATGGTCGGCATATAGATGCCGTGGAATGCAATTTCACGCGGCATTCGGGGCTCCTTTGAGGGCGGCCAGAGGCGATTGCGGGTCCAGCAACGAGGTGCGAATAAAGTGCAGGTAGCTCTTCACCCGGCGCAGGGCCGAGGTGTCGAAGTGCGGGGCGAAGGGTTCGTCGGTGGCCTGCACGCGACTGATCGCATGGTCGACAGCAATCAACCCGCGCTCCAGGTTGCTGGCGCTGGGTTGCAGGAACAGCCGCACCAACGAGCGCCCCATCACACGGATCGCCTGGCGCCACGGCTGGGACTCGGCATACGCCGGGTGCACCGGCAAAATCGCCTGTTCCTTGCGCAACTCGATGATCGCGTGGCCGACCTCCAGCACCACGAACATCCAGCGCAGCAAATCGCGCTGCACCTGCGGCTGGCCGACCGCAAGCCCGTAGGCCTGGTGCAGTAGGTCGCGGGTACGGCTTTCAAAGCTCGACGCCAGGCCCTTGAGCTTGCCGCTGATGGCATACACCACTTGCTCACGCAGGTCTTGCTCCAGGCGGCGCCACAACCAGCGGCTGTTGGGCGGCAGAATGATCGCCCCCGCCGCCGCGCACACCAGCATGCCAATGACCATGGCGATGTAGTCGTTGATAAAGGTGTAGGGGTTGTAGACCGTGAGGTTATCCGGCACCGAACCGGTGCTGAAGAAAATCAGCAGGCCCACGCCCACGCCGGCGTATCGGGGGCGTGACGACAGAAAGGCACCGAAGATAATCACCGGTGCGAGCATCACGCACAGCAGCGGGAAACCGTCGATCCAGGGGAACACGAAGAACATTTCGACAAAGCCGACCAAGGCGCCGATCAAGGTGCCGCAGGCCATCTGGAACGCCATGCGCTTGGGGTTGGGCGTGGCGGCAGACAGGCCCACCGTGGCCGCCGCGATCAAGGTCATGGTGGCGCCGCTGGGCCAGGCCGTGGCCACCCAGTAACTGCCCAGCACAACCAAGATAAACGAGGCGCGCACACCGGCCGCGGCGCAGGCCAACCAGTTGGTTTTTGGCGTGTAGGCTTCGTGCCAATCCTCCCGCGCATGACGATGGTCGGCCAGGGACGCGTGGGTTTGCGCGTAGTTGTGCAGGTCGTCGACGAAGCGGTACAGCAGCTCGTAGGCGGTGTGGAAATCCAACTGCTCGGCGTCCGTCGGGTTGTCTTCCTGAAAGCTCGCCCGCAGGCTGCGCACCTTGGCGGGCAGGCCGTCCTTGTAGGCGCTCAGCTGGTTGACCAGGCGCGCGGCATCGGGGCTGGTGAGGGCGCGGCCAGAGAAGCTGTCGAGCACTTCGGCCAGGTCTTGCAGGCCGGGCTTGATCGCTGCCACCACATGGTCGGCCTCATCGGCGCGCAAGCGTTCAAGCAACTGGTGCAGGGCGTTGAAGCGTGTGGTGATGCTCATGAATTCGCTGTTGAGGCGACTGAGCCGCCCGTTGCGCCGACGCATGTGCGGGTCTTCAAACACGGTGACACTGCGCAAGCCTTCCAGGCCCACAGCTTCGGCAATAAAGCGCACGTTGCTGGCCTCGAAGCCTTCGCGCTGGCTGCGCCCGCGTAGGCCGTCGGTCACGAACAAGGCGAACACGCCAAAGCGCTGGTACAGCGCGTTGCGCATGGCGGCGCTGGAGGTTTGCGGCAGGATGGCGGCGCTGACCAGCGTCGAGCACAGTATCCCCAGGGAAATTTCCAGCACCCGCCACACCGCCGCCATAAAGGCGCCGTCCGGGTGGGCCAGGGCCGGCAGGCCGACCATTGCCGCGGTGTAGCCGGCGAGCACAAACCCATAGGCGCGAAAGTTGCGGTTGCGCGTGGCGCCAGCGGTGCAAATGCCCACCCAGATCGCCAGCGCACCGAGGAACAGTTCGGTGTTCTGCGCAAACAGGGCGATCAACAGCACCATCACCGCCGAGCCCGCCAAGGTCCCGAGGAAGCGATAAAAACTCTTGGCGAACACCTGGCCGCTCTGGGGCTGCATCACGATAAATACGGTGATCATCGCCGTGCGCGGTTGCGGCAGTTCCAGACGCATGGCCAGCCACAGCGTCAGGAACGCGGCGACCAGCACCTTGAAGATATACACCCAGGTCACGCCATCGCTGCGTGCCCAGTCGAAGAAACCACGGCGCCACTCAAGGGAATGCAGCCAGCGCAGCGGTGCAGGCAAGGGAGTCATCGAATCCTACTCAGTGATCAAACACGGCGAGCGCCGCCGGGGTCTTGCTTGGGCGTGTCTTGGCAGCCGTGGGCACATCGTCGCCAGCGCCGAGGCCGCCGCCCAGGGCGGTCACCAGTTCGGCATGGGCACTCAGGCGTGCGGCCTGCACCTGTTGTTCGATCTGCTGCTGACGAAACAACAAGGTTTGGGCGTTGAGCACGTTGAGGTAGTCCGTGAGGCCACGCTGATAGGCGATCATGGCGATGTCGTAGGTTTTCTGCGCCGAGGCCACCGACTGCGCGGCGAAGGCGGACTGTTTGTCCATGGATTCACGGCGGATCAACTGGTCGCTGATGCCCTTGAGCGCATTGACCAGGGTCTGGTTGTACTGGGCCACCGCGATGTCGTAGCCGGCACTGGCTTCACCCAATTGCGCACGCAGGCGGCCGCCGTCGAAGATCGGCAAGGTGATCGCCGGGCCGACGTTGTAGTTGAATTTCTTACCGGCGAGAAATTCCAGCATGCCGCCGCCGGTGGCCATGTAGCCGAGGCTGCCGACCAGGTCGACGTTGGGGTAGAAGCCTGCATGAGCCACATCGATACCCCGCGCCTGGGCCGCTACCTGCCAGCGACTGGCAACCACGTCCGGGCGTTGGCCGAGCAACTGCGCGGGCAGGCTGGAGGGCAGTTTCAACGGCGCGGCAAGGGCCAGGGTCGGGCGCTGCAACTGCGCGCCCTCCCCCGGGCCTTTGCCGGCCAACGCCGCCAGTTGGTTACGGCTCAGGGCGATTTCCTCGTCCAGGGCATCCAGTTGGCGGTGGGTTTCCGGCAGCGGGGTTTCGGCCTGGCTGACGTCAAAGTGAGTGCCGATCCCGGCGCTCAGGCGTTTGCTGGCCAGGTCCAGGATCTGCTGTTGCTGGGCCAGGGTGGCGGCCGCGATGTCGCGGTTGGCGTACTGCAACGACAGCTGAATGTATGCGCGCACCACATTGTTTTGCAGTTCGAGCTGGGCCAGGCGCGCTTCGGCGGCGCTCACGTGTGCCAGGTCGACGGCGCGTTCGGTGCTGTTGCTTTCCCGGCCCCACAGGTCGAGAGCGTAGCTCAGGCCCAGGGACGAATTGTTGTCCCAAGTGTTGGCGCCGCTCAGTTCACCGGGGCCGTAGAACTGATCCTTGGGCCAGTTGTGGCGCTTGAGGGTGGTGTCGCTGTTGATCTGCAGCGACTCGGCCGACTCGGCCACCCCGGCCAGCGCCCGGGCTTGGCGCACGCGGGCGGCGGCCACGGCCAGGCTGGGGCTGTTGCGGGTGGCGAGTTCGACCCAACGGTTGAGCTGCGGGTCGCCGTAGGCCTGCCACCATTGGGCGGTGGGCCAGTGGGCGTCGCGGGCGGCGCTCTGGATCGCGGCGTCGGTGGCCAGGGTAGTGGCGTTGATCGCCTGGCCTTGGGGGGCGATTCCTCCGGTTCCGATGCAACCGCTGATGACTGACGTTAAAGCCCAAACACTGAGAGTCTTCAGCTCTCTGCTGATGCGACGCGGCACGGCAAGCGAATTCCTGAGAGGGTGTTGCGCAAGAGGTGGCGCAATTCTAGGCGGCGGCAGGGAGGACGATAAGCTGGCATTCCTGTGAATCTTTGTTACCGTTCAGGCGATAATCCGTTGGTAGGGATCACTCAAAGCGTAACTTTCTGTCACAATTTGCTATCTCCCTTGAGAACACTCCATGGACACTTTGCAAAACATGCGCGCCTTCAGTTGTGTGGCCGAGGCCGGCAGCTTCACCGCCGCCGCCGTGCAACTGGACACCACCACGGCCAACGTCTCGCGCGCGGTCTCCAACCTTGAGGCCCACCTGCAAACCCGCTTGCTCAACCGCACCACCCGACGCATCGCGCTGACCGAAGCCGGCAAACGCTATTTGCTGCGCTGCGAGCAGATCCTCGCCTATGTCGAGGAAGCCGAGGCCGAAGCCAGCGACGCCCACGCACGCCCCGCCGGGCAGTTGAAAGTGCACACCATGACCGGCATCGGCCAGCATTTCGTCATTGACGCAATTGCCCGCTACCGCCGCACCCATCCCGACGTGACCTTCGACCTGACCCTGGCCAACCGCGTGCCGGACCTGCTCGACGAGGGCTACGACGTGTCCATCGTGCTGGCCAGCGAACTGCCGGACTCAGGTTTCGTGTCCCAGCGCCTGGGCATCACCTACAGCATCGCCTGCGCCTCGCCGGACTACGTCAAGGCCAAGGGCTGCGCGCAACGCCCCCAGGATTTGCTCAACCATGCGTGCCTGCGCCTGGTCAGCCCGGTGGTCCAGCTGGACAAATGGACCTTCAACGGCCCGGAAGGCCAGGAAAGCGTGGCAATCAACAGCTCGCCGTTTCTGGTGAATTCGGCCGACGCGATGAAAACCGCGATCACCAGCGGCATGGGCGTCGGCCTGCTGCCGGTGTACGCCGCCATCGAAGGGCTGCGCAACGGCACGCTGGTACGGGTGATGCCGACCTACCGCTCCCAGGAGCTGAATCTGTACGCCATCTACCCTTCGCGCCAATACCTGGATGCGAAGATCAAGACCTGGGTGGAATACCTGCGCGGTTCGTTGCCGGAGATTCTGGCGGCGCACCAGGCGGAGTTGGTGGCGTATGAGTTGAGTGGTGGTGTGGGTGGCGTGCGGATGGCGACCTGATTTTGGAATGCTGCTTCCCAACCCCTATAAATTCATTGTGGGAGCTGGCTTGCCTGCGATGACGGTGAATCAGCCAACACAATAGTGGCTGACACACCGCCATCGCAGGCAAGCCAGCTCCCACATGTTGAGTGGAGTTCTACAATGAAAAAGACTGTCCTGGCCTTCAGCCGTATTACCCCGCCGATGATCGAACGCCTGCAACAGGATTTCGAGGTGATCGCGCCTAACCCCAAGCTGGGTGACATCAACGCACAGTTCAACGAAGCCCTGCCCCATGTCCACGGTTTGATCGGCGTGGGCCGCAAGTTGGGCCGCGAGCAACTGGAAAGCGCGAGCAAGCTGGAGGTGGTGTCCAGCGTGTCGGTGGGCTACGACAACTACGATGTGCCGTACTTCAACGAACGCGGGATCATGCTCACCAACACCCCCGATGTGCTCACCGAAAGCACTGCCGACCTGGCCTTTGCGTTGCTGATGAGCAGCGCACGCCGCGTGGCCGAATTGGACGCCTGGACCAAGGCCGGCCAATGGAAAGCCAGCGTGGGCGCGCCGTTGTTTGGTTGCGATGTGCACGGCAAGACCCTGGGCATTGTCGGCATGGGCAATATTGGCGCAGCCGTGGCCCGGCGTGGGCGTCTGGGCTTCAATATGCCGATCCTTTACAGCGGCAACAGCCGCAAGACCGCGCTGGAGCAAGAACTGGGCGCGCAGTTTCGCAGCCTGGATCAGCTGCTGGCCGAGGCGGATTTCGTTTGCCTGGTGGTGCCGTTGAGCGACAAGACTCGTCACCTGATCAGCACGCGGGAGCTGGCGTTGATGAAGCCCAGCGCGATCCTGATCAATATCTCCCGTGGGCCGGTGGTGGATGAGCCGGCGCTGGTCGAAGCCCTGCAAACCCAACGGATTCGTGGTGCCGGGCTGGATGTGTATGAAAAGGAACCGTTGGCTGAATCGCCGTTGTTCCAACTGAGCAATGCGGTGACCCTGCCGCATATTGGTTCGGCAACCGGTGAAACCCGCGAAGCCATGGCCAACCGCGCGTTGGACAACCTGCGCAGCGCGCTGCTGGGTCAACGCCCCCAGGACCTGGTGAACCCGCAGGTCTGGAAGGGCTGATACCGGACTTGAGGTGGGAGCTGGCTTGCCTGCGATGACGGCCTGCCAGCCGACACTTCTCTGCCTGACTCCCCACAATCCCACTGTGGGAGCGGGCTTGCTCGCGAAGGCGGCCTGACAGTCAACACAGTTGGATTGTGTATATATCCATTGCTGCGGTAACGGCCACTTAGGGTTCCGCCCTGACGGCGGGTCACTTTGGAAAAGCCCCAAAGTAACCAAAGGGCTCTTGCCCCACCACTCGGCACCTCGCTTAGGCTCGGTGTGCCCGTAATCCGCCAGTGATTTGGGGGGCCGCCGCCACGCGCCATCCATGGCGCGGGGCGGCTAAACCGGCATCCCTGCCGGTTTACCCCCCAAATCCCTGTCGAATTCCGGCCAGCGTGGTTTGACGGGGCGCCTAAGATCAAAAGCAGATCAAGAGCAGATCAAGTGCGGCTCGCTTCGCATCGTGGTTAGCGGTGGCTGCGGCGAACTGCACAGTTGTGTAGATACCTATGGCCATCGCAGGCAAGCCAGCTTGCACATAAACAGTGGCCGACACAAAATCCGGTTAAAGCCCCGGCCAGCCAAGTCGATAACTCTCTATAGATCGTCATCCCTGATCCACAGAAGGTTTTTATGTCCACCACCAAAGCCCGCGCAGACTCACTCTCGCTTCTGCTCTTTACCTTGCGCAGCGGCAAGCTGATGGCCATCAACCTGTTGAAAGTCAGCGAGATCATCCCCTGCCCGCCGCTGACCAAGCTGCCGGAGTCACACCCGCACGTCAAAGGCATCGCCACCTTGCGCGGCGCGTCTTTGTCAGTGATCGACCTGAGCCGCGCCCTGGGTGAAATGCCCTTGCAAGACCCGGACGGCGGCTGCCTGATCGTCACCGATGTCAGCCGTTCCAAGCAGGGCCTGCATGTGCAGGCGGTGAGTAAGATCGTGCATTGCCTGACCACCGATATCCGCCCACCGCCCTACGGCTCCGGCGGCAATCGGGCGTTTATCACCGGGGTTACTCAGGTGGAAGGTGGCCTGGTGCAGGTGCTGGATATCGAGAAAGTCATCCATGGCATCGCCCCGGCACCGGTTGAAGCGGCGCCGACCGACCTGACCATGGAAGAAGCCGAAGTGCTGGGCAACGCCCGCATCCTGGTGGTGGACGACAGCCAGGTGGCCTTGCAGCAATCGGTACACACCCTGCGCAACCTCGGCCTGACCTGCCACACCGCCCGCAGCGCCAAGGAAGCCATCGACGTGTTGCTGGAGCTGCAAGGCACGGTTGAACAGATCAACGTGGTGGTGTCGGACATCGAGATGTCTGAGATGGACGGCTACGCCCTCACCCGCACCTTGCGCGAAACTCCGGATTTCAAGGACCTCTACGTGCTGTTGCACACCTCCCTGGACAGTGCGATGAACAGCGAAAAAGCACGCCTGGCCGGTGCCGACTCGGTACTCACCAAATTCTCATCCCCCGAATTGACCAAATGCCTGGTCATCGCCGCGCAAACCGTGGCGCAAAAGGGCCTGTAAGCCTTGGCCGAGTATTACCAGCTGCTGCGTCGCGACCTCACCGGCAGCCTGCCCGCCCCGCAGTGGCCAGCAGATACCCGCCTGGATCATTATCGCGATGAACTGGCCCCGGCGATCCATGCCGTACTGCGCATGACCCAGGACCAAGGCGGCGGCCGTGTCGGCCATCTGGATGAGTGGCGTCGGCAGTTCGTCACCGATGCCGAGTACGACCCGACGCTGTGCCTGGTGGCCAGTAACCGCGACGGTATTCTCGGCGTGGCCCAATGCTGGACCAGCGCCTTTATCAAGAACCTGGCCGTCCACCCCTGTGCCCAAGGCCAAGGACTGGGCCGCGCCCTGCTGCTGCACAGCTTCCAGGTGTTCAAACAGCGCGGCGAACCCTATGTGGACCTCAAGGTGCTGGAGAGCAACCTGCGCGCCCGGCACCTGTATGAAAGTGCGGGCATGGGGTTTGTGCTGCGCGACATCCTATCCAACGGCTGACCCTCACTGGCGCATAACTTGCTTCCAGAGCCCCTGAGCGGTCGATAGAGGTAAAAACCCGTCACCCCTCAAGCGTGCCCTCTGACCTTGCCTGGTGACAGATCCGCCATGAACACACACTTTTCCTGCGTCGGTTGCGGCAAATGCTGCAGTGACCATCACGTGCCCCTGACCCTCGAAGAAGCCCGCAGCTGGGCGGCGGACGGCGGCAACGTCATCGTTCTGGTCGAGGGCTTTCTTGGCAACGGCCTGGGCCTGCCCCTGCAACAACGGGAACACGCCGAGCGCCGTTCAGTGATCGTGCCCAGCGGCACTACCGAGGCATTTGTGGCAATCACCTTTGCCGCCTACAACGCCGGACGCTGCCGGAATCTTGACGAAGACAACCGCTGCCGCATCTACGAACGGCGCCCGCTGGTGTGCCGCATTTACCCGATGGAGATCAACCCGCATATCCCACTGAACCCAAGCGCCAAAGACTGCCCGCCGGAATCCTGGGAGCAAGGCCCCGCGCTGATCGTCGGTGGCGAGTTGATGGACGCGCAACTGGCCGAACTGATTCACCGTTCGCGCCAAGCCGACCGTGATGACGTACAGACCAAGGAAGCCGTATGCGCGTTGCTCGGCATCCGCACGACCGCCCTCAAGGGCGACGGGTTTACCGCGTACTTGCCGGACATGCAGGCGTTTGCCCAGGCCATTGAACAGGCGATTGAACAACCGGCGGTGGCCAATGAATGGGTGTTTCATGTGTCCGGGATGGACATCGCCGAACAGGTGCTGGATGCCGGGGCACAAATTGCCACCGAAGTGCCGGCCAATTATGCGTTTATCTCGTTGAGAGCGGCCTAGGCCGCTGGGGCCTCATGGCGGCATAGGGAGCGACACAACTGTAGTTCGCAGCAACCAACGCTAACCACGATGCGAAGCGAGCCGCTCTTGATCTTGATCTGCTTTTGATTTCAGGCGCCCCGTCAAACCACGCTGGCCGGAATTCGACAGGGATTTGGGGGGTAAACCGGCAGGGATGCCGGTTTAGCCGCCCCGCGCCATGGATGGCGCGTGGCGGCGGCCCCCCAAATCGCTGGCGGATTACGGGCACACCGAGCCTAAGCGAGGTGCCGAGTGGTGGGGCAAGAGCCCTTTGGTTACTTTGGGGCTTTTCCAAAGTGACCCGCCGTCAGGGCGGAACCCTAAGTAGCCGTTACCGCAGCAATGGATATGCCCACAACCCAACTGTGTTGACTGTCAGGCGCCTTCGCGAGCAAGCCCGCTCCCACAGTTGGATTGTGGGGTGTCAGGTAGAGAAGTGTCGGCTGGGAGGCCGCCATCGCAGGCAAGCCAGCTCCCACATTTGGATCTCGCCGTGTCAGGTCGATAGGCGCCTCACGGGTACAGAGCGGCACTCACACATTCGCGATCATGAATGGGGCGGCAATACATCGAGCCGATACGGCTGGAGAATGCGCTGGTACTCGCCATTCTGCATCAATTGCTCAAGCGCATGATTAAGCTCATTACGCAACGCAGTATCGGTTTTTCGCACCGCAATCGCCACGCTATTACCCAGCAGGCCCGACGACACAGGCGGCCCCATGTAATCGAAGTCCAGCCCCTGGGGCGTGTCGAGCAGGGCTTCACGGATCTCCACCGCGCCTTGCAGGGTCGCATCGATATCGCCCGAAACCAGGCTCTGCACCAGTTGGTCGTTGAGCCAGAAACTCCTGATGATCACCCCCGCCGGCGCCCATTGCGACAGGGCAAAAGCTTCACGATTACTGCGCACCAGCACCCCGACACGCTTGCCCTTGAGGGACCGTCGATCAGGACGCAGGCCCGAGGTTTTACGCGCCACCAGCCGGGTGGTGATCGGGTAAAGGTCATCGGTGAAGCTCACCCGTTGCCGCCGACGGCAGGTGGTCGCCATGCCCATGATCGCGTCGAACTGCCTGGCCTCGAGAGCCGGGAAGTTTTCCATGACGATTTGGTCAACCCAAGTACAGCGCACGTTGAGCTGCTCGCACAGGGCATTGCCCAGTTCGATATTCAACCCCACCAATTGCCCTTGGGCATTGCGGCTTTGAAAGGGCGGAAAATGCGCAGCAACGGCGAAACGGATTTCACGCCGCGGTTGAACGTCGGCGGCGACGGCACTCGTCGAGAGCAAGAGAGCAAGCACTGCACAGAGGTGTATCAGGGCCACGGGAATGTCCTTTTCCGGAAAGCTGACTCGCCACGCCCCGATGAGCGTCATCGGGACGAAGCAAACGCTGTGCAGCTTTCAAGAATCGGTGACGGCCCTACAAGCAGAAATGTCTACGCACGATGTAGGCAACTGCCTATAACGCACTCAACGCTTTAATCTCAGCGTTTACCCATCGAGCGGCGAGTGCCCGGCGGCGCCATGCCTGGCGTCTTGGTATGGCCGTTCTTGGCGCCGCCTTTGTACCAAGGCTGGCTGGCATTCTTGGCGCCAGCCAGTTCACCTGGGTTGAAAGGGAACTTGAACGCCGGGATCTCGGCTTTTTCAACGCCGTCGGCGGTGGCCGGATCGACGAGGTCGGCCGCGTCGACAGCGGGTTGGGTTGGGGAAGTCATAAGGGCTCCGGCACAGCTAATAGGTGTAAAAGCGCGAGTATACGGGGCCTGAGTGGTCAGCAGTAACTTCAAGCGACAAGCTCACATGGCCTAACTGTCACGGCTGTCAGTTTGCCGTCACCGTGCTGACGGCGGAACAGCGCTATAAAGGACGTTCCGAACTCCAACTTGCAGTTTGCGCCGGCGTCCTCCTATGCAGATCAAACGAAACGTGGCCCTGATGCTGGGTGCTCTCCTGATACTGGCCGTTGCAGCCTGGGCGTTAACCCGGCCGGCCAAGGCCCGCCTGGCAGCGCCTACCGCCATTCCTGTGCGGGTGGTGAGCGTGACGCAACAGGACGTGCCTCGGTTTGTCAGCGGCATCGGCTCGGTGTTGTCATTGCACAGCGTGGTGATTCGCCCGCAGATCGACGGCATTCTCACCCAACTGCTGGTCAAGGAAGGCCAATCGGTGAAGGCCGGCGACCTGCTGGCCACCATTGATGACCGCTCGATCCGAGCCAACCTCGACCAGGCCAGGGCGCAACTCGGTGAAAGCCAGGCGCAGTTGCAAGTGGCGTTGGTCAACCTCAAGCGCTACAAAGCGCTGAGCGTCGACGACGGCGTGTCCAAACAGACCTATGACCAGCAACAGGCACTGGTCAACCAGCTCAAGGCCACGGCGCAAGGTAATCAAGCGGCCATTGATGCGGCTCAAGTACAACTTTCCTATACCCAGATCCGCTCTCCGGTCAGCGGCCGCGTGGGCATCCGCAATGTGGACGAAGGCAACTTCCTGCGCATGAGCGATACCCAGGGGCTGTTTACCGTCACCCAGCTCGACCCGATTGCCGTTGAGTTCTCCCTGCCTCAGCAAATGCTGCCAACCTTGCAGGGCCTGATCGCCGCCCCCACCCGGGCCACCGTCGATGCGTACCTGGGCGCCGACACCGATGGCCAGACCGGCGACCTGCTCGGTGAAGGCCACCTGAGCCTGATCGACAACCAGATCAGCTCCACCACCGGCACCCTGCGGGCCAAGGCCGAGTTCAGCAACCCGGCGCATAAGCTATGGCCGGGGCAATTGGTGACCATCAAGATCCAGACGGCCCTCGACAAGAACGCCCTGGTGGTACCGCCCACCGTGGTGCAGCGCGGCCTGGACTCACATTTCGTGTACCGCGTAAGCGCTGACAAAGTCGAGGTGGTGCCGGTGCAGGTCGCCTACCAGAACAGCGACATCAACATCATCAAAGGCGTGCAGGCCGGCGATGTGCTGGTCAGCGATGGGCAATCGCGGCTCAAGGCCGGTGCGCAGGTGGAGGTGCTCAAGGAGCCGCCGCAAGTGATCCACACCGCCGACGCCCAGGTGCAACCATGAGCGCCAGCCGGTCGCCCTCGGCCTGGTGCGTTGATCACCCAGTCGCCACCCTGCTGCTGACATTCGCCCTGGTGTTGCTGGGAATTATTGCCTTCCCCAACCTGGCCGTCGCGCCATTGCCGGAAGCGGAATTCCCGACGATTCAGGTCACCGCGCAACTGCCCGGCGCCAGCCCGGACACCATGGCCTCATCGGTGGCCACGCCTCTGGAGGTGCAGTTCAGTGCCATCCCCGGCATGACCCAGATGACCTCCAGCAGCGCCTTGGGCTCCAGCCTCTTGACCCTGCAATTCACTCTGGAAAAAAGCATCGATACCGCCGCCCAGGAAGTGCAGGCCGCGATCAACACCGCGTCCGGCAAGTTGCCCAGCGACATGCCGAGCTTGCCCACCTGGAGGAAGGTCAACCCGGCAGACAGCCCGGTGCTGATCCTCAGCGTCAGTTCCAGCAGCATGCCCAGCACCGAGCTGAGCGACTATGTGGAAACCCTGCTGGCACGCCAGATCAGCCAGATCGACGGCGTCGGCCAGATCAACATCACCGGCCAGCAACGCCCGGCGATTCGCGTGCAGGCGTCCCCCGACAAGCTCGCGGCCATCGGCCTGACCCTCGCCGATATACGCCTGGCCATCCAGCAGTCGAGCCTCAACCTGGCCAAGGGCGCGATCTATGGCGAAAACAGCGTGTCCACCCTGTCGACCAACGACCAGCTGTTTCACCCGGAGGAATACGGCCAACTGATCGTTTCCTACAAGGACGGTGCGCCGGTGCAACTGCGCGATATCGCCAAGGTCATCAACGGCTCGGAAAACGCCTACGTACAAGCCTGGTCCGGCGATACCCCCGGGGTGAACCTGGTGATTTCGCGCCAGCCCGGCGCCAACATCGTCGACACCGTGGACCGCATCCAGGCCGAGTTGCCGCGCCTGCAAGGCATGTTGCCGGCCTCGGTGCAGGTCAGCGTGTTGACCGACCGCACCAAGACCATCCGCGCTTCACTGCATGAAGTGGAAATGACCCTGCTGATCGCCATCCTGCTGGTGGTGGCGGTGATGGCGTTGTTCCTGCGCCAACTGTCGGCGACGCTGATTGTGTCTGCGGTGCTGGGTGTCTCGCTGGTGGCCAGTTTCGCCCTGATGTACGTGATGGGGTTCAGCCTGAACAACCTGACCCTGGTGGCCATCGTGATCGCCGTGGGCTTTGTGGTGGACGATGCGATTGTGGTGGTGGAGAACATTCATCGTCACCTGGAGGCTGGCCTGGATAAGCGCGAAGCGGCGATCAAGGGCTCCGGCGAAATTGGCTTTACCGTGGTGTCCATCAGCTTCTCGCTGGTGGCGGCGTTTATTCCGCTGCTGTTCATGGGCGGCGTGGTCGGGCGATTGTTCAAGGAATTTGCATTGACGGCCACCGCGACCATTCTGATTTCAGTGGTGGTGTCGCTGACGTTGGCACCGACGCTGGCCGCGTTGTTCATGCGTGCCCCTACCCACCCTGCCCACGCCAAGCCCAGCTTCAGCGAACGCCTGCTGGCCGGCTATGCGCGCAACCTTCGCCGTGCCCTGGCGCACCAACGCAGCATGGCCGCGATCTTCGTGGTGACCCTGGCGCTGGCGGTGGTCGGCTATGTGTTCATCCCCAAGGGGTTCTTCCCGGTGCAAGACACCGGTTTCGTGCTCGGCACCAGCGAAGCGGCGGCCGATGTGTCGTACAAGGACATGGTCGCCAAGCACAAGGCCCTGGCCGAGATCGTCAAGGCCGACCCGGCGGTGCAGGCGTTTTCCCATTCGGTCGGCGTCACCGGCAGCAACCAGACCATCGCCAACGGCCGCTTCTGGATCGCCTTGAAAGACCGCAGTGAGCGCGACGTGTCCGCCAGCCAGTTCATAGACCGCATCCGCCCGCAGTTGGCGAAGGTGCCGGGCATCGTGCTGTACCTGCGCGCCGGCCAGGACATCAACCTGAGCTCCGGCCCCAGCCGCGCCCAGTACCAATATGTGCTCAAGAGCAACGACGGCCCGACGCTGAACACCTGGACCCAACGCCTCACCGAAAAACTGCGCGCCAACCCGGCATTTCGCGACCTGTCCAACGACCTGCAACTGGGCGGCAGCATCACCCATATCAGTATCGATCGTCAGGCCGCCGCGCGCTTCGGGCTGACCGCAACCGATGTCGACCAGGCGCTGTACGACGCCTTCGGCCAGCGCCAGATCAACGAGTTCCAGACCGAGATCAACCAGTACCAAGTGATACTCGAACTGGACAGCCAACAGCGCGGCAAGGCCGAAAGCCTCGACTATTTTTACCTGCGCTCGCCACTGACCAATGAAATGGTGCCGCTGTCGGCACTGGCCAAAGTCGACCCGCCCACAGTCGGGCCGTTGTCCATCAGCCATGACGGCATGTTCCCTGCTGCCAACCTGTCGTTCAACCTCGCGCCCGGCGTGGCCCTGGGCGACGCGGTGATTATCCTCGACCAGGCCAAGAACGAAATCGGGATGCCGAGCACGATCATCGGTAACTTCCAGGGTGCGGCGCAGGCGTTCCAGAGTTCGCTCGCCAGCCAGCCATGGCTGATCCTCGCGGCGCTGGTGGCGGTCTACATTATCCTGGGCGTGCTGTATGAGAGTTTTGTGCACCCGCTGACGATCATTTCCACCCTGCCCTCGGCGGGCCTCGGTGCGCTGATCATGCTGTGGCTGCTGGGCCAGGACTTTTCGATCATGGCCTTGATCGGCCTGGTGCTGCTGATCGGCATCGTGAAGAAAAACGGTATCTTGATGATCGACTTCGCCCTGGAGGCCCAACGTGTGCGCGGGCTGCCGCCGGAGGATGCGATCTATGAAGCCTGCGTCACGCGGTTCCGGCCGATCATCATGACCACCCTTGCCGCGTTGCTCGGCGCCGTGCCGTTGATGCTCGGCGCAGGCCCGGGGGCAGAGCTGCGCCAACCACTGGGCATCGCGGTGGTCGGGGGCTTGCTGGTGAGCCAGGCGCTGACGCTGTTCACCACGCCGGTCATATACTTGTACCTTGAACGTTTTTTCCACAGGCCCAAACCAGCGCTGGCGCTGGCGACCACACACTGAGGCGGTCATGCGCGTCCTGATTATTGAAGATGAAGAAAAAACCGCGGACTACCTGCACCGTGGCCTGACCGAGCAAGGCTACACCGTCGATGTGGCCCGTGAAGGCATCGAGGGCCTGCACCTGGCGCTGGAAAACGATTACGCGGTGATCGTGCTCGACGTGATGCTGCCCGGCCTGGATGGCTTCGGTGTGTTGCGTGCCTTACGCGCCCGCAAGCAGACGCCGGTGATCATGCTCACCGCCCGCGAGCGCGTGGAAGACCGCATCCGCGGCCTGCGCGAAGGCGCCGACGATTATCTGGGCAAACCGTTTTCGTTCCTGGAACTGGTGGCCCGCCTGCAAGCCCTGACCCGTCGCAGCGGCGGCCATGAACCGGTGCAGGTCACCGTCGCCGACCTGTGGATCGACCTGATCAGCCGCAAAGCCAGCCGCAACGGCCTGCGCCTGGACCTGACCGCCAAGGAGTTCTCGCTGCTCAGCGTATTGGCGCGGCGCCAGGGTGAGATCCTGTCCAAGACCGCGATTGCCGAGATGGTCTGGGACATCAATTTCGACAGCGATGCCAACGTGGTGGAAGTGGCGATCAAGCGCCTGCGCGCCAAGCTCGATGGGCCGTTCGAACACAAGCTGCTGCACACCATACGTGGCATGGGCTATGTGCTGGAGAACCGCATGCAGGAAAACCACAGTGGTCGCTAATTCCATCGCCCTGCGCCTGAGCGGCATGTTCACCCTGGTGGCGCTGCTGATCTTCCTGTTGATCGGCGGCGCGCTGTACCAGCAGGTGGACCGTGGCCTGGGGTTGTTGCCAGGGGCCGAGCTGGATGCGCGCTACAGCGTGCTGGAGTCGTCGATCAATCGCTTCGGCACGCCGGAGCATTGGGCCAAGATCAGGTCCAAGCTCAAGCTGTTGGGCGAAGAAGACAAGCGCATCCGTTTCTGGGTGGTCAGCAGCGACCCGAGCTACGAATACGGTGAGCCAGATGCGCAGATTCGCGCCTTTGCCGAGGGCGCCACGGGTAAGCGCGACCTGCGCCTGCCGGGTCACGATTATCCCTTTAAGGTGCTGGTCAGCCAGTTTGCCGCCAAGGACCAGCGCCCGGCGCTGCGTTTCATGATCGCCATCGACACGGAGAACTTCCGCGCCACCCAGCATCACCTGCTGGTGGCATTGATCAGCCTGGCATTGGTGGGTGTGATACTGGCGGCGCTGTTGGGGTTCTGGGTCGCGCGTATCGGCCTCAAGCCCCTGGGCAAACTCTCGGATGAGGCGCAAAAACTTGCGCCGCCGAAACTCTCCGGGCGCCTGCAATTGTCGCCCTTGCCACCCGAGCTGAGCCAGTTCGTCAACTCGTTCAACGCCACCCTCGACCGGGTCGAGCAGGCATATTCGCGCCTGGAGTCGTTCAACGCCGACGTCGCACACGAACTGCGTTCGCCGCTCACCAACCTGATCGGCCAGACCCAGGTGGCCCTCACTCGCGGCCGTTCGGCAGAGCAATATTTCGAAGTGCTGCAATCGAACCTGGAAGAGCTGGAACGGCTGCGCTCGATCATCAATGACATGCTGTTCCTCGCCAGCGCCGACCAAGGCAGCAAGGCCACCAAGCTGATCGAAAGCGCCCTGGCCGATGAAGTGGCCACCACCCTCGACTACCTCGACTTCATCCTCGAAGACGCCCAGGTCGAAGTGCGCGTGCACGGCGATGCTGTGGTGCAGATCGAAAAAGCCCACCTGCGTCGCGCACTGATCAACCTGCTGAGCAATGCCGTGCAACACACCGCGCCGGGGCACGTCATCGACGTGTGCATTGAAATGCAGGCACACCAGGTGACGATTGGCGTGACCAACCCCGGCGAGGCGATTGCCAGCGAACACTTGCCACGCCTGTTCGAACGCTTCTATCGAGTGGATGCCTCGCGCAGCAACAGCGGGGCCAATCACGGGCTGGGGCTGGCGATCGTCAAGGCGATTGCGTTGATGCATGGGGGGGATGTGTTTGTGCGCAGTGAGGGCGGTGGCAATACCTTTGGTATTACCCTGCCGGTCTAAATCGTAAGAACGCTTGAGTCACATGTGGGAGCGGGCTTGCTCGCGAATTCGGTGTATCAGTTACAGATATATTGACTGACACACCGAATTCGCGAGCAAGCCCGCTCCCACACTTAGATCGACGTACATCCGCACTGTTGCGATTTGGGCAATAGTTATTATCTTGTTACACTCTGTATCGCACCGCTCGCCTGCGTTACTTTGACGCATCGATGAGCGCGACGGCAAAGACAGCTGACCCGCTTACCCGAATTTCCCTCGACTTTTTTCCAGGGCTCTACACTGGGAATCTGTCTTAAAGCCGCTGACTTTCAGCGGCTTTTTTTTGCCGTAAAAAAAGGCCGGGCACTCCCTCACGACACTGGCCGTTATGGATTGACCAAAGGAGCTTTACCGGTGAAGAACTCGCTGACGTTCACCCCGTTATTCCTCGCGATTGCAGCAACGATCGCCCCACTGGCCCACGCGGCAGACACTCCCCCCAACGACGGTTTCGTCGAAGGCTCCCACCTCACGATCAACACCCGCAACTACTACATGAACCGCGACCGGCGCGACATTCACCAGGATGACAGCAAGGAATGGGGCCAGGGTTTTATCGGCACTTTCGAATCTGGCTACACCCAGGGCACCGTCGGCTTCGGCCTGGACGTCAATGCCATGCTCGGCCTCAAGCTCGACGGCGGTGGCGGTACGGATGGTTCCAGCATCCTTCCGTATGGCAGCGGCAACGGCAAGGCGCCGGGTTCGTTCTCGACGGCCGGCGGCACCTTGAAGCTGCGCGCCTTCGACACCGAACTGAAAGCCGGCGACCTGTTCCTCAACAACCCGGTGATCGCCGGCGGCATGACGCGCATGTTGCCGCAGACTTTCCGTGGCGTGAGCCTGACCAACCACAGCTTCGACGGCTGGATGTTCGAAGGCGGCCAGGCCAGTTTCACCAAGCTCTACAACCAGAGCGGCCACCGGCGCATCGGCACCAGCTACGGCACGCTGCCCGCCAACACCGACAGCCAGCACCTGGACTGGGCTGGCGTGTCGTTCAGCGGGATCGAGGGGCTGACCAGCAACCTGTACGCCTCCGAACTCAAGGACGTCTGGCATCAGTATTACTACGACCTGGAATACACCTACGCCCTGAACGACCTGGTCAGCCTGACCCCCGGCCTTCACTACTACCATACCCAGGACACCGGCCAATCGCTGCTGGGGGATATCGACAACAACACCTACAGCCTGCATTTCACCGTGGGCGTGGGCAACCACAGCGTCACGGCGACGTATCAGCGGGTCAATGGCAATACGCCGTTCGACTACATCACCCAGGGCGACAGCGTGTACCTGGACAACTCCCAGCAGTACTCGGATTTCAACGGGCCCAACGAGCGCTCCTGGAAGCTCAAGTACGCGTACGACTTCGCCGGCCTCGGCGTGCCCGGCCTGACCTCCGCAGTGTCGTACATCAGCGGCAAGACCGACCTGACCAAGGTCGACCCCAACAGTCGCGGCTACAGCAACTGGTATAGCGCCGATGGCAAAGATGCCAAGCACTGGGAGCGCGATATCGACCTGAAATATGTGGTGCAGGGCGGCAAGGCCAAGGACTTGGCCGTGCGCCTGCAATGGGCGACCAACCGCGGCAGCAATGGCTACTCGGCGGTGGACCGCGATGTGGATGAGTACCGCGTGATCGTGGACTACCCAATCAACGTGTTCTGAATACAGGTAGGAGCGAGCTTGCTCGCGAAAAACGTTAACGATGACGCGTGCTTCCTGAATAAACGCGGCGTCTGTGAGTTTTTCGCGAGCAAGCTCGCTCCTACAGCCATATTTAAGAGTTGCTACTACGCTAAGGGCATTCTCAACGCAAAAGTGTGCCCGATGAGTTCAAGCCCTACCCGCCCCAACCGCCGCCCGGAGCGCCTGCTGATCTTGGGCAGCACGCTCACGGTGTTGCTGATCGTGGGGGTCGTCACTGCGCTGCTGATTCGTGAACATGCCAACACCCTGCAGACGGCCAAGCGCACCGCCAATACCATCACGCAATTGATCGACGCTGACGTGCTGCGCAATGTTGAACTGTACGACATGGCCCTCAAAGGCTTGATCACCGCCACCGAGCGCACTGACCTGCAGGACGTTTCCGAAAGCATCCGGCACCTGGTGCTGTTCGATCGTTCCGCAGCAGCGCCCTACAAGGGCGATATCCTACTGTTGGACCCGGCCGGCGAGGTGATTGCCGATTCGTCCCTGCTGACGCCCAAGCTGGGTAACTTTGCCGACCGGGATTATTTTCAGGCACACCGCACCAACCCCGACCTGGGCTTGTATATCAGCCGTCCGTTCATGGCGCGCTGCCAGTGTGCCGACCCCTGGCGCATCGCGTTCAGCCGTCGCGTTTCGTCATCGGATGGGCGTTTTCTGGGCGTGGCGGTCGCGTCCATGCGCCTGTCGTACTTTCATCAGTTATTCAGCAGCTTGAACATTGGCAACAACAGCACCATCAACCTGCTCAACCACCAAGGCATCCTGCTGGCGCAAGAGCCTTTGCTGGAAGTGGATATCATCGACAAGGACCTGAGCCAGCGCCCGAATGTGGCGCGCATGCTGCGCGAACGGGATGGCAGCTTCCAAAGCATCTCCAGCGTCGATCGCCAGGCACGGCTCTACAGCTTTTCTAATGTGGGCGACTTGCCGCTGATCGTGGCAGTGGCCTTGTCCAGCGATGAAATGTTCGCACCCTGGCGGCGTGCCGCGTGGCTGGTCAGCATCGCGACCGGAGTGCTGTGCGTGGGCTTGTTATGGCTGACCTGGGCACTGTGCATGGAGCTGCGCCGCCGCCATCGCGCCGAGCAGGTGCTGTCAGAACTGGCAGCCACCGACGCCCTTACTGGCCTGGCCAACCGCCGCACCCTGGACGCACGCTTGCGGCTGGAATGGGACCGGGCACAACGCTCCACCGAGTCGTTGAGCGTGCTGATGATCGATGTGGACCACTTCAAAGCCTTCAACGACCGCCATGGCCACCAGGGCGGCGATGAGGCCTTGCGTGTAGTTGCGCAGGTGATCGCCAGCCATATCCGCCGCCCTGCCGACCTGGCGGCGCGGTATGGCGGTGAAGAATTCGCGGTGGTACTGCCCAATACCGACACCAAGGGGGCGTGGGTGATCGCCGAGCATATCCGCGAGGCGGTCGAGCACTTGTCGAAAGTGGCCGGGGACGAGCAACCGATCACCGTAAGCATCGGTTTGAGTACCTGGCAGAAGCACAGCCGTATTTCCCTTGAGGACCTGCTGCTCAAGGCTGATCAGGCGTTGTATCAGGCCAAGCACAGCGGCCGTAACCGGACAATGGATGCCACAACCCACCCCCTGTAGGAGCGAGCTTGCTCGCGAAGAACGTCAACGATAACGAGGGATTCCTGAATGCGCAGGGTGCTCTCAGGTTTTTCGCGAGCAAGCTCGCTCCTACAGGGGGCAAACGTCGGACATAAAAAAAGGCCACCCGAAGGCAGCCTTTCAAAACTAAAGAAAGAGAGTTGTTACTTACACCGCCGCGACGGGACGCATGTAAGAGATCGGTGCGGTGCTGGCATCTTCGAAGGTCACGACTTCCCAAGCGTCTGTCTGCTCAATCAACTTGCGCAGCAGCTGGTTGTTAAGGGCGTGGCCCGACTTGAAGCCTTTGAACTCGCCTATCAGGCTATTGCCCAGCAGGTAGAGGTCACCGATTGCATCGAGGATCTTGTGCTTCACGAATTCGTCTTCATAGCGAAGGCCGTCTTCGTTCAGTACACCATCCGCGTCGACCACGATGGCGTTTTCCACGCTGCCGCCGAGTGCGAGGTTGTGCTTGCGCAGGTACTCGATGTCACTCATGAAACCAAAGGTACGGGCGCGGCTGACTTCTTTTACGAACGAAGTGCTGGAAAAATCCACGCTTGCACTTTGGGTGCGGTCACGGAATACCGGGTGATCGAAATCGATCTCAAAGCTCACTTTAAAGCCTTCGAACGGGACGAAGGTGGCGCGCTTGTCGCCGTCTTCTACTGTCACTTCCCGCAGAATGCGAATGAACTTCTTGGCTGCGTCCTGTTCTTCCAGGCCGGCAGATTGAATCAAGAATACGAAGGGGCCAGCGCTGCCATCCATGATCGGGACTTCGGACGCGGAGAGCTCGACGTAGGCGTTATCGATGCCCAGGCCAGCCATGGCCGAGAGCAAGTGCTCCACCGTGTCCACTTTGACGTCACCGTTGACCAATGTGGTCGACATAGTGGTTTCGCCAACGTTTTCCGCGCGAGCAGGAATCTGCACCACAGGGTCCAGGTCGGCACGCACAAACACGATGCCGGTGTCGACAGGTGCAGGCTTGAGGGTCAGGTATACCTTCTCCCCGGAGTGCAGACCTACACCTGTGGCACGAATAATATTCTTCAGGGTGCGTTGTTTAATCATGGCTTGGACCGCTTCAGCGCAAATTGCGAACTGGTATCAACAAAGGCTGGCGATAATAGCAGACCAGACCTTTGCTGAACACCAATCACCTTCATAGCCCTGATACATTCCATTAATCGGCCTGACGACGCAGGAATGCCGGGATGTCCAAGTAGTCCAGGTCATCTTGCGGATTCGGGCTACGGGACGCCGCAGCACCGGCCTGAGCCTGGTTGCGCATCACGGTCGGACGGTCCAGGTCACGGTAGTTCACCGACGGCAGTTCCTGGCGAGCAGGGGCTGGAGCGGCAGCTGCCTGGCTGGCCTGGCTGGTGTGCAGGGTGTTGTCGATGACCTTCACAGGCTTCTCGATTTTCGCACCCAGGCCGGTAGCGACCACGGTTACATGCAGCTCATCGCGCATGTCTGGATCGATAACGGTACCGACTTTGACCATGGCGTGCTCGGAAGCGAAGGCTTCGATGATGCTACCCACGTCGGAGTACTCACCCAGGGACAGGTCGGGACCTGCGGTGATGTTCACCAGAATGCCGCGTGCACCTTGCAGGTTCACGTCTTCGAGCAACGGGTTGCGGATGGCCGCTTCGGTGGCTTCGCGCGCACGGTTCGGACCGCTGGCGCAGCCAGTGCCCATCATCGCCATGCCCATTTCGCTCATGACCGTACGTACGTCGGCAAAGTCGACGTTGATCATGCCTGGGCGCTTGATGATGTCGGAGATACCGCGAACGGCACCGGCCAGTACATCGTCAGCCTTGGCGAAGGCGGACAGCAGGCTGGCATCCTTGCCCAGGATGGTCAGCAGCTTCTCGTTGGGGATGGTGATCAACGAGTCGACGCTTTCAGACAGCAGACGGATACCTTCGTCGGCGATCTGCATGCGCTTGCGGCCTTCGAACGGGAACGGACGCGTCACGACAGCAACGGTCAGAATCCCCATTTCCTTGGCCACTTCGGCAATGATCGGTGCAGCACCGGTACCGGTACCGCCGCCCATGCCGGTGGTGATGAACACCATGTTGGTGCCTTGCAGCACTTCGGCAATACGCTCGCGGTCTTCCAGGGCGGCTTGACGGCCGACTTCCGGATTGGCGCCAGCGCCGAGGCCTTTGGTCACCGCGGTGCCCAATTGCAGGATGGTCCGCGCGCCGATGCTTTTGAGCGCCTGGGCATCAGTGTTGGCGCAGATGAACTCAACGCCTTCAATGTTGCTCTTGACCATGTGGTTGACAGCGTTGCCGCCGCCACCGCCGACACCGATTACTTTGATAACCGGGCTAGCGGGGATATTGTCTACGAGTTCGAACATGTTCCCTCTCCTTTCATTTTCTCTAGTTTTTTCGCCTACTGCTTGTTGCGGGTGTTGCGGTGTCGCGGTAAATCTTTAGAAATTGCCTTTTACCCAAGCCTGCAGCCGCTCGAACAACGGTGCTTTCGCTTCGTCATCGCTGCGGTAGCTGTCACGGATGCTGGGGCCCGACAGGGAAATGCCGTCGGTCTGCTTTTGCAGCCCGTATAACAGCAAGCCCACACCGGTGGAATAAATCGGGTTGCGCACCACGTCGCCCAGGCCCTTCACGCCATGGGGCACGCCCAGGCGCACCGGCATGTGGAAGATCTCTTCGGCCAACTCGACCGCGCCTTCCATCTTCGAGGTGCCACCGGTCAGCACGATGCCGGCCGGGATCAAATCTTCGTAGCCGCTGCGGCGCAGTTCAGCCTGGATCAGGGTGAACAGCTCGTCGTAGCGTGGCTCGACCACTTCGGCCAGGGCCTGGCGCGACAGCTCGCGGGGTGGACGATCACCCACGCTTGGCACCTTGATGGTCTCGCCGGCACCGGCCAGCTTGGCCAGGGCGCAGGCGTAGCGGATCTTGATTTCTTCGGCGTACTGGGTCGGTGTGCGCAGCGCCATGGCGATGTCGTTGGTGACCTGGTCGCCGGCAATCGGGATCACCGCGGTGTGACGGATCGCACCCTCGGTGAAGATCGCGATGTCGGTGGTGCCGCCGCCGATGTCCACCAGGCACACGCCCAGCTCTTTTTCGTCGTCGGTGAGTACCGAGTAGGCCGAGGCCAACTGCTCGAGAATGATGTCATCGATTTCCAGGCCGCAGCGACGCACGCATTTTTCAATGTTCTGTGCAGCGTTGACGGCGCAGGTCACCACGTGAACCTTGGCTTCCAGACGCACGCCCGACATGCCCAGGGGCTCGCGAACGCCTTCCTGGTTGTCGATCACGTAGTCCTGCGGCAGGGTGTGCAGCACGCGCTGGTCCGCTGGGATCGCCACGGCCTGGGCAGCGTCGAGCACGCGCTCAAGGTCGGCCGAGCTGACTTCACGGTCGCGGATCGCCACGATGCCGTGGGAGTTCAGGCTGCGGATGTGGTTGCCGGCCACGCCGACGAACGCCGAGTGAATCCGGCAACCGGCCATCAGCTGCGCTTCTTCGATAGCGCGCTGGATCGATTGCACGGTGGACTCGATGTTCACCACCACGCCCTTCTTCAGGCCCCGGGACGGATGCGTGCCAATACCGACGATTTCGATCGCGCCGTCTTCCCCGACCTCGCCCACCAGCGCCACCACCTTGGAGGTGCCGATATCGAGACCGACGATCATTTTGCCGCTTTGCACGTTTGCCATGGGTCCTGCCTCTTCTTAATTCTTCGCGACAGCGGGTTGTGCTGCCGTGGGCGCAGCCGGTGTACGCCAGCCGACGGCCAGGCCGTTGGCGTAACGCAGGTCGACGCTCGCAATGTTCGTAATCTGTTCTTTCAAGGTTTTTTCATAGATGGCAATAAAGCGGCGCATCTTTTCCACCAAGCGGTCGCGTCCCAGCAACAACTCGATGCCCGGGCCGGAACTGCCTGCCCCGGTCGTCAAAAACCAACTGCCCCGCTCACGCAATTCCAGGCGTGCAATGGAGAAGCCCAATGGCCGCAGCATCTGGCTCAAGGCCTGGTACTGCTGCATCACTTGCTGCTGCGCCCGCTGCGGCCCGAACAGCTGCGGCAGGTGTTCATAGTTGGCCAGCTCACGCGGGGTGAACGCCTGGCCCTGGTTGTTCAACAGCGCTTCATCGCCCCAACGGGCCACGGGCAGTTGTTCTTCCAGGCGGATCGTCACCTGGTCCGGCCATACACGGCGAACTTCGGCATGGGCGATCCATGGCATCTGTTCCAGCTCCGAGCGCATGCCCGCCAGGTCGATGGTAAAGAAGCTCGCCGCCAGGTATGGGCCGATGCGCTGCTGTACCGCTTGCTGGCTGATGTAGCTCAGGTCGCCCTGCACACTGATCTTGGTGATCGGCCGGTCGGCATACGGCAACAGGCGCTGCGCGCCTTCGTACGTACCAAAGCCCAACACCACCAGCAGCACCGGCCAGAACAGCGCCTTGATAAAACCAAAGTTGGCTTTTGGCAGGCGCGAAGACATCGGCTCTTTAGCCACCATTCGGCTTGCACCCCGTGGCACCGGCTTGCGGCTCGGTGCTTGTGGGGGCTGATGACGAAGCGATGCGCCGTTCATGTGTTTAGCCTCTTGGCTCAATGCTGTCGGCCAGGATCGCCAGCACTAACTGCTGGAAATCCAGACCGGCGGCACGGGCTGCCATGGGAACCAGGCTGTGGTCGGTCATGCCCGGTGCGGTGTTGACTTCAAGGAACCAGAAATTCCCTTGGTCATCCTGCATCACGTCTGCCCGCGCCCAACCGGCGATACCCAGCGCCTCACAGGCTTTCGCCGTGAGGTCCATCAATTCTTGTTCCTTGGTTGCTTCGAGGCCGCATGGGATCCGGTACTGAGTATCGGAAGCCAGGTACTTGGCGTCGTAGTCATAAAAGGTGTGGGGCGTGCCCAAAGCGATGGGCGGCAATACCTGGCCACGCAGGGTGGCGATGGTGTACTCGGGACCGGAAATCCACTGTTCCACCAACACTTGCGAATCGTAGGTACTTGCCGCTTTCCATGCGTCGATCAATTCGGCGGCCGAGTTCACTTTGGCCATGCCGATACTGGAGCCTTCATGGGCTGGTTTGACGATCAAAGGCAGGCCCAGTTCCTTGGCCGCAGAAATACAATCGTCTTCGCTGCACAATACGGCGTGACGCGGGGTCGGAATGCCCAGGCTGTGCCACACCTGCTTGGTGCGCAACTTGTCCATCGCCAGGGCCGAGGCGAGGATGCCGCTGCCGGTGTAAGGGATGCCGGCGCATTCGAGCAGGCCCTGCATGCTGCCGTCTTCACCGCCACGGCCGTGAAGAATGAGAAAGGCGCGGTCGATCTTCTCGGCCTGCAGGCGGGCAAGGAAATCATCGCCCACATCGATACCGAACGCGTTCACGCCAGCACTTTGCAGCGCCTCAAGCACCGCATTGCCGGACTTGAGCGACACTTCGCGCTCGGCGCTCTTGCCGCCGAACAGCACGGCCACGCGACCGAAGTCGGCAGGCGCAAGGGTGGAAAACAGGGAGCCGTAGTCAGTGGTCATTTCGACTTCCCCTTGGCGGCAGCAAACAGCGGGCTCGCCAGCAACTTGGGCGCAAGGCCACCGATATCACCGGCGCCCTGGCACAGCAGGATGTCGCCGGCACGCAGCAGCGGCTTGACGATAGGCGCCAGGTCCACGCCACGCTCGATGTAGATCGGGTCCAACTGGCCGCGCTGGCGGATGCTGTTGCACAGCTTGCGGCTGTCAGCGCCCGGGATCGGTTCTTCACCGGCCGGGTAGACTTCCATCAGCAGCAGCACGTTGGCATCGGCCAGTACATTGACGAAATCGTCGTACAAGTCGCGGGTACGGCTGTAGCGGTGCGGCTGGTACACCATCACCAGCCGGCGCTCCGGCCAGCCACCGCGCACGGCCTTGATCACAGCCGCAACTTCGGTCGGGTGGTGACCGTAGTCGTCAACCAGCATCACGTCACCGCCTTCAACCGGCAGTTGGCCGTAGACCTGGAAGCGACGGCCCACACCGGCAAAGCGCGACAGGCCTTCGACGATGGCTTCATCGCTGACGCCTTCATCGGTAGCAATGCAGATGGTCGCCAAAGAGTTCAGCACGTTGTGGTTGCCCGGCATGTTCACCGACACGTCCAGCGGCTCGCGATCAGGACGCAGCACGGTGAAGAAGGTTTGCATGCCTTCCTGGCGCACATTGATTGCGCGCACGTCGGCGTCTTCGCTGAAGCCGTAGGTCACGGTCGGGCGCTTGACCTGGGGCAGGATTTCACGCACCACCGGGTCGTCCAGGCACACCACCGCCAACCCGTAAAACGGCAGGTTGTGCAGGAAGTCGACGAAGGTTTTCTTCAACTTGTTGAAGTCGCCGTCGTAGGTGGCCATATGGTCTTCGTCGATGTTGGTGACGACGGCGACCAGCGGTTGCAGGTGCAGGAAGCTCGCATCACTTTCATCGGCTTCGGCGATCAGGTAGCGGCTGGTGCCGAGCTGGGCATTGGTGCCAGCTGCATTCAGGCGGCCACCGATGACGAAGGTCGGGTCCAGGCCACCGGCGGCGAACACCGAGGCGATCAGGCTGGTGGTGGTGGTCTTGCCATGGGTACCGGCGACGGCGATGCCGTGGCGATAGCGCATCAGCTCGGCGAGCATCTCGGCACGCGGCACCACAGGGATACGGCGCTCAAGGGCGGTGGCCACTTCCGGGTTGGAGGTGTTCACGGCGCTGGACACCACCAGCACATCGGCCTCGGCGGCGTTCTCGGCACGGTGGCCGATAAAGATCTGCGCGCCGAAGGACTTCAGGCGCTCGGTGACCGGCGACTCTTTCAAGTCCGAGCCGGACACCTGGTAGCCCAGGTTCAGCAACACTTCGGCAATCCCGCACATGCCCACGCCACCGATACCGACGAAGTGAATACGACGGATGCGGCGCATCTCGGGTTGCGGCATGGCTTTCTGATTCTCAACCATGGGCCACCTCCAGGCAGATATCGACCACGGTGCGGGTTGCGTCAGGTTTGGCCAGGCGGCTTGCGGTGCTCGCCATGCTGTTGAGTCGTTCCGGTTGCATCAAAACCTCGGTCAGGCGAGCGGCCAAATCGGCGGCGCCAGTCGTTCTTTGCGGCAGCAGGAAGGCAGCGCCCTCCCCGGCCAAATATTCGGCGTTGCGGGTCTGGTGATCGTCGATAGCGTGGGGCAAAGGCACCAGCAAGGACGGCAGACCGGCGGCCGCCAGTTCACTGACGGTCAGCGCACCAGCGCGGCAGACCACCAGGTCGGCCCAGCCATAGGCTTGGGCCATGTCTTTGATGAAGGGCTGTACATTGGCCTCTACACCGGCCTCGCGATAACGCGCGGCGGTGACTTCATCGTGGTTCTTGCCGGCCTGGTGGAAGATCTCCGGGCGCACATCCTCAGGAAGTTGCGCAACGGCTTCAGGCAGCAATTTATTCAGTGGCTCCGCGCCCAGGCTTCCGCCCAGGATCAGCAGGTGAGCCTTGCGCCCCGCCAGCGCGTCACGCGCAATGGCCATGAACAGTTCGGTACGCACCGGGTTGCCGGTGGTGCGCAGCTTGTCGGAGGCGGCGAAGGTTTTCGGGAAGGCTTCACACACCCGCGCGGCCAATGGCACCAGCAGGCGGTTGGCGGTACCGGCGACGGCATTCTGTTCGTGAACGATCACCGGCACGCCCGCGAGTTTCGCCGCGACGCCACCGGGGCCGGTCACATAACCGCCAAAGCCGAGCACACACACTGGCTTGAGCTCGCGAATGATCTTGCGCGCCTGCATGACCGCCTTGAGCAACACGAACGGCGCCTTGAGCAATGACAACTTGCTCTTGCCGCGCAGCCCGGTGACGTTGATCAAATGCAGCGGCAAACCGGCATTGGGCACCAATTCGTTTTCGATGCCACGGGGTGTACCCAGCCAGTGCACGCTGTAGCCACGGTTCTGGAATTCACGGGCGCAAGCCAGGGCCGGGAACACGTGGCCCCCGGTGCCGCCTGCCATGATCAGCACGTTAGCGCCCATGGGTCGGCTCCTCGGCGAAGTCGCTCTCGCTGAACTCCATCTCTTCGCTGCCCAAATGGGTACGGCTCTCCCACTCGATACGCAGCAACAAGCCGAGACAGGCGCAGCAAATCACCAACGAACTGCCGCCGTAACTGAGGAACGGCAAGGTCAGGCCCTTGGTCGGCAACAGGCCGACGTTCACGCCGATGTTGATCAGGAACTGGCCGATCCACAGGAAGGCCAACCCATAAGCCACGTAGGCAGCGAAGAACTGCTTGGCCTTCTCGGCCCACAAGCCGATGTACATGGCGCGCACGCAAACGAATACAAACAGTGCCACGGTGCACAGCGAACCCACCACACCCAGCTCCTCGGCCAATACCGAGAACACGAAGTCGGTGTGGGCTTCCGGCAGATAAAACTGCTTTTGCACACTGTTGCCCAGGCCCACGCCCAGCCACTCGCCGCGACCGAAGGCGATCAGCGCCTGGGTCAACTGGTAGCCGGAGCCGAACTGGTCGGACCAGGGGTCGGTAAAGGTGATCAAACGCGCCATCCGGTAGGGCTGCGCCTGCACCAGGATGGTCACCGCCGCGACCGCCAGCACCACCATCAAGGTGAAGCGGAACAGCCCGACCCCTCCCAGGAATAGCATCGCGGCGGCGGCGCCCATCATCACCACCGTGGCCCCGAAGTCGGGCTCCATCAGCAACAGGCCAGCCATGGGCAGCAGCACGATGAACGGCTTGAAGAAGCCCATCCAGCTTTCGCGTACTTCTTTCTGACGGCGCACCAGGTAACCGGCGAGGTAGATCACCACGAACACCTTGGCGATTTCCGAAGGCTGCACGTTGAACGCGCCGAAGCCGATCCAGCGCATCGAACCGTTCACCTCGCGGCCAATGCCCGGCACGATCACCATCACCAGCAAGCCGAACGCACCGATCAGCATCAGCCACCCCAGACGCTGCCAGGTGGCAATCGGGATCATCATGGTGACGATGCAGGCGCCCAGGCCGATCACCAGGTACACCAAGTGGCGGATCATCATGTACAGGGTGTTACCCGACTGCACGGCAGCCACTTCGGAGGACGCCGAAGTGATCATCACCAGCCCCAGGCCGAGCAGCGCCAGGCAACCGGCGAGCATAGGGAAATCAAGGTCAATGCCGCGCCCGGTAATGATCGGCGACGGGTATGGCTTGATGATGTTTCTCAGGTTGAGGCTCATGCCAAAGCCTCCACGGCGCGGGCGAACAGGTGGCCGCGCTCTTCATAGTTCTTGAACATGTCGAAGCTGGCGCACGCGGGCGACAGCAACACCGCATCGCCGGGCTGAGCCAGGGCTTTGCACTGGGCAATCGCATCGTCCAGGGAAGCTGCGCGTACTTGCGGTACAGCGTCACCGAGGGCGGCGGCGATCAGGTCCGAATCGCGGCCCATCAGCACCACGGCACGGCAATGGGCGGCCACTGGCGCTTTAAGGTCCTTGAAGTCGGCGCCCTTGCCATCGCCACCGGCGATCAGCACCAGCTTGCCGTCGATATCGGCACCTAGGCCTTCGATGGCCGCCAGGGCAGCACCGACGTTGGTGGCTTTGGAGTCGTTGTAATAGCTGACGCTATTGAGGTCGCGCACCCACTGGCAGCGATGCTCAAGCCCGGCAAAGGTGCGCAGGCTGGCAAGCATGGCGTCGAATGGCAGGCCAACCGCGTGACCGAGCGCCAAGGCCGCCAGGGCATTGGACTGGTTGTGTGCGCCACGGATCTTCAGTTCGCGTACCGGCATCAGGTTCTGGAATTCGAACGCCAGGTACTTCTCGCCGTTCTCTTCACGAATGCCGAAGCCTTTGAAGTCCGGTTTGCCCAGGCCGAAAGTCCAGCAGGGCATGCCCTCGCCCATCAGCGGACGGCTCAGGGCATCCTGGCGGTTGACTACAAATTGCTTGGCGCCACGGAAGATCCGGTGCTTGGCCAGGTGATAAGCCGGCAGGCCGCTGTAGCGGTCCATATGGTCTTCGCTGACGTTCAATACTGTCGCCACTTCGGCGCCCAGGTCGTGGGTGGTTTCCAGCTGGAAGCTCGACAATTCCATCACGTACAGCTCGACGTCGTCGCTGAGCAGGTCGAGCGCCGGCACGCCAAGATTGCCGCCGACGGCCACACGCTTGCCCGCCGCCGCCGCCATCTCGCCCACCAGGGTGGTGACAGTGCTTTTCGCGTTGGAACCGCTGATGGCCACGATCGGCGCCTTCGCGTTGCGCGCGAACAGGTCGATATCGCCAGACAGCTTCACGCCACGGGCCGCCGCCGCTTGCAGGGCCGGTGTCGCCAAAGCCAGGCCCGGGCTCACGTAGAGCTCATCGGCACGGCACAGAAACTCGACATCCAGCTCGCCACAACGCACTTCCACGTGCGGGTAGTCACGGCGCAGCGTGACCAGCTCCGGTGGATTTTCCCGCGTATCGGCCACGGCAAACGACGTGCCCCGGTTCGCCAGGAAGCGAACCAGGGACATGCCGCTCTTGCCGAGGCCGACAACGATGCGGAAGTGGTCTGAAGCGATCAGGGACACTCGTTTCTACCTCAGTTTCAGGGTGGCAAGGCCGACCAGTACCAGAATCACGGTGATAATCCAGAAGCGGACAATCACGCGTGGCTCAGGCCAGCCCTTGAGTTCAAAGTGGTGGTGAATCGGCGCCATGCGGAACACGCGGCGCCCGGTCAACTTGAAGGAAGCCACCTGGATGACCACCGACAGGGTTTCCATCACGAACACGCCGCCCATGATGAACAGCACGATTTCCTGGCGAACGATCACCGCGATGGTGCCCAAGGCCGCGCCCAGCGCCAGTGCGCCGACGTCGCCCATGAAGACTTGTGCCGGGTAGGTGTTGAACCACAAGAACCCCAGGCCGGCACCGATCAGCGCGCCGCAGAACACGATCAGTTCACCAGCGCCCGGTACATAAGGAATCAGCAGGTATTCCGCGAATTTCACGTTACCCGACAGGTAGCAGAAGATGCCGAGCGCGCCGCCCACCATTACCGTCGGCATGATCGCCAGGCCGTCGAGGCCATCGGTCAGGTTCACCGCGTTGCTGGAGCCGACGATCACGAAGTAGGTCAGCACCACAAAACCGACACCCAGCGGGATGCTCACGTCCTTGAGCATCGGGATGATCAAGGTGGTTTCCACGGCACTTGGCGCGGTGGTGTACAGGAAGATCGCGGCGGCCAGGCCGAACACCGACTGCCAGAAATACTTCCAGCGGCTTGGCAGCCCCTTGGAGTTTTTCTCGATCACTTTGCGGTAATCATCCACCCAGCCGATGGCGCCGAACAGCAGGGTCACCAGCAACACCACCCACACGTAGCGGTTGTGCAGATCGGCCCAGAGCAAGGTGCTGACGCCGATGGACGACAGGATCAGCGCACCGCCCATGGTGGGCGTGCCGGACTTGGACAGGTGCGACTGCGGGCCGTCGTTACGAACCGATTGACCAATTTGCAGGTTCTGCAGGGTGCGGATCATCCACGGCCCTAAAAACAGCGACAAAGACAGCGCGGTCAGCACACCCAGGATCCCGCGCAGGGTCAGGTACTGGAAGACCGCGAAGCCTTTGTGGAACTGTTGCAGATACTCAGCCAGCAGCAGCAGCATTAATGTTTCTCCGTACTTGAGCCACACAAGGCTGCGACGACGTTTTCCATCACCGCGCTGCGCGATCCCTTGATCAAAATGGTTGTGTGTTTGTCATGTTCAGCCGCCGTCAACGCCTGGATCAGCTCGGCCTGGCTGGCGAAATGCTGCGCGCCAGGGCCGAAAGCGTTGACCGCATGGGCCATGTTCGTGCCAACGGCGTAGAGCGCGTCCACTTTGCCAGCGGCATAGGCGCCGACTTCACGGTGGCCTTGTTCAGCCCAATCGCCCAGTTCGCCGATGTCGCCCAGCACCAGCACCTTGCGCCCCTCAAAGCCTTTGAGCAGGTCCACAGCGGCATTGATGGAGGACGGGTTGGCGTTGTACGTGTCATCAATCACGCGCATGCCGTTGCCGGCCAGTTGCGCCACGGTGCGGCCCTTGACCGGCTGCACAGCGCCCAGGCCTGTGGCAATACCGAACAGCGACACACCCAGGGCATGGGCGGCAGCGGCGGCGGCCAAGGCGTTGGCGACGTTATGATTGCCCAGCAGGTTCAACTGCACGTGCTCGTCACCCTGCGGGGTGTGCAAGGTGAAGGACGGGCAGCCACGGGCATCGACATTGATGTGGGAAGCATGGAAGTCGGCTGCGGCATTCAGCACGGCAAACGTCAGGACCTTGCGACCGGCGGCGCGTACACGCCAGGTCTCGAAGGCCTTGTCATCCAGGTTCAGTACCGCAGTGCCCGAAGCATCGAGGCCTTCAAGGATTTCGCCCTTGGCTTCGACGATTTTTTCCGGGCCGCCGAACTCGCCGACATGGGCGGTACCGGCGTTGTTGATGATCGCCACGTGCGGCTGGGTCAGCGCCACGGTGTAGGCGATTTCGCCGATGCGCGAAGCCCCCAGTTCGATCACTGCCGCCGTGTGTTCCGGGGCCAGTTCGAGCAGGGTCAGCGGTGCGCCGAAATCATTGTTCAGGTTGCCACGGGTGGCGAGTACAGGCCCGCGCGTACGCAAGATGCCGGCAAGCAGTTCCTTGACCGTGGTCTTGCCGCTGGAACCGGTAATGGCCGCCACCGGCTTATCAAAAGCGGCACGGTTAAGCGCACCCAGTTGGCCCAGGGCCAGGCGGGTGTCGGCTACCAGCAATTGCGGCAAGGCAGAATCGGCCACTTCACGCTGTACCAGGGCACCGACAGCACCTTTGGCGGCAACGTCGTTGAGGTAGTCGTGACCATCGAAACGCGGACCGGCCAGGGCGACAAACAGTTGCCCCGGCTGGATGTTACGGCTGTCGATACTCACGCCGTTGAATGTGCAGTCGCTCGACAGCACGCGGGCCGACAGGGCCTGGGCCAGCTCGCTGAATGTCATCGCTTTAAGCATGGGCGACCTCCCAGGCGGTCAGGGCGTGATCCGCCTCGACCAGATCGGAGAAGGCATGGCGCTCACCGTTGATTTCCTGATAGTCCTCGTGACCTTTGCCCGCCAGCACCACTACGTCGTCCGCGCCGGCACTGGCGATCAACTGCGCAATGGCGGCGCCACGGCCCGCGACGAAGGTGACCTTGGAGGCATCTTTGAAGCCGACACGGATGTCGTCGAAAATCTGGCTGGGGTCTTCGCTGCGCGGGTTGTCGTCGGTGACGAGTACGCCATCGGCCAAGCGCTCGACAATCTCGGCCATCAATGGGCGCTTGCCGCGATCGCGATCACCGCCACACCCGAACAGGCACAGCAGTTTGCCCTTGGCATGTGGGCGCAGGGCTTCGAGGACTTTTTCCAGGGCATCCGGTGTGTGGGCGTAATCGACCACCACCAACGGTTGCGTGCCGCCACCCAGGCGCTGCATGCGACCGGCCGGGCCTTCCAGCTTTGGCAGTACGCGCAGGATTTCATCCAGGGCGTAGTCCAGGCCCAGCAGTGCGCCGATAGCGGCGAGCACGTTGCTCAGGTTGAACCGCCCGAGCAAGGTGCTGCGCAAGTGGTGCTCGCCCTGCGGCGTCACCAACGTGGCGCGCACGCCTTCGTCATTGAATTGGGCTTCGCGGCAATACAGGTAGGCGCTGGCATCTTGCAGGCTATAGCTGATCAAGCGCGCGTCGCTGTCTTGCTCCGCCAGTTGGCGCCCGAAGGCGTCGTCGAGGTTGACCACCCGGCACTTCAGGTCATTCCAGGCAAACAGCTTGGCCTTGGCGGCGGCGTACGCCTCCATGGTGCCGTGGTAGTCCAGGTGATCGCGGGACAGGTTGGTCATCACCGCCACGTCAAAGGCCAGGGCAGTGACACGCCCTTGGTCCAGGCCGTGGGAGGACACTTCCATGGCAACCGCCTTGGCGCCGGCCTTTTTCAGGTCGGCCAGGGTCGCTTGCACGGCAATCGGATTTGGCGTGGTATGCAGGCCGCTTTGCAGCGCGCCATAGAAACCGGTGCCCAGGGTGCCGACGATGCCGCAGTGCTGACCCAGCAGGTCCAACGCCTGGGCAACCAATTGGGTCACGCTGGTCTTGCCGTTGGTGCCCGTCACGCCAACCAGGTTGAGTTGGCGGCTCGGGTCACCGTAGAAACGCCCGGCGATGTCGGACAGCTGCGCAGCCAGGCCCTTGACCGGAATCAACGGCACATCGGTGATCGGCAGCACGGTGGCGCCTTCCACTTCATAGGCAACCGCAGCCGCACCACGTTGCAGGGCATCGGCGATATGCGCACGGCCATCGAGCTTGCCGCCAGGTACCGCCAAGAACAGGTCACCGGCGCGCACATTACGGCTGTCCAGGGTCAGCTCACGAATCAGCAGATCGTGGCCGGCATGGGCAAAAATCTTGTTCAGGCTAAGAGACATCAGCCGCGCCCTCCATTGGCTTTGACAGCGGCGGCCGGTGGGCCGGCGTTGGCTTGTTGGGTCGGCGGCAGGTTGTCCGGCGTGATGTTCATCAGGCGCAGGGTGCCGGACATCACTTTGCTGAACACCGGCGCCGAAACCAGGCCACCGAAGTAGCCGGCTTTACTAGGCTCGTCGATGACCACGACGATGGCGTAGCGCGGGTCGCTCATTGGACCGAAGCCGGCGAACAGCGAACGGTAGGAGTTTTCGGCATAGCCCTTGGTGCCCACCGAAGTCTTACGCGCCGTACCCGACTTGCCCGCAACGTGGTACGCCGGCACCTGAGCGCGGAAAACGCCACGCGGTGCTTCGATCACTTGTTGCAGCATGCCTTGCATGGTCTTGGCGACTTTTTCCGGGATCACTTGGGTGGCTTTTGGCGCTTCGTCGACATGGATCAGGCTCAGTGGAACCATGCGGCCGTTATTGGCCAATACCGAGAAAGCGTGGGCCAACTGGATGGCGGTCACCGACAGGCCGTAGCCGTAGGACAGCGTTGCAGTCTCGGCTTTTCTCCACTCGCGGTAGTTCGGCAGGTTGCCCACGCGCTCACCTGGAAAATCGAGACCGGTGGGTTGCCCCAGGCCGATTTTTTGCGCCAGGTGATAGATGGTCTCGCCGCCGATATCGAAGGCAACTTTACTCATGCCCACGTTACTGGAGTTGATCAGGATGCCTGTCAGATCCAACACCGGACCTTCAGTGCGGGATACGTCACGAATGGTGTATTTGCCCAACTGCAAGGTGCCTGGGTAAACCTCGACCTTGTCGCTGGGTTTCCAGCGGCCGGTTTCCAGGGCAGCGCTCATGGAGATGGCTTTCATGGTCGAACCCGGCTCGAACACGTCGATCATTGCGCGGTTACGCATCATCGCCGGTTGCAGGTTGCGACGGTTGTTGGGGTTATAGGTCGGCTGGTTGACCATGGCGAGGATCTCGCCGGTCTTCACGTCCATGATCACCAGGCTGCCGGCCTTGGCGCCGTTCTCGATGATCGCGTTACGCAGTTCGCGGTTGGCCAGGTATTGCAGGCGCAAATCGATCGACAACGCCAGAGGCTTGCCGGCCTTGGCGTTTTTGGTGACCTGGACGTCCTTGATCAATCTGCCGCGCCGATCCTTGATGACCTGACGTTTGCCCGGAACCCCAGCCAGCCATTCGTCATAGGCCAGTTCGACCCCTTCGCGGCCGTGGTCATCGATATCGGTAAAGCCGACCATGTGCGCGGTGGTTTCACCGGCCGGGTAGAAACGCCGAAACTCCTCGATGCCGTAGACACCGGGAATTTTGAGGTCGAGCACTTGCTGGCCTTGCTCAGGGGTAAGCCCGCGCACCAGGTAGATGAATTCTTTATTGGCCTGGGCTTCCAGGCGTTCGGTCAGGGCCTTGCGGTCTTGCCCCAGGGCAGCGGCCAGTTCAGGCCACTTGTCCTTGGCAACTTGCAGCTCTTTGGCGTTGGCCCACAGAGTGGTCACCGGGGTACTGACGGCCAGGGGCTCGCCATTACGGTCGGTGATCAAGCCGCGGTGTGCAGGAATCGGAATATGCCGCAGGCTGCGGGCGTCACCCTGGCCGATCAGGAAGTCGCGATCGACCACTTGCAGGTCGAAGATGCGCCAGACGATCGCGCCCACCATCAATGCCAGCAAGCCGAGCATCAGGCGGAAGCGCCATGGGTAGAGTGCCCCTTCGAGTTTCATCATGGCGCCACCATGCGGACTTCCGCCGCGCCAGGGATGTGCATCTTCAACTGTTCGGTGGCCAGCACTTCGATACGGCTGTGGGCCGTCCAGGTGCTTTGCTCAAGGATCAACCGGCCCCACTCTGCCTGGGCTTTATCACGCACGCTCAATTCCCCGTACAGGGTATTGAGCAACTGACGGTTCCAGTGGGCGCTGTAGGACACCGCAATCGCGGACACCAGCACGCCGACAAACAGCAGCAACATAAAGAAGCTGCCGCCCGGCAGGGGCTTGGCGAAAAGCTTGCTCACCGCAACTTCTCCGCGACGCGCATGACGGCGCTACGGGAACGTGGGTTGGCCTTGAGTTCGGCTTCGGAAGCGAACTGCGCTTTGCCATGGATTTTGATTTTCGGCACAAAGGCTTCGAAACGCACCGGCAGGTTACGCGGCAGGTTGTCGGATTCGCCCTTGACCAGACGACGCATGAAGAGTTTGACGATGCGGTCTTCCAGGGAGTGGAAGCTGATCACCACCAGGCGACCGCCCACTTCCAAAGCATCCAGAGCGGCTTCGAGGCCGGCTTCCAGATCGCCCAATTCGTTGTTGACGTGAATGCGCAGGCCTTGGAACGCACGGGTCGCCGGGTTCTTGCCCTTTTCCCAGGCCGGGTTGGCGACCTTCAGCACTTCGGCCAGGTCAGCGGTGCGTTCGAACGGCTGGATTTCGCGGCGCTCGACCACGGCACGCGCCATGCGACCGGCGAAACGCTCTTCACCGTATTCCTTGAACACACGGGCGATTTCTTCCACCGGCGCGGTGGCGATGAACTGTGCGGCACTGACCCCACGGGTGGGGTCCATGCGCATGTCGAGGGGGCCGTCGTTCATGAAACTGAAGCCGCGCTCCGGGTCATCGAGCTGCGGCGAAGACACGCCCAGGTCGAGCAGAACCCCGGCCACCTTGCCCGTCATGCCGCGTTCGGCAACTTCGGCACCCAGCTCGGCAAAGCTGCGCTGCACAACGACAAAGCGGCCGTCTTCGGCCGCTAGCGCTTGCCCGGTGGCAATCGCTTGAGGGTCTTTGTCGAACCCGAGGAGTTTGCCGTCGGACCCGAGCTGGCTGAGTATCAACCGGCTATGCCCGCCCCTGCCGAATGTGCCATCGACATAGCAGCCATCGGCACGTACGGCGAGAGCCTCAACGGCTTCGTCAAGCAGTACGGTGATGTGGTTAAAGCCGCTATCAATAGTCACAGGATCAAATCACGCAGTTCATCAGGCATGGCGCCCGGTTGTTGAATAGCAGCCAGGTCCGCTGCAGACACAGCATCCCAGGCATCTTCGTCCCACAATTGGAACTTGTTCAGTTGGCCTACCAGCATTGCGCGCTTGTCCAGCTTGGCGTACTCGCGCAGCCGCGGAGGCACCAGGAAACGACCGCTGCCATCGAGCTCAAGGTCGACGGCATTACCGATCAGCAAACGCTGAAGGCGGCGGTTTTCTTCACGCAATGAAGGCAGCGCGCGCAACTTGGTTTCAATCAACTCCCACTCGTCGAGGGGGTAAACACACAAACAAGGGTCAACGGCGTCAATCGTGATGATTAACTGCCCTGAACTTCGCGAAATGAGCTCGTCACGATACCGGCTCGGCATGGCGAGACGGCCTTTTGCATCGAGACTGATAGCGTTAGCTCCGCGAAACACAGATGCGTTTCTCCAAATTTTAGCGTTTTACGTTCAAAAAACCCACTTTGTGCCACTTTCCGCCACTTGCGCACACTATAGGAATGCGCCCACCACACCGTCAAGGCGCGTATTCAAGGAAAAGCCTTACAGAACGGAGATTTAGGAAGGTAAAGGGAGGAGAAACGAGAGTTTTGCGATGTTTTTGACTCAACAACAGCAAACAGCTCAAAGAGCTAGGGCTTAAAGTTAAAGTGATTTATTAAGAGTAAGATTTTTTTGGTATTACGAAGATGCATCTGCCAATGATTTGGCAGGGAGGGATTCTTGCGTTACTACCGGTTTGCGCACGAGATTCGAACACAAGGAAAAAAGGTGGAGAGTCGATCTGTAAGCCGGGTTCTGTCTTGAACAGTCATTCGTCTACGATGGCCATCACTGGACATCTTTAGCAACCTACCCGGTCCCAGCGCGGGCCACGCCTTGGGACCCTATTTGGTCTTGCTCCAAGTGGGGTTTACCTAGCCACGAACTGTTGCCAGTCGTGCGGTGCGCTCTTACCGCACCTTTTCACCCTTACCGGCACCGAAGTGCTTAGGCGGTTATTTTCTGTGGCACTTTCCGTAGGCTCACGCCTCCCAGGCATTACCTGGCACTTCGCCCTATGGAGCCCGGACTTTCCTCCCCCCCCTAATTTTCATAGAGGGCAGCGACTGTCCAATCGACTCTCCGCCGCGAAGGTTAACGGCACGGCGGCTAGAGGACAAGTATTAAAAGTGCAGCATTGCCATCACGTTCAGACGAAATACAGTTTTGGGCCCGGAACTATTCGGCCTTCTGTTTATCGAGCGCGACCTGATACAACACATTCTTGCGCACGCCGGTAATTTCGGCAGCCAGGGCGGCGGCGCGCTTGAGTGGCATTTCCTTGAGCAACAAATCGAGGACGCGCATGGCCTCGCTGCCCACTGCGTCCTCATTCTCCGGCGCGGTCCAGCCGGCTACCAGCACCACGCATTCGCCGCGCTGCTGATTGCTGTCGCCCTCGACAAACGCTCGCAGCGCCTCCAGCGGCAACCCCTTGAGGGTTTCGAAGGTCTTGGTCAACTCCCGGGCCAGCAAGGCCAGGCGCTCGCCGCCAAATACCAGCTCCATATCCTGCAAGCATTCAAGGATGCGATGCGGGGCCTCATAGAAGATCAAGGTGCGCGGCTCTTCTTTAAGTGCCTGCAGACGCGCCCGACGACCTACAGCCTTGGCGGGCAGGAAGCCTTCGAAGATAAAGCGGTCCGAGGGCAACCCGGCGGCCGATAATGCAGCAATCAGCGCGCAGGCTCCTGGAACAGGCACTACATTGATACCAGCGGCGCGCGCCTGGCGGACCAGGTGGTAACCCGGATCGGAAATCAGCGGCGTGCCCGCGTCGGAAATCAGTGCGACGTCATCACCCGCCAAAAGACGCGTGATAAAGCGGCTACCCTCTTCACGTTCGTTGTGTTCGTGGCAGGCGGCTAATGGCGTGCTGATACCAAAATGCTGCATCAACCGTTGGGAGTGCCGCGTGTCTTCTGCCGCGATCAATTTCACCTCGCGCAACACCTTCAGCGCCCGGGCACTGATGTCGTCCAGGTTGCCAATGGGCGTCGCCACCACAAAAAGCGAGCCAGCAGTGGAATTCAAAGGACCTGGAGCAGTCAAAGCGCACACCTCGATGGTTGGCAAAAGCCACATTGTAGCGCGTAGACGCCCTGAAAATATGCCATCACGGCCGATGCCGTTTCAGCCACCGTCAGCTATTGGCAACATTTGCACGACCTAAATCCACGGTTTAACGCCATGAACATCGCGCCTGGGCCAGTGCTTGGGTACACTTCCACGCTAATTTGATCGGTATCAGGAACACTTACATGATCGCTTGCCTGCGGCTGCTCTCCGCCCTCTGCCTCGCTGCCTTGCTGGCCGCTTGCGCCAGTTCGCCCTCCTCCAGTCTTGGCGAACTGCCACGCACGCCCGATGCCAGTATCGAGCAACTGCTCGAACAGGCGACGAACGCCAAGACGCCAGAAAAAGCCGCGTTGCTGCGCCTGAGCGCGGCAGACCTGGCCTACCAGCAGAACAATCCCGGCCGCTCCTCGCAGATCCTTGCGCAAGTGCCCCTGGATGCCCTGAAGCCAGCCGCGCAAGTATTTGCCAGCACCCTGGCCGCAGAACTGGCAATGGGCCGCAACCAGCCCAAGGCGGCCTTGGCAGCGCTGAACCACCCCAGCCTGCAAAGCCTGAAGGAACTGCCGACCGACCAGCAGATCCGCACCGGTACCGTACATGCGCGCGCCTATGAAGCCGACGGCCAGACCCTCGCCGCCGCTCGCGAGCGCGTGGCCATGGCGCCGCTGCTGACGGGGGAGGCTGCCAGCAGCAACCACGAAGCCATTTGGGTATTGATTGCCGCGCTGCCAGCCGAACAGCTGCAAGCCACCGGCAACCCGACACTCGATGGCTGGATCACCCTGGCCCAGGCGGTCAAGGGCGCCGGTACGCTGGAGCAACAACAAGCCGCCATCGACACCTGGCGCGCACAGAACCCGGGCCACCCGGCGGCGGTGCAACTGCCAGCGCCGCTGACCAAACTCAAGGAACTGGCCAGCCAGCCCCTGAACAAGATCGCCCTGCTGCTGCCCCAGGAAGGCCCGCTGGCCGCTGTGGGCAAAGCGCTGCGCGAAGGCTTCATGGCGGCTCACTACCAGGCTGAGCAAGCCGGGCAGAAGCCACCGGTTATCGAGTTCTATGACAGTTCGCGCCTGACCTCCCTCGACGACTTCTACGCCAAGGCCCAGGCCGCCGGCGTGCAACTGGTGGTCGGCCCGCTGGAAAAACCGCTGGTCAAGCAACTCAGCGCACGCCCGCAGTTGCCGATCACCACCCTGGCCCTGAACTACAGCGAAACCGATCAAGGCCCGGCGCAGTTGTTCCAATTCGGCCTGGCCGCAGAAGACGAAGCCCGCGAAGTGTCGCGCCGTGCCCGTGCTGATGGCCTGCATCGCGCCGCCGCCATGGTGCCCCGTGGCGAATGGGGTGAGCGCGTGTACAAGGCGTTCCGCCAGGATTGGGAAGCCAATGGCGGCACCGTCATGGGCGTTGAGTATGTCGATCAGCCTGTGGCCCTGGCCCAGCAGATCGCCGATCTATTCCAACTGCGCAAGAGCGAAGGCCGCGCCAAGAGCCTGCAAAACACGGTCGGCACCGACGTTGCCGCCCAGCCTTCGCGTCGTCAGGACATCGAGTTCATCTTCCTGGCCGTCACGCCGCAACTGGCCCAGCAGATCAAGCCGACCCTGAACTTCCAATACGCTGGCGATGTGCCGGTGTACGCGACCTCTCACGTGTTCAGTGCCAGTGGTGACCGCAACCAGTACCTGGACATGACCAATGTGATGTTCTGCGAAACCCCTTGGCTGCTTAACACCACCGACCCGCTGCGCAACCAGGTCGCCGCGCAATGGCCGCAAGCCAATGGCAGCCTGGGCCGCCTCTACGCGATGGGCGTGGATGCCTACCGCCTGGCGCCACGCCTGGGCCAGCTCAAGGCACTGCCGGACACCCGTGTCGACGGCCTCTCGGGCAACCTGGGCATCAGCGCCAACCAGCGCGTCGATCGCCAGATGCCGTGGGCGAAGTTCGTTGGCGGCGACATTCAGCGCCTGCCCGATACCCCACGCTGATGCCCGAGCGGTCCAGCGCACAAAGCGGCAAGGATGCCGAACTGCATGCTCTCAACTACCTGCAACAACAGGGTCTGCGCCTTCTGGCGCAGAACTGGTTATGTAAACGCGGCGAGCTTGATCTGGTCATGCTTGACGGCGATACAGTAGTATTCGTCGAAGTCCGCTACAGAAAACACGCACAATGGGGTGGCGCGCTCGCCAGTATCGACGGGCGCAAGCGTCAAAAGCTGATACTCGCTGCGCAGTTTTTTCTGCAAAAAGAGCATCGCTGGGCTGACTGCCCCTGCCGTTTCGATGTGGTTGCCATGGAAAGCACCCCGTCAGGCACAGCTGATCTGACTTGGCTCAAAAATGCCTTCGACAGCTGATTCGCCGGGTACCTCCACCACTCATTTTTGCTCTTTGCTTTGCGGGCTGCACATTACCTGTGCCAAACAGCCGCGCTACTTAAGGTCACACAGATGGACATGCAATCCCGAATTCGCCAGCTTTTCCAGGCCAGCATCGACACCAAGCAACAGGCGATGGACGTACTTGCACCGCACATCGAGCAAGCCAGCCAGGTGATGGTCAATGCCTTGCTCAACGAAGGCAAAATGCTTTCGTGCGGCAATGGCGGTTCGGCTGGCGATGCCCAGCATTTTTCCTCCGAGCTGCTCAACCGCTTCGAACGTGAGCGCCCGAGCCTGCCAGCCATTGCCTTGACCACCGATTCGTCGACGATCACCTCGATTGCCAACGACTACAGCTACAACGAAATCTTCTCCAAGCAGATCCGCGCCCTCGGCCAGCCCGGCGATGTGTTGCTGGCGATTTCCACCAGCGGCAACTCGGCGAATATTATTCAAGCGATCCAGGCCGCACATGATCGCGAAATGATTGTCGTAGCCTTGACCGGTCGCGACGGCGGCGGCATGGCTTCGCTGCTGCTGCCTGAGGACGTGGAGATTCGCGTCCCGGCCAATGTCACTGCACGTATCCAAGAAGTTCATCTGCTGGCGATCCACTGCCTGTGCGATCTGATCGACAGCCAACTGTTCGGGAGTGAAGAATGACCGTTAATCGCCTCAGTCTTTTGGCCATCACGCTGTGCGTCGCCATCAGCGGCTGCAGCTCGGCTATCACCGCTACACGGGACACCCCTATCCAGGACGACCGGGGCACACGCACCTTCGGCAGCACCATTGATGATTCGCTGATCGAAACCAAGGTCAAGGTCAACGTCGCCAAGGCGGCTACCGACCTGGGCAACGGTGCCTCGCGCATTGTGGTGACCAGCTTCAATGGCGTGGTCCTGCTGGCAGGCCAAACGCCCCGCGCCGACCTCAAGGCCCAGGCCGAGCAAGCCGCCGCCGGCGTGCAACGCGTCAAGAAGGTCCACAACGAACTGCAGGTCATGGACCCGATCACCCTGCTGGCCATCAGCAACGATGCCTTGCTGACCACCAAGATCAAGGCCCAGATGCTGACCGACAGTGCGGTGCCTGGTTCGCGGATCAAGATCGTTACCGACAACGGCATCGTCTACATGATGGGCCTGCTGACCCAGGCAGAAGCCACCCGTGCAGCCAATTTGGTGCAAGGCGTGTCGGGCGTACAGAAGATTGTGAAGGTGTTCGAATACATCGACTGATGTAGAGTCCTTGATCGTTCCCACGCTCTGCGTGGGCACGCATCCCGTGACGCTCCGCGTCACCACCCCACAGGCCGCGACTTTTGCGCCATCAGTGGGACGCGGAGCGTCAGAGCGGGCATTCCCACGCAGAGCGTGGGAACGATCAACGCAGAGCGGGGGAACGATCAAAAAAGGGCGCCGTGCATTGACTGCACGGCGCCCTTTTTAGTGCCCAGGGTTTACTGGTATTGCTGGTACGGGTTGCCCTGGAACTGGTTGTTCTGCTGTGGCGCCTGCTGCTGGCCAGGCTGGCCGTATTGCTGGCCAGGGATCGGGCCGAGGTTGACTTCGACTCGACGGTTCTGGGCGCGGCCGTTCACATCGCCGTTGCTGGCAATCGGGTTATCCGGGCCGGCACCGCGTGCGCTCAGGTTGGCACCGTTGACACCTTGGGAGGTCAGGTAGTTGGCCACGCTCTGCGCACGACGCTGGGACAGGTCCATGTTCAGTTGGCGGCTACCGGTGCTGTCGGTGTAGCCAACGATCTGGATAGTGTTCTGGTTGAACTGCTTGAGGGAGTTGGCCAGGTTGTTCAGCGGCTGGTAGAAGCTGCTGGAGATCGCGTCCGAGTTGGTGGCGAAGGTAATGTTACCCGGCATGATCAGCTTGATCTGGTCACCCTGGCGCTGCACCTCAACCCCGGTGTTGGCCATGCTTTCACGCAGTTTTTTCTCTTGCTGGTCGGCGTAGTAGCCATAACCTGCCGCACCGGCACCCGCAACCACTGCGCCAATCAGCGCGCCCTTGCCACGGTTGTTATGGTCGATGGCCGCACCGGCCAAGGCGCCAGCCAGCGCACCGAGGCCGCCGTACTTGGCGGTTTTGCTCATGCCGCTTTCGGAACCATTGCTGGCCTGTCCCTGGCTGCCGTCATAAGGGTTAGGTGAGGCGCAGCCAGACAACAGGGCTACGGCGGTAGCGACAACAAGCAGACGACGCGGAGTGAACATGAAGGAAGCTCCTACTTTTGCATTCTGTGATGCAGAGGACATTGGCAATGGACCTGTGCCGAGTTTGGAACGCGACAAACGGCAAAAATTCCGTAAAGGGGTGCGTAAAGCATAGCTGTCTTTGGCTCGGGCCTGTGCCTGTGCGTCTGTACCGGCTTGTATCAGAGCCGGCAACCCATCACGCACGCACGAAAGGATTCTCCCGCATCTCATCGCCCAGCAACGTATCCGGCCCATGCCCAGTGACCACCGTCGCGCCTTCGTCCAGCGTATACAGGCGCTGCTTGATCGACCGCACAATCGTCGCCTGGTCGCCGCCCCATAAATCCGTACGCCCTACGCCACGACGAAACAAGGTATCGCCGGCGATCAACAGCTTGGCGTCGGCAAACCAGAAACTCATCGAGCCCGGTGTATGCCCAGGAGTATGCAAGGCTACGCCGCAGCCGCAGGCGAGTTCTTCGTCATGCTCCAGCCAGCGATCCGGAGACGGCACCGGGACGTAGGGCACGCGAAACATCTGGCATTGCATTTCCAGGTTGTCCCATAGAAATTGATCTTCTTTGTGCAGGTGCAGCGTGGCGCCGGTCTTTTCTTTCAATTGCCCGGAGGCCAGAAAATGATCAAGGTGAGCATGGGTGTGGATAATGCTCACCACCTTCAGGCCCAGCGCATCAAGGCGTGCCAGGATCAACTCGTGATTGCCGCCGGGGTCGACTACGATGGCTTTTTTAGTGATCGGGTCGCCAATGATGGTGCAGTTGCACTGCAACGGCCCGACGGGGAAGGTTTCGCGAATCAACGGTTGTTTTTCAATAGTCATGGGTGTCCTGCAAGCTCTCTGGCGCGTTCCAAATGCAGTATGGTGTAGCTTGCCCCTGCTCTGGAAGGCGTCGATTGCGCGGTCTATCCGCTGCTAAGCTACACAAGCGCCATTGAAATCCCCTGCTGCAGTCAGTCGCATTTGGAGCAACACCCATGGCGAATCAACAGATCATCTGCGAACACTGCGACTGCGTGTACGAGAAAGTCACGCTCGCCAAACATCAGAAAGCCCTGTGCGTACGCTGCTCTGGCGTGCTGCAGCGCTATAACGGCCTGTCGGTGCAGCAACGTCTGGCCCTGACGGTGACTGCCGCAGTGCTGTGGACCTTTGCCAACTTTTACCCGGTGATGAGCATCAGCCTGCAAGGCCTGAAAAACAGCGCGACCCTTTGGGATTCGGTGGTTGCGCTGAGCCTGGGGCCGATCACATTCATTGCATTGGTGGCGGCGATTTCCATCATTATCGCGCCGGTGTTTCAACTGCTGTTGCTGATCTGGGTGCTGAGTTTCGCCTTGGCCGGCAGGCGCTCGCCGGCGTTCAAGCTGTGCATGCGCTGGCTCGAAGCACTCAGGCCGTGGAGCATGCTGGAGGTGTGCCTGCTGGGCGCGATGGTCGCGGTGTTCAAGCTGGCCGGCATGCTGGACGTTATTCCTGGCACCGGCCTGTTTGCCTTGGCTGCCCTGAGCCTGTTGCTGATCCGCATTGCCGGGCGCGATGTGCGTGACCTGTGGGACACCGTATGAACTCACCGCCTACCGCCCGCGAATTGAACCTGTGCCTGTGCCACACCTGCGGCCAGCCCTGCGACATGCGCCTTGAGCCCACCGAGTGCGAGCGCTGTGGCGCCGCGCTGCATCGTCGCAAGGTGCAGTCCCTGACCCGCACCTGGGCCTACATGCTCACCGCCCTCGCCTTTTATGTCCCGGCCAATTTACTGCCGGTGATGAACACCACCATGCTCGGCTCGGGCGCAGACAGCACCATCATGAGCGGCGTGCTGGAGTTCTGGCAGCATGGCGCCTGGGACATTGCGCTGATCATTTTCATCGCCAGCATTGCCGTGCCGGGCATCAAGTTCTTGTCGCTGGGGCTGCTGCTGATCACCGTGCAGCGCAATAGCCAGTGGGCGCGCAAGGAGCGTTCGAAGCTGTTTCGGTTTATCGAACTGATCGGCTACTGGTCGATGCTCGATGTCATCGTGGTCGCCTTGGTGGCCGCGCTGGTGAAGTTTCAAGCCCTGGGCACGATCGAACCACGCCTGGGTATTCTGTTTTTTGGCCTGGTGGTCGTGTTTACGATGCTCGCGGCCATGAGTTTTGATCCCCGGCTAATCTGGGAAAACCCACCTAACGAGGAGACCTCGGATGAGCTCATCCAAGGCTGACACCCCTGCGGGGCAACCCGTGATCAAGACGCGTCGTTTCAGCGTTTCGCTGGTCTGGATCGTGCCGATTGTCGCTGTGCTGGTGGGGATCTCGCTGGTGATTCACAGCGTCATGCAACAAGGGCCGACCATCGTCCTCAACTTCAAGACCGGCAGCGGGCTGGTTGCCAACAAAACCGAGGTCAAATACCGCAACGTGGTGATCGGCCAGGTAACCGCCGTGGCCCTGAGCGATGACCAGAAAAGCGTCAACGCCACCGTCGAGCTGGTCAAACAGGCCGAAAGCTTCACCCGCGAAGACTCGAAATTCTGGGTGGTGCGCCCGCGCATTGGCGCAGGCGGCGTGTCGGGCATCGACACGTTGTTGTCCGGCGACTACATCGGCGCAGACATCGGCCAGTCCGAGACCCGCGCTAAACACTTCACCGGCTTGGAAAACCCGCCGCCCATCACTTACGGCGAGCCAGGCAAGCGCTTCACGCTGCACACCCAGGCCCTGGGCTCCCTGGACATCGGCTCGCCGGTCTATTACCGCAAAATCCCGGTGGGCCAGGTGGTGGCCTATGAGCTGGACAACGAAGGCAAGGGCGTGAATGTCGAAATCTTCGTGCATGCGCCCAATGACGTGTACATCACTGAAAATACGCGCTTCTGGAACGCCAGTGGCGTCGATTTGAGCGTTGGCGCCAATGGCTTCGCGCTGAAAACCGAATCCTTGTCGTCCATGTTGATGGGCGGGATCGCCTTCCAGGCGCCGCCCTACAACCCCAATGACAAACCGGCCGAAGAAAGTCGCAGCTTTGAGTTGTTCGAAGACCAGCAAAGCGCCCTCGCCCCACCCAATGGCCGGGGGCAATACATGGTCTTGCGTTTCGATCAGGCCCTGCGTGGTCTGAAAGTCGACGCACCGGTGGAGTTCCTTGGCGTGGAGTTCGGCAGGGTTGTATCGATCAACCTGGATTTCGATGCGAAAAAGCGCACCTTCCCGGTCAATGTCGGCATCGTGATCTACCCGCAACTGCTCGGCGAGGCCCACACCAAGCTACTCAAGGCCATGAACAATAACCCTGACGATGAGGCAGCCGGCGTACGCCTGATAGGCACCTTCATCGAAAACGGGCTGCGCGCCCAGGCCCGCAGCGGCAACTTGCTGACCGGCCAGCTGTACATCGCCCTGGACTTCTACCCCAAGGCCGAGAAAGTCGCGTTCGACCCGAACCAGCGCCCGGTGGGCATCCCCACCATCCCGGGCAACCTGGAACAACTGCAAGAGAAGTTCGAAGGCATCGTCAACAAGATCAGCCAACTGCCTGTGGAGCGCATTGCCGGCAACCTCGACGCCAGCCTGGTCGAACTGCGCAAGGGCCTGGCGCAATTCAACGCCAAGACGCTGCCGGGTGTGCAGACGACCTTGGCCGACGTGAGCAAGACCCTGCAATCGGCCAGTTCAACCCTGGCCGAAGACTCGCCGCAGCGTGAACAACTGACCCAGACCCTCGACGAGTTGGGGCGCATGTCGCGCTCCCTGCGCGAGCTTTCGGATTACCTGGGCCGGCATCCGGAGTCGCTGATTCGCGGCCGCCCCGATAACGCCGCACCGACGGACCTGCAAGGGCCACCCCGCAAATGACCATTGGAGCCGCCATGACATTGCCGTTGAAGATCACATTGCTGGCCACCCTGCTGCTGCTCGGTGCCTGTCGCAGTGAACCCATCGCCTTTCACACCCTGACCCCGGCGCACTTGAGCCCGAGTACGCGAGCAGAGGCCGGTGGTGTACGCATTGAGAGCATCAGCGTGCCGCCTCAGGTCGACCGTGCGCAAATAGTGATTCGCCAGGGCGACAGCGGCCTGGCGATTCTTGAAACCCAGTGGTGGGCCGCCACCCTCGCCGATGAGCTGAGGAGCGCGCTGGTGGATCAATTGGCCAACAGTAATGCCCGGCAAGCCGTGGCTTTGCGCGTAGAAGTGCAGCGTTTTGACTCGGTCCCCGGACAGTACGCGCTGCTCGATGTGCGCTGGCGCCTGAGGCAAGTCAATGGCGACCGCCCAGCGTTGACCTGCCGCACCACCTTGCAATCACCCGCCGGGCCGAGCATCGACGAGCTGGTGGTGGCGCATCAGAACAACCTCAAGCGGTTCGCGGCGCTGATCAATCAGACCGTCGACACCTCACTCAAAGGCTGCCCGACCGCGCCTTGAGCCATGGGCTCAGGCCAGCAAGCCCATGGACTTGGCCCGCGCGACTGCCTGGGTACGACGCTCCACGCCGAGCTTGCTGTTGATATGGCTGGCGTGGGTCTTCACCGTGTGCAGGGAGATGAACAGCTGGTTGCTGATTTCCTGGTTTGAACAGCCTTGGGCAATCAGCTGCAGCACCGCCAACTCTCGGTTGCTCAGGGTTTCCTGTTGAGGTGAGGCTTCAACCGCGCTGGCCTGGGGCAGCAACGCCAGCAAGCTCTGGTTCAGCAGCCCATGGGGGTCCTTGCCCAACTGCTCGCGCATCCACTGCGGGTAACCCTCCAACAAGCGTTGAAACGGCTGCAACGCGCCGCCCGAGCCGGCTTGCAGGGCACGGGCCAATACCGGCCTGGCCTTAGCCTCCTGGCCATTCTCCAGAAGCAACTGCACCTGCTGGACCAGCGCCATCAGGGCAATCATCTGGCGCCCGCTGTCATGGGCCTGTTGGGCCAACGCTTCGAGGCGTTGCAGCGCGCTGTCGGGTTGATGGCGAGTGACATCAAGCGCGGCTTGTTGCAGCTCGATATGTTGCGGCAGGTGCGGATGAAACTCAGGGGCGGCCGCGGCGTGCTCGCCGTTGTAGGTCTGCCCCAGGCGGGCCAGCCAGGCGTCGGCCAGGTCAGTGCGCCCCTGGGCCAGCCACAGCTCGCATTTGATCAGGGTGATCATCGCCAGGTAATAGATCGGCGGTACATCCCAGATGTGCATCAAGCGCTCGGCCTCGGCCAGTTCGGCAAAGGCATTGGCAAACTCCCCGCGCCGCCCTTCGAAGCTGGCGATGACACAGTGCCCGATCAGCACACTGATATCGCGGCAGGCGCGAGCCTCGGCCAGGCCGGCGCGCAAACGCGCAAGGCCGGCTTCGGGCTGGCAACGCACCAGCAGCAGGTAACCTTCGTACAGCGACAGCCGCGCACGCACGGCGTACAGGCGCTGGGGTGCCAGCCCATGCAGGCGCTCCAGGCCTTGGCGAACTTCATCCAGAGAACGCAGGATCTCACCCCGCGACTGCAACACCCGGGCTCGGTCGTAATGGGCCAAGGCTTCAAACAAGGGGTTACCGACGCGCTGCGCCAGTTCCAACGATTCGCGGTTCAGGCCACGGGCGCGCCACAGGTCGGCATCGGCGATTGCCAGGTTGGACAGGGTCGAGAGGCACACCAGGCGCTGGCCGTAACGCTTTTGCGGCAGGCTTTCCAACGCCTCTTGGCAATAGCGCTGGGTCAGCTCACGGTCTCCGCGCCCACGGGCAATGATCCCGCTCAACGCCAACCATTGGGCCAACATGGATTTTTGCGCGGTGGCCGATGGCGCCGGCAGGAAGCGGCTGAGATAACTGGACAGCTCCTGCGCTGCATCCAATTGGCATGCGAGCCCAAGCGCCCAGCTGTAGAGCACGATCAAACGCGGCGTGCTGATCAGCAGGCTGTCGGGCAGGTCCATCTTCCAGCGCAGCAGCATGCCGATATTCTGTTCTGCCAGCAGTTGCTCTTCGGACAGGTTCTGCACCAGGTTCGCCGCCACATCCAGGTGGCCGGCCCGCAGCGCCTGCTCCACCGCCTCATCGATCAAACCCTGGGCGTTAAACCAGCGACAAGCACGCAAGTGCAAGCTGGCCGGCGGCAAGGTGGCGCTCTTCTCGCGGCGGGTGCGCAGCAGGTCGGAGAACAAATGGTGATAGCGGTACCAGTGCCCTTGCTCATCCAACGGCACCAGGAACACTTGATGTGCCTGCAGATAACGCAGGATTTCTGCGCTGTCATGGGCCTCGCGAACGGCGTCACACAATTCGCTGCAAAAGCGCTCCTGCGGTGCAGTGTCGTAGAGGAACGCTTGCACCTCCGCAGGCAGGCAGTCGATAACCTCTTCGAGCAGGTAGTCGCGAATCAGCCCCTCGCCACCGTGCAGGCTTTGGGGCAAGGCGCCCTCACTGCCGGCTTCGGAGGCCGCCAACAGCCAGAAGCGCAGGCCGGCGACCCAGCCCTCGCTGCGGCGGATCAGGTTTTCCAACGCTTCACCGCGTAATGCGTTGCCGTGCCCATCCAGCACCGCCAGGGCCTCGTCGTGGGTCAAGCGCAGGTCTTGCTCATGCAGCTCCAGCAGGTGCCGCGACAGGCGCAGGCGTGCCAGGTGCCAGTCCGGGCGCTGCCGACTGGTGACCAGCACCACCAGGCCATCGGGCAAATGATTGAGGAAAAATTGCAGGCAGCGATCCAGCACCGGGCCCTGGGCAAGGTGATAGTCATCCAGTACCAGCAATAACGGCGAGCGCGCAGACAGGTGCACGGCCAGCTCGTCGAGCAGGCCATCGAGCCATTCTTCGAAGGCAAAGGGTTGGTGACGCTGGCGCATTTTCAGCAAGCCCATGGATTGGGCGCCGAGTTGCGGGAAATACTGTTGCAAGCCGTCGAGCAGCCGCTCCAGGAAACGGCCGGGGTCGCTGTCCCGTGGGCTCAGGCCCAACCACAGGCTTTGCCACTGGGCCGGCAAGCCCTGGCAGAACTCCACAGCCAACGAACTCTTGCCGAACCCCGCGGGCGCGCTGACCAGCAACAGTCGCCCCTCCAGGCCGGCATTCAGGCGTTCGCACAGGCGCGGGCGCAGCACGTAGCCGTCAGGCAGCGGCGGCCTGTAGAAGCGGCCTTCCAGGGTCGGCATCACCACACTGGCAGGCCCATGGGTTCGGGACAGATCAGTCATCGCCGGGCTCTTGTAGAAGGCTGTTGTCGGCATTGCAGATGTCCGCAGACTAGCGGTAAAAGCGGCGGGATTGTAGATCTTTGCAACAAATGCCTGAAAAAGAACTGCGACAAGAAATATCCCTTCCAGCCTCCTGGAAAGAAGTAGGAGCGAGCTTGCTCGCGAAGGGCTCAAAAACAACGCGCCCATTCAGGATGGGCGCGTGAGGCGTGACGCAGAGCGTCACAGGAAGCGCTCCCACGCAGAGCGTGGGAGCGAGCATCAGCAGAGGTTAGCGAACACCGTCCTGGCGCAGGGCCGCTGGGGTGAAGTCGCTGGTGCTGGCGGTGAAGCCAAAGTCATAGGCCTGCTTCTCTTCGTTCTTCATGCCCAGTGCCAGGTAACGGCCGGACTGCAGGTCGTAGAGGGTTTCCAGGGCGTACCACGGCACTTGCTTGTCGTAGTAGTTCTCGGCATGGGCTTCGGCGACACGCCACAGTTGGCCGCGACCGTCGTAGTGGTCGATCACCGCGGCTTGCCAGGTGTCTTCGTCAATGTAGAAGTCACGCTTGGCGTAGATGTGGCGCTGGCCTTCCTTCAAGGTAGCGACCACGTGCCAGACACGGCGCAGCTCGTAGCGAGCCAGGTCCTGGTTGATGTGGCCAGCCTTGATGATGTCGGCGTACTTGAGCTTGGGATCGTCGACCTTGTAGCTGTTGGAGGCGATGTAGATTTCTTTCTTGCCTTCCAGCTTCCAGTCGTAGCGGTCCGGCGCACCGTTGTACATGTCGAGGTTGTCGGAGGTGCGCAGGCCATCGGCGGCAGTACCCGGGCCGTCATAGGACACTTGCGGTGCCCGACGCACGCGGCGCTGCCCGGCGTTGTAGACCCAGGCCGAACGCGGCTCTTTGACCTGGTCCAGGGTTTCGTGCACCAGCAGTACACCACCGGCCAGGCGCGCTGGCGCAGTCACTTGCTGCTTGAAGTAGAACAGCACGTTGCCTGGGTTTTTCGGATCGAAGTCCTTCATCTTGTCGCGGAACACGAACTGGTCGCGGAAGTACACCAGGCTGTAGGAACCGTTGGTTTGCGGGGTGGCCTGGGTGACCAGGCGGGTCACGCTGCCGCCGCGATAACGGGTGATGTGGTTCCAGATCACTTCAACGCCGCTCTTGGGAATCGGGAACGGGACGGCGGTTTCGAAGTTTTCCAGGCCGTTGCCGCCGGACACCAGGTTGGTGGTGGTGGCGTTTTTCTTGATCGAGGCAAACACCTCAGCCGGCACGGTGGCACCGCGATGGGTCGGGTACACCGGCATCTTGAAGCTGTCCGGGTAACGCTTGAACATCGCGTATTGCCCGGGGGCCAGCTTGTCTTTGTATTGCTCGACGTTCTGCGCGGTGATGGTGAACTGCGGTTGCTCGCTGGCATACGGGTTGGCGAGGAAACCACGGGCGTCTACCGCGCCGGCATTGGTCGGCAATGGCGACCATTTTGGAATGGTGCCAGCCGCGTTACCCGCCATCTCGGCGCCCATCGGGGTCAGGGTCGTGCCGAGCTTGGCGGCTTCATCTGCCGAGACTGCCGCCATGACGTTACTCGCCAGGATCGACAGCCCAAGCACACCCACGTGCAACAGACTTTTTGTTATTTTCATGCTCTGGTCTTCCTGAATACATGCCACTTGAAAAGAGTGTGCTTAGAAGTTGGCGCCGAAGCTCAAGGCGACAAAGTCGCGGTCATCCACGGTGCTGAACTTGCCACCAAAGAAGTTGGTGTACGCCAGGCTCGCGGTGTAGGTGTTCTGGTATTCGGCGTCCAGGCCCAGGCTGACCGCCTTGCGACCTTCTTCAAAGTTACCGCCAGGGCCTGGCGAGTAACCTTTGACGTCATGGGACCAGGCCACGTTGGGCTTGAGGTTCACGCCCGCGAACACGTCCGGGTATTCCCAGATGGCACGGGCACGGTAGCCCCAGGACGTTGCGGTGGTGTAACCGTCGTTATTGCAGTTGGTGTTCAGGCCGGCAGCGTTGGGCAAGCCGGCGCCGTTGGCGGTGGAGTTGTTGAGGGCGTTGCAGAACCCACCTGGCAGCGTGCCTGGGCCGAACACTGGGTCGCGGCCGTAACGAGCCTGGGATTTGCTTTCCAGGCCGCCCACGTGGGTCACGCCGATTTCACCGACGGTGGTGAGGCGGCTGGCGCCCATGACCTGGTCGAAGAAGTGCGTGAAGGTGGTCTGGAACTGGGTGACTTCCTTGCGGTTGTAGCCGTGCAGGTCCTGGCCCGGCGTGCCCTTGAGCACGGACGCATTGCCAAAGCCTGGGATCGGCGTGACACCGGCGAACAGAATGTCAGTGGTGCTCAACTGCACCGGCGCATTCGGACGGTAGCTCAACTCACCGCTCCAGGCGGTGCCGGTAGGCAAGGTGGTGGAGAAGCTCAGGCCGTAGAGACGGATATCTTCCGGGTACTCGACGAAGTAATTCGAGCTGCCCGCCACGATCAACGGCCGCAAGGCTCCCAGTGGCCCCAGCGGACGCGTGTAGGCCGCCGATGGCGCGCCCTGTGCACTGAAGATCGGCGCACGGCTGTGGTAGTTCATGAAATACGCGCCGAACTCAGTATCCAGCGGTTCGAAGTTGTAGCGCATGGCCACGCCGAACTGGCCGCTGTCGCGTGCATCACGGTCCGGCCCACGGCGCACCAGCACGCCTTCGCTGTTGACGTCCACACCCAAGGCACCCAGGGTCGGCAGGGCGGCGGCAGGAATGGTGGAACGCTTGTTCAGTACCCGCAGGTTATTGCTGCAACCATCGGAGATCACGTCCGGCTGCGAGAAGAACGTGCCGCAGTTGTCAGTAACGGTCTGGTCCCACTCCAGCTGGTAAAACGCCTCGGCCGACAGGTTGTCGGTGAGCGACTGGGACACGTAGAACATGTTCACCGGGATCAAGCCTTCCTTGATCTCGGCCCCCGGACGACGAAACGCCGACACGTCGATCGGGTTGATGGAGTTGATGCCGCCACCGATGAAGGTACTTTCGCCCCAGCTCACCACCTGCTTACCAAAACGCACGGAACCCGGCGCATCGGCAATCGAGTAGTTGTGGTAGACGAAGGCGTCGAGAATCTGCCCGCCCGAAGACTTGGCGCCTTCCTTGCGGTTGTTGTCGCTGATGTCCTTGAACGGACGGCTTTCGTCCTTGAGTTCAAAGTCGTACCAGTACTTGCCTCGCACAAACACACCGGTGTCGCCGTACTTCAGTTCCAGGTCGTGGATGCCCTTGAAGATCTTCGAGAAGGTCTCGCCGCGCTTGAAGTTCAGGTGGCCGTCATCGGAGGTCTGGGACAGGCCCTTGCCGCCGTTGTTGGCACCGATCAGGTCACGATTGGGTTTGGCTGTGGACCAGCTAGCGCCCACGGAAAGCGACGAGTCAAAGCTCCCTTCGATTTCACCAATGTTGAAACTGACGCCGAATGCCGGCCCGGCGAGCGTAGAAGCGAGGCTGACGGCCAGGGGCAATCTTGCCCGGCGCCAGAACTGGTTTACTGAGGTCATCGACGCTACTCCATGTGCATATTTTATTGTTATGGCAGTGAGCCCTTTCTTCAGATGTAACGGCCGGGATACAACGATTCCAATGCCGCATCGCCACCGAGCCTCCATGGCTCGAAGCGCAACATCCGCGAAAAACTCTGAAAGGGACTATAGCCAGAGGGGGGTAGTGCTTGATCCCTCTAAAGTGTGATTTGCATCACCAACCTGTCTGCCACAACCCTTTCGCCACGCCGACGAAGGTCGACGCGGGAAGGATGGCTGAAATTCGGCAAATCACAAGTAAAGGCTTGATATAGAGCATTGCCGCGCCCGAACGGACGCGGCGAGAGGGTTTAGAGCGTGGAGAGGAACGTGCTGTTGTTGGCCTGCCACTCGATGATGTCGACACGGATACGTTTCTTGTCGAGCTTGCCGACACTGGTCTTGGGAATTTCAGTAACAACGGCGATCTGGCTCGGGATCGCCCACTTGCTCAAATGGCCCAACTCGACAAAAGGCTTGAGGTGTTCCTTGAGCTCCCGCGCGTCGATCACCTGCCCTTCGCGCACCACCAACAACGCGAAGGGGCGCTCGCCCCATTGCGGATCGGCAATGCCCACCACCGCCACTTCCCGTACTGCCGGATGACGGCTGACCAGGTCTTCCAGAGCCAGGGAAGAGATCCATTCGCCGCCGGTCTTGATCACATCCTTGATGCGGTCGCGGATATCAATCACGCCGAAGGCATCCAGCGTGGCCACATCACCGGTGTGCAACCAACCACCGGCCCAGAGTTCGGCGCCCTTTTGCGGCTCTTTGTAGTAACCCTCGGTGAGCCACGGCGCGCGCAGCACCAGTTCGCCCTGGGTTTCGCCATCGGCGGGCAGGAAACGACCGTCGGTGTCCATGATTGCCGCCTCAACCAACGGCCCCGGCACACCGGCCTTGATGCGGTAGGTGGTGCGCTCATCTTCGCTGCCAGCCATCAGCTCTTCGTTGAGGTGAGCACAAGACACCAGCGGCCCGGTCTCGGACATACCATACGCGGCGGTCAGTTGAATGCCCCGAGCCTTGGCGGCTTCGTACAACGAGCGGTTGAGGGCGCTGCCACCGATGACGATTTTCCAACCGCCGAAATCCACGTTCTGCGCAGCCTTGGCGTTGAGCACCATTTGCAGGATGGTCGGCACACAGTGGGAGAACGTCACCTTCTCCTTGCGCCACAGCTCCACCAGGTATTCCGGGTCGTAGCGGCCGGGGTACACCTGCTTGAGCCCGAGCATGGTCGCCACATACGGCAAGCCCCAGGCGTGTACGTGGAACATCGGCGTGATCGGCATGTACACGTCGTTGGTGCCCAGCAGCCGCACGCTGTCGACGCAGCCCATGATGGTCGCCACGCCAATGGTGTGCAGCACCAGTTGCCGGTGGGTGAAGTACACACCTTTGGGGTTCCCGGTGGTGCCGGTGGTGTAGAAGGTGGTGGCGACCGAGTTTTCGTCGAAATCTTCGAAGTCATAGAGGGGGCTGGCGGCGGCCAGCAGGGTTTCATACTCACCGACCAGGTTGGGTAGCTCGGCAGTGTGGGTGTCACCATCGGTAATCAATAAGGTCTTGTCGACGGTAGTGAGCTGCCCGGCAATCGCCTGGTAGAGCCCCACGAACTCACTGTTGACCAGCACAAAGCGGTCTTCGGCGTGGTTCATGGTGTACAGAATCTGTTCCGGCGACAGCCGCACGTTGATGGTGTGGATCACCGCGCCAATCATCGGGATGGCGAACATGCACTCCAGGTAACGGTGACTGTCCCAGTCCATCACCGCCACCGTGTCACCGGCCTTGACCCCGGCTTCGGTCAGCACATTGGCCAGGCGCGCGACGCGCTCGATCAGCGTGGGGTAGCTGTAGCGCAGCTTGTCGCGGTAGATAATTTCCCGGGTCTTCTCGTAGCGAGTCCCGGACATCAACAGGCGCTTGATCAACAGCGGATACTGGTACGCACCTTCGGCGGGCGGGATAACACGGGTCTGCAACATAAGAATCCCTTTAATGACTGCACGGTCTTGGCTTGAAGACCTGCACTGTAGAGCGCTTATGTTTCAGCCAAATCAGCCAAAGGAATGATTTGCAGGGGCCAGTAAATGCTAGCGTTGCGCCACTATCTGGACATCATAGCGCTCCAGCAATCGACAGTAACCACGATGCGAAGCGAGTCGCTCTTGATCTTGCTCTTGATCTGCTTTTGATCTTAGGCGCCCCGTTAAACCACGCTGGCCGGAATTCGACAGGGATTTGGGGGGTAAACCGGCAGGGATGCCGGTTTAGCCGCCCCGCGCCATGGATGGCGCGTGGCGGCGGCCCCCCAAATCACTGGCGAATTACGGGCACACCGAGCCTAAGCGAGGTGCCGAGTGGTGGGGCAAGAGCCCTTTGGTTACTTTGGGGCTTTTCCAAAGTGACCCGCCGTCAGGGCGGAACCCTAGGTGGCCGTTACCGCAGGAATGGATATGTACTCGGTATAACTGTGTTAGCTGCCAGGCAGCCTTCGCGAGCAAGCCCGCTCCCACAGTTGGATCGTGGGGCGCCAGGTAGGTAGGTGTCGGCTGGCAGGCCGTCATCGCAGGCAAGCCAGCTCCCACATTTTGTCCCTGCCCGCTTGAATGAACGCGCTTACTTCATGCTAGTGAAGGCCAACTTCACCCCAATGGCAATCAACACCGCGCCCATGGTCCGATCAAACCAATGACCCATCTTTGCAAACCCGGCCCGAACGCGTTGCTGGCTGAACAGCATGGCCACCAGGCAAAACCACAACGCCGTCGCCACCGCCAGGTACACCCCATAACCGGCCTGTACCGCCAGCGGTGTGTGCGGGTTAATCACCACGGTAAACAACGACAGGAAAAACAGCGTGGCCTTGGGGTTCAAGCCATTGGTCACAAAGCCTGCGGTAAACGCGCCACGCGGCGTGCGCTCACCCGCTTCACGGTGCAACTCGCCCTCGGCCGCAGGCTTGGCCGGCTGGGCACGCAGGGCCTTGAAGCCGATGTACAAAAGGTATGCCGCTGCCGCCCACTTCAACGCATTGAACAGCACAATGGACTGGGACACGATCAAGCCGATACCCAGCAACGAGTACCCCACATGCAGGAAAATCGCCGAACCGACGCCCAGTGCCGTCCATGTGCCGGCGCGACGGCCATGGGTCACACTCTCACGCACCACCACGGCGAAATCCGGGCCGGGGCTGGCCACCGCCAGCAAGTGAATCAAGGCTACGGTCAAAAACTCGGCGACGTACATGCTCACTCCATTAAGTAACTGATTATTTCATCTGATAGGCTCGGCAGATTACGCCTTCGAACCTCGTCGCAAAAGGTACAGTTGATCATGAACAATCGCCGCGCCGTCTTCCTCGACCACCCTTCCCTGGACTTGGGCGACCTCGACCTCAGCGGTTTGCATGACTGCTTCAGCCAGTTGCAGCTGTTTGAACAGACCACGCCAGAAAATGTGCAGGAGCGCTTGCAGGGCGCCCACGTCGCCATCAGCAATAAAATCCCGCTCACGGCCCAAACTCTGGCCGCCTGCCCGGAGCTCAAGCTGATCCTGGTATCGGCCACCGGCACCAACAATATCGACCTTGAAGCTGCCCGTGCCCAGGGGATTACCGTGAGCAATTGCCAGGGCTATGGCACGCCGTCGGTGGCCCAGCACACGATCATGCTGTTGCTCAACCTCGCCACGCGCTTGAAGGACTATCAACAGGACGTGGCCGCAGGCAAATGGCAGCAGGCCAAACAGTTTTGCCTGCTGGACCATCCAATCGTCGAACTGGAAGGCAAAACCCTCGGCCTGCTCGGCCATGGTGAACTTGGCAGTGCCGTGGCGCGCCTGGCTGAAGCGTTTGGCATGCGTGTGGTGCTCGGCGCGATACCTGGGCGCCCTGCCCGCGCCGACCGTGTGCCGCTGGATCAATTGCTGACCCAGGTCGATGCGCTGACCCTGCATTGCCCACTCAACGAGCACACCCGCGACTTTATCGGCGCTCGTGAACTGGCGTTGCTCAAGCCTGGCGCGTTTATCGTCAACACCGCACGCGGTGGTTTGATCAATGAACAGGCCCTGGCCGACGCGCTGCGCAGTGGTCACCTTGGCGGCGCGGCGACTGACGTGCTGAGTGTCGAGCCGCCAGTCACGGGTAATCCGCTGCTGGCTGAAGACATTCCACGCTTGATCGTCACGCCCCACAACGCCTGGGGCAGTCGCGAAGCACGCCAGCGCATCGTCGGCCAACTCACGGAAAACGCCCTGGGCTTTTTCAGCGGCGCCCCGCTGCGCGTCGTCAGTTGATAAACTGCGCCCCTTTTCAAGGAGCAGACTATGGATCCGCGCAGTGAAGTACTGCTTCGCCAGGCCGAACTTTTTCAAGGCAACCTGCTGCTCGTAGGTTTGCCTGCCGACGATCTCCTTGGGCGCCTGCCCAACGCCCACGGCTGGTGCTGGCATGCCGGTGACCAGGCGGCGCTCGATGCACGCTTCGCCGAACGCAGCCAGTTTGGCGTGAATGTCCCCGAGCGCGCCTTTGATGCGGCGGTGATTTTCCTGCCCAAGTCCAAGGACCTCACCGACTACCTGCTCAACGCTGTGGCTGCGCGCCTGCCGGGTGCCGAGTTGTTTCTGGTGGGCGAGAAAAAGGGTGGTATCGAAAGCGCCGCCAAACAGATGGCTCCGTTCGGCAAACCGCGCAAGCTCGATAGCGCACGGCATTGCCAGTTGTGGCAGGTCACCGTCGCCAACGCGCCGCAAGCCGTTGCGCTTGAGAGCCTGGCGCAAGTTTTCGAGGTACCGCTGGCCGAAGGCCCACTGAAGGTCGTGAGCTTGCCAGGTGTGTTCAGCCATGGTCGCCTGGACCGCGGCACCGAGTTGTTGCTGGAGCACTTGGACAAACTGCCCAGCGGCAACCTGCTCGATTTCGGTTGCGGCGCCGGCGTATTGGGGGCGGCGGTCAAACGCCGCTACCCGCATAACACGGTGACGATGCTGGATGTGGATGCCTTCGCCGCCGCCAGCAGTCGCCTGACGTTGGCAGCGAACGGCCTGGAAGCCGAGGTGTTGACCGGTGACGGTATCGACGCAGCGCCCATGGGTTTGAACGCGATTTTGAGCAACCCGCCCTTTCACGTCGGAGTGCACACCGATTATTTCGCCACGGAGAATCTGCTGCGAAAAGCGGCGAAACACCTGGCAAAAGGTGGCGAACTTCGCCTGGTTGCCAATAGCTTCCTGAAGTACCAGCCACTGATCGAAGAGCATTTGGGCATCTGCGCAATCAAGGCCGAAGGCAATGGTTTTCGCATATACCGGGCCAAGCGCCCCTGATGGGGCGTTTGAAAAAGAACGCTTGCCGAATGGGTTTTGCCTAGGCAGAATCCGCAGCGTCCTAGGGGAGTAGTCTCCCACGAGCGCCATGCTCGTCCGGCATACGTCAACATACTTGGTCAGCAGATCATGGCGTATGCGACCCAGGAGTCCGCACAGACGGACCGGGGTTTGACAAGACCTATGACACGCACACCTTACCCGGGGCGGGAAGGCTGTACGTGTCATAGCCGTGTCGACCCGCCCCTGGAAAATACCTGATGCTGGATTCACTACTCGTTCCTACCGCAATCGTTGCCTTGGCCGAAATCGGCGACAAGACGCAACTGCTCGCACTCATCCTTGCTGCTCGCTTTCGCAAGCCCTGGCCGATCATCGCCGGCATTGTCGCCGCGACCCTGGCCAACCATGCGGCGGCCGGTGCCGTGGGCGCCTGGTTCGGGAGTTTCTTCTCGGATGCGGTGCTGCACTGGATCCTCGCCGCAAGCTTCTGCGCCACAGCGCTGTGGACCCTGGTGCCGGACAAACTCGATGATGACGAAGCCAGTACTACCCGTAAGTTCGGGCCCTTCCTGACCACTTTGATTGCGTTCTTCCTCGCCGAAATCGGCGACAAAACCCAGATCGCCACGGTGATGCTGGCGGCGCAATACCCGGAACTGTGGCTGGTGATTATCGGTACCACCCTGGGCATGTTGATTGCCAACGTACCGGTGGTGCTGGCGGGGAATTTTGCCGCGGATAAACTGCCGCTGACCTTGATTCGTCGCTTGGCGGCTACGGCGTTCTTCGTGCTGGCGATTGTTGCGGTGTACAAGGCCATGCAAAGCAGCGGTTGGATCTAAGGCAAACACGGAAGATGGTTTGCCCTGATGCCTGTAGGAGCGAGCTTGCTCGCGAAAAACTCACCGGCGCCGCGTTTATTCAGGCAACACGCGTTATCGTTGACGTTTTTCGCGAGCAAGCTCGCTCCTACACGGCGTCGATCAGGACTTCTTGGCCTGCTGGTAGAGCGGCATCACCTTCGGAATCGCCGCCTGCAACGACGCGATGCGGCTGTCGGAAGCCGGGTGCGTGCTCATAAATTCTGGCGGTGCGCCTTCCGAAGCCTTGGCCATCTTGTTCCACAGCGTGATCGCCGCGTTCGGGTTGTAGCCAGCGCGGGCGGCCAGTTCCAGGCCGATCAGGTCGGCTTCGTTTTCATTGCTGCGGCTGTTGGGCAAGGTCATGCCGTAGTTGGCCACGGTATCGGCCAGTGCCAGGCTGTCCTGGCCGAGACCGAATATCGCCCCGGCGCCCTGCTTGGCCATCTGGATACCGTAGGCCTTAGACATGGCTTCGCGGCCGTGTTCACGCAAGGCGTGGGCGATTTCATGGCCCATGACCGCAGCCAGTTCGTCATCGGTGAGCTTGAGGTTGTCGATCAAGCCGCTGTACACCAGGATCTTGCCGCCAGGCCCGCAGTTGGCGTTCATCTCATCGCTTTTGATCAGGTTTACGTCCCAGTTCCACTGGGCGGCATCCGCACGGAAGGTCGGAGCCTGGGCGATCAGGCGCTTGGCAATGGCCTGCACACGCTTGGCGTTGGCGCTGGTCTTGTCCAACACCCCTTTGCTGCTGGCTTCACCCAGGGTCTGCTGATAAGACTGGGCATACATCTGGTCGACTTCCTGGCTCGACAGCATGCTGAACATGTACTGCTTGCGCTCTACCCCAACGGCGCCGCCGCTGGTGGTATTGACCGACTGACAACCCGCCAGCAGCATCGCTGCAACCAAACCGCTTACCACCAATGACTTCTTCATGAACACGCTCCCTGAAAACATGGCGCGTATCGTAGGCGGTCATTTGTATCTGCGCCAGATACACAAGACGTTTAACCGCTGAATTTCAGATATATCCGAACGCGGAACGACTGACAAAGCTCACGCCGGGGTCAGGCACTCCGGCCCGTTGAGCTTCGGATCGTTGACCATATTGGCCAGCACCCGCTCGCGCAACACGGCAGGTTCAGCCGCCAGCATGCCCTGCAGCACATGAAGCGGGGTCTCGGGGTCGAGCCAGGCGGCTTGCCCCGCCGCGTCCAGGATCAATGGCCGGCGCTGACTTTGCGCTGCTTGGGTAATCACCGCCGTGCTGAGCCATACCTGCTCCTGCACCGGATACGCCTCCCACACCGCGGCAAAGAACAGCGTTGAACCCTCCCCCGGTGTGAGCCAGTACGGGCGCTTGCGCTGGGTGCCGCGCCATTCATAAAAGCCATTGGCGGGCAGCAGGCAACGGCGCTGGCGGAACGCTTCACGGAACATCGGTTGTTCGGCCAGGGTTTCGGCGCGGGCGTGGGCCGGGGTGCGCGACAGGTCGGTGAGCCAGGGCGGCGTAAGGCCCCAGCGGGCACGCGCCAGGGTGAGCTGGCCTTCGCTCAGGCGCTGGATGAGCACCGAATCATTGGGAGAGATATTCCACTGAGCCTGCTGGTCGGCGGGGAAGCCGGGCAAGGCAGCAAAGGCAGGGTTCCAGCGAAACAGGGCATAACGTCCACACATGGGGCAACACGACTCTTGGGGTAAACCGACTGACAGCCTAACAGACCAATACGTCGGGGAAGCTGTCGGGTTCGTCGCCGGGCAACGGTTGCGCGCCAATATAAGCGGTGATCAGCTCGCGGGCGCAGGCGGCCTGGTCGTTGTCGACCTCCAGCCCCAGCAAGCCGAATATCGGCAACTCGCCCGTGCCGCCGAGCAAATGGCGCCCCACCAGGTGCGCCTCGATGCCTTCACTGGCAAGCATCTGTTGGAGCAACTCGCCCTCCATGAGGTTTTCCGGTTCGTAGATTCGCTGCATGGGCGTACCTGTTATTCATTTTCGCTGCGGGTTTCAAGCATCCACTCTTCACCATGAACTTGCAGGTCGAACGTGATCGGCCGGCAACACACTTGGCAGTCTTCTATATAGGTCTGGTCCCCGCCAGACAAATCCACCGTTGTCTCGACCGCTTCGCCACAATAAGGACAATCGTACATCGCAGTTTCCAGCATCGCAGTCTCCCAGGTGACTTGTGCGTATAATCGCCGGTCTATTTACAGGGCTATTTCCGGCAGAGCCAGTTTACTCACGCCGCCCCTGCTATTTCCTTTACTTACCCTAGCCGTTTCTAACAAGAGAGCATGATGGGCGAATTCGATACCATCCGACCTTACAACGACAGCGAAGTCCCGGCAGTGCTGGCGCGTCTGTTCAGTGACAAGGCCTTTCTGGACATCCTGACCCACTTCCGCTTCCCGCGCTTTGCCGGCGCCCTGGGCTGGCTGCTCAAGCCGATGATCGCGCGCAAACTGCGCCGCGAGTTCGCCGGCGTCACCACCGTGGCCACGCTGCAGGACAAAGTCGAGTACTACGTCGACCACACCATTGACCGGGCGACCGACGGCGTGACCTATACCGGCGTCGAGCAGCTGAAATCCGGCACCGCTTATCTGTTTCTGGCCAACCACCGCGACATCGTGATGGACCCGGCCTTCGTCAACTACGCCGTGTACCACGCCGGGCTGCCGACGCCGCGCATCGCCATCGGCGACAACCTGCTGCAAAAGCCGTTTGTCAGCGACCTGATGCGCCTGAACAAGAGCTTCATCGTGCACCGTTCGATCACCGGGCGAAAGGAGAAGATGGCGGCTTACAACCTGCTGTCGGCCTACATCAACCATTCGATCCGCAACGACTGCCAGTCGATCTGGATCGCCCAGGCTGAAGGCCGGGCCAAGGATGGCGATGACCGGACCGAATCGGCGATCCTCAAGATGTTCCACGTCAGCCGCAAGGACGAGCCGTTTGCCGAGGTGATCCAGTCGTTGAACCTGACGCCGGTGTCCATCAGCTACGAATACGACCCTTGCGATGCCGCCAAGGCCCGCGAGCTGTATATCCGCGCCACCACCGGCACCTACACCAAGGCACCGGGCGAGGATGATGTGAGCATTGCCCTGGGCATTACCGGCTATAAAGGCCGGGTGCACGTGAACTTTGCGCCGCCGATCACCGAGCGGTTTGAAGACACCAAGCTGCTGGCAGCGGAAATGGACCGGCAGATCCTGGGCGGCTATCGGTTGTTCCCGGTGCACTACTTGGCGTACGCGCAGTGGAGTGATGCCGACCCGCAACTGCAGGTGCCCAAGGCGGCGGATGTGTTCCCGGCCGATGAGCTGGCCAAGGCCAAGGCGGAATGGGAACGGCGCTTGAACGAGTGCCCGGCGGAGCACCGGCCTTACCTGGTGGTGCAGTATGCGACGCCGGTACGCAACCAATACCGAGTCAAGGCTGGGATCCCGCTGTAAACACCCAACCCAATAGGTGAGCAGGCTTGTGTGGGAGCTGGCTTGCCTGCGAAGACGGCCTAACAGTCAACACAGCTGGACCGGGTAAATATCCATTATTTAGGTAACGGCCACTTAAGGTTCCGCCCTGACGGCGGCTCACTTTTGAACAGCGCAAAAGTAAGCAAAACGCTCTTGCCCCACCACTCGGCACCTCGCCTAGGCTCGGTGTGCCCGTAATCCGCCAGTGATTTGGGGGGCCGCCGCCACGCGCCATCCATGGCGCGGGGCGGCTAAACCGGCATCCCTGCCGGTTTACCCCCCCAAATCCCTGTCGAATTCCGGCCAGCGTGGTTTAACGGGGCGCCTAAGATCAAAAGCAGATCAAGATCAAGAGCGGCTCGCTTCGCATCGTGGTTACCGTTTGCTGCGCAGCCTACAGAGTTGTGTAGATACTATGCTGCGATAGCGGTGGTTCAGTTAAAAATTCACTAGCTGACACACCGCATTCGCGGGCAAGCCCGCTCCCACATTGGGTTTTGCAGTGGAATTAGAGGTGGGTGCTGAGCCAGGAGATGGCCAGGGCCAGGCCAAGGCAGGCGAACCCGACGCGGTACGCCAGGCGATGCGCCCGTTCGGTGCGCGTATCCAGAAACAGCATCGGTTGGTCGATAGCGCGCTCTTCGCTGCGCAGGGCCAGGTCGGCCATCGCACGCTGGGCATGCAGGCGGGTGATGAACAGCACCCAGGCACCCGAGCAGGCAACCAACAGGGCAACAATATTAATGAGCAGTGCGGGCAGCGCCATCGCAAACCTCGGTGAATCAGTATTCGGGTATCGGTCCAGATACACACCTGAACGACAGTCGCCTCCTGCGCCTTTAATGCTCCTTCCCCATGGACGGCTAATGTATCCAGTAATTTACGCCGTCACCTGAACGTCACCTTAACAAGCCACTCTGTTGCCCTTCGACGCTTGAGGAGCTTGTCATGTTGCATGCGCAAAACCAGGATCGGCTGTACCTGATCGCCCAGAGCGAGGAACAGGAGGCGTTGATCGGCAGCCTCGCGTTCAATGTTCAGGACCGCCATTGGCTGGTGTATTGCGCCCTCGGCGGGCACCAGCATGCCGACCTGCCGGAGCTGGATTTGCTCACCGGTGTGAGCATGCTGGACTTTTATGTCGATACGGCGGCATGACCAAACGCCAGGCACAAAAAAACCGGGCTCAGCGATGAGCCCGGTTTTTTGTGTGCGGCTTATTGCGCGCTGAGCAGTTGACCGATGCTTGGGTCCTTGAACAGGCGGGTCAAGGCATCGCTGAGCACGTCGCTGACCAGCTTGGTGTTGGTTTCCTGGTTGGGCGACATGCCGAAACGCTGGTTGAGCGAGGCAGCGTAGCGGCCGCTGTAGCGGCGGGTACCGGCGCTGACGTCGGACTTGAAGGTGGCGCCGATGGAAGCCTCGGTCACGTACAAGCCGTCTTTGGGCGACTGGTATTTCAGCTCGGCCAGGGTCACGGTCAGTTGCGGCACGCCTGGTGAGTTGGTCGGCGTAAAGCCCAACAAACGCACGGCGGCTTCAGCCTGGGCCTGCAACTTGGGCAGCACATCCTGGCCGGTCACCGAAATCAGTGCGGTCTCAGGGTACAGGCCGCCACGCGAGCCCAGGGTTGGCGACGGACGACCGTCGACCACGCGCACCGACACCGGCTGGCCGTGGCCTACCGCAGCCAACGGCGCGGTGACTTTAGGTTGCGGGCTGAGTTGTTGCGGGCTGTTGGCGCAGCCGACAAGGGTCAAACTGGTCACAGTGATCAAACCGAACAACAGGCGTTGCAACATCGCATTTCTCCAGGACTAGGTGCAGACAGGTCGCCAGTATAACGGTGCACGCGCGCCACTCACCAGCGATCCTGAACGGCGGCTGAAGCCCCTGCGCAAATTACAAATTCGCATAAATTCGTCACCCCAGTGTCATGCCACACTGGCAACCTTCAAGCATGTAACACACCAGGTACACAGCCATGCGCCTTCTCAAGACCCTGTTTATGTCGCACGCCCGTCATCGCCACTTTGCCCTGCTCGATGCCCACGGTCATTGCCTGGCCTTCAAGCAATGCAGCCTGCCGCCCGTCGGTGAAGGCTGGGTGGAAGTGACCGAGACTCACCTGGGCTGGATGCACCGTCCACTGCCGGCCAGCGCCCGGGTGAGCCCACAGGTTTTTCGCCCACGGCACCGGCAAGCGTTGGCCTCCTGACCGGCGCCCTAATAAAAGTCATAAAACACGCCCATTTCCCTGGCGTTCTTCGCTACAATCTCCCCCCGATTATAAGGACGTCTCCTGATCGGGCCTCGCAGCATCGTTAATGCCCAGGCATTAGCCCCCAAAATCGCCCACAGAGAGCCGCCCACACAGATCGAGTGAAGCTGGCGTGCTTGCTGTTTCCTTTGCAAACCACCCCGTCTTTTATCGAATCTGCCAGAGCTGCCATTGCGCTCGGCCACTTGAGTTGTTTGCCCGTTTTGCCGCGTGTCGGCAGAGGTTTGCGGGCCAGGTGCCAGGCTGGGGCAGCCCTTTTTTGAGGTTCACGTCTTCAAAAGAGCGTGAAAAAACGGGTTTTCACAACTTCACAAGAGTGTGGCGAGCAAATGAATAGTTTGGCGTTTGTACAAGCACCATCAGCGTCTGGAACAGCCCCATTACACAGGACCGAGCACGCCTCAAAAACCGGAGCTTGAGCCTGTCCGCTACGGATTGGTTGCACGAATCGCACGCTTTGACCATAAGTCGAATTGCCACAGGCGCCCATGAATGCGTTCATAGGCAGATTAGCCCGGCAGGAAGCGTGTGCTGAAGTTGCAAAGAATTGCGAATCGGACATGGCGATCCTGGCCATGGGTAACCTGGGGCAACACGTGAACCGCCCCGTCACTCCTGGCAGCCATGCCGACAATTTGGTGCTGCAGATTTTGGAGACGCGTTAAATGGCGCATAACGAAGCAGTCGACGTAGTACTGGTAGGGGCCGGCATCATGAGTGCCACCCTGGCCGTACTGCTCAAAGAGCTCGACCCCGGCCTCACGCTGGAAGTCGTTGAGCTGATGGATTCGGGTGCCGCGGAGAGTTCCAACCCGTGGAACAACGCCGGTACCGGCCACGCGGGGCTGTGTGAGCTGAACTACACGCCGCAGGCCGCCGATGGTTCCATCGACATCAAGAAAGCCGTGCACATCAACACCCAGTTCGAGGTGTCGAAGCAGTTCTGGGCTTACCTGACCAAGAAGGGCACCTTTGGCTCGTCCAAGTCGTTCATCAGCCCGGTGCCGCACCTGAGCTTCGTGCAGGGTGACAAAGGCGTGTCTTTCCTCAAGAAGCGCTTTGAGACCCTCAGCCAGCACCACGCGTTTTCGGACATGCACTACACCGAAGACCGCAGTGAAATGGCCGAGTGGATGCCGCTGATGATGCCCGGCCGCCCGCTCGACGAAAAAATCGCCGCCACCCGCGTGATGAACGGCACCGACGTCAACTTCGGCGCCCTGACCAACCAACTGCTCAGCCACCTGACCAGTTCGCCAGACGCCCAGGTCAAGTACTGCAAGCGCGTGACCGGCCTCAAGCGCAACGGCGCGGGCTGGACCGTGAGCATCAAGGACGTCAACAGCGGCAACAGCCGTGACGTCGACGCCAAGTTCGTGTTCCTTGGCGCTGGCGGTGCGGCACTGCCGTTGCTGCAGGCCTCGGGCATCGAAGAGAGCAAAGGCTTCGGCGGCTTCCCGGTGAGCGGCCAGTGGCTGCGTTGCGACAACCCGGAAGTGGTCAAGCAGCACCAGGCCAAGGTCTACAGCCAGGCTGCCGTGGGCTCGCCACCGATGTCCGTGCCGCACCTGGACACCCGCGTGGTGGATGGCAAGAAATCCCTGCTGTTCGGGCCGTACGCCGGTTTCACCACCAAGTTCCTCAAGCACGGCTCGTTCCTTGACCTGCCGATGTCGATTCGCGCCGGCAACATCGGCCCGATGCTGGCCGTGGCCCGCGACAACATGGACCTGACCAAGTACTTGGTCAGCGAAGTGCGTCAGTCCATGGAGCAGCGTTTGGAATCCCTGCGTCGCTTCTACCCCGAGGCGAAAGCCGAAGACTGGCGCCTGGAAGTGGCCGGCCAGCGCGTACAGATCATCAAGAAAGACCCGAAGAAAGGCGGCGTGCTGCAATTCGGTACCGAACTGGTCGCGGCCAAGGACGGCTCGCTTGCGGCGCTGTTGGGCGCCTCCCCAGGTGCCTCGGTGACCGTCTCGATCATGCTCGAGCTGATCGAGCGCTGCTTCCCGGAGAAAGCCGCCGGTGAATGGGCTACCAAGCTGCACGAGATCTTCCCGGCGCGCGAGAAAGTGCTGGAGACGGACGCCGAGCTGTATCGCAAGATCAACACGCAAAACAACATCAGCCTTGAGCTGGTGGACCCTGTAGGAGCGAGCTCGCTCGCGAAAAACGTCAACGATAACGCAGCGCAAGTGGATTAACGCAGCGCTCTCAGGTTCTTCGCGAGCAAGCTCGCTCCTACAGGTAAAAGCAAAACGCCCCGGACTCTTATGAGGCCGGGGCGTTTTTTTGTGGCTTTGATAATCAGCCGCGGGCGTTGTCGATCAGCTCGATGTATTCGGCGGCGTTGCGCTGGTCCTTGATCAGGTCGACGAAGGTCTGGCCATGCTCGTCCTGGCCATCCAGGTCCAGGCCTGCTTCTTTGAAAAAGCCCAGGAAACGCTCGAAGTCGTCGATACGCAGGCCGCGATAAGCCTTGATCAGTTTGTGCAGGGACGGCGACGTCGCATCAACCGGCTCGAAGTCCAGGAACAACTTGATCTGGTCGTCACCGATTTCGTCGCCAATCACCTGTTTCTTATCTTTACGCATTACCGACTCCAGCCTGCAGACATTTACACGGGGTTTGAAGTCTACCTGCGCGACGCCGGATGTGGGAGGGGGCTTGCCCTAATACCTGTAGGAGCGAGCTTGCTCGCGAAAAACTCAAAGGCGTCGCGTTTATTCAGGAAGCACGCGTTAGCGTTGACGTTTTTCGCGAGCAAGCTCGCTCCTACATCTGGATTTCAGCCGAACTGGGCAAGCATCCAGCGATGATACTCCGCCATCCCGTCTTCGCCTTCGCGGGGCGCCCAGTCGGCCAGTTCACCTTCACCGACAGCGCGGTAAGGGCCAGCCTTGCATTCAAACATGATGCTGTCCGGCTCAAGCACCACCAGGCCGTGGAACACGCCGGGCGACAGGTCAACGCCCTGGCATTCCCCGCCCGCTTGCAATACACGCGTGCTCAACACCTCACCTGTCTCGCTGAAAATCAGGATACCCAGACGCCCTTTGAGCACCAGCAAGGTCTCAGCCTTATCGGCGCTCAGGTGACGGTGAGGCTGCACATAGGTGCTGGGCTGCAAACCAACCGCCATGCGATGACAAGGCTCTTGCATCTCATGGAAGTTAACGTTTTGACGGCCACGGGGATTGGCGGCCGCTTTCTCGGCCAACTCGGCAAACAGCGTCTGATCAAGAAAGCGGGCCATCGATTACATTCCTTTAACGGCGTAGATGCCATTGGCGTTACGCCAGTAGCCCTTGTAGTCCATGCCATACCCGAAGATATAACGGTCAACGCACGGCAGCCCGACAAAGTCGGCTTTGAGCTCTGGGCGCGCCTTGCGGTCGTGGTCTTTGTCGATCAGCACGGCGGTGTGCACTTTGCGTGCGCCGGCATGTTTGCAGAAGTCGATGATCGCACCCAGGGTGTGACCTTCATCGAGAATGTCATCGATGATCAGCACATCGCGGTCGATGAACGACACTTCCGGCTTGGCCTTCCAGAACAAGTCGCCGCCGCTGGTCTCATTGCGATAGCGGGTGGCGTGCAGGTAAGAGGCTTCCAGTGGGAATTGCAGGTGGGTGAGCAATTTACCGGCGAAGATCAGGCCACCGTTCATCACACAAAAGACCACCGGGTTGGTGTCGGCCATTTCGCGGGTGATGTGCGCGCCGACCTTGGCGATCGCTGCTTCGACCTGCGCTTCGGTGTACAGGCAGTCAGCCTCGTGCATGATTTGACGGATATGCTCGAGATCAGCAGACATGGCGCTCTCCAAGGGGGTGCTGTGGCAAGAAAAGCGGGCGAAGGTACGCTTCTCGTGCGCTCCAATCAAGCCTTTATGGACTAACGTACTTGATGTCTATAGGACAACACCCTCGGATAGATTAATCTAGGCCGGTTTTTTTGCCCGCCGCCGGAGCCTTTCCTATGCCCACTCGCGAGATCCGCCACCCGCTGATCCGACACAAACTCGGCCTTATGCGCCGTGCCGACATTAGCACGAAGAACTTCCGTGAGCTTGCTCAGGAAGTCGGAGCGTTGCTCACTTACGAAGCCACCAAGGATTTGCCCCTGGAAACCTACGAGATCCCCGGTTGGGCCGGTCCCGTACAGGTGGAGAAAATCGCCGGTAAGAAAATTACCGTGGTGCCGATCCTGCGCGCCGGTATCGGCATGCTTGAAGGTGTACTCAGCCTGATTCCGGGCGCCAAGGTCAGCGCCGTGGGCGTGGCCCGCAATGAAGAAACCCTGCAGGCCCACACCTACCTGGAAAAACTCGTCCCGGAAATCAACGAACGCCTGGCCATGATCATCGACCCGATGCTCGCCACCGGCAGTTCCATGGTTGCCACCATCGACCTGCTGAAAAAAGCCGGTTGCCGGGACATCCGCGCCATGGTGCTGGTGGCCGCGCCCGAAGGCATCGCCGCCGTCGAGAAGGCCCACCCGGACGTGCAGATCTACACCGCGTCCATCGATGAGCGCCTGAACGAACACGGCTACATCATCCCGGGCCTTGGCGATGCCGGTGACAAGATCTTCGGCACCAAGCAGAAGGACGCGTGAGCATGCAGGATGAATTCAACGACCCGCTTTGGCGCCAGATCCTGTCTGGCGCACAAATGCTCTTCGTAGCATTTGGCGCGTTGGTGTTGATGCCACTGATCACAGGTCTTGATCCAAACGTCGCGCTGTTCACCGCAGGCCTGGGCACGTTGCTGTTCCAGGTGGTGACAGGGCGGCAGGTGCCGGTATTTCTGGCATCGAGCTTCGCGTTCATCACCCCGATCATTCTCGCCAAGGGCCAGTTCGGCCTGGCGGCGACCATGGGCGGGGTGATGGCGGCGGGTTTCGTCTATACGTTCCTGGGCCTGGCCGTGAAGGTCAAGGGCACCGGTTTTATCGACCGGCTGCTGCCGCCCGTGGTGATCGGCCCGGTGATCATCTCGATCGGCCTGGCCATGGCGCCGATTGCCGCCAATATGGCTATGGGCAAGTCCGGCGACGGTGCCGAGTTGATCCATTACCAGACCGCGATGCTGATCTCGATGCCAGCGCTGCTCACCACTTTGATCGTGGCCGTGTTCGGCAAGGGCATTTTCCGCCTGGTGCCGATCATTTCCGGTGTGCTGGTGGGCTTTGCCATGTCGTTCTACTTTGGTGTGGTCGACACGGCGAAAATCGCCGCGGCACCGTGGTTCGCCCTGCCCCACTTCACCGCACCGGAGTTCAACTGGCAGGCGATCCTGTTTATCGTCCCGGTGGCCCTGGCCCCGGCGATCGAGCATATCGGCGGTGTGATTGCGGTAGGCAGCGTGACCGGCCGCGATTACCTGAAAAAGCCTGGCCTGCATCGCACGCTGCTGGGTGACGGTATTGCCACCACGGCTGCCGGCATGTTTGGCGGCCCGCCGAACACCACCTACGCCGAAGTGACCGGCGCCGTGATGCTGACCAAGAACTACAACCCGAAAATCATGACCTGGGCGGCAGTGTTTGCCATCAGTCTGGCGTTCATCGGCAAGTTCGGCGCGCTGCTGCAGAGCATCCCCGTGCCGGTGATGGGCGGGATTCTCTGCCTGCTGTTCGGCTCGATTGCTGCGGTGGGGATGAACACGCTGATTCGCCACAAGATCGACCTGGGTGAGGCGCGCAACCTGGTGATTGTGTCGGTAACGTTGGTGTTCGGGATTGGCGGTGTGCTGGTGGGTACCGGCACCGGCCCGGATGATTTCGGCCTCAAGGGCATCGCCCTGTGTGCGGTGGTAGCGATTGGCTTGAACTTGCTGCTGCCGGGCAATGATGGCTGGAAGAACAAGAAGCCGGATGATGAGCCGCTGATCTAAGTTTTCTGGTGTAGCTGATGGCCTCATCGCGGGCAAGCCCGGCTCCCACAGGGAAATGCAGCATCCTGTGGGAGCCGGGCTTGCCCGCGATGAGGCCCTTACAGCCTGTAAAAATTAGAGCTCGCCGAGACCGTCGATCAGCGCCTGGTTCTGCTCCGGCGTCCCGATACTGATCCGCAGGAACTGGGCAATCCGCTCCTGCTTGAAGTGCCGCACAATCACCCCTTGCTCGCGCAACTTGGCGGCCAGCCCTGCAGCGTCATGCCGCGGGTGACGCGCGAAGATGAAGTTCGCCGCCGACGGCAATACCTCAAACCCCTTGCTCTCCAATTGCGCGACAACCTGGTTGCGGCTGTCGATCACCCACTTGCAGGTCTTCTCAAAGTATTCACGGTCGTCAAACGCGGCCGCCGCACCAACAATCGCCAGCCGATCCAACGGGTAGGAGTTGAAGCTGTTCTTGACCCGCTCCAGCGCCTCGATCAGGTCTGGGTGGCCCACGGCCAGGCCTACGCGCAAACCGGCCAGTGAGCGCGATTTGGACAGGGTCTGGGTTACCAGCAGGTTCGGGTAACGATCGACCAGGCTGATGGCGGTTTCGCCGCCGAAGTCGATATAGGCTTCATCGACCACCACCACCGAATCCGGGCTGGCCTTGAGGATCTGCTCTACCGCGTCCAGCGCCAGTACGCAGCCGGTGGGCGCGTTCGGGTTGGGGAAGATGATCCCGCCGTTGGGCCTGGCGTAGTCAGCGGCGCGAATCTGGAACTGCTCGTCCAATGGCACCGCGTCGAACGTGATGCCGTACAGGCCGCAGTACACCGGATAGAAGCTGTAGCTGATGTCCGGGAACAACAGCGGCAGATCGTGCTGGAACAGGCCATGGAAGATGTGCGCCAGGACTTCATCGGAACCGTTGCCCAGGAACACCTTGCCGGCGTCGATCCCGTAATACCTGGCCACGGCCTGCTTGAGCAGGTCGCTGTTGGGGTCTGGGTACAGGCGCAAGTTGTCATTCAACTCGGCCTGCATTGCCGCCAGCGCCTTGGGCGATGGGCCGTAGGGGTTTTCATTGGTGTTGAGCTTGACCAGCTTGGTCAGCTTCGGTTGCTCACCGGGTACGTAAGGCACCAGGTCCTTGACGAAAGGGCTCCAGAATTTGCTCATGCCTTACTCTCCCTTGACGATGCGGTATTCGGCGCTGCGTGCGTGCGCGCTGAGGGATTCACCACGGGCCAGCACCGAGGCGGTCTTGCCCAGCTCGGAAGCGCCTTGTGGCGAGCAGAAGATAATCGACGAGCGCTTCTGGAAATCGTACACCCCCAGCGGCGACGAGAAACGTGCAGTGCCGGAGGTCGGCAACACGTGGTTGGGGCCGGCGCAGTAGTCGCCCAGGGCTTCGCTGGTGTGGCGCCCCATAAAGATCGCCCCGGCGTGACGGATCGACGGCAACCAGGCCTGAGGGTCCGCTACGGACAGTTCCAGGTGCTCCGGTGCGATGCGGTTGGCCACTTCGATGGCCTGCTCCATGTCACGCACCAGAATCAGCGCACCACGGCCGTTGATCGACTTCTCGATGATCTCGGCACGCTCCATGGTGGGCAGCAGTTTATTGATGCTGGCGGCGACCTTGTCGAGGAACTCGGCATCGGGGCTGACCAGGATCGCCTGAGCGTCTTCATCGTGCTCCGCCTGGGAGAACAGGTCCATGGCGATCCAGTCCGGGTCGGTCTGGCCGTCACACACCACAAGGATTTCCGAAGGGCCGGCGATCATGTCGATACCGACCTGGCCAAACACATGGCGCTTGGCGGTGGCGACGTAGATGTTGCCAGGGCCAACCACCTTGTCGACCTTCGGCACGCTTTCGGTGCCATAGGCCAGCGCCGCGACGGCCTGGGCGCCACCGATGGTGAACACGCGGTCGACGCCGGCGATGCAGGCGGCAGCCAGCACCAGCTCGTTGATTTCGCCACGCGGGGTCGGCACCACCATGACCACTTCGGTCACGCCCGCAACTTTGGCCGGGATCGCATTCATCAACACCGACGATGGATACGACGCCTTGCCGCCCGGCACGTACAGGCCGGCGCGGTCCAGTGGCGTGACCTTCTGGCCCAGCACCGTGCCGTCGGCCTCGGTGTAGCTCCAGGAGTCCTGCTTCTGTTTCTCGTGATAGCTGCGTACCCGCGCCGCTGCGACTTCCAGGGCTTCGCGCTGTGGTGCGGTAATGCGCGTCAGCGCCAGCTCCAGGCGTTCACGCGGCAGGATCAGGTCGGCCATGGACTTTACGTCCAGCCCGTCGAACTGGCGGGTGAAGTCCACCAGCGCCGCATCACCGCGCTCGCGCACGGCCTTGATGATGTCGAGCACCCGCTGGTTGACCGAGTCGTCGGACACGCTTTCCCAGCTCAGCAGATGATCCAGATGATGGGCGAAATCCGGGTCGGCAGCGTTGAGTCGGGCAATTGCAGTGGACGTGGTCATAGCGAGGGCCTCAATAGAATTGGCAAAAACTCAGGCGCCCTAAACTAGCAGTCGTTTCCGCTTGGGCACCTGAGAATTCTGGCTATGAGGCGGATAGACGGGCGCAGCTTTTCAGCTACGCGGGTGAGTCAACCGCGGTGTCGCGACTCCACTGCCTTGCGCAGGGTGTCGATCAACGCCTGGATACGGGCGTGCTGCATCTTCATCGATGCCTTGTTGACGATCAGGCGGGAGCTGATGTCAGCGATGAAATCCTGGGGCTCCAAACCGTTGGCGCGCAGGGTGTTGCCGGTGTCGACCACGTCGATGATCTTGTCGGCCAGGCCGATCAGCGGCGCCAGCTCCATGGAGCCGTAGAGCTTGATGATATCGACCTGACGGCCTTGCTCGGCGTAGTAGCGCTTGGCGACGTTGACGAACTTGGTGGCGACCCGCAGGCGGCCCTTGGGCTCGACATCACCGACACGGCCGGCAGTCATCAGCTTGCACAGGGCGATGCGTAGGTCCAAGGGCTCGTACAAGCCCTGGCCGCCGTACTCCATCAGCACGTCCTTGCCGGCAACCCCCAGGTCGGCGGCGCCATGTTCAACGTAGGTCGGCACGTCGGTAGCCCGCACGATCAGCAGGCGCACGTCGTCCTGGGTCGTGGGGATGATCAGCTTGCGGCTCTTGTCCGGATTCTCGGTCGGCACGATGCCCGCTTCAGCCAGAAGCGGCAACGTGTCGTCAAGGATGCGGCCCTTGGACAGTGCGATGGTCAACATGGGAAATGTCAGTCCTTCATCAGGCTATTGCTGTCCGGTCGCAAACGGCGCCAGACACAGATCGAGGCCATGACAGCCTCGATTTGAAACAAACCAGTGTTTGTAGGAGCGAGGGGGACGCCTAGTTCTTGCTCGCGAAGAACGTCAACGATAACGCGTTTATTCAGACTTCACGCGGTGACCATGAGCTCTTCGCGAGCAAGCTCGCTCCTACATCCTACAGTGCAGTGGGGGTTAGCCCGGTACGCGGCGGATTTTTGCGCCGAGCATCTGCAGTTTCTCTTCGATGCACTCGTAACCACGGTCTATGTGGTAGATGCGGTCGATCAGGGTGTCGCCTTCGGCGCACAGTGCCGAGATTACCAGGCTGGCCGAAGCACGCAGGTCGGTGGCCATGACTGGCGCGCCCTTGAGCTTGTCGATGCCGGTGACGATGGCGGTGTTGCCTTCGACCTGGATCTTGGCGCCCATGCGGTGCAGTTCATACACGTGCATGAAACGGTTTTCGAAGATGGTCTCGATCACGGCACCGGTGCCTTCGGCAATCGCGTTCAGGGAGATGAACTGCGCTTGCATGTCGGTCGGGAACGCCGGGTACGGAGCGGTACGCACGTTGACAGCTTTCGGCCGCTTGCCGTGCATGTTCAGCTCGATCCAGTCTTCGCCGGTGGTGATCTCTGCGCCGGCTTCCTTGAGTTTTTCCAGGACGGCTTCAAGGATGGTCGGATCGGTGTCCTTGACCTTCACACGGCCACCGGTCACGGCGGCGGCAACCAGGTAGGTGCCGGTCTCGATGCGGTCAGGCATGACTTTGTAGGTGGCAGTGTGCAGGCGCTCTACCCCATCAATAGTGATGGTGTCGGTGCCAGCGCCGGAAACCTTCGCGCCCATGGCGTTGAGGAAATTGGCCAGGTCGACCACTTCCGGCTCGCGCGCGGCGTTCTGCAGCACGCTGCGACCGTTGGCGAGGGCAGCGGCCATCATGATGTTCTCGGTACCGGTCACACTGACGGTATCAAAGAAGAAGTTCGCGCCCCGCAGGCCGCCTTCCGGCGCCTTGGCCTTGATGTAGCCGCCTTCGACATCGATGACTGCGCCCATGGCCTCAAGGCCACGGATGTGCAGGTCGACCGGACGCGAACCAATGGCGCAACCGCCAGGCAAGGCCACTTCGGCTTCGCCGAAACGGGCAACCATCGGGCCCAGCACCAGGATCGACGCACGCATGGTTTTCACCAGTTCGTACGGTGCGATCAGGGTCTTGATGGTGCGCGGGTCGATTTCGACGGCCAGTTTCTCGTCGATCACCGGCTCAATGCCCATGCGACCGAACAGCTCGATCATGGTGGTAATGTCGTGCAAGTGCGGCAGGTTGGCCACAGTCACTGGGCCATCGCACAGCAGGGTCGCTGCCAGGATCGGCAAGGCGGAGTTTTTCGCACCGGAAATGCGGATCTCGCCATCAAGGCGGGCACCGCCGGTAATAATCAATTTATCCATAAGAATCTCGACGCCTTGGGGGCTCAGGTGCGCTCGGCCCAGGCCGCGCGGCTGAAAAATTTCATAGTGACCGCGTGGATGCTGCCATCGGCGATCCATGGGTTCAAATGGGTATAGATCTGCTGCTGACGCTTGACCGGGCTCAATGCCGCCAGTTCATCGCTAATCACGTTCAGCTGGAAATTGCAGCCTTCGCCTTCAACTTCTATGTTCGTTTCCGGCAGCTTTCCTTCAAGGAAGCTCTTAACTTCTAGGGCCTGCATGCTCAACCTCTATCGGCGCCCAGTGCGCACGGGTCGCACATCATACAAAAAAGCCCCGCGCCTGCGAACCCCGCATAGCAGGACTCTGACGGGGGGCTTTTCTAATAATGTGTATTAAGGATGCGCCAGCAGTTCGGTCAAACCGGAAACTTCGGCAATTTCACGCATGTCTTCCGGCAACGCACGGATGCTGACCGGTTTTTTCGCCGCCTCGGCATCACGCATGAAGCACAGCAACAACGACAGGCCGACACTGCTGGACTTGGTCACCGCCGAGCAATCGAGCACCAGTTCTGGCGCCTTGCTGGCCTTGATCAGCGCCTGGCCCTGCTTGCGCAGGTCAGGCCCGGTGCGGTAATCCAGCACGCCGCTGAGGAACAGCTCGCCGGCGTCGCCGATACGAACAGCCGACTCGGTCATTGCGCAGGCTTCCCGGCAGCTTTGTCGGTTTCTTCCTTGGCCTTGGCCACTTCACCGGCCCAACCATTGATGGTCTTGTCCAGGTCGTTGCCATTGCGCTGCATCGCGTCAGCGAACTGGTCACGGAACAGCTTGCCGATGTTGATACCGTTGATGATCACGTTGCGCAGTTTCCACTCGCCGTTGATCTTCGTCAGGGTGTAGGACACTGGATAAACGGCACCATTGCTGCCGGAGACTTTCATCCCGACTTCGGCGCGGTCGCCAGTCTCGTCCTTGGCCGGGTCAACGATAATGCCCTGGTTGTTGTACTCCAGCAGGGCGTTGCCGTAGAACTGGAACAGACCCTTCTTGAAGTTCTCCTGGAACGTCTGCATCTGCGCAGGCGTAGCCTTGCGCGAATATTTGACCGTCATGATGCTTTTGGAAATACCTTCAGCATCGACCACAGGGCCAACGATGGCGTCAAGCGCCTTGTAGAACTGGGAAGGGTCTTGCTTGTACTGTTCTTTGTTAGCCTTGAGGTCAGCCAGCATTCTGCTGGTGGTGTCCTGCACCAAATCGTGGGCAGAACCTGCCGCGTTGGCCATCATCGGCAATGCTGCAAGCAGTACCAGCAGGCCACGTCGCAAGGTAGAGATCATGAACAGATTCCTCATTTGGCGTCTTTATTGACCGTATTGAGCAAAAATTTTCCGATCAGGTCTTCAAGCACCAGCGACGACTGTGTGTCGTGGATGGTCGAACCATCCTTGAGCAGGGCTGTTTCCCCGCCCACGCTGACACCGATGTACTTCTCGCCCAGCAACCCCGCAGTGAGGATAGATGCTGTGGAGTCAGTCGGCAGATTATCTACCTTCTTGTCCAGTTGCATCGTCACCCGACCGGTAAAGCTGTCGCGATCCAGATCGATTGCCGTGACCTTGCCGATGGTGACACCGGCCATGGTCACTTTGGATCTGACCGTCAAACCGGCGATATTGTCGAAGTACGCGTAAAGTTTATAGGTATCGGCGGTAGGGCTGGCCGAAAGGCCGCTGACTCGCAGGGCCAACAACAGTAAAGCCAGGATGCCAGCCAGCAAGAAAAGGCCGACACCGATTTCCACAGTGCGGTTTTGCATCAGAAATCTCCAAACATCAAGGCGGTCAAAATGAAGTCAAGGCCCAGTACCGCCAGCGAGGCGTACACAACGGTCTTGGTAGTGGCACGGCTGATCCCCTCTGAAGTGGGCTCGCAGTCATAGCCTTGGAATACGGCAATCCAGGTCACCACAAAGGCAAAGACAATGCTCTTTATGATGCCGTTGAGCACGTCACCGGTGAAGGTCACGCTGTTTTGCATGTTGGCCCAGTAGGAGCCGTCGTAGACCCCCAGCCAGTCAACCGCCACCCACGAACCGCCCCAGATACCCACCACGCTGAAGATCATCGCCAGCAATGGCAGGGAAATGAAGCCGGCCCACAGGCGCGGGGCAACAATGTACTTGAGCGGGTCCACGCCGATCATTTCCAGGCTGGACAGCTGCTCGGTGGACTTCATATTGCCGATTTCAGCAGTCAGCGCCGAACCTGCACGCCCCGCAAACAACAAGGCGGTGACCACGGGGCCAAGCTCACGCAACAGAGTCAGGGCCACCATCTGCCCTACCGCCTGCTCCGAGCCGTAGCTGGACAGGATATTGAAACCCTGCAGCGCCAGCACCATGCCGATGAACACGCCGGAGACCACGATGATCACCAGGGACATCACCCCCACCGAGTGCAGCTGCTTGACCAGCAGACCAAAGCCGCCGCCGATGCCGCCGCGCCCCAGCAAGGCGTGGAACAGGAAAATGGTCGAACGCCCCAGCACTTCGACGATGTCGATGCCCGAACGACCGAAAAGGCGAACCTTCTCGATAAGAGATGTCTTGCGCATCAGCGCTTCCCCAGAAGATCTGAGCGGTAGTCCGCTGCCGGAAAGTGAAAAGGCACCGGGCCATCGGGGTTGCCGGTCATGAATTGGCGAATGCGCGGGTTATCGGCGTTCATCAACTCTTCAGGCGTACCCTGCCCCAGCACCTGACCGTCACCTACTACATAGAGGTAGTCGGCAATGCTCGCGGTTTCGGCCAGGTCGTGGGACACCACGATACTGGTGATCCCCAATGCATCGTTGAGCAGGCGGATCAGGCGCACCAACACGCCCATGGCGATCGGGTCCTGACCCACGAATGGCTCGTCGTACATGAGGATCTGTGGGTCGAGGGCAATGGCCCGCGCCAGGGCAACACGGCGCTTCATACCGCCGGACAACTCGTCTGGCATCAGGTCGATGGCACCGCGAAGGCCCACGGCCTGCAGTTTCAGCAACACGATGTCACGAATCATCTCGTCGGACAGTTGGGTGTGCACCCGCAGCGGGAAGGCCACGTTTTCGAACACATCGAGGTCGGTGAACAGCGCGCCGCTCTGGAACAGCACCCCCATATGCTTGCGCGCATCGAACAGATCGCTGCGCGACAGCGTCGGCAGGTTCTGGCCGTTGACCCACACTTCCCCGGCACTGGGGCGCAATTGCATGCCCATCAGGCGCAACAGGGTGGTCTTGCCGCAACCGGAAGGCCCCATGATGCCCGTGACCTTGCCGCGAGGAATGCGAATATCGACGTTATTGAAGATGCTGCGCGTACCGCGCTTGAAGGTAAGGCCCTTCAGCTCGACCGCGTAGGCGTTATCGGCACTCATCTAATCTCCTTGGGATGCAGCCTTTCACTCAGACACCATGTGTGCGACTTTGGTTTTCAACTGATGCGCAATAATAAGGCACATGGGTTGGGCGGACCGAACTGGCGGCGAACTATATCACTGCTGGTACAGAGCGCCCAAGGCCGGAACAGCGCTGGTTCAGATTTGAGACAGGGAAAAAACGTTGCTTGCTATGTTACCGACGGTGCTTTTCAGTTATCCGGCGCACAAAGCCTGACGAACTTGTGTGAGGGAATTGATCATTACCGCTATAATCGCCGACTTTTCGTCAGGCTATACGATTTCAGACATGAGCCAATCCAGCGACCTTATTCAATCCGCGCAACGCACCATACGCCTTGAGCTTGAAGCCGTAGAAGGCTTGCTGGCGCATATCGACGCGGATTTCGTGCGCGCCTGCGAGATGATTCTGGCCAGCAAGGGCCGCGTTGTGGTGGTCGGCATGGGCAAGTCCGGCCACATTGGCAACAAGATCGCCGCGACCTTGGCGAGCACCGGGACCACCGCGTTTTTCGTGCACCCGGCCGAAGCCAGCCACGGCGACATGGGCATGATCACCAAGGATGACGTGATTCTGGCGCTGTCCAACTCCGGCACCACCAACGAAATCGTGACCCTGTTGCCGCTGATCAAGCGCTTGGGTATCCAGATGATCAGCCTTACAGGCAACCCTGAGTCAACGCTGGCCAAGGCCGCCGACGTCAACCTGAACGTGCACGTGGCCCACGAGGCCTGCCCGCTGAACCTGGCGCCCACCTCCTCTACCACCGCCGCGCTGGTAATGGGCGATGCCCTGGCAGTGGCGCTGCTGGAGGCTCGCGGGTTTACCGCCGAAGATTTCGCATTTTCCCATCCAGGTGGTGCACTGGGCCGTCGCCTGTTGCTGAAAGTGGAAAATGTGATGCACAGCGGCACAGAACTGCCGAGCGTTCCACGCGGTACCCTTTTGCGGGATGCGCTGATGGAAATGACCCGCAAGGGCTTGGGCATGACCGCCATCGTCGAAACCGATGGCCGGCTGGCCGGGATATTCACCGACGGCGACCTGCGTCGCACCCTGGACCGCACCATTGATATCCATACCGCCACCATCGACGCCGTGATGACCCCTCACGGCAAGACCGCCCGCGCCGAAATGCTCGCGGCCGAAGCGTTGAAAATCATGGAAGACCACCGGATAGGCGCACTTATCGTGGTCGACCACGATGATCGGCCGATCGGGGCCCTTAACCTTGGCGACTTGCTGCGCGCAGGAGTGATGTAAATGACCAGCGACCTGATGCAACGCGGTAAGAACATCAAACTGGCGATTTTCGACGTTGACGGCGTGCTGACGGATGGCCGCCTGTACTTCCTCGAAGACGGCAGCGAATTCAAGACTTTCAACACCCTCGACGGCCAAGGCATCAAGATGCTGATGGCAGCGGGCGTGCAAACCGCAATTATCAGCGGTCGAAAAACACCGGTTGTGGAACGCCGCGCACAAAACCTCGGTATTCCTCACCTGTATCAGGGCCGCGAGGATAAACTGGTGGTATTGGACGAGCTTCTTGGCCAACTCAACCTAAGCTATGAACAGGTCGCCTATCTGGGCGACGACCTGCCCGACCTGCCGGTGATTCGCCGGGTAGGCCTGGGCATGGCCGTCGCGAATGCCGCAGCGTTTGTGCGCGAACACGCCCATGGCATCACCACCGCCCGTGGCGGCGAAGGTGCCGCCCGCGAGTTCTGCGAGTTGATCCTGCGTGCCCAGGGCAGTCTTGAAGCGGCCCACGCCGCCTACCTATAGAGCGTTATATGCTGAGCAAAAAGATTCGCAACTTCCTGTTATTCGGGGTCATCGCCGCGCTGCTCCTGGCGGTGGGCTACTGGAATATCAGCCCGGAGCGCTTTCTCGACAAGCCTGTTGCGCAGGTTGACGAAGGCCTTATCGACTATTACGCCACCAATGCCTACAGCATTCAGTACCTGCCCGACGGCAAGGTGCAGTATGAGATGACATCGGACAAGGTCGAGCATTTGAAGGCTTCCGAAGTCAGCCTGCTGACCAATCCGGACCTGAACCTGTATCGCGGCACCGAATTTCCCTGGCACGTCACCAGCAAGCGTGGCGAGGTCAACCCGGACGGCACCGAAGTTGAACTGATCGACTCGGTTCGCGTCGCACGTACAGACGCGCAGAACCGTGACACCATCATTACCAGCAGTCGCATGACCGTATTCCCACAGAAGCAATATGCGCAGACCGAGCAAGACGTTAGAATCGACGGCGCTGGCGGTGTATCGACTGGCAAGGGAATGAAAGCGTATTTGAAAGAAAGCAGGATACACCTGCTATCGAACGTAAGAGGACAGTATGAGGCTCGTTAAAACCCTCCCTATTTTGCTCGGTCTGGGCGCAGCACTGGGAAGCGTGAGCGCCTGGGCTCTGCCGAACGATAGCCAGCAACCGATCCACATCTCGGCTGACGATGCACAGCTCGATGACAAGAAAGGTGTCGCCACCTATACCGGCGGCGTGATCATCACCCAGGGCTCGATGAAGATCACCGGTAACACAGTGACCCTGACGCGCACCCCCACAGGCGACATTGACGTGGTGACGTCGGTGGGCAACCTGGCTTACTTCGAACAGCAGCAGTCGGCAACCGATACCGGCAAGATGAAGGGCTACGGCAAGACCATCCAGTATCACGCCCTGCAGAACCGCATTGTCCTGATCGATCAGGCCAAGGTGCTCAGCCCCGATGGCAACTCCACGGAAGGTGAGAAAATCACCTACGACACCGTGAAACAGATCGCTAATGCCGGTCGCGCCAATGGCAATAAGGTCACCTCGCCACGCCCGCGCATCGACATGGTTATCCAGCCGAAGAAGAAGGCCGAGTAATGGCAACCCTGAAAGCCCAGCACCTGGCCAAGGCCTATAAAAGCCGCCAGGTGGTACGCGATGTCAGCCTGTCGATCGACAGCGGCCAGATCGTCGGTTTGCTCGGCCCTAACGGTGCCGGCAAAACCACCTGCTTCTATATGATCGTCGGGCTGGTCCAGGCAGACCAGGGTCGCGTATTGATCGACGACCTGGACGTCAGCCACCAACCCATGCACGGTCGTGCACGGGCAGGTATCGGCTATCTTCCCCAGGAGGCGTCGATCTTCCGCAAACTGTCGGTGGCCGACAACATCATGGCGATCCTCGAGACCCGCAAGGAACTCGATCGCGACGGCCGTCGCCAGGAGCTGGAAAGCCTGCTGCAGGAATTCCACATCAACCACATTCGCGACAACCTCGGCATGAGCTTGTCCGGTGGTGAACGTCGTCGCGTGGAAATCGCCCGCGCCCTGGCGACCGCGCCGAAATTCATCCTGCTGGATGAACCCTTTGCCGGTGTCGACCCGATTTCGGTGGGTGATATCAAGCAGATCATCCATCACCTCAAGGCCAAGGGCATTGGGGTGCTGATCACGGACCACAACGTGCGCGAGACCCTCGATATCTGCGAGACCGCTTATATCGTCAACGATGGCCAACTGATTGCCGAAGGCGATGCCGAGACGATCCTGGCTAACGAGCTGGTGAAGGAAGTGTACCTGGGTCACGAGTTCCGCCTGTAAACACAGGGGTATCGCGCTTTTCCCTGGAGCGCGCGGGAGTCAATGGAAACCTCGGTTTTTTTATTGTTACCGCGCTCTAGGCAAAGGCCCCGAGATCAGGCATATAATTTGCTTATGTTTGGCGCTCACGCGCCCTGTCGTGGATGGCGCATTGCGCCGGCGAATAAGGTGTTAAGCCCCTGCCATGAAACCATCGCTAGTCCTGAGAATGGGCCAGCAGCTGACGATGACACCGCAGCTGCAACAGGCCATCCGCCTGCTCCAATTGTCGACCCTGGACCTGCAACAGGAAATCCAGGAGGCCCTGGAGTCCAATCCGATGCTCGAACGCCAGGAAGAAGGCGACGACTTCGACAACGCAGATCCGCTGGCCGACAACATCGAGCAAAAACCCAATCCCGACGTGCAGGAACCCTCCTATCAGGAAACCGCCCCGACGGTGGATAACCTGGAGGAAGGCGACTGGAACGAACGCATTCCCAACGAGCTTCCCGTGGACACCGCGTGGGAAGACGTCTACCAGACCAGCGCCAGCAGCCTGCCGAGCAACGATGATGATGAGTGGGACTTCACCACCCGCACGTCGGTGGGTGAGAGCCTGCAGAGCCACTTGTTGTGGCAACTGAACCTGGCGCCGATGTCCGATACCGATCGTCTGATCGCGGTCACCCTGATCGATTGCATCAACAACCAAGGCTACCTGGACGAAACCCTCGACGAGATCCTCGAGGCCTTCGACCCGGAACTGGACATCGAACTGGACGAAATCGAAGCCGTCCTGCACCGCATCCAGCAATTCGAACCCGCCGGCATCGGTGCCCGCACACTCAGCGAGTGCCTGTTGCTGCAACTGCGCCAACTGCCGGCCAAGACGCCATGGCTCACCGAAGCGCAACGCCTGGTCAGTGACTACATCGACCTGTTGGGCAGTCGTGACTACAGCCAACTGATGCGCCGCATGAAGCTCAAGGAAGATGACTTGCGCCAGGTCATCGAGCTGGTGCAAAGCCTCAACCCGCGTCCGGGCTCGCAGATCGAATCCAGCGAAGCCGAATACGTGGTCCCCGACGTCATCGTGCGCAAGGACAACGAGCGCTGGCTGGTGGAGCTGAACCAGGAGTCGGTACCGCGCCTGCGGGTCAACCCGCAATACGCAGGTTTTGTGCGCCGCGCTGACACCAGCGCCGACAACACCTTCATGCGCAACCAGTTGCAGGAAGCGCGGTGGTTCATCAAGAGCCTGCAAAGCCGCAACGAAACCCTGATGAAAGTCGCGACGCAAATCGTCGAACACCAGCGCGGTTTCCTGGAATACGGCGACGAGGCCATGAAGCCTCTGGTGCTGCACGACATCGCCGAAGCCGTCGGTATGCACGAATCGACGATTTCCCGGGTCACCACGCAGAAATTCATGCATACCCCACGGGGTATTTATGAGCTGAAATACTTTTTCTCCAGCCACGTCAGCACCTCCGAGGGCGGCGAATGCTCGTCCACGGCGATCCGCGCGATCATCAAAAAACTGGTTGCCGCGGAAAATCAGAAAAAGCCGTTGAGTGACAGCAAGATCGCTGGTTTACTGGAGGCACAAGGCATTCAGGTCGCCCGTCGAACCGTCGCCAAGTACCGCGAGTCCCTAGGGATCGCGCCTTCCAGCGAGCGTAAGCGGTTGATGTGACGGGCGGGCCACAGCGTTCCAGTGGTGGGTATTCCTGCCCACCGCTTTATGCACTGGCAACGAAGGAGAAGCTGTATGCAAGTCAACATCAGTGGACACCAGCTGGAAGTCACCAAGCCCCTGCGTGAATACACCGAGAGCAAACTGAACAAGCTTGCGGGGCATTTTGACAAGATCACCAACGTGCAGGTCATCATGGAGGTCGATAAGCTCAAGCAGAAAATCGAGGCCACCCTGCACGTACCGAATGCCAAGCTCGTCGCCAATGCGGAACATGAAGACATGTACGCGGCAATTGACTCCCTTTACGACAAGCTCGACCGCCAACTCATAAAGCATAAGGAAAAGAATCTGCACCTGATGCAAGGTACAGGTCGTTAACTCTCCCCCCATGATCCGACTTGAAACCATCCTGACCCCCGGCCGTTCCCTCGTGAACGTGCCGGGCGGCAGTAAAAAGCGCGCCCTCGAACAAATTGCCAACCTGATCAGCAGCCAAGTGCCTGAGCTGGAGATGCAAGATGTTTTCGAAGCTCTGATTGCTCGTGAAAAACTCGGCTCGACCGGTTTTGGCAACGGCATCGCCATTCCTCACTGCCGCCTCGAAGGCTGCGATACCCCGGTCAGCGCGCTGCTGCACCTGGAAAAACCCATCGACTTCGACGCCATCGACGGTGCCCCGGTTGACCTGCTGTTCGTTCTGCTGGTCCCGCAAGCCGCCACCGATGCGCACCTGGAACTGCTCCGGCAGATCGCCAGCATGCTGGACCGCAAGGATGTACGCGACAAACTGCGCAGCGCCTCCAGCAATGAAGCGTTGTACCAAGTTGTCCTGGATGAACAAAACGGGCAGTAATCATGCGTTTGATCATCGTCAGCGGTCGCTCCGGCTCCGGTAAGAGCACCGCCCTCAATGTGCTTGAGGACAACGGCTTCTATTGCATCGACAACCTGCCGGCCGGCCTGCTGCCAGAGCTGGCGGAACGTGCATTGATCCATACCGAATTGGCACAGCCACTGGTGGCTGTCTCGATTGATGCGCGCAACCTGCCCAGCCACCTTTCGCGGTTCCCGGAACTGCTGGAAGAAGTGCGCGCCAAGCACATTCATTGCGACGTGCTGTACCTGGATGCAGACGAAGAAACCCTGCTCAAGCGGTTCTCCGAAACCCGTCGACGTCACCCCCTCAGCAGTGCCAACCGCTCTCTGGCCGAAGCCATCGAGGACGAGACCAAACTGCTGGGGCCGATCATTGACCTGGCCGACCTGAAGATCAACACCACCAACCTGAACCTGTATCAGTTGCGCGATGCGATCAAGCTGCGCCTGCTGAACCAGCCTGAGCCGGGGACGGCGTTCCTGGTCGAGTCTTTTGGCTTCAAGCGCGGCATGCCGGTAGACGCCGACCTGGTGTTCGACGTGCGCTGCCTGCCCAACCCTTACTGGAAGCCGGAACTGCGCGATCAGTCGGGGTTGGACCAGCCTGTGGTCGACTACCTGGCCGCGCAACCGGACGTAGAAGAGATGTTCCAGGACATCTCCAGCTACCTGCTCAAATGGTTGCCGCGCTTTGCCGCCAGCAATCGGGCCTATGTCACCATTGCCATTGGCTGCACCGGTGGCCACCACCGCTCGGTCTATTTGACTGAACGACTGGGCCAGGTGCTGCAACAAACCCTCAAGAACGTCCAGGTTCGCCACCGCGACCTAAGCTGAAAGGAACACCACTGCGATGCCGGCTCGGGAAATTGAAATCATCAACAAGCTGGGCCTGCACGCCCGGGCGTCGGCTAAGTTCGTCGGCGTGGCTGGGCAGTTCCCCTGCCAGATCCGTGCAGGGCGCACGCCAGAGTCCATGGTCGATGGCAAAAGCATCATGGCGATGATGATGTTGGCGGCCGGCAAAGGCACCAAGATCCATCTGAGCACCGAAGGCGAGCAAGAAGACGAAGCAATGGCCGCACTGGTCGAGTTGATTAACAACTACTTCGACGAAGGCGAATAACCCCTACTGTAGGAGCGAGCTTGCTCGCGAAAAACGTCAACGATACGCGGGCATCCTGGTTTAACGCAGTGCTCTCAGGTTTTTCGCGAGCAAGCTCGCTCCTACATAGATAAAGCCATCCTCAGCCTAACGCCGTATCCATCACCATCATCAGGCAAAACCCGAGGCACAGCCCAAGGCTGGCGAGCTTTTCATGACCATTACGGCGCGACTCGGGGATGACTTCATGAGTCACCACCAGCAACATTGCCCCAGCGGCCAGCGCCAGACCCAACGGCAACAACACTTCGGCAAGGCTCACCAGCCATGCGCAGAGCACCGCAAATACCGGTTCAACCAAGCCTGATGCAGCGCCAATCAGGAAGGCCTTGGCCCTCGACATTCCCGCTCCCGCCAATACCAACGCAATCACCAGCCCTTCGGGGACATCCTGCAAGGCAATGCCCATGGCGAGGCTGTCGGCATCCGCCATGCCTCCGCCCGCAGACACACCCACGGCCATGCCTTCAGGAATGTTGTGCGCAATGATGGCAAACACGAATAACCAAATACGCGGCGGGATAACCGGCTTATCCGGTGTACCCACCAGCATTTCCGGGCTGGCGCCAGAGACCTTGCGGTCCACCAGGTAAAGGCCGAACGCTCCGAGCATGATGCCGAAGCTGATCAGGCCACCGGCGCCCCAGGGCGACAGCCCCAGGCCTTCAGCAGCAGCGATACCCGGCACGACCAGGGAAAACGCGGTCGCCGCCAGCATCACACCAGCCCCAAAGCCCAGCAGGGTATCGCTCAGCGCCATCGGCATGCGCCGAATCACCAACACCGGCACCGCCCCCAGCGCGGTGCCGAGCGCGCAGATCGCCCCGCCCTGCAAAGCACGCAAGATGCGCGGTTCCAGGTTCAACCAGGCCAGCCCATGGGCCACCAATAACGCAGTACCTGCCAATAGCAGCAGCGTGCCAAACGCATAACGAAACATTCGCACGCTACCGATCGCCAGTGTTTGAGTGCCCATAGTCGGCCTTAGATCTTGTTATGGAGTGAGTGTCAGGCCAAGGCCGCCTGATAGCGCGCGGCAACTTCCGGCCAGTTGATGACGCTATAAAATGCATTGATGTACTCGGGTCGTCGGTTTTGATATTGCAGGTAGTAAGCGTGTTCCCAGACGTCCAGACCAAGGATGGGTGTATTGCCGCTCATCAGCGGGCTGTCCTGGTTGCCGCTGCTTTCCACCACCAGCGTTTTTTGTGGGGTAACGCTCAACCAGGCCCAACCGCTGCCGAAACGCGTCAACGCCGCCTTGGTAAACGCTTCCTTGAAGCTGTCGAAGCCGCCAAGTTGTTCGTCGATGGCCTTGCCCAGTGCACCCTCGGGTTTGCCTCCCCCTGTCGGTGACATGACCGCCCAGAACAACGAGTGGTTTGCATGCCCGCCTCCTTGGTTGACCACGGCGGCGCGTAATTTCTCCGGCAATGTTTGGACGCTGGACACCAGCTTCTCCACCGGCCAGCCGGCGAACTCAGTGCCCTCGACCGCGGCATTGAGGTTATTGATGTAGGTCTGGTGGTGCTTGGTGTAGTGAATTTCCATGGTTTGCGCGTCGATATGCGGCTCGAGGGCGTCGTAGGCGTAAGGCAAGGCCGGCAAGGTATAGGTCATATCAATGTGCTCCATAGTGGGACGTGGACGTTGGCGTCGCAGCACTGCCCAGCAGCCGATGAGTGCGTGGATATTCGCCGTGATCGCTGATGAAATTCAGCAGCTCGACGTAGGTCTTGCTGCTCTGGCGCAGCGCGGCCTCGCGCAATGACGGGCTCAGGCGTGGGTCCTGCATGGTCTGCAATAGGCGCTGATGGATAGCGCACAGGTATTCCGCGCTTTCCTCAGGCTGGTTCAGGCGCAAGTGCAGGTCCGCCAGGTTGTGATGGGAAATGACGCAAGCCGCCACTGCTTCGTCAGCATCCGCCCAGCGTTCGAACAACACTTGAGCCAGGGCCAGGGCTTGCAGATAGGCCTCGCGAGCGTCAACCAGCTCACCCGCCATAAAGCAGCGATTGGCCCGTTCGATCGTGCGTTTCCAGTGCTCCATGGTGAGCCTCCAAAGCAGGGTCGTTGATTACACGCCGCCAGCCGTGAGCTTTTCCGGGTCCAGCAGGACTTCCAGTTGGCTGCGAGGCAGGTCGGTGTGTTCGAGGGCGACATCGATCACCGGGCGGCCTTGCTGATACGCCTTCTTGGCGATTTCAGCGGCTTTCTGGTAGCCGATGATCGGGTTAAGTGCGGTGACCAGGATGGGATTGCGCGACAGCGCTTCCTTGAGCTTGGGTTCGTTGACCTTGAAGCTGGCAATGGCCTTGTCCGCCAGCAACCGGCTGGAGTTGGCCAGCAACTCCAGGCTGCTGAGCAGGTTCTGGGCAATGATCGGCAGCATCACATTCAGCTCGAAGTTGCCCGATTGGCCGGCCACGGTGATCACTGTGTCGTTGCCAATAACCTGGGCGGCCACCATGGCGGTCGCTTCCGGGATGACCGGGTTGACCTTGCCCGGCATGATCGACGAGCCCGGCTGCAGCGCCTCCAGTTCGATTTCACCGAGGCCGGCCAATGGGCCGGAGTTCATCCAGCGCAGGTCATTGGCGATCTTCATCAGCGACACCGCCGTGGCTTTCAACTGGCCAGAGACTGCAACGGCGGTGTCCTGGGAGCCAATCAGCGCAAACAGGTTCTTGCCGGGGGTGAACTTCACGCCGGTCAAAAGGCTCAGTTGCTGGCTGAAGCGCCCGGCAAACTCGGGATGCGCGTTGATCCCGGTGCCGACTGCCGTCCCGCCCTGGGCCAATGCTTGCAGCGCCGGTAGCAGGTCCTGCAAGTGGCCGATATTGGCCTTGAGCTGCTGCGCCCAGCCGTTGAGCACCTGGCTCATGCGCACCGGCATGGCGTCCATCAAATGCGTGCGACCGGTCTTGATGAACGGGTGAACCGCCTCGGCTTTTTGCTCGATGACTTGCACCAGATGCAACAGGGCCGGCAGTGTTTGCTCGTGCAGCACCAACGCGGCACTGACGTGGATGGTGGTGGGGATGATGTCGTTGCTGCTCTGGCCGCAATTGACGTGGTCATTTGGGTTGACCGTCTCGCCGAGCAAACGGCTGGCAAGGGTCGCGATCACTTCGTTGGCGTTCATGTTGGAGCTGGTGCCAGAGCCGGTCTGGAAGATATCCACCGGAAAATGCTGCATGTAGTCGCCTTCCAGCAGGCCTTGGGCGGCATCGACAATGGCCTTGCCCTGCCCTTCGCTGATTTGCTTGAGGTCGACGTTGACCCTCGCGGCGGCGGTCTTGGCCAGGATCAGGGCGCGGATGAACTGCGCCGGCATGGGTTGATGACTGATCGGAAAATTATTCACGGCACGCTGGGTTTGCGCGCCATACAAAGCTTCTTGCGGCACACGCAGTTCGCCCATGCTGTCGCGTTCGATACGGGTGTTACTCATCATTAGATCCTTGCACCAAGTCAGAAACGGAAATCGAAGGCAGTAATTCGCAGCTCGCCAATTGCCAGGCAAAGGTCTGCCAGCGCTTGAGGCGGCAGGCACAGTGGGAGAGTTTTTCCAGGTCGCGCAGTGGCCGCCAGGCCTGGTCCATGCACAGGGAGCGCCAATGCCAGGGCAAGGCGATATCGCTGGCAGTGTCGATCAACAAGCGAAATGAGGTTTCGGCGATCGTCCACGGATGGGTTGCGGTGCAACACGCCAGGTACCGACCTTCGTTGAGGTAATGCTCGATCAGGCGAGGTTCATTGGGATCCAGGCCACAGCGAATCTGGCGGCTCATCCAACGCCAGCTTTCCAGATAGGGATCCTCATGCAGGACAGAACTCATGAGCCATACTCACTCGGTAATGATATTTATTATTAAATGATATTGAGAATCAAAACAAGAGTAGCCCATTGATCCCACAAAAAGAGCTGCAATAAAAAAGGCGCGCCATCTTTGCGATGGCGCGCCTTTCGGGACGTGCTGGAAGGATTAGCTGCCAGCGACCGTCATGCGTTCGATCAGCACCGAACCCGTGCGGATGTTGCTGCGCAGTTCCAGGTCGTTACCCACGGCAACGATTTGCTTGAACATATCGCGCATATTGCCGGCAATGGTCACTTCCTGGACGGCGAACTGAATCTCGCCGTTCTCCACCCAGAAGCCCGCCGCACCGCGCGAGTAGTCACCGGTGACCATGTTCAGGCCATGGCCCATCAATTCAGTCACCAGCAACCCGCGCCCCATCCGCCGCAACAACGCGGCCTGGTCTTCATCGCCATGGGTCACGAACAGGTTATGCACGCCGCCCGCGTTGGCGGTGCTTGGCAGTCCCAGCTTGCGACCGGCATAAGTGCCCAGCACATAGGACACCAGCTCACCCTTTTCGACAAACGGCTTGGCATAGGTGGCCAGGCCATCGCCGTCGAACGACGAACTGCCCATCGCGCGCATCAGGTGGGGGCGCTCGTCGATGGTCAGCCACTCAGGGAACAGCTTCTGGCCGATGGCGCCTTCCAGGAACGAAGACTTGCGATACAGGTTGCCCCCGGAAATCGCCCCCAGGAAGCTACCGAACAAACCACCGGCCAGCTCAGCGGAAAACAGCACAGGCACTTCGCAGGTCGGCACCGGGCGCGCGCCCAGGCGGCTTGCAGCCCGTTGCGCCGCACGCAGGCCAATGCTTGCAGGGTCTGCCAGTAACTCGCCTTGGCGGTTTACGTCGTACCAGTAATCACGCTGCATCTGCCCATTGGCTTCGGCGATCATCACGCAACTGAGGCTGTGACGCGTGGACGCATAGCCACCGATAAAGCCATGGCTGTTGCCGTAGACGCGGCAGCCCTGATGGGTGCTCAAGGTGGTGCCGTCCGCATTCTTGATGCGGGCATCGGCATCGAAGGCTGCCGCTTCGCAGGTCAGCGCCAGTTCGATGGCTTGCTCAGGGGTGATGTCCCAGGCATGGAACAGGTCAAAATCCTGCACATCCTTGGCCATCAGCGCTTTGTCGGCCAGGCCCGAGCTTTCATCCTCGGAGGTGTGCTTGGCAATCGCCAGTGCCGCGGCGACGGTCTCGCGAATCGCCTCGGGGCCACTGGCCGAGGTGCTGGCCGAGCCTTTGCGCTGGCCTGCATATAAGGTAATGCCAAACCCTTGGTCACGATTGAACTCAACCGTTTCCACTTCCCGCTGGCGCACCGAAGTCGACAACCCTTGCTCCAGCGACACCGCCACTTCACAGGCGCTGGCCCCCTGGCGCTTGGCCTCGGCAAGGATCTGCTCGACTTGTTCCTGCAGTGCCGGTAACGCTTGTGGACCGACGCTTTGGGCTGCACTCATGGTTTTCTCCACTCAAATTCTGCTTTCGGTAATGGCCATCGAGCGACCGGGCCGGACAAGCGGCCCCCGACTGGTTATCATGGCGGCGTTTCTTTGCGGACTGCCACCATGGTTGATTCTTACGACGACTCCCTCGATGGGGAGAAAAGCAAAACCCAGGTCAAACGTGAGCTGCATGCTCTGGTTGACCTTGGCGAGCGCCTTACGACGCTCAAAAAGGATTTGGTTGCAAAACTGCCACTGACCGACGAAATGCGTCGGGCCCTGGCCGATGCGCCCAAGCACACCGCGAATATCGCGCGTAAACGGCATATCTCGTTTATCGGCAAACTGATGCGCGACCAAGACATTGACGCCATTCTGACTTTGCTCGATCAAACCGATGCCTCCACTCGCCAGTACAACGAACGCTTCCACAACCTGGAACGTTGGCGTGACCGCCTGATCTCGGGCGATGACGCGGTGCTGGAGAAATTCGTACTGGACTACCCGGACGCGGACCGCCAGCAATTGCGCTCCCTGATCCGTCAGGCCCAGCACGAGCTGGCGCATAACAAGGCGCCGGCCACCAGCCGTAAAATCTTCAAGTACATCCGTGAGCTGGACGAGACTCAACGCGGCCTGCGCTGATCCTCTTCCCCGGGTGGCGGTCTTCGCCACCCGAAGCTCCCGCTCCTACGACCCCGTGCCACCCACGGTGATCGCATCAATTTTCAAGGTTGGCTGGCCGACACCTACCGGCACCGACTGCCCATCCTTGCCGCACGTGCCCACGCCGCTGTCCAGCGACAGGTCGTTACCGACCATCGACACCTTGCTCATGGCTTCCGGCCCGTTACCAATCAGCGTCGCCCCTTTGACCGGCGCGGTAATCTTGCCGTCTTCGATCAGGTACGCCTCGCTGGTGGAGAACACGAACTTGCCGCTGGTGATATCCACCTGGCCGCCGCCGAGGTTGGCGCAGTAGATACCGCGTTTGACCGAGGCAATGATTTCTGCCGGATCGCTTTGGCCACCAAGCATGTAGGTGTTGGTCATGCGCGGCATCGGCAGGTGCGCGTAAGACTCGCGACGACCATTACCGGTACGCGCCACGCCCATCAGGCGGGCGTTGAGCTTGTCTTGCATGTAGCCCTTGAGCACGCCGTTCTCGATCAGGGTGGTGCATTCGGTTGGCGTCCCTTCGTCATCGACACTCAGCGAACCACGGCGGCCGGCCAGGGTACCGTCATCGACAATGGTGCACAGCTTGGACGCAACCATTTCGCCCATGCGCCCGCTGTAAGCGGAACTGCCCTTGCGGTTGAAATCGCCTTCCAGCCCATGGCCCACGGCTTCGTGGAGCAACACCCCAGACCAGCCCGAACCCAGCACCACCGGCAAGGTACCGGCCGGTGCCGGAATCGCTTCCAGGTTGACCAATGCCTGGCGCAGCGCCTCACGGGCATAGCCCATGGCACGGTCGTCAGCGAGGAAATAACGGTAGTCGGTGCGCCCGCCGCCACCATGGCCACCGCGCTCGCGGCGCCCGTTCTGTTCGACGATCACACTCACATTGAAACGCACCAGCGGCCGTACATCCGCCGCCAGCCCACCGTCGGTGGACGCCACGAGGATGCGCTCCCACACGCCGGCCATGCTCACGGTCACTTGCTGGATACGCGGGTCCAAGGCACGGGTAGCGGCGTCGATACGCTTGAGCAGCTCGACCTTTTCCGCACGGCTGATCACTTCCAAGGGGTTATCCGGCGCATACAACTGGGCCACGTCCTGGGTACTGAATGCCTGCACCGTGCCATTCTGGCCGGCACGGGAAATCGAACGGGCGGCACGCGCCGCCAGGCCCAGGGCCTCCAGGGTGATCGCATTGCTGTAGGCAAAGCCGGTCTTCTCACCCGATTGCGCGCGAACGCCTACGCCCTGGTCAAGGTTGAAACTGCCTTCCTTGACGATCCCATCTTCCAACGCCCAGGACTCGGAAATCTGCCCCTGGAAATACAGGTCAGCCGCATCGATACCCGGCCCGGCCAGATCGCCGAGTACGGTTTGCAGGCTTTCGATGGTCACGCCACCGGGTGCCAGGAGGTGATCACTGACTGAGGACAACAACTCGCTCATAGGTTTGGCCTTAAATTCATCGTTCTGAAGCAGGCCGCTGCGCGCCCTGCGAGAAAAAGCGCCGGTGATTGGTCACCGGCATGCGCGCCCGTATCGACGCCTGTTCACTGCTATCGCGTTCGGCCAGTAACACCGCTTCGCCTTGATCCTGTTGCGCCAGCACTCGGCCCCAAGGGTCGACAATCGCCGCGTGGCCAAAGGTTTCCCGTGGGCCTGGGTGCACACCGCCCTGGGCGGCTGCCAGCAGGTAGCACTGGGTTTCAATGGCCCGCGCACGAATAAGCACATCCCAGTGCGCAGCCCCAGTCACCGCCGTGAAAGCCGAAGGCGCGGTAATCAGTTCAGCCCCCGCCGCGCGCAACTCGCTGTACAGCTCCGGGAAACGCAGGTCGTAACACACCGTCAACCCCACACGGCCCACCGGCGTATCCGCCACCACCACCTGGCTACCGAAAGCATAGTCGTCAGATTCGCGATAACGACCGCGAGCGTCCGCTACGTCCACATCAAACAGATGGAGTTTGTCGTAGCGAGCGACGATTTCACCCTGATCGTTGATCAGCAGCGAGCAAGCATTGGGTTTGGCGTGGGGCTGGTCCTTGGGCGGCAACGGCAATGTGCCGGCCACTATCCATAAGGTGAGGTCGCGGGCGGCCTGTTTCAACCAGGGCAGCACAGGGCCTTGGCCCAACGCCTCGGCGCGACCAATGTCGGCCACGTCACGGCGCCCCATGGCCGCGAAATTCTCCGGCAGCACCGCGAGTTTCGCACCACCGGCCGCCGCCTGTTCCAGCAGGCGACGCGCCTGGGCGAGGTTGGCCAGCACGTCACTCTGGCTGACCATTTGAATTACCGCAAAGGACATGGGCCGACACTCCATACAGGGCATGGGGCCATGCTACTCCACAGGCTCTCAGTTTGGCTTTTCAAATGGCTTGTCGAAGGTGATTTTCGGATCCTTCCAGGGGCCCTGCACCTTGTATTGCACACTGGCAAAGCGCGAAACCCGGTCACCGATCAGCTTGTCGATCAAAAACAATGCACCACCAATGGCCGGCGCACCGACAATCAGCGCTGCAATCGGCAGGTTGTTGGTCACAGGCAAGGTGACCAGCAACTTGGCGTCGACGCGATCGGCAACCAGATCCAGGGTGCCGTTAAGCTCAAGATTGGTGGAAGGCCCGGTCATGGTGATGGGCTCGCGGGTCACGAACACGCCATTACTGGCGGCCAACAAGCCTTTGACCCGGTCGTAGCTCAAGCCCTTGCCGAACAAGTCGGAAAAGTCCAAACGCAAACGCCGGCCAATGGAATTGAAGTTAAGCAGGCCAAACACTCGCAATGCCTGGGCCCCGCCCTCCACTTCGACGAACTGACCTTTACGGAACGCGGCATCCAGGCTGCCGGAAAACCGCTTGGGCCCGACCCAGGCCGGCGAACCCGGCCAGCGGCCATCCACGTCCAGGTGGAAGTCTTCGCTGGTCACCGTAGGCGCAAAACCCCACCCTTTGAGCACATCGGCAATGTTGCGGCCATCGAGGCGGCCCTTGTACCAACTGCTGCTGGCGCCTGGCGCACCTTCCCAACCCCCGGCGCCCTTGAGCAGCATGCCCTTGAGGCCAAGGTCGAGGTTATTGAAGGCCAGGCCCTTGGCGGTCGGGCGGATCCTCAGCGACCAGGCCCCGATCAGGTCCGAACCCTGGAACAATTGGTCGACGGCAATATCCAGGGCCGGAATGCTTTTTGGGTCGATATCGGCCAGCGGGTCCGGCGCGTTTTCGTCCGCCTGCGCGGTCGGGTCTGGCGCAGGCAATTTCACATACTTGAGGTTGACCGCAATCGGCGCGCCCTTGGCGTCCGGCAGGTTCACCGTGCCCTTGGCTTGCTGGCTATCGAGTTGCAGGCCCCAGGCTGCCGGCTTGCGATCAAGCTGCAAGCTGACCTGGTCAAACTGGGTACCAAACCCGGTCAGCTTGCCCACCTTGAAGTCCGCACCGCTGAGCAGTTGCTTGGCATTGCCACCGGGATCATTGCCCGCGTAGCGATCCACAAGTTTCTTCCAGGGGTCGATATCCAGCTCCGACAGCACGCCACGAATGCGCAGGCCCTTGGCACCGGGCAGCACCGCATCACCATCGCCAAGGAACAGTTCGCCGCGGCCATCATTGAAGTTGTCCGGCGGCGCGGCAAAAGTGAAATTCGCCAACTCGCCGTAATCAAACCAATAACGGCGCTCAGCACCCTGCAAAGTCATGCGAAAGGTGCTGTCACGGCCCTGGCTGGCCGGCATGCCAAACGGCGCCGGCAGGTCCACCGCGACACCCTTGAGGTTGGAATTGACCATCAACTGGCTGTCTGCGCCGTCGAGGATCACTTGCAATTGGTACGGAATATCGCCGGAGACCGGCAACGGCTGGCTGACTTTCAACCAGTCCGTGAGGCGCTTGACGGTGACCTGGCCATTGGCGGTCACGCGAGTGCTGATATTGCCCGGCTTGCCTTCGGCAAAAATCTGCGCCGTGATGGGACGGTCGAACGCCTGGGCCGAGATCTTCTGCCCGCTCAGGCCCTTGGCGCTGTCGAAGCGAAAATCACCTTTGAGCTGGGTCAGTTCCAGCGGCGGTTCCGCCAATTGCAGGCGCGCCTTGTCGGTCTTGAAGTCCACCACGATCCTGGGCTCAGTGCCTTTGGCCAGCGGTACGTCCAAGTCCAGGCTACCTTGCAGGTCGCCCTCGCCTTTCCAGCCAGCGAACGTAGATGCCGTGCCGATCGGGGCTTCCTGAAGGATCTTCAGGCCGTCGCCCAAACCACCGGAGAACCCACCCGTGAGCAGCAGATGACTGTCCCCGCCCGCTGGGGCGTGGGGGATATTGACGTAGACATCCTTGACCTGGGTGTCGAGCAATTGGCCCTTGCTCGCCAGAATGCGTACACCGCTCTCCTCGACGAACACTTCCCCATTGACCTTGTTCACATGAGGCCAGCCCGGCTGGAAGGCCAGTTCGGCATCATGCACCTTGAAGAACAGGCTGATATTGCGCGACGCCGGCAGCGCATTGTGGCTGAGCGAACCCTGGTACTGGAAAAAGCCTTCGTCCACCGCGCCCTTGAGGATCGCCGTGCGCAGCCATTCATCCAGCGCCGGGCTCAACACGGCCGGTAGATACTTGGGGGTGAAACGGCCATCACCATCGACCATGCCGACCCGCAGGTCCATGTAGTCTTCCTGGCTGTGGTCGAAATGCAGGCGAATCAGGAAGTCCGCCGCCACCTTGCCTTCCTCGCCCAGTACCTTGATATACGGGGCGATCAAGGTGAAGCCTTGCTTGTCCAGCTTCCAGGTCAGGCGCGCATTGGCCTGGATGTATTGCCACGGCTTGGCGAAGATCGGATACAGATGCAAGGAGAAGTCCTTGCTGTCCATGCGCAACTCGCCCTGGCCCAGGTCGCCACTGATGCTGCCGGACACATTGCGTGCAGCCGGCGCGCCGAAGTAGGCATCGAAGCCGACACGCTCCAGGTTGGCGGCAAAACTGAGTTTGCGGTCGGTGGTGTCTTGGGGTCGGAAGTCCACCAGCACGTTGCGTAACAGGCCAGTAGCTTTGAGGTGTTCGACGGCCTTGGCAAAGCCGTCCGGCAGCGGTGCCAAGGCGTTGAGCAGCGGTGTGATGGGCGTGAGGTCGAGACGGTCGGCCTGCAACTTCCACACTTCCTGTTCCTTGTCGGTCGCCAGGCTTTGCTGCAATTGCAGGCGCGATTCCCAACGGGTTTCGCCGATGTTCATCGCCAGGGAATCAAACAGTACCTTGAGACCAGTGTCACTGCGCTGCAGGTAGGCGGTCAGGGCCAGGTTTTCGAGGTGTACCGGCTTACGGTCGGCGTAGCTGCCCTTCACTTGGGGCGAATTGAGGCGTACCGCCGCGCTTTGCACCGTGCCTTTGGCCCAACTGAGCCAAAACTCGCCGCCGGCCTTCAATTGCGTCAGCTTCCATTGCTGGGTCAGCCTGGCGGGAATCCATTTGGCCCAGTCGCTTTGCGGCAGGCTCAGGTAGGCATCGACCTCAGCGTCTTGCCACTGGCTGGCGCGAATGCGGCTACGCAGGCTGACCGCCAACGGTTGGCCATCGGGCAATGTCAGGCGAGCGTCCAGACGCTGCTGGCTCATGCCGGTATGCAGGCTCAGGCCCACATAGGTCACGGTCACCGGCGCCTGGTCGAAGGGTTGCAAGGTCACCTGGCTGTCCAGCACCGACACGCGCTTGACCATCTGCATGCGCGTCAGCAGCTGTTGCGGGTCCAACGGCTGGTCGTCCTGCACCGGCAAGCCTTGCAGCGTCCAGCGGCCGTCCTGGTCTTCCTTGACGCTCAGTTGCAGGCCACTGACTTGCAGATGAGCGATGCGCACTTCGCGGGCCAACAGGCTGGCCCACATATCCGGCACCACTTCCACCTGGTCCAGGCGCAAGGCACTGCTACCCTCGCCGACCATGACGTCGTGGGCCAGCAATACCGGGGCAAACCCGCTCCAGCGGCCCTCAAGGCTACCGATATGCAGCGGCGTCTCCAGCGCAGCCTGGGCCTTGGCTTCGACTTCGGCGCGGTATTCGGCCACCAGCGGGGTGAGTTCGCGCCCCAGGCTCACGTACAACGCTGCCAATACCAGCAGCAACGCGCACAGGCCCAGGCCCCAACGGGTCAAAGCGGCAAAAAAGCGTATCAGACGCTCCATGTCAGGCGACCCTCAAAAAACAGTTAGCGGACGGCAGATCAAGGTCTGCCGGTCTCGAAGAAAGTGCACAGCTGGGGATCAGAGCAACACCACGTCGTATTGTTCCTGTGAATACATGGTTTCGACCTGGAAGCGAATGGTGCGACCGATAAAACTCTCCAGTTCGGCGACGTTACCGGACTCTTCGTCCAGCAGGCGATCCACCACCTTCTGATTGGCAAGTACTCTATAACCTTCGGCCTGGTAGGCGCGCGCCTCGCGCAGGATCTCGCGGAAAATCTCGTAGCAAACCGTTTCCGGAGTCTTCAGTTTGCCGCGGCCCTGGCAGCTGCTGCACGGCTCGCACAGCACCTGCTCGAGGCTTTCGCGCGTGCGCTTGCGGGTCATCTGCACCAGGCCCAACTCGGTGATGCCGATGATGTTGGTCTTGGCGTGATCGCGCTCCAGTTGCTTCTCAAGCGTGCGCAGCACCTGGCGCTGGTGCTCTTCATCTTCCATGTCGATGAAGTCGATGATGATGATGCCGCCCAGGTTGCGCAGGCGCAGTTGACGGGCGATAGCCGTGGCCGCTTCGAGATTGGTCTTGAAGATGGTCTCTTCAAGGTTGCGATGGCCCACGAATGCACCGGTGTTGACGTCGATGGTGGTCATGGCTTCTGCCGGGTCCACCACCAGATAGCCGCCGGACTTGAGTGGCACCTTGCGTTCCAAGGCTTTCTGGATTTCGTCTTCGACGCCATACAGGTCGAAGATCGGCCGTTCGCCGGGGTAGTGTTCCAGGCGATCGGCGATTTCTGGCATCAACTCGGCAACAAATTGCGTAGTGCGCTGGAAGGTTTCCCGCGAGTCGATGCGAATTTTCTCGATCTTCGGGCTGACCAGGTCGCGCAGCGTGCGCAGCGCCAGGCCCAGGTCTTCATAGATGACGCTGGGCGCGCCGATGGTCTTGATCTGTGCGTCGATCTGGTCCCACAAACGCCGCAGGTAGCGAATATCCATGAGAATTTCATCCGCGCCAGCGCCTTCTGCGGCGGTGCGCAGGATAAACCCGCCCGCTTCCTTGATGCCCTCGGCGGCGACGCAGTCGCTGACCACCTTCTTCAGGCGCTCACGCTCGGCTTCGTCTTCGATCTTCAGGGAAATGCCCACATGGGCGGTGCGCGGCATGTACACCAGATAGCGCGAGGGAATCGACAGCTGGGTGGTCAAGCGGGCGCCTTTGGAACCGATAGGGTCCTTGGTGACTTGCACCACCAGGCTCTGGCCCTCGTGCACCAGGGCGCTGATGCTTTCCACCGCAGGGCCTTCGCGCAGGGAAATTTCCGAGGCATGGATAAACGCTGCACGGTCCAGGCCGATGTCGACGAAGGCCGCCTGCATGCCCGGCAATACGCGCACCACCTTGCCTTTGTAGATATTGCCGACGATTCCGCGTTTCTGGGTGCGCTCGACATGCACTTCTTGCAGAACACCGTTCTCTACCACCGCCACGCGCGATTCCATCGGCGTGATATTGATCAGAATCTCTTCACTCATGGCTGGGTCTCGTTCAGGCGTTTTCACAATAGTGACCGGTCGCTTAAGGCTTGGCGCTGGAATACGGCGTTCAGCACACGGTAAGGTTTTGCCAACAGGGTATGCCGAATTGGGCGAGCAGTTGCGCGGTTTCGCAGACTGGCAGGCCCACCACGGCGGAATAACTGCCATTAAGCCCGGCCACAAACACCGAACCCAGCCCTTGGATAGCATAGCCGCCAGCCTTGTCCTGCGGTTCGCCACTGTGCCAGTAGGTGGTAGCCTCCTGCACAGAAACCTCGCGGAAACGTACACGGCTGCTGACACATCGGGTTTCACATTGCTGGCCGTCGGTCAGGGCAATGGCGGTGAGCACTTCATGCTCGCGGCCGGAAAGTGCCATCAGCATGGCCAGCGCATCGGCCTGATCCACCGGCTTGCCCAGGATCCGCCCATCCACGATCACCGCCGTGTCAGCCCCTAGTACGCAGGTGTTTGAGGTGTGGCCAAGCGCAACAAAACCCGCCTTCGCCTTGCCCCGCGCAAGGCGCTCGACATAGGCAACGGCAGGTTCGTTGTTAAGAGGCGTTTCATCAATAGCGGCGCTGACCAGGGTGAAGGGCACACCGATCTGGGCCAGCAGTTCACGTCGCCGCGGGGAGCCCGAGGCCAGATAAAGCGAATTCATTGCAGCCTCTCCCTGTGGGGTTCGATAACCAGGCAGAGCCTCGCAATCCATTCAATTGATTTTATAGCGACGGCGCAGCCCACGCAGGCCAAAGCTGATCCAGGGCCACAACAAGGCGCTGACCAGCGCCGGCAGAACCAAGGCCAGGGTGGGCTGGCGGTTGCCGGTCAACGCGCTGAGCCACAGTTGCACCAACTGCGCCAGGCCGAAGATCACCAGGATCACCAGGCACTGCTGCCACATCGGGAACATGCGCAAGCGCTGCTGCAGCGACAGCACCAGGAAGGTTATCAGGGTGAGGATCAACGCGTTCTGGCCCAGCAAGGTGCCATACAGCACATCTTCGGCCAACCCCAGGCACATCGCTGTGACCATGCCCACCTTGTGCGGCAGGTTCAATGACCAGAACGCCAGCAACAAGGCCAGCCAGAGCGGGCGCAGGATTTCCATGAACTGCGGCAGCGGCGAAACACTGAGCAGCAAGCCGATGGCGAAGGTCAGCCAGACGATCCAGCCATTGCGTGAATGAGTACCGGCCATTATTGCTCCCTCTGCCGTGTGGTGGTCGGAGCGGCGGCAGGGGTCGCGGTCGGCGGTTTAGCTACAGCCGGCTTAGCCGGGCGCGCCGTGTGCGCTGCCGGTTGAGCGGGCGTTGCCACCGGTGCTGGTGCAGGTGTCGCCGCGGGTGCAGGGGGACCAACAAAAGCCGGTTTTGGCACCGTGGCCGGCACGATGGGCGCGGTGCCATTCTGCTGGTCTTCCGCTTCCTGGGCCTGGGCGGCGTCGTTGGCGCGCTCTTCCGGGGTACGGTTGTCGCTGAACACCAACAGCAGGTAACGGCTGCGGTTCAGCGCGGCAGTCGGTACCGCCCGAACGATAGCGAACGGCTGGCCGGAATCGTGGATCACCTCTTTGACCGTCGCCACCGGATAACCCGCCGGGAAGCGCTGGCCCAGGCCAGAGCTGACCAACAGGTCGCCTTCCTTGATGTCGGCGGTGTCGGCCACATGGCGCAGCTCCAGGCGTTCCGGGTTGCCGGTGCCGCTGGCAATGGCGCGCAGGCCGTTACGGTTGACCTGTACCGGAATGCTATGGGTTGTATCCGTCAGCAACAGCACCCGCGAGGTGTAGGGCATCAACTCCACCACCTGGCCCATCAGGCCACGGGCGTCGAGCACCGGCTGGCCAAGCACCACACCGTCGCGCTCACCCTTGTTGATGATGATGCGGTGGGTAAAGGGGTTGGGGTCCATGCCGATCAGCTCGGCCACTTCGACCTTTTCGTTGACGAGCGCGGAAGAATTGAGCAACTCGCGCAGCCGAACGTTCTGCTCGGTGAGGGCCGCCAGCTTTTGCATGCGCCCCTGCAACAGCAGGTTTTCAGTCTTGAGTTTTTCGTTCTCGGCGACCAGTTCGGTGCGGCTGCCAAATTGGCTGGACACGCCCTGGAATAGACGTTGCGGCAGGTCGGTGATCCAGTAGGTCTGCATCAACACCAGCGACATCTGGCTACGCACCGGCTTGAGCAGTGCAAAGCGGGCATCGACCACCATCAGCGCGACCGAAAGCACGGTCAGCACCAATAAGCGCACACCCAATGAGGGGCCTTTGGCGAAAAGCGGTTTAATAAGCCGCTCCTCCCAGGCAAATGTTCTCTTTATTCATACGGCATCAAACCGGCCTGGATGCAGATTGAAGAAGATAAACGCCAACAGGCAGCACTGCAAAGTGCTGCCTGCCGACCAAGCATGAACCATCCAGGCAATCTTATTCGCTGGAGAGCAGGTCCATGGTGTGTTTATCCATCATTTCCAGCGCACGACCACCGCCACGGGCAACACAGGTCAGCGGGTCTTCAGCGACGATCACCGGCAGGCCGGTTTCCTGGGCAAGCAACTTGTCGAGGTCGCGCAGCAAGGCGCCACCACCGGTCAGTACCAGGCCACGCTCGGCGATATCGGAAGCCAGCTCCGGCGGCGATTGCTCCAGTGCACTTTTCACGGCCTGAACGATGGTGGCCAGGGACTCTTGCAGAGCCTCCAGCACTTCATTGGAGTTCAGGGTGAAGGCACGTGGAACGCCTTCGGCCAGGTTGCGACCGCGCACATCGACTTCGCGAACTTCGCCGCCTGGGTAAGCGGTGCCGATTTCCTGCTTGATGCGCTCGGCGGTGGATTCGCCGATCAGGCTGCCGTAGTTACGACGCACATACGTAATGATCGCTTCGTCGAAGCGGTCGCCACCCACGCGTACGGATTCGGCATACACCACACCGTTCAGGGAAATCAGGGCGATTTCGGTCGTACCACCACCGATATCCACCACCATCGAACCGCGTGCTTCTTCAACCGGCAGGCCGGCACCGATCGCAGCGGCCATCGGTTCTTCGATCAGGAAGACTTCACGGGCACCGGCGCCAAGGGCCGATTCACGGATGGCGCGACGCTCAACCTGGGTGGACTTGCACGGAACGCAGATCAGCACGCGAGGGCTGGGCTGCAGGAAACTGTTTTCGTGAACTTTGTTGATGAAGTACTGCAGCATCTTTTCGCAGACGCTGAAATCGGCGATCACGCCATCCTTCATCGGACGAATGGCAGCAATATTGCCTGGTGTACGGCCGAGCATGCGCTTGGCCTCGGTGCCAACGGCAACGACACTTTTCTGATTACCATGGGTCCGAATGGCCACAACCGATGGCTCATTCAGAACGATACCGCGCTCGCGCACGTAAATAAGGGTGTTGGCAGTGCCCAGGTCAATGGAGAGATCGCTGGAAAACATGCCACGCAGTTTCTTGAACATGGGGAAAGGACCCTAGGCAACGCGTGGGTAAAAAAGTGCGGCAAACTCTAACAACGACAGGGATTTTGGGCAAGGCGCCAATGTGCTAAATTGGCCGACTTTCTGTGCACCAACCCCCACAATCGCGGCCTTATGACCGTAGAAATGCGGTAGTGTTCCGACAATCTAACACACGGACGCCCTCCGTTCTGTTTTCCACTGGAGAATCCCATGGCGCTTGAACGCTCCGACGTGGAAAAAATCGCACATTTGGCCTCGCTTGGCCTTAATGATGCCGATCTTCCACAGACCACCGCAGCCCTGAACAGCATTCTCGGGCTGGTCGACCAAATGCAAGCCGTGAATACCGACGGCATCGAGCCCCTGGCTCACCCACTGGAAGCCAGCCAGCGCCTGCGCGCAGACGTCGTGACCGAACGCAATAATCGCGAGGCCTACCAGTCCATCGCGCCAGCGGTCGAAAACGGCCTGTACCTGGTTCCGAAAGTCATCGACTAAAGGGAAAGAGCCTTTCATGCATCACATGACTCTGGCCGAGATCGCCCGCGGTCTCGCCGACAAATCGTTTTCCAGCGAAGAGCTGACCCAGACCTTGCTGGCGCGTATCGCCGCGCTCGATCCGAAGGTCAACAGCTTCATCAGCCTCACCGAGGAGCTGGCCCTGAGCCAGGCCAAGGCTGCCGACGTCCGTCGCGCCAACGGTGAGAACGGCGCGCTGCTCGGCGCACCGATCGCCCACAAGGACCTGTTCTGCACCCAGGGCATTCGCACCAGCTGCGGCTCGAAGATGCTCGACAACTTCAAGGCGCCCTACGACGCCACTGTGGTCGCCAAGCTGGCCGCTGCCGGGGCCGTGACCCTGGGCAAGACCAACATGGACGAATTCGCCATGGGGTCGGCCAACGAATCGAGCTATTACGGCGCGGTGAAAAACCCGTGGAACCTGGAACACGTGCCGGGTGGTTCCTCCGGTGGCTCGGCTGCGGCCGTGGCCGCGCGCTTCCTGCCCGCCGCTACCGCCACCGACACCGGCGGTTCGATCCGCCAGCCAGCCGCCTTCACCAACCTCACCGGCCTGAAGCCGACCTACGGTCGCGTGTCCCGCTGGGGCATGATCGCCTATGCGTCCAGCCTGGATCAGGGCGGTCCGTTGGCACGTACCGCTGAAGACTGCGCAATATTGTTACAAGGCATGGCAGGTTTTGATAAACAGGACTCCACCAGCATCGACGAGCCCGTGCCGGACTACAGCGCCAGCCTGAATACCTCGATCAAGGGCCTGCGCATCGGCGTGCCGAAGGAATATTTCAGCGCCGGCCTCGACCCGCGTATCGCCGAGCTGGTGCAAAACAGCATCAAAGAGCTGGAAAAGCTCGGCGCCGTGATCAAGGAAATCAGCCTGCCGAACAACCAGCACGCGATTCCCGCCTACTACGTGATCGCGCCAGCAGAGGCGTCTTCCAACCTGTCGCGTTTCGACGGCGTGCGCTTCGGCTATCGCTGCGAAAACCCGAAAGACCTCACCGACCTGTACAAACGCTCCCGTGGCGAAGGCTTCGGCAGTGAAGTGCAGCGCCGTATCATGGTCGGCGCCTACGCCCTGTCGGCCGGCTACTACGACGCGTACTACCTCAAGGCGCAGAAAATCCGTCGCCTGATCAAGAACGACTTCATGGCCGCCTTTGAAGAAGTCGATGTGATCCTCGGCCCGACCGCGCCGAACCTGGCCTGGAAGATCGGCGCCAAGACCGGCGACCCGATCGCCGAGTACCTGGAAGACCTCTACACCATCACCGCCAACCTCGCGGGCTTGCCGGGGTTGTCCATGCCCGCAGGTTTCGTCGATGGCCTGCCGGTGGGCGTGCAATTGCTCGCCCCGTATTTCCAGGAAGGCCGCCTGCTCAATGTGGCGCACCAGTACCAGTTGAACACCGACTGGCACACCCGCACCCCTACCGGCTTCTGAGGAGAACACTATGCAATGGGAAGTTGTGATCGGGCTGGAGATTCATACCCAGCTCGCCACCCAATCGAAGATTTTCTCCGGTAGCGCCACCACGTTCGGCTCTGAGCCCAATACCCAGGCCAGCCTGGTAGACCTGGGCATGCCCGGCGTGCTGCCGGTGCTGAACCAGGAAGCGGTGCGCATGGCGGTGATGTTCGGCCTGGCGATTGACGCCGAGATCGGCCAGCACAACGTGTTTGCGCGCAAGAACTACTTCTACCCGGACCTGCCCAAGGGCTACCAGATCAGCCAGATGGAACTGCCGATTGTCGGCAAGGGCCACCTGGACATTCCCCTGGAAGACGGCACCATCAAGCGCGTCGGCGTGACCCGCGCGCACTTGGAAGAAGACGCCGGCAAAAGCCTGCACGAAGAATTCCCGGGCGCCACCGGTATCGACCTGAACCGTGCCGGCACGCCGCTGCTGGAAATCGTGTCCGAGCCGGACATGCGCAGTGCCAAGGAAGCCGTGGCCTACGTCAAGACCATCCACGCGCTGGTGCGCTACCTGGGCATCTGCGACGGCAACATGGCCGAAGGCTCGCTGCGTTGCGACTGCAACGTGTCGATCCGCCCCAAGGGCCAGGTCGAGTTCGGCACCCGCTGCGAGATCAAGAACGTCAACTCGTTCCGCTTCATCGAGAAGGCGATCAACAGCGAAGTGCGTCGCCAGATCGAGCTGATCGAAGACGGCGGCAAGGTGATCCAGCAAACGCGCCTGTACGACCCGAACAAAGACGAAACCCGCGCCATGCGCAGTAAAGAGGAAGCCAACGACTACCGTTACTTCCCCGACCCGGACCTGTTGCCGGTGGTGCTGGAGGATTCATTCCTCAATGATATCCGCGCCACCCTGCCCGAACTGCCGCAGCAAAAACGCGAGCGCTTCCAGGAGCAGTTCGGCCTTTCCGTCTACGATGCCAGCGTACTGGCCTCCAGCCGTGAACAAGCCAACTACTTCGAAAAAGTCGTGAGCATTGCCGGCGACGCCAAGCTGGCGGCTAACTGGGTGATGGTCGAGCTGGGCAGCCTGTTGAACAAACAGGGCCTGGAAATCGACGAAGCGCCGGTTACCGCCGAGCAACTGGGTGGCATGCTGCTGCGCATCAAGGACAACACCATCTCCGGCAAAATTGCCAAGACCGTGTTCGAAGCGATGGCCGCCGGTGAAGGCAATGCCGACGAGATCATCGAAAAGCGTGGCCTCAAGCAAGTCACCGACAGCGGCGCCATCTCGGCCGTACTCGATGAAATGCTCGCGGCCAATGCCGAGCAGGTCGAGCAATACCGCGCGGCAGACGAAGCCAAGCGCGGCAAGATGTTCGGCTTCTTTGTCGGCCAGGCGATGAAAGCCTCCAAGGGCAAAGCCAACCCGCAACAGGTGAACGAACTGCTCAAAAGCAAGCTCGAAGGCTGATTGCAGTGAAATGGTCGGAGTGGAGTTTCACCTACACCCCGACCTTTTGTGGGAGCTGGCTTGCCTGCGATTCAGGCACCTCGGTGTTTCAGTTACACCGAGCCGATGCTATCGCAGGCAAGCCAGCTCCCACATTTACATCTGGGACTTCCTGACAATGAAGCGTCTACTCGGCCTCCTGGCCCTGTCCTCCCTGCTGGCCGGTTGCGCCAGCGGCCTCATCGACCCCAACGGCTACGACGAAACCGGCACCGCTTCCTATTACGGCGCCAAGCACCATGGCAAGAGAACTGCCAGCGGTGAACCTTTCAACCAGAACGCCTTGACCGCCGCCCATCGGCGCCTGCCCTTCGGCACCCAGGTCAAGGTGACCAACCTCGACAACAATCGGTCTGTCGTGGTGCGTATCAATGATCGCGGGCCGCATACCCGTGGGCGCCTGATCGACCTTTCACGCAAGGCTGCCGAGCAACTGCGCATGCTGAGCAGCGGCACCGCGCGGGTTCGCGTGCAAGCCCTGAACAACTGATCGAGGCAGCCTTGAGCATTTTCGGATTGAACGCCCTCTCGCCCTGGAGCCTGCTCGAACTGGTGGGCGGCCTGATATTGCTGATCGTCGGCGCTGAAATCCTGGTGCGCGCTGCGGTGCGCCTGGCGGCCAGCCTCAAGGTGCGGCCACTGATCATCGGCTTGAGTATCGTCGCTTTCGGCAGCAGTGCGCCGCAGATGACCGTGAGCCTGCAGGCCACGCTGGCTGGCAACACGGACATTGCCGTGGGCAGCGTCATTGGCAGCAGCATCTTCAATATCCTCGTGACCCTGGGCTTGTCCGCACTGATCATTCCACTGCGAGTCTCGCGGCAGCTGGTGCGCGTGGATATCCCGGTGATGATCGTCGCCGGCCTGCTGGTGTTTATCCTGGCCGCCAATGAAATGCTGACGCCCTTCGATGGCGCCGTGCTGCTGGTGGCGCTGCTGGCCTACCTGGGCGTATTGCATTACCAGACACGCCACTCCCGCCGCCCGCGCACCCTCGACACCGTGGCCAAAGCGCCATGGCTGAGCAGTGTGCTGCTGATGCTCGGCGGCTTGCTGGTGCTGGTGCTGGCCGGGCATTTGTTGCTCGGCGCAGCGGTGGAGGTGGCGGGCGACCTGGGCCTGTCGGAGCGCGTCATCGGCCTCACGTTGATCGGCGTCGGCACCTCGCTGCCGTGCCTGGCCACGTCGCTGATCGCCGCCTTGCGTGGCGAACGGGAGATTGCCGTGGGCAACGTGATCGGCAGCAACCTGTTCAACCTGCTCGGCGTGCTGGGCTTTACCGCCCTGGTGGCGCCGACGCCGCTGTCGGTCTCGCCCAATGCCCTGGACTTCGATTTACCGGTGATGCTCGGCGCCATCATCCTGTGCCTGCCGGTGTTTTATACCGGTTACCGGGTAACGCGCATCGAAGGGCTTGTGTTGCTGGGGCTGTACCTGGCCTACGGCCTGCATGTCATGGCCTTCACCACTGGCATGCCGCTGGCCAACAAGCTTGAACAATTGATGCTGTATTACGTCCTGCCGGCGTTAGGCGCTCTGCTGTTGTTCACCTCACTGCGCGCCTGGCACCGCCAACACAAGAGGGAATCGCAATGACCGATCAGAAAAAGCCCGGGGTTGAAGTGCGTCGCCAGGTCATGGGCGATGTATTCGTCGACCGCGCCCTGGGCAATGCCACAGCGTTCACCCAACCGCTGCAGGACTTCGTCAATGAGCACGCGTGGGGCAGCGTCTGGAACCGCGAAGGTTTGCCACTCAAGACCCGCAGCCTGATCACCCTCGCCGCCCTCACCGCTCTCAAGTGCCCGCAGGAACTCAAGGGCCATGTGCGCGGTGCGCTGAATAATGGCTGTACGGTCGAGGAGATTCGCGAAGCGCTGCTGCATTGCGCGGTGTATGCCGGAGTGCCGGCGGCGATTGATGCGTTTCGGGCGGCGCAGGAAGTGATTGAGGCGTACCAAGCCGATCAGCAGTGACTGCCCGATCGCCTTCGCGAGCAAGCCCGCTCCCACATTTGTCCGAGTTTCAGCATGAGAATGCGGTCGAATGTGGGAGCGGGCTTGCTCGCGAATGGCCCTGAAGACCGCGCAAAACTTAGATCCAGCCACCCGCTTGCAACACAAAAATCCCGATATTCGTGGTCACAGCCGCCATCAGCGTGGTGATTACGATAATCGCCGCCGCCAACTCATGATTCCCTTCCGCCGCCCTGGCCATCACAAAGCTCGCGGCCGCAGTCGGTGCGCCGAAATACAAGAACAGAATCCCCAACTCCGGCCCTCGGAACCCCAGCAACCACGCGCCCAGGGTGGCGATCACCGGCAGCCAGATCATCTTCATCAGGCTCGCGCTCAAGGCCATGTTGCCGCTCTTGCGCAGCGCGGCCATGGACAAGGTGCCGCCGATGCAAATCAACGCCAACGGCAGCGTGGTGTCGGACAGGTACTGCAAGGATTTCTCAAGCCAACCGGGCACGCCGATCTGGAAGTACGCGAACGGCGTGGCGACGATCACGCTGATAATCAGCGGGTTGGCCATTACGCTTTTGAAGATGCTCCACGGGTCGGACTTGATCACCGGGCTATACACCGCCAGCACGATGGTCGACAGCGTGTTGTAAAAGAGGATCACCAGCGCGGCGAGGATCGCGCCCAGGGAGATGCCGTAGTCGCCGTACATACTGGCTGCTAGCGCCAGGCCGATGACCCCGTTGTTGCCACGAAACGCGCCCTGGGCGTAGATGCCTCGGTCTTCGCGTTTGCAACGAAAGATCGCCCAGCCCCAGGCCATGGCAAAGCTCACCAGGGTGGCGACGCAAAAGTAGATGAGTAGCCCCGGCTTGAGCGCCGAGTGCAGGTCGGCATGCAGAATGCCCAGGAACAGCAGCGCCGGCATGGCCACGTTGAACACCAGGGACGATGCGGTGTGGATAAAGTTGTCATTGATCCAGTTGATGCGCTTTAAGAACACGCCCAGGAACAGCATGGCGAACACCGGCGCGGTGATGGTGAGGGTGGTGAGGAAGATTGCCAGCATGCCGGGGAGAACCTTGGTGGGCGTCGTTAGTTGGCTAATGATAAGCCAGTACGAGCGGGTTCGTGTGGGCAACGCACTTCAAATGTAGGAGCGAGCTTGCTCGCGAGAAACTCCCAGGCGCCGCGTTCATTCAGTTAACACGCGTTATCGTTGGCGTTTTTCGCGAGCAAGCTCGCTCCTACAGGGTTAGCGCCGGGTCTCAGGTAATGGGCGCCGGGTTGAACAGCGTGATGTCGTTATGCAGCTTGTGCCGCTCCGCCCAGGTCTGCTTCTTGCCGCTGGCCACATCCAGATAGAAGTGGAACAGCTCCCAGCCCAGCTCCTCGATACTCGCGCGCCCCGTGGCAATGCGCCCGGCGTCGATATCGATCAGGTCCGGCCAACGCTGGGCCAGCTCGGTGCGGGTCGAAACCTTCACCACCGGCGCCATCGCCAGCCCGTACGGCGTGCCGCGCCCGGTGGTAAACACGTGCAGGTTCATCCCCGCCGCCAGTTGCAAGGTGCCGCAGACAAAATCGCTGGCCGGTGTGGCGCAGAAGATCAGGCCCTTTTCCTTGAAGCGCTCGCCAGGGCCAAGTACGCCATTGATCGCACTGCTGCCGGATTTGACGATGGAACCCAGCGACTTCTCGACAATATTCGACAGCCCGCCCTTCTTGTTACCCGGCGTTGTATTGGCGCTACGGTCTGCTTCCCCCTTGGCCAGGTAACGATCGTACCAGTCCATTTCCCTGACCAGCTCGCGGGCAACGTCTTCGTTTTGCGCGCGTGAAGTCAGCAGGTAAATCGCATCGCGCACTTCAGTCACCTCGGAAAACATCACCGTCGCGCCGGCGCGCAGCAACAGGTCCGAGGCGTAGCCCAGCGCCGGGTTGGCGGTGATGCCGGAGAACGCATCGCTGCCGCCGCACTGCATGCCCAGGATCAACTCGGAGGCCGGCACGGTTTCGCGGCGGCGCTGGTCGAGTTTCTTCAAGCGCACCGCGGCCAGCGCCATGATCTGCTCGATCATTTCGGTAAAGCCCTGGCTGGAGTCCTGCAGGCGATACAACCACGGCTCACTCAGGTCCACGGAGCTGTCGTTATCGTGCATCACCTGGCCAGCCTGGAGCTTTTCGCAGCCCAGGCTGATCACCAAGGCTTCGCCGCCCAGGTTGGGGTTACGCGCCAGGTTGCGCACGGTGCGGATGGGGATGTAGGCATCCGTCGCTGTAATCGCCACGCCGCAGCCGTAGCTGTGGGTCAGCGCCACCACGTCATCGACATGCGGGTAGTTGGGCAGCAACTCATCCTTGATGCGCTTGACCGCATGGTCCAGCACGCCGGTAACGCATTGCACGGTGGTGGTAATGCCGAGAATATTGCGCGTGCCCACGGTGCCGTCCGCGTTGCGATAGCCCTCGAAGGTAAACCCCTCCAGGGGTGCCTGGGTTTCAGGCACCTCGGTGGACAGCGGCAAGCTGTCCAGCGGTGGTGCGGTGGGCATGCGCAACTGGTCCTCCTGCACCCAACTGCCGCGGGGAATCGGTGCCAGGGCATAACCGATGGTCTGGCCGTAGCGAATAATCTGGCCGCCCTCGGGGATGTCTTCCAGCGTCACCTTGTGGCTCTGCGGGATGAAATCCACGGTGACCAGGCCGTCGGGAAACTCGGTACCGGCGGGTACCCCTTGATCGTTCACCACGATCACCACATTGTCGCGCTCGTGCAAACGGATCGAGCGCGGCGAGTCGGCATGTTCAATCAACTGCATCACACGAACCTCAGGAATGCGCTTGAGAAAGGTTGGTCAACTCAGGGCCCTGGGTAGGCGGCTCCTTGAGCACCACGCGCTTGATCGGGCCGACAATCACCAGGTAACTGAACACCGCCACCAGCGCGTTGGCGCCAACAAACACCAGCGCCCATTTGAACGAGCCGGTGGTGCTGATGATGTAGCCAATCACAATCGGCGTGGTGATCGACGCCAGGTTACCGAAGGTGTTGAACAAGCCGCCACTGAGCCCGGCGATTTGTTTTGGCAAGGTGTCGGACACCACCGCCCAACCCAGTGCGCCAACGCCTTTGCCGAAGAAGGCCAAGGCCATGAAGCCCACCACCATCCATTCGATATCCACGTAATTGCAGGCCACGATGCTGCTGGAAATCAGCAGGCCACCAATGATCGGCGCCTTGCGCGCGAAGGTCAGCGAATGGCCTTTGCGCAGCAGGTAGTCGGAAATCACCCCGCCCAGCACCCCGCCGATAAAGCCGCAGATCGCCGGTAACGAAGCAATGAAACCAGCCTTGAGGATGGTCATGCCACGCTCCTGCACCAGGTACACCGGAAACCAGGTCAGGAAGAAGTAGGTGATGCCATTGATGCAGTACTGGCCCAGGTAGACGCCGAGCATCATGCGGTTGGTCAGAAGCTGGCGGATGTAATCCCACTTCGGCCCGTCGGTTTTCTTACCCTTGCCCTTGTCCTGGTCCATATCGACCATCGCGCCATTGGCGGCGATGTGATTGAACTCGGCCTCGTTGATCATCGGATGCTGGCGCGGGCTGTGGATAACTTTCAGCCAGATCAGCGAGAACACAATGCCGATCACGCCCATCACGATAAACACGTGATGCCAGCCGAAGCGATAGACGATCCAGCCCATCAACGGCGCGAACAGCACGGTTGCGAAGTACTGGGCCGAGTTGAAGATGGCCGACGCAGTGCCGCGTTCAGCCGTAGGAAACCACGCCGCAACAATACGGGCATTTCCCGGAAACGACGGCGCCTCGGCCAAGCCCACCATGAAGCGCAGCATAAACAGCGCGACTACTGCAGTGGAGACGCCAAACTCACCGACATAGCCTTGCAGCACGGTGAACAGCGACCAGGTGAAGATGCTCAAGGCATAGACTTTTTTCGAGCCGAAACGATCGAGCAGCCAGCCACCGGGAATTTGCCCGGCCACGTAGGCCCAACCGAATGCAGAGAAGATATAACCGAGGGTGACCGCGTCGATGCCGAGGTCTTTTTGCAGGCTGGAGCCGGCGATAGCGATGGTGGCCCGGTCGGCGTAGTTGATCGTGGTCACCAGGAACAGCATGAGCAGGATCAAATAGCGGACATGGGTCGGCTTGGTCGCTTGCATGTAGAAGTACTCCCACTAATTATTTTTTTTGCGGGTAATGATTTTTTGTTTTCCTGTGGGAGCCGGGCTTGCCCGCGATGCAGGCACCTCGGTGTGTCAGCGAGACCGAGGTGATGCTATCGCAGGCAAGCCAGCTCCCACATAAAGCCGGTGCCACAGGGTGCTGCGTGTTACGAACCGATGTAGCTGGTTTTCACCACGGTGTAGAACTCTTGCGCATAGCGACCTTGCTCACGCGAACCGTAGGATGAACCCTTACGGCCACCAAATGGAACGTGGTAATCCACCCCCGCCGTCGGCAGGTTGACCATCACCATCCCAGCCTGGGAGTGGCGCTTGAAGTGGTTGGCATACTTGAGCGAGGTGGTGGCGATGCCCGCCGACAAGCCGAACTCGGTGTCGTTGGCCATGGCCAGCGCCGCCTCGTAGTCGGCCACGCGCACCACGTTGGCCACCGGGCCGAAGATCTCTTCACGGCTGATGCGCATCGCCGCTTCACTGTCAGCAAACAGTGTGGGCGCCAGGTAAAAGCCTTCGGTGTCACAGGTCACCAGGCCGCCACCGCTCACCAGCCGGGCGCCTTCGCTCTGGCCGATGTCGATGTATTTCATGTCCTGATCCAACTGGGCCTGAGATACCACCGGGCCAATGTCGGTGCCGCTATTCAATGCGTGGCCGACCTTGATCGACTTCATGCGCTCGGCCATGGCGGCGACAAACTGGTCGTGAATTCCGGCAGTAACAATCAAGCGGCTCGACGCGGTGCAACGTTGACCGGTGGAGTAGAACGCACTCTGTACCGACAGCTCGACCGCCTGCTTGAGGTCGGCATCGTCGAGGATGATTTGCGGGTTCTTGCCACCCATTTCCAACTGCACCTTGGCCTGGCGCGAGACACAGCTGACGGCGATCTGACGCCCAACGCCCACAGACCCGGTGAAACTGATGCCATCGACTTTCGGGCTGTTGACCAGCACGTCACCGACCACACGGCCACTGCCCATCACCAGGTTGAACACACCGGCAGGGAAACCGGCGCGAGAGATGATTTCCGCCAAGGCCCAGGCACAGCCCGGCACCAGTTCGGCAGGCTTGATCACCACGCAGTTGCCGTAGGCCAGGGCCGGGGCGATTTTCCACGCGGGGATGGCAATCGGGAAGTTCCACGGGGTGATCAGGCCCACCACACCGAGGGCTTCACGGGTCACTTCAACGTTGACGCCCGGACGCACCGACGGCACGTAATCGCCCGACAGGCGCAGGCATTCACCGGCGAAGAACTTGAAGATATTGCCGGCGCGGGTCACTTCACCAATGGCTTCAGGCAGGGTCTTGCCCTCTTCTCGGGCCAGCAAGGTGCCGAGTTCTTCACGACGGGCGAGGATTTCGCTGCCAACTTTATCCAGCGCATCGTGACGCGCCTGGATACCGGAGGTGGACCACGCCGGGAACGCGGCGCGGGCAGCGTCGATGGCCGCGTTGACTTGGGCCACGTCCGCTTTGGCATATTCGCCAATGGCGTCGGACACATCCGACGGGTTGATGTTGGTGCAGTAGTCGGCGCCGGTTACCCATTCACCATTGATGTAGTTCTCAAAACGCTTTGCTTGGGACACGAATCTTCTCCTGACGCAAAAGGCCGCTGATTGCTCAGCGGCCTTGTGGATAATTTATTGCGCGCCTTGCTTGTCGATCAGCGCAGCGAGGGCTTCGTACTCTTCCGGCAGCAGGTCGGTCAGTGGCGTACGCACAGGGCCGGCGTCATAACCCACGATTTTCGCACCGGCCTTGACGATGCTCACCGCGTAACCGGCCTTGCGGTTACGGATATCCAGGTACGGCAGGAAGAAGTCGTCGATGATCTTGCCGACAGTGGCGTGATCTTCGCGGGCAATGGCGTGGTAGAAATCCATCGCCGTCTTGGGGATGAAGTTGAACACCGCCGAGGAGTACACCGGCACGCCCAGGGCCTTGTAGGCCGCGGCGTAAACCTCAGCAGTCGGCAAACCACCCAGGTAGCTGAAACGGTCGCCCAGGCGACGGCGGATCGACACCATCAACTCGATATCACCCAAGCCATCCTTGTAGCCGATCAGGTTCGGGCAGCGTTCGGCCAGTTGCTCCAGCAATGGTGCGGTCAGGCGGCAGACATTGCGGTTGTACACCACCACGCCGATCTTGACCGACTTGCACACCGCTTCAACGTGGGCGGCAACCCCGTCCTGGCTGGCTTCGGTGAGGTAGTGCGGCAGCAGCAGCAACCCTTTGGCGCCGAGGCGTTCGGCCTCTTGAGCGTACTCGATGGCTTGGCGGGTGGCACCGCCCACACCGGCCAGGATCGGCACGCTGGACGCGCAGGTATCCACGGCGGTTTTCACCACCTGGGAATATTCGCTGGCCGCCAGGGAGAAAAACTCACCTGTGCCACCCGCGGCGAACAAGGCGCTGGCGCCATAAGGGGCCAGCCATTCCAGGCGCTTGATGTAACCCGCCTGGTGGAAATCACCCTGGGCGTTGAAATCGGTCACCGGGAAAGACAGCAGACCGTGGGAGAGGATGGACTTCAGTTCTTGTGGATTCATTATTCGAACACCCTGGGCGAAGACTTTCTTACGAAAGGTTGTTGTTGGTTTTGATGATGTCGTACGTCATCGTACAACTATAAATAAATTCGTCAACTGCAATTCATCCGGTGTAATCCGGCGAAGGCTTAAGACGCGGCTCTTGACGTAGGAAATTTCTCACCTATGATTCAGTTAACTGTATATACATACAGTTATTAAGGAAGATTCCCACGACATAGCAAGGAGCTAACATGTCAGGTCTTGAACTCGCAGCACCCGAAAAAACTCCGCCAACCCTGCGCTTCGAAGGCGGTGAACACACCGCCATCGGCGATGACACCCTGCTTCGCTTCAGCAAGGACGCCCCGGCCATCCCTGCGCGCCAAGTCGAACTGCACCTGCCCAACGGGCTCGCGCTGACCTATGGCCAGGTGATCGCCCTGGGCGGCGACTTCTATGGCATCCCCGGCCAACCGATCAGCGATGGCAGCTCCCCGGCCGAGCGCGTGCAACGCTTCACCGCGGCCTTCAACTCCCTGGCCGTGTTGCCCGCTTCACGGCAAGAAGCGCAGAAGATCCTGGCGGTGATGCAAAAGGAGATCAACGCCGTCAACCAGGCGATCAAGGAAGGCAAACAGCCGCACGAAGCCTACGACGCCCTGGGTGATACGTTGTCCGAGGAGTGGAACCGCATCACCGGCGGCGGCAGCGCTGTTTCGGCCCTCGTGCCACTGGGCCGCTACCTGAAACTGGCAGCGGACAACGCAGACCACTTCGGTGAGTGGGCCTTGTCCGCCTACATGGCCGGCCATACGGCAGCACTGCAACAAGCAGTGGTGGCCCACCAGACCGGCACCGACCAGGCCCTGGAATTGGCCTACGCCATGAACAGCTTTGCCGATCACTTTTTGACCGACCTGTTTTCCGCCGGCCACCTGCGGGTACCGCGCAAACAACTGGCGGCAGTGGTGACGCCAGGAGAACTCGGCTCGCTGATCAGCCGCTTCATGCACGATGAAGACAGTAAATTCGGGCTCAAGGTGCGCAATGCCATGGGCGCTCAGTGGCATGCCTACGGCGACAAGCGTTACTTCGACAGCATCGACGCCGACAATCGCGTGCAGGTCAAAGGGGCCGTACAGGCCTCGGCAGATGAAATCTTCGAAACCTTCATCAGCGGCATCGCACCCTCCCCGGCCGAGTTCAAGGCACCGCTGTATGTGCCCGACCTGAACGCCGCGCAAAACCCGGCAAATAACTTCTCGCCGCTGTTCAAGATGGAGGGGGACAAGGTGCTGCGGCGCAAGGACGTCAACGATTTGAACGACAAGCACTGGACCAATGATTGGTGGGGGTGGAGTACGTACTTGCTGCTTAAGGACTACAAGCCAAACCAACCCGCCAACTAACGGCTGGCATGATCGTTCCCACGCTCTGCGTGGGAATACAGCCTGTGACGCTCCGCGTCACCCTGCGTAGGGCTTGAAAATCCACGCGCATCGGGACGCGGAGCGTCCATAGAGGCGTTACCACGCGGAGCGTGGGAACGATCAGCCCCGCTGCGCCTCTGCCTCTTCATGGGCATGACGCAGCCGCTCACGGCTGTTGGTCAAATGCAGGCGCATGGCCGCACGTGCCGCATCCGAATCCTGGCGGGCAATCGCCTCATAGATTTCTTCGTGTTCGCGGCTCAAGCGGCTCATGTAATGCTGTTGATCATCATGGGCCAAACGGGCCGAATTCAGGCGAGTACGCGGAATGATGCTGGTGCCCAGGTGGGTCATGATGTCCGTGAAGTAGCGGTTGCCAGTAGACAGCGCAATTTCCAGATGAAAGGCAAAATCCGACGCCACCGCATCGCCAGCGTGGGCCGCACTTTCATTCAAGGCATCGAGGGCCGCACGCATGGCCGCCAACTGCTCATCGCTGCGACGCAAGGCCGCAAGACCCGCAGACTCCACTTCCAGGCTGATACGCAACTCCAGAATCGCCAGCACATCACGCAAGGTCACCACAGTGGCCGGGTCTATGCGAAAACCGCTGGGGCTTGGCGTGTCCAGCACGAAGGTGCCGATACCGTGGCGAGTCTCAACCTGCCCTGCCGCCTGCAACCGCGAGATGGCTTCACGCACCACGGTACGGCTGACGCCATGGGCGTCCATGATCGCCGACTCGGTGGGCAACTTGTCGCCGCGTTTGAGCTGGCCATCGCGGATCTGCTCGGACAACACCGTGACCAATTCCTGGGCAAGGCTGCGGCGCTTGCGGGGAAGACGTGGGGCGGCGCTGGCGTTTTCCATGATGAACCATCTTTCTCGACGAACTAAAGACCGCATCATAGCCCATGGTGGTTGTACGATCACCGTTCTGGCGCGACTTTCATCCATATCCTTCACGCAAAAAAAATGCCCCGACAGATGTCGAGGCATTTTCTAGATGGGTCTGTAAGCGAAATCCGCTTACTTCACCACTTTCAAGCTTGGCCGACCGCTAGGGCGCGGCGGCTCGGCATCCGGTGGCGGTACATCATCACCGTCTTCGCCTTCGATCGTTTCGTCATCCTCTAAAGGCGACTCCAGATCGAACACCATGCCCTGGCCATTTTCCCGGGCGTAGATCCCGAGGATGGCACCGATGGGCACGAACAGCGTATGGGGCACACCGCCGAAACGCCCTTCGAAGCTCACCGCTTCGTTGTCCATGTGCAGGTGGCGCACGGCACTGGGCGATACGTTCAGCACAATTTGCCCGTCACTGGCAAAACCCTGGGGTACCTGAACCGCAGGAAATTCGGAATTGACCAGCATGTGCGGGGTGCAATCGTTGTCCACAATCCACTCATAGAGCGCGCGGACCAGGTAAGGTCGACTGGAGTTCATCAACGGCTCCTTAAGCCTTAGCGCATATCGCGTTCGGCGCCAGACAGACTTGCCTGGAAAGCCTCACGCGCAAACTGGCGCTCCATGTAATCAAGCAACGGCTTGGCCGGCCGTGGCAGTTCAATGCCCAGAATCGGCAAGCGCCAGAGTATGGGTAATAGGCAGCAATCCACCAAGCTTTGTTCCTCACTGAGGAAAAAAGGTTTATCGGCGAACAACGGCGAAACGCCGGTCAGGCTCTCGCGCAATTCCTTGCGCGCCTGTACACGAGCGGCTTCTTTGGAACGCGAATCCAGGATCACATCCACCAACCCGCACCAGTCACGCTGGATCCGATGGATCAGCAGGCGGCTGTTGGCACGCGCCACCGGGTACACCGGCAGCAAAGGCGGATGAGGGTAACGCTCATCCAGGTATTCCATCACCACGGTCGACTCCCACAACGCCAGGTCACGATCGACCAGGGTGGGCAAGCTGCCGTAAGGGTTCACTTCGATCAGCTTCGGCGGCTGACGGCCCGCCTCCACACTGATGATCTCGGCGCTGACACCCTTCTCTGCGAGCACGATGCGTACTCGGTGGGAATAGTGGTCGGCGGGGTCGGAGTAACAGGCCAACCGGTTGGTCACGCCCATGGCGGTCCTCCTCGCTTGTTGAAATTATCGAAAGCTCAAAAACGAGCGCGCCCAGAAAGCATCCCTGTAACGACCGGTTCAAACCGGCGCTACGTGTTCAGAGATGCCGCTGGGCGCGCAAGATTAACAGCAATTGCTTACGGTTGGATCAATGCACATCCTTCCAGTATTCACGCTTGAGCAAATAAGCGAATACGAAGAAGAAAGCCAGGTACAGCAAGACGTAGGTACCGATGCGCTGATGCTGCAGTTTGACCGGGTTGGCCGAGTAGGCCAGGAAGGTCACCAGGTTCTTGACCTTCTCGTCGAACTGCTCTTCGTTCAGCGTACCGGTCTTGGGCACGATGGTCAGTTGATCGCACGCTTCATGGGTCAGCGGCGTGCCGGTCAGCGGATCATATTGCTTCTTGCCGTCTTCAACGACCTGAACCTGCTTGCATCCTACCACCTGGCGCCCCTGCAGGCCGACCAGAACGTTCGGCATGCCGACGTTCGGGAAGACTTTGTTGTTCACGCCATAGGGGCGCGCAGGATCTTCGTAGAAGGATTTGAGGTAACCGTAGAGCCAGTCGGTACCGCGTACACGGGCCACCAGGGTCAGGTCGGGCGGTGCAGCGCCGAACCAGGTCTTGGCGTCGGCCGGTTGCATGCCGATATTCATGTGGTCGCCGATCTTGGCGCCGGTGAACACCGCGTGGCTGAGCATCACTTCATGGGGAATGCCCAGGTCATCGGCAACGCGCTCGTAGCGTTGGAACTTGGCGCTGTGGCACCCCATGCAGTAGTTGGTGAATGTACGCAGCCCATCCTGCATGGCGGCTTTGTCAGACACATCGATATCGACTTTTTCCAGCTCCGCGCCATGCTCGGCAGCGAAGGACAGTAGCGGCAGCGCCGCAAGCACGAATGCAACGATTAATTTTTTCATCAGCCAGTCACCCTTTCCGGAACCGGTTTGGTCTTCTCGAGCCGGGTATAGAACGGCATCAGAATAAAGTAGGCGAAGTACAGGAAGGTGCAGACCTGCGACAGCAACGTCCGCTCAGGGGTAGGTGCCAATACACCCAGTACACCCAGGATCACGAACGAAATGCAGAACACCCACAGCCAGATCTTGCTCAGCCAGCCTTTGTAGCGCATCGACTTGACCGGGCTACGGTCGAGCCACGGCAGCACGAACAACACCGCGATGGCCGCGCCCATGGCGATCACGCCCATGAGTTTGTCGGGAATTGCGCGCAAAATCGCGTAGAACGGCGTGAAGTACCAGACCGGGGCAATGTGCTCAGGTGTCTTGAAGGCGTTGGCCTGTTCGAAGTTAGGCTTCTCCAGGAAATAACCGCCCATCTCCGGGAAAAAGAACACGATCGAGCAGAACACGAACAGGAACACGACCACGCCGACAATGTCTTTCACGGTGTAGTACGGGTGGAACGGAATGCCATCCAGCGGGATGCCGTTCTCGTCCTTGTGCTTCTTGATGTCCACGCCATCCGGGTTGTTGGAACCCACTTCGTGCAGCGCCAGGATGTGCAGTACCACCAGGCCCAGGATCACGATCGGCAAGGCCACCACGTGCAAGGCGAAGAAGCGGTTCAGGGTGATACCGGAGATCAGGTAGTCACCACGAATCCACTGGGTGAGGTCGTTGCCGATCACCGGGATCGCGCCGAACAGCGAGATGATCACCTGGGCGCCCCAGTACGACATCTGGCCCCAAGGCAGCAGGTAGCCCATGAACGCTTCGGCCATCAGCGCCAGGTAGATCAACATGCCGAAGACCCACACCAGCTCGCGGGGCTTCTGGTACGAGCCGTAGAGCAGGCCGCGGAACATGTGCAGGTAGACGACAATAAAGAACGCCGACGCGCCGGTGGAGTGCAGCAGGCGAAGGATCGAGCCGTACTCGACGTCACGCATGATGTATTCGACAGAGGCAAAGGCCTCTTCCGCCGACGGCGTGTAGCTCATCGTCAACCACACGCCAGTGACGATCTGATTGACCAGCACCAACAGGGCCAGGGAGCCGAAGAAGTAGAAGAAGTTGAAGTTTTTCGGCGCGTAATATTTGCTGAGATGGTCTTCCCACATTTTAGTGGCGGGGAAGCGCGCATCCACCCAATCCATGAACTTGCTCATCACGCGTTCTCCTTGTCGAGGCCAATGACAATGATGTCGTCAGATTCGTAATTGTGAGGAGGAACCGGCAGGTTCAGGGGCGCGGGCTGGGATTTGTAAACGCGGCCAGCGAGGTCATAGTGGGAACCGTGGCACGGGCAGAAATAACCGCCGACCCAGTCTTTGCCCAAATCGACAGGCGCCACTTCCGGGCGGAAGGTAGGTGAGCAACCCAGGTGGGTACACAGACCAACCAGCAGCAGAATCTCTGGCTTGATCGAACGCGCTTCGTTCTTGGCGTAGGCGGGCTGGTCGGACTTTTCGGATGTCGGGTCAGATAACTGGCCTTCGATCTTCTTCAGATTCCCCAGGATTTCCTCGGTACGACGAACAATGAAAACCGGCTGGCCGCGCCACTCAGCAATCATCTGCTGGCCTGGCTCGATCTTGCTGACATTCACCTTCACCGGTGCACCTGCGGCTTTCGCCTTGGCACTGGGAAACCATGACCCCACGAACGGGACCGCAGCCCCCACCGCTCCTGCAGCACCCACCACGGATGTGGCTGCTACCAAGAAGCGACGCCGGCCTGCATTCACGCCGTCATTGCTCATTCAGTCCTCTCCCATCAGCTTTTTGGCCTGTTAAATCAGGCGTCTACTAAGTGTTGAATCTTTACTTATAAAAATTTTGACGGATGGTAATGAAAAGCCCCACGTATGACAAGGGAATTGCCCGGAGCTCCGCCTCCAGGCCTTGTAGTATAGGGGGTCTACGGATGTGGCAAGTTGTCACGGCGAAAAATGTGCATAAATCGCAGGCAATAAAAAACGCCCAGCTCCGTAAGGAGGCTGGGCGTTTTTGTGGAACGTAAAGCGAATTAACGCTTCGAGTACTGCGGACGCTTACGCGCTTTACGCAGACCGACTTTCTTACGTTCAACTTCACGAGCATCGCGAGTCACGAAGCCAGCTTTGCGCAGAGCGCCACGCAGGGTTTCGTCGTACTGCATCAGAGCGCGAGTGATACCGTGGCGGATTGCGCCAGCTTGACCACTTACACCGCCACCGATAACGGTGACGTAGATGTCGAACTTTTCAACGGTCTCGGTCAATTCCAGCGGCTGACGAACTACCATGCGGGCAGTTTCGCGACCGAAGAAGTTGTCCAGGGAGCGGTTGTTGATCGAGATGTTACCAGTGCCCGGACGCAGGAAAACGCGTGCGGTTGCGGTTTTGCGACGGCCAGTGCCGTAATTTTGAGTCGCCGACATAATGAACTATTCCGTTAAAACTTCAGTTCTTGGGGCTGCTGAGCAGCATGAGGGTGTACAGCGCCCGCATAGACTTTCAGCTTGCGAAACATATCGCGACCCAGTGGGCCCTTAGGCAGCATGCCTTTGACCGCGATTTCGATCGGGGCTTCAGGCTTCTTGGCAATCAGGCCTTCGAAGTTGGAAGACTTGATACCGCCTGGGAAACCGGAGTGACGGTAGTACATTTTGTCGCTTGCTTTGTTGCCGGTTACACGAACCTGCTCAGCGTTGATGATGACGATGTAGTCGCCGGTATCAACGTGCGGGGTGTATTCAGGCTTGTGCTTGCCACGCAGACGGCTGGCGACTTCAGTGGCCAGACGACCCAGGGTCTGACCAGCGGCGTCGACGACAAACCAGTCGCGCTGAACTGTTTCCGGTTTTGCAGTAAAAGTTGTCATTCTTTAATAGCCTCAGGGGCCGCCTGTAAATTTAGACGGCGGATCTTACTGAATAGTGCGTACTTTGACAAGGTCAAAGGCAGCCGGATACAGACGCTATCGGGGGCTCGGGTCGGCGCGTCCGTTCAACGGCAAGATTCTTCGGCAGGCGGCGCATCACTTCCACTGCAGAAAGAGGTGGGCAATTATGCAGATTGCGAAAAAAAATTCAACCTGCTTTTATGATTGTTTTCCCCGAAGGAGTACCCGATGGATTACCGACAGCTGGGCCGCACCGATCTGAATGTCAGCGCGATCGCGTTGGGCACCATGACCTGGGGCGAGCAAAACAGCGAGGCAGAGGCCTTCGCGCAGATCGAACGGGCCAAGGCCGCGGGGATCAACTTCCTCGACACCGCAGAAATGTACCCGGTACCGCCCAAGGCCGACACCTACGCCACCACCGAACGCTACATCGGCAACTACTTCAAAAGCCGTGGCGACCGCGCCGACTGGGTGCTTGCCAGCAAGATCGCCGGCCCCGGCAACACCATCGACTATATCCGTGATGGCCACCTGCGCCACAACCGCAAGCACATTGGCGCAGCCCTGGACGCCAGCCTCAAGCGCCTGCAGACCGACTGGATCGACCTCTACCAACTGCATTGGCCGGAGCGCAGCACCAACTTCTTCGGCCAGTTGAGCTACAAGCACAAGGACGAAGACGACCTCACCCCACTGGAGGAAACGCTCGAAGCCCTGGACGAACAAGTGAAGGCCGGCAAGATCCGTCACATTGGCCTGTCCAACGAAACGCCGTGGGGCACCATGAAATTCCTCGCCCTGGCCGAAGCCCGTGGCTGGCCGCGCGCCGTGTCGATCCAGAACCCTTACAACCTGCTCAACCGCAGCTTTGAAGTGGGCCTGGCGGAGGTTGCCATTCGTGAACAGTGCGGCTTGCTGGCCTATTCGCCTTTGGCGTTCGGCATGCTCAGTGGCAAGTACGAGAATGGCGCACGCCCGGCCAAGGCGCGCCTGACTGAATACAGCCGCTTCAGCCGTTACTTCAACCCGCAGTCGGAAGCGGCGTGCAGCCGGTATGTGGCTCTTGCGCGGGAACATGGCCTGGACCCGGCGCAGATGGCGCTGGCGTTTGTGACGCAGCAGCCGTTTGTGACCAGCAATATTATTGGGGCTACTTCACTGGAACAACTGGACAGCAACATCGCCAGTGCCGATCTGAAATTGTCCAAAGAAGTGTTGGAAGGGATTGAGGCGATTCAGAAGGATCATCCGAATCCAGCGCCTTGATTGTCGCGCACTGATCGTTCCCACGCTCTGCGTGGGATGCCGCCTTGGACGCTCTGCGTCCGCTCTCAGAGTCGTGACGCGGAGCGTCACATGAGGCGTTCCCACGCGGAGCGTGGGAACGATCCATCAAAGCGCCCGCGCAATGATCTCCTTCATGATCTCATTGGTCCCCGCATAAATGCGCTGCACCCGCGCATCCGCCCAGGCCCGGGCAATCGGGTATTCCCACATGAAGCCGTAACCGCCATGCAACTGCACGCACTCATCGAGCACCTTGCATTGCAGGTCTGTGGCCCAGTACTTGGCCATCGCTGCGGTAGGCACGTCCAGCTTGCCTTCCAGGTGCATAGCCATGCACTTGTCCACAAAAACACGGCCAATCTGAATCTCGGTAGCCATCTCCGCCAGCTTGAACCGGGTGTTCTGAAAATCGGCAATCGCCTTGCCGAACGCCTTGCGCTCACGGGTGTACTCAAGGGTCCACTGCAACGCCGCTTCGGCTGAAGACAGCGCGCCAATCGCCACGGTCAGGCGTTCTTGCGGTAACTCTTGCATCAGGTAGGCAAAGCCCATGCCCGCCTGGCCCAGCAGGTTTTCCTTGGGCACGCGCACATCCTGGAAGAACAACTCCGAGGTGTCCTGGGCCTTCATGCCGACTTTCTCCAGGCGCTTGCCCTTGTCGAAGCCCGGCGTATCGGCTTCCACCAAGAACAGGCTGGTGCCCTTGGCGCCGGCCTTGGGGTCGGTCTTGGCAACGACGATCACCAGATCGGCCAGGTAGCCATTGGTGATAAAGGTCTTGGAGCCGTTGATCACGTACTCATCACCATCCAAAACCGCTGTGGTCTTGACGCCCTGCAGGTCGGAACCAGCGCCCGGCTCGGTCATGGCAATGGCCGTGACCATTTCCCCAGAGATCAATTTGGGCAGGTACTTGTGCTTCAGTGCTTCACTGCCGTAATGCAGGATGTACGGCGCGACAATATCCGAATGCAGGGAAAAGCCGATGCCGGTCAAACCCAGGCGGCTGACCTCTTCGATCACCACAGCGCTGTAGACAAAATCCGCGCCCAGGCCGCCGTATTCCTCTGGCAGGTGGGAACACAACATGCCCGCCTCCCCCGCCTGGTTCCACAGGTTACGGTCGATATAGCCCTGCTTTTCCCACTGCCCATGAAAGGGCACGGCGTGTTTTTCGAGGAAGGTGCGCACGCTCTCACGGAAGAGTTCGTGCTCCGAACTGAACAAGGTTCTGGGGATCATGGGTCACCTGTGTGGATTGTCGGACAAGGACGAGACCACAGAGCCTATGCCCCGAAGGCGTCACGGGACACTGGACACATGCGACAAAAAATAAGACGATCCAGCCGTCTGGTGACCACTTTCCCCTATAAGAATAAATGAAATTATGTCTAACCAAATCTCCACGCCGTTGCGGCGCGTCAGCATTTTGGCCATTGATCGGGTATTCGCTTCCACCCTCATGCAAGCCAAGGATTTCTTCCATCTCGCCAGCCTGCGCCATGGCAAACAGCAAGGCCTGGGCCTGACCCCAGGGTTCGAAACGCGCCTGGTCAGCCCCGACGGCCAGTCCGTGCGCAGCTTCAGCGATGTGATCATGCCGGTGGACGGCGGCCTCGAAGACGCCGACATCATCGTGCTGCCGGCCTTCTGGGACGACTTCGATGCGTTGTGCACCCGCTACCCCCAGGTGCTGCCGTGGCTGCGCGAACAACATGCTCGCGGGGCTGTGCTGTGCGGCGAGGCCACCGGGGTGTTCTGGCTGGCCGAAGCCGGGCTGCTCGATGGCAAGGAGGCGACCACCTACTGGCGCTTCTTCAATGCCTTCAGCGAGCGCTTCCCCAAGGTGCAGCTCAATCAGGACAAGCACCTCACGGACGCCGACAACCTGTACTGCGCCGGCGGCACCACCTCGGCCTGCGACCTTTATATCTACCTGATCGAACGCTTCTGCGGCGCCAACATCGCCCAGGCGGTGGCCCGCGACATTCTCTATGAGGTGCAGCGCAACTATTCACCGGGGCGGATCGGGTTTGGCGGGCAGAAGCTGCACCAGGATGTGATCATCCTGCAGATCCAGCATTGGCTTGAAGAGCACTTTGCCGACAAGTTCCGCTTTGAAGACGTCGCCCGGGAACACGGCATGAGCATCCGCAACTTCATGCGCCGCTTCCAGACCGCGACCGGTGACAAGCCGCTGCATTACCTGCAACGCCTGCGTATCGAGACCGCCAAGGGCCTGCTCTCGGGCAGCCGCAAGAGCATCAAGACCATCAGTTATGAGGTGGGTTACGACGATGCGAGTTTCTTTGCGCGGTTGTTCAGGCAGCACACGGAGTTGTCGCCCAACCAGTACAGGCAGCAATTCCAGCAAGCCGCCTGACCCTGGTTGAACGCGGAAAAAAATGTGGGAGCGGGCTTGCTCGCGAATGCGGACTGTCAGTCGACTTATTCATCAACTGACAGATCTCATTCGCGAGCAAGCCCCACATTTGATTTATAGCGTGCTTAAGGCTTGTGCCCGCGCGACAGGAACTCGTGGGACTGCATTTCCAGCAGGCGACTCAGGGTGCGCTGGAATTCGAAGTTCAAGCGACCACCCGTATAGAGGTCCTTGAGTTCGACTTCCGCCGAGATGATCAGCTTGACGTTACGGTCGTAGAACTCATCGACCATGTTGATGAAGCGTCGGGCGATATCGTCGGTGGTCACGCCCATCTGTTCCACACCACTCAAGATCACGGCGTGGAAGATCTTGCCCAGCTCGATGTAATCGTTCTGGCTACGCGGCCCATCGCACAGCTGGCGGAAATCGAACCAGGCCACGTCATCGCAGGTGCGCAGCGCGATGATTTCGCGGTTCTCGATCATCAGCTTGTCGTTTTCCACCGCCTGGGTGCATTCCGGTGTCAGCGCACGGAAGCTTTTCTTCAGGCTTTCGTGTGCGGCTTCGTTGAGCGGGAAGTGGAACAGCTCGGCTTGCTCCAGGTGACGCAGGCGGTAGTCGACGCCGCTGTCGACGTTGACGATATCGGTGTTCTGCTTGATCAGCGCAATGGCCGGCAGGAAGCGCGCACGTTGCAGGCCGTCCTTGTACAGGCCATCGGGCACGATGTTCGACGTGGCCACCAGGGTCACACCGTTCTTGAACAGTTCTTCCATCAGCGTGCCGAGGATCATGGCGTCGGTGATGTCGGAGACGAAGAATTCATCGAAGCAGATCACCCGGGCCTCTTGGGAGAAACGCTTGGCAATGATGGTCAGCGGGTTTTTCTCGCCCGGCAGGGTCTTCATCTCTTCGTGCACGCGCTTCATGAAGCGGTGGAAGTGCGTACGTACCTTTTCCTTGAACGGTAGTGCTTCAAAGAAGGTGTCTACCAGGTAAGTCTTGCCCCGGCCCACGCCGCCCCAGAAATACAGGCCCTTGACCGGCGTGTGGTCTTTCTTGCCAAACAGCTTGCTGAACATCCCTGGTTTGCTTTGCGACGCGGCCACGAGGTCCTCGTACAGGCGCTGCAAATGACGCACGGCATTTTCCTGGGCCGCGTCGTGGAAGAACTCGGGGCGTTTCAGATCAGCTTGATATCGTTCTAGGGGCGTCATAATTTCGTTAGCAAGGCAACAAAAACGGGCCGACACTGTAACGACGGCCCTGGATAATGGCAATCAACCCTTGGTCGGGTTAATCCTCGATTGGGGCTAACGCAGCGCGCAAGGCTTCGATGGCCGCGTCACGCGAAGCTTGGTCGGCGTACTCGGCGCTGTCAGCGACTGCGGCGCCGTCCAGCCACACGCTGAAGCTCAAAGCCTCGGCGCGCACGTCCAGCGCATCACCACTTTGCAGTTGCTTAGTCACCGCGCCGGCCGCTTTGCCATCGGCAAAGTTGCGCGACAGCAGCAGTTGCTCACCATCAGCGGCCAGCAGGCGGAAGCGGAAGCTGCCGTCAGCTTCACGGAAGCTCACAAACCGCGCAGCCTTTGCCGCTTTCTTCTTGGTGGCGACCGGCGGCGCCGCCTGGTTGACGAACGAACGCAGGCCCACCGCCTCACGCAACTCGGCCAGAAACGGTGCCGCCACAGCGCGGGCCTTCTTGGCGCCGACCTGCAGCAGGTCTTCCATGTCCGATGGGCGCGACATCAGTTGATGGTAACGCTCGCGTGCTTCGCCGAGCTGGCCGTCGAGCAGTTGGAACAGACGGTTCTTCGCCTCGCCCCAGCCCAGGCCTTCTAACAAATGACCACGGAATTCGGCTTCCTGGGCCTTGGTCGCGAACGCCTGGTACAGGGTGAACAGGTGCGAATTGTCCGGGTCCTTGGCTTCGCCTGGGGCACGGGAGTCGGTGACGATCCGCGAGATCGCGTCCTTCATGTCCTTGGCGCTGGTGAACAACGGGATGGTGTTGTCGTAGCTCTTGGACATCTTGCGACCATCCAGGCCCGGCAAGGTGGCCACGCTTTCTTCGATCAACGCTTCGGGCATGGTGAAGAATTCTTTACCGTTGCCGAACAGGTGGTTGAAGCGCTGGCCGATGTCGCGGGCCATTTCCACGTGCTGGATTTGGTCGCGGCCCACCGGCACCTTGTGCGCGTTGAACATCAGGATGTCCGCCGCCATCAGCACCGGGTAGCTGTACAGGCCCATGCTGATGCCCGCATCCGGGTCTTCACCGTTTTCGACGTTCTTGTCCACCGAGGCCTTGTAGGCATGGGCGCGGTTGAGCAGGCCCTTGGCGGCAACACAGGTGAGCAGCCAGGTCAGCTCCGGAATTTCCGGGATGTCCGACTGGCGGTAGAACGTCACCCGGTTCACATCCAGGCCACCGGCCAGCCAGGTCGCGGCGATTTCCATACGCGAGCGCTGGATGCGCTGCGGGTCATCGCATTTGATCAGGGCGTGGTAGTCGGCCAGGAAGTAGAAGGAGTCGGCATTCGCGTCTTCGCTGGCGAGGATCGCCGGGCGAATCGCACCGGCGTAGTTGCCCAGGTGCGGCGTGCCGGTGGTGGTGATGCCGGTGAGGATACGGGTACGGGTCGTCATGGGTGATCGCTTGTCATCAATTCGAAAGGCGTGGCAGCACCAGATCCTTAAGATCGGTCAGCTTGCCGTGAAAAAAGTGTCCGCATTCTGCCACTTTCAGCAACTCATGGGGGCGTTTCAGGGCGGCGGACCAGGCGTAGACCACTTGCGGATCGACCACTTCGTCGCTTTCCGGTTGGATCAGGGTCAACGGGCAGCCTTGGGGCAGCACGTCCGACTCGCCCAGGCGCATCACCGCCGCAGCCACCATGAACAAGTGCGCGAGCTTCTCGCCCTTGGCTTCCAAACGCCCGCCGAGACTGGCAGCCACGTAACCACCGAAGGAGAAACCCAGCAAGGTGATCGGCAGGTCCGGGTGCTTTTCCCGCAGCCAGGTGGCGGCCGCTTCAGCATCGTCGACTTCACCGCTGGCCATATCGTGAGTACCGGCACTGGCACCGACGCCCCGGTAATTGAAACGCAAAGTAATCAAACCCGCGTCGCGGGCGGTGCGTTGCAAGGTCGAGACGACTTTATTGAGCATGGTCCCGCCCTGCACCGGGTTAGGGTGGCAAACCAGCGCCAGGCCACGTGGTTCGGGGTGATCCAGGTACAAGGCTTCCAATTGGCCCACCGGGCCATCGATCAAAACGGGGGTTTCACGCATGAGCAAGGATGAACTCCGTGACCTCTCAAGGGGTCGACTCGTCTAGCTAAAAGTCTGTGCATGGCATCATTGCGAGCTTAATCGCGGTATACAGCGCAGGTTTGAGCCGTTAACGTAAAGCAAAGCCGTTTATAGAGGAAGGACTCGTGGAACACTCGCTCTTAGTTTGGTTGTTGCCGACTCTTGCCCTGGTTGCCGGTGTCGCCATTGGTTTCCTGGTTGCCCGCCTGCTGCCGAATGCCGCGCCTAACCGCACGCAGCGTCAGTTGGATGACATTCAGGAACGTTTTGACAGTTATCAGAACGAGGTTGTTACCCACTTCAACAGCACCGCGACCCTGGTCAAGAAGCTCACCCAGAGCTACCAGGAAGTACAGGATCATCTCGCCGATGGCGCTAACCGCCTGGCCCTCGACGACATCACCCGCCAGCGCCTGCTGGCAGCGCTGCATTCCGATGCACCGCAACCCCCACGGGAACGCCTGACCCCGCCACGGGAAAACCAGGAGCCACCACGGGACTACGCGCCAAAAACGCCGAACGCCCCAGGCATGTTGGATGAGCATTACGGCTTGAAGAAGTAAGTCATCTTCGAGCAATAAAAAAGCCCGGCTGATCGATGATCAGCCGGGCTTTTTTGTTGGGTGCCTGAACCACCAGACAACCCCGCCCCCTGTGGAGCTGGCTTGCCTGCGATGGCCATAGGTATCTACACAACTTTGTAGCCTGTAGCAGCCGACGGTAACCACGATGCGAAGCGAGCCGCTCTTGATCTTGATCTGCTCTTGATCTCAGGCGCCCCGTCAAACCACGCTGGCCGGAATTCGACAGGGATTTGGGGGGGTAAACCGGCAGGGATGCCGGTTTAGCCGCCCCGCGCCATGGATGGCGCGTGGCGGCGGCCCCCCAAATCACTGGCGGATTACGGGCACACCGAGCCTAGGCGAGGTGCCGAGTGGTGGGGCAAGAGCGCTTTGCTTACTTTCGCGCTTTTCGAAAGTGAGCCGCCGTCAGGGCGGAACCCTAGGTGGCCGTTACCTAAATAACGGATATGTACCCGGTCCAACTGTGTTGACTGCCAGGCCGCCATCGCAGGCAACCCAGCTCCCACATTTAACTCTCGGTGCGTCAGTTAGAACAGGGTCGGCTATCCAGTCGTCACGGGAGCAAGCTCCCTCGCCACAGGTCCAGCGTCTCACCAAAGTTTGTGTAGATACCTATGCTGCGATAGCGGTGTGCCCGTTGACACACCTGCCTCAGACACCCCACCAATTGTAGGAGCGGACAAGAGCTCAAGTGAGTTGTTGCTCCTGCAACCGCCCACCGTCAATGCGCACATGCCGCCCGTGGAAACGCTTGAGGCTGCTGCGGTGGCCAACGCTGACGATGCTCAGTCCCGGCAGTTCATCAATCAACGCCTGGTACAGGGTTGCCTCGTCTTCTTCATCCATCGCCGAGGTCGCTTCGTCCATGTACAGCCATTGCGGCGCAAACAACAACGCACGGGCAAAGGCCAGGCGCTGTTGCTCGCCGGGCGAGAGCATGCGTTGCCAGTGGTTGGCTTCATCCAAACGGCTGACCAGATGGGGCAGGCGACAGGTTTCCAGCACCTGTGCATAACGTTCTGGCGCATAGACGCTGTCGTCCTGTGGATAACTCAACACGGCCTTGAGCGTACCAATCGGCAAGTAAGGCTTTTGCGGCAGGAACAGGTAGCGCGTCGCCGGCAGGCGGATGCTGCCATGCCCGGCGGGCCACAGATGCCCCATCGCCCGCAGCAACGTGCTCTTGCCGCTGCCGGAACGCCCGCTGAGCATGACGCGCTGGCCAGGCTCCACGGTCATGTCGGCGTCGGTGAGCAAATGGCGGCCATCGGCCAGGTCCATGCCCAGGTCTTGGATCACCAGGCGCTCGCCTTCAGGGCGCACGTCGATCGCCGGCGTGCGTTGCTCGTTGTCGCTCATGGCTTGCTGGAAACTCAGCAGACGGTCGCTGGTGGCGCGCCAGGTCGCCAGCTCCGAATAGGCGTTGATAAACCAGCTGAAGTTCTCTTGTACGTTGCCGAACGCCGAGTTGATTTGCATCAGCTCGCCCAGCTCGATCTTGCCGGTGAAGTAGCGCGGCGCGGCGACGATAAACGGGAAGATGATTGCGATCTGGCTGTAGCCGGCGGTGAAAAAGGTCAGGCGCTTGGACACTTTCATGATGTCCCAGAAGTTCTGCCAGACCTTGCCGAAGCGCGAACTCAGGCGTTGCCTTTCATTCGGCTCGCCGTTGTACAAGGCGATACTTTCGGCATTCTCACGCACCCGCACCATGGAAAAACGCAGGTCCGCCTCAAAGCGTTGTTGCTGGTTGCTCAGGCCAATCAAGCGCCGGCCGATCAGGTGCGTCAGCCAACTGCCCACGGCGGCGTACAGCAACGCACACCAGAACATGTAGCCAGGGATGGTGACGCCGAACACTTCGATGCTGCCCGAGACACCCCACAGGATGATCGAGAATGACACCAGGCTGACCACGTTACGCAGCAAGCCGAGGCCCAGGCTCAAGGTGCCGGAGGTGAAGTTGTTGAGGTCTTCGGAGATCCGCTGGTCCGGGTTGTCGGTGTAGCCGCCCTGCTCCATCTGGTAGTAATTCTTGTGGGCGAGCCACCGGCTGAAGTGTTTTTCGGTGAGCCAGGCGCGCCAGCGGATCGTCAGCATCTGGGTCAGGTACAGGCGGTACACCGCACCGAGTATCGCCACCGCCGCGATCCCGCCGAAATAGCCGATCAGTTGCCAGAAGGCCGCGGTGTCCTTCTTCTCCAGGGCGTTGTAGAAGTCCTTGTACCAGTGGTTGATCCACACGGAGATCGCCACGCTGAACAGCGACAGGCCAATCACTGCGGCTAGAAGCAGCCAGGCCCTGCCCTTCTCTTCGCTGCGCCAATAGGGTGTGATCATGGCCCAGGTTCGGCGGAAGAATTGCCCACGCACCGCATCGTTGACCGCGCGGTATTCAGCGTTCTGATTCATCGTTCAGGCTCGGTAGGAAAAGAATGACAGGCGTTTGAACCGATCATAGGTGATCGGTTCGTGCGTCCGTGCAGCCTGAAGCGGGTTGTTCAGTCGCCGTTCAGCGTCGTACCGGGCGCTTCTGCAGCTTGCGTTGCAGCGTGCGGCGGTGCATGCCCAGGGCGCGGGCGGTGGCCGAGATATTGCCTTCGTGTTCGGTCAACACACGCTGGATGTGTTCCCACTGCAGGCGGTCCACCGACATCGGGTTTTCCGGCACCAGGGTGTCGAGGTCGGCATGCTCGGACAGCAAGGCGGCCAACACGTCGTCGGCATCCGCCGGCTTGCACAGGTAATTGCAGGCGCCGCGCTTGATTGCCTCGACGGCGGTGGCGATGCTGGAGTAACCGGTGAGGATCACCACGCGCATTTCCGGGTCAAGTTCCAGCAGCTTGGGCAGCAGCACCAGGCCCGAGTCGCCGTCCATTTTCAGGTCCAGGGCGGCGTAGTCCGGCAGGTCGGCCTGGGCGATGGTCAGGCCCTCTTCGGCAGAGCCTGCGGTGCTGACGCGAAAACCGCGCCGGCTCATGGCGCGTGCCATCACGCGGGTAAAGGTCGCGTCGTCATCTACCAGCAACAGGTGCGGCAGTTCTTCGCCTTCGACTTGGATCTCGTCACTCATCGATATCTCCTCGTGCGACACGGGGCAGGCGCAGCTCGGTGAGCGTGCCACCTTCCTCATGACTATAGAGCTTCACTGAGCCGCCCGCGCGGGTCACGCTGGCCTTGCTCAAAAACAGGCCCAGACCGAAGCCTTTGCCCTTGGTGGTAAAGAAGGGTTTGCCGATCTGCTCGGCAATGGCCAACGGCACGCCCGCGCCATGGTCACGAATGCTGATGGTGACGTTTTCGGCGTCCCAGTCCAACTGCACACCGAGGCCTTCAGGGCAGGCGTCGGCTGCATTGTTCAGCAAGTTGAGCAGCGCCTGGGTCAGGTCTGGCGGTGGCGCCATGCGCGGTACGCTGCCTTGGCCCAGCAGGTTGAAACGGTAACTGGCTTCGGGACGCATCAGGTGCCAGCGGTTGAGCGCCTCATCGAGCCACTGGGTGACGTCTTGCATTTCGACCGCCAGACGGCGATTGGCTTCGGCGGCGCGCACCAGTTGCTGGAGCGTCAGCTTGCACTGTTTGACCTGCTCCTGCAGCACGCTCAAATCGTCCTGCAGGGCCGGGTCGTGATGGTCCTGGGTCATTTCCTTGAGCAGCACGCTCATGGTCGCCAGCGGCGTGCCCAACTCATGGGCGGCGCCGGCGGCCTGGGTGGCGACGGCCAGCAACTGCTGGTCACGCAGGCCCTCTTCCCGGCGAATGGCGCGCAGTTCTTCCTGGCGGCGCAGTTCTTCGGCCATGCGTGCGGCGAAGAAGGTAATGACTGCCGCCGACAGGGCGAAGCTCAACCACATCCCGTAGATCTGCAGGTTTTCCCGGGCGATGGGGAATGTCTGCAAGGGGTAGAACTGCGCCAACAGCAAGGTGTACAGCGTCAGCGCGATGCCCGACAGCACCACCGAATAGCGCCACGGCAGGGTCACGGCGGCGATGGTCAAAGGCACCAGGTAGTAGGAGACAAAGGGGTTGGTGGAACCGCCGGAGAAGTACAGCAACACGCTGTGGATAAACAGGTCACAGGCCAGTTGCAGGGCGTACTCAAGCTCGGTCACAGGCCAGGTGGTACGCAATCGTATGGCGGTGAACACACACAATACGGTGGAAAAACCCAGGGTCACGGCCAGTTGCAGCCAGGGCAGCGGCAGCAGGTCGAACCAATAGGCAAGCCCGACGGAACCGGCCTGTGCGGCCAATACCAGGGTGCGAATGAACGTCAGGCGCCAAAGGTTCTGGCGAGTGGCGGAAGTCAGTTTTACGGCGGCGAGCATGAGCTCTCCCGTTGAGCGCTGCAGGCGGATCGGCACGAGTATAAACGAAGCAGACCGGCTGGCACGGCGTGTGTGGCTCTTTGACGCAGGCCGGGCAAATGACCGTTCGTCGCCGCCCGCATAACTTGTAGGTAATGTGTAAACCCGAAGAACCCAGTGCCAACGTCTACAGTCTTACCGAGCACGACTATCTCAAGGAGCTTCCATGTCTCGTTTCATTCGCAGTGCAGCCATCATTACCCTCAGCGCCAGCGCCCTGGCCAGCCTGCCGGCCATGGCCGCCGATGCATTGCATTACAACCAGATCTCCCTGCGCGCCGAAGCCAGCCAGGAAGTGGCCCGCGACAAGATGATCGTCACCCTTTACACCGAATCGCAAAACGCCGACCCGGCCAAGCTCGCCGCCGAAATCACCACCACCCTGAACCAGGCCCTGGGCCAGGCCCGCGAGGTCAAAGGCGTGACCTTGCGCCAGGGCAGCCGCAACAGCTACCCGATCTACGACAGCAAGAACCAGAAGATCACCGGCTGGCGTGAACGCGCCGAGCTGCGCCTGGAAAGCGCGGACTTCCCGGCGCTGTCCAAACTCACCGGCGAGTTGTTGAACACCTTGAAAATGGACAGCATGGACTTCGCCATCGCCGACGCCACCCGCAAGGCCAGCGAAGATGCGCTGCTCAAAGACGCGGTGGCGGCGTTCAAGGCGCGCGCGCAACTGGCTACCGATGCACTCGGCGGCAAGGGCTACAAGATCGTCAACCTGAACTTCAACACCAATGGCTACCCGATGCCCTACGCCCGCAATGGCGGCATGATGATGAAAGCCGCCATGGCCGATTCAGCGCCGACGCCTGAAGTGGAAGCCGGCACCAGCCAGGTCACTATGAGTGCCGACGGCGTGATCGAAGTTTTACAGTAACTTTTTTAGACAGGACAGAGGCGCAGCCCCACGGGGCGTGCGCCTTTTTTTTGCGTTGGCGCCACGTCATATCCAGCAGCATATCTGGCAGGAATCAAGTGCCCGGCTTTCACGACTCAATTACTGCCATAGCTACCAGGGAGGGCTGTGCTGGCATTTATTCACACAATGAGAGCCGAATTCATGTCCCTATCAATCAATCCAATACCCTCTGCATCACTGCATCCGACACCGAGCACTCAAGCGCAGACGCCACCCGCAGTCCCGCCAACAGCCAATCCCGTCCAACCCGACGAAACAGCACTGCTCAAGGCCTACCTCGAGGCCGCACAGCGCAAGGTGTTACACGGCAATGCCGGGCTTATAACCGTCCCGCCCCAAAGTACCCTGGGTCAATGGCTCGGGCTGTATCGCAGGCTTTTGGAAAACTCCGTTGTCCAGAGCTGGCTGCGCGCACAACACTTCGCTCCAGACACCCTGCTTTCAATCAACCCCTCTACCGGTACCTTGTCGGCCGAGGTCGAGGGCAAAACCAAAACCTTTCAACTGTCGGATACCTCAGGCTGGGGGCAAGTTTCAGGGCCATTGCTGGACGCCGCAAAAGTTATCGCCCCTGGCAATAACGGTGATTTGCGTGTGAGGCTGCGCGAGGACTCCATACAGGTCAGCGCAAAAGTGGTGGCCAACTTTGAAGGCGTTTCCCTGCCGCAAACACTGACACAGGCCCGTGCGCAAATCAGGCACCTGGAACATAAAGACACCTTCGACCCTATCCCCGCCGATGACCACCTGCGCCCTGCCAGCAGCCGCTCGGCACAGGCGCTGCTAGTGCAACAACACAACGCCGCCAGGTACTACAGCACCGCACCACAGGCCTTGGCTTACAAGCGCCTGGCGGTTGAGGTCGCCAACAACCTGCCCAATACGCGGGCAGAAGCCAAGAAGTGGGCGGATGACCTGCTGCTCAAACTCACGGGCAAACCTATCGACTCCGACACCGTCTACTTGAATCGCTTCAAAGGCGGCGAAAGCGCGGACACGGCGACCGGCTGGGAACACACATTCCAGGAGCCCTGGTCTTCGCTGCGCTTGCCCGACGCCCTGCTGAAAAACTTCTCCGAGCACGACTGGGTGCCTGGCAACCTCGACCTCGACGCGGGTTTGTATACCCAGCCTGCCGGGCAAAGCGAAAACGGCGGCTACGGAAAACACAATCAAATCGACCTCAAGCCGTCCCAAGTGATGCACGAAAGCTGGAAAACCGACTTTCAGACCCAGATGACCCAGAAATTCGACGCGTTCTGGAGCGCGCATACCGATGACTACCAGACGGTAATCAAGGGCGAGTTTGTTTCCCAGGCCCGAGAACAACTGAAGAGCGCCGAAGCCGGGTCATCTGCTGAGCGAGCGTTACAAGCCCCCGAACATCAGTTCACCCGTGGCGACTACAGCCTGGTAATGGCGGCGGCAAACAATATTCCACTCGACGAAAACACCCCCCTGAGCCTTGAACAGCTGCAGGCTAAAGCGCCAGTAAACAGCACCCCCCAAGTGCATGCCCTTGATATCCACGGTTTTATATCCAGCGACATTCTTCGATTCAGCAACGACGACGCTGGCCGGCAAGTGCTCTACCTACCTGGAGCCAAACCGGCATTTCTGCGCTTCGACTCCTTGGACAAGCTCAATCAATGGGTGATTGACCAGACCAAGGACCCGAAAAAAAGCCAGTCGCTGCTCGCGCACTTCTCGTTGGCTGATCGTCAGAACCGTAAGCCTGGCGTTCTCATACAACTGGCAAGCGGGTTCGTACCGGGCGGGAGCTTTACAGGTATTAGCGACACGCAAGATGGCCTGGACGCCCTCTTCAAGAAAATGGCCGCCGACGCTCTGAAAACACCGCTGAATAAAAGCAGTCAGTCAAAGATCGAGGGGGACGTGTTTTCCACCCTGGCAACCGCTGCCAAACAACGCATGACGAGTGATACCGACGTTGTCGTCAAATCCAACAGCGAAGTGACGCGGGACACATGGCTCAATGACATTACCGTGGCCGCGGGGTTACTGGCCAAGCTTGCTCCCATCGCAGCACCGGTCACCGGTGCCGCAGTAATTGCCGGGCTGACCGAACTGGGGCTGGGGTTCGAACAATCCGCGTCCGGAGACACCGAGGCGGAACGCGACAACGGGGCCTCCCGAGCACTCGATGGTGTGCTGAACACATTATTTTCCATCGGGGCGAGTACCGTCCCTGAAGATCCTTTTGCACTGCCGCCGAAGAAAGAACTGCCGGTGAGAAACCCGCTTGCTCAACCACAAATCACCAAAATTGAAGAACCAAAACCCGGGCCATCCAGCGGTACTCAGGTGGTCAACGACGCGGGGGCTCCGGCGCCAAAATCCCGCCCCCTACTGCCGATGGCGCCCTATGCTGTCCCCGAGGGTGAACAGTTGATAAAGGATGCGCCCCGCGACGCGCTGGGTGTCTACCGAATATCCGACAGCCAGGGAGCACTGCGCCAATTCGTGCGCCTTACCGATGAGACGGGGGCGAGCAAGGTATTTGAGATATCGGGGCGTTACCGCACCGGCGATGTGTTTGCCAGAGTCATCAACCCTGATAACGGCGCGGGACTGATGATCATCACACCCGGGCGTGATGGAGAGTGGGCCCGTGCCCAGGGCGATGGCGGGGTGAAGTGGCAGTGGCCGTGGCCGCGAACTGAGTCCCCGACACTCAGTAACGATATAAAAACCCCTGCACAGGTATCGGATAATTTTATTGAGTTAGACGGTACCAAAATGAAAGGCGCTGACATATTCGACAAGTATTTCAACGTTGAAGAGCAAGCGAACTATAAATATGGCATCAGCGTCGAGGAGGATAACGGTGTTTTAAAGAATCGCCCTGTCTTTTCTTGGACAGCCGACAGCGGGGACTTCACGGTATCCGCATCGGAAAGAGCCTCCTCATCCCCGTTCGGTACCAGCAATTACTCCGAACAATTTATCAAAGACATCAACCGAGACCCTTACACAATAAGGCGCCCTGGCCTGGAGAACGTTGAAATCGACATATCTCGGCAGATAGCAGGAATGACTATCCCCAATAACTTAGAAGAGCCGATTCGTGAGGGGCTTATAAGGGACGGGATCGATAAATTTGAGCACATCGTGCCCGATCCTGACATGCGAGCGGCAATTTCAGAGGTAGCTCATCAAGGCTCTTCCGCTCCTGTGTGGTTTGAATTGCAGCCTCCCCGAGTGAAGCCCGGCTTTAGCAGCAATGTTGGCAAAAGGCGGTACGTCATCGACTACAACCCTTTAAAAAATGAGACAGAGGTCACCATAACCACCCAATGGCACCTGAAATATGCGGTTAGAGGTGAGTCCACCCTCGCCGATGACGTGAACATAACAGCCACTCGAACGTTCACCCTTCGTGAAAGTAATGAAATAGATGGCCAGCCCGTTACAATCGACAAATCGGCTCCCATCCGGATAGAAGTCTCCCCCCGCATAAACGTATCTCCTACCTAAGCCAGCTGAACGGCGGTAACCTCGGTCACCGCCGTTTTCGTTTGGGCAGCTTTAATATGCCCGCCATTTCAGGGGTCTTTATGCAAAGAATCGCCGTCAAGCCACTGCTCCTCGCCGCAAGCCTTGTGGCCTTTATGCCGATGGCCCAGGCCGCCACGACGCTGGTCTACTGCTCCGAAGCCAGCCCCGCCGGCTTCGACCCCAGCCAGTACACCAGTGGCACCGATTTCGATGCCTCCGCCGAAACCGTGTTCAACCGCCTGACCCAGTTCAAGCGCGGTGGCACCGAGGTGGAGCCTGGTCTGGCGACGAGCTGGGATGTTTCGAAGGATGGCCTGACGTACACCTTTCACCTGCGTGAAGGCGTCAAGTTCCACACCACCGACTTCTTCACCCCGACCCGCGATTTCAACGCCGATGACGTGCTGTTCACTTTTAATCGCCTGCTCGATGCCCAGAGCCCGTTTCGCAAGGCCTACCCATCCGAGTCGCCCTACTTCACCGACATGGGCTTGAACACCACGATCAAGAGCGTCGAAAAACTCGACGAGCACAGCGTGCGGTTCAACCTGAACACGGTCGATGCTTCGTTCGTGCAAAACCTGGCCATGAGTTTCGCCTCGGTGCAATCGGCCGAATACGCCGCCCAACTGTTGAAAGAAGGCAAGGCCGAGCAGATCAATCAGCAACCGGTCGGTACCGGGCCGTTTGTGTTCAAGCGCTATCAGAAGGACTCGCAGATCCGCTACGTGGCCAATAAACAGTATTGGAAACCCGAGGACGTGAAGCTCGACAACCTGGTGTTCGCCATCACCCCGGACGCCGCCGCACGCCTGCAAAAACTCAAGGCCGGCGAATGCCAGGTCAGCGGTTACCCGCGCCCCGCCGATATCGAGGTGATGAAGCAAGACCCCAACCTGCGCGTGTTGCAACAAGCAGGCTTCAACCTGGGATTTTTGGCCTATAACGTGACTCACCCGCCGCTGGACCAGCTCAAGGTGCGCCAGGCCCTGGACATGGCCATCGACAAGCCCGCGATCATCAAGGCCGTGTACCAGGGCGCCGGGCAATTGGCGCAGAACGCACTGCCTCCCGCGCAGTGGTCTTATGACCCGAACATCCAGGACGCCCCCTACGACCCGACCAAGGCACGGTTGCTACTAAAAGAAGCAGGGGTTGCACCAGGTACCACCATCAACCTGTGGGCAATGACCGTACAACGCGCCTCAAACCCGAATGCGCGGATGTCCGCACAAATGATTCAACAGGATTGGGCCAAGGTCGGCATCAAGGCCAACATCGTCAGCTATGAGTGGGGCGAATACATCAAGCGCGCCAAAAATGGCGAGCACGATGCAATGATTTATGGCTGGACCGGCGACAACGGCGACCCCGATAACTGGCTGGGCGTGCTCTACAGTTGTGCCGCGGTCAAGGGCAGCAACTACGCCAAATGGTGTAACCCGGCCTACGACAAGCTGGTGCAGCAGGCCAAGGTCAGCAGTGACCGTGAGCAGCGCATCAAGTGGTATCAACAGGCACAGAAAATCCTTAAGGAACAAGTACCTATAACGCCTATTGCGAACTCGACGGTTTTCCAGCCTATGCGCAAGCAAGTGCAGGACTTCAAGATCAGCCCGTTTGGGCTAACGCCGTTCTACGGTGTGGGTCTAGATAAGTAACAGCCGCGCCCCAACCGAGTGCGCTAGACGCCTCGGCTGGGCTTTTTTGGTGCGCCATTTGCACCGAAAAAACCCTCCAAACAAGCACTTTTGTGTCGAAACTTTCATAATTGCGACATTCCTGTACGTTCGTACCACAGTTTTCCCTTTGCAACCGCTCTGCATCTTGCATTGGGTATGGCGCCTGCATAAGTATCCGCAGGCCGACTCACGAGGTCGCCCTCACCACCAAAAATGACAACAAATCATGAGGCCAACATGCTTAAACACGCAGTCCTTCCGTTATTAGTGAGCGCTGGCCTTATGGCCGCAGCCCCCGTAGCCCTTGCGGCAACTAACCTGGTGTTCTGCTCCGAAGGGAGCCCGGCCGGTTTTGATCCAGGCCAGTACACCACCGGAACAGACTTCGATGCCTCGGCCGAAACCATGTTCAACCGCCTGAGCCAGTTCGAACGTGGCGGCACTGCCGTCGTTCCTGGCCTTGCCACCAGCTGGGACGTTTCCCCGGATGGCCTGACGTATACCTTCCACCTTCGCGAAGGCGTCAAGTTCCACACCACCCCGTACTTCAAGCCTACTCGTGAATTCTCGGCTGACGACGTACTGTTCACCTTCAACCGGATGATCAATAAAGACGATCCATTCCGTAAGGCCTACCCCACCGAGTTCCCGTACTTCACGGACATGGGGATGGACACCAACATCAAGAACATCGAAAAAGTCGATGACCACACTGTCAAGTTCACCCTTGGCACCGTGGACGCCGCGTTCATCCAGAACCTGGCCATGAGCTTCGCCTCGATCCAGTCCGCCGAATACGCTGCGCAGCTGTTGAAGGAAGGCAAGCCTGCCGACATCAACCAGAAGCCGGTCGGCACTGGCCCGTTCGTGTTCAAGAGCTACCAGAAAGATTCGAACATTCGCTACACCGGCAACAAGGACTACTGGAAACCTGAAGACGTGAAGATCGACAACCTGATCTTCGCTATCACCACTGACCCGTCGGTGCGTATCCAGAAGCTCAAGAAAAACGAATGCCAGATCACCCTGTTCCCACGTCCGGCCGACCTCAAGGCGCTGGGTGAGGACAAGGACCTGAAACTGCCGCACCAGGCCGGTTTCAACCTGGGCTACATCGCCTATAACGTCATGCCAGTACTCAAGGGCCAGACCGCCGCGAACCCGCTGGCTGACCTGCGCGTCCGTGAAGCCCTGGACATGTCGGTGAACAAGCAGCAGATCATCGACTCCGTGTACCAGGGTGCCGGCCAGCTGGCAGTCAACGCCATGCCGCCGACCCAGTGGTCCTATGACAACACCATCAAGGATGCCAAGTACGATCCTGCCAAAGCCAAAGAGCTGCTCAAGGCCGCTGGCGTCAAGGAAGGCACCGAGATCACCCTGTGGGCCATGCCGGTTCAGCGCCCCTACAACCCCAACGCCAAGTTGATGGCCGAGATGCTGCAGAACGACTGGAAACAGATCGGCCTGAAGGTCAACATCGTCAGCTACGAGTGGGGCGAGTACATCAAGCGCTCCAAGGGCGGCGAGAACCAGGCCATGATCATTGGCTGGAGCGGCGACAATGGTGACCCGGACAACTGGCTGAACGTGCTGTTCGGCTGCGACTCGCTGTCGGGCAACAACTTCTCCAAGTGGTGCGACAAGAAATTCGACGGCATCGTGAAAGAAGCCAAGGCCACATCGGATGTCGCCAAACGCACCGAGCTGTATAAGCAGGCGCAACATATCCTCAAAGATGCAGTCCCGATGACACCTATCGCGCACTCGACGGTGTATCAACCCATGCGTAATACCGTACAGGACTTCAAGATCAGCCCGTTTGGCTTGAACTCCTTCTACGGCGTTAGCGTCAGCGGCAAGTAAGGATCAATAACGGCGACGTTTCATAACGTCGCCGTTATTCCATCCGCCTGGACCTTAGGAAACAGACTACGTTTGCAAGCGTTGCCGTCTTACAGCAATGAACTGCGACCCGTGCCTCCGTTGCCTACAAGGTCAGTCAGAATTGACGCATTTACTGCAAGGTCAGCGCCCCATAAGGTCGTAGGACAGCAGCGGCATCATTCTGGTGAAGGGCACTTGCTGTGTGTGGGATCAGTGAGGTCTGCCTGGCTGCACGCCAGCAGGAAGGCTCGCTGTTGATAACTACAAACAAGGACCGGGAACGTCATGCGCCATACAACCGTTGTATCCGCTCTGTTTGCCACCAGCCTGCTGGCCGTGGCCACGATGGGCCAAGCCGCCGAAAAGAAGAGCCTGGTGTTCTGCTCCGAAGGCAGCCCGGCAGGGTTTGACACTGCGCAATACACCACCGCCACCGACAACGATGCGGCGGAGCCTTTGTATAACCGTTTGGTGGAGTTCGAAAAAGGCGCCACCGACGTCGTCCCTGGGCTGGCAACCAAGTGGGATATCTCCCCGGATGGCCTGACCTACACCTTCCACCTGCGTGAAGGGGTGAAATTCCACAGCAACAAGGAATTCAAGCCGACGCGGGACTTCAACGCCGACGACGTGCTGTTCACCTTCAACCGCATGCTTGACCCCGACCATCCGTTTCGCAAGGCCTACCCGACCGAGTTTCCGTACTTCAACGGGATGAGCCTGAACAAGAACATCGCCAAGGTCGAGAAAACAGGCCCCTACACCGTGGTGATGACCCTGAACACGGTCGACGCCGCGTTCGTGCAGAACATCGCCATGAGCTTTGCCGCGATCCTCTCGGCCGAATACGCCGAGCAGTTGCTCAAGCAAGGCCGGCCCAGCGACATCAACCAGAAGCCGATCGGCACTGGCCCGTTCGTGTTCCAGCGTTACCAGAAAGACTCGCAGATCCGCTACGTGGGCAACAAACAGTACTGGGACCCGAGCCGCGTCAAGCTGGACCAGTTGATCTTCGCCATCAACACCGACGCCTCGGTACGCGTGCAAAAACTCAAGGCCGGCGAATGCCAGGTGACCCTGCATCCACGCCCCGCCGATGTCGAAGCCCTCAAGGCCGACCCGAACCTGCAGCTGCTGACCAAGCCGGGCTTCAACCTTGGCTACATCTCCTACAACGTGCGCCACAAGCCGTTCGATCAGCTTGAAGTACGCCAGGCGCTGGACATGGCGGTGAACAAGCAGAGCATCCTCAACGCCGTGTACCAGGGCGCCGGGCAACTGGCGGTCAACGCCATGCCGCCGACGCAGTGGTCTTACGACGACAGCATCAAGGATGCCGCCTACAACCCGGAAAAAGCCAAGGAGTTGCTCAAGGCCGCCGGCGTCAAGGAAGGCACCGAGATCACCCTGTGGGCTATGCCAGTGCAGCGCCCGTACAACCCCAACGCCAAGCTGATGGCCGAGATGCTACAGAACGACTGGGCCAAGATCGGCCTCAAGGTCAAGATCGTCAGCTATGAGTGGGGCGAGTACATCAAACGCACCAAGAACGGTGAGCACGATGTCAGCCTGATCGGCTGGACCGGCGACAATGGTGACCCGGACAACTGGCTCGGCACCCTCTACAGCTGCGACGCCATCGGCGGGAACAACTACTCCATGTGGTGCGACCCGGCGTACGACAAGCTGATCAAGCAAGCCAAGGTCGTGACCGACCGCGAACAAAGGACTGTTCTGTACAAACAGGCGCAGCAACTGCTCAAGCAGCAGGTGCCGATCACGCCTATCGCCCACTCGACGGTCAACCAGCCGTTAAGCGCCAAAGTCGAAGGCTTCAAGGTAAGCCCCTTCGGCCGCAACGTGTTCTCGGGCGTCAGCATCAACCCATAAGACAATAACCGGATGGCGGGGAGCGAAATCGGCTCCCCGGCAAACGTGCAGGCTTTTGTTGGGAAATTTCCTACGCCAAACGTTTGCAATGGCTTGAACGAGTTCCACACCCAATAGCCGGATCACCCAAAAAGACCGGCATTAAAAAAGAGAACCAAAGGAGCTTCACCCATGAAACTGAGCAGCAAAGCGCTTCTGGCCTTGGCCATCAGCAGCATCACGGCCACCGCCTACGCTGAAACGCAAAGCCAGGACTTCGTTCCTACCACCCTGGCCGGCACCAGCGCCCAAAGCGAGGCCAAAGGCTTTATCGAAGATTTCAGCCTGGGCGGCACCACGCGTAACTGGTACTCCCATGAAAGCAAATACCGTGGGGGCACCTTCTCGTACCAGAAGCACGGCCAGACCCTGACCGACCGCAACCGTACCAACTGGGTGCAAGGCACCATCCTCAACGCCAGCTCGGGTTTCACCCAGGGCACCGTTGGGGTCAAGACTGAAGTGGCGGTGTACAACGCCCTGGTGCTGGACCGCAGCAAGCGTGATATCAAGGGTGGCTCCAACCGTACCCTGGCCGACTCCAACGGCGACGCTGTCGACCAGTGGAGCAAACTGGGCCTGGCCAACGTGCAATTCCGTGTGTCCAACACCACACTGACCGCCGGCCGTCAGAACTTCAGCAGCGGCATCGTCGACACCATCGGCAACCGTGCCCTGCCTTCCAGCTTCCAGGGTGTGAGCTTTAACAGCGAAGAGTTCAGCAACCTGTCGTTCCAGGGTGGCGTGTTCGACCGCGTTTCGCCACGTAGCGAGCAGAGCCTGTCGAAATTCCGCAGCGAATACGGCAACGGCGCAGAAACCGACAAAGTGTCGACCCTGGGTGTGAACTACCAGCCGCTGAAAAGCCTGAAGACCAGCTTCTTCGCCGCCAACGTGAAGGACTTCTGGAACCAGTACTACTTCGGCGCCACCCACGAGCTGGGCGACGCGCAGCAGTTGGGCCTGACCACCGGCTTCAACTACTACAAGACTGTCGATGAAGGCAAAAAAGAGATGGGGGAAATCGACAACGATACCTTCTCCCTCTCCCTGGGCCTGACTCACCAGGCACACAGCCTGACCTTCGGCTACCAGCAAGTGAACGGTAACGAGTACTTCGACTACCTGCACGAAACCAACGGTATCTACCTGGCCAACTCCCTGACGTCTGACTTCAACGGCCCGAACGAGAAATCCTTCCAGATCGCCTATGCCATCAACATGGCTGAATACGGCGTACCTGGCCTTAAGTTCAACGCCTACTCGGCACGCGGCTGGGGCATCGACGGTACCCACTACACCGGCAACAATGGCCGGGCCAAGTTTGCCTATGACGGCATCCAGTCCCAGGACGGCGAGAAGCACCAGGAATACGGTGTAGGCGCCTCTTACGCGCTGCAGAGCGGCCCACTCAAAGCCACCACCGTGCGCGCAACCTATGTTGAGCACCGTGGCAGCGAGTTCCAGTCCGACGGCAGCATCAAAGAGTTCCGTCTGGTTACCACCATCCCGTTCAACATCCTTTAATTAGTGCCAGGCAGGCGGCGAGCTCAGGACGAGCCCGCCGCCTACGCTTTTCTGGCTCCATCGATTGCAGAGGGCTCTGAATGAAAATGCTCCCACTACAAGCCGCCATGGCCGCTGCGCTGTTGAGCGTGGCGATCGGCGTTTCGGCCAAACCGCTGGTGGTCTGCACCGAAGCCAGCCCGGAAGGTTTCGACCCGGTCCTGTACACCACTGCCGTGACCGCTGACGCCGCCGCTGAAACCATGTTCAACCGTCTGGTGGACTTCAAGCCCGGCACCACAGAAGTGGTGCCTGCCCTGGCCAAAGACCTGCCGGAAATCAGCGCCGATGGCCTGACCTATACCTTCCACCTGCGTGACGACATCAAGTTCCACACCACCGACTATTTCAAACCCACGCGCAACCTGAACGCCGATGATGTGCTTTGGAGCTTCCAGCGCCAGCTGGACCCGAATCATCCGTGGCATAACAAATCTCTCGTGGGTTACCCGTATTTCGAAAGCATGGGTTTCAAGGAACTGCTCAAGAGCGTAGAGAAGACCGATGATCACACCGTCGTCTTTACCCTGACCCGCCCAGAAGCTCCGTTCCTGGCCGATCTGGGCATGGCATTCTCTTCAATCCACTCGAAGGAATACGCCGACCAGTTGCTCAAGTCCGGTAAAACTGAAGACCTCAACGCCAAGCCTATCGGCACTGGCCCATTCGTCTTCAATCGCTACCAGAAAGATGCCCAGGCGCGCTTCAAGGCCAACCCGGACTACTTCCGCGGCAAACCGGCGGTCGACCCGCTGATTCTGGCGATCACCACCGATAACAACGTGCGCCTGCAAAAGCTCAAGGCCAACGAATGTCAGATCGCGTTGTTCCCCAAGCCGGATGACATCCCAAGCATCAAGAAAGATCCGAACCTGAAAGTCGATGAACTGGCTGCGATGACCACCAGCTACACCGCATTGAACACCACGCGCAAATACATGAGCGATGCCCGGGTACGCCATGCGATTAACATCGCGTTCGACAAGGCAGGTTACACCGAAGCCCTGTTCGGCAAAGGCAACGCGGTAGTCGGCACCGGCCCCTACCCACCGACCTTGCTGGGTTTCAGCGAAAAACTGAAGAACCCACCCCGTGACCTGGACAAGGCCCGCGCCCTGCTCAAGGAAGCTGGCGTACCGGAAGGCACAGAATTCACCCTGTTCACCCGCAACGGCGGCGGCCCAACCAACCCCAATCCAATGCTCGGCGCCCAGCGTATGCAGGCGGATCTGGCGCAGGTTGGCCTGAAGGTCAATATCAAAGTCATGGAATGGGGCGAAATGCTCAAACGCGCTAAAAACGGCGAGCACGACATGGTTTCGGCGGGCTGGGTCGGTGACAACGGCGACCCGGATAACTTCCTCACTCCGAACCTGAGTTGCGATGCGGCGAAAAACGGCGAAAACTACGCACGCTGGTGTAACAAAGAGTTTCAGGACTTGATCGACAAGGCTCGTGCGGAAAAGGAACCGGCCTTACGGGCTGCGCTCTATGAACAAGCACAAGATGTCTTCGAGAAGGACCAGCCATGGCTTCCAATGGCTTACCCGAAACTGTTCACCGCCATGCGCAAGAACGTAGAAGGCTTCACCCAAAGCCCTCTGGGTACAAATAACTTCGCCACCACCCAGGTGAAGTAAATAAGAAAAACGCTCGGCACCGTCGACATTGACGGTGCCGGACCTGCCTAACCGGCTGATTGAGGTACACACCAAGATGTTTAGTTTTATTGCCCGCCGACTGGGGTTATTGATCCCCACGTTCTTCGGCATCACGTTGCTGACCTTTGCGTTGATTCGCATGATTCCAGGCGACCCCGTAGAAGTCATGATGGGCGAGCGACGGGTTGACCCCGAAATGCACGCACAGGCAATGGAGCGCCTTGGCCTTAACAAGCCGCTGTATGCGCAATACCTGGACTATGTCGGCAAGCTCGCCCAGGGCGACCTTGGCGAATCGCTGCGTACGCGCACCAGCGTGTGGACCGAGTTCACCGCCCTCTTCCCCGCGACCCTGGAACTGTCCATGGCCGCGCTGTTGTTCGCCGGTATCCTGGGCCTGTTGGCCGGGGTGATCGCGGCACTCAAGCGAGGGTCCCTGTTCGACCATGGGGTGATGGGCATCTCCCTGGCGGGGTATTCGATGCCGATCTTCTGGTGGGGCCTGATCCTGATCATGTTCTTCTCGGTGAGCCTGGGCTGGACCCCGGTTTCCGGGCGTATCGACCTGCTCTACGACATCGAGCCGCGCACCGGTTTCATGCTGATCGACACCCTGCTGGCCGACGAGCCGGACGCGTTCTGGGATGCGTTGCACCACCTGATCCTGCCGGCCATCGTGCTCGGCACCATCCCGCTGGCAGTGATCGCGCGCATGACCCGTTCGTCGATGCTCGAAGTGCTGCGTGAGGACTACATCCGTACCGCCAAGGCCAAGGGCCTGTCGCCGGCTCGCGTGGTGTTCGTGCACGGCCTGCGCAACGCGCTGATCCCGGTACTCACCGTGGTCGGCTTGCAAGTCGGCACACTGCTGGCCGGTGCGGTACTGACCGAAACCATCTTCTCGTGGCCCGGCATCGGCAAATGGCTGATCGAAGCCATTGGCGCGCGGGACTACCCAGTGGTGCAAAACGGCATTCTGCTGATCGCCTGCCTGGTGATCCTGGTGAACTTCGTGGTGGATATCCTCTACGGCTTCGCCAACCCACGCATCCGTCACCAGCGCTGAGATCATGACCATGACCACACCTACTCAAGTGTCAGCAGTCGATCAGAGCCTGCTGTACCCGTCCCCGTACAAAGAATTCTGGCAAGCCTTCTCCAAGAACAAAGGCGCGGTTGCCGGCCTGCTGTTCATGTTGCTGATCGTGTTCTGCGCGATCTTCGCTCCGTGGGTTGCCCCGCATAACCCCAGCGAGCAATACCGCGACTTCCTGCTGACCCCGCCGGCGTGGCTGGAAGGTGGGCAGATGCAGTTCCTGCTGGGCACCGACGAACTGGGCCGTGACTTGCTCTCGCGCCTGATCCAGGGTTCGCGCCTGTCGTTGCTGATCGGTTTGTCATCGGTGGTGATGTCGCTGATCCCGGGCATCCTGCTGGGCCTGTTCGCCGGGTTCTTCCCGCGCTTGCTCGGCCCGACCATCATGCGCTTGATGGATATCATGCTGGCCCTGCCGTCGCTGCTGCTGGCTGTGGCGATTGTCGCCATCCTCGGCCCTGGCCTGATCAACACCGTGATCGCCATCGCCATCGTGTCGCTGCCGTCCTATGTGCGTCTGACCCGCGCGGCCGTAATGGGCGAACTGAACCGCGACTACGTGACTGCCGCCCGCCTCGCTGGCGCCGGCCTGCCACGCCTGATGTTCATCACCGTGCTGCCTAACTGCATGGCGCCGCTGATCGTACAAGCGACCTTGAGCTTTTCCTCGGCGATTCTCGATGCCGCGGCCCTGGGCTTCCTCGGCCTTGGCGTACAACCGCCAACCCCTGAGTGGGGCACCATGCTGGCTTCGGCCCGAGACTACATCGAACGCGCCTGGTGGGTGGTGAGCCTGCCTGGCTTGACCATTTTGCTCAGCGTGCTGGCAATCAACTTGATGGGTGACGGCCTGCGCGACGCGCTGGACCCGAAACTCAAGAACGCCGCCTGAGGAGATTCCCATGTCACTGTTAGAAATCAAGAATCTCAACGTGCGCTTCGGCGACAAGACCGCCGTGCCGGTGGTCGATGGCCTCGACCTGTCCGTCGACAAAGGCGAAGTACTGGCGATCGTTGGCGAGTCGGGTTCGGGTAAATCCGTGACCATGATGGCGCTGATGGGCCTGATCGAGCATCCCGGCATCGTCACCGCCGATGCCCTGAGCTTCGACGGCAAGGACATGCTCAAGTTGAGCAACCGCCAGCGCCGCCAGATCGTCGGCAAAGACCTGGCGATGGTGTTCCAAGACCCGATGACCGCGTTGAACCCCAGCTACACCGTGGGTTTCCAGATTGAAGAAGTGCTGCGCCTGCATTTGAAAATGTCCGGCAAACAAGCACGCAAACGCGCCATCGAGCTGCTGGAAAAGGTCGAGATCCCAGGCGCCGCAAGCCGTATGGACGCCTACCCGCATCAACTGTCCGGCGGTATGAGCCAGCGTGTGGCAATTGCCATGGCGATTGCCGGCGAGCCCAAACTGCTGATCGCCGATGAACCGACCACTGCACTGGACGTGACCATCCAGGCGCAGATCATGGAACTGCTGCTGGCCCTGCAAAAAGAGCAGAACATGGGCCTGGTGCTGATCACCCACGACCTTGCGGTAGTGGCTGAGACCGCCCAGCGGGTGTGCGTGATGTACGCCGGCCAAGCCGTGGAAGTCGGCCAGGTGCCGCAGTTGTTCGACATTCCGGCGCACCCGTACAGCGAAGCGCTGCTCAAGGCGATTCCCGAGCACAGCCTGGGTGCTACGCGCCTGGCCACCCTGCCAGGCATCGTGCCGGGTCGCTATGACCGCCCACAGGGTTGCCTGCTGTCGCCGCGCTGCCCGTACGTGCAGGACTCCTGCCGCGCCCAGCGCCCGGGCCTCGATCCGAAAAGCAACAGCCTTGCCCGCTGCTTCTACCCGCTGAACCAGGAGGTGGCGTAATGGCCGTCGTACTTACCGCCCGCGACCTCACCCGTCACTACGAAGTGTCCCGTGGCCTGTTCAAAGGCCACGCCACCGTGCGTGCTCTTAATGGTGTGTCTTTTGAGCTGGAAGCCGGCAAGACCCTCGCCGTGGTGGGCGAGTCGGGCTGTGGCAAGTCCACCCTGGCCCGCGCCCTGACGCTGATTGAAGAGCCCTCGTCGGGCTCGTTGAAAATCGCCGGGCAAGAAGTGGCCGGCGCCGACAAGGCCCAGCGCAAGCAGTTGCGCAAAGACGTGCAGATGGTGTTCCAGAGCCCCTATGCCTCGTTGAATCCCCGCCAGAAAGTCGGCGATCAACTGGCCGAGCCGTTGCTGATCAACACCAACCTGTCGGCCGCTGAGCGCCGCGAGAAAGTGCAGGCGATGATGAAGCAAGTGGGCCTGCGCCCTGAGCATTATCAGCGCTACCCGCACATGTTCTCCGGTGGTCAGCGCCAGCGCATCGCGTTGGCCCGCGCCATGATGCTGCAACCCAAAGTGCTGGTGGCGGACGAACCGACCTCGGCGCTGGATGTGTCGATCCAGGCGCAGGTGCTTAACCTGTTCATGGATTTGCAGCAGGAATTCAACACCGCCTACGTGTTCATCTCCCACAACCTGGCGGTGGTGCAGCACGTGGCTGACGATGTGATGGTGATGTACCTCGGCCGCCCGGTTGAAGTGGGCCCCAAGGAAGACATCTACGCACGCCCCTTGCACCCCTACACCCAGGCGCTGCTGTCGGCCACCCCGACCATTCACCCGGACCCGAGCAAGCCGAAGATCAAGATCGTCGGCGAACTGCCCAACCCACTGAACCCGCCGCCTGGCTGCGCGTTCCACAAGCGCTGCCCGTATGCGACGGCGCGTTGCAGCAGTGAGGAGCCGCTGTTGCGTCCTTTGGATAATCGGCAGGTGGCTTGCCACTACGCGGAGCAATTCGTGGCCTGAAGCAACACAACCGCCCTGTGTGGGATCGTTCCCACGCTCTGCGTGGGAACGCCGTCGGCGACGCTCTGCGTCCGCCAGCTCAAGCCTTGCGCAAGAGTGACGCGGAGCGTCACAGGATCCATCCCCACGCAGAGCGTGGGGATGATCTCGTTGCATGAGTTCCATCGCCCTTCCCGCCAGATTGCGCATCAGTCTGGCCGGAGGGGCTTTTTTTGCGCGGTTGTAACAAAAAACATACCGTTTGAACCCACGCCCAAAGCCCTGAAAACATTGATCCAGAGCGTTTCAAAAAGTGTATAGACTGTAAATGCAATTTACTTCTGTTTGAGAATCAATACCATTACGGCGCATAGAGAGCGCTGGATGCACGAAAAAAATTCAGACGCCTCTCGTTCAATCGCCCCTCCTAAAGGACTTTGTGGACATGTCGTCTCAATTCAGGCTCAGCCATCTCTCGCTGGCGTTTATCGCTACCCTTTCGTCCCCCGCGCTACTGGCGCAGAGCGTGGAAAAAGAACGCGACAAAGTGCCGATCCAAGCGACAGACCTGCCTGTGGATGGCACGCCCCAAGCCCTGGTGCTGGGCGAGACACGTGTACTGGGCACCGCCGCCGAAGAACTCAAGCAAGCGCCCGGCGTGTCGATCATCACCGCCGAAGACATCAAGAAACGCCCGCCCACTAACGACCTGTCGGAGATCATCCGCCGCGAGCCGGGTGTGAACCTGACCGGCAACAGTTCCAGCGGCAGCCGTGGCAATAACCGCCAGATCGACCTGCGCGGCATGGGCCCGGAAAACACCCTGATCCTGATCGATGGCAAGCCGTCCACCTCCCGCAACGCTGTGCGTTACGGCTGGAGTGGTGACCGTGATACCCGTGGCGAAACCAACTGGGTACCGGCCGAAGAGGTCGAACGCATTGAAATCCTGCGCGGCCCGGCCGCCGCCCGTTATGGCTCCGGTGCCATGGGCGGTGTCATCAATATCATCACCAAACGCCCCACCGACCAACTGCACGGCTCGCTGACCGCCTACACCGCCTTCCCCGAAAACGATGCCGAAGGCGCGAGCAAGCGTACCAACTTCAACCTCAGCGGCCCGCTGACCGACACCCTGGCGTTCCGCGTCTATGGCGGCCTGAACAAGACCGACGCCGATGACGCCGATATCAACCGCGCAGCCCAAGCGACCCCAGACTCGCTGGTAGCCGGCCGCGAAGGTGTGCGCAACAAAGATGTGAATGGCTTGCTGAGCTGGCAATTCACCCCCGAGCAAACCCTCGACCTGGAAGCCAGCTACAGCCGCCAGGGCAATATTTTCGCCGGCGACACCATGCTCAACGGCGGTGGCGCGTTCGTGGAAAGCCTGGTCGGCAAGGAAACCAGTGTGATTCAACGCAGCAGCTTTTCTGCCACCCATCGCGGCGAATTCGACTGGGGTTCGACCCTGGCTACGCTGACCCACGACCTGACCCGCAACGAGCGCCTCAACGAAGGCCTGGCCGGTTCCGGCGAAGGCGCGCCCTCCGCCAGCGCGGGTCGTTTCGAGTCGCGCCTGCGCAATACCCGGGCCACTGCCGAGGTCAACCTGCCCCTGAGCGTGGGTGCGGAACAGGTGCTGACCCTGGGCAGCGAATACCTCTACGAGTCGATGAACGACCCTGGCTCGTTGCGCCCGCAAAGCTATGACCCAGGCACCGGCGGCGTCCCCGCCATCCCGGGCATCAGCCGCAACAGCACCAAGACCACCGCCTCAAGCTACGCCTTGTTTGCCGAAGACAACATCGAACTGGGCAGCAAGACTGTCATCACGCCTGGCTTGCGCTTCGACGATCATGAGGAATACGGCGGCAACTGGAGCCCCAGCTTCAACGCTTCGCACCAGTTGACCGATGAACTGAGCATCAAGGGCGGCATTGCCCGCGCCTACAAAACCCCCAACCTGTACCAGTCCAACCCGAACTATTTGCTCTACAGCCGTGGCAATGGCTGCAACGCCAGCGAAGCCAACATGGGCGGTTGCTACCTGGTGGGCAACCGGGACCTGAAGCCGGAAATCAGCGTCAACAAGGAAATCGGCCTGGCTTTGGACAAGGGCACCTGGCGCACCAGTGCGACGTATTTCCGTAATGACTACAAGAACAAGATCAACGCCAGTAACGAGGCGGCGTTCCGTCTGGGCAATGGCCGACGTGTATTGGAGTGGGAAAACAGCGGCCCAGCCTTGGTGCAGGGCGTTGAAGGCAACCTGTTCATCAGCCTGCGCGATGATCTGGACTTGAACACCAACCTGACCTACATGATCGACTCCAAGGACAAAGACACCGGCGAGCCCTTGAGCATCATCCCCAAGTACACCGTCAACACCACGCTGGACTGGCAAGCCACGGACAAGCTGTCTTTCCAAGTCAGCGGCACCTATTACGGCAAGCAGGAGGCGCCGACGCTCAACTCACGCAGCGCCAGCAGTTACGATCGCAGCGCCCAGCAGGACGTCGACCCGTACGGGCTGATGGGCCTGAGCAGCGGCTACGAATTCAATAAAAACCTGAGCGTACGAGTGGGCATCAACAACCTGCTGGACAAGCGTTTGTCGCGCAAAGGCAACGCCGAGGATGCGGGGGCGCAGACCTACAATGAGCCAGGGCGGGCTTACTTCGCGTCGGTGACCACTTCGTTCTGAGGAAAGTGGGCGGCCAGTAATAACAATGCCTTGGAAACCCCATCCAAGGCATTGTTTGAAGCGCTTTACATTGCTGGGCGAGCCTACGTCTGGCTATCGCCTTCGTCTGCGTCGTCGCTGTCGGGCTCTTCGGTGGTCGAGTCATCATCCCCCTCAGTGCCACCTTGGCCTTTATCGCCGGGTTCCGCTTCGGACTTGGCCAACTGCAAGTCCGAGCCCTGGCTACTCGTCACCATGGCTGAGCCATGCACCGGGTTATGCGCCCAGGCCGTCGACATCCCCAACGACAACAGCACCAGCACCTTCATCAACAGCACTATTCGTTGAAAAATACTCATGATCGATTCCGTCCAGTCAGTAGGTAAAGCCCACGCGACAGACCAATTACCATCGCCAGTCTTTGAAGCTAGTTCTGATCAAGGGTTTGCGCCAATTTCTGGTCAAATCGAGATTAACTGTGGGAGCGGGCTTGCTCGCGAATGCGGGGCGTCATTCAACAGATGCGTCGGCTGATCCACCGCCTTCGCGAGCAAGCGCGCTCCCACACTTAGCCTTTGGGCGACCAATAAAAAGGGCGAAGCCATCACAGCTTCGCCCTTCTCTTAACCGCTCAAACCTTAGTGGTGTTCGCGGGTCGCGCGGAATTTCACATCCGGCCAACGCTCTTCCATCAACGCCAGGTTCACCCGGGTCGGCGCCAGGTAGGTCAGGTGACCACCGCCGTCGATCGCGAGGTTTTCCACGGCTTTGTTGGAGAACTCTTCCAACTTCTTCTTATCGCTGCAATCAATCCAGCGCGCCGAATACACGGTGATCGGCTCGTAGGAGCACTCCACCTTGTATTCCTCTTTCAAGCGGCTGGCGACCACGTCGAACTGCAGCACCCCCACGGCGCCGAGGATGATGTCGTTGCTGCGCTCGGGGAAGAACACCTGGGTGGCGCCCTCTTCGGCCAATTGCTGCAAGCCTTGGCGCAGTTGCTTGGACTTGAGCGGGTCACGCAGGCGCACGCGGCGGAACAGTTCCGGGGCGAAGTGCGGGATACCGGTAAAACCCAGCGCTTCGCCTTCGGTGAAGGTGTCGCCGATCTGGATGGTGCCGTGGTTGTGCAAACCGATGATGTCGCCGGCAAACGCCTCTTCCAGCTGTTCACGTTCAGAGGAGAAGAACGTCAGGGCGTCGCCGATGCGCACGTCCTTGCCGGTGCGCACGTGGCGCATCTTCATGCCTTTTTCGTATTTGCCGGAGCAGATGCGCATGAAGGCGATACGGTCACGGTGTTTGGGGTCCATGTTCGCCTGGATCTTGAACACAAAGCCGGTGAATTTCTCTTCGACCGGTTCCACGGTGCGCTCGTTGGCAACGCGAGCCAGGGGTTTTGGCGCCCAGTCCACGACGGCGTCGAGCACGTGGTCGACACCGAAGTTGCCCAGCGCGGTACCGAAGAACACCGGCGTCAGTTGGCCGTCGAGGAACTCCTGCTGGTTGAACTCATGGCAGGCGCCCTGCACCAGTTCCAGCTGGTCGACAAAACGGTCGTACTCGTCACCCAGGTGGGCGCGGGCTTCGTCGGAGTCGAGCTTCTCGATGATCTTGGTTTCGGTGCGTTCATGACCGTGGCCAGCGGTGTAGACAATGATGTAGTCGTCGGCCAGGTGGTACACGCCCTTGAAGTCGCGGTAGCAACCAATCGGCCAGGTGATCGGCGCGGCCTTGATCTTCAGGACGGCTTCGATTTCATCCAGCAGCTCGACGGGGTCGCGGATGTCGCGGTCGAGTTTGTTGATGAAGCTGACAATCGGCGTGTCACGCAGACGGCACACGTCCATCAGCGCGATGGTACGTGGCTCTACACCCTTACCGCCGTCGAGGACCATCAATGCCGAGTCCACCGCCGTCAGGGTGCGGTAGGTATCTTCGGAGAAGTCTTCGTGGCCGGGGGTGTCGAGCAGGTTGACCATGTGGTCGCGATACGGGAACTGCATGACCGACGTGGTAATGGAAATACCCCGTTGCTTTTCCATCTCCATCCAGTCGGAGGTGGCATGGCGGTCGGATTTGCGCGATTTCACCGTGCCGGCTACCGCGATCGCCTTGCCCATCAGCAACAGCTTTTCGGTGATGGTGGTTTTACCGGCATCGGGGTGGGAAATAATGGCGAAAGTGCGGCGTTTCGCGACTTCGGCGGCCTGGTGGGTCATGGGAAATCGCCTGGCAGGTGAGTCAAAAAAGGGCGGCGAGTATAGCGCAAACGCGAGGGTCCGGACCACCGTTGAGCCCATTGGGGGTGGCTAAATACGCCCAAGTGTGGAACCTTTTAAAAGGTAGAGACGTCCACTCCCCTGCTATCGCACTCGGAACAGGGGCTGAAAAATCAGCAAGTTAGCCTGACGAGGCTGCGCTCATGGCTCGATCGCATACTGCATTGCCAGTATCGGCGAGTTGCTTTTCGCGAACCCATTCCAAGGCAGCCAGTCATGGCCCTGCCGCTCGGAAATGTGTTCGCCGACAGAAGAAAAAAAGGAGTCCGCCTGTGGCTATTCGCTATGGCAAAGGGCTGATAGGAGCAGTGGTTGTCGTCGCTCTCCTGGCCCTGCTGGTCCACTGGATCGGCATCAACACGATCGAACTGTACCGCGACGATTTGTTGTTTTACCTGCAAGCTCATCTGATTCTCGTCCTAGTCTCCATGCTGGCAGCCCTGATTGTGGGCATCCCCGCCGGTATCCTGCTCAGCCGACCCAATATGGTCGGGCGCGCAGAACGTTTCATGCAGATCTTCAACATCGGCAACACCGTCCCTCCCCTGGCCGTACTGGCCATCGCCCTCGGCGTCCTCGGCATCGGCAGCGGCCCGGCCATCTTCGCGCTGTTCCTCGCCTCGCTCCTGCCCATCGTGCGCAACACCTACGAAGGCCTGAAAAACGTTCAGGGCTCCCTGAAAGAAGCCGCCACCGGCATCGGCATGACCCCGCGCCAGGTGCTGTTTCGCGTGGAGCTGCCCAACGCCGTGCCGATCATCATCGGCGGTGTGCGCGTGGCCCTGGCGATCAACGTCGGCACCGCGCCGCTGGCCTTCCTGATTGGCGCCAACAGCCTGGGCAGCCTGATCTTCCCCGGCATTGCCCTGAACAATCAGCCGCAACTGTTGCTCGGCGCCGCCTGCACCGCGCTGCTGGCGTTGCTGCTTGACGGCCTGGTAACCATGGCCAGCCGCCTCTGGCTGGAACGCGGGTTGCGCCCGTCTTAAGCCCGGTAAAGGAATTCACATGAAAAAACTGAGCTTGATATTAGGCTGCGTCCTGCTGCTTGCAGGTATTGCACAAGCCGCCGAAAAACCCGTGATCCGCATCGGCGCCCGGGTGTTCACCGAGCAGACCCTGCTCGCCGAAATCACTTCCCAGTACCTGCGCGCCAAGGGCTACGACGCCCGTGTGACTGGCGGCCTGGGCAGCAACCTGGCGCGCAGTGCCCAGGAAAGCGGGCAACTGGACCTGATCTGGGAATACACCGGTGTGTCCCTGGTGGCCTACAACCATATCGACGAGAAACTCGACAGCGAACAGTCCTACGCTCGGGTCAAAGAACTCGACGCGAAAAAAGGCCTGGTCTGGCTGTCGCCGTCGCGCTTTAGCAACACCTATGCCCTGGCATTGCCGGAGAAAGTCGCGCAGGAACATCCCGAGATCAACAGCATCAGCGATCTCACCCAAGCCATGGCCGAGGAGACCAAAGAGCATCGCCTGGTCGCCCTGGATACCGAGTTTGCCAACCGCTCCGATGGCCTGGCGGGCATGGTCAAGCTGTACGACATGAACCTGACGCGCAAGAACACCCGGCAGATGGACGCCGGGCTGGTCTACACCGCGCTGCGTAACGGCCAGGTGTTTGCAGGTTTGGTCTACACCACCGACGGGCGCCTCAACGCCTTTAAGTTGAAGCTGCTGGAAGACGACAAGCACTACTTCCCCGACTACACCGCAGCCCCGGTGATCCGCCAGGAATACCTCGACAAGCACCCGCAACTGGCCGCCGAACTCAAGCCTTTGGCACACCTGTTCGACGACGAAACCATGCGCCAGCTCAATGCACGGGTCGACGTCGACCATGAAAGCCCGTCCGCCGTTGCCGCCGATTTCCTGCGCCAACATCCAATCAACTAAAAAGGAGAAGACATGGAATTTTTGAACGCCTTTTCCCATCTTGATTGGGCCCAAGTGCTGCACTTGACCTGGCAGCACATCACCCTGGTCGGCATCGCCGTGATCCTGGCGATCTTTATCGGCGTGCCCCTGGGCATTCTGATGACGCGTTTTCCGACCCTGGCCGGCCCGCTGCAAGCCAGCGCCACGGTGCTGCTGACGGTGCCCTCCATTGCGCTGTTCGGCCTGCTGCTGCCGTTCTACTCCAAGTTCGGCCAGGGCCTGGGGCCGATGCCGGCGATCACCGCCGTGTTCCTCTACTCCCTGCTGCCGATCATGCGTAACACCTACCTCGCGCTGACCGGCGTAGAGCCAGGCATTCGCGAAGCCGCACGCGGCATCGGCATGACCTTCGGCCAGCGCCTGCGCATGGTCGAACTGCCGATTGCGGTGCCGGTGATCCTCGCCGGTGTGCGCACCGCCGTGGTGATGAATATCGGTGTGATGACCATCGCCGCCACCATCGGTGCCGGTGGCCTGGGTGTACTGATTCTGGCTTCTATCAGCCGCAGTGACATGTCGATGCTGATCGTCGGCGCCGTGCTGGTCAGTCTCCTGGCCATCTTCGCCGACCTGCTTCTGCAATGGCTGCAACGCTCGCTGACTCCAAAAGGATTGCTCAAATGATCGAACTTCAAAACCTGTCCAAGACTTTTCAAAGCAACGGCAAGACTGTCACTGCCGTCAACGATGTAAGCCTGACCGTCAACGAAGGCGAAATTTGCGTATTCCTGGGGCCCTCGGGCTGCGGCAAGAGCACCACGCTGAAAATGATCAACCGCCTGATCAAGCCCACCTCGGGCAAGATCTTGATCAACGGCGAAGACACCACCGACCTCGACGAGGTGACCCTGCGTCGCAACATCGGCTACGTGATCCAGCAGATCGGCCTGTTCCCCAACATGACCATCGAAGAGAACATCGTGGTGGTGCCCAAGCTGCTCGGCTGGGACAAGCAAAAATGCCACGACCGCGCCCGCGAGTTGATGAGCATGATCAAGCTGGAGCCCAAGCAGTACCTGCATCGCTACCCGCGTGAATTGTCGGGCGGGCAGCAACAGCGCATCGGCGTGATCCGCGCCCTGGCGGCTGACGCACCGTTGCTGCTGATGGACGAGCCGTTCGGCGCGGTCGACCCGATCAACCGCGAGATGATCCAGAACGAGTTCTTCGAGATGCAGCGCGCGCTGAACAAGACCGTGATCATGGTCAGCCACGACATCGACGAAGCCATCAAGCTGGGCGACAAGATCGCCATCTTCCGCGCCGGCAAGTTGCTGCAGATCGACCACCCGGACACGCTGCTGGCGCACCCGGCCGACGAGTTCGTCAGCAATTTCGTGGGCCAGGACAGCACCCTCAAGCGCCTGCTGCTGGTGAAAGCCGAAGACGCGGCGGACAACGCCCCGTCCGTCAGCCCGGAAACCCCAGTGGCCGATGCCCTGGAGCTGATGGACGAGCACGACCGCCGCTACGTGGTGGTCACCTGCGCCGAAAACAAGGCGCTGGGTTATGTGCGCCGCCGCGACTTGCACCGCCAGGCCGGCACCTGCGGCCAGTACCTGCGCGAGTTCAACGCCACGGCGGCGTATGACGAGCATTTGCGCATCCTGCTGTCGCGCATGTACGAGTTCAACCGCTCGTGGTTGCCGGTGATGGATGCGGAGCGGGTGTTCTTGGGTGAGGTGACCCAGGAGTCGATTGCCGAATACTTGAGCTCTGGTAAGTCCCGTGGGGGCAAGACCAGTATTGTCTCGCCTGCCGAAACTGCTTTGGCTTGATAGATCGCTATCGCAGCGATGCGGCGACCCGACAAGCCAGCTCCCACATTTGAACTGCATTCTTATGTTGGAATGCATTCCCCTGTGGGAGCTGGCTTGCCTGCGATGAATACACCGCAAATCCATCTGATTGGCCCCATCCGGGGAACATCAATCCGTCACACCGGTCGGTTACATAAGTAGCTGCACGCGGCCGCGCGACGAACGCGTGCAAAAACGCGACATTTTTAGTTGATCCCACGCCCGCCAAGCCCTAAAGTTCGCGCCGAACGTCCATGCTGGAAACGATCCATCCGGCTCAAGTACTGACGACGAGACAGCAAGGCCAAGGGCAGCTTACCCCGTGGCCTTTTTGCTTTCGGCGACATGCCTTGGGAAGTAGGCGAACCAAAGTGGGGATACGGAGGACGTTCATTTGCACCCATTGCTAATTTCAGTTTGCCCTTAGGAGTTCCCAGCATGTCGATCAACGTCGAAGATTATTTCGCGCGCGCCACTTTTGACAAAATGAAGGCGTTCGCCGACAAGCAAGAAACCCCGTTCGTGGTGATCGACACCGCGATGATCAGCCAGGCCTACGATGACCTGCGCGCCGGTTTCGAATTCGCCAAGGTGTATTACGCCGTCAAGGCCAACCCGGCCGTTGAAATCATCGACCTGTTGAAAGACAAAGGCTCGAGCTTCGACATCGCCTCGATCTACGAGCTGGACAAGGTCATGGACCGCGGCGTCAGCGCCGACCGTATCAGCTACGGCAACACCATCAAGAAATCCAAGGACATCCGCTACTTCTATGAGAAGGGCGTGCGCCTGTTCTCCACCGACTCCGAAGCCGACCTGCGCAACATCGCCAAGGCCGCGCCGGGCTCGAAAGTGTATGTGCGTATCCTCACCGAAGGCTCGACCACCGCCGACTGGCCGTTGTCGCGCAAATTCGGCTGCCAGACCGACATGGCCATGGACCTGCTGATCCTCGCCCGCGACCTGGGCCTGGTGCCTTACGGCATCTCGTTCCACGTTGGCTCGCAACAGCGCGACATCAGCGTGTGGGACGCGGCCATCGCCAAGGTCAAGGTGATCTTCGAACGCCTGAAAGAAGAAGACGGCATTCACCTGAAGCTGATCAACATGGGCGGTGGCTTCCCGGCCAACTACATCACCCGCACCAACAGCCTGGAAACCTACGCCGAAGAAATCATCCGCTTCCTCAAGGAAGACTTCGGTGACGACCTGCCGGAAATCATCCTGGAACCTGGCCGTTCGCTGATCGCCAATGCCGGCATCCTGGTCAGCGAAGTGGTGCTGGTGGCGCGCAAGTCCCGTACCGCGGTCGAGCGTTGGGTGTACACGGATGTGGGCAAATTCTCCGGCCTGATCGAAACCATGGACGAAGCCATCAAGTTCCCGATCTGGACCGAGAAGAAAGGCGAGATGGAAGAAGTGGTCATCGCCGGCCCGACCTGCGACAGCGCCGATATCATGTACGAAAACTACAAGTACGGCCTGCCATTGAACCTGGCCATTGGTGATCGTTTGTACTGGTTGTCGACCGGTGCCTACACCACCAGCTACAGCGCGGTTGAGTTCAATGGGTTCCCGCCGTTGAAATCCTTCTACGTTTAACCCCTCCCCCGCTCGTTCCCACGCTCTGCGTGGGAATGCCTCCTGTAACGCTCTGCGTTACGCGCTCATGTGCGGACGCAGAGCGTCCAGGGCGGCATTCCCACGCGGAGCGTGGGAACGATCAGGTCGCGGCTCGTTGTTGGTAGGCCTCGGCCATGGCGCGAATTCGCGGGTCATCCGCCTGCGCCAGCGCCTTGTGAGCCGTTCGCAGGAATTTGAGATTCCCGCCCTCCAGCGCCTTGTGCAACCACTCCAGCGCCGCGTCGATCTGGCCACTGTCGGCCAGCACCGCCGCATGGCTGAACTGCCCCCGAAAATCCCCTGCCTCGGCTGAACGGCGATACCACTCGACAGCCGCCTCAAGGTCCTTGGGGCAATGCTGCCCGTCTTCCAGGTAACGCCCGAGCAGGTTCATGGACTTGGCGTGGCCCTGCTCGGCGGCCTGGCGATACAGCGCCAGTGCTTGCGCCTGGTCTTCAATAACGCCACGGCCGGTAGCCAAGAGGTTGGCGTAGTTGTACTGCCCCCAATCCAACCCGGCGTGTGCCGCCAGGCGATATTCCTGCGCGGCTGCGGCTTCATCGACGGCACAGCCCCAACCATGCTCCAGGCAGCGCCCGGTCATATTGCGCGCCATCAGGTGCCCGCCCTGCGCGGCAATCTGGAACCAGCGCAGCGCCAGCGCTTCATCGCGTGCGATGCCGCGCCCTTCCAGCAGGATTTGCCCGAGCAGGGCCTGGGCATCGACCACGCCTGCCTTGGCGGCGATGAGGATGGCCTGGGCGGCGCGCACCGGGGAATCATCGAGCATGCTTTGTAATTGCTCGACGTTGAGCACTTCTTCGCGGCGCAATAAAAAGCCCATGCTCAGACCTCGACCCAGCGGCGCAGCAAGTTGTGGTAGGTGCCGGTGAGCTGGATCAACGCGGGGTGGTCGGGCACGTCGCGGGTCAGTTGCTGGATCGCGCCGTCCATCTCGAACAGCAAGGTGCGCTGGCTGTCTTCGCGCACCAGGCTTTGGGTCCAGAAGAACGAGGCATAGCGCGCGCCACGGGTCACCGCGTTGACCTTGTGCAGGCTGGAGCCGGGGTACAGCACCATGTCGCCGGCGGGTAGCTTGACTCGCTGCACGCCGAATGTGTCCTGGATCTCCAGTTCCCCACCGTCGTAGTCGTCGGGGTCGCTGAAGAACAACGTGGACGAAAGGTCGGTGCGCACGCGCTCGTGGCTGCCTTTGGGTTGGCGCACCGCGTTGTCGATATGAAAGTCGAAACTGCCGCCTGCGGTGTAGCAGTTGAGCAGTGGCGGGAAGACTTTATGCGGCAGCGCGGCCGACATGAACAGCGGGTTGCTCCACAACCGTTCCAGCATCGCCGCGCCGATTTCCTTGGCCAGGGGGTGGCCTTCGGGTAATTGCAGGTTGTGCTTGGCCTTGGCCGACTGGTGCCCGGCGGTGATTTTGCCGTCAGCCCATTCGGTCTCTTCCAGGGCCTGGCGAATGCGTAGCACCTCCTCGCGAGAGAACAGGCCGGGAATGTGCAGCAACATGGGGCAATACCTGCGATCAGAGAGGCGTCAATGGTATTGATTCTTATCCGCTCTGTAAAACACGGGGACGAACGAGAAGGCAAATTCCGTAACAAAAAAGTGTAAAGAATGTAAATTTGATGCGAATAGCAATATCTCGCAATTGATACAAAGTCTTGTTGGCCCTATATTCCGCGGCCTCACATCCTTGGGGAAGGGACACGTCATGTCGCGCACTATTCTAAAAATACCGGTCAGTTCACCACGCATGCTGGCTTCGGCCATCGGCGTTGCCCTGAGTGCCGGCTCCGCCGCCCACCTGGCGCAGGCGGCTGAAAATACCGAGCCAAAAGGCGAGCGCAACCCTATCTCCCTCGGCGCTACCAACATCACAGGGCAAGAGCAGGACAACACCTCCTACCAGGTGGAAAAAGCCTCGTCGCAGAAGTACACCGCGCCGCTGGTGGACACGCCGCGTTCGGTCACTGTGGTGCCGCAACAAGTACTCAAGGACACCGCCGCCACCTCGTTGCAGGATGCCTTGCGCACCGTACCGGGTATCACCTTCGGCGCCGGTGAAGGTGGCAACCCTCAGGGCGACCGTCCGTTCATCCGTGGTTTTGACGCTCAGGGCGACACCTACCTCGATGGCGTACGCGATACCGGCGGCCAGAGCCGCGAGATCTTCGACATCGAGTCCATCGAAGTCAGCAAAGGCCCCAACTCCTCGTTCGGCGGCCGTGGCTCGGCCGGTGGCAGCCTCAACCTGGTGAGCAAGACCCCACAAGCGCGGGACTTCACCAACGGCGGCTTTACCTACGGCTCCGACCAGACCCGCCGCTACGTGCTCGACGTGAACCGCCAGTTCCTCGACGACAGCGCGGCATTCCGCCTGAACCTGATGAGCCATGAACAAAACGTGGCTGGCCGCGATGCGGTGAACTACGACCGTTGGGGCGTGGCACCGTCGCTGACGTTTGGCCTGGGCACACCGACCCGTGTCAACCTCAGCTACTACCATATGGAAAGTGATGACCTGCCGGATTCGGGGATTCCGTATGGCTATGGCTCAGCAACCGCCACGGCCCACGTGCATGACAAACCCAACGACGGCGGCGACAGCAACAACTTCTATGGTTTGAAAAGCCGTGACTTCCGCAAGACCCGCGCCGACATCAGCACGTTCTCCATCGAGCACGACCTGAACGACAACATGACGCTCAAGAACACCCTGCGCCACGGCAGCACCGGCCAGGACTATGTGCTCACTCAGCCGGATGACAGCAAGTTCAACGTCAACCGCTACGGCACCGTCTGGCGCCGCGCCAACAGCCGTGTCTCCACCACGACCACAACCACCAACCAGACTGACCTGTTTGGCAGCTTCCAGGCCCTGGGCTTCAAGCACACTTACTCCACTGGCCTGGAATTTACCGGTGAAGAAACCCGTGTCAGTGGCTACACCGTCAGCCCTAACGCGAACCCGGTGTGCACCACCGCCAAGGGCAGCCTGGGCGGCCAGTGCACCTCACTGAGCAACCCAAACCCCGACGATGCCTGGAACGGCAGCATCGCCCGCAACTACAACGGCACCAACACCAAGGCCACCAGCCGCGCCGCGTACGTATTCGATACCATCGAGCTCGATCCGAAATGGCTGCTGAACGTAGGCTTGCGTTACGACACCTTTGACACCGAAGCCAACACCAACGCCGTCGCCGGACGCAGCAAGATCAAGGACGACAGCCAGTTCTTCAACTGGCAGGCCGGCCTGGTCTGGAAGCCGGTGGAGAACGGCAGCATCTACGCCTCGTACGCAACATCGGCCACGCCAGCCGGTGGCCTGATAGGCGAAGGTTCCGACGGCAACCCACTGTCTGCCGGTGCCGCCACCAGCGACTTGCAGCCAGAAGAAACCGTCAACTACGAACTGGGCACCAAGTGGGACCTGTTCCACGACCGCCTGTCCCTGACCGCAGCTATCTTCCGCACCGAGAAGAAAAACACCCGCATCCTGGTGGATGCACTCACCTACCAGAACGCCGGTGAATCTCAGGTCGATGGCATCGAGTTGTCCGCCAGCGGCAAAATTACCGAACAATGGCAGGTGTTTGCGGGCTACAGCTATCTGGACAGCGAACTGGTTAAATCCGGCCTCAACGGGCGTAACGGTGTCGTGAGTTCCGGCTCCAGCAAGGGCAACCAAATGCCCAACACGCCGAAGAACTCCTTCAGCCTGTGGACCACCTACGACGTGACGCCCAAGCTGACCATCGGCGGCGGCGCCTTCTATGTCGATCAGGTTTACGGCGACGTCGGCAACACGGTGTATGTACCCTCCTACACCCGCTACGACGCCATGGCCAGCTACAAGCTGACCAAGAACGTCGACCTGCAATTGAACGTGCAGAACCTGACTGACAAGACCTACTACGACAAGGCTTTCTCCACGCACTTCGCCAACCAGGCGGCCGGTCGTACGGCGTTGTTGACCACCAGCTTCCACTTCTAAAAGCGGTAAAGCTCCAGCCAGAAGCCCCACACATCGGATGCGTGGGGCTTTTGCGTGTTTTTCGGCAACTCACGGCATAATGCGCGCCGTGATCAGATATCCAGCTAAGCGAGGCGCTCCGACGTGTTGAAGAAAACCCTGTTTCAGTTGCATTGGTTCTTCGGCATCACGGCCGGGCTGGTGCTGGCCTTGATGGGGGTCACCGGGGCCGCGTACTCGTTTCAGGACGAGATCCTGCGGGCGCTCAACCCCACCGTGTTGAGCGTGCAGAAACGCGAGGCCGGTGTACTGCCGCCCGCCGAGCTGGTACGCAAGTTGGAAGCGGCCGAAGGCAAGACCGTGGCCATGCTGTGGGTAGAAAGCGACAGCGGCAACGCCGGCCGCGTGTCCTTCACCCCACCACCGGGCGAGCGCCGTGGCCAGATGCGCTACTTTGACCCGTACACCGGCGACTACATGGGCGACGCGGTCGGCCAGGATCTGTTCGGCTTTGTCCTGCAACTGCACCGTTTCCTCGCCATCGGCGATACCGGGCGCAATATCACCGGCGCCTGCACCCTGATCCTGTTGTTCTTCTGCCTCTCCGGCCTGTACCTGCGCTGGCCGCGCCAGGTGAAAAGCTGGCGCGTCTGGCTGACCCTGGACTGGCGCAAAAAGGGCCGCAGCTTCAATTGGGACCTGCACTCGGTGTTCGGCACCTGGTGCCTGCTGTTTTATCTGTTGGCGGCGCTGACCGGGCTGTATTGGTCCTACGATTGGTACAACCGTGGCGTGACCAAACTGCTGTCCGACGCGCCGCAGAACGAGCGCATGCGCAAGCGCGGCCCAGCCCCCGCTGGCCCGGCTCCGGTGGCCAACTACGACGCGATCTGGAGCAGCATCTACAGCAACGCCGGCCCCGACTTGAGCGCCTATAACATTCGGATGCCGGCGGTTGCCGGGCAACCGGCCACTGTGTATTACCTGCTCAACTCATCGCCCCATGACCGCGCGCTGAACCAGATCAACCTGGACCCGGCCACCGGCGAGGTCAAATCCCACGAGCGCTACGCCAGCAAAAGCCTCAAGGCGCAGTTGCTGACCAGTGTGTATGCGCTGCACACCGGCAGCTATTTCGGCCTGGTCGGGCGGATTGTCCTCACCGTCAGTTCGTTGCTCATGCCGCTGTTTTTCATCACGGGCTGGCTGCTGTACCTCGACCGACGCCGCAAAAAGCGCCAGGTCCGCGATGCCCGCAAAGGTCTGACAGACAACCACAGCGATGCGCCGGCATGGCTGATCGGCTTCGCCAGCCAGAGCGGTTTTGCCGAACAACTGGCCTGGCAAACGGCCGGGCAATTGCAGGCTGCGGGCCTGGTGGTGAAGGTGCAGCCGCTGGGCAGTGTCAGCCCTGACGACCTCAGCCACTCGCAGAACGCGCTGTTTGTGGTCAGTACCTTTGGCGACGGCGAAGCGCCCGACAGCGCCCGTGGTTTCGAGCGCAGCGTGCTCGGCCAGGCGCTGCCCCTCAAAGGCTTGAACTACTCGGTGCTGGCCCTGGGTGACCGGCAGTACGAGCATTTTTGCGGCTTTGCGCGGCGCCTGCATTTCTGGCTGACCAACCAGGGCGGCAACCCCCTGTTTGCCCCGGTGGAAGTCGACAGCGGCGACACCCTGGCGTTGCAGACCTGGCAACAACAACTGGGCCAGCTCACCGGGCATGCGCCGGCAGCGGCCTGGCCGACGGCCCAGTACGAAAACTGGACCCTGAGCCAACGCACCCTGCTCAACCCCGACAGTGTCGGCTCGCCCGTCTACCTGCTGGGCCTGACGTCCACGTCTGCGCACAGCTGGCTGGCCGGCGACCTGGTGGAAGTTCTGCCACGCAATTGCCCGTGGGCTATCGAACACTTCCTGGCCGGCCTGGGCTTGGTCGGCAGCGACGGCGTGGTAATTGACGGCGTCGCCCACACCCTCGACCAGGCCCTGGCCACGCGCCAACTGCCGGACAACCGCACGCACCTGGTCGGCCTGCACGCCCAGGCACTGGTGGATGCGTTGGTACCGCTGGGCATGCGCGAATACTCCATCGCCTCGATTGCCAGCGACGGTGTGCTGGAGCTGATCGTGCGCCAGGAGCGCCATCCCGACGGCAGCCTGGGGCTTGGCTCCGGCTGGCTGACTGAACACGCCGCCCTCGGCTCGGCCATCAGCCTGCGCCTGCGGCGCAACAGCGGCTTTCATTTGCCCGACGCGCCTGTGCCGCTGATTCTGCTGGGCAACGGCACCGGCCTGGCGGGCCTGCGCAGCTTGCTCAAGGCGCGTATTGCCGACGGCCAGCAGCGCAACTGGCTGCTGTTTGGCGAGCGCAATATCGCCCACGACTACCTGTGCCAGGAGGAACTGCAAGGCTGGCTCGCCAATGGAGACCTGGCCCTGCTGGACTTGGCGTTTTCCCGGGACCAAGAGGAGAAAATCTACGTACAGGACCGCCTGCGCGAGTCAGCGGATGTGCTGCGTAAATGGCTGGCGGATGGCGCGGCGATTTATGTATGTGGCAGCTTGCAGGGGATGGCGACGGGGGTGGATCAGGCACTGGCAGACATCCTGGGCAATGAGGCGCTGGAGCGCCTGATCGAACAAGGCCGCTATCGTCGGGATGTCTACTGAGACTTTGTTGCTCCTGATCGTTCCCACGCTCCGCGTGGGGATGCTGCCCTGGGCGCTCCGCGTCCGCTCTTAACGGCGTGACGCGGAGCGTCACAGGATGCGTTCCCACGCAGAGCGTGGGAACGATCAGCACTCCAATCAAGTCGGTTGCAATTTCTGCTCGAACACCGAAACCCCATCCAAGTCCCGCAGCATCACCGTCAACTCCGCCGTCTGCCCATCAATCTGCACTTCACCAAAAAACTGGAAACCCGCAAACGGCGAGGTGTTCTGTGCCGGTGGCGCCTTCTGAAACACCACGTGCGGGCCAAAGGTTTTATCCAGTGGGTTGGGCCCGAAGCTTCCGGCATTCAACGGCCCTGCCACAAACTCCCAGAACGGCTCGAAATCCTGAAACGCCGCGCGGTCTGGGTGGTAGTGATGCGCCGCGCAGTAATGCACATCGGCCGTCAGCCACACATGGTTGCGCACCTTGTGCTCATGCAGGAACCCCAGCAGTTCGGCGATCTCCAGCTCACGCCCTTGCGCCGGGCCTGGGTCGCCATTGGCGATCGCTTCCCAACGCGCCACACCGGGGCTGACTTCACCGTCGGGTACGCCCAGGCCGATGGGCATGTCGGCGGCGACCACCTTCCACTGCGCTTGCGACGCCTTGAGCCCGCGCTTGAGCCAGTCCAACTGTTCACGACCCAGGAAGGGTTTTTCAGCACCCAGGTTGTCGTCATTCGGCCCGCGATAGCTGCGCATATCCAACACAAACACATCCAGCAGCGGCCCATAACTGAGCGTGCGATAAATGCGCCCGCCACCGTCGGCGCTCTGTCGGCGCATGGGTGAATATTCCAGCCAGGCCTGGCGGGCACGGCCCACCAGAGTGTTGATGTCGCGGGTCTGGTAGCGCTCATCCAACTGCTTGCTCGATGACCAGTTGTTGATCACCTCGTGATCGTCCCACTGCCAGATCTGCGGCACCTCGGCATTGAAGCGGCGCACGTTTTCATCCAGCAGGTTGTAGCGGTAATTGCCGCGATATTCATCGAGGGTTTCCGCCACCTTGCTCTTGGCTTCGGTGGTGATGTTGCGCCAGATGCGCCCGCCTTCGGTGGTGATCTGCGCGGGGACTGGGCCGTCGGCGTAGATGGTGTCGCCGCTGTGGATAAAAAAGTCCGGCAGGCGCAGGCGCATGGCTTCATAGATGCGCATGCCACCGATGTCGGGGTTGATGCCGAAGCCTTGGCCGACGGTGTCGCCGCTCCACACAAAGCGGATGTCACGCCGCTGTTGCGGCACGCTGCGCAAGTGGCCGAACCAGGGTTCACTGGCAATGCCGCTCTGGGCATCTTCGAAGTGCACGCGGTAGAAAATCGCCTGGTCGACCGGCAGCCCCGTGAGTTCGACACGGGCGGTAAAGTCGGTGCGGCTGTCGGCCAGGGGCGAGACGAATCGGCGCGGGTTGCTGAACACGCTGCGGGTATCCCACTCCACCACCATCTTCGCCGGGCGGTCGCTGCGGCTCCAGATCATCGCGCGGTCGCCCTGCAGGTCGCCCGACTGCACGCCGTCAGTGAGTTGCGGCCGGTCCTTCACCGAAGCGATCACCGCCGGCGCCAGGCCCGGCAACAACAGGCCGGCGCCCACGGCTTGCATCACACGGCGGCGGCCCAGATCGAAGTGGCTCATGCAGGTGCCCTCTTGAGTATCAAAAGGGCCACTAAAGCATGGAGGGATGAAGCGGATGTGACACCGATCGGGAGAACGATCAAATTCACCTGTGGGAGCTGGCTTGCCTGCGATGCAAACACCTCGGTGTATCAGGCAAACCCAGTCGATGCTATCGCAGGCAAGCCAGCTCCCACATTTTTTGCCAGTGTCAGGCAGTCACGGCCAGCTCGGCCGCTTCCGGTCGCTTGAGCAGGGCATACACCAGCCCGGTCAATACACTGCCCGCCACAATCGCCAACAAGTACAACAACGCATGGTTCATCGCATTCGGAATCACCAGCACAAACAAGCCACCATGGGGCGCGGCGAGTTTGCAGCCGAAGTACATCGACAGTGCGCCGGTCAACGCGCCACCGGCGATGCTGGCTGGAATCACGCGCAGCGGGTCTTTGGCGGCGAAGGGAATCGCGCCTTCGGAGATAAAGCACAGCCCCAGGATCATCGCCGCCTTGCCGGCTTCGCGTTCGGTCTGAGCGAACTTGCGTCGGGCCAGTAACGTGGCGATGCCCATGCCAATCGGCGGCACCATGCCGGCTGCCATGGTCGCGGCCATCGGCGCGCCGCTCGAGGCGGCCAGCAGGCCGACCGAGAACGCATAGGCCGCTTTGTTGATCGGCCCGCCCAAGTCCACGCACATCATGCCGCCGAGCAAAATGCCCAACAGCACCGCGTTGGTGGTGCCCATGGTGCTGAGGAAATCCGTCAGGCCCGTGAGCAAGCGCGCGACCGGTGGCCCCACCAGGTAGATCATCACCAAGCCGGTAAACAGGCTCGCCAATAACGGGATGATCAGGATCGGCTTGAGCGCTTCCAGGCTCTGGGGCAGTTGCACCGCGCGGCTGATCAGCTTGACGCAATACCCGGCGACGAAACCGGCGAGGATGCCGCCAATAAACCCAGCCCCCAGCGTCCCCGCCAGCAGCCCGCCAATCATGCCGGGTGCCAGGCCGGGACGGTCGGCAATCGAGTAGGCGATGTAGCCCGCCAGCAGCGGCACCATCAACAGGAACGCCTGGTCACCCACGGACTTGAGCGCCGCCGCCAAGGTGCCGGGCTGTTCGAAGGCATGAATGCCGAACACAAACGACAAGGCGATCAGCAAGCCCCCCGCCACCACCATCGGCAACATGTACGACACGCCGGTGAGCAGGTGTTTGTAGATCCCGGTTTTCTCGGCCTTGGCCGCTGCACCGCTGGCCGCGCTTTCCACTGCGCCTTCGGCCAGGGCCTTGTTGAGGATGGCTTCGGATTGCTTAAGAGCAATGCCGGTGCCACAGCGATAAATCTTCTTGCCGGCGAAACGCTCGGTGGCCACTTCGATATCGGCCGCGAGCAATACCACATCGGCATCGGCAATCGCCTGGGGGCTCAACGGCGTGCGGGCGCCGACCGAGCCTTGGGTCTCGACCTGCAAGTCATAACCCAGGCGCTGGGCGGTCTGCTGCAAGGCTTCGGCGGCCATGAACGTGTGGGCCACGCCAGTGGGGCACGCGGTAATCGCAACGATACGCGGCGCAGCCTTGGCCGCCACCGGGGCGGCGTCGGCGACATACACCTGGGCTTCTTCGGCGCCCCGGCGCAATACGCCTTCGACATCCGCCAACGCCTGGGCGGGCGTGCTCTGGAACACACGCTTGCCGACAAACCGCTGCATATCCACCGGGGTACTGCTGACCAGCAGCACCCACTCGGCATCATCAATCGTGGCCTGGGACAACTGGCGCTCCGGGCGCTGCACATCGACGACTTCAACACTGGTGTGCAAACCCATGCGCTGGGCGGCGGCGTCCAGCAAGCGGGCGCACAGCACACTGGTGACCATGCCGTTCGGGCAGGCGGTAACAATGGCTAACTTCATCACAAACCCTCTTATTGTTCTGTCAGCGTGCGCACATCGACGCCGCTTTCGAGATGCGCCAACTGCGCGTCATCGCTGATGCCAAAACCGATCTGTGTCACTGCCATCGCGGCAATCGCCGTGGCCCGGCGCAGGGTGTGCTCCGGCGTGTCGCCACTGAGCAAACCGTGGAGCATCCCGGCCAGCAGCGAGTCGCCGGCGCCCACGGTACTGGCCACTGCCACTTTGGGCGGTGTGGCGTGCAGCGCCGCACCTGGGCGGTACCAAGTCACGCCTGCGGCCCCGTCGGAGACCACCACATGCTCGACACCTTGCTGATGCAGGCGGCTGATGGCATCGGTGGCGCTACCCAGGGCCTCGGCCAACTCTTCGGTATTGGGTTTGACCAGCCACGGGCCAACCTCCAACCCCAGGCGCAGCGCTTCGCCGCTGGTGTCCAGGGCCACTTTCAACCCGAGGTCTTTCAACGCCTCCAGCAGACCTTTAAACCACTGCGGGCTGACGCCGCGCGGCAGGCTACCGGCCACCACCACCGCATCGAACTCCGGGCCAATGATCGCGACCATCTTGAGCAGCGCTTTTAGCGCCTCTTCAGTCACCAGCGGCCCCGGTGCATTGATGTCGGTGACCCGCCCATCCTGTTCGGCAATCTTGATGTTGCTACGGGTTTCGCCGGGGACACGAATGAAGGCATCGCCAAACCCACGGCGCTTGATCAGCGCATTGAACGCCTGGGGGTTGGCACTGCCGAGGAACCCGCCCACGCTGACGTAATGGCCCAGGTCCGCCAGCACTTGCGCCACATTCACGCCCTTGCCCGCCGCGTGGGTGAGCATCGCCTCACTGCGATTGACCTCACCGGGTTGCAGGTGCGCCAGGCGTACCGTGAGGTCCAACGCCGGGTTCAGCGTCAGAGTCAGAATATTCGCCATCTACACGGCCTCCACTAGGGCACGCACTTCGGCAGGCGAACCCACCGCCAGTGCTTGTTGCGCCAGGCCTTGGGCCTCGCTCAGACTGAACTCACGCACCCGCGCCTTCACCTCGGGAATGCTGCGGGCCGACACGCTCAACTCATCCACACCCAGGCCGACCAGCACCGGCACCGCCAGCGGGTCCGCCGCCAACTCGCCGCACACGCCCACCCATTTGCCGTGGGCATGGGCGGCGCGCACGGTGATGTCGATCAGTTGCAAAACTGCCGGGTGCAAGCCATCGGCCTGGGCCGACAGGGTCGGGTGGCCACGGTCGATGGCCAGGGTGTACTGGGTCAGGTCGTTGGTGCCGACGCTGAAGAAGTCGACTTCCTTGGCGAGCACCGGCGCCAGCAACGCGGCTGAAGGCACTTCGATCATGATCCCCAGTTGCAGGTCCGCTACCGGGATCTCCAGGCGCAGGCGCTCGGTCATGTCCCGGGCGGCGCGCCACTCATCCACGCTGCCGACCATGGGGAACATGATGCGCAGCGGGCGGTTATCCGCAGCACGCAGCAGTGCGCGCAGTTGCGCTTCCATGATCTGCGGGCGTTGCAGCGTCAGGCGAATGCCGCGCACACCGAGGAAGGGGTTTTCTTCTTCGGCGATCGGCCAATAGGGCAAGGGCTTGTCGCCGCCCACATCCAGGGTGCGCACCACCAACGGGCGACCGTTGAGGCCGTCGAGTACGCGACGGTATTCGGCCTCCTGGGTGGCCTCGTCCGGCGCCTGGGGGTGGGCCATGAAAATCAGTTCGGTGCGCAGCAGGCCAATACCTTCGGCGCCCTGCTCCACTGCACTGGCCACCCCGGCGCTTTCACCAATGTTGGCGAACACTTCCACGGCGTGGCCGTCACGGGTCAGCGCCGCTTCATGGCGTTGGGCCGAAGCAGCTTGCAAGCGCTGTTCGCGACTGTCGCGCTCCACGGTGGCGCGTTGCAGGGTGGCGGCGTCGGGGTCCACATGCAGGCGACCGCGCTGGCCATCGAGCAAAAGCGGCGTGCCGGCGTTGAGCAGTAATACCGCAGCGCCAGCACCGACCAAGGCCGGAATGCCCAAGGCGCGAGCGACGATGGCACTGTGAGCGGTGGCGCCACCTCGGGCGGTGAGAATGCCGGCAACGCGGGCAGGGTCCAGGCGTGCTACATCCGAAGGGCCGACTTCTTCCATCACCAGGATGTAGGGTTCACTCGGTTCCTGCACGCTTTGGACGCCGCATAATTGGGCCAGCACGCGGCGGCCGATGTCACGCAAGTCGGCAGCACGCTCGGCCAACAGGGCATCCTGCAAGGCTTCCTGTTGCTTGGCGGCGGCTTCGATCACGCTCATCCAGGCGGCTTCGGCGCTTTCGCCTTGCTTGAGGCGGGTGTCGACTTCGTCGGTCAGTTCCGGGTCGTCGAGCATTTCCTGGTGGGTGATGAAAATCTCGCGGATGGCCTTGGCCTGGCTACGCTCGATCAGGCCCTGGATATCCGTGCGCACGTCGCTCAAGGCCGTGTGCAGGCGCTGGCGTTCGGCGGCGGCAGACTCACCGCGCAGCGGGTAATCGAACACCTGCGGCACCTGGATATGGGCCGGGCCGATGGCAATACCCGGTGCGGCGGCAATCGCCTGGAGTTGGCTACCGCTCACTGGCGCGCTAAGCACGGGTTCGATGTCGACCGGTGCTGGCTGTGCGCTCACGGTGGGCAAAGGCTCGACCTCTTCGCCAAGGCCCTCTTGCACGGCGGCCAAGAGGGCGGGCAGTGCATCGCCGGCCACCGTCGGCTCGGCCACAAATTCCAGCACCTGGCCACGACGTGCGCCGAGGCTGAGCAACTTGCTCAAGCTTTTGACCGACACGGCGCCCACCGCGCCATCGACGATGCGCACGCGGATATCGCCATCAAAACTTTTCGCCAATTGGGCAAGGATCTTCGCCGGGCGCGCATGCAACCCGTGGGCGTTGGCCAGGGTAATGCGGGCGCTGGGCCAGTCCGGTGGCAGTTCACCGCCCAGCACTTCCAGCACCGCACGGCTGCTGGTGGCGCGCCCCAATTCCTGACCACGCCCTTCAATCAACAAGGCACACAGGCGTTCAAGCAGGCTTTGGTGCGCTTCGCCGAGGCTCGCCAGGCAAAACAGGCCGTGCAAAGGCTGGCCGAGGTAACGCATGGGTTTGTCCGGCGTCACGAAGGCCAGGCCCGGACGCTTGACCGTCTGCTCGCTGTGCAACCACCACAGGCCATCGCCCAGGGGCAGCGCGTCGACCTGCTGCAACACGGCGGCAAAGCCATTGCTCACACAGTCGGCCTGGCGCAGCAGGCGTGCACCGCGCCACACCAACTCTTCAAAATCATCGGCCGACACGCCCAGGCTGATCATCTGTGCATCCAGGGCCAGTTCCTGGGGCGCGCCTTGCAACAGTTTCAACAGGGCTTCGGCACTGCCAGCACGGCGCAAGGCCTGACCCAGGTCGGTTTCACCGAGAGCACGAGTGAGCAGTTGCAGCAGGCGCAGGTGTTCATCGGATTTAGCCGCGATGCCAATCGCCAGGTAGACGATCTGGCCATCGCCCCAGTCCACCCCTTCGGGGAACTGCAGCAAGCGCACACCGGTGGAAAATACCTGGTCGCGGGTTTCTGGCGTGCCATGGGGAATGGCAATGCCTTGGCCGAGAAAGGTCGAGCCTTGGGCTTCACGGGCTTGCAAGCCACTGAGATAACCTTCGGCAACCAGGCCATCGGCCACTAATTTGTCAGCGAGCAGGTGCAAGGCAGCAGATTTATCCACAGCCACCTGGCCCATGGATATCTGCTCTACAGTGAGCTCAAGCATGCCGTTCTCCTAGTTAGTGCGACCGGCGCACTAGGTATTGTTGTAGGTAAATATGTTCAAAATTAACTGACTGAGCGGTCAATTGGCAGTGATCACTCAGCGGCGAACATCGTAAAAATACGCTTGCTGAAACGTTTAATCTAGAATTTATGGCAGATTACGCGTTAATTGCGCAAGCTTGAAGGGCCACTCGGCGCTTGCTGTGGGGCATGGGTCGAATGCTGGAATCGGTTACGATTGGACAAAATGTCGGGGCGAGCGCCAAAAAACAAGGAAATCCCGGTTTGAAACTCAGTGATATCGCACGTCTGGCCGGTGTGTCCGTTACCACCGCCAGCTATGTCATCAATGGCAAGGCCGAACAGCAGCGCATCAGCAACGCAACCGTTGAGCGTGTGCGTGCCGTGGTCCAGGCCCATGGTTTTACCCCCAACCCTCAAGCTGCCGGGCTGCGCAGCCGGCATACACGCACCTTGGGGTTCATCCTGCCAGACCTGGAAAACCCCAGCTACGCACGCATCGCCAAATTGCTGGAACAAGGTGCGCGGGCGCGAGGCTATCAGTTGCTGATCGCCAGCTCCGATGATGAAGCGGACAGCGAACGCCAACTGCTGCAACTGTTCCGTGCCAGGCGTTGCGATGCGTTGTTCGTCGCCAGTTGCCTGCCGGCCAGCGATGACAGCTATCGCGAGCTGCAGGCCAAGGGGCTGCCAGTGATTGCCATCGACCGGGAGATGGAGCCGAACCAGTTCTGCTCCGTGGTCAGCGACGACCACCAGGCCTGCCAGCAACTCACCAGCAGCCTGCTACAACCGCTGCCCAAGCAGATCGCACTGATTGGCGCGCGGCCCGAACTGAGCATCAGCCAGGCACGTACCGCCGGTTTCCGGGATGCGCTGCAAGGCTTCACGGGCGAAGTGATTATCGAACAGGGCGAAGCCTTCAGCCGTGACTGCGGCCGAGAGCTGATGGAGCAACTGCTGCAACGCCTGGGGCATCTGCCGGACGCGCTGGTAACCACCTCCTACGTACTGCTGCAAGGCGTGTTCGACGCGCTGCATGACTTCCCGCTCAAGTCGCGGCCCCTGCGCCTGGGCACCTTCGGCGATACGCAGTTGCTGGATTTCCTGCCGCTGCCGGTCAACGCCATGGCCCAGCAACATCAGTTGATTGCCGAAACCGCCCTGCGTCTGGCCCTGGCCGCCATTGAAGAGGAACAGTACCAACCCGGCGTGCATGCGATTGGCCGGACCTTCAAGCAGCGTATCCACGAGGCCTGAGCGTGGAGCTGATCGACACCCACACGCACCTGGACTTCGAGGACTTCGAGCAGGATCGCTCGCACGTCCTCGCCCACAGCCGTGAACTCGGCGTGCGGCGCCTGGTGGTGCTGGGGGTGTACCAGAAAAATTGGCAGCGGCTGTGGGACTTGGTGCAACAAGACGAAGGCTTGTTCGCCGCCTTCGGCTTGCACCCGGTGTATCTCGATGAGCATCGCCCCGCCGACCTGCTGGAACTGGGCGACTGGTTGACGCGCCTGCACGGCCACCGGCAACTGTGCGCCGTGGGCGAAATTGGCCTGGATTACTTTCTGGAACAGTTGGACCACGAGCGCCAGCAACCGCTGTTTGAAGCCCAACTGAAACTCGCAGTGGATTTCCAACTGCCGGCCTTGCTCCACGTTCGCCGCAGCCACGCCGCCGTGATTGCCACCCTCAAGCGCATCCGCGTGCCCAGAGGCGGCATCATCCATGCGTTCGCCGGCAGCGCTGAAGAGGCCCGCGAGTACATCAAGCTCGGGTTCAAACTGGGCCTGGGCGGCGCTGCCACCTGGCCCCAGGCCCTGCGCATGCACCGGGTACTGGCGCAGTTGCCACTCGACGCCGTGGTGCTGGAAACCGACTCGCCGGATATGGCCCCGGCCATGTACCCCAACCAGCGCAATAGCCCGCAGCACCTGCCGCAGATCTGCACGGCCCTGGCCGAACGCATGGGTATCAGCCCTTTATTGCTGGCTGAGGCGAGCACACGCAATGCGTGCGAGCTGTTCAACTGGTAGCGGACTGATCACCTGCAACTTCAAGGTCATAGTCTGCCGATGGCGGGCATAGCGCACCACCAGCAAATGGATCAGCACGGCGACCAGCGAAATGTTCAGTTGCCCGATCACACTGAGCAGCCCCAACCATTCAGCGACCAAGGCCATCAGAAAGGTTGCGCACGTCAGCATGATCATGCTCGGCCGCACCAGCGCCCAGTGGTCCAGGGCCTTGAACTGGCGCAACTGCTTGACACACTCCAACTGCAAACCGCAGTGGCAATACGTACAGTCAAACGGCACCTCAATGGCAATGGCGTTCAGTTGCCAGGGCTTGAGCTCAAACGTCATGTTGCATTGGGCGCAATGCCCTTTGATACCGATTGCGGCGGCCATCGTTTTGTCCCCTCGTGACCGTGACGGATGAAATAAATTTTCACCTAATCACGCCCCGATAAAACACGCATCGGTAAATCAGGACATAAGCCACATGGCCCGCCGCTTCGTCCTTCAGAACCTCCCTACACCCGAAACGCACCAATCAATTGCTTCAACTCAACCACCTGGCTTGCCAGTTGCCGACTGGCCGCTTCCGTGTGCTGCGCGCCTTGCGCCGCATGCTCGCCGGCGCGGTTGATTTCGACAATGTTCTGGTCGATGTCGTGGGCGACCGCCGTTTGCTGCTCCACGGCGGCGGCGATCTGCTGGTTCTGATCGACGATCATCCCAACCGCCCCCAGGATATTTTCCAGGGCTTGCTGGACTTTTTCCGACTGCCCTACCGTGCCATTCGCCATTTCATGGCTGCTGCCCATGGCCTTCACCGCCGCGCCGACGCCGCTGTGCAAGCGGATGATCATCTGCTCGATTTCCTCGGTGGAGTGCTGGGTGCGCCGAGCCAGGGTGCGCACCTCGTCGGCCACCACCGCAAACCCGCGCCCTTGGTCACCGGCGCGCGCCGCTTCGATGGCCGCGTTGAGCGCCAGCAGGTTGGTCTGCTCGGCGATGCTCTTGATCACCTCCAGCACGCTGCTGATGGACTGGCTGTCGGTAGCCAGTTGGTTGATCACCCGCACCGATTCGTCGATCTCCGCCGCCAGGCGCGCGATACCGCCTTGCTGGGATTGCACCAGCGCACGCCCGCTGACGGTTTCATCGTTGACACTCTGAGCACTGCTGACCGCCGCCGCCGCGCTGCGCGCCACCTCCTGGGCGGTGGCGGACATCTGGTTCATCGCCGTCGCCACTTGCTCGATCTGGCTGCGCTGGCCGGACACCGCCTGGTTACTCTGTGCCGACACCGCCTGCACCTGGCCGGCCTGCAACTCGACCTGGCTGACCGTATGCCCAACACGCTCGATCAGGTCATGAATCTTGGCCACGGTGCCATTGAACACCTGGCCCAGGTCGCCCAGTTCGTCACGGCTTTGCGCAACGAAGGTGACCGTCATGTCACCTGCCGCCACTTTGTCCATCATCGCCCCCAGGCGCCGCAAGGTGGTGCGGGTGGAGACAAAGAAACCGGCATAGAGATAGAAAATCAGCGCAAACACCGCCGCCAGGGCCGTGACCAGCAACACCATATGCAAACGGTTCTGCGCCAGGCGCTGCTGCAACTGCTGCCCGAGGAACGCCAGGGTGGCGTCATCCAATTGATAGGTCTTGGCCATCAGTTGGCTGACGCCGTCATAAAAGCCCTGCCAAGGCGCGTCGAGGGTCTCGGCCATCACCACCTGCTCTTCGAAAAACTCACTGCCTTGCTTAAGGCTCGCCTGGCTGGCTTGCGCCGAGACGTCGAGGGCGGCGTGCGCGGCCTTGCTGGCGCCCAGCGCGTCCTGCAGCTTCAGGCCATATTCACCGTGGAGTTTTTCCAGTTGCTGCAACAGTTCGTCAAAACGGGTGCTGGAGGACGAATTGATAAAGCCCTGCCCCAGGGAGTACGCGCCCATCGCCCGGCCTTCGCCCAAGGCCTGGGTGACTTGAGGGGTGACGGTGGTGACCAGGTCGCTGAGCTGGCGCAGATCACTTTGCGGATCACGGCTCAAGCCGGCTTGGCTGGCAATGATCTGGCTGAACATCTGGGCCTGGTTGAGTAACTTGCTAATCAACGCCGCTTTGTTGAGCAGTGAGGTTTCCTGCTGCTGGGCCTTGAACGCGGCGATCAGTTCGTCGCGCTTACTGTCGAAGACGGCAACTTGCTCGGGCTGGGTCGCAATGGCGCGCAAGCCCTGCAAGCGCTCCACTACACTCGCTTCCAAAGCGCTGATTCTGGTCTCCAGGTCTGCCGCTTTGCCAGACTGGCCGAGGGTCGCGTTGATCTGAACCTGGTTGTTGAGGGTTTCCAGCTCGCGACGCAACGCCAGGCTGCTGCCGAGCAGGTCAAGGCTTTGCAGTTCGACGCGGGTGCCCTGGTATTCACGCCACGAGTCGCGCACCAGGTAATAGTTGGTCGCCAGCATCGGCAGCAGGAACAGCACGCTGATCAGGCTGAACTTCATGCCGAAGCTCAGGCGGTTCATCAGCGCGACGGCGGGATAGAGCAAGCTCTTCACAGGTGACCTCCCCTTCTTTTATTTTTATTGAGGCGCAGGGCGGCGGCAGATAGCCACTATTTGGCGCTCTATCTGTATAGCTCAATTCGAAAGGGAGTTTTGTAACGTAAGGTTAACGGCGAGGGGCAAGCCCTAATGCCATGTAGGAGCGAGCTTGCTCGCGAAAAACTTAACGACGCCGCGTTTATTCAGGAAGCACGCGTTATCGTTGACGTTTTTCGCGAGCAAGCTCGCTCCTACAAATTGGCATCAGGGGAGTACCGTCCAGATGGCAAACCCGGCATACCACAGCACCGCCGCGCGCAGCAGCAGTTCCCACAGGCGATCCAGGCTGTTGATGCCATCGGCCCCCACCACTGGCGGCGGGATCTCCGCAGCAGCCAGGCCGACTTTTTCCACCAGCTGTGCAGCGCTGATATCCCAACTCAGCAGTTCGTGGAGCATCACACGGCTGACCCCGACGAAATTGCCCACCAAGGCAAAGCTGGCCGCCAGCAGGCGTACCGGCAACCAGTCAAACGCGTGACGCAATTGCGTGGCGCGCTCGGCCACCAAGGGGTTCTGGCTGTGTTCGCTGGCCAGCGCCAACAGGCGGTACGCCAGGGCTGCCACCGGGCCCAGCAGGAAATACCAGAAAATCACCGCAAAGAAGCTTTGGTACGCCTGCCACAGCAGGTAGCCCTGGACGCGCTCCAGCAGTTGCTCGCCACTGTCGGCGCCAAGCTTGAGGTCGCGTTCGGCCACATGCTCGGCCGCTTGCAGGTCACCGCGCCGCCAGGCATCACGAAACGGCCCCAGCCCTGCCAATAGGTCGCCACGGCCCAGGCTATAGATCACCACCAGCAAATGCACCGGCAATGCCAACAGGCCATAGGCCACTGGCTCCAGCACCAGCAACAGCAACGCCAGCAATGCCACTGGCAACAGCACCAATACCAGCAGGATCAACCAGGGCCGCTTGCCCATGCGCGGGCTCGATTCCAGCTTGGCCAGTTCACGCAGCCATCCGCCGTCACGCTGCAACCGCAGGCGCAAGGCCGAGAACTTCTCGATCCATACCGCCAGCACCAACACCAGGAAACTCATCGTTCGTGTCCTCCATCCTGCAGGGCGCTGCGAAAGCGCGTCCAATCAAAAGCGGGGCCTGGGTCAGTCTTGCGCCCCGGAGCGATGTCGCTATGACCACAAATATTTTGGTAGGTGATATCTGGGTAAGCGGCCAGCAGTTGGCGCGTCAGGTCGATCAACGCCGCGTACTGGGCATCGGTGAACGGCAGGTCATCCGTACCTTCCAGCTCGATCCCAAGGGAAAAATCGTTGCACACCTCGCGCCCCTTGAAGCAGGAAACACCGGCATGCCAGGCCCGGTCGCGGCACGAAACAAATTGCGTCACAGTGCCGTCACGTTCAATCAGAAAATGCGCAGACACCCGTAGGCTGGCTATCCCTTCAAAGTAGGGATGCTCTGAAATATCCAGGCGGTTCTGGAAAAACTCCTGCACCTTGCCGGTCTTGAACTGCGCCGGAGGCAAACTGATGTTGTGCACCACCAACAGCGAGATTTCGCCTTCAGGGCGCTCGTTGAAGTTGGGCGAAGGGCAATGACGAATGCCCTGGCACCAACCGCTGGCGGGGTCCAACTGCATACAGGCTCCTTGAGTGAGACGAGGTGTGACCAGTATGCCGCGTTCCACCCTGCGGTTGCGATCACTTGCCGCGATTGAGTTGCCGCAGGTTACCCACCACGGCTGTCAGCGCACGTTCGAACAGCGGGCCATCGTCCAAGCTGTGCAGGACGCCCTGCTTGAACGCCAGGGCTAACTGGCACGCGCTTTTCTCCAGGACCTTGAGGCCCGTGCGGCTGACAAAAATATAGGTATCGGCGGGCGGCATGATTGCGGTCAACTTGCAGCGCAGGGTACCGGCTTCATGTTGCTGCAACGCAACCCAGGCACCGACTCGCAACTGCTGGACCTTGATCAGGTCGGGATCGTCAGGGGGCATTGATTCATCGGCGGCCGGCGGGCCAGCGTCCAGGGTAAAAGGCTCGCGGACTTCGACCAGTACCTCGCCGTCGAGCGGCTGAACATGCAGAGCCTGCAACCGCAGGAAAAACTCGCGGGTACTGAAAGGATCGAACGCCGCACCGGCCAATCCGTCACGCAATGCTTTGAGCAGCCCGGGTAATTGCTCCAGCAAACGCCGGCCGGCTTCGGTGTCTTCACGCAGGCCCACGCTCCAGAGCAATTCATCCAGGGTGCGTAGCGCCGCCTGCCATTGCAGCGATTGTTCGCCGTGCTTGAGAACGGCCACTAACAGCACCTGGCTCCAGGCTTGCTGCACAAATTGCAGCACCGATGCCGGCAAGGTTTTGCCCGCGAGCCGCCGATTGAGCACCTGCGCCACACGTTGACGCGCCACCTGGGTATGCAGGCGCTCTTGCTCGGCGTCACGGGTATGCCGCTCAAGACGTTCACTGCGTGTGCGCTCTTGGGCTGTAAATGCGCTGAACGTGGTGAGCAACTGGGAGAAAATCGCCGGATCTTCGACGTACTCATTCAGCAACCGCTGTACGAGTTGCTCGATACACAGATAGAGGTTGTCCCGTGGGTGGTCATGGGGCGGGCTCCAGCCGATGACGGCGTTCGCGATGTCATTGAGCAAGCGCCGCGCCGGATGCTGCGTGCAACTGAGCAGGCTCTTGTCCAGCACCGCCACTTTCAGCAGCGGGATCTGCAAGCGGGCGATCAGCGCCTTGAAAGCGTCCGGCACACTGCTGTCATCGAGCATGAACTCGAACAGCATGGCCACCAGATTGATCACATCTTCGTCTGCTTCTTCCAACACCCGCGACTTGCCACTTTTGACACTGACCCGGGTGAGCAACTGTTCAAGCTGGCTGCGCAGGTCGAAATCGTCCTCGCACTCCGGCTCCGGTACATATTGCTGCAAATGCGACAGCAGGCGCAGCAGATCGCGGGTGGCAATGGGTTGCGGCTCGGCGCTGGCTTCAAGGGTCGGGGCCACGCTGCCACGCACGGCTACCAGCAGCGTCTGCAAGGCGCTGAACGCTTGCTGGCCGCTTTTATCCAGCGGCGGGTCGGCCACCGCTTGGCCGGAGCAGTCCTGATGCTCCCGGGCCGCACGCCCGCCGGCTCGACGGGACGGGACCGCTTTGAGTTCCGGCAATACGCCAGTGGCGATCAGCAATTGGTTGGCCTCGCCATACAACAGGTCGGCGTCACTGAGCACGTACTTCTCAAACAGCTTGAGCATGACCAGCTTGACGCGGATCTCCACCCCCAGGCTACGCCCTGCCTGCAGGAAAAAATCGCAAAGCCGCGCCGGGCCCAAGGGGTTTTCCGGATCATCCAGGCGCCTGCCAAGCAGTTCACTCAAGCGCGCGTTCAATTGCCCCAGCGCCAAGCCATCACGGTGGCGCACCCGACCGAGCATCGCCTCCAGGGCCACGGCTTTTTCCACGTCATCGGCGCTGGTGCCGGGTACCGCCTCATAAGACACCAGCGGCACCAGGTGCGCCCCGCTGCACCGGGCCTGGCCCAAGTTGGCGAACGCCACGAACAACTGCTCCATGAACACGCGTTCGAAGTTCTTGCGCTTGAGGCGCAGGTCGCGCATGGCCTCGAAAAAAATATGATGGTCGACGGTGCTACGGGCCTTTTCGGCCATTTCAAACAGGGTATCGTCGGCGTTATCGAACAGTTCCTGCAAACCCTGCTGCAGCTGTTGCGCAGCCTTGTCACGCACCTGCAGCAACACCACCGGCAGGCGCGCGAGCGGCGATGGCGTGGCCTGTGCCCTGTTGATAGGCACCACCTTCCCGTCATTGTGCATCCTGGCCTCCTGAAACGGCGGTTTTGAGAGGTGGAAAGACCGGGAGCAGGCCTGGCAGGCCCTGCAAATATCCCGGTTACCACCAAGACGTCAAAGCTATGACGCCAATTGCAAGGCGCGAGATTATCTTGCAAACGAGGGCAGTTGCGCCAGCACACTCTGACTTTGTGCGGTAAATGAGTGGCGAGCTGGGTTAGAACGCACGCTGGCCCTATAATCGAGGCACTTTGTTTGTGGAGCCTGTTATGCCGAACCTCCGTCTTGCCGACCTCACCGCCGAAATCGAAGCCAACGTGCGCCGCGCACTGCTGGAAGACATAGGCAGTGGTGACATCACCGCGCAGTTGATCCCGGCCGAACGGCTGGCCAAGGCCACGATCATTACCCGTGAAGCGGCCGTGATTGCCGGTACGGCCTGGGTGGATGCAGTGTTTCGTCAACTGGACCCACGGGTCGCCGTGCATTGGCAGGTAGCTGACGGTGAACGTGTCAGCCCCAACCAGGCGCTGTTCCACCTTGAAGGCCCGGCACGCTCGCTGCTCACGGGTGAACGCAGTGCGCTGAATTTTTTGCAGATGCTGTCAGGTGTAGCCACCCGAGCGCAGTTCCTGGCGGACTTTGTCGCGAGCACCCAGGTCAAACTGCTGGACACCCGCAAGACACTCCCAGGTCTGCGTTTGGCGCAGAAGTACGCGGTGACCTGCGGCGGTTGCCACAACCACCGTATCGGGCTGTATGACGCGTTCCTGATCAAGGAAAACCACATCGCCGCCTGCGGTGGTATTGCCCAAGCGATTACGGCCGCCCACGAGATCGCCCCGGGCAAGCCGGTGGAAATCGAAGTGGAAAGCCTGGAAGAGTTGCGCGAAGCCCTGGCGGCGGGTGCCGACATCATCATGCTGGATGAACTGAGCCTGGACGACATGCGCGAAGCCGTGCGCCTGAACGCCGGCAAGGCCAAGCTGGAAGCCAGCGGCGGGATCAATGAAACCACCTTGCTGCCTATCGCTGAGACCGGCGTGGACTACATCTCCATCGGGGCGATGACCAAGGATGTGAAGGCGGTGGACCTGTCGATGCGCCTCAGTATCTGAAGATGCCGTAACTGTAGGAGCGAGCTTGCTCGCGAAAAACCCTAACGATAACGCGTACCTCTGGGGGCACGCGGTGGTCTTGAGTTTTTCGCGAGCAAGCTCGCTCCTACAGGCTGCTTTTAGACGACGAGGTTATTCATCTCGCAGTACTCGTCCCAATCGACACCCAGCACCTCGGCCGCCTCTTTGTGCAAGGCCAACCGCGCGGCCTCGAACTCTTCAGGGGTCGTGGTGTACTTGAGGGTCAGCTCCCAAGGCTGAAGGCTCTGGCTCTCGGCCTCGTCCTCGAATGCCCACTGAATCTGGTCGCGCTGATCATCGGCACTCAGGTCCTTGATCTCTTCTTTTAGCTGCGGCGTGTCCTCAAGGTAGTGCTTGAGCGCTTGTTCGTGCCGCGCTTCCTGGGTCATTTCAGTCGTGGTCATGTTGTTCTCTTAGATCGAGGAATGGGAATGCATCTGGGTCTTCAAGGTTGCGCAGATACAAAAGAGCGGGCGCAAATGCCCGGCTCACCTGGCCTTCAGAACCATTCTGGGATCATCTGAAAACATTGCCGTTGAAACAGTGGTGCCTGTGGTGCCCGAGACAGGAATCGAACCTGCGACCTTCGCGTTACGAGTGCGCTGCTCTACCGGCTGAGCTACACGGGCGGTGGGCTAAAGCTAGCACTGCATTGGGCATGCAGCAACTTGCTCGCTCACCGCCCGGCGACTGTCACGCGCCGTTGGCGCCGCAACCCTTGGCAGCATACTGAGGCTCTACCGTGGTGGCACAGCTCCAGCCGCTGGTGGCGCTGCGGGTCAGGGTGATGGTCTTGCCGAGCACGGGCGCGGGCGCATCGAGGATTTCACAACGGATAGTACCGACGCCCGAGGCCACATCGCCCGTCACTTCGATAGTGCAGTTGGCGGTAGGGCTGGTTCCACCGATCAGCGGCAGCTTCGGCACTTCGCCCTGATTGATAGCGTCCTCGTAGCCGGCCTTTAACGCGCTGATTTCAGCCAACCCCGCGGTGAACTTGGCCTTGGCCTGGTGCTTGGTGTACATGGGCAGACCGATGGTGGCCAAAATGCCGATGATTGCCACGACAATCAACAACTCGATCAAGGTAAAACCTTTTTGACGCATCTCTTTCACTCTCCAGAATAGAACCATGACAAGGCGCGTCCTGCGCCCCGTAGTGTGCAACGGCGCCAGTGTACTCATCCCCACGCAGCCGTTCGCCTGCAAGACGCACAATCTGACATTTTATCGCCCAGCACCAGCCTGCCCGACTCCGCCACCTGACTAAGCTATAAATTCTTCACGATCTGGGTGCGCCAACCTCACATGAACGACACTCCAACAATCTATGCCTGGGAGGGCATCAACCGCAAAGGGCGCCGGGTCTCCGGGCAAATCGCCGGCCATAACCTTGCGCTGATCAAGGTACAACTGCGCCAGCAAGGGATCTGCCCCGAGCGTGTGCGCAAAAAATCTTGTGCACTGCCGACCTTCAAGACGCGCATAACGCCCGCAGATATCGCCCTGTTCACTCGCCAGTTGGCCACCTTGCTCAAGGCCGGCATTCCGCTGCTGCAAGCCTTCGACATCATCAGTGAAGGCGTCGAAAACCCACAGCTGCGCGAACTGGTGAAGGCGCTGAAACAGCATATTGCCAGCGGCCACCCGTTGGTTGCTGCCCTGCGTCAGTATCCCCGCCACTTCGATGAGCTGTACTGCAATCTGGTGGCGGCTGGCGAAATGGCCGGTGCCCTGGAAACCCTACTGGAGCGCGTGGCGATTCATCTGGAAAAAAGCCAACGGCTCAAAACCAGGATCAAGAAAGCCATGACCTACCCTATCGCGGTACTGGTAATTGCCACAGGGGTGAGCACAGTGCTGTTGATCCATGTGGTGCCGCAATTCCAGAACTTGTTCGCCGGGGTCAACGGCCAATTGCCGGGGTTTACCCTGGGGGTCATCGCGCTGTCGGAACTGCTGCAACAGGCGTGGTGGATGCTGGGGCTGGGTGTGGGCGCGGCGCTGGGCGCGGGTCGCCACGCCTACCGGACTCACCCGGGGTTTCGCCATGGGTGGGCAGCAGGTTTGTTGAAAGTGCCCGTGGCAGGCAAACTGCTGCACAAATCTGCGGTCGCCCGCTACGCACGCACGCTATCCACTACCTTTGCGGCGGGCGTTCCTCTGGTACAGGCATTGGGTTCGGTGGCTGGCGCCGTCGGTCATGGCCCCTTTAAACAGGCAATCGAACGTATGCGCCACGATGTATCCACAGGCATGCAGTTGAATCAATCGATGCATAACAGCGGCCTGTTCCCAGGCATGGCAATCCAGATGACCGCAATCGGTGAGGAGTCCGGCACCCTGGACCGCATGCTGGAAAAAGTCGCGAACCACTACGAGTCAGACGTGGATACCTTGGTCGACAATCTCACCAGCCTGATGGAGCCGCTGATCATGGTGGTATTGGGGGGGATTGTCGGCGCGCTGGTAGTCGCCATGTACTTGCCGGTATTCCAATTGGGGACGGCGTTTTGAGCCTGTTGCTGAGCGAACATCCCTGGGCGTTTGTAGGCCTGGCGCTGGTGTTGGGCCTGATCGTCGGCAGCTTCCTCAATGTTCTGGTGTGGCGCCTGCCCAAAATGCTCGAGCGGGAGTGGCGTGCCCAGGCCCATGAGATTCTCGACTTGCCAGCCGAGCCCGATGGACCGGCCTATAACCTGATGCGCCCCAACTCATGCTGCCCGCACTGCAATCAACCGATTCGGCCTTGGGAAAATATCCCGGTGCTCAGCTACCTGCTGCTCCGGGGGCATTGTGCCCACTGCCGCGAACCCATCGGCCTGCGTTACCCCCTCACCGAACTGGCCTGCGCGCTGATCTCAACCGCTGTCGCCTGGCACTTCGGCTTCGGCTGGCAAGCCGGCGCGGTGATGCTGTTGAGTTGGGGCTTGCTGGGGATGAGCCTGATTGATCTGGACCACCAACTGCTGCCGGATGTGCTGGTGCTGCCGCTGCTATGGCTGGGGCTGATCCTCAACAGCGCTGACCTGCTGACGCCCCTGCCCGATGCAGTATGGGGCGCGGTCATCGGCTACATGAGCTTGTGGAGCCTGTTCTGGCTCTTCAAGCTGGCCACTGGCAAGGACGGCATGGGCCATGGCGACTTCAAATTATTGGCCTTGCTGGGAGCCTGGGGCGGCTGGCAGATTCTGCCGATGACCCTGCTGATGGCCTCGCTGCTGGGCGTGTTTGCCGGGTTGATTCTGTTGCGTTTGCGTAAGGCCCAGGTGTCAGCGCCGATGCCGTTTGGCCCCTGCCTGGCAATTGCCGGCTGGATTGCATTGCTCTGGGGTGGTCAAATAACCGACTTCTATTTGCAGTCTGTCGGTTTCAGATGACCACTTCTGTTGCAACACCCTGGATTCTTGGGCTCACGGGCGGCATTGGCAGCGGCAAAAGCGCTGCGGCCGAGCACTTTATCAAGCTGGGCATCGACCTGGTGGACGCCGATCACGCCGCGCGCTGGGTCGTCGAGCCGGGCCGCCCGGCGCTGGCGCGCATTGCCGAACATTTCGGCAGTGGCGTGCTGCAAGCCGACGGCCAACTGGACCGTGCCGCGCTGCGCAAACTGATTTTTGAGGTCCCACAAGAGCGCCTGTGGCTGGAGGCCTTGCTGCACCCGCTGATCGCCGAGGAAATTCGCAGCCACCTGGCACGCGCCCAGTCGCCCTACGCGATCCTGGTGTCACCGCTGCTGATCGAATCCGGACAGTACAGCATGACCCAGCGCATCCTGGTGATCGACGTGCCGCAATCGCTGCAGATTCAGCGTACCCTGCAGCGCGATGGCATCAGCGAACAACAGGTGCAGGCGATTCTCAAGGCCCAGTCCAGCCGCGAAGACCGCCTGAACCATGCCGATGACGTGCTGGTCAACGATAAGGACCTGGCCTGGCTGCACGGCGAGGTCGAGCGACTGCACCACTTTTACCTTACTTTGCGTGGAGGCCGATCATGAGCCAACCCTTGACCGTCGACTGCCCAACCTGCGGTGCCCCCGTGGAATGGAAAGCGACCAACCTCAACCGGCCGTTCTGCTCGGACCGTTGCAAACTCATCGACCTGGGTGCCTGGGCCGCTGAAGAACACAAGATTCCCGTGGCCCCTGACGCCGAAGACGAACTGTTTTCCGAAGACCTGCCGCCGCGCCACTAAGGCCGCATAAAGGCATATTCCTGCTGGTCGTCGAGGTTTTCTGCAAGGTATTGCAACTCGTCGGCCAGGTCTTCAAAGCTGCGTACACCCTTGCTTTGCTGCACCACTGCGCTGAGCATGGCGCGCAAGGTCAAGCCGGGGTCAAACCCGATTTCCTGCGCTGCGTCCTGGCTTCTGCGCAACTCCTGCCGTGCCCATTCATACACACTCATGATTCGTGCTCCTGAAAATTTTGCAGAGCATGGACCTGCGCCGCTGCCCGGCATTTGACCTGGATCAACGCTGCGAATCGTCGTCCTTCCAGGGCGCCGAGAGGTAGCGGGTGCGGTTGAAGGTCTCCAGCCAATCGGGGCAAAACACCACCAATGCGCTGATGACCATGCCGTTGATAAAGGCTTCGGGAAAGATGATCAGCCACAGGTAACCGACAAAATCCTCCAGCCATTGCGGCATCGCAAAAAGGCCGTCGAACCACAGCAGGCCCAGGCCGGCCAACAGGCACAGCAATGCCGACAGTGCGGCAGCAAAAAAGCCCGAACAGAAGATATACACAAAGGGGTTTCGCGGCTGCGCCCGCTCTACCAACAGCGCGCACCCTTCGGTGACCAGCACCGGCAGCACGATCAGGAGCAGGCCATTGACGCCAAGCGCGGCCAGATCCTGGCGCCCCAACAGCATCAAGCCAAGCTGGGCGGCAAAGCCACCGACGATTGCCAGCGGCCAATCGAGCAGCAAGGTCACGGCGGTCATGCCGATAAAGTGATAGGAAACACCGGTATCGAAATCCCGCCGCACCAGCCACAGCATGAACAGTGCGAACACCGTGCCGAACAGCAAATGCTGGCGCCGCCGGTCGGCAAACAGCTCCACCCAGGGCGAGCGCAGGATCGCCCATATCACCACGGGCGCATACACCAGCCAGCCGATACCGAGGGTCTGGGGTGCCAGAACCGCTGCACTGATCACGGACGCTCTGCCTTTACTAAAAAACTCATCACACACCTCGTCCCTGGCCTGTTTCACGTGAGCATTCTACACCCGCGTTTTAAGGCAAGACTTCCTGTGGTCATCATTTGAACGCTAAGCTGCGACTATGGATGACTCAGATTATTTGCGCCTGCTCACCGTAGCAGCCGAACAAGCCAACGCATTCCTGTCCAATGCCCGCAAGTGGGAGCGTGAGCGTTGGGTCTGCCAGCGCCTGCTGCAAGGCTTGAACGTGCCCTACCGTGTCGAAGAATTTCACGCGGCGGGCCAGGAGCCGCCCGACGTGTTGTTTCGCGACGCCAGCTTCGAGGTCTTTTTTGTGCTGGACGAGGGCCGTCGCCTGAACGACGAGTGGCGCGATGAGTTGCTGCGCAGGCGCAGTGCTTTCTCCCTGAGCCAACTGGTACGGCGCGAAGCCAAGCCACGGCGCATCCCCGCCCATGAGTTCCTGCTGCGCCTGGCCCCCACACTGCGTAAAAAAGCTCACAACTACAAAGAACGCGGCATGGACTTGGGGGAGCTGGACCTCATTGCGTTTACCAGCCTCAAGCGCGAAGTGCTGGACCTCAACAGCCATTTTCCGCCGCCGACCGAATACCTGCGCCAGGGCTGGCGCTCGCTATCGCTGGTGGGGCCGACATTCGCGCGGGTCCTGTTCGCCCATCCCGACGCGCCGGACTTCTTGCGCAACAACCTGGGCCGCAGCATAGTGTTTGATGTCGGCATCAGCCTGTGATGCCCCTGGCTGTAACGTGGCGCCCCTTTGCAACGTCTACCTGACGAGGCCTTTATGACCAGCCGCCTGAAACCCGATGACCAAGAGCGTGTCGAAGAGTACCTGCAACTCTCCCAGAACAGAGTCGAGCGCAAGCCTTTCCGGCCGTGGCTGCTCCTCTGCGTGGTGCTGGTAGTGGTGATCGGGCTCGGTGCGCTGAGCCGCCTATTGAGTTACCTGACGCTATGAGCCGCCTGGCGCTCGCGAGGGTAACTGCTCCGATTTCTTTTAGCCTTGCGAGATATCCCCATGACCCATCGTATTATTATCGTCGGCGGCGGTGCCGGCGGCCTGGAGTTGGCTACCCGCCTGGGTAAGACCCTGGGCAAGCGTGGCAAGGCCAGCATCACGCTGGTCGACACCAACCTGACCCACATCTGGAAGCCCTTGCTGCACGAAGTGGCTGCCGGCTCGCTGAATTCCTCGGAAGACGAACTCAACTACGTCGCCCAAGCCAAATGGAACCACTTCGAGTTCCAGCTGGGCCGTATGAGCGGGCTTGACCGTGAACAGAAGAAAATCCAGCTGGCCGCCACCCTCGACGAAGAAGGCCGCGAACTGGTGCCCGCCCGCGTGCTGGGCTACGACAGCCTGGTGATTGCGGTAGGCAGCACCACCAACGATTTCGGCACCGAGGGCGCGGCGCAACATTGCCTGTTCCTCGACACCCGCAAGCAGGCCGAGCGCTTCCACCAGCAACTGCTCAACCACTACCTGCGCGCCCATGCAGGCCAAACCGACGCCGTTGAACAGATCAGCGTCGCCATCGTCGGCGCCGGTGCCACCGGGGTTGAGCTGGCCGCCGAGCTGCATAACGCCGCCCATGAGCTGGCGGCTTATGGCCTGGACCGTATCAAGCCGGAAAACATGCACATCACCCTGATCGAAGCCGGCCCGCGGGTATTGCCTGCCCTGCCGGAGCGGATCGGTGGGCCAGTGCATAAGACCCTGGAGAAACTAGGGGTGACGGTACTGACCAACTCGGCAGTCAGTGAAGTAACCGCCGACGCCTTGATTACCAGCAGCGGCCAGGTGATCCCGGCTAGCCTCAAGGTCTGGGCGGCCGGTATTCGCGCACCTGGCTTCCTCAAGGACATCGACGGCCTGGAAACCAACCGCATCAACCAGCTGCAAGTCCTGCAAACCCTGCAAACCACCCGCGACGAAAACATCTTCGCCTTTGGTGATTGCGCCGCCTGCCCGCAGCCGGGCACCGACCGCAATGTACCGCCACGGGCCCAAGCCGCTCACCAGCAGGCGTCATTGCTGGCCAAATCGCTCAAGCTGCGGATTGAAGGCAAGGAGCTGCCGACCTACAAGTACACCGACTACGGCTCGCTGATCTCGCTGTCGCGCTTTTCCGCGGTGGGTAACCTGATGGGCAATTTGACGGGCAGTGTGATGCTGGAAGGCTGGCTGGCGCGGATGTTCTACGTGTCGCTGTACCGCATGCACCAGATGGCGCTGTATGGGTTCTTCCGCACGGCGATGCTGATGCTGGGCAGCAAGATCGGCCGCGGCACCGAGCCGCGCCTTAAATTGCATTAACAACGCATAACACCTGTGGGGGGCAAGTTAAGCGAATCTTGCCCCTTGTAGGAGCGAGCTTGCTCGCGAAAAACGTCAACGATAACGCGGGCTTTCTAAGTGAACGCGGCGCCTGTGAGTTTTTCGCGAGCAAGCTCGCTCCTACAACAACAGGCAAAAAAAATCCCCGTATCTTTCGATACGAGGATTTTTAATATGGTCGGGGTAGGGGGATTCGAACTCCCGACATCCTGCTCCCAAAGCAGGCGCGCTACCGGACTGCGCTATACCCCGGTAATAAAAAGGCGACCTTTCAGTCGCCTTCTTCGATCAGCGCTTTTGGCCTCTGATCTTAAGATTCGATTCCAGCCTGAACTGGTCTCAAAAATGGTGGGTCGTGTGGGATTCGAACCTACGACCAATTGGTTAAAAGACAATTGGTTTTAGTGCTTCATAGCCCAGGATCGTGTTCGCTACACATAGCTGTTTCCGTGGCCTCGCAGCCTCTAATGAACCCACATTAGAGGCTCCAAACCATGAAAATCTCTGCGGTCGTTTCGACCAAAGGCGGCGTAGGCAAAACTACCATCGAGGCCAACCTCGGCGCTTTTTGTGCGGATGCAGGCCTGCGCGTGCTCATGATCGACCTAGATCCTGCACAGCCTTCGCTCTCCTCGTATTACCAATTGGTCGATGAAGCTCAAGGAGGCATCTACGACCTGCTGGCATTCAATATCACCGAATCAGCCAAGATCATATCCAGCACCACGATACCAAACCTGTCGCTTGTCATTTCCAACGACATCAACAACCAACTGAACAGCCTGATCCTGCAAGCACCTGACGGACGGTTGCGACTCGCCAACCTGATGCCGGGCTTCAAAGATCATTTCGACCTGGTACTGATTGACACCCAAGGCGCCAGGTCGGCAATGCTCGAAATGGTGGTCCTAGCCTCTGATTTGGTCATATCCCCACTTCCGCCCAATATGCTCGCTGCACGGGAGTTCAGCCGGGGATCCATGCAGATGCTGGACGGCCTGCGCGCCTATGGGCGCCTGGGCATGAAAATCCCTCCTGTGCGGATCGTCGTCAACAATCTCGACCAAACCACCGACGCGCAAATGATCGAGCAGTCGGTACGGGAAATTTTCCAGGACAATGACGAAATCAACGTTCTGGAATGCGTCGTCCCCTCCGCAGTGGTGTTTCGTAACAGTTCATCCCTGGGCGTCCCAGTACACCGCTTGGAATACAGACAGCCTTCCAACCGCATATCCCCTGCAGCCCTTGTCGTGATCCGCCAATTGGCCATTGAGCTTTTTCCAGAATGGCGTGACCGCTTCGAGGCCATGACCGAGGAAAAGGTAGCTAACTTGGTGAGGGAGGGTCGTTGAAATGGCGAAGCCCTCCATTACCGACGCCCGCAGTATTACTGCAAACCTCATCCTAGAGGTTGGCAAGTACTACAGCGCTCAGCAATTGCGCAGCTTGCAAGCCAAGCTCAGTGGAACCGCACGAGAAATCCGAGCCCTGACAAGCGGTTACCAATTACCCGGTCGGATTGGCGCTCAGTTGAGCGTTGACCAGCTTCAGCTTTTGCAGGACGCCGCGAAGCTTATCGAGTCAGTGAACTCGAACATTAAGCACGCGAAGGAAAAGCGCGGCCGCGACGAAAACCAAGCCAAACGCCGTCAGCAAAGTCGATATGCCGAAGCCAAACGCCTGGTAGCTGAAACATATTTAGAACCCTTTGCTCCTGAGCCAACGGCTTTGGACCCTCTTCTAGATATTCTTAAAACAGCGCTGACGCTTAATCGAGCAGACGTTTTCAGGAATGGTTATTCCCCTAGGGAGTTCAATCTCAGGCTCCGTGATTACCTGTCGCCTGCCAGAACTCGAAAGCTCATTGGCTGGACCAGCCCAAGTGCTTTTTGGATAAGCACGGTTCTCTCTCTTCGTAATGACGTTGTGCAAGCTGTTGAGCAAGAGATTGCTTACGACGATGGGTCAAGTGTTCAAGACCGCCTTGATGCCCTGAAACAGAAGGTTGCGGACTGCCTTGCCCGGACTCACCTCTCTGCTGATGAGGAAGAAACACTTCGCCTGTGGTCAGAGGCGCTCTCCCCCCGCCTCCAACAGGAAGGGGGTGAATGATGGACAAGCAAAAAGTCCTCAGCAAGGTCGCCAAACTCATGGCGCTGGCCAAGTCACAAGGCGCTGCCCCAAACGAAGTGGAAATTGCACTTCGTCAAGCTCGCCATTTGATGAATCAGTACAACTTGGAACACACCGAAGTCGCTGCCCATACAATCGAAGAATCCATTGTGGGTACCAAAACCCGTCGGGCACCGCAGGATTGGCTGCACAACCTGGCCTCAATCTGTTCCCAAGCCTTCGATTGCAGCCACTTGGCGTATTTCAATCCGCTACTTGGCTGGTCCTTCAAGTTCTTGGGGAAAGGTATTTCACCCGATCTGGCAGCTCACACCTATTCAACGCTGCATCACCAGCTTGTCGCAGCCCGACGAGCTCATGTTGCCCAGCAGAAGCGCTGCCAACTGAAAACCAAACGTCACCGCGGCCAACTGTTTGCCGAGGGCTGGCTCAATGCCGTCGCCTCTAAGGTGAACCAGTTTGCAGGTGGGATAGACGAAAACACTGCGCTGGAGATCCAAGCCTACCTGGAATGGCATCATCCAAAACTAACGCTAGCCATTATCAAGCCCATCGAAGCCAAAGGTCATGACACCCGCTCTTTGCAAGCGGGATGGGACCAGGGCAAGCATGCCAGGCTGCATCGTGGTGTCGGACAGCAGTCACAAGGAGCCCTTGGGCATGGAGGGAGCCAATGAGAACTCATTCGCTTTCACCTTTGGCCATGGCGGCGCTGGAACAAGCCAGATCCCAACTTGGGCTTGCCCCGGTTCACAAACACCATGTTTGGAGTGAGGCAGAAGAGCGCTCGCTCATTGCCCGCTATCCCAATGAACCGACTCAGGTCCTAGCCGCCGAATTGGGGCTCAGCGTCTATCAGGTCTATGCCAAAGCCAAACGGCTGGGCTTGAGCAAAAGCGCCGAGTTTCTTCGCAGTAGTCTCTGTGGCCGGCTTGACGGCAAGTTGGGCGCAGAATTCCGCTTTCCCAAGGGATCCGTCCCATGGAATAAGGGCCTTAAGGGGCTCCCCTCCTCTGGCCGTATGACTCAGACGCAGTTTAAGGCCGGCAATAAACCGGGGAACTGGCTGCCTATTGGCAGCCTGCGCACAACTCCTGACGGTTATCAGCAGAAGAAAATCACCGATACCGGTTACCCACCCGTTGACTGGAAAGCCGTGCATGTACTGCTTTGGGAGGAGCATCACGGACCAGTCCCTATAAACATGTGCGTGTGCTTCAAGGACGGCAACAAGGCCCATATAGCCCTGAATAACCTGGAGTTGCTGACGAGAGCAGAACGTATGCGTCGGAACACCATTCATCGGTATCCGGAAGAGCTGAAATCCGCAATACGCGCTATCGGCAAACTCAAACGCACCATCCGGGAGGTTGAACATGAAGAACAAGATTGAAGATCTACGTAATCACCTGTTCGTCGCGATCGAGAGCCTCCTGGACCCAGAAAGACCAATGGAAATCGAACGGGCCAAAGCGGTTGCCGAGGTTGCTCAGGTCATGATCAATTCAGCGAAGGTTGAAGTCGACATGGTCAAAGCCCTGGGGGCACGCAACGGGAGTGGTTTTCTTCAGATAGGCCAGGAGTCTGGGAAATGAATCACCTTGACCTCTCACCTCCCTACTCCGTAGAGGCTGAACAAGGTGTGTTAGGTGGGCTACTGCTCGACAACAACACCTGGGATCTCGTCGCAGACAAACTGGATGCCTCTGATTTTTTCCGACACGACCATCGGTTGCTGTTCCGGACAATGGCAAGCCTTGCTGACAAGTCCATTCCGTTCGACATCGTCACCGTCCACAACGCGTTGGAGGAGCCAGACGAAGCCGGAGGGCTGAGCTATCTGGGCGAGCTGGCCAAAAACACGCCGTCTGTAGCCAACATCGAGCATTACGCATCCATCGTGCGTAATCGCTCTCGGCTCAGACAGCTCATGTCCCTTGGATACCAATGCTCTCGCGAGGCGACAGACCCGTTGGCAAGTGCGGAGGATGTTCAAGAATCAATTGAACAGCAACTGTTCGCTCTGGGTGAAGGCAAGAGCGCAACGGAATTCGTCAATATCAACCAATGCCTGACGAACGTCGTCGAACAAATAGACGAACATTTCAACGGCAATATCACCGTGACCGGCCTGCCTTCAGGCCTGGAGGACCTGGACGAGCTGACGTCGGGTTTTCAAAAAGCCGACCTGATCATCCTCGGCGCGCGCCCGTCTATGGGGAAGACCTCTCTGGCCTTGAACTTCATAGATACGGCTCTGCAGGCAAAGCTTGATCGTACAGTTCAGGTTTTCAGCATGGAAATGCCGGCCAAAGCACTGATGTATCGATTGATGGGCATCCTAGGCCATATCGATCTGGGCAGGCTATTGAAGGGCAAGCTCGATGATGATGATTGGCCGAAGCTGACTGCAGCGGTTTCTCGTATTAATGGCTATGGAGAGCGGCTGGTCATCGACGACTCATCAGCGCTCACGCCTGCAGTAATCAGAGCTAAATCTCGTCGAGCAGCTCGTCGCTTCGGACACCCGAGCTTGATCCTGATCGATTACCTGCAGCTCATGCGCTGCCCAGGTCAGGAAAACAGGGCCAACGAGATCAGCGCTATATCCCAGTCCCTCAAGGCCCTAGCGAAAGAGATGAATTGCCCGGTGGTTGCGCTTTCCCAGCTCAACCGAGAACTGGAGCGACGGCCAAATAAGCGTCCGATCAACGCAGACCTGCGTGATAGCGGTGCGATTGAACAGGACGCGGACCTGATTATGTTCGTCTACCGGGACGAGGTGTACCACCCTCAGAGCGAACACAAAGGCATTGCAGAAATCATTCTCGGCAAGGCGCGTAACGGCCCAACTGGGACCGTACGAACAGCCTTCATCGCCAATCAGACCCGGTTTGCCAACCTCAGTCCCAACGCCGGCTGGCAAGGGGCTCAACTATGAAAAAGCACACCTCAGCGATGAATACTCTCGTACGCATCACTCACTGGTGCCTTCAATGCGATAGCCACCACCCGAAACATCAAGTGAGTGGCGCTCCAGCCTTACCCGGCGGTGAAGTGGACGAGCTTATTTGCCCTACTTGCAATAGCTATGACATCGAGGAGCTTCAGGAGGTGTCGGATGCACAGTAGCGCCGAGCTATTTCCTAGTATCCATGCCGGTGCCGTGTTCGAAGCCTCTGCTGTGGCTCATGCCCATAAATCTGGGATCAACCCGGTGGAGCTCGACGCATTAGCTCAAGCGATCGGCCGCCTTGCTCGTGACCACAGCACCGTGGTCCCAATGAGCATGCGTGAGGATCTGTTGGAGTTTGAGAAGCTCGGCTACGTCGAGCTGACCAACACGCCCAGCGCAACAATTACCGTTGAACTGCTCTGTGCGGGCGCCTTGCTATCCAGCTACTTCTGGTCGGTTTGGGTGCCCCGCTACCTCCAGTGCTGCTCGCTGAAAGTGGCCGTCATGTCTCACCTGCAACACCCCGCGGAAGTTCAGCACTGCAGCGTGGTGTTCCGCGTGCCTGGAGCACGTGAGGCTACGCGTCACTTTTTGCATGAGCTCGGTACCAAGTTTCCTGGCGATCAGGCTGAAATCATCGCGATCCAGACCGGTAACGTTCTGGCAGACAGGGATGCAGAGCTATGACCACCAATCTCCTACGCGGAAAAAGCGAGAGCCTTCGTGTACTCGTGAAGTTTGCTGAAGCGAATGGCTGGACGGTGTCTCGCACTCAAGGTGGCCATATCAAGTTCACGAAATCTGGCCTTGGATCGATTTACACCTCATCAACCGCAAGCGATTACCGCTCAGGCCTCAACGCCAAAGCCCGTATTCGTCGTGCTGATCGAGCTCAAACCCTACACTCGCAGGAGGCAATCTAATGCCTATCCGTCATTGCATCGTCCACCTGATCGACAAAAAACCCGATGGCACACCTGCTGTTCTCCAGGCACGCGATTCGGAGCTATCCGAATCGGTCGCCATCGAGAACATGCTTGCCGACCTCAACGAGAGCTATAACGCCAAACAAGGCAAGGCCTGGGGTTTCTTCCATGCCGAGTCCGGCGCGCACCCGTTTAGCGGCTGGTTAAAGCAGTACTTTGAAGGTGACCAGGACTTCACCGCCTTCAGCCACACGGCGGTCGAGCATCTGCAAAAGCTGATGGAAGAGTCCAACCTCTCCACCGGTGGCCACGTACTGTTTGCCCATTACCAGCAAGGCATGACCGACTACCTAACTGTCGCCCTGCTCCACCACAGTGAAGGCGTGGTGGTTACTGACGATCTGGACGTCACTCCTTCACGCCACCTGGACGTTGGCCAGTTGCACCTGGCAGCGCGTATCAACTTGTCCGAGTGGCAGAACAACAAGCAATCCAAGCAGTACATCTCGTACATCAAAGGCAAAAACGGTAAGAAGATCTCGGGGTATTTCAGCGACTTCATTGGCTGCATGGAAGGCGTCGACGGCCCGGGCGAAACCCGCGCCCTCCTCAAGGCGTTCAGCGACTTCGTTGAAAACGAAGACCTGCCAGACGAATCGGCCCGCGAGAAAACCAAGGCCCTGGTGGACTACGCCACCAGCCAGGCCAAGCTCGGTGAACCCATGGGCCTGGAGGAACTGTCAGGCTTGATCGATGAAGATCGCCCCAAGGCGTTCTACGACCATATCCGCAATAAGGACTACGGCCTGTCGCCGGAAATCCCCCTGGATAAACGCACTCTCAACCAATTCCGTCGGTTCACCGGCCGTGCCGAAGGCTTGTCCATCAGTTTTGAAGCGCATCTGCTAGGGGACAAGATCGAGTACGACGAGGCGTCCAATTCATTAGTCATCAAGGGGTTACCTACCCAACTCACTGATCAGTTGAAACGTCGCTGAACACACTTTCTACCCTAGGCATCGGAGCCCACCATGAGTAACAAACCACAGCGTCTGCATGAAGAAAAATTCGTTATTCGCCTGCCCGACGGGATGCGCGAACGCATCGCGTTGGAAGCACGTGAAAACGCCAGGTCGATGAACTCAGAAATTGTTTATCGGCTGGAGACAACTGCCGAACTTGAAGCTGCTCTGGATCGTGCTTTGAAAATCATTGACCAGCTTTTGGCGGCAAGCCCGGCTTATGAGCAGCCAGGAGCCAGAGTATGAAAGCGTCTTTGGCCCAAACCATGAAAGATAAGCTGTTGCTGCCGGCGTTTGAATCGAAGTCGCCGGTGGCAGCGCGAATGAGCGACCCCATCGTCGATACCCCCATGCTGTTGACTCTCGACGAAACGCTGCCGTATGACGAAAACCCAAGGACGACTCGTAACCCGAAGTACGATGAAATTAAAGAGTCGATACGAAATCGGGGACTCGATACGCCACCTCCCGTCACTCGTAAACCTGGGGAAGATAAGTACCGGATCCGCAACGGCGGCAACACTCGCCTGGCAATTTTAAACGAGTTGTATCGTGAGACCGGCGACGAGAAGTACTTCAAGTTTCACTGCCTATTTCGACCCTGGGACGCCGTTCGGGGCGAAATCATCTCGCTCACCGGCCACTTGGCTGAAAACGACCTCCAAGGCCAGCTCCTGTTCATTGAGCGGGCTATTGGGGTCGACAAAGCGAGAGCGCTGTATGAAACAGAGGCAGGGGAGTCTATCTCATTACGTGAGCTTTCACGGCGGCTGTCAGCGGATGGCTACCCGGTCTCCGCGTCTCACTTGAGTCGTATGCACGACACCATTCGGTACTTACTGCCAGCAATTCCAGGCGCGCTGTACTCTGGACTGGGAGTAGACAGAATCATAAAGCTTCTGTCTTTGCGCAAAACAGCTCTTCAGTGCTGGGATCGCAATTATCAAGAGCAGGAGCAGCACCTTGATTTCGATACGCTTTTCCAAGATGTACTGTCCCAGTTTGAGGGCGACGCTGAAGAATTTCTATTCCAGCGATTTCAGGACGAACTGATAGATCACCTTAAAAAGCCGCTGAACCTCGGCTACGAGCAAATACTGTTGGAAATCACTCAGAACCAGGACCAATTGCGCCGGTCTACGCCGGTTCTTGAGCTGCCACAGTACCCTGCATCGCAATTTGAGGGGGGGACTCAACTTAACGTTTCGAACAATGGCATTGAGGCTAATCAGAACCCTCTACAACTACCCCCTACTACTTCGGGGGGCAGCACACATAAGACGACGCCCTCCAAAGAGAGTCCTTCACCTCAAGGGGTGCAACAGCAACTGGCCCCAACTCCGCAGGAGCAAATGAGCCCACAAGAGCGCCAAGCACGTATCGATGGGCACGTTGCGAGCCCTGTGAAGACTTCTCCCAGAGTCGACAAGATGAAACGGGAGCTCGCTGCGCTTGACGGTGAGGTCTTGCCCGACTTCGCCTCCAATGCCTTGGTGGCCATCCCTGTTCAAGCTGGCGGACTCAATCCCATTTCTGACCTTTGGTACATCGAACGCGAAATAGACAATACCGCGACCCTGCGTCAGCACATCGCTCAATTGGCTCGCGAAATAGCCAGCTCGGTCAAAGCCCCAGGTCAATTTATCGATATCGATGGTGGCGTCGGGTTCAGCTACCGACACCCCGAAGCGGAAGTCGAAATTACTGCCACAGCCCAACATACCTTGACGCTGCTCCAGTCTTTGAGCGGCTCGATGGCCATCGTACTGAAAATGATTCAGCAGCAACCCAAGCTTCAAATCGACGCGTTGGCTGACTTTGAGTTCGCAGCCGGACTGGGCCAGATCTTACTGGGCCAGCCTCACACAAAAGATCAGCCCCCTGAAAGTGAATGCCGTCTCAGCGACGGCGCTCTAGTGAAGCTGTTCCGCATTATTCGTCTCGCAAGACGTTTGATTGACCTGGAAATCCAGTCAGTCGCCAACAACGGTCCGAATTCAGCCAGTTAACACACGGACTCTACAAGGGGGAGTCGTCATGTCCAAGACACCAATAAATGAAGCAATCCTGTCACAGGTGCTTCATCACATGCGTAATGGCCAACTTCGGCGCTGCATCGAAATGGGCCTGGAGCCAGAGATATTGGCTCAGCTCCAACAACCTTCAGTACTGAGCTTGCTGCTTAACACTCCCGTGTCTTGGTGCAACGTCACCATTGATGGGGACATGGTAAAAAAACTACTGTCAGGCGCGCAGCGTTCTGATGAAGAAGTGCGCATGATTGAACGTGCGCTGCGACTTGGCGCGACCACTCAAATGCTGCAACAGTTCTTCGGGCTGTCTCCGCAGGATGTGGCCCTTCAACGCCTAATGATCGGCGTGACGGCACGTCGTGGCCGTTGGCGCGAATTCAGTGAGGAGATGGACGCTCAGCTTTGGTACCGATGGACGCACCTAATGCAAGAGCATCAGGTAGAGCTTGGCGACAGTCTCGCGTTGCTGGACATCGCCATGTTGGTCGCCGAGGAACTCAATGCTCCACAGGATACTAGCCCAGATGAGACCCACGAAAACCTCAGCCTGGCCATCATCTGGCATCGCATTCAGTCCTGGATAAAGGAAGGGCTTTACCCTCCTGCAAACCCTGGCCTTCCGAGAAGGCTACAGCTTGTGTCTTCTCAACGACTTGCACAGCCTGCAGCGACATCGGTGGAAGGTGACTCTGTATTATGAGGTTGTCTCGGCTTCCCTTGTCGACGCTTTTAGACTCGGCCTCGGGTCACCTTGAAGCTCATTTGCTTCAGAAAAAAGAGTCGGCGCCTCCGGGGATTGAAGGGTCTTCCCCCTACTCCGGAATTATTTTCAGCGGGAACCCACACGAAACGGTTCCTCGCCGATTGCTTTTGGATGATCGCTTAACCCCGCTTGAAAGAAACACCTGGCAGGTATTTCGCCTACTGATCAATGACGACGGCCTTACGGCGTTCCCTACCTATGACCAACTGCGGCCATATTTGGGTATGCAACCCGGTAGGCCTGCCTCGCGTGAAACTGTATCAAAAGCATTAGTGACCTTACGTCTCACCCGTTGGCTTAGCCTGGGGCGACGGGTGCGCAATGATCTGAGTGGACAAGTGCAAGGCAACGTCTACCTGCTTCACGACGAACCGGTCACACCGGCCGAAGCTATAGAGTTCGACAAGGACTACTTGCAGCTACTCGCGCAGTCAATGCAGCACCAGACCAAGGTGATTCGCGAAGTGGCAGAAATTGCCTGGAAGGAATTTGCAGCTGATCCTGATGTTGGCCAACGCTTACCTAGCAGGCTGGACATCATCGAATCCCGCATGAATAGCCAGGCCTGGACCAAAGCGCAGGCTCCAGTCGTTCTTAAAGCGACTGAGTTCGGAATCCGAACTCAGCAAAATATAGCTCTATCTCCACTGAGTTCGGATACCGAACTCAGTGAAAAAGGCGAAGAGCGAATCGCTTTGGAGCAGAGTTCGGATGCCGAACTCAGCCGTAAATCACTGAGTTCGGACTTAGTTCGGCATCCGAACTCATATAGTACGTATACAGATACACACAAAGATGTTTGTAAAAGCTCTGTACATGTACCGCCCACACCAAACGACATCGCTGCCGATTTGCTCGGTGCACTGCATCGACTACCGGTCGAGCAAAAACAGAACGCGGTCCTGGCGCTGCAAAAGGTTCCAGCAGAGTTGAAAACCGCGCTCATCAAACAATGGGTCCACCGCTGTGACTCGGGAGGGGTCCGAAACCCGCTTGGATACTTAATGACGCTCGTCGGCATGGCCGTTCGCGGCGATTTCAACAGCCAATGGAACCCTGACGACAAGGCAAAAGCGAGCCCCGAGCGTCAAGACGCTTCAGCCCCGCCAGAGGGCGCAGAGCAGCCGACGAAGACGCTAACGCAGACGCGTAGCCCTGAGTCGATACAAACCGCAAAACACACACTCAGCGGAATGCTGCATCTGCTGAAGCCTAATCGGGGTACACATCCATGATGTCAGGTGGACAACCAGAATATCGTGGTAACGCGGCCCAGAGCGAAGCGGTCGTGACCGGAATCTGTGCCAGCTACACAGCAAGTGTTGCGGCCCGCAACACCCTGACAGGAACCGAAATACGCCGCGGCCGCCACGCAAGTGACTCGGCCCAAATCACTTGCCCAGGATCCGGCATTCGTGCCAGCGACACGGCAAGTGTTGTGGCCCACAACACCCTGACAGCATCCGGCACCGGAGGTGGCCGCCATATAAGTGGTGCGGCCCGCACCACCTTGGCAGGATCCGGCATCCGTGCCGGCGACATGGCAAGTGTTGTGGCCCACAACACCCTGACAGCATCCGGCACCGGAGGTGGCCGCCATATAAGTGGTGCGGCCCGCACCACCTTGGCAGGATCCGGCATCCGTGCCGGCGACACGGCAAGTGTTGTGGCCCACAACACCCTGACAGCATCCGGCACCGGAGGTGGCAGCCATATAAGTGGTGCGGCCCGCACCACCTTGGCAGGATCCGGCATCCGTGCCGGCGACATGGCAAGTGTTGTGGCCCACAACACCCTGACAGCATCCGGCACCGGAGGTGGCAGCCATATAAGTGGTGCGGCCCGCACCACCTTGGCAGGATCCGGCATCCGTGCCGGCGACATGGCAAGTGTTGTGGCCCACAACACCCTGACAGCATCCGGCACCGGAGGTGGCCGCCACGCAAGGGATTCGGTCCGCACCGGCGAGTTTCAGCTCTTCCTATATAGAAGCCTCAACAAATCCCCTTCCATCGGGCTACGTATTTAATGCTGCGTCTCCTATAGCCAAATTGCAGCATGGGTACGTCAATCCTCTTCCCAAGGAAACACTGCACCATGGCTGATAACTTCCGGCTCAACATCGGTTCACTGCGCAGCGATGTGAAGCTCACCCTTCACACTCACCACGCCGCTCGTATATGGATGGGGCGCCCTAAAAATGACCTCAAAGCCGGCATCATTGGTCTGTCAGGGTTCTGCACTGTCGTCAATCGAATGTCTCGAGGCGCCCAACAGGATGATCCCTACTCTGACTGGTGGATGATCCTCCTCGAGGAAAAGATCAACGATTCCAAGGAAGCGTTAAAGACCATCGAAGATCGCCTGGACACAGCCATGGCCTCTCTTCCACCGGCCATCAGCATTAGCGAAAACCTCTCGATCCAGCCTGTCAGCCTCCCGCTGTACATCTCCAATCCCCTGGGATTTCAGGCTGTGTACCTGCTGACGAACTACGACGAAATTGTCAGACGCATTCTGTTGGCCCAGCACGTTGGCCTTGTCGGGCGCCACGATATGGAAACCTGGATCGACGAAGGCGCAGCGGTACTGCGGAGACTGTTTGGTCTGGCCCAGATCTATAAGTACTCAGGCGCTGCCCGCGACGACTTCGCTGCAAACAATGCCAAGGCTGAAGCAGCCCGCAAAATGTACGAGCGGTACGGTGAGCTGCCACAAGACATCCTGGAAGGCACCCGCCGTTCGAATTTCGCGCCACCGATCATCCGCGGTCAGCAGCAAACCGAGACGGATGATCATCTCGATGACCCCGTTGAGGGTTAAAGAGCATGGGCCAGATTCCCTCCAATGATGGGTCGCTGCAACAGACCGCCTTCCGGCCACTGCAACAGGAAGCCTTTCAGCGACTGCAACAGGCTGCCTCACTAAAGGGCCTTTTAAAGCCTTTTAAAGGTAAGGGGGAGCTGACCCAATTTGCCGATCTTTGCCGAGCTCAAGAATCGGACTTAAAAGCTCTTGCCCAGGAAGTGCTGAGCCAGGCCCGCCGATATCCATTCACCCTAGTTCCAGTGCGGTTGACTGAGCAGAACACCCAAGCCGGCACCCAGTTTTTGAGATGGCAGCAGGTGACAGATCGGCGGATGGGCGTAGGGGTTTGGGCAGAAATGATGGGCTCACCCAGAACACCGGAATCCATGCTGCAGGATCTTTACGTGATGGAGCTGCAGCGCATCACCTTGAATATGCAAATGAGTTTGCTGCACTCGATCACCAAACAGGCCGCCGAGTGCGCAGAAAAAATGGGCCAGGCAGAGGCCGTGTATACCGCTCGCCTGCAGCAGCTCAACAACCCAACGCAACACCAATAACCTCGGAGAATACTCATGGGCACGCCCGTACAAGGCTGGGAAGGCAATATCGGTTCTGCACCGGAATTCAAAGAATTCCCCAACGGCAATAAAGACCCACGTCGACTCATGCGAGCCAACGTTTACTTCGACAATTCGATTCCGGATGGCAAAGGCGGCTACGAAGATCGTGGCGGTTTTTGGGCGAATGTGGAGTGGTGGCACAAGGACGCCGAGCATTATTCGCAACTGTTCCAGAAAGGTATGCGAGTGCTGGTTTCCGGTCGCGCCGTTATGGACCGTTGGAAGAACGACGATGGCGAATTCGAAGCTTTGAAAATCCAGGCCAGCCGGGTCGGCATGCTGCCACACCGCGTGACCATGGTGAATCTGGCGCCTTCGCAAAACCAGAATTCGCAACAGTCCAACAGACCCGAATCGCGGCCGCAGCCAGCTCCAGGCCCGGATGAATATCCAGATACCGATCCACCGCAATTCTGAAAACAGGGGCTTAATTTTTCGGCCCATTCGTGTAGCTGTCGGTGTTGGGGGAAACAGCTCATCGTTTCCCCCGACCTCATTAGAGAACCACTACAAATTAGGACGTGCCGATGGATGAAGTTTTGAGGGACCCAACAGGGTACGTTGTCATTGGCGCAGAGCACCCAGCTTTAGGCCGTGTTTACTGGGCTTACTTTGATGAAAGCGAGGTGAATGCTCCGGACTACTACGGGCTCACCCTGGACATAAACCGAGCATCATGGGCTCCAGTTGGGTGGCGAACGGGAGAGTATCTGATGGGGGGCCGTGGAGAGACAGACCTTGATACCTGGCAAGCCCGCCGATTTATCAACACCTTGCTCGATGAATACCGCTTAGATACTGAATACCGCGTCGACTTTGACGACGACGACGAAATGACTGAACACTTATACGGCAAGCTGGAACAACTACGTGTTCAAAGCGGACAATCCACTCAGGACTTCATCGCGTGGATCAGAGTTGCGAACTGGACGGACGAGCCAGCTTCGAATTGACATCAAACCGCCAATTGGTTGGCAAAAAATCGCGCCATTCGTTAACTTTCAGGTTGAGTCACACTTCCATTCGGCTATCTCAAGCACAGAAGTTTAAAACTTCCGTTTTTGATGCAAAAAAATGCGCTATTCGTGATGTTACTGTCTGATAGATCTGTTCTTCGGGGACCGATAGCCAATGGCGCAATCTCGAACTTCTTTGAAACCAGCAGATAGGCGGCAATTCAATAACCCCCATACTGCCGTTCAAATAGCCGGTGCTGACGCCGCCCGAAAAGGGCTACGGGTGTATGACTGCCCTTACCACCATCCTGCGATGCGCGCGTCGTGGCTAAAGGGCTTTGCCCAGGAACAGCAGCTGACGCTGGACCTCTAGCCGCTAAAAGCCTCCCGTTGTGCATTGACCATTTCCCATTGAAGCCTTACCTGCCATGACGTGACAGTCCCGCTCTGCATAATTGAGAAGGGGCACACCGTGAAGCTATTGATCATCGAGGCACCTGGGAAGCTGAAAAAGCTTCAGCCAATGATGAAGAAACTGCGCCCAGGCGAACACTGGTTGGTTGTCGCCAGTGGTGGGCACATACGTGACTTGCCCGCCAGAGGGCAGGACGACAGCATGATCACCACAGGCGTCCGCAAAAATTACACACCGGTGTACGAGATCCTGGATAAGAGCGCCAAGGCCGTGCGGACCATCAAGGCCGCAGCTAAACAGGCCGATGAAATCTACCTCGCAACCGATCCGGATCGCGAAGGTGAAAGCATCAGCTGGCACATCCAGCAGGTACTGGCGGTCAAATCCTACAAACGCATCACCTTCAATGAAATCACCCTGAAGCGTGTCGCAGAGGCTCTAGCCAATCCTCGCCAAATCGATTTGAACAGAGTCGCGTCACAAGAATGCCGGCGTGTACTTGATCGTTTGGTGGGTTACCTGGTGACTCAGGAGCTACGCCGACTGATGGGCAAGCCCACCTCTGCAGGCCGCGTGCAATCGCCTGCCGTATACCTGGTGGTTTTGCGCGAGCGCGAGATCCGCAACTTTCAGGTAATCAACCACTTCGGTGTGCGTCTGAACTTTGTGGATATGAATCAGGGCACCACCTGGTATGCAGACTGGCAACCGGTACCGGATTTCGCGAGCAAAGACTTTCCTTACGTTCAAGATGCCAACCTGGCCCGACTCGTCGCCGGCACACGTAATGTCGTCGTCGAGTCCTGTGAAGACCGCAAGGCCGAGCGCCACCCACCCGCGCCCTTCATCTCTTCCACCCTTCAACAAGCAGCCAGCAACGCCTTGAAATGGGACCCGGACAAGACCATGCAAGTCGCCCAGCGATTGTATGAACAAGGCGTGATCACCTACCACAGGACGGATAATCCCAACGTACCAGACGAGGCCATGGAGGATATTAGAACCGTAGCTAGATCTATCGGATTGAAGACCGTCGACGAGCGACGTACATTCAAGGCCGCCGAAGGCGCGCAGGAAGGCCACCCCGCTATTACCCCGACGCATTGGGCTGATACAAAAGCTGGTGAGAACGACGAGGAACTCGCCCTGTACAAGTTGATTTGGGTCCGGGCGCTGGCCAGCCAGATCGAAGCGGCGGTATTCGACGTGCGTGCTGTAAAACTGCTCGCGGTTGGCCCAAATGGTAAGGCTTTGCGATTCAATGCAACTGGTGAAACCCTTTTTCATCCTGGGTGGCGGAAACTGCTCAAGGGCGATGACACAGACGATGAGGAAGATGGAGCAGCGAGCAACCCAGTTCCTGCACTCACACCAAAACAGATCATCTCTGTGCACAACGGAGAACTGCTGAAGAAGAAAACTCAGCCGCCATCCCGCTACACCAAGGCCAGTCTAATCAAAGAAATGGAGCGCCGCGGTATTGGTCGTCCCAGCACGTTCGCCTCGATCTTGAAGAACATCACCAGCAAAGGAATGATTGAGGAAAAAAGCCGCAAGCTGGTACCGGCGCCGCTGGGGGAGGAAACAATCGCGAAGCTGGAAGGGTTCTACAGTTTCGTGGAGCTCGATTTTACGAGGGAGCTGGAGCGGGATTTGGACAAAGTCGCCCAGGGCCAAGACACCTATGGAGCTGTCGTTGCGCGTCTGCATAGACGCCTGGAAGAGGAACTGTCTCAGCAACGTGGAATGCCGAGTGTGCCGATGGCGTCCGCTCCACGCCCAGCCACAGCAGGTGGCGCTTTCAACTGTCCCAAGTGCAATCAACCCCTCGCAAGGCGACAAAAAAAAGGGGGCGGTGGCTATGACTTTTGGGGTTGCACAGGCTTCAAATCGAATGGATGCAAGGTGAGTTTTCCAAACTTGAATGGCAAACCAGATCTCAATAAACCCAGAGGGGTGTGACTTCTGCCATTGCCGATATAAATCACCGACAACGCCGTTACGCATTAACCCTAGAAGCCCACCATTCCTATACCTGACAGTCCTCTGCGAAATTGCAGAGGAGGTCATGGGTGAGCGTACAGAAGAGACAATCGGTGGTGGGGCTGCGCATCTTAGCGCCGAAGCTGGAGAAGTTCTCAGACCGGCAAATTGAAGTCGCCCAGACCTGGGCTTTACAATTTAACGTACCGCCCTCCCAGCTGACCTCCTTCATCGATACCTATCTGAGTTCCACTGTCCATACTCGTTGCTGGTGCGTAGCCCTGCCCTCTACAGATGATCAAACACGGCGGCTCCTGGCCAGAATCGGCGATCACCTCCAGTACTTCGATGGTCATCAGGTTAAGGCCTGCAAAATCTTCAGCAAGGACCGCGTGCATAAGAGAAAACCCACCGCAATGGTGGCCCAGCAGCTACTGCTCAGGTTTGAAAAACGCTGGTATGCAGACGTCCTACTGACCTCCTTCTGCAAGTCTGCTGGAGAGAGGGCGAAAGCCCTTTCGATTGAAGATCTAGGAAGCTTTAATCGCCGCGGCTTCGATTGGACGGCGAGCAACAATCGGTACTTCAATCCCCGCACCCGATTTTACCTGAAGCAGATTGGCAGCACGCTGAAGCAGTTTTGCCAGTGTCTGGACCAAGAGCTTTTATTCGCCATTCGTTCAGCGCAATGTCCCTCACCCAAGCTCTATAACTGGCTGGCTCAAGGTGACCGAAAACGCCGCCTTCAGGCCCTAAAAGCCCAGCCAGTACTGATTCCACTTCTGGTACTAGCAGATCAATGGCCGTGGCCGTGGGATGGGCAGCAGCAGGTATACATGAACTGCCCATGGGATGAACTTCAGGCGTGGCGCCCATACTGGAGTGAGGACCGTTATTTGATTTCCGCTGAAGAGTGCCTGGTAGGTCGCATAGCCGACGCGGGCCTCCCCCTTTCCGACACACTGGCTTGGCTGCTACAGGCGCCGCGCGCTGCAGTGCGCTACCTGGGTCAACAGCGGGTATTCGATACCGGCAGTGCATTGACCCGTATCAGCCGCGAGGGGCCACAAGGACCCTGGCATCGACTGCTGCTGGGAGCCTCACTGGGCAATCGCCGTCCTCTTAAAAAAGCGCACTGGATCACTCTCTTCGCGCTGCTGGATAAAATCCCGTATCAACTGCTGGATCAAACGCAGGACTGGAACAGGCTGCTGTCAGGGTGTCCAACTGATTGGTCGGACGACAATTGGTCCAAAATCGCCGACGACTTTCGAGACCTGAACGAGCTCTTTAACAACGTTGATGAGAGCGACGGACCAGCTTCTGGTGAAGCACTGCAGAAACTCAAAAGCTTCATTGCTACTGCTTCCTATCACCAGATCGCCAGCTTGGTGAATGGCTTTCACCTCGCGTTGATAGACATCCGTGAGGCTTTAGATGCAGTAGATCCACAAACAAGAACAGACTCTTTAACGCCCTGGAAGCCGCTGCTTTATTCAACCAGCACACCCCTCGTGAGTCCAAATGGGCTGCAAATTATCGAACTGAAGTGCCCCGCCGATCTTGATGCGGAACATCGAGCGCTGGGCCATTGCATTGATGGTTACGACTACAGTGCTTATCGGGGCATCTGCCGTCTTTTTTCGGTTCGCGAAAACGGGAAATCGTTGGCCTCTGCAGAAATCCAAATGGATGAAAGTGCCTGGGGCGAAACGTTAGCAAAATTGACTCCCAAACACCTGGTGACGATACAACTGAGAGGGCTCCGCAATCGCACACCTAAGTCGGGCTCCAGGGTTGACCGGGCCTATCAATGGTTTTGGGCAAAGATCAAATCGGGTGAGCTCGCCATTAACCTGGAATGGCCCGACCAAACACTATCCATGTCGCGCTATACAAATCGAAACCGGAAAAAAATGCATGCCCAGGCCTGTGCGGAATGGATCAACCAACGATTGAGCAGGACATGAGTCGTCCACGTCTGATGAACCGCCGGCAGGACCTGGTCGAAAAAGTCATTTTTGACGGCTATGACTTCGGGGTCTTAATGCAATACGTTGAGGGTGCGAACCGGCTGTTTCTCGAACGTAATGGTTTCTATATTCGGCGTGCCGAGCATCCTCAACATCGCTATTGGCGATTACCAAAAGGCAAGTTGCTGGATGACCTGGATGTGCTCTTCCACCGTTTGATGGAGTTGTCCGAGGACCGTTTCAATGAAAGTTGGGAGACGTTTTCACATAAAATCACAGCCGCACAAAACGACCCAGATCGGCAGGCATTCACGTGGGGGCTGACCTTTCGGATAGCTCCACTCGTTCAGGGCGGGATCCTGCTGTCAGGTGACTACCATCCTGGCGCGGTCGCCGTTTCAAGGCGCATGCACGGCGTGTTTCTCGGGCATTCCAAGTCCTGGCGCATTGACGCTGGTGCGGAAGTGGTGCGAAGCAACTTGATCCTGGAGCTTGGATTGTCGGAGGATCAGTTCGAAATCCTCGACACCGTGCAAGAGCTGCTGACCGACGGATCCGTTGTTCCAGCTGATGAAATCACCCGCATCAGTCTTGGTGGACCGCCACAAGAGCGCGCAGCAAAAGCGGCTGACGATAGCACCTCAACCGATGTGTATTTAGCCGCGGTGCCCTCAATCGAGCGCACCGGGTCCACTACCGAACAGATTAACCAGGCATTGGCTGGTTATTCTTTACTGGACCATCAACCGGCAGGCATCCGGCACTTGCTACAGCGCACAAGCGCCTTGCTTGCGGATGACATGGGGCTTGGTAAAACTCGCCAAGCAATCATTGCCGCTGCAATCCGAGCAGCTAATAGACCCATCTTGGTTATCACCCTGTCGACGTTGATCATCAACTGGCAACGCGAAATCCAGATGGTGTATCCCAAGGCCACTATCGGCCAACAGGTCTTTGATCCCTCTTCGCAATGGATTATCACCAACTACGAACGCCTTGGCGATTTTGTTCTGCATGCAGGACACTTTGAAGTGATGATCATCGACGAGGCGCACCGCCTGAAAGAGCCGACCGCCGCGTGGACACGTCACGGCTTCGACATTGCCGCCAAGATACCCAACCGTTACCTGCTGACGGGTACGCCAGTCCTCAACCGAGAATCTGAGCTGCACACGCTGCTACGGCTATCCGGCCACCCCGTTGGGAAACTGCCCTTGAAAGAATTCTGCGAACAGTTCGCCGGCAGTCAGGATTTCCGCATGAATCTGCGGGGCGCAATCGGCGATTGGATGCTCCGTCGACGCAAGGATGTCTTGCCCGGTCTCAAGGGCAAACAGCGCCAAACTTTACCCATCGAACTCACTGCTGAAGAGCGCAAGCAATACGATCAAATTCGGCTCGAAGACAGGCCTAGCCTCGCCAGGTTGGGATCACTGCGTCAGTTGCTTGAGCAGGTAAAGATTCGTGTCGTAATGGATCTGCTGTGCGAACTGGACGCGGAGGACAAAGTAATCTTGTTCTGTGAGTTCAAGGATACGGTAGGAACACTTCGCACTCGGTGCAAGCAAGCTGAGTACGGGTGCGTCACGGTTGTCGGCAGTGACTCTGTAGGCAAACGGCAGAAGGCGATCGATCAATTCCAAAGTGATCCAGAAACCCGCGTCTTTGCCGCCACTACCTCCGCTGCCGGCACCGGCAACAACCTCACTGCGGCCAACTATGTGATGTTCCTGGGCCTCCCCTGGACGCCTGGACTGCAGGACCAGGCTGAGGACAGGGCCTACCGCAATGGGCAATTGCGCATGGTCGTGGTGAAAATCCCGCTGGTGGAAAACACAATCGACCAGATGCTTTGGCAAATGCTGCAGGATAAGCGTCAGTTGGCAAGTGACCTCATTGAGCCCGACGCGGCCGGCAACGCGAGACAAGCATTGGCGACCAATTTGTAGATCTGCGGTATATCACTGCTTCTTAGTGGCTGAGACCTTGTAAACGTACTTGGAACCATTACTTTTGTTTTCTGGAATCTAATAGGCCTCCCCATCGGCAACAATAGTTTCGTTCGATATCTGCAAACTTCCGAAAGTGGCAAATCTATTTCGATTTTACCCACTTTGCTCGTATTCATTTCGAGGAGTCGAACATAATTGACTTTGTTACGTATTAGAATCTTCCCATCGCTCATAATGGCCGTCGAGACCCATTCAGAAGAGACTGATCTCACTGAAAGGCACGGACAGTTTTGGCGGACTCGTTGAATCCAGCGCGATACGCCAATATCCAACATCATGCCAAGCGCCATGCTTGAATCCTACTTCTGGATACGTACCGATGTGAGCGAAGCCTAGTGCTTCATGCAGCCCCACGCTGCCATCGTTTGGCAGCGCGATCCCGGCAAAGGCTGCGTGAAACCCTTGCCTTTTCAATGTCGGCAGCAACACGCCATACAGTGCCCGGCCGACCCCGCTACGGTGCGCTTCTGGCGATATATAAACGGTGACGTCGACCGACCAGCGATAGGCCTCACGAGCCCGGTGCTGACTGGCATATGCATAGCCGATGAGCTGGCCGTCTCGCTCCGCTACCAGATACGGGTAAGTCGGCAAAGTCGACCCAATCCGCTTGGCCATCTCTTCGACTGTGGGCGGCTCAAGCTCAAACGAAATCGCCGTATGCTCAACCATCGGTGCGTAAATTGCCTGGATGGCTTGAGCGTCCGAAATCTGCGCAATCCTTACTGTGGTGTTGCTCATCCTCTATCCCCTTGGTCGCTCAAATCGATCTTTGATTGACTCGTTTCGAGAGTGCTTCGGCGCTTTCCTTGCGCTCCGAATAGCGGTCTACCAAATACGTTTCCCGGCCCCGAACCATCAGCGTGAACTTCATCAGTTCCTCCATCACGTCCACAACACGGTCGTAGTAGGCGGATGGCTTCATACGCCCTGCGTCGTCGAACTCCAGAAAGGCTTTGGGTACTGACGACTGGTTTGGGATGGTGATCATCCGCATCCAGCGCCCGAGGATCCTAAGCTGGTTTACCGTGTTGAAGGACTGTGATCCACCGCAGACCTGCATGACGGCCAACGTCTTGCCCTGGCTGGGGCGGACAGCGCCCAACGTGAGAGGTATCCAGTCTATTTGGGCTTTGAATACAGCAGACATTGCACCGTGACGCTCTGGCGAACACCACACCTGTCCCTCTGACCACAGAACCAGATCCCGCAGCTCTTTAACCTTTGGATGGTCTTCCGGAGCGTCATCAGGGAGAGGCAGACCCGAGGGATCAAAGATGACGGTCTCGGCTCCCATTAGGGTCAGGATGCGCGCGGCCTCTTGGGTCAGCAGCCTGCTGAAAGAGCGCTCACGGGTTGAGCCATACAGCAACAAGATGCGTGGTTTGTGAGTCGGTTGCTCGTTGCCTTGCAGGCGATCCAGTGTGACGAAGTCGATTAGCGACTGATCCAGATTAGGTAGATCCAGGCTGCTTTCCGAGGAAAATTCGTCCATTACAGTTCACCTATTTGATCTAGCTCGCGCTTCAGTTCCTGCGGTGTGAGCGCCGAATGATCCAAGCTGAAGAATGCCTCGAAACGCTTTTTAATCTGGACGACGGTCGCGTCAAATGCGGCTTGGATGTCGCTGTCTGTGCCTTCTACATCGGAAGGGTCGGCGAGGCCCCAGTGGCTTTTGACAGCAGGCCCGAAATAGACCGGGCAGGGTTCGCCTCCAGCCTTATCACACACGGTGATCACCACATCCGGTGGTGAGTCCGAAAACACCTCTGAGCCTTTGCTGTAGAGATCTGTGGTGTCGATACCAAGCGCTTGCAACGTACTCACGGCGCGTGGATTCAGTTGTCCGCTTGGGAAGCTGCCCGAACTGACGGCGTTAAAACCGCTCGGGGCCAGGTGGTTGAACAACCCCTCCGAGAGAACGCTCCGGCAGCTGTTTGCCGTACACATAAATAGCACTTTCATGGGTTTCTCCTAGACAGGGATGCTCAGCCGCGACGCCAGTGCCACCAGCGTTACCAGCAAGATAGGGAGGGTGAGGATGCTGCCGACTTTGAAGTAGTAACCCCAGGTGATGCGGATATTTTTCTGCGCTAGCACATGCAGCCACAGCAACGTGGCCAGGCTTCCGATGGGCGTGATCTTGGGGCCAAGATCGCAACCGATGACGTTGGCGTAGATCATGGCCTCACGTACCAGTCCTGTAGCGTCGCTGCCCTGAATGGACAGAGCGCCGATAAGCACACTCGGCATGTTGTTCATGATCGAGGACAACAGCGCAGCGGTGATACCGGTGCCCAAGGTAGCGGCCCATAGGCCATGCTCGGCAAATATGTTCAGCAGCCCCGAGAGCGAGTCGGTTAGGCCAGCATTACGCAGGCCATAGACCACCAGATACATGCCCAGCGAAAACACGACAATTTGCCAGGGCGCGTCCTTGATGACCCTTCTCGTGGAGATGATTTGGCCTTTACCTGCGATGACCAGCAGGATCATTGCACACGCAGCAGCAACAGCGCTGATGGGGATACCTAACGGCTCCAGTGCGAACAGACCAACCAGCAGCAGGCCAAGTACCCACCAGCCAGCAATGAAGGTCGCCCGATCTCGAATCACCGACTCCGGGGCCTCAAGCTGATCCGCGTCGTACTGGGCGGGAATGTCCTTGCGATAGAACATCCAGAGCATGAACAGTGTCGCGGCCACGGCCACTAGGTTCACTGGCCACATGACAGAAGCGTATTCACCGAAACCCACGCCAAAAAAGTCTGCCGAAACGATGTTCACCAGGTTGGACACCACCATCGGCAGACTGGCGGTATCAGCGATGAAGCCTGCGGCCATCACGAATGCCAAGGTGGATGCCGGGCTGAAGCGAAGCGCCGTCAGCATCGCGATGACGATTGGGGTCAGAATCAGTGCGGCTCCATCATTGGCGAACAGTGCCGAAACGGCTGCACCGAGCAGGATCATCAGCGCAAACAGACGTCCGCCTTTGCCCCGACCCCAGCGAGCGACATGAAGCGCCGCCCATTTGAAGAATCCCGCTTCATCGAGCAACAAACTGATGATGATCACAGCAATGAAGGTCGCGGTAGCGTTCCAGACGATGTGCCACACAACCGGCACATCCCCTAGACTTACGGCGCCAGTCAGTAGTGCCAGAACGGCACCCGCTGCCGCGCTCCAGCCGACACCTAACCCCTTGGGTTGCCAGATAACAAAGACGAGCGTAACTACGAAAATCGATGCTGCGATGAGCATGAGTATGTTCCAGATCAGGATGTCAGCAGCAGGAGGCTTGGCGCACGGGTCTGTCTTCCATGGAAGCCAGCCGTCCTTGATGGTCGTTAACCCAGGACTGGTGTGCCTGCGTAGTGACGTTCAGAACATCCAGTGCCCACTGTTCAAGCTCGGGATGCAGCCGGTAGTAAACCCACTGACCCTGCCTCCGATCTGCGAGTAACCCGCAAGCACGCAGTTGGGCAAGATGCCTGGAGACCTTCGACTGGTTATCGTCCAGTGCCCAGATTAACTCGCACACGCACAACTCACCCTCAGCCGAAAGCATGAGCATGATCCGGGCGCGAGTTTCATCACCCAAGCACTTGAAGAATGTGTGTGGTGTAAGGCTCATAAGCAATCGCTCTGCATATGTGGATAATCGAATATGCAGATTTAACCACGTTCAGCCTGCTTGCACAAATGCCTGTGGCGGGAGTTAACGATGGGGATCAATGCTCACCGGTCGACCACAGGGTAACGACCAGGAGGGATTAACAATCGCCTCAGCACGCGGACGGAGATTTGATGTTCGAATGGATGTTCGCTGAACGCGATTTTGGATTCATTACTCTAGGCGTAATGGCAGGATAGCTGGTCAGGTCGAATGCAATTGAGTGGTCAGCGTGAATGCAAATGAATGCTCAGCGTGAATGGAAATGGGTGATCAGATACTAGGTAATTTTCCACCTCGGTCGCGTCATCTTTGTATAGCCTATAAATACCTATAGACGTAGTTTTCTATTTCCTACTGCGCAGCTGGTACCAGCCTGTCACCGTTCCCCTATCATTACAGGGGGCCTCTCGGCACATGATCAGGCACGTCACCACGCTCTCGCTTCTAGCGTTAATCGCCAGTTGCACGACCCAAACGGCGCAGACACCCAAGCCCGCTTTCGACAGCAGTCGCAATCCGGACATGTTGACGCCAGACCTCTATCCTGGCGGCGCCGTTCCTGAAAAAGAACCAGTAGTGCGCTATGGCCGCTACACCCTCGTCAGCACGCTGCCAGATTCTGGCCAACGTGACCTGATGGCTCAGATTATCGACATCAGCATTCCAGCCAACATGCACCCAAATGTGCATGAGGCCATGCAGTACGTGGTGGACCGTTCAGGTTATACGCTTTGCTCGGCAGACTCTGGCCACGTCAACATCCTTTACACCCGACCACTCCCAGCAGCCCAATATAAACTTGGCCCTATGACCCTGCGTAACACCCTGCAGGTGCTCGCAGGTCCGGCCTGGCAGGTGAAGGTCGACGAGGTCAACCGTCAGGTGTGCTACGTCCTGCGCCCTGGCTACCAGCTCCCGGACTCTCCACGTCCTGCATCAACTCAGATTGCTCAACTCAACACATCGACAGCTGCACAGCCTATCGCAGCGAAGAGCAATAACAATGATGCGGGCAGCCAAGTAGTAGTCGCCGCCGTTCCCCAAACAGCGCCTTTCACAACAACGGCATCAGCCGCTACCCCTGTGGCGAACGCTGCACCAGCCAAAACCGTGGCCCCTCCTACGGTGATTACCAAGGATGGCTCTACAAAACAAACGTCTGCCTTGCCGACTCAGAGTCCGGCCTCGACTTCGTCCAGCAACCCAGATGCCAAGGCCGCTTCAACTCCGAAACTGGTCACCGCGCCGTCCGCAGTTTCTGCAGCGCCAAAGCCGGTTGCGACGGACATTGCAGCGCCGAAGCCGCTGGCCCAGACATGGACGGCTTCAACTGGCTCAACCCTTCGTCAAACCGTCGAAGGCTGGGCTGAAAAAGCGGGCTGGAAACTGATGTGGCAGGTCGATGATTTGGATTACTCAATTGACGCTCCACTTCGATTTGAGGGCAGTTTCCAAGAAGCCATTGGGTCGATTTTCCCTCTCTACGACTCGGCTCCACGGTCCTTTCTGGTCGATGTGGTCGACAGTAACTCCTCACAGCGGCTGATTTTTATTACAGAGAGGAACAAATGATGACTGCTCGTCTCTGGATCAAAAGCACAGCCTTGTCACTTATCGTCGCACTGGTGAGTTCCTGTTCGCTGCAGCGTGTGAATGAATCGGCCAGCCGAGCTGAAAATGACGCTGCGACAGCCTCTCAATACAGCCGATTTCTGAGAAATCAGCAGCAAGAGTCCGCGCGCGCTACGGTGGTGTTCAGCGACAAACCATGGGTGTCCAAAAAACCGCTGGTCGCCAAGCGTGGTTTACCGCTGACCATGGATTGCGACATCACCTATCGCCCCTCATATAACGTTGGGATCGCTGAGATCGCGCAGTACATCACTAGTGAATGTGGTGTACCGGTCATCGTAGCCCCTGACGCAATCGACCCAAGTGTCCTTTCCAGTTCGACGCAGGGCAACTCAGGACCTGCAGTTCCACCTGGTTTGGGCTCTGCCGACAACCTGACCAACTTCATGCCCGCCGGCGTCATCGGCAATGTTCCGAGCAACGCCCGCTCAATGAATTCGATTGGGCTGACTGCACCCAACACATTCCCCATTAAGTACAGCGGCAAGCTGTCAGGGTTGTTGAATCAAGCGACCTCCCAGTTGGGCTTAGCGTGGAATTATTCCTCCGATGATCGAAGCGTGCATGTCACTTACTTCGACACCAAGACGTTCGACGTCTGGGCATTTGGTGATGACCAGGTCATTGAAAGCACAGTGAAGTCGGGCTTGCTGACCGCTACAGGCAGCGGGAGCAGTTCCGGTGGTGGTGGCGGCGGATCTTCGTCGACAGGTGCATCGGGTGAATCAGGCAGCAACCAGAGCACCACCGTTACCATCAAGACCTCGCTGATCGGAGACATTGAAAAAAACGTCAAGGCGATGCTGAGCCAACAGCCCCAAGGTCGGATGTTCCTCTCGCGTTCCACTGGCACCCTGACGGTAAGTGATCGACCAGAAGTACTCTCAAACGTTGCTAAATACCTGAATTCGATCAACAGCAGTATCACCCGTCAGGTGTTGTTCAACGTCAAAGTTTTCGAGGTAACTCTCACCGACACAGACCAGACCGGCCTGGACTGGACGGCTGTCTATACGTCCTTGAGCAACAAATGGGGCTTTTCGCTGAAGAATGCCACCACCGGCATAAGCACGGGCGCGGTGTCGGGCTCGTTGAGTATTTTGGACACGTCGAAGTCTCCTTGGGCTGGCTCCAACTTAATCATCAAAGCACTTTCCGAACAGGGCCGAATCTCGAACGTTCGCTCGCCGTCGGTCACCACGCTGAATCTGCAGCCGGCACCCATCCAGATCGGCAACGTAAAGAGCTATGTCGCATCAAGCTCGACAACCACTACGGCTTCCGTTGGATCGTCTACTTCGCTCACCCCCGCGACTATCACCAGCGGCTTCAACATGATGTTGCTCCCTCGAATCATCGACCAGGACAACATGTTGCTGATGATCACCCTGAGCATGAGTAGCAAACCGACCTTCACCACTTTTACGAGCAACGGCTCCAGTGTCCAGACAGCGGATTACGACACCAAGAATCTGTCGCCCAAGGTCAAATTGCGCAGCGGTCAAACCCTCGTACTGACTGGTTTTGAGGAGAACAGCGAAAACGCAACCAAGTCTGGCGTAGGGGATCCTGGATTCTTCGGTTTGGGCGGCAGCCGTGTCCGCACCACAGGGCACAGCGTACTCGTAGTGCTGATTACTCCTGTTGTTGATAGCGACACAGGCAGCCCCAGCGCGGTGATTTCACCTGCTGCCAACGAGCCTTGGGGCTCTTGCCCTACCCCACTGCTGCATTGCACAGGTTCCAAGGGGTAAGCCATGGTTGCGGAAACCTCAAAAAATGCACGCTCTGCTCGAGTCCAGGTACTCCAGTATCGTGGAAAATCATTTGTCACCGGTCTGCGCTGGCATCCGCTGGGTAGTGTCACCGGGCACATGAAGGAAGCGCGCCAGTACGGTCGTGAGCACCACCTCGACATTGTCGCCATTAGAAGAACACCAGCCATTATTCAGGCAGGTTTTGTAGCGCGCAGCGAGGAGGTCATCAAAGGGATGTACTCGCTCGCGGCCACCCTGGCTGGACAGCTGGGGGACTCATGGATCGCGGCCTGGAAAACTGAAAGCGAGATTGACCAATATGCCCTCGTTGCTGTGTATCAAGGTGGCGTGATCTCTGGCTGCGACATGATCGGCACTGGTGCTGAGGTCCGCCGCCGAGTCGCGCAACAACGCAGTCGTGGGATCAACTTCGACAACGAGTACCTGCCCCCAGAGTTCGATATGGGCGGTCAACCACTGGACGTGGCAGAGCTGCTTCAGCCGTCGCATCTAAAACGCGAGTACCGGCTACGGCCACTCGTCTTTGGGCTATCCAAACCAGAACTTGTACAGCTGGCGGTTCTTGGCGTGCTGATCGCTGCCGGCATCATCGGATGGGCTCAATGGCAGAACCATCAGGACCAGATAGCCAAAGAGGCGGCTTTCCAGGCTGAACAGCAACGCCTGGCAGAGTTGGCCAGACTGCAAAAAGAATCCGGTATGGAACAGACGCCCCAAGCGCTTGAACACCCTTGGGCCAAACGTCCATCTGTTGCAGATTTCCTGGAGGGTTGCAGCAACGTCATTTATCAGTTGCCTCTGTCCATTCAGGGATGGCAGTTCACGAGTGCCGTCTGCGACGGCGCACAGGTTTTGTCCTCCTATAAGCGCTCGGGCAATAGCACGGCCGACAAACTGATACAGGCGACGCAGGGCCACTTTTCTGATCGGCCGGCCTTCTTTGACGAGGGCAACTCGGCCACGTTGAAATTCGACATCTCTCTACCCGCAGCCGGTGATGAGCCTCTAAAAGACGCCATCGTGATGTTGGCGAACCTGTCGTCTTGGCTGCACAGCTTCACTCAAACCCCAGTGCTGAAAGAAGTGCCGGTCGTTGTGCCCATTCAACCAGCGATACCGGGCCAACCTGCGCCACCGCCGCCCCCACCGCCTCAATGGAAGCAATTCGAGCTGAGCTATGCCACTGGCATTACGCCGCTGGACTCATTATCCGGCGCACCCAGTCAGGGCTTACGGCTGCGCGAAATCACAACCAAATATGAGACCGGCCACCTTGTCTGGTCAGTAATAGGTGACCTATATGCGAAATAAAGCGCTGTGCTTTTTGTGCTCCATCCTTGCGTTAGGGGCACCATCGAGCTGGGCAGATGAGAACACCCTATCTGGGGTGAACGTCGGCGAGCTGGCCCAGATTCAAAGCCAGACGATCTTGTTGAATGCCAAAGCCGAGAAGGCCAAGGCCGAAAGATCGATCAAGGGCGAAGACCAAAGTGCGACGACGCAGCCGTCAACTGTGTTTTTTTCTCAAGGAAACCTCACACAGCCGGCTGCAGCCTCGGCGCACAGCAGTGATACACAGTCTGACTTGCCTGTCGTGAAAGCGGTATTCGGCTCAGCAAAACGGCTGCGTGCGACTCTGCTCTACAGCAGCGGATTTGAAGTAGACGCAGATGCCTCATCTCGGGAGTTACCCGGTGGCTATCGCATGGCCATCCTCTCCGTCGAAAACGTGACCCTCGAGCGTGGCGGTAAGCGCTACCCCCTCGGCTTTTCCAGTACGCCCCCGGCCAGCTTGAGCAACGTTAACAATTCAGCCCCCAGCATTACCCCATCAGCACCTATGCCGCCTGGGCTGATCCCTGGCCAACGTTGATTGAGAAGTTCGATGACGATCCTGACTGAAAAACCAGATGTCATAGAGCCTGACAGTGATGAGTCTGCTGCAGTCCTACTGACGTCGCACCAAATACTGCTGACGGCCCCTGGTGGACCGTTTGAGCTGAAACCCGAGCTGCGTCAACTATGTGCGTTGACCAGCGATGGGATTTTGTATGTGTCAGCCCAACACCAAACGGATGCCTATGTCATGGCATTCGAGGACCAGCTGGAACACGAAAATCACCACTTTGAGGTCAAGGTCTGCTCGATGAGCACAATCAAGGCACTCTACCGCGCCAATGATGATGCAAATGGTAAAGCACTATCGGCGACTGAGACGAAGCGCCAGGCCCAGGTGGTGCAGCTTTTAGGAGAAGCCCACCGGCGCAATGCCAGCGACGTCCACTTTGTCGTAGGTCACGATATCACTCGAATCTTCTTTCGCATCCACGGGCTCTTGTGGGAGGCAGAACAGCACCAGAGCCAGGTGGGCATGGAGCTCTGCTCGTCCCTCTACAACAGCATGTGCGATGTCGCGAAAGACCACTACCAGCCGCAGGTGAGCCAGGACGCCAGGGTAAAACGCGCCTATGTCGACCAACTCGGTTTGTTCGGTGCCCGAGTCGCCACTCGGCCGCTCGTAGATGGCCCTCTGATGGTTTTGCGTCTGCTGTATGACGACAAAACCAAAATGACGCTTAGTGATCTCGGTTTCCTGACGCAGCAAATTGATGCATTCAGCCGCATCCGCAGCTTGCCTTATGGGGTGAACCTGATCACTGGACCCACCGGTTCCGGCAAATCGAAGTCGCTGCAGGTAAACCTGAACCTCTTGCACGAAGAGTGCGGTGGAACAAAACACATTCTGACGATGGAAGATCCACCTGAATATCCACTTCTCGCCAATCAGTCACCGCTGGGCGCCGGTGAAACCTGGAATGACGGGATCACCAATTCCATGCGACTCGACCCTGACATTCTCATGTATGGGGAGATCCGGGACCTTGCATCAGCACAAGCGGCTTTCCGCGGCGGTATGACTGGTCACCTGGTGCTGACGACACTGCACACCAACAACGCTGTAGCAGCTCTTCAACGACTGATCGACATGGGTGTAGACCGACACCTGGTTACTGATCCTGCACTGATGACAAGCGTGGTCAATCAATCCCTCTTGCCCGTGCTGTGTTCCCACTGCCGCGTCCCCGCACGCGAGCATCTCGGGCAGCTCAACAGTGCGCTGGTGCAGCACTTGCGCGATTTGGAAGCGATTGATGAGACCTACCTCAAAGGACCGGGATGCCCGCATTGCAAAGGCTTGGGCATCACCGGTCGCACGGTGGTTGCGGAAACTTTGCTCACCGACCTTGAATTCATGCGCGTTTTCAATGGGCAGGGTGCAAGTGCGGCACGTCGCCACTGGGTCAAGGAAATGGGCGGTATTACCAAGACCGCACACACGATCATCAAACTGAAACAAGGATTAGTAGACCCCCGCCACGCCGAAATGACGGTGGGGCCGTTGGACTTTGACCGGCAAATCCTGGAGCTCGCTCATGCTGAGTGACGTCAGAGCGATGCTGAATCGTTGGGCAGAGACCTTCTATGCCAAGCAGTTTGGCAAAAACGAAAGAATCCAGTTCTACGAGAGCCTGATGGGCATCCTTGAGGATGGTGTGTCGCTTGAAGACGCACTGCACACGGTGGCCAGAGCATTCAGCGATAACGGGCAGAAGCTCCATCCAGTGTCCCTTGCCTGCAGGGATATCGCGCAATCGGTAAAAGGTGGGAAATCGCTGAGCATTTCCTGCGAAGGCTGGGTTCCCTATGACGAGAACTCTTTGATCGCTTCCGGGGAAGACACCGGCAACCTGGTGCAGGCATTTCGGGACTGCGTGAGGATCATCGAAGTACGTCAGCGGATCAGCAAACTCGTAGCGTCCGCCACCGTTTTCCCCTCCATGGTGTGGAGCGTCATGGCGGCGTTGCTGTATGTGATTGCAGTGTGGATGGTGCCCTCCATGACACGACGCTCCAACCCCGAGGCGTGGACCGGCGTGCCGGCCTTCCTCTATGCCCTATCGAATTTCGTGACCCACTACGGGCTAGTGACGCTGATAGCTGTAATCGTCTTTATCCTCATATCGATCATCACTCTACCCGTGTTTTGCGGCCTTCAGATTACGGCCGCCAGCCCTTCGTGGAAGCTGCAGTTGAACAAGCTGCTCCAGGTCCTGCGAGTCCGAGCAGAGAGGCTCCCGCCTTGGTCAGTCTACAAGGCGCTCCACGGATCGATCTTTCTGCTCAACATGGCTGTGATGCTGCGCTCCGGCATCAACCAACTAGATGCGCTGACCTCTCTTCAACGCAATGCCTCTCCATGGTTGAAAGAGCGCCTGAGCGCCATTCATTACGGAGTGAGCGCCGGCAAAAACTTCGGTACCGCATTGAAGCTTGCGGGTCATCAATTCCCAGACCCCATGGCGATGCATTTTCTGGAAGTGCTCGCCACCCGCAAAGGCTTCGCTGAGTCGATGGAACGGTTTTCCAACCGGTGGCTGGAGCAAACGCTTCAGCGCGTCGAAGCCATCGCCAAATCTCTTATCGGCATGTCCTCCATGGCCATGGGGGTCATGATGATTCTGGTAGTGGTCGGGATCTTCCAGTTGGCCGGCAATGTGACTGCAACGCTTTAAATCAAACCTAAATGAGGTACTGGAAATGCCAACAAACACTCAAAACAACCAACGCGGATTTCTCTCCCTGGACGGGATGTTCTGGTTGATGCTGATCGCGGTGGCACTTGGTTTCATCGTGTTCATGGGCTACAGAACGTTCGGCAGCTCGGACGTCACCATTGAACAGAGCAATCTCGGCACGTTGCTGAGCAATACCAAACGACTGAAAAGCACCACGGGCTACGCCACGGCAGGCACCAACTTGGCGCCTTCTTTGATCAACCTCGAGGCAACTGGCGGCATGAGCATCAACGGTAATGCCCTGTCCAACCGCTGGAACGGCGCAGTGACCGTAATGAGCAACGGCATGACCTTCACCATCACAGAATCCAACCTTCCGAAAAATGCCTGCATCACCCTTGCCTCGAACATGGCCAAGGACAAACAGACAACGACGGCGATCAATGGCGGCACTGCAATTGCCGGCGAAATCACTGCGGTGGCAGCTGCGACCAGCTGCTCCTCGGACGCCAATACCATCGCTTGGACTTCGTACTAAGGAACTCAGTGTGAGCGTGATCTCTGATGCTGAATTCGTCGACCTGTACCTCGGCGATGGATTTGCCGACGCCAAAGGTCTCCCTGGGCAGGCACGAAGGGTTGAAGCGCCCGCCGAATGGCGGGCAGACCTTGAGCGCTTACGGGCGCAGTGCGAGGAAAAGCACAAGGCAACCCAGGATCCAGAGTTCGCCCTAATTGAAGATGGCGTCGTCCTTCGTGTAACCCAGTTGCTGGATTTGAATGGCAAGCCTGTGTTTGTCGTAAGCAAATCCTCAGTCCAGATCCGTCCATTGGACATGCTGGGTCTGCCCGACTATCTGCAGGACGCGCTGATGAGCGACACGGTACGCGGCCTGATATTTATTTGTGGGGAAATGGGCACAGGGAAAACCTCAAGTGCTGCATCACTGGTGAAAGCACGTCTCGAGGCCTGGGGAGGCATTTGTGTGGCTGTAGAGGATCCTCCAGAACCATTTTTGAATGGCAGGCATGGGAGTGGGCGCTGCATTCAAGTTCCGGTCTCTCGCCGGATGGGGGGATACGAGGAAGCTTTGATCCTAGCGCTGCGCACAAGAGCCGATTTCCTGTTCGTGGGAGAAATTCGCGACAGCTCGACAGCAGCACAAGTAATTCAAGCCTCGATCAATGGCCATCTCATTATCAGCACAGGTCATGCCGGCAGCGTTACTCAAGGCATTGAACGTATATCAGCCCTGGCTCAGCCGTTACTCAATAACGCCCGAGAGCTGCTCTCCAAGGGGTTGGTGGCTGTTCTTCACCAGTCCTTATCAAGTGGCAACGAAGGAAGTCGTCGATTAACCCTGCAGAGCCTGCTTTTCACAGGCGATGACGGACCGGGCATCCGAGAGAAAGTCCATGCAGGAAAGATCACGATGCTCGATCACGACATCGCTCACCAATCATCAAGGAGTCTCTGGAATGACCAGTAGGATCAAGCAGCGGGGGTTCTTGAGCTTGGACATGGCGATCGGATTGGCCGTTTTCTCCGTTGTCGTCACTTTGGCGATCGCATGGCAAATCAAGCAGATGGATTCTCAGGACTATCGAATTGCGGCTGATCAACAGAGAACCATTTCAGAGGCATTGGCCAAATATCTGAAGGATAACTACAGCGTGGTGCTGGCCAACGCGGCAGCAACCGTACCGGTGCAAATAACCGTTCCGATGCTCGTCAACACCAACTACCTTCCTGCAGGTTATAGCCCCACTAACGCCTTTGGGCAGACCATTGTCGGCCTCGCCCGGAAACCCAACGCCAATCAACTGGAAGTGATTGTGGTTACTACAGGTGGGCAGACGATTCCTGAAATGGGTATTCGAACCATCGCTGAAAATCTCGGAGGACCTGGTGGGTTCATCTCTTCTGCCAATCCGAACATCGTCCAGGGCGTGCGGGGTGGATGGCAGGTAGCACTAAGTAACTATGCTATAGCTCCTGGCCCAGGACATACAGCTAGCGCACTTTTTCTTATGGATGGAGCGTTGGCTAATGACTATCTATATCGAAACGCAGTGCCCAATCATCCAGAATTCAACACGATGAATACTGATATCACGATGGGCAACCACAATATTAACAACGCAGGAAGTATCACAGCGTCAGGCAACATAACAGCTAACGCCGACATTACAGCTCGAAACGTTATCGCCACAGCCAATGTTAATGCCGCTACTGCAACCATTACCGGTGATACCAGCACAGGTGGTTGGTTCAGAACACGTGGTGACACAGGCTGGTACAGCGAAAAATGGGGAGGCGGGATTTATCAAAATAGCCCCAACTGGGTCCAAGTTTATAACGACAAAAACTTTTCAACCGGAGGTGAACTATGGGGTGGAAAGATAACCTCGACGGGCAAGATAACGGCCTATGATCGCATTCAGACAAATGAATATTTGTCCCTGGGAGGCATAGCTACCGAGGGGCAACAGTGCAGTGACCGAACCCTTCTTGCAAAAAGCGCCGCGGGAATAACGTTGTCCTGCGAACAAGGCTTATGGAAAAGACCAGGTGGGTGGGAATTCCAGCTGATCCAGGGCACCTGCCAGGCGCCTGCCAGAGGAAGTGTGACCTGCTCCCTTGGCGACACTACATGGAAGTCATGCTCTTTAACTGGCGCTTTTGGCATCGGGGATAGTGAGACTGGGTACATCTTCAGAAATGCAAGTGGATGGTTTCTCTCCACATCTCGACTTTCCTGGCCAGGTCTTTTCTATTGGAGCTGCTTCAAATAAAGCATCCATTTATAAAATTTCAAAAACGTTTTATAGTATGTTTATGGGGATTATTGCAGTGCAGACGCTTGAGAATAACGTTGAGTATAGTGCTGGAGAATTACAGACCTGGCTAAGCACCCGAAGCAGGATATGCTCAACTGTGCTATGGCGTCGCGCACTAGAAGAAAAAGAGGCATTCGAGGTCGGCGAGTTCACTTACAAGTTACAACCAACGGCCTCTGGTCGTTATTTAGTAAAAAAGATCGCCACTATGGAATTAATCAATCCACAACGCAAACCAATGAGCATCAAGCGAGCCGCAAAGTGGACTGTCATTGCGCTTGGCCTAGTAGGAATTTGCTTAACATTGATTATCCTCACGAAATAGTTTTGTTATTGACGCGTAGGTGGTAACAACCACCATTTTGTGGATGGAGCTCATATCATGACAATGCAATGGCTCGTTTTGATGATTGTGCTCATTGCCTCCAGCATTTTCATGGAGAACCAACATCAGGACCAACGTACATCCGACTACGCTACCCTCGACTCACTGGGTCGCGGCTTTCTGGTGTACCGATCTGCCGCTACCGAATATGCCCAGGCCAACCCGGGCTTCAGCGGAGTACCGAGCGATTCTGCGCTCAACCTACCTGGGTGGTTTGTGAAACCTGTGGGCGTAGGTTCTTACATCTCATCAGGAACGGCCTATACTTATTTTGATGGGGTTGCACCGTCAGGCTTGCCTTCTGTGCTGGTAGACCTGACAAAGACAACTACCGTTGGTTTAAAGCGTTCAGGAATGCTGATTTCACAGATAACTGGGGCGACCGGTATAGCAATTCCGTCCCCTGTTCCCGAAGGTGCGGTCGTCGCAGTCAATTAGTCTGAGTCGACCGACTTTGAAAGGCGCCGGGTTGCATAAGCTCCGGCCTATCAACATAATGATCACAACAACGTTTCCACCCCGTTGGCTACTGGCGGTCATCAGTAGCGCCCGGTGATGCGGCTTGCCTCATCACCAACCCCAAAGCACGCATAGCTCCGGGAAGGGCGTGCGGACCTGGTTCAGAGCTCTCCCTGTGTCTCCCTGTTCAAGCCAGACACGCAGCCGTCTAACTCGTGAATTGCGAGTTCAAAGGCACATAGGGCTCTGTTGAGGTTCGAAGCACCGTAGTCTAAGGGCCACACTGGTGTTGTGGCCCACACTTTTTAAAGCTCACACAATAGGTAGCCTGATCATCTTGCAAAGGATGATCAGGCTACCTATTGGTAGCTGCTTTTCCTTGCCGGTGGCCCGCCGGCGAAACGCAGGGCTCCCTTTGTGCGCGGATGCGTGCCTTATGCTAGCTGGCCTCAGCCACGATAATCGGCCAGGTGTTGGAAGTAAGACGTTCAGATCACAGCCCAGGGATCAACAACGCCTTCATCCCGCACAGGTGGTATTTTTTTCTGAAAGACGCTACTTACTACATCCGAGAGTGACTGTTGACCCAGCTACTCTCGGTAGCTTCTCCTGTCGACCTGAACCTTCTTTGCCCTCCGCGAAATATCCCTCTCCGCTTGACACATCACCATCCCCCCTTCGATGATATGGACGTGCTTTGCTGACGTCGTCAGCATCATGCCCAGGCAGTCAGGATCTTGAAGACTGCGACACGATGTTCGTGTCAGATCCGCCCAAGACCGCTGAGCTTCTGGTAGCGCGGTCGGTCGACAATCGTCGATGGAAGCACCTTATGCAACTCACCTCGCGGGGAATCACTTCCCCAACGGGGTCAGTGGGTTCTCCGCATTCAACCTGCAGGAGAATCACCATGTCCAAACTTGCTTATGGCTTCGGTTTCGCGCTTGGCACCATCACGCGACAGTTTCTGCGTGCGGTAAAGAAAACCAGCGCTGCGCCCACAGCTATCCATACCAAAGCAGCTCCGTTGCTTCCACCGCCCTGCGTACCTGAGCGTCTCGTACGTGAGATGGATCATGTACCGGCAATAACTCGTAAAGGTGTCGACCTGAACCTTTGGTACGCGGCTAACACTCGAGTGGTCGAAAAGCCAGCTCGGAAACCGCGTAAGAAGCCAGCTGCACGCTCGTTGGTGCCAGCAACTTGCTAAGTCTGCGTCCTTCGCCTCTGTAGGGAGCCTTCCCAAAGGGAAGGTTTCCTCAGAGTTTTCACGGTAGGGGCTTGACAAGCGACAATCGTATTTCCATGATCTGCACATGTATCGCTGACGTCGTCAGCAACATGCCCAAGTAGTCTGGATCCGCAAGACTACGATGCGGTTTTCTGCATTGATCCACTCCCAAGATCGCCATAGCTTCCGGTAGCGCGATCAGTCGACTTAGTCGATGGAAGCACCTTTCCCACCCATGACGGGCCTACCCCGTCAGGGCAGGCCTCTCACTTTTGGAGGTCTGATGAAAACTGAACTGGCTCTCTACCAGGCGTTGATTTCGATTAACGTCCCGGAACAGAAGGCAAATGCTGTTATTGAAGCTTTGGAGACCGACATGCTTTCACGTTTGGCTACCAAGGCAGATTTAACTGCTCTTGCTGCAGAGTTCAAATCTGAGATTTCACAGCTTGAAGTCAAGCTCACCATTCGCATGGGCGTCATGTTGTCTGCAGCTGTCGGTGTAATGATTGCTGCAATGAAGCTGATGCATTAAACAACCTTAAGCTCCACCCACCCTCGCGGGGAATACTTTCCCCCTAGGGCGAAGTGTTTCTCCGCTTTCTGTTATTTCGAAACTGGAGAATCACCATGAGCACTAATCAATCCAACGAAGCAAAATTCTTCGACCTTCACACCACTGGTATCGGTTATCTCAACCGTATCCGTGAAGTGAAACCTCGCGGCAAAGGTAAGCCATTCATGGCAGTTACCGTTGCGGCTCTGCGCGGCTCGATGGATGATGCCGAGTATTCCTATATCGACTGCAACGTGGTCGGCGCTGAAGCTGAAAAGCTGATTCGTCGCAGCCAAGCAGCCGTTGAAGCCGGAAAGAAGGTCCTTGTGAGCTTCCGCATCGGTGATATCTGGACCGACGCATTTACCTACGAGAAAGGCGATAAAAAAGGTCAACCTGGAGCAAGCCTCAAGGGACGCCTGTTGTTTATCGGCTGGATCAAGGTGGATGGCCAAACCGTCTATGAAGCAAAGCCTCGTGAAGTAGAACCAGTTGTTGAAGACGGCGAAGCGGAACCTGAAGCACAGCTCGCAAGCGAAGAAGCATCCGAGCCAGTAGCAGAGGAACAATCCAAGCCAACGCCCGCTAAACAGCAGCGTACGGCATCTTGATTCACTTTGTTGAAAGGCACCCTTCGGGTGCCTTCATTATTATCAAAGTCCGCAGGGAACACCTCCCTTCCGGGCACGGTGATTCTCGTCCGTTGGAGACTCACCTTTATGAACACGTTATTTACGCAATCTCTCGATATACGCGTTGCTTATGCAAAAGCGGAAATCTATGGCGACGAGATTACCCAATATGAGGCTGAGATCGAGGCTCATATTCTGGGTGCCGACGCGTACCGCGCCGGCCAGCCGATCGTACCCGAGCTGTTCAAAACCGTTCCTGCGCTCAGTCGAGCTTGGGGCGAAGGAGTGAACGCGGCCATTAATGGTGGCGGTTGGTCACGCTTTACTGAAGAAGACCAGCAGCAGCTAATAACACCGGAACCATACATTGTGTCGGATTTTGCATACGGGAAACTTGCATTCGCCGAGTGCGGTATCGAGTACCCCCTCCAAATACTGAAGAGCGCTGCGGGCTATTACATTGGTACCGCTGATGAGTTTGAACCGGTATCAAGGGAGTCCGAAGAATACTACCGCAGCGAATATGCCGCGAAACAAGCTTTTGACCTCAACCTCTGGACACAACGCCACGTGTGCTGGTCCTGACATAACCAAAACATACCTAACCGGGAAACCACTTCCCGGACGGGCCGGGTGGTTTCTCACACCTGGAGATAAACATGCAAAGCACCACTAACCTCGTGTCGTCTGACCTGCTCAAGCTCCCGGTCGTTTTAACACCCCGGGCCTGGCAGGAAGCGGTGCATATTGAAAACCCTCAGGATGCAAGTGTTGTCAGTGAGCGACTGGGCGAAGTTGTCCTGGAGGCCTACCGAGAACTGCACTTGCAACCTGACAGCACACAGATCCATTTCGGCCTCTATCGTTTATTGCCTGCCGGCAATAGCACTGATCGAGTCTGGCTGGACCTAAAACTTGACCGTATAGAATCACCGCCAGGCGTTTTCTATCTGTACATCTCACTCAAGGAAGAAACTCATACTTCTTGCCCGTAATCCTTCGACAATCACAGCACTGCCCAAAGCCCGACACCTGTCGGGCTTTTTTCATTCGTAGCAGTGTGGAGCTGCCCATGATCAACATCCCCGGCCAACTGGCCATCCGTACCATCAGCGGCCGTAATGGCGAATTCAACGTCGGACGGCTTTCGACCTCTATCGGTGAGTTCGTGATCAAAGACGCACTCCTCGATCAGTACGATGAAGGCAAATACCGAGGCGACTTTCTGATAACGGAGATCCGTCCTTCGTATTACTCCACAGCAGGCCGCCTGATCGTTGAGATCCGTGCAAGGCTGGAAAGCATGAGCCTCGACGACGTCGACAATCTGACACCAGAAGACGCCGCCAGGCTCTCGCCAAACGAGCCTGACCCTATGGATGAAGAGTCTTCTTCCAACCTCTCCAAGCCTGTGCAGCGTAATAATCCGCCCGCCCTACCGGCCACCAATAAACAGGTATCAAAAGAGGATGCCCCGTTCGGGATGACCCCGACCGGCGCAACCAACGACCTCGAGGCAGATGCCGAGTTGTTCGGCACAATCTGGCCTCTAAGCTATACAGTCAGGCTGGACACAACTGTTGATCGTCAGCAACTACGCCAACAGTGCAGTCGGCTCTCGGAGCTCGGCTATTTACACAACTTCAAACTGCAGGTATGGAATATCTCCAATACCTAACGATGCCGGCGATACGCCAAGCCAATCGGCACATTCATGAGAGGCTCCCTCCTGGGCGCTCCTCGACTCAACAGGAGCAGCACATGAATCTAATCTTCAATAACCTGACCCAACAAATCCTTGAAAACATCGAAGATCAGCTCGCCAATAACGAGGTATCGACGAATGAGGAGCTTTGGGACTTCTTCGTAGAGGAGCTCGAAATGACGGCAGAACAAGCCGATGGCGCCGTTGCCCTTCGCCCCAAATACCTGGGGCAAATCTTTCTCACTGGGCACAGCCCACTATTTCAAAACGAGACGGTCTAGTTTGGCGCGGGGAGTCAGATCGATCTGGAGGGCATCACCATCAGGCTTTGTGTTAACGACAGAAAAGCCCTCCCAAAAAGGAAGAAAAGTATAATATCGCACATAAGAACGCCGGTTTGTTAGATGTGTTTGCTCGCACGAACATCATCAATCAAATCGGCGTTCTTGTTTCTGTGTTGCCCGGAATTCCTTGAAGGTAAGCGTCCGGTAAACACGCCTTCCTGACGCCAACGCCTTAATAGTTGAGATCGGTAGTAGACCACGCCGCACGCTTGCGACGCTTTAGCTGGCGCTGAGATTGAGCGGATGCTTGAACAACGTGACGTGGCCTAGGCCGCGATACAGGACAGGTTAGGAAATTCGCGGCCTCATCCAGACGCTGAGTTAGGCACGCGTCTGCAGTGCCCTGTTTACGTAAAGAGATGAGTTTAGCGACTAGATCAATTAGGCGAAATTCTAGCAAAGAATCCCGCCTAATCCGGTAGTCAGGCCGTCCTAGCGCGATTTGTGGCAACAATTTGCTCATCTGTAAACTGACTGCCGGGAACCATAAATTTTGCGATAAGTGCGTCTCGGTTTTGAGGTGCCCGTACCTTGTCTGCCGCCTCCAGCGCCATCTTCAGCTCCGGCAATGTTAGCTCGGTGCAGTAGGCTGGTGTTCCTGGTTGCTGACGCCACGAATCTTCAAGGCTACCAGCGGCAAGCGCGATAAAGCCCGTATCCTCAACGAGATCCTGCGCGACGGCCTCTGCATGAGTGTCATCCCCTGCTACATGTAAGCCAATGCGTGTCGAAGATCCAGTTGGTTGCCGATTGTCGGCAAGAGTCGCTGCAAGGACGGCGTTCCAAGCCTTAATGACCGGGCGGCTAAACTGCTCGCTTACCCAAACGTTCACGGGCTTGCCGTCGTCAACTTCTATGATTGCCCCGTCGCGTCCCGGATAGTAATTGGACGTGTCAATGACAACGACTTTCTCGGGGACATTCTTTAACGTCTGTTTGAGATCTGGATATTTTGGGAAGGGTATCGAGAGGATCACAACGCCTACCTCGGACACTGCCTCTTCCTTGGTCACAGCGTGTGCGCCGATTTCACTGACCAGGTTTTGAAGGCTTTCGGGGCCTTTCGAATTTGCCAGCTTAACTTCATGGCCGCACGCGACGAGCTTGCGGGCAAGGGTAGCCCCAATATTGCCGGCGCCGCTAACTCCGATTTTCACTTCAATAACCTCCTCACCCACAACCAATATTCAAGTTGCTACCTGGCTAGGTGTGCGAATGAATCAAGCGTGTCGCAAAGCCGCTGCGATCTGGGGTGAGCACGCATGTCGCTTGACTCAGGTAAATACGACTCTTCAAGAATGAAAGGTTACGCTGTCGGTAATCGGCACACGATGCCAGCGTCTAGCGGCATCCAAATTACCGCCATTCGCCCCTTTTGGGTCGGTAGCGACGACCACTTTCGACAATCGGTGTTAATGGTTAAGCCTCAGTCCGTTCCGCATCTCAACGGTGTCATCGACCTAACCCCTCACATCGAACGGCACTCTCGAGCTCCGTATCGCCGAGCATCATTTCAAAACCCGCGGTTTCTTCCTTACGAGATAGTTCAGTGATTAAGGAATCAGAATTTGCGATGAAAATATTGACCGCGGCCGGCGTTAAAAAACTAGGTAATTATGTTACTCAGCAGCGTTGCGAGGAGTTTGAGGTAATTTCGTGTCTGTGCTTAGCGACACCGCTACGTAGCGTAAATTTTTAGCTAGCCGTATTATTTTTGACGACGGATAACGAGATAGCTACAGCAGAATTACAATTCTGACACAATCCCAGCGGAACCTTCTTTTTTTGAGCCGTGTCAAAGTAGGCTGTTGACTAGCACCGTATCGCCGGCTAGAGGAGACGCAGGTCTGCAAAAAATCGCATACCAACAACATACTTTCATCCTAAACTACAATTAGTTTAAATGAGTTTTATTAGCCGTTCTGAAAGGTAGGATCCATATTTGTGTTTTTGTTTGTAGCGATGAGAATCTAGATTGAAGCCAACCACTACATTAGGCAAGGAGAAGCATGTGGGATCCAATCACGCTCATGGCGGTGCCGCTCTACGTGAAGGACACCAGAAAAAACTACTCATGGCGCTTGCCCTGACTGGTATTTTTATGATTGCGGAGGTTATCGGAGCATGCGTTACCGGCAGCCTAGCCCTGCTGTCTGATGCATCACATATGCTCACAGATACTGCTGCTCTGGCAATTTCACTGATTGCTCTCCAAATAGCCAAGCGGCCAGCGGACCAGAAACGGACTTTTGGATATGCTCGCATAGAGATCCTAGCCTCAACGTTCAATGCCTTATTACTCTTTATGGTCGCTGCCTACATTTTGTACGAGGCGTATCAGCGCTTGCTAGTACCGTCGGAGATTGCTACCGGTGCGATGATGTGGATCGCAATTGGGGGTCTTTTTGTGAACCTGATATCGATGCGTCTGCTCTCCTCTGCCAGCAGTGAAAGTCTGAATCTCAAGGGAGCCTATCTTGAAGTCTGGAGCGACATGCTTGGTTCATTGGGCGTGATCATAGCGGCACTTGTCATCCGATTTACAGGTTGGAGCTGGGTCGATACGATTGTCGCCGTAGCAATCGGTATATGGGTGTTTCCACGTACTTGGCAGTTGTTGCGCGAAAGCTTGGGGGGTACTTATGGAAGGGGTACCCGACAATCTCAATATTGCGGAAATAGAGTCCCTGATACTTGGAGTAGATGGGGTCATGGAGGTCCATGATCTGCATGTTTGGGCTCTAAGTAGTGGCCGCAATATCCTGACGTCGCACGTAGTCGTGCGAGATTCATTAAATCGAGATGTTATTCTCGCATCAGTCATTGACGCGGTGAGTAAATCGTTCGAAATTCATCACTGCACGATTCAAATGGAGCAAGCAGCCTTTCATGATAATGCTCCGAAGCCTTCACACTAGTCGTTTTTTTGATGACGCTAATTGTTGTATTTGCAGGCAGAAGCCCTAAGAAAAATCGACTTAAGATGCGTTCCCCAAGACTATACGCGCTTTTAAATATGCATTACTGCCACCTCTAAATTTAACGACTAATCGAGTTGACCGGCGGCCAATATTAAAGGAGCCTTCAGGCAGATTCGCCTGCTACGCGCACTGAAGGCATCCGCCAGCTTTGGCCTTAAAAACCTTACCATTGACAGATTCTCGATTATTCCAAACAATCAATTTATCATAACTATCAATAATATTGCGCAAAAATTACAAATTTGCAAAGCTTACGCGCATTTAGCCAATTCGCGCTAGGATCAGTTATTATTGAGTTAATGTAATGCGCATGAAAATAAATAATGAAATTAAACACCAAGCACACAGCAGTACTACCAATCAGCGTATAACCACACTGGCGGCCGATTGGACTATTATTTTACTCACATCCTGAGATAAGTTATGCGCGTTCTAGTTGTGGAAGACGAAACCAAAAACGTAGAATACCTTCAGCAGGGCCTTTCTGAAAGCGGGTACATCGTAAATATAGCAAACAATGGTGTTGATGCCGCTCACTTATTCAATACTAATATTTATTCGTTTCTGCTTCTCGATGTGAACCTCCCTGACATCAATGGCTTGGACCTTTTGGAAGTCATTAGAGAAACCAGCCGGGTCCGCGTCATTATGCTGACTGCCTGGGGACGAACCAACGACAAGCTCAAGGGTTTGGACGGTGGCGCAGATGACTACCTCGTCAAGCCCTTCGAGTTTCCCGAGCTGCTTGCTCGCATGCGCTCGCTGCAAAGACGTGGCGACGAGCTTTTTGAGAAAAACGCGCTGAGAATTTCGGATGTAGAGCTCGACTCTGTGCGCCATCGGGTGTTCCGTGGATCTACACGCATAGACCTCAACACCAAGAAATTTGCTCTCCTGCACCTTCTCATTAGTCGAGCTGGCAAAGCACTTACACGCTCTCAGAGCATCTGGCTGATATGGGACATGAACTTTGACTGCGATAATAACGTTATTGACGTCTCTATCCGGCGATTACGCTCGAAGATCGATGATCCATTTGAGACCAAGCTCATACATAAACTTCGAGGCATAGGGTACGTTCTGGAGGAGCGCGCATGAGGCCGTTCAGTCTGGCTGTGAAGCTGGGATTCAAAGTCGGTTTGATGAGCGCAGCGCTGCTCCTCCTTTTCGCCACCTTTGGGTATGTGATGGTGAGCCAAGCTCTCGAGAGAAACTCCCGAATGGACCTCGAAGTGAAAATGGCGGGTATGACTCACAACCTATCCGCTATCACTAGTATCGCTGATGTCAATCCAGACGCGCACCAGCTAGTTGACTTGGTCATGGGGCACAATAATCTGTACGTCAGCATCTTTGAGTCAGGACAAACGCAAACTCCACTGCTCTCAATAGGTTCGAAGGCAGTCAACCTGGAAGTGCACAAGTTCAAGCCAACCGAGCAGGTTAAACAGCACGAGTGGCGTGACTCCACGGGTCGCCCGCTACTTAGCGCTTCGCGAGTAATGAATCTAGGCGATGGAACCGAAGTTAGTGTGTTCATGACCATGGACCAGTCAGCCAACCAAGCCCTGCTCGATGCATTGCTAACCTGGGCGCTGATGGTCTCGCCTCTTATTCTCTTGCTGATCTTGGCCATTGGATGGTGGACTGTGCGCAGAGGACTACTGCCTCTGACCAAGTTCTTGAGGATTGCCTCGAAAATTTCCACCGAGAGCCTTGATCATCGCCTACCAACGAAGGGGATGCCGGCAGAACTGAAGAAGCTCGGCGATGGAATCAATATCATGCTGATGCGTCTAGATGATGGGGTTCAGCAGCTATCGCAGTTCTCGGACGATCTTGCTCACGAACTGCGTGCACCTTTGTCCAATCTCATGGGTAAGGCTCAGGTTGCGCTGACCCGGGAAAGGTCTCTTCCTGAGTACCGAGAAGTCTTGGAGTCGTGCACGGAAGAGTTGGACCGCATGAGTCGAATGGTTTCCGACATGCTATTTCTAGCCCAGGTCAGCCACCCCGCGTCAATGGTAGAATTCGAAAATGTCTGTTTGCTCGACGAAATTCAGCGGGTCTGCGACCTCTTCAGCATTACGGCCGAAGAAGGCGAAATACAACTCCAGCTCACAGGAAATGGCGTGGTGCGTGGCAATCAGATAATGATTCAACGAGCCATCTCGAACCTTGTCTCGAACGCGATTCGCTACTGCCCAAGAGGCCGGACGGTTTACGTGAAAGTTCAACGCGGTGCTAACGGAACTACCTTGAGTGTTGGTAACCCGGGGCGCGGAATCGCCAAGGAACACCAGGTGCATTTGTTCGAGCGGTTCTACCGTGTAGACAAAAGCCGAGCACGAAATGAAGGTGGTACGGGTCTGGGCCTAGCTATAGTACAGTCAATTATGGGATTGCATCAGGGTTCTGCGAGCGTAGAAGTGACTGATCAGAATTTTACCTGGTTTCACCTCAACTTTCCCGACACCCAAATGAAGCAAACGCAAATGGGCGCAGCCTAGGTCCCGTATATGGAGGGGGCCGATTTTAGAAGAGCTCTCTTTTTTACTTGAAAGCTTTAATGCCTGAGGGCTGCCGTATTGTTTTGGTCTTTAGCTCGACGTCTAGAGGGGAAGGCAGCCCTACCCGAAAATATGGCGAGCAGCCACATATAACGCGACCTTATCGGCACGCCCCCCCCCCCCCGCCTTAAACTCTTTCACGCCCCTCTGAGTGAACCACAGACGGAGTCAAAAAAATTCGACAGCCAGTTTGACTAACCGCCAACGGCGCCGCATTTGAGATGCCAGCTAATCTAGCCGTTAGCTTCGATGCGTAAACAAAAATATCCAATCGCTGCTACACAGTCTTTAGATCGTTTATGGCTAGCTTCCACTAGTGGCAAAAAATCCAAAAACATCAATGGCTTAGATATCACATTAAAGGTTATGAAAGAAAAATAGCCTGCTTCGGAGCTTTCACAAACACAAAATTTATACCGTTTCACCAAACGCATAAATTACGAAATTGTAATGATTCCCTCACCCTGCTGTTAGCTTCAAAATCCTAAACTATCAAACCACAAAGGCTGCTAGTTAAGCAGACCTAGTAAACATCGAGGGCACAATGAAATTCATAAAACTCCTCTCTATTGGTATCGTACTGACTGGATTTATGAGTTCCGCTTTTGCTGAAGACGGTTTCGAGCGAACCAAAAATTTCAAAGATAACTTCCGAGCCGAGCAAGCTCGTCTATGGGGTCCTGATGTATCGGAGAAAAGTAAGCAGAAAATTGCTCAAGAAAAACAGAAAGAACCTAAGGGCATTAGCAGCAAGTCGACAACTAAGAGACAGTAAAAAACAATTAACACGATCAAAGCCATCGACAAAAAGCCAGATTAATATCTGGCTTTTTAGCAACCTCTCCCTAATTGTACTTATTAAATAATTTTTCAGCATCAAAGATAAATCCTGAGATGGATTATTCACTTTAAACTGAAAAGCAGCTAGAAATTTAAATACTCTCTTCGCCGGGCTCTTACTTTCAACGGGAGCCAGTAGCACTATCTCCTAGAATATTTTCACCATCCTGTGCAGTGTCCTTCCAGCGGCATAGAAGCAGTTGGCTCGCGTTCGTTTCAGTGATTATTTTGCAACCAACGTCTACAGGTAGATCAGAATCGCTGTCGCGCAAACGCCTGGAAAGGTAGAACGATCTGTCGCGAGGCCACTTGTCAGGATCTTTGATGCTTTTGGACATTCCCCGGCTATAAAACTCCGACGAATACGAGCGGCGGCCAGGATAAATCAGGGGGCCCGATTGAGACGACTGCACATCCAGCCAGGCCTGCACTAAATCTCGCTGGTTCTGAGGACGATCCTCAAGCACACCGTTATAGATAATACCGGCGCCCGCGACTGGCAGCATCAGAGCGCTCGCTGCAGCAGCCCAAGCAGTCTTTCTGCCCACTTCGCTGATACATTCGGCAAGGAGTAGCGTCCATGCAGGCAGAGCAGGAAGAAGATAGGTCCAGAGAATGTTACCAGAGAAAGTAAAGAAAACAGGTGTCGCCAATGCCCAAAGCCAAAGGTATACATCGAAGCGCTGCATCGTCCCACGCCTGCTAATAACGAGGGGTAGAAAGAAAGTCCAAGGAAGCAACGCTAAGCCAAGCTGAATCCATATGGTGCCGTAGGGCTTGGCGTGAGCACTCCCGTAGAGATCCCCGGCCCAATCACTTACAACATATCGGCTCCAGTGCTCGCCGACAAAAAAATACTCAAGGAAACCCGGCGTCTTCATTTCGGCTGCAATGTACCAAGGCACTGATATACCTAACATGAGAGCAATCCCCGTTACCCAAGGAAGCCTCAATACCCGATTCCATTGCTTGTAGATGACGATCCAAAAAAATGCTGGCGCGCCCATCAGTACCAAGGTCAGTGGCCCTTTAGCAAGCAGGCCCAAGCCGAGAGCTAAGAACATAAGGTAGGCATCCCCTTTGCCTGCGCACTTCATCCAACGCCAGAAACCATAGCTGGCCAACAGGATCGAGAACGATAAAACGGGGTCAGTCAGCACAACACCACTGGACACCAAGCCCAGCGCCGTGCCGGAAAAGATGATGGCTGCCCAAATGCCCGCCTTGCGCGATACCTCCTGTGTCGCGAGCCTGATGATGATGAAGCAGCTTGCCAAGTGGAGAAACCAGGCTGGGAATCGAGCAGCAAACTCATTGGTGCCGAATACCGTCATGCTCGCCGCTTGGGTCCAGAAAGACAGCGGTGGCTTGCCCCAAAATGGAACTCCGTAATCGAACATCGGAGTCACCCAGTCACTCAGTTCAACCATCTTGCGTGCCATTTCAGCGTAGCGTGCTTCAGAGGTATCCATCAGGGGATATACGCCCAGCCCCAGGAGACGCAAAAGCAGAATCGAACTCAGGATGAACCACAATGTTCGCTCGCTTTTCAAATTCAGCATTTCTTACCCTCGAGTGAGGAAGCCGGAGGATGAATAGTCATGGGTCGCGCTTCATTATTACTATTTAGAAAATAAAGGGGGCGGCGTTTGACCTCCGCGAGCGTTACGCCTACGTACTCGCCCACCAGTGCAACACCCACGCACATGAATGAAGCAATTCCGACAAGCAGGTGATGGATGTCAAAGGAGCCTGCTACCAGTACTGCGAGCAGGTAGCAGATGCTGGAGACAAAGAAACTGAAGCTAATGAGACTGAATATACGAAGCGGCTTGCGGGAGAAGCTGAGAATACTTTCGATGGCTAGGTCCAGCAGGCTAGCGGCGTTCCACTTGGTATTGCCGGCATGACGGGAAGTGCGATTGTAGGGTAACTCAATGGTGCGAAAGCCTACCCAGCCGATCAAACCCTTAAGAATTCTGGAGCGTTCGTCCAGCGCTCTTAAGGCGGCCAATGGAGCAGGACCAATCAGACGGAAGTCACTGACATCCACCGGAAGATCAACTTTCTCCACCAGGCGCTGCATGATCCAGTAATAGCTACGTGCACTCGTGCGTTTTAGCCAGGAGTCGCCAGTTCGCAAGTCGCGTTGCATGTTCACAACGTCGTAACCCATCTGCCAATGATATACCATACTCGAGATGAGTTCAGGTGGATCCTGAAGGTCGACATCAATGAAGATCAATGCGCTACCGCGTGCATGGTCGATCCCTGCACTTAACGCAGCCTCTTTTCCGAAGTTCCGACTTAGGAACAGGCATCGTACATTTGATCCATCTTGATAGTGTCGAAGTAGGTCTGCAGTTTGATCGCTACTACCATCGTCGACATAGAGAATCTCGCACGAAACAGGCAGGCGCTTTACAACTCTGGTGATGCGCTTGTGAAATTCCGGAATGGTTTGCTCTTCTTGAAAGCAAGGAACCACTATTGTTAACAAGGGGTCAGCGCGTTCGGAAAGCCGATGTGATGTCCGCATGATTGAATGTCCAGAAACGATGCGCAGTGAATCCGAGCGCAGTTAGGGTTAAAGTCACTAAAATCTGAGAGACAAGCGGTGAGAGATTGAATTTAATCAGAACCCACATACCTACACCATTACCGATATTAGTTGCCAACGAGACAAGTACAAACCTGATAGGTTGAAGCTTATAAATTCCCGTCGCCACGAAACTGAGCCTTCTATTACCAATATAGCTAATAATAGCGCCTATCACGCCTCCGCCAACGCTGGCTAACACTGGATCAGTAACTCCATTTACAATAAGCAGGAGAAATACAAAATAGTGCCCCCCGGTTGCTACGAATCCAATGCCTAGATAACGAATAAGCAAAGCTATGATCGACATGCTTGTATTTTCCATCTACAAAGACTAAACAACCCGAAGTGAAAAAAAAGTGAACTGCATGTAATTTCAGAACTAAATGATGCAGCACCTCGACAATAGCTGTGCCACCCAACAAACACCAAAAAACCCTAATAATAAACTGAACAAATAACTCTAGCATGATCCAGAGATTACAATTCTGATAAGAGCATATACATGATGGCACTTTAGATCTTGGACAATTAAGCACTTTCTCAAAACATGAAAACCAGTAACGACACCAATAATTACACCAATTAAGTATCAACTTACCAACCAGTGATCCATTTTCTCACGAGCGCCCATCAGTTTAAACAAGAAGCAACCTGCTAAACGTACGTGTCGTCGAGCTAAGCCCATATATTCAGTGTTTATTTTTGGTTGGGTAGCAAGCTAGTACGACCCAGAACTTGCTGCCACACCATCGACTTTCGTTTTTCGTTCAAAGCCTGAGGACTCACCTAAAGCAATTATCCGGAGTTAAGTCTTTAAGTAAGCCTAAGCCCCGAGCCAATTATAAACTTTCCAATAAACACCCTTATCAAGCCGCACTTCGACTGAGTCAGTGCTCATGCTTTGCCTGGATGTCACAGAAATCAGTTTTTTTCAAAATTCGCTGCTTCTGAGTGCAAATTCGCCGGCCTAAATTTTTTAGCTGGACTTGACTTACTTTTGGGGAGGGGGGCAAGGACTGACAATCTTTGGTTAAAACATGTCAAGGACCATAGAAAACGCCAGGCATCGCCTGGCGTTTTTCTATGGCCTCTAAAAATCCTATCGATGCATTCAATTTTTGTTGTTGACACATTGGGAAAACAAAGAATAACGAATCGTATTAAGCTCACCCCGCGAGTCTTCGTAGGTCATCAACCGTTGATACACCTCGCAAGTACGGGGATCCTGGGACTGACGCACAAATTTTGCAACATCAATCTTCATTCCATACTTGTAGTCCTGAATCTCTGGTATTGGCTTATTATTTTTCGCCGCATAGCTAGCCACGGCGTTCTGATGTTCCTGAATATATTGCAACTGCTTCTTTTCGGAAAACGTAGTAGCTTGTGAAACTATAGGCAAAACAGCTAGGGCTGCCGCAATGATAAGCTTTTTCATAAGGTCCTCTCAATATCAATCTTATTGGGAGTAACCTTATCAACTCACAGGCATCACCGGCATGACGGTAAACTTACAATTTTGAAAGGTGACAACAATATCCAGAATGAAAAGCCCACAACGTTGCTGTGGGCTTCTGTTATGGGCTATCAGCTACCCGCTTCATCACCATCATCATCTTTGCGGTGTGCCCATTGATACAGAGCAGGAAGCACCAACAGAGTAAGCACGGTAGACGAAAGAATCCCGCCAATCACCACTGTCGCCAGTGGCCGCTGAACTTCAGCACCGGTACCTGTTGCGAGAGCCATCGGGATAAATCCGAGGGATGCGACTAGGGCTGTCATCAGAACGGGCCTTAGCCGTGTCAACGCGCCTTCATCTACCGCTTGCCGGAGGGTACGTCCTTCCTCCCGCAGCCCGCGGATAAAAGAAATCATAACCAGGCCGTTTAGAACTGCCACACCGGACAGCGCAATGAAGCCAACTCCCGCCGAGATAGACAGCGGGATATCCCGCAACCACAGTGCAACTACACCGCCGGTGAGTGCGAATGGAATTCCGGTGAAGACCAGCATGCCATCCTTCAAGTTGTTGAACATCAGGAACAGCAGTGTCATGACCAGAAGCAATGCGACTGGAACAACGATCTGCAGACGCTTGGCTGCTGATTGCAACTGCTCAAACTGGCCACCCCAGGTAGTCCAGTAGCCTGCTGGGATCTGCACAGTAGCCAGCGACTTAGTCGCTTCTTCAACGAACGAGCCTAGGTCACGGCCTCGAACGTTTGCACTAACTACTACCAGCCGTTTCCCATTTTCGCGGCTGATCTGGTTCGGGCCCAACTGCAAGTCAAGATTAGCGACTTGGGACAGAGGAATGAACCCTATCTGATTAGCATCCTGAGCAACATTAGCAGGCACAGGAATCAGCAAGCTGGACATACCCGCTACGTCAGTGCGCACGGTCTCAGGCAGTCGCACCACCATATCGAACCGACGATCGCCCTCATACAATGTACCTGCCTGGCGGCCACCCACAGCAATAGCAATTGAGTTTTGCACATCCGCGATGTTCAAACCGTAGCGTGCTGCTTTTTCGCGGTCGATGTTGATGGTTAACACAGGAAGGCCGGAAGTCTGCTCAACCTTGACCTCCGATGAGCCCGGTACCGCTTTAAGCGATGCCGCGATTTTGTTGGCGGTGCTGTTGAGCGCGTCCATGTCATCGCCAAAAACTTTCACCGCAACGTCACTACGCACGCCCGAAATCAGCTCGTTGAAACGCAACTGGATCGGCTGGGACAACTCATAGTTGCTTCCCGGGACACCTGCTGCGGCTTTCTGCACCTCAGCGATCAGCTCATCACGAGGCTTATTGGGATTTGGCCACTGATCCTGAGGCTTAAGCATTATGTAGGCGTCAGAGGCGTTAGGCGGCATTGGATCAGATGCGATTTCTGCAGTACCCGAGCGTGCGAACATCCGCTCTACTTCTGGGACCTGCGCTATTACCGCTTTCTCCAGGCGCTGTTGCATCTCGACGGACTGAGTAAGGCTCGTTCCGGGCACTCGCATAGCCTGCATCGCAAAGTCGCCCTCACTAAGGCTGGGAATGAACTCGCTACCCATACGACTTGCAAGTATACCGCTAAGTACGACCAGAGCTACTGCAGCCGAGAACGCAATGTTCCGGTGCCCAAGAACCCATTGCAGTATCGGCTCATAGCGCTGTCGGGCGGTGCGCATTACCACGCCCTCCTCTTCCTTGACCTTGCCAGTGATGAACATGGCGATAGCAGCAGGAACAAAGGTTACGGAAAGAATCATTGCCCCCAGCAGCGCCATTACGACAGTGAATGCCATGGGGTGGAACATTTTTCCTTCGACGCCGGTTAGGGCGAAGATCGGCAGATACACTACCATGATGATCAACTGGCCAAATATCAGTGGCCGGCGAGCTTCACCTGCAGCGGCAAAGACTTCATGGAAGCGTTCTGCTTTGGTGAGTATGCGACCATGCTTGTGTTGCGCATGAGCCAGTCGGCGGATCGCGTTTTCTACTATAACCACGGCACCATCTACAATAATGCCAAAGTCGAGTGCTCCCAAACTCATTAGGTTTGCACTAACCTTGTTGTTGAACATACCTGTGAAGGTAAATAGCATGGACAGCGGGATCACCATTGCGGTGATCAGTGCTGCGCGGATGTTGCCGAGGAACAGGAAGAGAATAGCAATTACCAGAATCGCGCCTTCCACCAAGTTCTTCTTCACCGTCGCAATGGCTTTTTCAACCAAGTTGGTACGGTCATAAACGGTCACAGCAACCACGCCCTTCGGCAGGGTGCGGTTGATGTCGGTCAATTTGGTGGCCACAGCTTGGGACACTGTACGACTATTTTCACCAATCAGCATAAATACGGTACCGAGTACTACTTCGCGACCATTCTCAGTAGCAGCCCCCGTTCGCAGTTCTTTACCGATGCTGACTTCAGCAACGTTGCTGATGCGAATCGGCGTGCCATCTACACTGGTAATTACGATGTTGGCAATATCTTCGATATTGCTTACCTGACCCGGCGCACGAATGAGCAACTGCTCACCATTACGCTCGATGTAACCGGCGCCCACGTTGGCGTTGTTGCTTTCCAATGCAACTACCAGGTCATTAAGTGTCAGCTTGTAGGTAGCCAACCGCTTCGGGTCCGGCGCAATCAGAAACTGCTTGGCGAAGCCACCGATGGTGTTGATCTCGGCAACACCAGGGACGTTGCGCAGCTGCGGCTTGATAATCCAATCCTGGATCACTCGCAGGTCGGTGGGAGTGTAAGGAGTACCATCTTCTTTGAGTGCGCCATCTTCCGCTTCAACGGTCCACAGGAAGATTTCACCAAGCCCGGTGGATACAGGCCCCATGACGGCCTCGACCCCATCTGGCAACTGTTCCTTTGCAACCTGCAAACGCTCGTTAATGAGTTGGCGGGCAAAAAAGATGTCAGTACCGTCTTTGAAGATCACGGTGACCTGTGACAAGCCGGAGCGAGATAGGGATCGGGTTTGCTGAAGGCCCGGAAGACCGGCCATGGCCGTTTCAACTGGAAACGTGATCCGCTGTTCGGTTTCCAACGGCGAGTAACCAGGGGCGCCAGTGTTAATCTGCACCTGGACGTTTGTGATATCAGGCACCGCATCAATGGGCAGTTTTTGGTAGCTGTAGATACCTATACCGGCCATGATTAGAACTGCGATCATTACTACGATGCGCTGCTCAATGGCGAATCTGATGATACGTTCAAACATAAGAAATCATCCTGTAAATTCGCATCAGTGGCCATGCTCGGCAGACGCTTTGCCAAGCTCAGACTTGAGCGTGAAGCTGCCACTGGTTGCCACTTGGGCACCCGATTGGAGGCCTTCGGTTATTTCCACATAGCCACCGGCACGGCGACCTAGAGTTACCCTGCGAGTGTCGAAGCCCTCAGTGGTCCTCACGAAAACTGCAGTTTTTTCCTCGACGGTCTGCACCGCTGACTCTGGAACAGCTACAGCAACTTGATCAGTTTGTGACGTGACTGCGATGCTCACGAACAGCCCCGGTCGCCAGGCCCCATTGGGATTGGTCAGAGTGACACGGACGGGCGCTGCACGATTCTGCTCGCCCAAAAGGCTGCCTACGTAACCCACCTTGCCCTCGACCTCAGCCTTCATGTCAGGAGAAGAAACCTTTACCGAGCGGCCAGTCACGACCTTTCCGAGATCGCCAGGAGGAACCGCGAAAGTTGCCCACACCTGATTAAGATCGGACAGGATGAAAGCATTGGTTGCCTCGCTGACCACCTCACCGACGGTCAGGTGCTTTTCCACTACAACTGCGTCGAAAGGCGCACGCAGTTCATAGCGGTTACCGCCTGCAGAATTGACCGAAGCGCCGATTGCTCCGACCTTTTGCTTAGCGTTGGCCAGTGATATTTCAGCTTCTTGCAAAGCTTGTCGCGCCTGAAGGTAATCTTGCTCGGCGGAGATTTTGTCCTGCCACAACTGCTTCTCGCGGTCAAAAGTCAAGCGTGCCAACTCAACACGTCGCTGTGCAGCTTGTTGCTCACTGCGCATATCCGAGATCTGTTGACTGGCAATCACCGCAAGGACTTGGCCCTTCTTGACCGACTCGCCCAGGTTCGCCTGAACGCTTTCAACAACTCCAGGAACGCGAGGTACCACATGTGCGGTGTGGTCCTCATCAAACCGTATTTCGCCAGGAAAAGTCACAATAGTGCTAATCTCACGGGGAGCAGCTGCTTCCAGAACGACGCCCGCAGCCTCAATCTGCTCGGCGCTAAGCGTCATCTTGCCCTCTTCCTCATTGGCATTTTCGCTGTGGCCTTCCTCACCGTGACCTTCATCCCCCCCGTCTTTAGCAGGTGCTACAGCAGTTCTCTCATGGCCATCTTCAGTGCCATGTTCGGCCTTACTGACTGGAGGCTGCTCGGAACTGGAGTTCCAGGCGAAACTGCCAAATCCGAGGACTGCCACAGCGATTACCGCGAGCGCGATCTTGCGTTTGTTATCCATTGCTACTCCTGCTGATCTTAGGTACCGGCTTATTCAAAGACGCATACAAGGAAAATGCCTGGCCTGTTCAGCGCGTATTGGCAGTCAAGCCGACGTCGCCATACACCCTTTCCACTTGAGCACGCGCATTGGTCGCAGCCGCCAAAGAGTCGAGGTACTGGCCACGAGCAACTATCAAGGTGCGCTGAGCATCCAGCACTTCGATGAAACCGAATTTGCCCATCTCAAATCCACGAGTTGCGGTATCCACGGCCTGTTGAGCTGAAGGCAGGATCGTCTTGTCATAGGACTCGACCTCCTGCATGGCGGTAGCCCACTGATTCACTGCGGTTTGAGTTTCGGAACGTAGCCTGAGCTCAACAGCGTTTCGCTGGTCTCGGGCCTGATCTGCGCGGCGAGAAGCGGAAAGAATGTTGCCCTGATTGCGATCAAACAGCGGTAAAGGCATCGACAGCCCCACGACATTGACCCTCTCGCGAATAGAGCGGTCGTATTGGCTACCAACACTCACGGTGAGATTCGGGATGCGCTGCGCCTTTTCCGCGCCTAGTGAGGCATCGCTCTTATCTATTTGAGCAAGCGCTTGACGCATATCTGCGGTTTGATCGAGCTTCGCCAGTAATTCTGTAGCTTGCGGCGGCTTGCCGGGAGATAGGTCTGGCGAGTCAAGACGATCAAATGCAGTGACCGAACTGCCTATTAACTGGGCCAATTGCTGGTAAGCCGTTGACTTCAAGGTTTCAGCGCGCCTTACCTGTAACTTGGCTTCAGCCAGTTGCACCTGAGCGCGCGTGGCTTCCACCGGCGAGGACTTACCGGCACGCACCCGTCCATCGACGATGCGCAGACCGCGTTCGGTGAGCTCCAATGATTGTTTTGCCAGATTCAAGCCGGTCTGAGCTCTCAAAGCAGCGTAGTAAGATTGAACAACATCTGCACGAAGGCTATTGACTCGACGGTCCAGCTCTAACTGCGCGACGCTTTGACCGTAGGTTGCAACCTCGACACGAGCACGTCGCTTGCCACCCAACTCTAACGGCTGACTAAGCGCGACAGTCGTCGTGCTGGTATTACGACGGGTGTCTTCTACTTGATAAGAAATTTCAGGATTGGGGATGAGTCCAGCCTGCTTGCGCACTCCTTCAGAGATTCCGATCTCTTGACGTGCTGCTGCAAGATCGGGGTTAGCGTCTATTGCCGTCGAAAGCGCTTCAGCCAGACTGAGACTCTGGGCAAATGCGGCAGGCACCCACAATCCAGACAAGACCATACAGAACACAAAGACTTTCAAAGGAAAGATGGGGGTTTTAGATAAAGCAATGTGATTATACCAGGGCACTTTGATAGTCCTCATGCACAAACTTTGATAAAGCTTGGCGAGAACGCCTAAACAGCTGCCAAGCCCCTCTGGATCAGGTGATGGCACTCTAATCAGCGATCACTATCAGAGGGGTGGCTATAAAATTACAATTTCGTTAGAAACCCTGGGGGGATAGTCGAAATAGAAAGCTTTCAGGCGAAACGCAGGGATTTAGTGAAAAAGATTCTGGAAGCCCTGCAACGGTGGAAATACCTGATAACAGAATTGTAATCACCCCGTCACCGACTCGTTATCTTTGATCTGCAAATATGACCCAGGCGCTATTCTAAGTGCTCCACCGGGCCAAAACAACAGACTATACCCGCGTAGGTAAATCATAATAAAAACTGCCGTAATCAAAGGAGCATCGCTTGAGACACAAAGTAACTTTGTATTTGGCTGCGGTTTCAGCTTTTTCTGGAAGCTATGCCCTCACGGCACAAGCGGAAGGTAAACCAGAAGGTTTTATTGAAGGTAGCAGCCTTACTGTTCTAAACCGCAACTTCTATTTCAATCGTGATAATCGTGATGCATCTGCGCCGACTTTCAACAGCGGCAAAGGCAATACCAACGGTTATTCCGAAGCTTGGGCACATGCGATAATCACTAAATTCAACTCTGGTTTTACGCAGGGCACTGTGGGCTTTGGTATAGATGCGTTTGCAATGATTGGCATCAAGCTTGATACTGGTGGCGGGCGCAACGGTGGCCGTAGCAGCTTTGACGTGCTGCCTGTTAACGGTGACGGCGAAGCACGTGATGAATACACTAAGGTGGGTGGAGCAGCGAAGTTTCGGCTGTTTGATACTGTCGTAAAGGTTGGAGATGTTTTCCCCGCAACACCCGTCGTGGCATCGGGAGATTCTCGCTTACTCCCTGAAAGTTTCCGCGGCGTGACGGTCGAAAATAGTAGCATTCAAGGCCTAACCTTGCAGGGTGGTCGACTGCATGCGATGAGCCAGCCTGGTTCCAGCAACTTGAACGATAACTTTGCCACATTTTATGCCGGCCCGGTCAACTCGCCTTGGATTGGGTACGGCGGCGGTGATTACCAAGTCAACGACAACATCACGGTGAGCCTTTACGCCAGCCAATTGAAGGATGTTTGGAATCAATACTATGCCGGTAGCAGCCTCACTTACCCACTCAGCGATGATTTGACGCTTATCGGCGGATTCAACTACTACAAAGCTGTAGATGAAGGCAAGAAGCGCCTGGGCGAATTCGACAACAATATATGGAGCGCCAAGCTCGGCGTCCGGTACGGTGCGCATACTCTTGCACTGTCTCATCAGCGAAACAATGGCGATGACGACTTCGACTACCTTCGTCAATCAGACTCAATCTTCGTTGACAACTCAATACAGTACAGCGACTTCAACTCACCGAAGGAACGCTCTTGGATGCTGCGCTACGACTTGAACATGACCAGCTACGGTATTCCGGGGCTATCGTTCATGACTCGTTATGCCAGAGGTTCTGGTGCAGACTATTCGAACGCCAATCAATTCTATATGCGCACTGATGGTAACGGCGATCCGCTCACGAATCAAAAACGTTGGGAGCGTGATATTGAAGTCAAATACGTCGTACAAACAGGTGCGGCGAAAGATCTTTCCTTGCGATTACGTCAAGCAAATACTCGTGCCACTGCATTCGAATCGGACTTGGATGAAGTACGCCTGATCGTTGAATATCCACTTTCGATACTGTGAGCCCTAAACAAGATCGATTTATTCATGTGACTCGCCTAAAACAAAAATAGCGAGCTTAAAGAATTCACCTTGAGTTGCTTAAATGCTCCTTTGGTAAAAGGTGAATATTTTGCGCCCCCCTGGGGCGCTTTTTTTTACCTAAAATTCGAGTAAATCTTCGAGTACGCGCACCGCGTCCCGATGGAGTTCATGACTGCACCAGTGACCGCCTTCTTCAGCATGAGAAAAATCGCCCTCATCTGCACGGAATAAAATGGCCATAATAAAAAAAACAACCCAACATTTCATAAGGTCAATTCAGCAGTAGAGAAATAACCCGCAACTGGTTGGTCCGAGCCACGATATAATATATCGCGATGTTATCAAGTGTATTGCTCACTGATTACAAGTACGTTATTTAGCCCCCACCCAAGTGGTTTTGAATTATCATTCCTGCCAATGATGACAGCGCATTCGCGTAGTTAAAACAGCTCAGTCATATCGAGACAAAATCCAATGCGAATTCTGGTAATTGAGGACGAAGTAAAAACTGCCGAATATGTGCGCCAAGGCCTTACGGAGAGCGGTTATATCGTGGATTGCGTACATACCGGATACGACGGGCTTTTTCTGGCCAAACAACATATGTACGAGTTAATCATCCTAGATATCAACCTGCCGGAGATGGATGGGTGGCAGGTACTTGAATTGTTGCGAAGAAACAATTGTCTTTGTAGAATTATGATGCTTACTGCTCGAAGTCGCTTGGTTGATAAAATCAGAGGACTAGAGAATGGTGCAGATGATTACCTAATTAAGCCTTTTGAATTCCCGGAACTGCTTGCTCGAGTTCGCGCACTGATGCGCAGGTCTGATAATCCAGCATCTGTTGAGATCATTCGCGTAGCCGATCTGGAGCTGGATCAAAGCCGTCATAGGGCGTTTAGAGACGGTCAGCGTATCGACTTAACAACGAAGGAATTCGCACTTCTGCACTATTTAATGAGAAATACGGGAATTGTCCTGAGTCGTACACAGATCATATCTCAGGTATGGGACATGAATTTCGACTGCGATACAAATGTTGTAGAAGTTTCAATTAGAAGATTAAGAGCCAAGATGGATGATCCTTTTGAAAACAAACTGATACATACACTCAGAGGCGTAGGATATGTTCTAGAAAAACGCTAGCGTGCTGTTCTTGAAGCAATCACATACGCTCCTGTGATTTCGCCGACTCACGGGCACTTCAGGTTTCATCCAAGTTTGTCTTTCACTTGGCGCTTCTGGCCTACCGCGTCGGATATACATTTCGGCGCGCAAAAAACTTGCTAATCGAAGCTTTCAACTCGCCTACCGGTCCAAAACCGTGGTGCGAAAAAACACCATACCCCCCCGAAACAGCGCTCGATAATGCTTATCCACAAGCTGGATTTCAGTGTCCAATGTATGTGGAAGCGTTCAGACCCGCTTTCACTTTAGGTATTTGTGAGTAACGTAGTTGCCGATGATAAAGTGTAGTTCAAGGAACGTAGATTTTTATCAGTTGATACTCTCATAATCTGGTGAGACGAACTACGTGACGGTGCCACGGCGCACATATCCATGTAGTTGCGTGTGGATATGATAAATCTACCGGGGCATGAAGCCTAAGCATGCCATGGAGTGGACAATACGGTCGTGACTTAAAGGTCGCATACTCTATGATCTCTGAAGGCGAGCAAGTGAATCACTCCGGCTCTCTAGATACCTTGCAAGCTCATTGCATAACGCTTTTAAACTCTACAGTGAAAGCTACATATTGAAACGATTACGGCGTTTTGCGTTGATGGTTGACGATATTCGACACCTCCCCTTGCCGTCGGGTTAAGCCGTCACACTTGCTCAATCGTCAGAACTTTTGCATTAGCTTGAGTATCGCCATAAGCGTCCGGGCATCACGCCTTGCGTGATTAAAAAGATTGCGGCAGCAACTGATCGATTTCACTCGCCCGCTGCGTCGGCAGCCGCGTGAGAGCATCCTTCAGATATGCATACGGATCATGACCATTCAGGCGCGCAGACTGGATCAGACTCATGATCGCTGCCGCACGTTTTCCGCTGCGTAAGGCCCCTGCAAAGAGCCAGTTCTTGCGCCCAAGGCCCTATGATCGGATCTGGTTCTCTGCCCAGTTATTGTCTATGGGTACAGCCCCGTCATCGAGGTAGCGCGACAGCGCTGCCCAGCGTTCGAGACTGTAATCGAGTGCTCTGCTGATGGCTGAGACTTCAGGCACGAGGTCACGCTAGGCAATCAACCTGGCGTGCAGCATATTCATCACCCGTACAGCTTTTTCTTGCCGTATTCGGAGTCGTAAATCCGGCCCCAGATCGCGACTTCGCTTTCAATTTCGTACAACAACTGGATATAACGCAGAGCTTGCTCCGCAAGCGTGCTTTTATTCTTAGCGTGCAGCTCAAAGAAATTACGTTGCGCATGAGCCATTCACCCGATCTCGGTCACGTCTAGTTCGAAGCTGGCTTTGTAACCGACACAATCATCGCAGACCAGCTTGTCCTTCCAGTCATTCAGGAAGTTGCGAGCGTGTTCTCCGGCGCGGCTAGGGCTGAAGTCGTGAACCACCGCTGCCGCGTCCGAGAACTGGCTGGTGGCATAGGACCAAATATAAGAACTGTGGGTTTTCTTAGTTCCCGGCATGAGCATTTGCACAGGTGTCTCATCGGCTTGAATAATCTGCTGCCCGAGAACCACGTCGCGCAGCGCATCAACCAGCGGCTGGAACTGAACCCCAGTCACGGCCATCTGGCCACCGTCGGTGAGGCTATGCACGCTAACTCCTCCTCTCTTTCTCTTCGTTAAGTAGCATCAGCCATGAATTCATTCAAAAAGACCGTTCAAGTCATTGCACTCGTTGCAACGCTAAATGCAGCCTCATTGTTACAGGCAGCGTAATCAATTGCCGTCTACAAAGCCCCTAACTGTGGCTGCTGGACCAGGTGGATCGCTTATCTGAAGGAGTGGTCGACTATATGGAAAACAACATTAGCGATATGAACGAGAAGCTCGGCGTACCCGTAAATCTGGCGTCGTGCCACACGGGAGTTGTAAGTGGGAAATTCGTCGAAGGCCATGTTCCGGTCACACAAATTGCTGAACTAAGGAAACTCTGAAAAAGACTTTCTGATTTGGCAAAATACCGCGACCCCACCCACCGAGTTTCCCGATGAAGCAGATGACCTTCGCCGACGCCGAGTACGCTGGCAAGCGCAAGCAAACCCGCAAGGAGTTGTTCCTGATCGAGATGGATCGGGTGGTGCCGTGGAAGGGCTTGATTGCTTTGATCGAGCCACATTATCCGAAAGGTGAAGGTGGCCGTCCGGCCTACCCGTTGATGGCGATGCTGCGTGTGCATCTGCTGCAGAACTGGTTCGGCTACAGCGATCCAGCGATGGAGGAAGCGCTGTACGAAACCACGATCCTGCGCCAGTTTGCCGGGCTGAACCTGGAGCGCATCCCCGACGAAACCACCATTCTCAACTTCCGCCGCTTGCTGGAGAAACACGAGCTGGCGGCCGGCATCCTCGCTGTCATCAATGGCTATCTGGGCGACCGCGGCCTGTCGCTGCGCCAGGGCACCATCGTCGATGCAACGCTGATCAATGCGCCCAGTTCGACCAAGAACAAGGACGGCAAGCGCGACCCGGAAATGCACCAGACCAAGAAGGGAAACCAGTATTATTTTGGCATGAAGGCCCACATCGGCGCCGATGACGAATCGGGTCTGGTGCACAGCGTAGTGGGCACGGCGGCCAATGTGGCGGATGTCACCCAGGTGGACAAATTGCTGCATGGCGACGAAAACGTGGTCTGCGCCGATGCAGGCTACACCGGTGTCGAAAAGCGGCCCGAGCATGAAGGACGTGAAGTTATCTGGCAGGTGGCGGCACGCCGCAGCACCTACAAAAAACTCGATAAGCGCAGCGTGCTGTACAAAGCCAAGCGCAAGATTGAAAAGGCCAAGGCTCAGGTGCGCGCCAAGGTCGAGCATCCGTTCCGGGTAATCAAGCGCCAGTTCGGTTACACCAAGGTGCGCTTTCGCGGCTTGGCCAAAAACACGGCGCAACTGGTGACACTGTTCGCTCTGTCGAACCTGTGGATGGCGCGCCGACATTTACTGACGAATGCAGGAGAGGTGCGCCTGTAATGCGGGAAATGGCCACCGGAGTGGGGTCCGGGTGGCGAAAACGTAAGAAATACTCGTCGAATTGATTGTTTTTTGATCATTTGGCGAGTTTAAAAGTTGCGCTAGGTGGTATGCCGGGGAAATACATGGCTACTTCAGACCATCCTTAACGCGATTATCTTTGCGCATAACGCTTACTAATTAACTCATCGGCCAGGTTTTCTCACACACATTCAATGTCATTCACCTGAATAACGTCTTAAATGTTTACTTGATGAAATTGCCTGACTATTATTAGGCCACTCACCCTGTCAATCAGCGTTCTACATAAGGTAGTCCACATGTCACTGATCAACGAATACCGCGCCACCGAAGAAGCTATCAAAGAGCTGCAAGCCCGTTTGAAGAACCTGTCCGAAGACGACAAGCTGAAAACCGAGCTGGAATTTGAAGGCAAATTGCGCACCCTGATGGGTGAATACTCCAAATCCCTGCGTGACATCATCGCGCTGCTGGATCCAGAGTCGAAAGTTAAAGCACCGCGTGGCGCTGTGAAAACTACCGGCACCAAGCGTGCTCGCAAGGTCAAGCAGTACAAAAACCCGCACAACGGCGAAGTGATTGAAACCAAAGGTGGCAACCACAAAACTCTGAAAGAGTGGAAAGCCAAGTGGGGCGGTGACGTAGTTGAAGGTTGGGCAACCCTGCTGGGCTAAGCCCGGTCGGACGTTCACCCGATACGTCACACATGAAAAACGCCAGCTTGCTGGCGTTTTTTATTGTCGGAATATTCTGTAGTTATGCGCCTACAGATTCAGGCGCGCCGCTAAGGAATCTACATAGTCCTGCCATTGCGCCAGTACCTGACACTGAAACGATGTAGCACTAACCGCTAACTCCTCACGCGCCTGCTTAAACCCCAACAGGGTATTCGGCGCCCCCCACTGCGCATCCGACAAACGTTGCTGACAGAAAAGTTTCCAGCGTTGTTGCTCCTCATTGTTCAAGGTTTCAGGAAAGTTACGCGCCCGGTAGCGAAATAATAATTCCGGCAAACGATGATCATCGAACGGCCATTGCTGACGGGCCAATTGTGCAGGCTCCGCCATGCGAACTTGCTCACATAAACGACGGTCACGGTCACCAATAAAACCATCGTAGAGCTGCTGCTCCGGGTCCGCGTTCGGCGCAAAGTCTTCCTCGGCATAAATGGCCGCTAACTTGTCCCGCCAAACTTCCTGTGCGTCAGTTAGCCGCAGCGCCCGCGCAAGGCAAGCCTCCTTATCCAATTGCAGGCGCTCCAGGTCTTGCGGACGCAGCACCTTTAACGGCGCGACCACCGGGCAACGGTTGATATGCAGCAACTTGAGCGGAACCGGCAGCTCACCTTCGGCCAACTCATCGCGGCGCGTGTAAAGACGCTGGCGCAGGGTCGCCGCATCCAGGTCCAACAGCCCTTGTGGATCGAGCCCCAGGTCACAGACGATCAAGGCATTGCGATTGCGCGGGTGCCAGGCCAGGGGCAAGACCACGCCCAAGTAATGGCGCTCGGCAGAAAAACGCCCGGAGATATGCACCATCGGTTGCAGCAACCGCACCTGATCCATGACCCGTTGTTTGCTGCGCAGTTGAAACAACCACTCATATAACTTCGGTTGTTTCTCCCGGACCAACCGCGCCAGGGCGATGGTTGCACGCACATCCGACAACGCGTCATGGGCCTGGCCATGGTCGATGCCGTTGGCCTCGGTCAAGCGTTCGAGCTTGAGGGTCACGCGCCCTTCCTGCTCGGGCCAGTTGATGCCCTCCGGCCGCAGGGCGTAGGCGGTGCGCATCACATCGATCAAGTCCCAGCGGCTGTTGCCGCCCTGCCACTCGCGCGCATACGGGTCGAAAAAATTGCGGTACAGACTGTAGCGCGTCATTTCATCGTCAAATCGCAGGGTGTTGTAGCCGGCGCCGCAGGTACCTGGCGCGGCCAGCTCGGCGTGCACCCGAGTCATGAAATCGGCTTCGGCAAGGCCCTTCTCGGCGAGGATACCCGGCGTGATACCCGTGATCGCGCAGGCTGCCGGATGAGGCAGGATATCGTCGCTGGGCTGGCAATAAAGATTGATCGGCGCACCGACCTCATTGAGCTCAAGGTCGGTGCGGATCCCGGCTACCTGGAGCGGGCGATCGTTGCGCGGGTTGATGCCGGTGGTTTCATAGTCGTACCAGAAAATCGAGGTCACGGGCTATTCCTGTGCTGAAGACCGACAAAGTCTAGGCGCTGCAAGGCGTTCGGGGCCAGCGATACCTTACTGTATAAATATCCAGAAAAACCTCGGGTGGTTGCTTCCATCCTCGACACTGCTAGCATCCGTGTTTCTGAGTCGCCTCGCACTGCCAAGGATCGCAATGCCATCAACGCCTTTGGATACCCACTATCAGATAGAAACGCCGGAGGGCATCGACCTGCCCCTGCGCCCTGCTGGCCTGCCCTCCCGGGCATTGGCCTTTGCATTCGACCTGGGCGTGCGCGGGATCATCATGGGTATCCTGCTGGTGCCGCTGGCGTTGCTCGGCAATGTGGGGGTCGGGCTGGGTTCGCTGCTGCTGTTCCTGGTGAGCTGGTGGTACATGGTGTTGTTCGAAGTGCTCAACCAGGGCTGCTCGCCGGGCAAGCAGGTCATGGGCCTGCGCGTGGTACAGGATGACGGCACGCCCATCGGCTGGTCGGCATCGCTGATCCGCAACCTGCTGCGTTTTGTCGACATGCTGCCCTTCGGTTATTTCCTCGGCGCGATCAGCTGCCTGCAGCATCCGCACTTCAAGCGGCTCGGCGACCTGGCGGCCGGTACGCTGGTGGTGTACCGCGAACTGCCGCTGGCACGCCCAAGCATCCCTCAAGCACCCGCCCTGCGCCTGCCCTTCGCCCTGGAGTTGAGCGAACAGCGGGCCATCCTCGGTTTCGCCGAACGCCAGGCCGAGCTCTCGGCCGAACGCGTGCATGAACTGGCCGCCATCCTCGCCGAGCCCCTGCAGGTGTCTGCGCCGCGTGCCGTGGAGCAACTCAACGGTGTAGCCCGTGGTTTGTTGGGGCCAACATGAAACAGAGCCTTTTTGAAAGCCGCCACCAGCACCAATGGCAAACCTTCGCCGAGCAGTTGACGCAACTGGAGCAAGGTAAAGCCAAGGCCGCCGATGTTGCCGACTTCCCGCATCAATATCGACGCCTGTGCCAACACCTGGCCCTGGCTCAGCAGCGGGGCTATAGCAGTTACCTGGTCGACCCGTTGCAACAGCTTGCACTACGTGGCCATCAACAACTGTATCGCCATCGCAGCCAACTGACGGCGAACATACTGGCGTTTCTTCTGGCCGGCTTCCCGCGCCTGGTACGCGAACAGTGGCGCTTTGTGCTGATCGCCGGCCTGCTGTTCTTTGGCAGCCTGGTGGGGATAGCCCTGCTGGTGTACCTGTTCCCGGACCTTGTCTACAGCATCATCAGCCCCCAGCAGGTGGCCGAGATGCAGGGCATGTACAACCCCGACGCCAGCCGCTTGGGCCGCGCTGCCGAACGTGCCGCCAGCGAAGACTGGATGATGTTTGGCTATTACGTGATGCACAACATCGGCATCGCCTTCCAGACCTTTGCCGCCGGCCTGTTGTTCGGCCTGGGCAGTGTGTTCTTCCTGATTTTCAACGGTCTGGTCATAGGTGCGGTTTCCGGGCACCTTACCGACATCGGCTATGGCCAGACCTTCTGGTCGTTTGTCATGGGTCACGGCGCATTCGAGTTGACCGCCATCACACTGGCCGGTGCCGCAGGCTTGCAACTGGGCTGGTCACTGGTCGCCCCCGGGCGCTTGGCGCGCAGCGAGGCCCTGCGCCTGGCCGCGCGCAAAAGCGTACGGATGCTCTGCGGTGTCATGGTGTTTCTGTTGATCGCAGCCTTTATCGAAGCCTACTGGTCCTCAACCACTGGCATTGAGCCCTGGATCAAATACGCAGTAGGCGTCGCGCTCTGGCTGCTGGTGGCCGCTTACCTGACCCTGGCCGGGCGGAGTCGCCATGCGCCTGACTGACGCCAGCGTAGTGATTCGCCCGCGCACTTCCTGGGAAGCCATGGACCTAGGTGTGCTCATGGCCAGGGAACACCGCGCCCTGCTGATGGGCAGTTGGGCGCTGGTGAGCCTGCCGGTATTCAGCCTGTTGACAGTGCTGCTCTGGAATTACCCGTCTTTGGCCATGTTCCTGTTCTGGTGGCTCAAGCCGGCCTTCGACCGCTTGCCGCTGTACATTCTGTCCAAGGCCCTGTTTGGTGAGCCCCCCAGCCTCAAACAGGCCGTTCGCCATTGGCCGCAGTTGCTCAAGGGGCAACTGTTCGCCAGCCTGACCTGGCGGCGGCTGAGCATGAGCCGCAGCTTCACCCTGCCCATCAGCCAACTGGAAGGCCTGGACGGTGACGCACGTCAACGGCGCCTTGGGGTGTTGCTGCAACGGAACGCTGGCGCCGCACGCTGGCTGACGACGATCGGCGTGCACCTGGAAATCGGCCTGTGGTTTGGCGGCATGGCCCTGTTCTATCTCTTCATCCCGCAACAGGTTGAACTGGACTGGGACTGGCAACGGCTGATATTGGCGTCAGGCTCGGACGTGCTTTGGCTGGAGCACCTGAGCAATGCCTTCTATGCCTTGGTCCTGGTGTTCTGGGAACCCATTTACGTCGCCTGTGGCTTCAGCCTGTACCTCAACCGCCGCACGGTGTTGGAGGCCTGGGACCTGGAACTGGTATTCCGTCGCCTGCGCCAGCGCCTGAGCAACGTCGCACCGCTGTTGTTGCTGGTCGTCGGCTTGGCGCTGCTACACGTCAGCCCACCCGCCATGGCAGATGAAGCCACAGCCCATAAGCCCCTCAGCACCCAGGCCGCCAGCCAATCCATCCAGGCATTGCTGGAAAAGCCCCCCTTCAAGAACCCGGAAACCGTCACACGCTATCGGTTTGGTGAAGAAAAAGCGCCGGTTAAAAACAAGGCCAAGGGCGACGGTAAATTACCTGGCTGGCTCCAGACACTGCTCGACAACTTCAACAGCGACACCTTCAAATACGTCGCCAAAACCTTGGAAATACTGCTCTGGAGCCTTGTGATTGGCGGCCTGGCTCTGGTGTGCTGGCGTTACCGTGAATGGTTGCGCACCTTCGTCAGCCGCCTTGGGCCCACTCGCACGGCCGCTCCCTCGCCCGTTCCCGCTCAGTTGTTCGGGCTGGAGCTGGGCACCGAGACATTGCCCGAAGACATCGCCAGCACCGCCGAACAGCTATGGCCCACCCAGCCCCGGGAAGCCCTTGGCCTGCTGTATCGCGGGTTGCTCAGCCGGCTGTTGCATGAGTTCGACCTGCCACTGACAAGCGCCGCTACCGAGGGGCAGGTACTGGAGCGTGTTCATCATTTGCAACAACCGCAGTTACTGGCGTTCAGCGACGAACTGACACGCCACTGGCAAAACCTGGCCTATGGTCACCGTCTGCCGCCTTCTTCAGCCCAACAGAAATTGTGCAGCGACTGGCGCGCGCTCTTCAGTGACGGAGCGAGCCAATGAACCGGGCGTTATTGTGGGTAGCGCTGCTACTGGCGTGCCTGTTGGGTGCGGGCGGTCTATATGCCTGGCACAAGGCAATTCCCTACGACGAAGTGGTAGATCGCGGCCCGTCGCCAGAGGCACGCGCCAACCCTTACCTGGCCGCCGAACACTTTCTGCGCCAGCAAGGCGTGATGGTGGCGCATGCCAATGGCCTTGAACGACTCGCCGAGCTGCCCGCCAAAGGCCATAGCCTATTGCTGCTGGGGGAGCGCAGCAACATGACCCCACGCCAGGTCGAACAACTGCTGGGCTGGGCAAAAGCCGGCGGCCACCTGCTACTGGTCGCCGAGGCGTTATGGGATGAGGAAACCGGCACCAGCGGTGACCTGCTGCTTGATCGCCTCACCGTCCGCCAAACCTTGAGCGACACCTTCGACGAACCCGCGCCACCGCGTAAAAAAACCAAGCCGGACCTGACCAAGCTGTATGTCGACAACGAAACGGCACCGGCCTATTTCAGTTTTGACACCGACTTCAACCTCACCGACCCCAAGCATCTGGCGCAGTTTTCCGCCAACAGCGCCAAGTCCAGCCACCTGATGCAACTTGAGCTGGGGCAAGGCCGCGTCACGGTGATCACCGACAGCGACCTGTGGAAAACCGCGGATATCGGCAAACATGATAACGCCTGGTTGCTGTGGTATCTGAACCAGGGCACTGACGTCACCTTGCTGTTCAACAGCGACACGGACGATCTGTTTACCCTGTTGCTCCGTAATTTCCCCCAGGCCCTCGTCGCCTTGGTTGCACTGCTTGCCCTGGGGTTGTGGCACGCAGGCATGCGTCAGGGCCCCATCCAGGCGCCGGCGCCCAAGGCCCGTCGCCAGCTGCAGGAACACTTGAAGGCCAGCGCGGATTTCCTGTTGCGCCGCAGTGGCCAGGGCACGTTGTTGAAAGCCTTGCAGAACGACATTCTGCGCGCAGCCCGGCGACGCCACCCCGGTTTCGAACACCTTGATGCGCCAGGGCAACGCCAAGTGCTGGAGCACCTTACGCGACAACCCCCTCATATCATCAGCCAGGCGTTAGAGCCCGTTGCGCTGAAGCGGCTTTCCAGCGCCGACTTCAGCCGACAGGTGGCGTGCCTGCAAACCCTCAGGAATGCCTTATGAGCGACTCTCCACTGGCCACCGCCCTGACCGCCGAGAACCTTCAGCATGCCAGCCAGCAGGCCCAGGCGCTGCGCGTGGAATTGCGCAAGGCCGTGATTGGCCAGGACGCGGTGATTGACGACGTGCTCACTGCCCTGATCGCAGGCGGCCACGTACTGCTGGAAGGCGTGCCTGGCCTGGGCAAGACCTTGCTGGTACGCGCCCTGGCCCGCTGCTTTGGCGGTGATTTCGCCCGTATCCAGTTCACCCCGGACCTGATGCCCAGCGATGTCACCGGCCACGCCGTGTACGACTTGCAGACCGAACAGTTCAAACTGCGCAAGGGGCCGTTATTCACCCACCTGCTGCTGGCCGACGAGATCAACCGGGCACCGGCCAAAACCCAAGCAGCGCTTCTTGAAGCCATGCAGGAACGTCAAGTGACCCTTGAGGGTGAGGCATTACCCATCGGCCAACCCTTCATGGTACTGGCGACCCAGAACCCCATCGAGCAGGAAGGCACCTACCCACTGCCCGAGGCCGAGCTGGACCGGTTCATGCTCAAGGTGCGAATGGACTACCCAGATGCTCTACAAGAGCTGGATATGGTCCGCGAAGTGACACGCTCGTCCAAGGCCGACATGCTGGAGGTACAGCCGTTGCGTACGGTGCAGCAAGCCGAGGACGTAGTAACGATGCAGCAAATTGCCAGTGACCTGCCGTTGGATGAGCAGGTGCTCGACTACGCCGTGCGCCTGGCCCGTGCCACGCGCAGTTGGCCGGGGCTGGCCATCGGTGCCGGCCCCAGGGCCTCCATTGCCCTGGTACGCGGCGCCCGTGCCCGTGCGTTATTGCGCGGTGGCGAATTTGTCACCCCCGATGACATCAAGGGCTGCGCCCTGGCGGTACTGCGTCACCGGGTACGCATCGCACCCGAACTGGACATCGACGGCCTTGAAGTCGACCAGGTGCTCCAGCAGTTACTCGACCAGATTGCAGCACCAAGGCAATGACGCGGCCATGAAACCGACTCGTCTGCTGCTGACCTGGCTGGGCGTTCTGCTCGGCTTGAACATCTTGCTGGGCGCCTCGGCAGCGTTGCAGTTGAAAGTGCCCGCCACCTTGCATTCCCTGGCCTGGGGCCTGCTGCTGGCCCTGTTGCTGCTGGCGATGCTGGATGCTGCACGCTTGCGTCGCCGCCCTTCGGCCCGCGTGTACAGGGCATTGCCCGGTAGCCTGGCGCTGGGGCGCTGGGAAGAAATACGTCTGTGCCTGGAGCACGACTACCCGCAACCACTGACCGCGCAGGTGTTCGATCACGTGCCCGATGGCCTGGCGGTGGAGAACCTGCCTCAATCCATTCAACTACGCCCCGGTGAACGTGCTGAGCTGGGCTATCGCGTGCGCCCCTTGCGGCGCGGGCACTTCCACTTCAGTCGTTGCGAGCTGCTGCTGCCCAGCCCATTGGGGCTGTGGTCGGCACGACGCTGGGTCGACACCCACGATGCCACCCGCGTTTACCCGGATTTCGCGCGCTTATACGGCGCGCAGTTGCGGGGTGTGGATAACTGGCTGAGCCAACTGGGCGTGCGCCAACATCAGCGGCGAGGGCTGGGCTTGGAGTTTCACCAACTGCGCGAGTTTCGTGAAGGCGACAGCCTGCGCCAGATCGACTGGAAAGCCACCGCCCGCCAACGAACGCCCATTGCACGGGAATACCAAGATGAGCGCGACCAGCAAATCGTGTTCATGCTCGATTGCGGCCAGCACATGCGCAGCCAGGATGATGAGCTGTCCCATTTCGACCACGCCCTCAATGCCTGCCTGCTGCTGAGCTATGTCGCCTTGCGCCAGGGCGATGCCGTAGGGCTGTGCACGTTCGCCAGCGACCAGCCGCGCTACCTGAAGCCGGTCAAGGGTAGTGGCCAATTGAACCTGTTGCTCAATGCGGTCTACGACCTGCAGACCACGCGAAAAACCGCCGACTACCAGGCTGCCGCCAGCCAATTGCTGGCACGGCAAAAACGCCGGGCACTGGTGATCATCGTCACCAACCTGCGGGATGAGGAGGATGAAGCCTTGATGGCCGCCGTCCAGCGTATCGGTAGGCATCACCGCGTACTGGTGGCCAGTCTGAGGGAAGAGGTCCTCGACCAACTACGCCAGGCCCCTGTGCAAACATTGCCCGAAGCGCTGGCTTACTGCGGCACGGTCGATTACCTCAATACCCGCAACCAACGCCATGATCGCTTGAGTGCCCATGGGCTCTCGGTGCTGGATACCTTGCCATCGGCGCTGGGTGCCGGGCTGGTCACGCGCTATCTGGAATGGAAAAAGGCCGGGGTATTCTGAGGATGACTGCGCAGGGCCATGGCCAGGAAATGGTCACGACCCCACGCATAATTCAGACAGAGGCCTGCAAAGGATAAAAGCTGAAGTACTGCAACAGCGCGTTGATCAGATGCCGGTACTCTTCGGGCGCCTCGAGCACGCTGAACCCCGAGTCGTAATGCTGCGGGGTGACATCTTCGTGGCTCCACAAGCAGGTTGCCGTGAGGTCAATCACCTTGAACTCGCCTTGCGCCGCCGGCACTTTCAAGCGCAGCTCGAAATCCACCTCGGTCATCATGGGTAACGAACTGATCAGCATCAGCCCGTTTTCAGACACATTTCCAAGAAAGCCGATTGGCTTGTCAGTAATACGATTGAACACCTGCAAAAAATACGGCAGTTGATGCCGTTCGATCCGTCGTTCGGTAAACATGGTGAAGTCGCCATCCAATAGCCAAAAATCTGGCCGTGCCAGTGATTCGGAACAAGCAACCGCTTGCTCTCCCTGGATCTCGGTGTGACAACAGGTACCGCTTGTCACCAAACAGCTGCCGAATCCGGGCCTTGCATCCGTTCGAATGGGAAACTGCACAAACAGACATTCAAAGAATAGCGCAAGACTGGCGACCGGCCAGCTCTGAAGCGACAAATACCCTTACAGCGACGCAGGCCGTGGTTTTGCCAGGCCTGCAGCCGGCAGATGCCCCAATTGTTGCAAGGTATCGAGCCGCGCGCGGGCTCGATAGGCGTACTCGCTCGACGGGTAGTGGCCGATGATGAACTGATAGGTCTGTGCGGCATCGACAAACAGTTTCTGGCGCTCCAGGCACTGCCCGCGCAACATCGAAACCTCCGGTTGCACGTAGCGGCGGGTACGGCTCTCGCGATCGACCTGGGACAACTCCAGGGTGACACGCTGGCAATCACCCACCCCATAGGCGCGGTAAGCGTTGTTCAAATGGTGGTCCATCGACCAGCGGGTACAGCCGACAACACTGGCGGCCAGGGCAGCAACGAGCAAAATTCGCATGGGGTTCTCCTGTCTTGTGCAGTGTATCGACCCCTGGTCGAAAATCTTCAAGGCGTTTGCCCATTCAACCGCAGCCAAAACAAGCCAATCGTCGATAAGTAGTGCAAACGAACAATGACTACAACGAAAGAGCATAGTAGCCTTCCCCAGCGCTTGAACTCAGGAGTCCGTGCATGTCCGTCCGTCGTACCAAAATCGTCGCCACCCTTGGCCCGGCCAGTAACTCGCCGGAAGTCCTCGAACAGCTGATTCTGGCTGGTTTGGACGTCGCCCGTCTGAACTTCTCCCACGGCACCCCGGACGAGCACAAGGCTCGCGCCAAGCTGGTGCGTGACCTCGCCGCCAAGCATGGCCGCTTCGTTGCACTGTTGGGCGACCTGCAAGGCCCGAAAATCCGTATCGCCAAATTCACCAACAAGCGGATCGAGCTGAAAATTGGTGACAAATTCACCTTCTCCACCAGCCACCCGCTGACCGAAGGCACCCAGGACGTGGTGGGCATCGACTACCCGGACCTGGTCAAGGACTGCGGCGTCGGTGACGAACTGCTGCTGGACGACGGTCGTGTGGTGATGCGCGTCGACACTGCCACGCCAACCGAACTGAACTGCACCGTGATCATCGGCGGCCCGCTGTCCGACCACAAAGGCATCAACCGTCGCGGTGGTGGCCTGACGGCGCCGGCCCTGACTGAAAAAGACAAGGCCGACATCAAGCTCGCCGCCGAAATGGAAGTGGACTACCTCGCCGTGTCCTTCCCGCGCGACGCCGCCGACATGGAATACGCTCGTAAGCTGCGCGACGAAGCCGGCGGTACCGCCTGGCTGGTAGCGAAGATCGAACGTGCTGAAGCCGTGGCCGACGATGAAACCCTCGACGGCCTGATCAAGGCTTCCGATGCCGTGATGGTTGCCCGTGGCGACCTGGGCGTGGAAATCGGTGACGCCGAGCTGATCGGTATCCAGAAGAAGATCATCCTGCACGCACGCCGCCACAACAAAGCGGTGATCGTGGCGACCCAGATGATGGAGTCGATGATCCAGAACCCGATGCCGACCCGTGCCGAAGTGTCCGACGTGGCCAACGCCGTGCTCGACTACACCGACGCCGTGATGCTCTCGGCTGAAAGTGCTGCTGGCCCGTACCCGCTGGAGGCCGTGCAGGCCATGGCGCGTATCTGCGTCGGTGCCGAAAAGCACCCGACCAGCAAGACCTCCAGCCACCGCATCGGCAAGGTCTTCGAAAGCTGCGACCAGAGCATCGCCCTGGCTGCCATGTACACCGCCAACCACTTCCCGGGCGTGAAAGCGATCATCGCCTTGACCGAAAGTGGCTACACGCCGTTGATCATGTCGCGCATCCGTTCCTCGGTGCCGATCTACGCGTTCACCCCACACCGCGAAGCCCAGGCCCGCGCGGCCATGTTCCGTGGCGTGTACACCATCCCGTTCGACCCGGCGTCGCTGGCGCCGAACGAAGTCAGCCAGAAGGCGATCGACGAGCTGGTTAAACGCGGCGTCGTGGAGAAAGGCGACTGGGTCATCCTGACCAAGGGCGACAGCTACCACACCACCGGTGGCACCAATGGCATGAAGATCCTGCATGTAGGCGACCCGCAGGTCTGAGTGACAGGCTGAAAAACAAAAGCCCCGCCATGTGAATGGCGGGGCTTTTTGCATTTCAATGCAGGCCAATGTGTTGAACTTCAGGGCCTGATCGCAGCATAGGTATCTACAAAACTCTGTAGCGCTCAACACTAACCACGATGCGAAGCGAGCCGCTCTTGATCTTGCTCTTGATCTGCTTGTGATCTTGATCTCAGGCGCCCCGTTAAACCACGCTGGCCGGAATTCGACAGGGATTTGGGGGGTAAACCGGCAGGGATGCCGGTTTAGCCGCCCCGCGCCATGGATGGCGCGTGGCGGCGGCCCCCCAAATCACTGGCGGATTACGGGCACACCGAGCCTAGGCGAGGTGCCGAGTGGTGGGGCAAGAGCGTTTTGCTTACTTTTGCGCTTTTCAAAAGTGAGCCGCCGTCAGGGCGGAACCCTAAGTAGCCGTTACCGCAGCAATGGATATGCACACAATCCAACTGTGTTGACTGCCAGGCCGCCATCGCAGGCAAGCCAGCTCCCACAGTAATCCGTGCCTGGTCAGACAACTCGGTCTACTGTGGGAGCTGGCTTTTCATAAAGTGGAAGGGCGGGGCAGGAACACATCCGCCAGCAGTTGATTACGCGGCAGTCCCGCCAGGAACAAGCGCTTGGAAAAGGCCTCGACGCTGGCCGGGTGCCCGCAGAGCAAGGCCAGGGTTTGGCGGGAAACCAGTCGCAGTTGTGCCAATGCCGGCTGCAACTGCGCTGTAGTCCATAGCTCCACGGTCAGGTTCCCATGCTGCGCGGCAAGCGCCGCCAGAGGTTCGGCCAGATAATGAGCCTCGGCCTCATGGGCCAGGTGAATCACGCGAACCTCGCCTTGATGATCCTGGCGCAGTGCCTCGCGCAACACGCCCCACAAGGGGCCCAGGCCGGTACCGGAAGCCAGCAGCCACAATGGCCGCGATTGCCAGTCAGGATCATAGTGCAGCGCTCCACCCCGCAGCTCGCCCAGGCGTAGAGGCTCACCGACCTTGAACTGTCGCGCCGCATCGCTGAATGCACCAGGCTGGCGGCACTCGATATGAAACTCCAGGTACGGCTCTTCCTGGGGCAAGCTCGCCAGGGAATAAGGGCGCGCCACCTGCCCCGCCCACAGCACCAGATGCTGCCCGGCGCTGTACCGCAGGGCACGTTCCGGTTGCAGGCGCAGGCGCAGTACCGTCGAACTCAGCCAATCGGCGCCCACCACCTGGCTGGGCAGGCCATCGCGCTGGGGGTCAAACGCTTCGACCTTCAGATCCGCACTGACCCGGCACTGGCACGCCAGGCGCCAACCTTGCTGGCGCTGCGTCGGGCTCAGGGCTTCGGGCTGCTGGTCGTCAACCTCACCCTCGCAACGCACCAGGCACGCATGGCAACTGCCGGCCCGGCAACTGAAGGGCACGGCCACGCCGGCCTGATTCAAGGCATCCAGCAGGTTGCTGCCGGAGGTGACCGACCAGTGGCGTTCGCCGACGTACAGTTCAGGCATAACGCCGTTACCTCTCTAGGTAGGAGCGAGCTTGCTCGCGAAGAGCGCCAACGATAACGCGGACAACCAGATGAAACCCACCAGATTCACGTTTTTCGCGAGCAAGCTCGCTCCTACAGATAACCGGGCCGGGCATTCGTGACCATAGTCGGGTGTATCGGCCACCGTGCCGGGTTATACTGCCGCGCCTTTTTAGCGTCGCGCCTGCACCATTCTGGCGTGCCTTGGAAAGATGGCTTCAGCCGACCGATGCAACACTGACGCCATCTTTATTGAATGTTCCCTTATAGAGGAGCGCGACTCATGACCGTGATCAAGCAAGACGACCTGATTCAGAGCGTTGCCGACGCCCTGCAATTCATTTCCTACTACCACCCCGTTGACTTCATCCAGGCCATGCACGAAGCCTACCTGCGCGAAGAATCGCCGGCGGCCCGTGACTCCATCGCCCAGATCCTGATCAACTCGCGCATGTGTGCCACCGGCCATCGGCCGATCTGCCAGGACACCGGTATCGTCACCGTGTTCGTGCGCGTGGGTATGGACGTGCGTTGGGACGGCGCCACCATGGGCCTGGACGACATGATCAACGAAGGCGTGCGTCGCGCCTACAACCTGCCGGAAAACGTCCTGCGCGCCTCGATCCTCGCCGACCCGGCTGGCGCCCGCAAGAACACCAAGGACAACACCCCAGCGGTCATCCACTACTCCATCGTCCCGGGTAACACCGTGGAAGTGGACGTGGCGGCCAAGGGTGGCGGTTCCGAGAACAAGTCGAAAATGGCCATGCTCAACCCGTCCGACTCGATCGTCGACTGGGTGCTCAAGACCGTTCCGACCATGGGTGCCGGCTGGTGCCCACCGGGCATGCTCGGCATCGGCATCGGCGGCACCGCCGAGAAAGCCGCGGTAATGGCCAAGGAAGTGTTGATGGAGTCCATCGACATCCACGAGCTGAAAAAGCGCGGCCCGCAGAACCGTATCGAAGAAATGCGCCTGGAGCTGTTCGAGAAGGTCAACCAGTTGGGCATCGGCGCCCAGGGCCTGGGTGGCCTGACCACCGTGCTCGACGTGAAGATCATGGACTACCCGACCCACGCCGCTTCCCTGCCGGTGTGCATGATCCCCAACTGCGCCGCCACCCGTCACGCGCACTTCGTGCTCGACGGCTCGGGCCCGGCGTCGCTGGAAGCGCCACCGTTGGACGCCTACCCGGAAATCGTCTGGGAAGCCGGCCCATCGGCCCGTCGCGTCAACCTCGACACCCTGACCCCGGAAGAAGTGCAGAGCTGGAAGCCGGGCGAAACCGTACTGCTCAACGGCAAGATGCTCACCGGTCGCGACGCGGCGCACAAGCGCATGGTCGAGATGCTGAACAAGGGCGAAACCTTGCCGGTGGACCTCAAGGGCCGCTTTATCTACTACGTCGGCCCGGTTGATCCGGTGCGCGAAGAAGTGGTTGGCCCTGCTGGCCCGACCACCGCGACGCGGATGGACAAGTTCACCCGCCAGATCCTCGAGCAAACCGGCCTGCTGGGCATGATCGGCAAATCCGAACGCGGCCCGACCGCCATCGAAGCGATCAAGGACCACAAGGCCGTGTACCTGATGGCCGTGGGCGGCGCCGCTTACCTGGTGGCCCAAGCCATCAAGAAGTCGCGCGTGGTTGCCTTCGCCGAACTGGGCATGGAAGCCATCTACGAGTTCGACGTCAAAGACATGCCGGTCACCGTTGCCGTGGACAGCAAAGGTGAATCCGTCCACATCACCGGTCCTGCCATCTGGCAGAAAAAGATCAGTGACAGCCTGGCGGTAGAAGTGCAGTAAGCACTTTCTCCACAAGCATAAAGGCGACTGCGGCCCCATGGCCCAGTCGCCTTTTTTATGCCCTACCCACGATGCGAAGCGAGCCGCTCTTGATCTTGATCTGCTTGTGATCTTGATCTCAGGCGCCCCGTTAAACCACGCTGGCCGGAATTCGACAGGGATTTGGGGGGTAAACCGGCAGGGATGCCGGTTTAGCCGCCCCGCGCCATGGATGGCGCGTGGCGGCGCCCCCCCAAATCACTGGCGGATTACGGGCACACCGAGCCCCAGCGAGGTGCCGAGTGGTGGGGCAAGAGCGTTTTGCTTACTTTTGCGCTTTTCAAAAGTGAGCCGCCGTCAGGGCGGAACCCTAAGCGGCCGTTACCGCAGCAATGGATATACACACAATCCAACTGTGTCGCCTGCCAGGCCGCCTTCGCGAGCAAGCCCGCACACATTGCGATCGTGGGGTGTCAGGTAGATAGCCGTCGGCTGGCAGGCCGTCATCGCAGGCTTGCCAGCCCCCACACAAGCTCCTTGGTCACAAGATATGAGCCGCCCATGCTATGGTGCTCGCCCCTTACCGTGCCTGTTCATCATCGTATGATCGTGATCCCTCGCCCCCTGCGCCTGACCTTCTATTCCCTGTTGATCATCGCCGGTGCGGTGCTGGCCGCCGCCTTGGCCACGCGCCATGCCGAACGCCAGGCCCTGGTGGACGACGCCGCCCGTGCCAATCAGCAGCTCGCGCTGTACGCCAACTCGCTGCACACCCTGATCGAACGCTACCGTGCCCTGCCCGCCGTGCTGGCGCTGGACTCGGAAATGATCAGCGCCTTGAAGGGCCCGCTGGACGCCGCCACGCAAGACCGGCTCAACCGCAAGCTGGAGCGTATCAACGGCGCCGCGCAGTCTTCGACCCTGGAACTGATGGACCGCACCGGCCTGGCCGTGGCCGCCAGCAACTGGAACCTGCCCAGCAGCTATGTCGGCCACAACTACGCGTTCAGGCCGTATTTCAGCCAGACCCTGAGCCAGGGCACCGGGCGCTTTTATGCGGTGGGGGTGACCACGGGCATTCCAGGCTACTTTCTTTCCAGCGCGGTCGTGGATGAGCACGAGCAGTTCCTCGGCGCCATGGTGGTCAAGCTGGAGTTCCCCGAGCTGGAGCGCGAATGGGCCCAGGGCAATGACCTGCTGTTGGTCAGCGATGCGCGAGGCATCGTGTTTATCGCCAACCAGCCGGGCTGGCGTTATCGCAACCTGCGGCCGTTGTCCGAAAATGACCTGGCCGAACTCAAGGCCACCCGCCAATACGACAAGAAACAACTGCAGCCACTGGACACCCAGCCCCTGCAACGCTTTGACGAAAACAGCCACTTGATCCGCGTCAACGGCCCCGACGGCAACGCCAATTACATCTGGGAGTCGCTGCCGCTCAAGCGCGAAGGCTGGACTCTGCACCTGTTGCGCAAACCCCAGTTTGCCTTTGAAGACCAACGCAACGCGGGCCTTGCCGCTGCGGGTTCGTGGCTGGCACTGGTGTTTCTGGTGCTGTTCCTCAGCCAACGCTGGCGCCTGGCCCGCTTGCGCCAGCGCAGCCGAGAAGAGCTGGAGCAATTGGTCGAAGAACGCACCCAGGCGTTGCGCACCGCCCAGGATGGCCTGGTGCAGTCGGCCAAGCTGGCGGCATTGGGGCAGATGTCGGCCGCCCTCGCCCATGAAATCAACCAACCACTGACCGCCCAGCGCATGCAACTGGCGACGCTGCGGCTGCTGCTCGACCATGGTCGCGTGGACGATGCCTACAAGGCCCTCACACCGCTGGATGACATGCTCACGCGCATGGCCGCGCTCACCGGCCACCTCAAGACGTTCGCCCGCAAGAGCCCCAGTGGCCTGCGCGAAAAGCTGGACCTGGCGACGGTGGTCGACCAATCCCTGCACCTGCTCGATGCGCGCCTGCGTGACGAAGCCATCGGTGTGGTGCTGGACCTCACCCGCCCGGCCTGGGTACGCGGCGACGCGATCCGCCTCGAACAGGTGCTGATCAACCTGTTGCGCAACGCCCTCGATGCCATGGCCGACAAACCGCGCAAGCGCCTGGAAATCCGCCTGCACGCCGATCAGCAACTGTGGCAGTTGAGCGTCTGCGACAGCGGCGGCGGGATTGCCGAAGAACATTTGAGCAGCGTGTTCGACCCGTTTTTCACCACCAAACCGGTGGGCGACGGGCTCGGCTTGGGGCTCGCGGTGTCCTACGCTATCGTGCATGAACTGGGCGGCCGCCTGAGTGCCGCCAACCGTGGCGATGGCGCGATTTTCACCTTGACCCTGCCTATCGCCCTGGAGACGCCAGACCTATGTTGAACGCGGTGATTGTGGTCGATGACGAAGCCAGTATTCGCACGGCCGTCGAGCAATGGCTGAGCCTGTCGGGGTTTGACGTGCAGTTATTCAGCCGCGCCGAAGAGTGCCTGGCGCAACTGCCCAAGGACTTTGCCGGGGTGATACTGAGTGACGTGCGCATGCCGGGGCTCAGCGGCCTTGAGCTGTTGGCCGAGGTGCAGCGCCGCGATGCCGATTTGCCAGTGATTTTGCTCACCGGCCATGGCGACGTGCCAATGGCCGTCGAAGCCATGCGCGACGGGGCCTACGACTTCCTGGAAAAACCCTTCAGCCCCGACGCCTTGCTCAACAGCCTGCGCCGGGCGCTGGACAAGCGCGGGCTGATCCTGGAAAACCGCCGCCTGCATCAACAGGCCGATCATCGCGCGCAGTTGGAGTCCAGCCTGCTGGGCGTGTCCAAGGGCCTGCAAAGTTTGCGCCGCCAAGTGCTGGACTTGGCGAGCTTGCCGGTCAATGTGCTGATTCGTGGCGAGACCGGCAGCGGCAAGGAGCTGGTCGCCCGCTGCCTGCACGACTTCGGCCCTCGCGCCAAGAAGCCCTTCGTGGCCCTCAATTGCGCGGCGATCCCCGAGCAGTTGTTCGAAGCCGAACTGTTCGGGCATGAAAGCGGCGCCTTCACCGGCGCCCAGGGCAAACGTATCGGCAAGCTGGAATATGCCCACGGCGGCACCTTGTTCCTGGATGAAATCGAAAGCATGCCCCTGGCCCAACAGGTGAAATTGCTGCGCGTATTGCAAGAGCAGAAACTGGAGCGGCTGGGCTCCAACCAGAGTATCCAGGTGGACCTGCGCATCATCGCCGCCACCAAGCCCGACCTCCTCGAAGAAGCCCGTGCCGGGCGTTTTCGCGAAGACCTGGCCTATCGGCTCAACGTCGCGCAACTGCGCCTGCCGCCATTGCGTGAACGTCGCGAAGATATTCCGCTGCTGTACGAGCATTTTGCGCAAAACGCCGCCGAGCGTCTGGGCCGCCAGGTCGAGCCCTTGAGTGGGCCACAGCTGGGGCGCCTGCTCAGCCATGACTGGCCGGGCAATGTGCGCGAACTGGCCAACGTCGCCGAGCGCCAGGTGTTGGGGCTGGACGAGCCGGAACCGCAAGGGATCGAAGCCGGCCAGTCGTTGGCGGCGCAGCAGGAGGCGTTCGAGGCACACTGCCTGAAGGCCGCGTTGACGCGTCACAAGGGCGATATCAAGGCGGTGCTGGCCGAGTTGCAACTGCCGCGCCGTACCTTCAATGAGAAGATGCAGCGGCATGGGTTGGTGAGGGAGATGTTTCTCTGATCCCGCTCTGATCGTTCCCACGCTCCGCGTGGAAACGCAGCCTAAGACGCTCTGCGTCGCTTTTTAAAGGCGCGACGCGGAGCGTCACCACAGGCGTTACCACGCAGAGCGTGGGAACGATCACTGCAGCCATAAGCGAATTTCCGCTCATCACCCCAAAACCATCAGCGATTTTCCGCTCAAAAAAATCCCGCAACCCTTCTATTCCGGGCCTTCCTCTACCTGGCACAGCTCCTGCTATAGCCCGAACAGGCTGCGCACGCGCCGCTCCATAAAAACAACTAGATGAAGGATCCTTTAATGGATAACTCCAATACCGTGCCTCTGGGATCGACGGCCGCAAAAGCGCAGGAGCGCACCACCTCCAGCCGCATCAAGTCGATTTTCAGCGGATCAGTCGGCAACATGGTCGAATGGTACGACTGGTACGTCTACGCCGCCTTCTCGCTGTATTTTGCCAAAGCCTTCTTCCCCAAAGGCGACACTACTGCCCAACTGCTCAACACCGCCGCGATCTTCGCCGTGGGCTTCCTGATGCGCCCGATCGGTGGCTGGCTGATGGGCCTGTACGCCGACAAAGTCGGGCGTAAAAAAGCCTTGATGGCCTCGGTGTACCTGATGTGCTTCGGCTCGCTGCTGATTGCCCTGAGCCCCGGCTATGAGGTCATTGGTATCGGTGCGCCGATCCTGCTGGTGTTTGCCCGCCTGCTGCAGGGTCTGTCGGTCGGCGGCGAATACGGTACCTCTGCCACTTACCTCAGTGAGATGGCCACCAAGGAACGTCGCGGTTTCTACTCCAGCTTCCAGTACGTGACCCTGATCTCCGGCCAGCTCATCGCGCTGGCGGTGCTGATTGTGCTGCAACAGGTGCTCACCACCGAGCAGTTGTACGCCTGGGGCTGGCGCATCCCGTTCGCCATCGGCGCGCTGTGTGCAGTGGTCGCGCTGTACCTGCGTCGTGGCATGGAAGAAACCGAGTCGTTCACCAAGAAAGAAAAAGCCAAGGAAAGCGCAATGCGCACCTTGATGCGCCACCCCAAGGAACTGCTGACCGTGGTCGGCCTGACCATGGGCGGCACCCTGGCGTTCTACACCTACACCACCTACATGCAGAAATACCTGGTGAACACCGTCGGCATGAGCATCTCCGACTCCACCACCATTTCAGCGGCGACGCTGTTTCTGTTCATGTGCCTGCAACCGATCATCGGCGGGCTGTCGGATAAAATCGGCCGCCGCCCGATCCTGATCGCCTTCGGCGTGCTTGGCACCCTGTTCACCGTGCCGATCCTCACCACCCTGCACACCATCCAAAGCTGGTGGGGCGCGTTCTTCCTGATCATGGCAGCGTTGATCATCGTCAGCGGCTACACCTCGATCAACGCCGTGGTGAAGGCCGAGCTGTTCCCGACCGAAATCCGCGCCCTGGGCGTAGGCCTGCCGTATGCCCTGACCGTGTCGATCTTCGGCGGTACCGCTGAATATATCGCGCTGTGGTTCAAGAGCATCGGTATGGAAACTGGCTACTACTGGTACGTGACCGCGTGTATCGCGGTGTCGTTGATGGTGTACGTGACCATGAAAGACACTCGCAAACACTCTCGGATCACCACCGACTAATAATGTGGGAGCGGGCTTGCTCGCGATAGCGGAGGATCAGTCAAAGTTGTATCAACTGACCCACCGCAATCGCGGGCAAGCCCGCTCCCACATTTAGTCTTAGGACAACTCTGCGGCCTCATTGCGTCCATAACGCCGTTGCGCATACGAGGCGCCCGCAATCATCACCAGCAGCACCGCCGCCAACACCGCCGATGAACCGACGGTGCCAAAATCCAGGCCGCCCTTTTCATGGGGTTTGGTCAGGAAGTCCCCCAAGGTCGCGCCAAACGGCCGTGTCAGTACAAACGCCACCCAGAACAACAGCACCGACGAGATGCGCGTGAAGTACTTGAGCGCCACCACCGCGGCGATGGTCGAACCGATCAGCAATGCGCCACCGGCGAAGCCCAACCCCGAATCGTCCGCGAGAAAATCGCCCAATGCGGTGCCCAAGGTGTTGGAAAACAGGATCGCCATCCAGTAAAACAGCTCGCCCCGGAAGGTCTGCACCTTGTTTACGTTCAGCGAGTCACCACTGAGGTGCCACACCGCAAAGATGATCATCAAGATCACGATCAGGATCATCGACCCCGTGGCGTAGCCCAGCCCCAGCGTGCGGTCCATGAAGTCGGACATCGTGGTACCCGCCGTGCTGGTGGACAAAATCACGATCCAGTACAGCACCGGGTTGTAGGTTTTCGACCAGAGTTGCGTCACCAGGGTCACCAGGAACACGCTGATGAGGATCATGGAGCTGATGGCGTAGCCAACGTTCAAGGTCATCGACAGCAAGTCCCCAGCGGTTTCGCCCAAGGTGGTTGCGCAGATTTTCATGACCCAGAACGCCAGGGTGATCTGAGGAAGTTTGTTCATGCAGTAAATGGCTCCAAGGCTCAGTCTTATAGGGGGTATTGACCTTGGGCGCAGACTGAAGGGAAAGCTGTGAAAAATAGGTGGCCTATGTATGAAAAATCCATGGGCACCGTGGAAATTCACTGCCATGAATTGCACTATGACGGTCTCTCAAACCGCGTAGCAGGAACCCGGCCATGCCCGACGATATCCACTTTTACGAACCCGCCAACGGCCACGGCCTGCCCCATGACCCGTTCAATGCCATCGTCGGCCCACGCCCGATTGGCTGGATCTCCTCCCACGACCGCGAAGGCCGCCTGAACCTGGCGCCCTACAGCTTCTTCAATGCGTTCAACTACATTCCGCCGATCATTGGGTTTTCCAGTGTCGGGCGCAAAGACAGCCTGAACAATATCGAACAGACCGGCGAATTCGTCTGGAACCTGGCCACCCGCCCGCTGGCCGAGCAGATGAACCAGAGCTGCGCGCCGGTATCGCCCGAGGTGAATGAATTCGAACTGTCCGGGCTGACGCCGGTGGCTTCGAAAATCGTCGGCGTACCACGGGTGGGCGAGAGCCCGGTGTCGTTCGAGTGCAAGGTGACGCAGATCATCCAACTGCAACGTGCCGACCAACAGTTGGTGCCAAGCTGGCTGGTGCTGGGCGAGGTGGTTGCGGTGCACATCGCCAAGTGGTTGCTCAAGGATGGGATCTACGACACTGCTGCCGCCGAGCCGATTTTGCGTGGGGGTGGCCCGGCGGATTATTTCCAGCTGGGGCCGGAAGCACTGTTCAAGATGTACAGACCTCAATAACCCCTGTAGGAGCGAGCTTGCTCGCGAAGATCGTCAACGATAACGCGGGGCACCAGGCTGAACGCGGTGCTCTTGAGTTTTTCGCGAGCAAGCTCGCTCCTACAGTGCGGCGGGAGCCCAGCTCAGTTGGCCTTCTTCATCCACATCAATCAACCGTCCAAGCTGCTCAGTGGCGGCATCGTCAGCGTCGGAGGCCGTCTTGAACGTCTGCCCATCAAGGATCTTGTGAAACCTGGGTGCGCCCATGCCATCCAGTGCCTTGACGGCGACGGCGGCGCTGTAGCCACCTTCGCCCGGTACTACGGCGGAAACGGCTTCGTGGTGGGCAAATTGTTTACGTGCCATGTTGCAGGTCCTGGCCAATGGAAAGTCGGCCATTCTAACCGTTAACCGGCCAGTTGCAGGTACTCGCCGTAGGCCTGTACGGCCGATGCGTCGGTGAAGGTCTGGAAGTCCATGCTGCGCACGACCATGTCGTTCAGCAGCTCAGTGAAGATCATCAGGGCCGGAGAGCTGAAGTAGGCGCTCATGGCCTGCTCGCTGCTCCAGAACCCGGACACCAGCCACACATCGGGGTCGACCTGGGAATGCTGCAACGAGAATTGCAGGCAACCCTGGGCCTGGCGACCCGGTTCAATCAAACTGCTCAAGCGTGCACCGAGTTCGGGGCTGCACCCGCTACGGGCACGGATAAAGGCCATATGGCTCGCGGGAATGGGGGTGGACATGTTCGACTCTCCCGTTGAGAAGTGATGCTCGGCAAGCACAATGAGGGCGTGTTGCCACAGGATCAAAGATAACGGCGCGGGGGTGGGCGCGGTTAGTCAATTCCTGCAGGCTTATTGCACAATCCTGCGAGAAGCGTAGGGAGGACGTTCGGCCTCAGGATTTATTCCAGGCCCAGGCCCCTTGTTTCAGGCAGATGACAGGCTGCGCACTTGCCTGATTCACGCTATCTCGCAGGATCAGGCAAGGATCCTGCAGAATCGACGTAACACTATTTGAAAAGCCGCCGCTAAGCTGAGCCCATCAAAGCAGCGTGTAGAGGACGCCCCATGCCGTCGCCCGAATCCAAGTCCGTACCCCTCGATGCCGAGATGGAGAAACAACGCGCCGAGCTGGCCAGTATCGTGCACCGCCATACCTGGGAGGACGGCTCCTACGGCACGGCGATCACCTCGCTGTACCTGAACCGCCACAATGCGCCACGGGATTTCATGCCGGTGTTGGTGGAACCCGCACTGTGCATCCTCGCCAGTGGCAGCAAGGAAGTGCGCCTGGCCGACGAGATCTTTGCCTACGACCCGCTCAACTACCTGGTGTTCTCGGTGGCGATGCCGGTGGCCGGCCGCATCATCGACGCCACCGCCGAGGACCCGAACCTCTCGGTGCGCATCAACATCGACCCGGCGCAGCTCACCGCGCTGATCGCAGAGGCCGGGCCGATGGGCGTGCCCTCACGCCCGACCTCGCGAGGCATGTACGTCGACCGCATCGATCACGCACTGCTCGATGCGGTGCTGCGCCTGACCCGCTTGCTGGACACGCCTAAAGACATCGCGATGCTCGCGCCGCTGATCAACCGTGAAATTCTCTACCGTTTGCTGCGTGGCCCACAGGGTTATCGCCTGTATGAAATTGCTGTGGCTAACAGCCAGAGCCATCGGGTGAGCCAGGCGATCACTTGGTTGAACGGTAACTACGAACAGCCGCTGCGTATCGACGACCTGGCCAAGGAAGTGAACCTGAGCGTCTCGACCTTGCACCACCGGTTCAAAGCGATCACCGCCATGAGCCCGTTGCAATACCAGAAGCAACTGCGCTTGCAGGAAGCCCGGCGGCTGATGATTGCCGAAGGGCTGGAGGCCTCGGCAGCGGGGTATCGGGTGGGGTATGAAAGCCCGTCGCAGTTCAGCCGGGAGTACAGCCGGTTGTTTGGTGCGCCGCCGCTGCGCGACTTGGCCAGACTGCGTCAAAGCATCTGATGCACGCGTAGCAAAATGTGGGAGCTGGCTTGCCTGCGATGGCGGTGTGTCAGTCACTATTGTATTAACTGACCCATCGTCATCGCAGCATAGGTATCTACACAACTTTGTAGCCTGTAGCAGCCGACGGTAACCACGATGCGAAGCGAGCCGCTCTTGATCTTGATCTGCTTTTGATCTTAGGCGCCCCGTTAAACCACGCTGGCCGGAATTCGACAGGGATTTGGGGGGTAAACCGGCAGGGATGCCGGTTTAGCCGCCCCGCGCCATGGATGGCGCGTGGCGGCGGCCCCCCAAATCACTGGCGGATTACGGGCACACCGAGCCTAGGCGAGGTGCCGAGTGGTGGGGCAAGAGCGTTTTGCTTACTTTTGCGCTTTTCAAAAGTGAGCCGCTGTCAGAGCCATCCCTTTCAAGGTCTTCGGTAAAATCCCCTGAAATTTCATTCAGGGATCCCAAACGATGTGGGCCGATGTTCTAGCGCGTTTCGAGAAAAAAGCACCTGCCAGCGTCATGGCCAAATTGGCGCTGGAACAAGCTATTGCCCCTGAGTGGGTCGATCAGGTCTTCGAAGAACATCGGCAACGGCAGTATTCTCGTGAACTACTGTTCTCGACCATAATCAAGCTGATGTCCCTTGTTTCATTGGGCTTGAAGCCATCCCTGCACGCCGCTGCGCGGCAACTGGAAGATCTCCCTGTCAGCTTGGCGGCGCTTTACGACAAGATCAGTCGTACCGAACCCGCGCTATTGCGTGCTCTGGTCACCGGTTGTGCGCAACGACTGACTCCAACCATCAAAGAACTGGGTTGCACGACGATGCTGCCGGACTGGCAGGTTCGCGTGGTAGATGGCAATCACCTGGCATCCACTGAGAAGCGTCTGGGGGCTTTACGCCAGGAGCGAGGTGCGGCTCGTCCCGGTTTTTCGGTAGTGGTCTACGATCCTGATCTCGATCAGGTCATCGACCTTCAGGCATGTGAGGATGCCTACGCCAGCGAGCGCGTTTGCGTGTTGCCTCTGCCAGGTGTGGCTGGCTGACCGACTCTACTGCACGCTTCCGGTAATGGAAGCTTGTGAGCAGGTCCAGACGTCCTTTGTCATTCGCCAGCAAGCCAAACATCCACGCCTGATTCAAGAGGGTGAGTGGCAAGAATCCGTGCCTGTGGAAACAGGCTCTGTGCGTGAGCAGATCATCCAGGTCAGAGGCGGTTACCAATGTCGGCGCGTCGAACTGACGCTTCATTCGCCAACAGACTCGGGTGACAGCAGCTTGATGTTCTGGAGCAACCTGCCTGAAAGCGTCAGCGCTGAGCAGATCGCGCAACTCTATCGCCGCCGCTGGAGCATTGAAGGTATGTTCCAGCGACTGGAAGCGATCCTGGAAAGTGAAATCGAAACTCTCGGCAGCCCAAAGGCCGCCTTGCTCGGGTTCACTACGGCAGTGTTGGCCTACAACGTCCTGGCCGTACTCAAGCGAAGCGTGGAGCAAGCCCATCGGGAGACCCAGCTGATGGCTGGGAAGCCTCGATCTATCACTTGGCGGTCCAGGTCAGGAGTGGTTATGAGGGAATGCAGATTGCACTGCCCTCGGAATATCTTCCCGCCATCCCTGTGGAAAAGTTGGCCCAGCGTTTGTTGGAGCTGGCCAGAAACATCCACCCCAAACAAGTTGCGAAAAGTCCCCGCGGCCCCAAGGTGCCTAAACCCAAGACATGGGTGCAAGGCAAGGCGGTGAATGCGCATGTTTCAACGGACAGGGTAATCAAGGCTGCCAAAACGAAAAGACCTTGAAAGGGCTGGCTGTCAGAGCGGAACCCTAAGTGGCCGTTACCTAAATAACGGATATGTACCCAGTCCAACTGTGTTGCCTGTCAGGCCGCCTTCGCAGGCAAGCCAGCTCCCACAGTAGTCCTGCGTATATTCAGTCTAATCCGCGGGGAAGTTGCAAGGTGACGCGCAGGCCGCCTTCGCGCAGGTTCTGCAAACTCACTTCGCCCCCATGGCTGTGGGCAATGTTGCGCGCAATCCCCAACCCCAACCCGTAACCCTGCTGCTGGCCGGCCAGGCGAAAGTGCGGTTCAAACACTTGCTCCAGTCGCTGCTGCGGCACGCCTGGGCCCTCATCATCCACGTGCAGGATGAACTGCACGCCATCGTCTTCGATATGCAAATGCGCGTTCTGCCCGTACTTGAGCGCGTTGTCGATCAGGTTGCCGATGCAACGCTTGAGCGCCAGCGGCTTGCCTGGGTAGGCTGACAGCGCCGCCCCATCGAGGGTCACTCGGCCATTGCCATGGGGTGCCAGGTACGGCTCCACCAGGCATTCGAGGACGTGGTTGAGGTCGACCGGCTGGATGTTTTCGTGGATGTCGGTGTCTTTAACGCATTGCAGCGCGCCCTTGACCAACAACTCCAGCTCATCCAGGTCACGGCCGAATTTGTTTTGCAGGTTCTCGTCTTCCAGTAATTCCACGCGCAGGCGCAGGCGGGTAATGGGCGTGCGCAGGTCATGGGAAATCGCACTGAACAACTGGCTGCGCTCGGTCAGGTAACGGCTGATACGTTCACGCATGGCATTGAACGCACGACCCACTTCCACCACTTCACTGCCGCCGCCTTCCGCCACCGGCTCCACATCGGCGCCCAGGGACATGTCCCGCGCCGCTCGTGCCAGGCGCTTGAGTGGCCGGCTTTGCCAGTGCACCAGCAGGCCGATGAACAGCAGCAGAAAACCGCTGGTGAGCACGATAAACCACACCTGCTGGGACGGCAGGCCTTGTTCTTCCAGGCTGGTGTAGGGCTCGGGCAACAGCGAGGCGATGTACAGCCATTCACCGGGTGCCAGTTGAATCTGGGTGACCAGCACCGGCGGGTTCACCGGCTCCAGGGTCAGTGCGTAATGGGCCCAGGAGCGTGGCAGTTCGTCGAGCTTCAGGCCGGCATTGAAGATGCGCAGGTCTTCGGCGCTGACGAACTCTACCGAGATGTGCACGTCGGCGCCCAGGGTCTGGCGCAGCACTTCATCCACCGCCACCAGTACCGCTTGCTTGCGCGGGGTTTCGGGCAGTATTTGCATGTCCAGCGGGCGATCGTTGAGAGTCACCACAAAACGCGTGCCACCCATGCTGCGCAATTGGTCCAGTACCAACGGACGATAGGCCACCGGCAGCGACCGGAAGTAACTCACGCTGGCGGTCATTGAATGCGCGAGGCTGCGGGCGCTGGTGACCAGGCCCTCAAGCTGGGTGGCGCGCAATTGCGACACCCAGATCACGCTGGACAGCGCCTGGGCGAACAGCACCGCCAGCAAGGTCAGCAGTAACATGCGCCCCAGCAGCGAGCGGGGTACCGGCAAGCGGCGGCGGCGTTCGTTCAGCGGTTCAGTGGGCATTGCCGGCAACCACGCTGGCTGCCAGTTGATAGCCGCTGCCACGCACGGTGCGGATCAGCCGCGGAGGTTTCTCGGTGTCGCGCAGGCGCTGGCGCAGGCGGCTGACGGCCATGTCGACGATCCGGTCCAAGGGCATCAGGTCGCGGCCACGGGTGGCGTTGCCGATGGTGTCGCGGTCAAGAATCTGCTGCGGGTGGTCGAGAAATAACTTGAGCAAGGCAAAGTCGGCGCCGGAGAGGATCACCTCTTCACCGTCCACATGAAACAAGCGGTGGCTGATCATATCCAGGCGCCATTCATCGAACACCCACACATCGCCGCCACTGCTGCGCTCCTGGCCAAACTGGCAGCGGCGCAGCAGTGCCTTGATGCGTGCCTGCAACTCGCGGGGGCTGAACGGCTTGCCGATATAGTCATCGGCGCCCAGCTCCAGGCCGATCACGCGGTCGGCTTCGTCGGAACTGGCGGTGAGCATGATGATCGGCACCTGCGCCTGGCGCGGGTGCTGGCGGATCCAGCGGCACAGGCTGAAGCCGTCTTCGTCTGGCAACATCACATCGAGGATGACCAGGTCGCACGGCGCCTCGTTCATGGCCTGGCGGAACCCCGCGCCATCGGACACGCCACGAACCTGGAAGCCGGCGCGACTGAGGTAGGTTTGCAGCAATTCGCGGATTTCCTGGTCGTCGTCGACGAGGAGAATGGATTTACTGATTACGCTCACGGGGGCCTCCTTGTTGTTATGGCCTGGCTTAAATCATCGGGTGCCCTTTAGGCCGCCATCGCAGGCAAGCCAGCTCCCACACTTGGAATGCATTCCAGACGGTGGGAGCTGGCTTGCCTGCGATGGCGCCATTATGACCTATGCAAAAGCTTGCTCAAGCGCCACACCCGCCCCAGTCAGCCCGGAATACGGCGCCGTCACCAGCCACACCGGAATACCTTTGAAGTAGTCGCTCATGCAGCCTTTATCCGCAAAGCTTTTGGCGAAACCACTGGTGATAAAGAAGTCGGCAAACCTCGGTATCACCCCACCCACGATGTACACGCCACCCCGCCCACCGGTGGTCAAGACGTTATTGCCCGCCACCCGGCCCAGCCAGATGCTGAACTGGTCCAAAACTTCCATGGCCACCGGGTCACCGGCCAGGCCCGCCGCAGTGATGGCTTCGGGGGTGTCCAGCACCGGCGCATGCCCATCCACCGCACAAATAGCCCGGTACAGCCGTGGCAAGCCGCCACCGCTCAACGCGGTTTCGGCGCTGACATGCCCGATCTCGCTGTAGATGTGTTGCCACAATTGGGTTTCCCGTGGGCTGCTCAGGGGCAGGTCGACATGCCCACCCTCCCCCGGCAACGCTGCCCAACGGCCTGCGCCGAGGTCCAGCAAGGTGCCGACGCCAAGACCGGTACCCGGGCCGATCACCACGGCTGGGCGCAAAGGTTCCGGCGTGCCTTCGCAGACCACGCGAAATTCGTCGGGCTTGAGCCGGGTCATGCCCAGGGCCATGGCCGAGAAATCGTTGACCAGCAACAGTTCATCCACCTGCAGGGCCTGGCAAAACGCGGTTTTGCTCAGGCGCCAGTGGTTGTTGGTGAACTTGAATTCATCGCCGCTCACCGGCCCGGCCACCGACAGGCACACCGCGCCGATGTCGCCGATTTGCAGGCCTTCTTCTTTGAGGTAGAGCTTGATCGCCTCTTCAGGGCTGCCGTGATCCGCCGTGGCATGCACGCGGATCGAATGCAGTTCCTGATCCCGCCATAACGCAAAACGGGCGTTAGTCCCCCCGATATCACCGACCAGCGCAAGCTTCACTTAAGCGTCTCCAAGGCAGAGGTAAAGGCGCTGGCGCCCTGCTCTGCGGAGCTTGCGGCCAAGCGCATGAATGCAAACAGCTCGCGACCGGCCCCCACGTTATTGCCCAACAGGCCCGTGGCAGGCGTGCGCGCTGCAAATACTTCGGCGTCCACCTTAAGCTCCAGGGTGCCGGTAACGCCATCCACACGGATGATATCGCCATCCTGGACCCGCGCCAGCGGCCCGCCGCTCTGGGCTTCGGGGTTGACGTGGATCGCGGCAGGGATCTTACCCGACGCGCCGGACATTCGCCCATCTGTCACCAGTGCCACTTTGAAACCACGGTCCTGCAACACGCCCAGGAACGGCGTCATCTTATGCAATTCCGGCATGCCGTTGGAGCGCGGCCCCTGGAAGCGCATCACCGCGACAAAGTCTTTTTCCAACAGCCCGGCCTTGAAGGCATCGGCCAGGTCCTGCTGGTCCTGGAACACCACCGCCGGCGCTTCGACCACCTGATGCTCCGGCGCCACCGCCGAAACCTTCATCACGCCACGGCCGAGGTTGCCTTCCATTACACGCAAGCCGCCTTCCGGCGAGAACGCACGGGCCACGGGGCGCAGGATGGTTTCGTCGAGGCTTTCGATCGGGCCGTCGCGCCAGACCAGTTCGCCGTCGACCAGGAAAGGTTCCTGGATATAGCGGCTCAGGCCCTTGCCGGCCACGGTGTTGACGTCTTCGTGAAGCAGGCCGGCTTCGAGCAGTTCGCGGATCAGGAACGACATACCGCCCGCCGCCTGGAAGTGGTTGATGTCAGCCTTGCCGTTTGGATACACGTGGGACAGGGTCGGTACCACCTCGGAGAGGTCGGCCATGTCCTGCCAGGTCAGGATGATGCCTGCCGACATGGCGATGGCCGGCATGTGCAGGGTGTGGTTGGTGGAACCGCCGGTGGCGTTGAGCGCAACGATGGAGTTGACGATGGACTTCTCGTCGACAATCTCGCCAATGGGCGTGAAGTTGCCATTGGCCTTGGTCAAGCGCGTGACTTGGTGCGCGGCTTCGCGGGTCAACGCATCGCGCAGTGGCGTGTACGGGTTGACGAACGAAGCGCCCGGCAGGTGCAGGCCCATGACTTCCATCAGCAACTGGTTGGTGTTGGCGGTGCCGTAGAAGGTGCAGGTGCCGGGGCTGTGGTAGGACTTCATCTCCGATTCCAGCAGCTCTTCGCGGCTGGCCTTGCCTTCGGCGTAGCGCTGGCGCACATCGGCCTTCTGCTTGTTGGAGATACCCGACGGCATCGGCCCGCCCGGCACGAAGATCATCGGCAAGTGGCCGTAGCGCAGCGCGCCCATCATCAGGCCCGGGACGATCTTGTCGCAGATGCCCAGCATCAGCGCGGCGTCGAACATGTTGTGGGACAGCGCTACCGCCGTGGACATGGCGATGACTTCACGGCTGAGCAGGCTAAGCTCCATGCCCGGCTCGCCCTGGGTCACGCCGTCGCACATGGCGGGGGTGCCGCCGGCAAACTGGCCGACCGAGCCGACTTCGCGCAGGGCCTTTTTGATTTGTTCGGGGAAATGCTCGTAGGGCTGATGCGCCGAGAGCATGTCGTTATAAGAAGAAACAATTGCCACGTTGGCGGCATTCATCATGCGCAGGCTGTTTTTGTCTTCGGTGCCGCAACCGGCCACGCCGTGGGCGAAGTTGGCGCATTGCAGCTTGCCGCGCATCGGACCGTCGCTGGCTGCGCCGCGAATGAGCGCAAGGTAAGCCTCGCGGGTGGCGCGGCTGCGGGCGATAAGCCGTTCGGTGACCTCAAGAACGCGGGGATGCATGTATAGAACTCCAGGCTAACGGATGTGGCGACCTGAGAGTCTATGCTGATCAAACGCCCACGGCTCATGGGATGGCAGGGGGTCGTTTGGATCATCGGACCAGTTGATTCAGGTCACTCGTTGTAGATTGAACAAAATATTGCCACTAAAAAGGCTTGTTTTCTATTTTTATGCGAATAATCTTGTAATTCTTACAACAAATCGACGACAGGCACTTTCCGATGACTCTTCGAATCGCAATCAATGGTTTTGGCCGTATCGGCCGTAATGTCCTGCGCGCACTGTATACCCAAGGCTATCGCCAGGATTTGCAGATCGTCGCCATCAACGATTTGGGCGACAGCTCGATCAATGCCCACCTGCTCAAGTACGACACCGTACACGGCACTTTCGACGCAGAGGTTGCCCACGATCAGGAAAGCCTGACCGTCAATGGTGACCGGATTGCCGTGAGTGCCATTCGCAACCCCGCCGACCTGCCGTGGGCTGCGCACAAGATTGACGTGGTGTTCGAATGCACCGGCCTGTTCACCGACCGTGACAAGGCTGCCGCACATATTAGCGCCGGCGCGCGCAAGGTGATCATCTCCGCCCCGGCCAAAGGCGCGGACGCCACGGTGGTTTACGGGGTAAACCATGACATTTTGCGTCAATCCCACCAGATCATTTCCAACGCGTCGTGCACCACCAACTGCCTGGCACCAGTGGCCCAGGTGCTGCATCGCGAGCTAGGCATCGAAAGCGGGCTGATGACCACCATCCACGCCTACACCAACGATCAGAACCTCACCGACGTGTACCACACCGACCCGTACCGCGCGCGTTCGGCCACCCAGAACATGATCCCGAGCAAGACCGGCGCCGCTGAAGCGGTGGGCCTGGTGCTGCCGGAACTGGCAGGCAAGCTGACCGGCATGGCGGTGCGTGTACCGGTGATCAACGTGTCCCTGGTGGACCTCACCGTGCAGCTGAAAAAAGAAGCCACGGCCGATGAGGTCAACGCCCTGCTCAAACACGCCAGCCAGCATTCGAAGATCCTCGGCTACAACACCCTGCCGCTGGTTTCCAGCGACTTCAACCATAACCCGCTGTCGTCGATCTTCGACGCCAATCACACCAAGGTCAGCGGTAAATTGCTTAAAGTGCTGGCGTGGTATGACAACGAGTGGGGCTTCTCCAATCGTATGCTGGATAACTGCCTGGCGCTGTGTAACGCCGAATAAGCCCACAGGATCGTTCCCACGCTCTGCGTGGGAATGCCGCCTAGGACGCTCCGCGTCCTGCTGTTAAAGCCGTGACGCAGAGCGTCACAGGATGCGTTCCCATGCAGAGCATGGGAACGAGCGGCATCTCCAAGGCATCTCAAAGTGCCACTTGCCATTTCAGTTGATGATAAGCATTATCATTCACTGCAAATCGGTCTGGTATCACTGTGAGCCAATCTCGCTTCAACCACGTCTTCCTCACCCAACGGGTGATCCTGCTACGAACTCTGCAACGCATGGTGCATAACCACAGCACTGCCGAGGACCTGTTGCAGGAAACCTACCTGCGCGTAACTCGGGCCCTGAGCGAGCGGCCAATCGACCATCTTGAACCCTTTGTCTACCAGACAGCGCGTAACCTGGCGCTGGATCATTTGCGCTCGCGCAGGATTCAGGCGCGCACCCTGCAGGAGGATGTGCCGCTGGATGTCCTGCAAAGCGTCGCCGCGCCGGCCAGCACGCCGGAGGAAGCCACCCAGGCCGAGCAACTGCTGGAGCACCTGAGTGTCAGCCTTGGCCAGTTGAGCGCCCGCCAGCAGCGGATTTTCATCCTCAGCCGCCTGCACGGTTGCAGCTACCAGGAGATTGCCGATCAGTTGGGTGTGTCCTTGAGCACGGTGCAAAAGGAACTCAAATTGATCATGGCTATCTGTGTGGGTGTGGCCGAACGGCTGGATCAGCCTTAAGCTTCACCCGACAGAGGTGACGATCCAAGCTGTAGGAAAAATGAATAGAACGTGGCGAAGACCCGAGGAACACCGTGACGGACCCGAATAAACTGCGCCCCCATGCGTTGGCTCATGAGGTGTTGCAAGACGCGGCCATGGACCAAGCCCTCGATTGGCTGATCGCCTTGCAGTGCCCGCAACCTGGGCAGCAGGCCGCATTCGACGCCTGGCTGGCCCAGGATCCGGCCCATGTCCACGCCTTCAGCAAGGCCCAGGCCGCCTGGGGTGACGCACCGGTGCACAGCGCCGCCGTGGCCCTCGCCGCACCGCGCAAGCCCAGCGGTTGGCGCCGGATCAAACCGCACTGGAAACCCTTGGCCACCGCCGCCGTGTTGCTGATCGGCCTGTTCAGTTTCAGCAACCTGCCGGTGCGTTTGCAGGCCGACCATCTGACGGTGGTCGGCGAGCGCCAGCGCCTGCAACTGGACGATGGCTCCAAGGTGCTGCTGAACACCAACTCGGCGTTTTCCAGCACCATCAAGGATCACCAGCGCATTGCCCGCCTGTACCAAGGCGAAGCGTTCTTTGAAATAGCACCCTCCCGTGGCCTGCCCCTGGAGATCGACGCCGGCCCGGTGCGCGCCAGCGTGCGTGACACCGCCTTTGCCGTGCGCTACCTCAATGGCGAAGCCCAGGTCCAGGTGCAGCGCGGCGATGTCGACCTGAGCAACACGTTCGACGATGCCCGTGTGCGCCTGAGCGCCGGTGAAAGCATCCGCATCGGCCCCAAGGGTTTCGGCCAACCGGCCAAGCTCGATGTCAGCAAGGACCTGGCCTGGGTGCAGGGCCGGCTGGTGTTCGAAAACTGCCCGATGAGCGAAGTGCTGGCTGAGCTTCGCCGTTATTACCCCGGCTGGATCGTCAACAACAACGAGCAACTGGCCAGCGTCGCGGTCACCGGCAACTACCGCCTCGACCAGCCCCTGGACGTGGTGCGCTCCCTGGCCCATATCACCTCGGCCAAGCTGTCGGAATACCCCGCGCTGGTGATCCTGAACTAAATGAGAATTATTTTTACTCGATGTTAACCGGCGATACGTCTCGTTATAGCCAATGCAACTGATTCCTATTTGGTTCGGTTCGCAACTATAAGATTCGTATCCCGGAGCGCTCTCGATGTCCTCTCGTTTCAACCGCCGGTCTGCTTCGCCCGTTTTGTCCTTGCTGACCGCCGCGATCCTGCTGGCTGGCGCGCCCGTCATGAGCGCCACCGCCGCCGAACCTGCCGCTCGCAGCCACGCCAATTACACCTTCAGCATTGAACAGCAGCCACTGGTGTCGGCGCTTAATGCCTTTACCGCAGTGACTGGTTGGCAAGTCGGCCTGCCGGCCGAACTGGGCCAGGGCGTTTCGTCCCCGGGCGTGCGCGGCCCACTGCCAGCGGAAAAAGCCCTGGACCGGCTGTTGGTGGGGACCAACCTGAGCTATCGCAAACTGGGTAATAACAGCATCGTGCTGGAAAAACGTAGCGCCGGCAGCGCCCTCGCCCTGCAACAGGTGACCATCAGCGCCACCCGTAACGAACAAGATGTGAACAGCGTACCGAGCACCGTCAGCGTGCATGATCGCGAAGAGCTGGACCGCCAGAACGTCAACAACATCCGTGAACTGGTGCGCTACGAACCCGGCGTCTCTGTCGGCGGCGCTGGTAGCCGCTCGGGTAACGCCGGCTACAACATTCGTGGTATCGACGGCGACCGCGTCCTCACCCAGGTGGATGGCGTCGAAGTGCCCGACAACTTCTTCAACGGCCCTTACGCCAAGACCCGTCGCAACTACGTCGACCCCGAAATCGTCAAACGCGTGGAGATCCTGCGCGGCCCGGCCTCGGCCCTGTACGGCAGCAGTGCCATCGGCGGCGCGGTGAGTTATTTCACCCTCGACCCGGACGACATCATCAAGCCAGGCCAGGACGTCGGCGCCCGCCTGAAGACCGGCTATAGCTCCGCCGACGAGAGCTGGCTGACCTCCGGCACCTTCGCCGGGCGTGTACAGGACTTCGACGGTTTGCTGCACCTGAGCCAGCGCAATGGCCACGAAACCGAATCCCACGACGGCAATAACGCCACCGGCCTGGCCCGTACCGGCGCCAACCCGGAAGATGCGCGCACCACCAACGTGCTGGCCAAGCTGGGCTGGAACTATGGCGATGACAACCGTTTGGGCCTGACCTACGAGAAGTTCAAGGATGACCGCGACGTCAATCTGAAAAACGCCGTGGGCGGCCCGTTCATCGGTGGCCGGGGCATGAACCTGTACCGCGACCGTCGCGGTAACGACACCATCACCCGCGAGCGCTTCGGCCTGGAAAACACCTTCGCCCTGGAGTCGCCGATTGCCGACCGCATCAAGACCAGCCTCAACTACCAGATCGCCAAGACCGACCAGACCACCGCAGAAATCTACCAGGCCGGCCGTCGCGTGCTGCGCACCCGCGACACGCTTTACGAAGAAAAACAGTGGGTCTTCGACGCACAGCTGGACAAAGCATTCAGCCTCGGTGAAACCGAGCACCAGGTGACCTACGGCACCACCCTCAAGCAGCAGAAAGTCACCGGCTCACGCGAAGGCTCGGCCTCGTGCCTGGCCATTGGCGCCGGCTGCACCGCCATCGGCGGGCCCAGCCCGTCAGCCGGCGACAGCGTGAAGAAGGCCAGCGACTTCCCCGACCCGACCATCAACACCTACTCGCTGTTCGCCCAGGACCAGATCACCTGGGACAAATGGACCTTCCTGCCCGCCGTGCGTTATGACTACACCCGGCTCAAGCCCAAGCTGACCCAGGAGTTCCTCAACACCGTCAACCCGACCGGCGAGTATGCCGTCGACGGCAAGGACAAAACCTGGAACCGCGTAACACCCAAGTTCGGCCTGACCTACGCCCTGACCGACAACTACACCTGGTTCGGCCAATACGCTGAAGGTTTCCGCACGCCGTCTGCCAAGGCCCTGTACGGTCGCTTCGAAAACCTCAACATCGGCTACACCGTCGAACCCAACCCCGACCTCAAGCCGGAAACCAGCAAAGGCATCGAAACCGGGATTCGCGGCAAGTTCGACGAAGGCTCCTTCGATATTGCGGTGTACTACAACAAGTACCGTGACTTTATCGACGAAGACAACGCCGTGGTCGGCGGCACCGTGGAGCAGTTCCAGGCGGTCAACATCAAGCGTGCCACCATCAAGGGCGTGGAAGCCAAGGGCCGCCTGAACCTGGATACCTTCGGCGCGCCGAAGGGCCTGTATACCCAAGGCTCGGTTGCCTACACCTACGGTCGCAACGACGACAATGGCGAGCCGCTGAACAGCGTCAACCCGCTCAAGGGCGTGTTTGGCCTGGGCTACGACCAGGACACCTACGGTGGCCTGCTGAGCTGGACCGTGGTGAAGAAACAGGACCGCGTCGACAGCACGACCTTCCATGCGCCCGACGGCGGCACCGACGGCCCGTTCAAGACCCCGGGCTTCGGCATCCTCGACCTGACCGCCTACTACAAGGTGAGCAAAGACGTGACCGTCAACGGTGGCCTCTACAACCTCACCGACAAGAAGTACTGGAACTGGGATGACGTGCGCAGCTACGACAGCGTCGGCGAGGCCGGTGTGACCGGCCCGGCCAACCTTGACCGCCTGACCCAGCCCGGTCGCAACTTTGCGATCAACGTGATCTGGGACATCTGACCCATGCGCCTCACCTCGCCGCCCATGCATCTGCGGCGAGGTGAGGATTTTTTACTGTGCCGCGTCTTCTTGTTCGTCTAGTTGATAACAGCTCTCTTTAAGGGCACCCAGGCGCTTCTCTTCTCAAGGACTTTTTTCATGACCGCTTCTTCCACCGCAGAACGCCCAAGCCTGCGCTCCCAACGCCTGAACCAGATCACCAACGCGCCGCACACCAAGCTCGACGCATTGGTGAAGGCTCACGCGCCGTTCGAAACCCAGGCCAACTTCGCCCGCTTCGTGGTGGCCCAATACCTGTTCCAATCGGAACTGGTGGCCCTGTACAACGATGCCGAGCTGAACCAGATCATCCCTGACCTGGCCGCCCGCTGCCGCGCCGAAGCGGCCAAGCTCGACCTGGCAGACCTGGACACCGAAATCCCGGCCCCGGTTGCCGGCGCGGTGAACACCCCCAGCAAAGCCGAAGCTTTGGGCTGGCTGTTCGTCTCCGAAGGCTCCAAGCTGGGCGCTGCGTTCCTGATCAAGCGCGCCGTGGGCTTGGGCCTGAGTGAAACCTTCGGTGCGCGCCACCTGGGCGAGCCAGCCGGTGGTCGCGCCGAGGGCTGGAAGAGTTTCACCCGCACCCTCGACGGCCTGGAGTTCAGTGCCGAAGAAGAAGCTGCCGTGGAAAAAGGCGCGATTGATGCGTTTGTGCGCTTCACCGTGTTGCTGGAACAGGCGTACGCTAGCGCCCCGGAACTGGCGTAACCTTGGATTGAAATGCAATCAAAGGTGGGAGCGGGCTTGCTCGCGAATGCAGTAGGTCAGCCAACAGATCAGGCGACTGATACACCGCATTCGCGAGCAAGCCCGCTCCCACATTTAGCCCTCATTTCAAATTGATTTTCTGCGATCTCCCTACCCATGACCGGCAAACCCCAATCCTCCTCCAAGATCGCCCAGCTCCTCTTCGGCCTGCTGGCCTACGTCAGCCTGGGGATCGGCTTGGTGGCGATTGTCATACCGGGGTTGCCCACTACTGAATTCATCCTGCTCGCCGCCTGGGCCGCCACCAAAAGCTCGCCGCGCCTCAGCGCCTGGCTGGAAAACCATCGCCTGTTCGGCCCGATCCTGTCCAACTGGCGCAATGGCAAGATTATCGCCCGCCGCGCCAAAGTCAGCGCCACCGTGAGCATGTTGCTGTGCGCCGTGTTGATGCTGGTGATGCTCGATCACGGCTGGCCGGTGTACCTGGCGATTGTCGGGATGAGCCTGGGCAACCTGTGGATCTGGTCCCGCCCCGAACAGCTGGCACGGCCCGTCTGAAGCTGCGCGTAGGCGTTTTCCTACCGCTCATCGCCTATTTCTCATGAATTGATGTGTGACGCCGATGTTTCAGGCATGACGCCGAAGGGACTTGGCGCGTTTGCGTGCATTCCAACAAGTCCATTCGTGAGTGAACCTATGTTCGACACCCTCTCCATCCGCTTGAAAATCGTGTTGCTGTCCGGCCTGTGTCTGCTGGGTGTGATTGCACTGGTGGTCGGCATCAATATCTACAACACCAACCAGAACGATCGACTGGTCAGTGATTCAAGCTCACGAATGCTCACCGCCAGCGTGGAGCAACTGCTGCAATCCAAAGCGGCCGAACAGGCCACGCAACTGCAGAAGACCTTCGGCGAAAACCTGCTGGTAATCACCGCCCTTGCCGACCAGATCAAAGACTTGCGTCAGTTGGGCACCCAGCGTTCCCTGGAAGCTGGAGCCCTGCGTGAAGAACTCAACCGCAGCGTCAAAACCGCGTTCGAGCGCAACACCAAGGTGCTGGGCATCTGGTTGTCGTTCGAACCCAACGGGCTGGATGGCAAGGACAGCGAATTCATCGACGACAAGGCGCGCGTCTCCAATGAAAAAGGCCGGTTTTCCAGCTATTGGAGCCGGGCTGGCGGCGAAGGCCAGAACACCATCATGGTCGAAGATGACCTGACCAAGACCACCCTCAACCTCAGCGGTACGCCCTACAACATCTGGTACACCTGCCCACGGGACACGCGCAGCACTTGCCTGCTGGACCCGTACGAAGACACGGTGGCCGGCAAACCGGTACTGATGACCACCATTTCCTTGCCGCTGATCGTCGACGGCAAAGTCATCGGTGTGATCGGCGTGGATATCGCCCTCACCGCCCTGCAAGCGACCACCGATGCGGCGCAAAAAGACCTGTTCAACGGTGCCGCCCACCTGGAGATTCTGTCCAGCACCGGCCTGATCGCCGCCTACAGCGGTGAACCAGGCAAAGTCGGCAAGAACCTGATCGACAGCATCGGCGCCGAAGGCAAGGAGATCGTGCAACTGCTGGCCAATGACCGGCCGGTTATCCGCGAACAGGAAGACACCATTCGTGCCGTGTACCCGCTCAAGCCGATTGCCGGTGCCAAATCCTGGGGCGTGGTGATCAAGCTGCCCAAAGCGGTGATGTTGGCCGACAACGAAAAACTCCAAGCCGTGCTCGACGAGGCCCAGGCCACGGGCACGCTCAAAGCCCTGCTGGTGGCCGCCGCCGCTGGCCTGCTGGGCTTGCTGCTGATCTGGCTGACCGCTACAGGCGTGACCCGCCCTATCAATAGCGTGGCCGCCATGCTCAAGGACATCGCCAGCGGTGACGGCGACCTCACCCAGCGCCTGGCCTATGCCAAGAAAGACGAACTGGGCGAGTTGGTGAATTGGTTCAACCGCTTCCTCGACAAGCTGCAGCCGACCATTGCGCAGATCAAGCAAAGCATCACCGAAGCCCGCGGGACGGCCGATCAGTCGTCCGCCATTGCGCGCCAGACCAGCGAAGGCATGCAGGTGCAGTTCCGTGAAATCGACCAGGTCGCCACCGCGTCGAACGAAATGAGCGCCACCGCCCACGACGTGGCCAACAGCGCCTCCAATGCCGCCAGCGCGGCACGTGGCGCCGACCAGTCGGCACGCGAAGGCATGTCGATCATCGAGCAGAGCACCCGCGATATCACCACCCTGGCCGACGAAGTCAGCAAAGCCGTGGGCGAAGTCGAAGCCCTGGCAGTCAACAGTGAGCAAATCGGTTCAGTGTTGGAGGTGATCCGCAGCATTGCCGAACAGACCAACCTGCTGGCGTTGAATGCGGCGATTGAAGCGGCACGCGCCGGGGAAAGCGGGCGTGGTTTTGCGGTGGTGGCCGACGAAGTCCGCAACCTGGCCAAACGCACCCAGGACTCGGTGGAAGAAATCCGCCTGGTGATCGAACGTATCCAGAGCGGCACCCGTGGCGTAGTGGCGACCATGCACTCCAGCCAGCATCAGGCCCAGAGCAATGCCGGGCAGATCCATCAAGCCGTGCAAGCCCTGGGCAAGATCAGCGACGCGGTCACGGTGATCAGCGACATGAACCTGCAAATCGCCAGCGCGGCCGAACAGCAGAGCGCGGTGGCCGAAGAGGTCAACCGCAACGTCTCGGCGATTCGTACCGTGACTGAAACCCTCACCGGCCAGGCTACCGAGTCAGCGGCGATCAGCAGCCAGCTCAATGCGCTGGCCAGCCAGCAAATGAAGTTGATGGATCAGTTCAGGGTTTGATTCGGTCCTGAAAACATTGCCCCCTGTAGGAGCGAGCTTGCTCGCGAAAAACGTCAACGATAACGCGTGCTTCCTGAATAAACGCGGCGTCTGTGAGTTTTTCGCGAGCAAGCTCGCTCCTACATATAGAGCAGAATGGGGGTGAATTACCGGCCGGGCCAGGCCTGGACGAACGGCGTGAGGTCTTCCTTCGGCGCCGTACGCGGTGGGTTCTGCGGCGTGCCCAGGTACAGAAAGCCAATCACTTCTTCATTCGCCGCCAGCCCCAGGCCTTTGGCAACGTGAGCCGAGTAGGACAATTCGCCGGTACGCCACACCGCGCCAATACCCTGAGCATACGCCGCCAGCAGAATGCCGTGGGCCGCACAGGCGGCGGCCAGCAATTGCTCGGACTTGGGCACTTTGAAATGCTCTTGCAAGCGTGCAATCACCACCACCACCAGCGGCGCACGCAGCGGGCCGTTCTGGGCTTTGTCGATGGCGGCTTGCGGTGCGTCGGCGTCCTGCAGGCGGGCGGCTTCGGCCAACAGCGTGCCCATCTGCTCGCGCGCTGCACCTTCCACGGTAAGGAAACGCCACGGGCGCAGTTGGCCGTGATCGGGCGCGCGCATGGCGGCGGCGAACAGCAGGTCGCGCTGCTCCTGGGTCGGTGCCGGGTCGAGCAAACGCGGCACGGAAACACGGTTGAGCAAAGCGTCGAGAGCCTGCATTGGCCACCTCCATAAAAAAATGTGCGGTCATTCTAACGGGAAAGAATCGGGATGCCACCAAACGATAATTGCTCTTATTCAATCTGCCCTGCCCTGTTAGACTTTGCGCCTTAATTTTCTGCCCTCGTCCAGGAATCTCGATGTTCCGTGCGCTTTTGTACCTGCCTGCAGCGTTGATGGCTTTAAGCCTGACTGCTTGCGATGACGCCCCTCGCTTCACGAAAGCAGAGCCGGGTGAATCGCGGGCCGGTGGCGCGGCGACGGTAAACAAGCGCGACCAGAACGCCTTTTCCCTGCCCTCGGCCAACCTGGCGCCCACGCGGCGCCTGGACTTCAGCGTCGGCAACAGTTTCTTTCGCAACCCGTGGGTGATTGCGCCGTCTACCACCACGGCGCGCGATGGCCTGGGCCCACTGTTCAATACCAACGCCTGCCAGAACTGCCATATCAAGGATGGCCGTGGCCACCCGCCACTGCCTGACGCGCCCAATGCCGTGTCGATGCTGGTGCGCCTGTCCATCCCGGATGCTCAGCCTTACGCGAAGCTCATCGAACAGATTGGCGTAGTGCCCGAGCCGGTCTACGGCGGGCAACTCCAGGACATGGCCGTGCCTGGCGTTGCGCCTGAAGGCAAGGTACGGGTCGACTACACACCGGTCAACGTCAGGTTCAAGGACGGCACGCTGGTTGAATTACGCAAGCCCGACCTGCAGATCACCCAGCTCGGCTACGGCCCGATGCACCCCGACACGCGCTTCTCTGCGCGTATCGCCCCGCCGATGATCGGCCTGGGCCTGCTCGAAGCGATCAGCGATGCCGATATCCTGCGCAATACCAACCCCAAGACCGCCGACAAAGAGGCCATCGTGGGCCGCGCCAATTGGGTCTGGGATGACGCCCAGAACAAAACTGTCCTCGGGCGTTTTGGCTGGAAAGCCGGGCAGCCCAACCTCAATCAACAAAACGTTCACGCGTTTTCTGGTGATATGGGCCTCACCACGTCCCTGAGACCTTTCGATGACTGCACCGACGCCCAAGTGGCCTGCAAACAGGCGCCCAACGGCAATGGCCCCGAGGGTGAGCCGGAAGTCAGCGATAACATCCTGCGCCTGGTGCTGTTCTACACCCGCAACCTCGCAGTGCCCGCACGCCGCGACGTTGATACACCGCAAGTGCTGGCCGGCAAGAACCTGTTCTACCAGGCCGGTTGCCAGGGCTGTCACAAGCCCACGTTCACCACGGCCGCCAACGCCGCCGAACCTGAACTGGCCAACCAGGTGATCCGCCCCTACAGCGACCTGCTGCTGCACGATATGGGCGAAGGCCTGGCCGACAACCGTAGCGAATTCAAAGCCACCGGCCGCGACTGGCGCACCCCGCCGCTGTGGGGCATCGGCCTGACGCAAACCGTGAGTGGCCACACCCAGTTCCTGCATGACGGCCGCGCCCGCAACCTGCTTGAAGCCGTGCTGTGGCATGGCGGTGAAGCCCAAGCGGCGCAGCAACATGTGTTGTCGTTCAATGCCGAGCAGCGTGCCGCGTTGCTGGCGTTCCTGAATTCTTTATAAGCTTTGCCCCACTTACAGAAGGGAGCTCGACATGTTTCGTCCCAAGTTGTTGTTCACCAGCCTCGCCGCCCTGGCCTTGGGCGCTTGCTCGCCCCAAGACCCGCAAGCGGTGACCTCGGCAGCCATCGCCAAGCAAGTGATCCTGCCAACCTATAGCCGCTGGGTTGAGGCCGACCGTCAACTGGCCGTCAGCGCCCTGGCATACTGCCAAGGCAAGGAAAGCCTGGACACCGCCCGCGCCGACTTCCTGCACGCGCAAAAAGCCTGGGCCGAGCTGCAACCGTTGCTGATCGGCCCGCTGGCCGAAGGCAACCGGGCGTGGCAGGTGCAGTTCTGGCCAGACAAGAAGAACCTGGTAGGCCGTCAGGTCGAGCAACTGGTCAGCGCCCAGCCGCAGATCGACGCCGCCGCCCTGGCGAAATCCAGCGTGGTGGTACAGGGCCTGTCGGCGTACGAATACATCCTTTACGACGCCAAGCCTGACGTCGCCGACGACGCCCAGAAAGCGCGCTATTGCCCGCTGCTGATGGCGATCGGTGAACGTCAGAAAGTCCTGGCCGAAGAGATCCTGGCCAGTTGGAACAGCACCGACGGCATGCTCTCGCAGATGACCAAGTTTCCGAACCAGCGCTACGCTGATTCCCACGAAGCCATCGCCGACCTGCTGCGCGTGCAAGTGACCGCCCTGGACACCCTGAAGAAAAAGCTCGGCACCCCGATGGGCCGCCAGACCAAGGGTATCCCGCAACCGTTCCAGGCTGATGCCTGGCGCAGCCAGTCGTCCCTGCAAAGCCTGGAAGCCAGCCTTGCCGCCGCTCAAACCGTATGGGTAGGCGTCGATAACAAAGGCCTGCGTGGCCTGCTGCCGGCGGACCAGAAGCCACTGGCCGAGAAAATCGACGCCGCCTACGCAGCGTCCCTGAAACTGTTCGCCAGCAACCAGCGCACCCTCAACGAACTGTTGAATGACGACGCCGGGCGCCAGCAACTCAACGACATCTACGACAGCCTCAACGTGGTCCACCGCCTGCACGAAGGCGAACTGGCCAAGGCGCTGGGCGTACAACTGGGCTTTAACGCCAACGACGGTGACTGATGATGCTCAGGCGACAGGCTTTGGCGGTGGGCAGCGTGCTGCTCAGCGCTATCACCTTGGGTGGCTGGACGCTGTTCAAGCACAAAGACAAAGGCCCGCTGCTGCTGTCGGCGCGCGATGATGCCGACGGCAAGCACTACGCTGTCGGCTATCGCCTGGACGGCAAGCCGGTATTTGCCACCCAGGTCGGCCAGCGCTGCCATGACATCATCAACCACCCGACCTTGCCGATTGCGCTGTTCGTCGCCCGTCGCCCAGGCACCGAGAGCTACCTGATCGACCTGCGCGATGGCGCGCTGCTGCAAACCATCACCTCGAACGCCAACCGCCATTTCTATGGCCATGCGGTGATCCACAAGAGCGGCGACTGGCTGTACGCCACCGAGAACGACACCTCCGACCCTGGCCGTGGCCTGTTGGGTGTGTATAAGTTCGAAGGTGAGCGGCTGGTGCACAGCGGCGAGATATCCACCCACGGCATCGGCCCGCATCAAGTCTCGTGGATGCCCGACGGCGAGACGCTGATCGTGGCCAACGGTGGCATTCGCACCGAAGCCGAAAGCCGGGTGGAGATGAACCTCAATGCCATGGAGCCGAGCCTGGTGCTGATGCGCCGCGACGGCAGCCTGATCAGCAAGGAAACCCTGGCCCAGCAGATGAACAGCGTGCGGCACATGGGCATAGCCAGCGATGGCACCATCCTCACCGGGCAGCAGTTCATGGGCCCGTCCCAGGAGCGTTCCGAATTGCTTGCGATCAAGCGCCCGGGGCAGCCGTTCGTGGCGTTCCCGGTGGCCGATGAGCAGTTGCAGGCGATGGGGCATTACACCGCCAGCGTGGCGGTGCACAGCGAACTGCGCCTGGTGGCGTTGACGGCACCGCGGGGCAACCGCTTTTTTATCTGGGACATGGACACCGCCGAACTGCGCCTGGATGGGCCCTTGCCGGACTGTGCGGGGGTGGGCGCGGTGGCGGATGGGTTTGTGGTGACATCGGGTCAGGGGCGTTGCCGCTTCTATGACTGCCGCCAGGAAAAGTTACTGGCAACCCCCCTGGAGTTACCGGCGGGGTTCTGGGATAACCACCTGCACCTGGTCTGAAACTACCCTTTTGTGGCTGATCGGACGAGACGCAGAGCGTCTCAAGAGGCATTCCCACGCAGAGCGTGGGAACGATGACGCGCCCATCCTGAATGAACGTGTCGTCTGTGGGTTTTTCGCGAGCAAGCTCGCTCCTACAACAGTTGAGGTGTCATGCAAAAAAAAGGGCCTTGCATCGCAAGGCCCTTTTGGGGGTCAATCGTTTCAACTTTGCGGCCTCATCGCTTGAGACATGCCGAACATGAATAACAGCAATTCATGGTCGGGCTTGGCCGCCACACTCGTCTTGGCAATGCGTGGCAGCAGGCATTGCCCGCCACCGTCTACCGCACTCAACACTTGTGTACGAGGTTGTTCCCATACCGCCAGGGCCAGGGCTGCAACACCCAATGCCCCGACCAGAAACAAACCTCGTGCTATTTCTAGCTTCATCTGGTTAAACCCTTGATAGCGCTGCCAAACGCCGTCTCGTAAAAGTAGCTGAGTTTTTTCCAGTCGGTGTCATTCCACGACGAATGGCGGCGCAATTGCAGCATGTCGTGGGACGCGGCCCGATAAGCGGTCAGGCGCTGGCGGCATTTCTCAAAGTCCAGCAGGGCCACTTCCACTGTCGCCGCATCAGGCTCACCGGTCACCCGCACGAAAATGTGCTTGATATACAGGCAACCGTGTTGCCAGCGGCCTTTGTGCATACGGGCCAAGGTGCCGGCCAACTCTTGCAGCAGGCGCTCGTGCACCGCCTCGCCATACTGTTGGCGGCCACCGGCGGCGTACCAGTTTTCGATCTCGTCGAAACCGTCCAGGGACGCGGTCACCAACAGGGCTTTCCACTGGTGCTCGGGGTCGCGACGCGCTTCGCAAAACACCAGTTCCGGCACACGCACATCCAGCAAACGCAGGCCTTTGAGGGCATCACGCTCACGCAGCACGGTCGGACGCCCAAAGGGGTGCAGCCAACTGCGGTAAATGTGGCCGGTCTGGCGCTTGCAATAGAGCAAGCGCCCGTTAGGGCTGATCACCCGCTGCACGCCACTTTCACCACCACGGCGACGGTTGGGTTCTTCCACCCATTCACCTTGCTGACGCCAGAAAAAATCAAATCGTTCTTCGGGAGCTACATGACTGCCTACTACGCACTCAACTGCCATCCTGTTACCTCTTGCGCAATACATACACTCGCCACATGGCGTAGAGCGGTATGAAGTCCAGGGATTCCTGAACACGGAAACCGGCCTGCTCGAATTCTGCCTCGACAGTAGCAGCCGGTAACACAAACCGGTTTTGGTAACCTTCCTGCTCACCTTTTTTGCGACGACGCACTTCGCTGCGCTTGCGCTTCCAGGCCTTGAAATTGCCGTCTACCCACAGCGAAATAATCACGCTGTCGCGGGTAACACGTTGAAACTCGCGCAGTATTGTCAGCCTGTGCTCCGACTCACCAATGTGGTGCATCAAGCGCATGCAGAAAATACTGTCGACGGAATTATCTGGCAAATCGATATCAAAGGCAGACGTCTGCAAAGGGCGTACCCGTTTCACCACCTCTGCCGGTTGGGCAGCGGTGGCGATCTTCAACATCGACGCCGAATTGTCAGCTCCGATAATCACACGGTTGGGTTTTTCGGCCAGTAACGGCCAGAAGCGTCCAGCGCCACACGGCAGGTCCAACACCAGGCCCGGCTCACCGGCCATGGCCAATGCGCCGCGCGCCAACTGCTCGTCGCGTTTGTGGGACAACCGGCGAGCCAGATTGTCCTGATGCTTGAGCAAATATTTCTGCGCGTGTTGATCGTCGTACTTGTCAGAAAATTCCAGCTTGATCGGGGAAGGCATCTTACGTCTCCAGTAACTGATGCCTACGACCTTAAGCAGCGAACTGTGATCAACAGGTCAACTCGTTGTGAAAATCTTGTCCTGTCCAACTGCATACATTTCAAGACTTTACAGAAACATTCAGTAGCACCGGGCCATCTTCGCCGAAAAGCAGGCAGTCTGCATCAGCAAAGCGACAGACTGAAGGGTCAGGTTTTGACTGGGTTGAGCTCCACATGAAAACGGCAGCCATTGGGCTCCATGGTGCTCAGGCTTACGCTCCAGCCCTGGCTTTCGCAGATCCGTTGCACCAGCGACAGGCCGAGGCCAAGGCCCTCGCCACGCTTCTCGCCACCGCGCACGAACGGCTCGAACATCGCTTCGCGCTTCTCTTCGGGGATGCCCACACCAGAGTCCTCCACCACGAAGCCACTGGGCTCCAGCGTCAGGCGGATAAACCCGTGTTCGGTGTAATGCAGGGCATTGCGCAGCAAGTTGCCCATCACCGCATGCAAGAAGGTGGTGTTGTAGCGGGTGTCCAGGGGGTTGCCTGGCAGGTAGATCAACGCCAGGCCTTTTTTCTCGATGGGCTCACGCCAGATACCGAGCAGGTCTTCGGCCACCTGGGTGAGGTTGCCCTGGGGCGAACTGGCGGCGTCGTCGTGTTTGGCGCGGGCCAGCATCAAGAAGGTCTGCACCAGCTCGCGCATTTCTTCACAGGCACGGGCAATGCGCTCGACCTGGTTGCGACCTCGTTGATCGATGGCTGGGTTTTCGCGCAGCAGTTCGCAGGAACTGGCCAGGACCATCAAGGGCGTGCGCAACTCATGGCTCACATCGCTGGTAAACAGCTGCTCGCGTGACAACGCCTGGCGCAAACGGCCGAGGGTGGCGTCGAACGCCACCGCCAGCTCGCCTACTTCATCGGCCGCGTAATCCGGCGCCAGGGGCGGAGCCAGGCCTAACAGTTGGTCACGATGACGGACCTGGCGAGCCAGGCGTACCACCGGCGCCATCACCTTGCGGGCCAGCACCCAGCCGAGGAACGCCGCCAGCGCCAGGCTGAGCACGAAGCCCACCAGCACCACCGCAAACAGCACGCGCTCACGCTCTTCGAAATCGCTCTGGTCTTGCAGCAACACATAACGCCGACCATCAACCACTTCAACCATGGCGTGGTACGACAGCGCCTCGCGAAACACCTCATGAAACCCTGGGTCCAGATGGCGCAGATCCTTGGGCAGTTCAAAATCGCCACGCCCGCCGCTGAAATAAAACAGCTGGTCCGGCTCTGGCCGGTGGCTCCAGTCTTCGACACTGTCCATCAACAGCAGGCGCTGCAGGTCACCGCCCAGGCCCGCCGAGATCAACTTCTCTTCCACCAGGTGCACCGTCGCAATGATGCCCACGGCGAAGGCCCCCGCCACCAACGCACTCATCAAAGCGAAAGCGATGATGATCCGCTGGGCAAGGCTTTGCTTAAACTCCATCACGACCCTCGGCCAGGCGATAACCCACACCGTGCACCGTTTGCAGCAACGGTTTGGCGAAAGGCTTGTCGATCACTTGGCGCAGTTGATGAACGTGGCTGCGCAGGCTATCGCTGTCCGGGCAGTCGTCGCCCCACAGGGCTTCTTCGAGAACTTCACGGCGCAAAACATGCGGGCTTTTCTGCATCAGCACGGCGAGCAGTTTCAGGCCCACCGGGTTGAGCTTGAGCAGGCGCCCTTCGCGGGTAACTTCCAGCGTATCGAGGTCGTAGTTCAGGTCACCCACTTGCAACGCACGACGCCCGCCGCCCTGAGCACGGCGCAACACCGCTTCGATACGCGCGGCCAGTTCCGACAAGGCGAACGGCTTGAGCAGGTAATCATCGGCGCCAGACTTGAAGCCCTGCAGCCGGTCGTCTAATTGGTCGCGAGCGGTGAGCATGATCACCGGTGTGTCGCGGCGCGCGTCTTCGCGCAGGCGCTTGCACAGGGTGTAACCATCGATGCCGGGCAGCATGATATCGAGCACGATCAGGTCGTAATGCTCGGTGGCCGCCAGGTGCAGGCCCGACAAACCGTCCTGCGCACAGTCCACTGTGTAGCCTTTGAGCCCCAGGTAATCGGCCAGGTTGGCGAGGATATCGCGGTTGTCTTCAACCAATAGAATTCGCATGGGCAGTGTCTCCGTACGCGGTAACGGCCGTGTTGGCTCGCGCAGCTTAAGGCCAAGCGGGGCTCAGGGATAGAGGTGAGAGCCCCGTCGATAAAGGTTTTCAACTGTTTGTAAAGCCAAACAAGTTTTTCACTATAGCTTCACAAACTAACTACAGTGCCAGGACGAAGATCGCCCCCCATTGATATAAGGAACTTAGACATGGGTTTTTTCAAAACAGCGCCAATGCGCTATTTGCTGTTGATCACCGGTGCCTGGTTAGTGGTTTTCCTGCTCACCCGCAGCGTGCTGCTCATTACCCACCTGGATGAAGTCAGCGGCAACCTGTTGCCGGTGTTTGGCGTGGGTTTGCTCTACGACTTGGGTTTCCTGGCCTATGCAGCCTTGCCGCTTGGCCTGTATCTGCTGCTCTGCCCGCCTGCCTTGTGGCGCCGCCGTGGCCATCGCTGGTTCCTGCAAGCGGTGCTGACCATCAGCCTGTTCGCCATGCTGTTCACCTCGGTGGCCGAATGGTTGTTCTGGGATGAGTTTGGCGTGCGCTTCAACTTTATCGCCGTCGATTACCTGGTGTACTCCGATGAGGTACTGAACAACCTGCTGGAGTCTTACCCGATCGGCAAGCTGCTGAGCCTGCTGGCGATGCTTGCACTGATTCTGAGCGTGGCTCTGCGCAAGCCCTTCAATGCCGCGATGGCAGCGCCGTTGCCTGCACTGCGTAGCCGTTTGGTCAACGCCCTGGGCCTGCTGGTGCTCGCCGGCCTCAGCCTGCAACTGGTCAGCCAGGACAGCCCGCGCACCCAAGGCGGCAACGCGTACAACAACGAATTGGCCAGCAACGGCCCCTATCAGTTCTTTGCCGCGTTCCGTAACAACGAATTGGACTACACCCAGTTCTACAAAAGCCTGCCGACCGATGTCGTCGCCAAGCAGTTGCGCGCCGAACTCAGTGAGCCCAACGCCCGCTTTATCGACCCGGACCCGCTGGATATTCGCCGTGCCATCACCAACCCCGGCACACTGCGCAAGCCCAACATCGTGCTGGTGACCATCGAGAGCTTCAGCGCCAAATACATGGGCAGCAATGGCGATGCGCGCAACCTCACGCCCAACCTGGATGTATTGCGCCAACAGAGCCTGTACTTCAATAACTTCTATGCCACCGGTACGCGCACCGACCGCGGCCTGGAAGCCATTACCCTGGCAATTCCACCGACGCCTGGGCGTTCGATCGTCAAGCGCATCGGCCGCGAAAGCGGGTTCGCCAGCCTGGGTCAACAACTCTCGGCCATCGGTTATGACAGCGTGTTTGTCTACGGCGGGCGCGGTTACTTCGACAATATGAACGCGTTCTTCAGCGGCAACGGTTATCGGGTGGTGGACCAGAGCAGCGTGCCCGAAGCAGAAATCTCATTCAAAAACGCCTGGGGCATGGCCGACGAAGACCTGTTCAAACAGACCTTGAAACTGGCCGACGCTGATTACGCCAAGCAACAGCCGTTCTTGCTGCAACTGATGACCACCTCCAACCATCGCCCCTACACCTACCCGGACGGGCGTATCGACATCAAGTCCGGCAAGGGCCGCGACGGCGCGGTGAAATACACCGACTACGCCATCGGCCAGTTCCTTGAGGCGGCGCGCCAGAAGCCGTGGTTCGATAACACGATCTTCGTGTTCGTCGCCGACCACACGGCTGGCAGCGCCGGCAAGGAAGACCTGCCGATCACCAACTACCAGATTCCGCTGTTTATCTACGCGCCCAAGCTGATCGACGCACGGGAATCCGCCCAACTGTCCAGCCAAATCGACCTGGCGCCGACCTTGCTGGGCCTGCTCAACCTGAGCTACGAATCGACATTCTTTGGCCGCAACCTGCTGCAAGACAACCCATTGCCTCCACGGGTGGTGGTGGGCAATTACCAGCACCTGGGTTTGTTTGATGGCAAGGACCTGGCGATCCTCAGCCCGCGACAAGGTTTGCGTCGCCACGACCAGGCCCTGGGCGAGAGCCAGGAGCTGCGCGTCGGTAGCGATGACCCCTTGATCCAACGGGCGATCACCTACTACCAGGCCGCCAGTTATGGCTACAAACAGCAACTGCTGAGCTGGAAAGCGCCCAAGGAAGAGACTCCTGTCTTAAGCAAACGCTAATCAAAAAGCCCCGTGCAGGTAGCACGGGGCTTTTTCACCAAGGTTCGAGATGAAATCCCCCTCCTCTTTACCGGTTTCCAAACCGCTTAATTTTTGGCTGTGCCTGGGCCTGCCTGCCAGCGCTGCAGTGGCCTTGCTGTTGCTGGAACTGACGTCACTGGACATGGACCTGGCCAGGCATTTCTACAGCGCAGAGGCTGGCGGCTTCATTGGCCGCTATAGCTTCTTTCTTGAAGACATCCTGCATGACCGTGCCAAGCAACTGGTGATCCTGTTTTCGGTACTGGCGATTCTGGGGCTGGTCGGCAGCTTCATCCTGCAGCGGCTCAAACCGTACCGCCGTGAACTGGTGTGCCTGGTGCTATCGCTGGGCATGGCGACGGCGTTCGTGTCGCCACTGAAAACCATCACCGCCGTGCAATGCCCCTGGAGCCTCAAGGAATTTGGCGGCCAGGAAACCTACAGCGAACTGCTCAGCCCGCGCCCGCCTACCGATAAACCCGGCCGCTGCTGGCCCGGCGGGCATGCCGCCACCGGGTTTGCCTTGTTCGCCTGGTTCTTCGCCCTGCGGGATCGACGGCCACGACTGGCGCGCTACGCGTTCATCTTTGCTGTCAGCCTGGGCAGCGTGTTTTCAGTCAGCCGCATGCTGCAAGGGGCGCACTTTTTTTCCCACAATGTTTGGACAGCGATTTTTTGCTGGCTGATCTGCCTGGGGCTGTACTGCTTGTTGCTGTACCGGCCTGCACGGCAACGGTCATAGCTTTCTGTAAGAGCGAGCTTGCTCGCGAAAAACTTCAACGATAACGCGTGCTTGCTGAATGAACGCGGCGCCTTTGAGTTTTTCGCGAGCAAGCTCGCTCCTACAAAAAAGCCATTAGGGCTGCCTGCGAAAGCCAACGGTAACCACGATGCGAAGCGAGTCGCTCTTGATCTGCTCTTGATCTGCTTTTGATTTTGATCTTAAGCGCCCCGTCAAACCACGCTGGCCGGAATTCGACAGGGATTTGGGGGGTAAACCGGCAGGGATGCCGGTTTAGCCGCCCCGCGCCATGGATGGCGCGTGGCGGCGGCCCCCCAAATCACTGGCGGATTACGGGCACATCGAGCCTAGGCGAGGTGCCGAGTGGTGGGGCAAGAGCCCTTTTGGTTACTTTTGGGGCTCTTTTCCAAAAGTGACCCGCTGTCAGAGCCATCCCTTTCAAGGTCTTCGGTAAAATCCCCTGAAATTTCATTCAGGGATCCCAAACGATGTGGGCCGATGTTCTAGCGCGTTTCGAGAAAAAAGCACCTGCCAGCGTCATGGCCAAATTGGCGCTGGAACAAGCTATTGCCCCTGAGTGGGTCGATCAGGTCTTCGAAGAACATCGGCAACGGCAGTATTCTCGTGAACTACTGTTCTCGACCATAATCAAGCTGATGTCCCTTGTTTCATTGGGCTTGAAGCCATCCCTGCACGCCGCTGCGCGGCAACTGGAAGATCTCCCTGTCAGCTTGGCGGCGCTTTACGACAAGATCAGTCGTACCGAACCCGCGCTATTGCGTGCTCTGGTCACCGGTTGTGCGCAACGACTGACTCCAACCATCAAAGAACTGGGTTGCACGACGATGCTGCCGGACTGGCAGGTTCGCGTGGTAGATGGCAATCACCTGGCATCCACTGAGAAGCGTCTGGGGGCTTTACGCCAGGAGCGAGGTGCGGCTCGTCCCGGTTTTTCGGTAGTGGTCTACGATCCTGATCTCGATCAGGTCATCGACCTTCAGGCATGTGAGGATGCCTACGCCAGCGAGCGCGTTTGCGTGTTGCCTCTGTTGGCTAATGCTGAACCGGGCCAGGTGTGGCTGGCTGACCGACTCTACTGCACGCTTCCGGTAATGGAAGCTTGTGAGCAGGTCCAGACGTCCTTTGTCATTCGCCAGCAAGCCAAACATCCACGCCTGATTCAAGAGGGTGAGTGGCAAGAATCCGTGCCTGTGGAAACAGGCTCTGTGCGTGAGCATCATCCAGGTCAGAGGCGGTTACCAATGTCGGCGCGTCGAACTGACGCTTCATTCGCCAACAGACTCGGGTGACAGCAGCTTGATGTTCTGGAGCAACCTGCCTGAAAGCGTCAGCGCTGAGCAGATCGCGCAACTCTATCGCCGCCGCTGGAGCATTGAAGGTATGTTCCAGCGACTGGAAGCGATCCTGGAAAGTGAAATCGAAACTCTCGGCAGCCCAAAGGCCGCCTTGCTCGGGTTCACTACGGCAGTGTTGGCCTACAACGTCCTGGCCGTACTCAAGCGAAGCGTGGAGCAAGCCCATCGGGAGACCCAGCCTGATGGCTGGGAAGCCTCGATCTATCACTTGGCGGTCCAGGTCAGGAGTGGTTATGAGGGAATGCAGATTGCACTGCCCTCGGAATATCTTCCCGCCATCCCTGTGGAAAAGTTGGCCCAGCGTTTGTTGGAGCTGGCCAGAAACATCCACCCCAAACAAGTTGCGAAAAGTCCCCGCGGCCCCAAGGTGCCTAAACCCAAGACATGGGTGCAAGGCAAGGCGGTGAATGCGCATGTTTCAACGGACAGGGTAATCAAGGCTGCCAAAACGAAAAGACCTTGAAAGGGCTGGCTGTCAGAGCGGAACCCTAAGTGGCCGTTACCGCAGAAATGGATATGTACACAATCCAACTGTGTTGACTGTCAGGCCGCCATCGCAGGCAAGCCAGCTCCCACATTTGGATCGCGGTGCATCAGCTAGATCAGCGTCGACTGTCAGGCCATCACGGGAGCAAGCTCCCTCGCCACAGGTCCAGCACACAGCCGTGCATAAAAAAGCCCCGCCTGCATCACTGCAGGCGGGGCTTTTTATAGCGCCGGGTAAGGCTGGCTTACATCATGCCGCCCATGCCACCCATGCCGCCCATGTCTGGCATACCGCCGCCAGCGCCTTCAGCCTTAGGCTTGTCGGCAATCGCAACTTCGGTGGTCAGCAACAGACCAGCGATCGAAGCGGCTGCCTGCAGAGCCGAACGAGTCACCTTGGTTGGATCCAGGATGCCCATTTCGACCATGTCGCCGTATTCGCTGGTAGCAGCGTTGTAACCGTAGTTACCTTTGCCGTTCTTCACTTCGTTGACCACAACACTTGGCTCGTCGCCGCTGTTGGAAGCGATCTGGCGCAGCGGTGCTTCAACGGCACGACGCAGTACAGCGATACCGACGTTCTGATCAGCGTTGTCGCCGGTCAGGCCAGTCAGGGCTTCCAGAGCACGGATCAGCGCAACGCCACCGCCAGGTACCACGCCTTCTTCAACGGCTGCACGGGTTGCGTGCAGGGCGTCTTCAACGCGGGCCTTCTTCTCTTTCATTTCAACTTCGGAGCCAGCGCCAACCTTGATCACTGCAACGCCGCCAGACAGCTTGGCCAGACGCTCTTGCAGTTTTTCACGGTCGTAGTCCGAGGAAGTCTCGGCAACCTGGGCACGGATCTGAGCGATACGGGACTCGATGTCGCCTTCAACGCCAGCACCGTCAACGATGATGGTGGCTTCCTTGGACAGGGTCACGCGCTTGGCGCTACCCAGGTTTTCCAGGGTGGCGCTTTCCAGGCTCAGGCCGATCTCTTCGGAGATAACGGTACCGCCGGTCAGAACGGCGATGTCCTGCAGCATGGCCTTGCGACGGTCGCCGAAGCCTGGAGCCTTGACGGCTGCAACCTTGACGATGCCACGCATGTTGTTCACAACCAGAGTCGCCAGGGCTTCGCCTTCAACGTCTTCAGCCACGATCAGCAGTGGGCGGCCGGCTTTGGCAACGGCTTCCAGTACTGGCAGCATTTCGCGGATGTTGGAGATCTTTTTGTCGACCAGCAGGATCAGCGGGCTGTCCAGCTCGGCAACCATGGTGTCCGGCTTGTTGACGAAGTACGGGGACAGGTAGCCACGGTCGAACTGCATGCCTTCTACAACCGACAGTTCGTTTTCCAGGCCCGAGCCTTCTTCAACGGTGATCACGCCTTCTTTACCGACTTTTTCCATGGCTTCGGCAATGATGTCGCCGATGGAGCTGTCGGAGTTGGCAGAGATGGTACCTACCTGAGCGATGGCCTTGGTGTCGGCGCATGGCTTGGACAGGTTCTTCAGCTCTTTGACGATGGCGATGGTCGCCTTGTCGATGCCGCGCTTGAGGTCCATCGGGTTCATGCCGGCAGCAACGGACTTCAGGCCTTCATTGACGATCGACTGAGCCAGTACGGTCGCGGTGGTAGTACCGTCACCTGCGTCATCGTTGGCACGGGAGGCAACGTCTTTGACCAGCTGCGCGCCCATGTTTTCGAAACGGTCTTCCAGTTCGATTTCTTTGGCTACGGAAACGCCGTCCTTGGTGATGGTCGGAGCGCCGAAGCTCTTCTCGATGATCACGTTACGGCCTTTCGGGCCCAAGGTCGCTTTTACTGCGTCAGCCAGTACGTTGACGCCAGTGAGCATTTTCTTGCGGGCGGAGTCGCCGAATTTAACTTCTTTAGCAGCCATGATCGATATTCCTTAAATACTTTGTAGTAACGGGAAAATGAGCGAGGAAATCAGTCTTCCAGAACGGCGAGAATTTCGTTCTCAGCCATTACCAGCAGGTCTTCGCCGTCTACTTTCACAGTGTTGCTGCCGGAGTAAGGGCCGAAAACAACCTTGTCACCCACTTTCACGGCCAGTGCGCGTACATCACCGTTCTCCAGGGTTTTGCCTGGGCCAGCAGCGACGATCACACCGTGGTTGGCTTTTTCAGCAGCCGAACCTGGCAGAACGATCCCGCCAGCGGTTTTCTTTTCTTCTTCGCTGCGACGGATTACGACGCGGTCGTGCAGAGGACGAAGCTTCATTGTCGATCTCTCCTAATTGTGTTTTTCATCGGCCGGTATCAATTCCGGCGGGTTAAATTCCGGCGGTGCCGGTCGCGGCTCGCTGGGCGAGACGCGGAAGTCTGTCTGATGTCACCACCAGAAACCTTGCGGTGACCGTTACATAAGGGCGCCCAGGCTTATTACAAGGGGCCGGGGATGAAATTTTTTGTGTCGGTTCAAGGGCAAATGCAACACGGCACCCGAAGGTGCCGTGCCGGTGAAGCGGTTATTTGCTGTCGCGGTGTTCGAATTCGCCTTCGATCACATCACCTTCACGCTCCAGGGGTTGGCGCGGAGACGGGCCGCCACGGGGTTGCAGGTCGTCGGCGAACGCACGTTGGCGCATCGCGGCCTCTTCGGCACGCTGGCGCATCTTGCCGGCCAGCAGCTTGCGGGTGAACGGCAGCAACAACACCAGGCCGAGCACATCGCTGATAAAGCCCGGCAGGATCAGCAGGCCACCGGCCAGGGCCATCATCAGGCCCTCAAGCATGGTCTGGGCTGGCAGTTCGCCGCGGTTCAGGCTTTCACGGGCACGCAACGCGGTCGCCAGGCCGGCGACACGCAGCACCAGCACGCCAAGCATGGAGCCTACGATGATCAGCAGCAGCGCCGGGAAGAAACCGATCGCACCGCTGACTTTAACGAATACGAACAGCTCCAACACCGGAAACAGCAGAAAGAGCAATAAAAAAGGGCGCATCAAATGGTTCCTCAACGCAAGAATGCCTTGCCAGTTCACCTTAGATGACGTCGCCATTGCGTGAATTCAAGCAGTAACCGCGGTTTTTTTCGGCCAGACCTCGGCATGCGCCAATGAAACCAGGGCTTCGCGTACTTGTGTCGGCGTATTGCAGGGCTCGGCAAACCCTAGCCAATGTAACGACTGACCAATGCGCAGATGCATGCCTTCGCTGTCGATACCGGCCAGTTGCGCAGGCTCGGTGGTGGGCAAGCCGCCCAGCTCGACGTAATGGGCGATGGCCTTGGTGTGATCGCTGTTCATGTGCTCGATCATGCTGCGCTCGGCCTTGCCCGCAAAGGGATTGGCCAAGGTCAACTGGTCGACCCAATGGATCGCGCCGAACCCACCGATATAACGGTGGCGCACCGGCTTGAGTACCCAGAAATCGAAATCATGGGCCTTGTGGTAGTTGGCCGAATCAGGGAAGTAGCGGTAGTAGCGCTCGGCAGCGGCTTCGATGGCGGTGACATCTTCCAGCTTCTCGGCTTCGGCCAGGTAGGTCAGGCGCCCGACGGCTTGCACATCATCGGCCTCACGCTCCCCCACCAGCAGCGAACACTTGGGGTCTTTTTGCAGGTTATGGGTGTGCTGGGCAATGCGGCTGATCAGGATCAGCGGGCGGCCCTGCTCGTCCAGGCAGTAGGGCACCACCGAGCCGAAGGGAAAGCCGGGCATGGCTTTGGACTGTGTGGCGAGCGCCCCACGGTATTCCTTGAGCAACAGCTCTCGGGCGTTCTTGGCAACCTGCGTGCTCAATATAGGATTCCTCGGATGTTCCGCCGCCCATGGCATATGGGAATGGATCTCAACACAAGGTAATCAATATCCGCGCAGGTTGCCAGAGGGGCCGACGCCGGTTTACCAGGCCACGCCAAAGCCTGCGGTGTAGCGGGTCTTGCTCAAGCTGCTGTCGGAGTCGCCGCTGATGATGTCACGCTCGGCCTTTAGGTTGAGCGATGCCCATTCGGTGACTTTGTAGCGCAGGCCCATCTCGGCATCCAGGGAGTAATCGGCCGGGCCGTCCAGAGGCTTGCCCAATTCGCCGTTGGTGAAGAACTCCACGGTCTTGCCCACCAGGTAGCGGTTGTAGTTCCACTTCATGGCCAGGGAATAGAAGTTGTCCTTGCCGCCGTCGGCATATTCGTAATCGGTGCGGTTGACCAGCGAACCAAGGGAGAACGCGCCCAACTCATCGTCCCAGAACTGGTAGCCCGGGCCGGTACCCACGGTGCGCTGGCGCGCCAGGTCTTCGACCTTGTCGCGCTTGTAGGTCAGGCGACCCTGCCAGAACCAGTGTTCTGTAATGAAGCGGTCCAGGTCGTATTCCAGGGCCCAGTTGTCGGTGGTGGTGACGTCGTCCTGGAACTCGCGGTTGTATTCGCCCTTGCCCGTATGACGCCACTGGCCGTGACGGGCCGAGGTCTTGAAGTCGATGTCGTAGTCGTTGGTGTCTTTGTCGGCGCGCTTGTAGTCCAGCGCCAGGTCGACGTTGCCCTTCCACACCAAGTCTTCGATCACCGGCTTGGGCTTCATGATCTGTTGGATACTTGCCAGTTCCACCGTCTTGGGCGCCTCGCCATTGGCCAGCACCACCTTGCCGTCATCGGCTGCCTGCAAGGACTTGGCCTTTTCACCGGTGTAGGCGTCCTGCTTGACCAGCAGTTCCTGGTCACTTTCCAGGGTCTTGACCTGCTTCCAGTCCACCGGGATGGAGCCTGCGTAGGTGGTTTGGATCAGCAACTTGCCACCGTCGAAGACTTTGATCTTGCCGGTGAGCCGGTCACCGTTTTTCAACCAGACGGTATCGGCGAGCAAGGGCGTGGAAGCACTGAAAACAGCAAGGCACAACAGGGTTCTGGACAACATAAGCAAGTACGGGGCTCAGGGTAGGCAAAAAAGGGGCGTTATAGTGTTACATGGCTAGAACTGACTCAAGGATTTATATTGAGTTCAATACTCATCGCCATGTTTACAGACGTTTCTGACAAAACAACGACGATCTCAACGGATATGCCCACAGTGATCTCACCCGCCGATACGCCACAAAGCCCCGCCGAGATGCGCCGCACTGCCCTGTACCTGACGCTGTCGCAGGTGCCCGAAGGCTGCGTGGTCAGTTACGGCGAGCTGGCACACCTGGCGGGTTTGGGGCGTGCTGCCCGCTGGGTCGGGCGCACCCTGAGCCAGCTGCCGCAGGACACGCGATTGCCCTGGCATCGTGTGCTGGGTGCCGGTGGTCGGATAAGTCTGCCGGTGGGTAGTGCCTCGGGTGACGAACAACGTGCGCGTTTACGTAGCGAAGGCGTCACTATCCTGAACAATCGTGTTGATATTCAGCGTCATGGCTGGCGCCCGGTAGAGCACAGCGGTTAGAGTGCGCGCTTTGTTTCCGCAAATCTGAGGCAGACTCCAGCCCATGCCCCGTAAAACCTGGCGCGCCGCGCTCGCCGCCTATGCCAGCCCTTCGACGTTAGTGCTGTTGTTGCTCGGTTTCGCCGCCGGCATGCCTTACATGTTGGTGTTTTCGACGCTTTCAGTGTGGCTGCGTGAAGCCGGTGTGGCCCGCGAGACCATTGGCTATGCGAGCCTGATCGGCCTGGCCTACGCCTTCAAATGGGTCTGGTCGCCGCTGCTCGACCAATGGCGCCTGCCGTTGCTGGGTAAACTGGGGCGTCGTCGCTCCTGGCTGGTGCTGGCCCAATCGCTGGTGATCCTCGGATTGATCGGCATGGGTTTTTGTGACCCGCAAAAACACCTGTCCTGGTTGATCGCCATTGCGGTGATAGTCGCCTTCGCGTCGGCCACCCAAGACATCGCCGTGGATGCCTACCGCCTGGAAATCGCCGACGACAGCCGTCAGGCCGCCCTGGCGGCAAGCTACATGTCTGGCTATCGCATCGCCGCCCTGCTGGCCACAGCCGGTGCGCTGTTCTTTGCCGAAGGCTTCGGCTCCACCGGTTTCAACTATAAACACTCGGCCTGGACCGGCACCTATGTGCTGTTCGGCGTGTTGATGGTGCCGGCGCTGCTCACCACTTTGTTTATGCGTGAACCCGATGTGCCACTGCGCACCCAACTGCAGGCCGGGCGCTACAGCTTCGCGCACCAGTTGGTGTCGGTGTTTGTCCTGATCGTGCTGTTGGTCTCGGTGCCGGCGATGTTTACCCAGCTGTATAACACCGACTTTGCCAGCGTGCTGTTCCAGGGCGTGAGCCTGTGGGAACTGCTGATGGAAGACCGCGCCTTCCTGCGTGCCATCCTCTATATAACGCTCACTGCCCTGTGCCTTTCGGCCATGGGCCGCCGGGGCCTGGCGCCGGTGCTGACGCCAGTCAACGACTTTATCCTGCGCTACCGCTGGCAGGCGCTGCTGCTGCTCGGGCTGATTGCCACCTATCGCATGTCCGACACAGTGATGGGCGTCATGGCCAACGTGTTTTATATCGACCAGGGTTTCACCAAGGACCAGATCGCCGGGGTGAGCAAGATCTTCGGCCTGATCATGACCCTGCTCGGTGCCGGCATGGGCGGGCTGTTGATTGTGCGGTTCGGGATATTGCCGATCCTGCTCATCGGCGGCATAGCCTCGGCCGGCACCAACCTGCTGTTCGTGATGCTCGCCGACATGGGCCCCGACCTGCAGATGCTGATTGTCACCATCTCCCTGGACAACTTCAGTTCGGGCATGGCCACTTCAGCGTTCGTGGCTTACCTGTCGAGCCTCACCAACCTCAAGTTCTCCGCCACCCAATATGCGTTGCTCAGCTCGATCATGCTGTTGCTGCCACGCTTGATCGGCGGCTATTCAGGGGTGATGGTGGAGAAGTTCGGGTATCACAACTTCTTTATGATCACTTGCCTGATGGGTGTGCCGACGCTGTTCCTGATTGCGCTGCATTGGTTCCAGGAGAACCGGCGCGCCCGGCTGAATCCCCCTGAAGAAACGGACCCCTTGTAGGAGCGAGCTTGCTCGCGAAAAACGTCAACGATAAAGCGGGCTTCCTGAATGAACGCGGAGCCTGTGAGTTTTTCGCGAGCAAGCTCGCTCCTACAGGCATCAGGGCCAGTCACGCTACAGTCAGATCCCCCGCAACGTCACGCCTGTACTCCGGCGACAAGCGCCCGTACAATCCCAAGTCATTTCAAGTCCAAGCAACCGACAACGGCCTACCATGCGTACCAGTCAATATTTGCTCGCCACACAGAAAGAAACGCCTTCCGACGCGGTTGTGATCAGCCATCAGCTGATGCTGCGCGCCGGCATGATCCGCAAACTGGCCTCGGGCCTGTACACCTGGTTGCCCATGGGCTTGAAGGTGATGCGCAAGGTCGAAGCCATCGTTCGTGAAGAAATGAACGCTGCCGGCTCTCTGGAAGTGTTGATGCCGAGCACCCAACCGGCTGAGTTGTGGCAGGAATCCGGGCGCTGGGAAGAGTACGGCCCTGAGTTGCTGCGCTTTAAAGACCGTCATGGCCGCGATTTCTGCGCCGGCCCGACCCACGAAGAAGTCATCACCGACCTGATGCGCAACGAGTTGAGCAGCTATAAACAGTTGCCGCTGAACCTGTATCAGATCCAGACCAAGTTCCGTGATGAAATCCGCCCACGCTTCGGCTTGATGCGTGGCCGCGAATTCATCATGAAGGACGCGTATTCGTTCCACGCCGACCAGGCTTCCCTGCAAGCGACCTACGACCGCATGCACCAGGCCTACTGCAACGTGTTCACGCGCCTGGGCCTGAAGTTCCGCCCGGTTGAAGCGGACAACGGCTCCATCGGCGGTGCCGGCTCCCACGAATTCCACGTGCTGGCCGAGTCCGGCGAAGACGATATCGTGTTCAGCAACGGTTCCGACTACGCGGCGAACATCGAGAAGGCCGAAGCCATACCACGTGAAACCTCGCGCCCTGCTCCCACCGAGGAGCTGCGCCTGGTCGACACGCCAGACACCAAGACCATCGCGGCCCTGGTGGAGAAATTCAATCTGCCGATTGAAAAGACCATCAAGACCCTGATCGTGCGCGCCGAAGAAGAAGGCAAGCTGATCGCCCTGGTGATCCGTGGCGACCACGAGCTCAACGAAATCAAGGCCGCCAACCAGCCTGGCGTCGCCAGCCCGCTGGTCATGGCCACCGATGCCGAACTGCGCGACGCCATTGGCGCCGGTGCCGGCTCCCTGGGCCCGCTGAACCTGCCGCTGCCGATCATCATCGACCGCTCGGTGGAGCTGATGAGCGACTTCGGTATCGGCGCCAACATCGACGACAAGCACTACTTCGGCGTGAACTGGGAGCGCGACCTGCCGGTTCCGACCGTGGCCGACCTGCGCAACGTCGTGGCCGGCGACCCGAGCCCGGATGGCAAGGGCACCCTGGAGATCAAGCGCGGCATCGAAGTCGGGCACATCTTCCAGCTGGGCAACAAGTACAGCAAGGCGATGAAGTGCGAAGTGCTGGGTGAGAACGGCAAGCCGATCACCCTGGACATGGGCTGCTACGGCATCGGCGTATCCCGCGTGGTTGCCGCTGCCATCGAGCAGAACAACGACGAGAAAGGCATCATCTGGAGTGACACCCTGGCGCCGTTCCAGGTGGCCCTGGTGCCGTTGCGCTATGAAACCGAGCAAGTACGCGAAGCCACCGACAAACTGTACGCGGAACTCACCGCTGCCGGTTTTGAAGTGCTGCTCGATGACCGGGACAAGAAAACCAGCCCGGGCATCAAGTTCGCCGACATGGAACTGATTGGCATCCCGCACCGGATCGTGGTCAGTGACCGCGGCCTGGCTGATGGCAATCTGGAATACAAGAGCCGGACCGAAGCCGAAGCCCAACCGTTGCCGGTGGCTGACGTGCTGTCTTTCCTCCAGGCGCGTATTCGTCGCTGAAAACCAGATCAAGAGAAGTCATGTTCAAGCGAAACACCAGAGCCCTGGGGGGCGCCGCCTTGTGCGGCGCCCTGCTGGTCAGCGGCTGCGCCAATCAGATGTCGCAACGCAGCGAACACGAGGAGCGGGTCGAGCGTAAGTTGCTCGACCACAGCCTGCAGATCGATGTAGGCGAGCCTAAAGTGCTGGAGCTGCCGCAACGCCGGGTTCGCATTCATGAGCAGAAGACCTTCGAGGTCACCGAATTCGAAGTCACCCGTCGTTATGACCGCTACACGCCCTACCAACCCTGGCGCAAACTCTATGAGATACCGCTGGGTGCCGCGGCGCTGGTGGCGGGCGTGGGTGCCAACGTGGTGAATATCTTCGCCCTCGGCAACCTGCCCACGAGTGTGACCCATGACTGGTTGAGCTACGGCGTGGACGGCATCAACCCGTTCATGAACGTGCAATCCCACGGCCGTGCGCAACAGAACCTGGCGGCTATCGATGAAGTCCAGCGTGACAAACGCCTGGAGTATTCGAGCCTGCCCTGGAGCGAGCGCCCGGTACAAGTCACCGCCGGCAAGCAGACCCACGAACTGACCACCGACCGCAACGGCATCCTGCGCCTGAACCTGTTGGACAGCCCCTTTGCCGAGCAAGACCTGAACCGCGTCACCACTTTGAAGATCAGTGTGGAGGATGGCCAGGACGACGTGCATACCGACTCGACCCTGGCGGTCAGCAACACGCTGCGCAGCAAGCTGCTCGAAGCCCACGCCCTGATCTACGACGATCTGGAAGATGACGAAGTGAACCAGTGGGTGCACCGAGTCAAACGCCTGTCGGAGCTGGGGCTGGAAGAAGAAGCCAGCGAGCTGGAACAAAGCCTGATCGAACTGACGCGCAATGACCCGGAGTTGCAGCAGGAGTTTGTGCAGGCGCTGACCAAGGATGCGGGGCGGTTGGTGGCAGACCCTGGCGCACGCTGATCGCTCAATGCTTGTGAAGATCAAACTGTGGGAGCTGGCTTGCCTGCGATAGCCATAGGTATCTACACAAATCTGTAGCGCTCAACGGTAACCACGATGCGAAGCGAGCCGCTCTTGATCTGCTTTTGATCTTGATCTGAGGCGCCCCGTTAAACCACGCTGGCCGGAATTCGACAGGGATTTGGGGGGTAAACCGGCAGGGATGCCGGTTTAGCCGCCCCGCGCCATGGATGGCGCGTGGCGGCGGCCCCCCAAATCACTGGCGAATTACGGGCACACCGAGCCTAAGCGAGGTGCCGAGTGGTGGGGCAAGAGCGTTTTGCTTACTTTTGCGCTTTTCAAAAGTGAGCCGCCGTCAGGGCGGAACCCTAAGTGGCCGTTACCTAAATAATGGATATGTACCCGGTCCAACTGTGTTGACTGTCAGGCCGCCATCGCAGGCAAGCCAGCTCCCACATTTGTTTCGTGGTTTTTACCAGGAAAACTCGAGCTGTTCGTTGCCGCCGCTCAGGTCCAGCAACCGCACCCCTATCCCCAGCAACCGCACCGGCTTGCCCCCGCGATTGAACGCCTGGGTCATCAACTGCTCATAACTCTCCAGATCCCGCCCTGCCCCGGCCTGCTCCAGCGTCGTCTGGGTAAAGTCATGAAACTTCACTTTGACGAACGGCTTACCCGCCCGGTAGCTGCTGTCGATACGCGCCATGCGCCCGGCCAGGGTTTCCATCAGTTGCGGCAGTTTCGCCAGGCAACTTGAAAGGTCCGGCAGGTCCACGTCGAAGGTATTTTCCACACTGATGGATTGCCGCCGACTGTCGTTTTGCACCGCGCGGTCATCAATCCCACGGGCCAGGCTCCACAGGCGCTCGCCGAAACTGCCGAATTCGCGCACCAGTGCCAGTTTGTTCCAGTCACGCAATTGCAGGCAGTCTTCGATGCCCAGGCGCGCCAGCTTGTCAGCGGTGACCTTGCCCACGCCATGCAGCTTGCTGACACGCAGCTGCGAGACAAAGTCTTCGACCTGATCCGGCGTGATCACAAACAACCCATTGGGCTTCTTCCAGTCGCTGGCGATCTTGGCCAAAAACTTGTTGGGCGCCACGCCGGCAGACACGGTGATATGCAACTGGTTGGAAACACGGCGCCGAATGTCCTGGGCAATACGCGTGGCGCTGCCGCCAAAATGCGGGCTGTCAGATACGTCAAGGTAGGCCTCATCCAGCGACAACGGCTCGATCAAGTCGGTGTAGTCGCGAAAAATCAGCTGGATTTCTTTTGATGCTTCTTTATAGGCATCCATGCGCGGCTTGACGATGGTCAAGTCCGGGCACAGCTTCAAGGCATGACGTGACGACATCGCCGAACGCACCCCATACGCCCGCGCCTCGTAGTTGCAGGTGGCGATCACGCCGCGCCGATCTGCCGAGCCACCGACGGCCAAGGGCTTTTGCGCCAGGCTCGGGTCGTCGCGCATCTCGATGGCGGCGTAGAAGCAATCACAGTCGACGTGGATGATTTTGCGCTGCGTCATATAAACGGGGTGTTAACCAACGGGTGGCCAGTATCGCACTCACCCCTGTATATAGCACCAGTAGTTTGAATCTTCCGCCTGAGCGGTAGGAAATTTCGAAGATGAATATATTTTCTCAATCGAATCCAGCATCCCAATAGAGCTGAAAGCCTTGCCCTGCCTGGCTTCAAGCCCTCAAGAAGCTCCTCATCAAGCGCTAACCGATTGAAGCACAAGCGCTTTTCTTCAGTTTACGGGTTGACACACTCGCGCTCCTCTGTAGAATGCCGACACACAGACGCGGGATGGAGCAGTCTGGTAGCTCGTCGGGCTCATAACCCGAAGGTCGTCGGTTCAAATCCGGCTCCCGCAACCAAACATCAAAAAAGGCTACTCGAAAGAGTGGCCTTTTTTGTGCGCGCTTGTTTTCCCTTGCACAAAGCGCCCAACACCTTGATTTCAGAATAATTAGCGCTTATTTCAGCGATTGGCTCATTAACGGTTGACACCCTGCCGTTGGGCTGTAGAATGCCGCCCACAGACGCGGGATGGAGCAGTCTGGTAGCTCGTCGGGCTCATAACCCGAAGGTCGTCGGTTCAAATCCGGCTCCCGCAACCAAACATCAAAAAAGGCTACTCGAAAGAGTGGCCTTTTTTGTATCTGCCGAAAAAGTTCTTCTGAAACAATGGCATGGCATCTTTCATGAAACCGTAGACGGTTTGCAGAGTCCATCTCATTGAACGCTAGGCTCAATGCTCAAGCGCTACCCCTCTACGACCAATGGCCGCAGTCGCCGCGCCCGGTGATCCGCGTTAATATTTGTAATTATTTTGTCCATAGGGATTGGTAACTTGGCTGGATACCTCCATCCTGTCGCGCACAATCCACGAGGTGATTGATGCGCGCCAACTCGTCTGAACCACAAGACACCGTCACAGCAGAACAACCGATCACTCCCACCCGTTTGCGGTGGCTGGACCTGTTGAGCAAGTATCGCCAGCCCATCGGTCTGGCCGTGACGCTCCTGCTGTTTGCAATCGCCCTGATCGCCTGCCGACACCTGTTGCTGGAGCTGGACCTCTACGCCCTGCACGATTCGATCCTGGAAGTGCCCAAGCCCGCCCTGTTGGGTGCCTTTGCGGCAGCGGTTGCCGGCTTCATTATCCTGCTCGGCTATGAGTTCTCCGGCGCGCGGTATGCCGGCGTGCAATTGCCCGCCAAAACCCTGGCCCTGGGTGGCTTCACCGCCTTTGCCATCGGCAACGCCATTGGTTTGTCGATGCTCTCCGGCGGTTCGGTGCGCTACCGTTTATATGCACGCCATGGCATCGGCGCCTCGGAAGTGGCGCACATGACCGTATTCGCCAGCCTGGCCCTGGGCTGTGCCCTGCCGCCGCTGGCCGCGCTGGCCACGTTGAGCAACTTGCCGGCCGCTTCCACTTACCTGCATTTATCGCAAAGCCTGCTCGGTGGCATTGCCGGCGCCGTGCTGCTGTTGTCGGTGCTGCTGTGCATCGGCATCTATCGCCGCCGCCTGCCGGAGCAGCCCTACCCCGACAACCTGCTGGTCAAGGCCGGGCGCCGTACCCTGCGCCTGCCAGGCCGACGCCTGACGTTCCTGCAACTGATCATCACCGCACTGGACGTCGCCGCAGCCGCTACCGTGCTGTATCTGCTGTTGCCGGAAGCGCCGCCCTTCGGCCCGTTCCTGTTGGTGTACCTGCTGGCGCTGGCCGCTGGCGTGCTCAGCCATGTGCCGGGCGGTGTGGGTGTATTCGAAGCGATCCTGCTGGCGGCCTTTGCCGACAAACTCGGTGCCGCGCCCCTGGCTGCTGCCTTGTTGCTGTACCGCATGATCTACGTGGTGCTGCCACTGTTGATCGCCTGTGTATTCCTGCTGGTCAACGAGGCCCAGCGCCTGTTCCAGACCCAGCAAAGCCTGCGGGTGGCATCAGGGCTGGCAGCGCCAGTATTGGCCGTCCTGGTTTTTTTGTCCGGCGTGGTCCTGCTGTTTTCCGGCGCCACGCCAGAGATCGACTCACGCCTGGAAAACATCGGCTTCCTGATCCCCCATCGTCTGATTGACGCGTCGCACTTCGGTGCAAGCCTGATCGGCGTGTTGTGCCTGTTGCTCGCTCAGGGCCTGCGTCGGCGGTTGTCGGCGGCCTGGATGCTGACCATGGTGCTGCTGCTGGTCGGCGCCCTGCTCTCGCTGCTTAAAGGTTTCGACTGGGAAGAAGCCAGCCTGATGACCATGACCGCAGTGCTGCTGGCGATCTTCCGCCGCTCGTTCTACCGCGCCAGTCGCCTGACCGAGTTGCCGTTTTCGCCGCTGTACCTGGTGGCCAGTGTGTGTGTGCTCGGTGCCTCGATCTGGCTGCTGCTGTTTGCCTACCAGGACGTGCCCTACAGCCATCAACTCTGGTGGCAGTTCACCCTCGATGCCAACGCCCCGCGTGGCTTGCGTTCGCTGCTCGGCGCCGCCGTGTTGCTGGTGATCGTGTCGCTGACCTGGCTGCTGCGCACGGCACGCCCGGTCATCCACCTGCCGACCCCGGAAGAACTGGAGCGCGCCAGCAAGATCCTGATGGCCTCGTCCCAACCCGACGGCGGCCTGGCGCTCACTGGCGACAAGGCGCTGCTGTTTCACCCTAACGATGAAGCTTTCCTGATGTATGCCCGTCGCGGGCGCAGCCTGGTGGCGCTGTATGACCCCATCGGCCCAACCCAACCGCGCGCCGAGATGATCTGGCAGTTCCGCGACCTGTGCGACATCCACCACGCCCGCCCGGTGTTCTACCAGGTACGCGCCGAGAACCTGCCGTATTACATGGATATCGGCCTCACCGCGATCAAGCTGGGTGAAGAAGCCCGCGTCGACCTGAAACGCTTTGACCTGGAAGCCAAGGGCAAAGAAATGAAGGATTTGCGCTACACCTGGAACCGTGGCACCCGGGACGGCCTGTCCCTGGAGATCTGCGAACCAGGCAAGGCGCCGATGGATGAATTAAAAGTCATCTCCGATGCCTGGCTTACAGGTAAGAATGTGCGGGAAAAGGGCTTCTCCCTGGGCCGTTTCAGCGATGACTACCTCAAGCACTTTCGTATCGCGATCATTCGCTTCGAAGGGCGCCCGGTGGCCTTCGCCAATTTGCTCGAAACCTACAACCATGACCTGGCCAGCCTCGACCTGATGCGTGCCCACCCGGACGCGCCCAAATTGACCATGGAATTTATGATGGTGGGCCTGATTCAACATTATAAGAGCCACGACTACGCGCGCTTCAGCCTCGGCATGGTGCCGTTGTCGGGCTTGCAACCGCGCCGTGGCGCACCGCTGACCCAGCGCCTGGGCTCGATGGTGTTCCGCCGTGGCGAGCAACTGTATAACTTCCAAGGTTTGCGCCGCTTCAAAGACAAGTTCCAGCCCGACTGGGAACCCCGTTACATGGCCGTGCCCGCAGGACTGGATCCGCTGGTGGCATTGGCCGATACCGCCGCCCTGATCGCGGGCGGCTTGACTGGATTGGTGAAACGCTGATGATTCGACGCTCCTGGCGGTATGTATTGGCTTTAGTGGTGCTGCTTGCGCTGATCGCGGCGGGTGGCTTCTGGTACTGGAACCGCCCTGCCCCGCAGCCGACCCTGGAGCATTTGCCCCAGGCCGACGGTTCGGTAATGACCCGCGTAACCCCGGCCAGCAACGCAAAAGCCCGCGTGGCCGTGGCGGTGATGGCCGACGAAACCTTGACCGACAGCCAACTGATGGCCCTGAGCCAGGGCGGTGCTGCGCAACTGGTTCAGGTGGTGCTGCCCAAAGATGACTGCGCATTGCAGGAAAAAGCCCTGCAAGGCGCCCTGGCCCAGCTCAAAGGCCCGGCGACCCTGGTCAGCGGCATCGGCCCTGGCGCCGCACTCGCCTGGCGCTGGCTGGCCACCCAGAACGACGACAAGGCCAACGCCATCTCTGTGGGCTTTGCCCTGAAACAGGAAGGCTGCAACGACCCGCTGCCGAAAACCGCCGCCCATGGCAGTTGGCTGGTGGCGTGGAACGATAACCCCGACGATGAAAGCGCCAGTTTCGTACGCGACACACCGCGCGCCACCACCAGCATCAGCGACTACGACATTCATTACCCACAGGTGCTGAACAACGAACTGCGTAAGCAACTGGTCGGTTCGGACAACGGCGGCCTGGCGATTCCGGTGGTGGAAGTACCCGCCGGCCAAGCCAAGGACACCGTGACCCTGTTCCTCTCCGGTGACGGCGGCTGGCGCGACCTGGACCGCGACGTGGCGGGCGAGATGGCGAAGATCGGCTACCCGGTGGTGGGCATCGACACCCTGCGCTACTACTGGCAGCACAAAACGCCGGAGCAAAGCGCCAAGGACCTCACCGAGCTGATGCAACACTACCGGCAAAAGTGGGGCACCAAGCGCTTCGTGCTGACCGGTTACTCGTTCGGCGCCGACGTATTGCCGGCGATCTACAACCGTATGCCAGAGAACGAACAGCAACGGGTAGACGCGATCATCCTGCTGGCCTTCGCCCGCACCGGCAGCTTTGAAATCGAAGTGGAAGGCTGGCTGGGCAACGCCGGCAAAGAAGCCGCCACCGGCCCGGAAATGGCCAAGCTGCCGCCTGAGAAAGTCGTGTGCATCTACGGTGCCGAAGAAGTCGACGAGAGCGGCTGCACCGACAAGACCGCCGTGGGCGAAGCCATGAAGCTGCCGGGCGGGCATCACTTCGATGAGAACTACCCGGCGCTGGCCAAGCGTTTGGTGGAGATTATCGTCAAGCATCAGGCCAAAGCCGAGTAACTCAGGCTTAACCGAAGACCCAATGTGGGAGCGGGCTTGCCCGCGATAGCGCTGGCTCAGTCACAGTAGCGTTGACTGACACTCCGCCATCGCGGGCAAGCCCGCTCCCACATTGATCTGTAGTATTGGTGAAAACTAACGCGGTTCGATGTGCGCAATCATCAACTGCACCGTCTCATTGCCACGAAACTCATTCACATCCAGCTTGTAGGCCAATTCCACCCACCGCACGGTCGGGTTTGGCCATACTTCGCGGTCCACGCCAAAGGCAATGCCATCGAGCTTCACCGACCCGCATTCGCTCTTGAGCACCACTTTCAAATGCCGCTCGCCCACCACCCGCTGCTCCACCAACTGAAATACCCCGTGAAACAACGGCTCGGGAAAATGCTGCCCCCACGGGCCGGCATGGCGCAGGGCGCGGGCCAGTTCCAGGTGGAACTCTTCCACCGCCAGGGTACCGTCTGAAAGCAGGCGACCGGTGAGGTCTTCTTCGCGCAGTTGCCGACGCACTTCGGCATCAAAGGCCTCGGCGAACAACGGGAAGTTGGCTTCAGGCAAGGTCAGCCCCGCCGCCATGGCGTGGCCGCCGTATTTGGTGATCAGGTTGGGGTGCTGGCTGGCGACGACCGCCAGCGCATCGCGGATATGAAAGCCCTGCACCGAGCGTCCAGAGCCCTTGAGCAGGCCATCGCCGGCATCGGCGAAGGCGATGGTCGGGCGAAAGTACCGTTCCTTCATACGCGACGCCAGGATACCGATCACCCCTTGGTGCCACTCCGGGTCGAACAGGCATAAGCCGTACGGCATCGACTCCACCGGCAAGTCCTTGAGCTGGGCCAGGGCCTCGCGCTGCATGCCTTGTTCGATGGATTTACGGTCCTGGTTCATGCCGTCCAGTTGCGCGGCCATTTCCCGTGCGGCGGCGAAGTCGGTGGTGAGCAGGCATTCGATGCCCAGGCTCATGTCATCCAGGCGTCCGGCGGCATTCAGGCGCGGGCCGAGGATAAAACCCAGGTCGGTGGAGGTGATACGCGCATGATCACGCTTGGCCACTTCCAGAATCGCCTTGATCCCCGGCCGCGCCCGGCCGGCCCGAATACGCTCCAGGCCCTGGTGCACGAGGATGCGGTTGTTGGCGTCCAGCGGCACCACGTCAGCGACGCTGCCCAGGGCCACGAGGTCGAGCAGTTCACCGATATTCGGCTGGGGCTTGTTGTCGTACCAACCCAGGCTGCGCAACCGCGCACGCAGGGCCATCAACACGTAGAAGATCACGCCAACGCCAGCCAGGGCCTTGCTGGGGAACCCGCAGCCCGGCTGGTTCGGATTGACGATGGCGTCGGCGGCCGGCAGTTCATCGCCGGGCAAGTGGTGGTCGGTGACCAGCACCTGCAACCCCGCCGCCTTCGCCGCCGCCACGCCTTCGACACTGGAGATGCCGTTGTCCACGGTGATCAGCAACTGCGGCTCGCGCTGCAGGGCCACCGCAACGATTTCCGGGGTCAGGCCATAGCCGTATTCGAAGCGGTTGGGCACCAGGTAGTCGACATGGGCCGCGCCGAGCAAACGCAGGCCCAGGGTGCCCACGGTGCTCGCCGTGGCGCCATCTGCGTCAAAGTCACCCACGATCAGGATGCGCTGGCGCTGCTCCAGGGCCGTCACCAGCAAGTCCACCGCCGCGTCGATGCCCTTGAGCTGCTGATAGGGAATCAACCGCGCCAGGCTCTTGTCCAGCTCGGCTTCCGATTGCACCCCGCGTGCGGCGTAAAGGCGGGTCAACAACGGCGGCAGTTCACCGAGAAAAGGCAGGACGGCGGGCAAAGGGCGGGGATCGATACGCATACGGTGGTGATAACTTCTCTTTAATTGTAGGAGCGAGCTTGCTCGCGAAAATGGTTAACGATGACACATGTGCCTGGGTGATCGCGGTGCCCTGGAGTTTTTCGCGAGCAAGCTCGCTCCTACAGGGAGCCGGGCTCAGCCAAGGTTCAACCGCGTTCGCCGACCAGCCATTGCAGTTGCACTTCATGCTGGCCACGGTCGTCGGTTACAAAGATCGTGCCTTCGCTGATCATCACGTCCCACTTGATCACCCGCGGCATGTCCTTGGCCAGTGTCTCCAAGACTTCCTGGGGCACGGCAGCGATATGTACGTTTTTCAGGTTGTTGGCCACCGGCACTACCTTGCCTTCCCACACGCGCAGGCTGCCATAGGCCAGCAGGCTAGTGCGTTCGGTGCGGCGCGAGCACCATGTCAGGCGGTCGGCATCCGGCTGGCCGACTTCGATCCAGTGCAAAACCCGATCATCCAGGCTTTTTTCCCACAGGGCCGGTTCGTCCACATCCGACAGGCCACGCCCGAACGCCAATTGCTCGTTGTACCAGAGGGCGTAGGCCAGCAGGCGCACGGTCATGCGCTCCTCGGTTTCCGAAGGGTGGCGGGCGATGGTCTGTTTGACGCTCTCGTACACCGAGCGGTCGAGGTCGGTGAGGTTGAGTTCGAATTTGTAGGTCGTGGACGGCTGGGCCATGAACGGGCTTCTAAAGACAAGGAAAGGCGGCCAGTCTAACCGATGGCGAGGGCATTGAACGAATACTGCGCTGCATCCGCGCGGCTCGCCTATGTTAAAAAGCAGTACATCATCGTCCCGCGCTTGTAAGGATCCCCATGTCGCTCACTGCCAAACCACTTGCCGGCCTGAAAGTCATCGAACTGGGCACTCTGATCGCCGGCCCGTTTGCCTCACGCATCTGCGCCGAATTCGGCGCCGAGGTGATCAAGGTCGAATCCCCGGACGGCGGCGACCCACTGCGCAAATGGCGCAAGCTGTATGAAGGCACTTCGCTGTGGTGGTTCGTACAGGCCCGCAACAAGCAGTCGCTGACACTCAACCTCAAGCACCCTGAGGGGCTGGCGATTCTCAAGCAACTGTTGGCCGACGCCGACATCCTCATCGAAAACTTCCGCCCAGGCGTGCTGGAGAAACTCGGCCTGAGCTGGGAAACCCTGCACGCCCTCAACCCCAAGCTGGTGATGGTGCGCCTCTCGGGCTTCGGCCAGACCGGGCCGATGAAGGACCAGCCGGGGTTTGGCGCGGTGGGCGAGTCCATGGGCGGCTTGCGCTATATCACCGGCTTCGAGGACCGCCCGCCGGTGCGCACCGGTATTTCCATCGGCGACTCGATCGCCGCGTTGTGGGCGGTGATCGGCGCGCTGATGGCGCTGCGCCATCGCGAGGTCAACGGCGGCCTCGGCCAAGTGGTGGATGTGGCGCTGTATGAAGCCATCTTCGCCATGATGGAAAGCATGATTCCCGAGTTCGATGTGTTCGGGTTTATCCGTGAGCGCACCGGCAACATCATGCCCGGCATCACCCCCTCCTCGATCCACACCACCGCAGACGGCAAGCATGTGCAGATCGGCGCCAATGGCGATGCGATCTTCAAACGCTTCATGCAGGTGATCGGCCGTGACGACTTGGCGAACGACCCGGCACTGGCCAGCAATGACGGGCGTGACACTCGCCGCGACGAGCTCTACGGCGTGATTGATCGCTGGGTCAATTCGCTGTCGCTCGACCAGGTGATTGAGCAACTGAATAAAGCCGAGGTGCCCGCCAGCCGTATCTACAGCGCCGAAGACATGCTGGGCGACCCGCAATTCCTGGCCCGGGAAATGTTCCTCAAGGCGCAGTTGCCAGGCGGCAAAGACTTCAAGATGCCCGGCATCGTGCCCAAGCTGTCGGACACACCGGGCAGTTGCGAATGGGTTGGGCCGCAATTGGGTGAACACAACCGCGTGGTGCTCAATGCCCTGGGCTACGACGCGGCGGCTATCACTCGCCTGCGCGAGGATGGCGCGATCTGACAAATTGCAGGCAAAAAGAAACCCCGAGCAGTGGGGAGACAACTCGGGGTTAAACGTGGCCTACAAAGACCAGTACAGCAAGCTACAGACACCGGAGCACAATGCCTGCTCTTGCTGTTACAAACTCTGACTGAACACCTTGTAGGAAGGTTCCGAAGAAAAATAATGTTTCATGCCAGTGCGCCGCCACGGGTCTGGGAGGCGTTGCGCAAGGCAGCGATGACTGAAGGTTCCAGGCGCCCTTCGGCGATTTTCAGGTCGCGAAGCAGGCAATCCACCACATCCACCAGCGCGCGCTTGTCGCTCAATTGCGCACGATCGACTTCACGTTCAACCACGATGGCGCCACCGGGGTTCTTCACGGTTACCAGGCAGTCGTCGCGCATACCGGCAGAGGTCAGCGTAACCTGATAAGGGCTCAGTGCTTGGCTGAGCAATAGGTTGATACTTTCCATCTCGATCACCACTCAATCATTCGAAAAAGGTTCGAAAAACAAAAATGTCACGAAGAGGCTGACATTCAAGTGACCCGTGCTCAAAGCAGAAAGTTCTACCTTTTGTGTAATCCACTGCTTGAGGAAAACGAGCATGCACGGAAAAGATGACAGAGAAAAAACAACGGCGCACAGGCTAGAATCCCTGGATTATCCTGGGAGCCTGACTTGAGAGCTGCGTCTGAACCGCCTTTGCGTATCGTGATTGCCGACGATCACCCGATTTTCCTGATCGGCCTGCGCGCCGTGCTCGAACGGGACCCGCAGATCAGCATCGTCGGTGAGGCCAATTCCCCTCAGGCCCTCAGTGCAGTGTTGCAACACTGTGCCTGCGATGTGGTGGTGACCGACTTCATGATGCCCGTCGAGCCCCAGGCCGACGGGCTGCGCTTGATCGAGCAACTGCGCCGGCACTATCCGCACCTGCCCATTGTGGTGGTGACCATGCTCAACAATGCCGGCTTGTTTCATTCCATCCTGGCATTGGGTGTGATGGGTTTGCTGAGCAAGGCCAGCCTCGCCGATGAGCTGCCCCAGGCGATCCGCCAGGTGCGCCAGCAACGCACCTACGTGGCCCAGACCATCCGCCAGGCGCTGAGCCTGGCCGGGGAAGTCGGCGCTGATCGCCTGCATTCCCAGGAACACCTGTCACCCCGGGAGCTGGAGGTGATTCGCCTGTTGGCCAGTGGCATGACGGTGGGCGAGATCGCCGCGCACCTGCACCGTAGCAAGCAGACCGTCAGCGCGCAAAAAGTCAGCGCCATGCGCAAGCTCGGGCTGGTCAACGATGCCGCCCTGTTTATTTACGTGCAGGAACACGGGCTGGCCTAGCCTGGAACGCGATCCATTGCTTGAGCGCCTCGGCCTCCATCGGCCGGGCGATAAAGCAGCCTTGCAGCCACGCCGCGCCCAGTTCGCCCACGGCGTGATAGTCGGCGGCGGTTTCCACACCGGTGACCACCACGGCGACGTCCAGATGCGCCGCCATGCTCATGGCACCCGCCACCACCGCGGCCTTGCGATCATCATTGGCCATCCCACAGGCAAACGCCGGGGGGATTTTCAGTTCGGTAAAAGGTAGCTCCAGCAAATGCTGCAGGCTGGTGCCGCCCATGCCGAAGTCGCCGATGGATAACTGGCAACCCAACATGCGCAAGCGCAGCAACCCGGTGACATGGGCGCTGTCGGTTTTCAGCGTCGAGGTTTCCACCAGCTCCAGGGTCAGGCTATGGGCGGGCACGCCGTGCAGTTGCAGCAAACCTTGCAGTACTTGGGGGAAGTGCTCGCGCTCCAGCATGCGCCCGGGGATGTTCACCGCTACCGGCAGCACCTGGCCGCTTTCGCCCATCACCTGGTTCGCCAGGCCAAGCGCCTGCTCCAGCACATGCCAGGTAAACGCCTCTTCCATGCCGGCAAACTCCAGCACCGGCAGGAACTCGTCAGGCAGCAACAGCTCACCGTCCTGCAACTGCCAACGCGCCAGCGCCTCCACCCCTTGCAACACCCCGGCCTGACTGACGATGGGCTGGTACCAGACCCTGCCACACGCCGCGATAGTGGCCTGGCTGACATCCGCCGAGGGCGGCAGTTGTTCCTGCTCGCTCAAGCCCAACAGTTGGCGCACGCGCTCCCAGGACAGCACCGGTGGCCCCGGGCGCAAGTGCTCCTGACAGTCGCTCAGCACCTGCCCGATCAGCTTGGCCGAGGCCGGCTTGGGCAAGCACGCCAAGACCTTGAGCCCCAATTGCCGAGCCATGTTCGCCACGCCTTCCAGCACGTCGGGCTCGGCGTTGCTGAGCAGGATCAACACCTGGGCCAGACGGCGCTCGGCCAACTCACGGATCAACGCCAGGCCATCGCCCTGCTCCAGGTACAGATCGCAGATGGCGATGTCCACCGGGCCTTTGCTGTCCAGGGACTGACGTGCGGTTTCGACCGTTTCCGCGGCGCGTACATTGAACACGCCGTTGGCATTGAGCATCTGGTGCAGGGCCATCAGTTGAAACGGGTTGTCTTCGAGGATCAGGACGTTCAGGGATCGCATGGCTAAGGGTGTCGATACAGGGAAAGTCCTGCACAGTAGTCATATGCTGCGGTGTGCCACATAGGACGTGTCCTAAAAGCGTCCTTAAATGTGGGAGGGGCAGATCCCCTGTGGGAGCTGGCTTGCCTGCGAAGGCGGTGTGTGAGTCGCTACATCTGTTACTGCACTACCGCTATCGCAGCATAGGTATCTACACAACTTTGTGGGCTGTAGCAGCAGACGGTAACCACGATGCGAAGCGAGCCGCTCTTGATCTGCTCTTGATCTGCTTTTGATCTTGATCTTAAGCGCCCCGTGAAACCACGCTGGCCGGAATTCGACAGGGATTTGGGGGGTAAACCGGCAGGGATGCCGGTTTAGCCGCCCCGCGCCATGGATGGCGCGTGGCGGCGGCCCCCCAAATCACTGGCGGATTACGGGCACACCGAGCCTAAGCGAGGTGCCGAGTGGTGGGGCAAGAGCGTTTTGCTTACTTTTGCGCTTTTCAAAAGTGAGCCGCCGTCAGGGCGGAACCCTAAGTGGCCGTTACCTAAATAACGGATATATACCCGGTCCAACTGTGTTGACTGTCAGGCCGCCTTCGCGAGCAAGCCCGCTCCCACAGGTTGATCGCGGGGTGCCAGGTAGATGGATGTCAGCTATCCGGTCGTCATCGCAGGCAAGCCAGCTCCCACATTCAGATCTCGGCGCGTCAGTTAGATCAGCGTCGGCTGCAGGGCCGTCACGGGAGCCAGCTCCCACAGGGAATCTTCGTTGCCTTGAGCATCGCGCTCGCTTAGCTGACCGGCATTAGGGTGTCAGGCATCCAGATAGGGTTGCAGATCGCGACGAAACGCCTTGAGCACCTCGGACAAGCGCAACCAGGGTGCTTCAAGCTCGGCGCCGCGCTGCTCACGGGCGCACTGCTCAAGGGCGACGCAGGCCTTGGCGAGTGGCAGTGCATCCACCAGCGAGCAAATGCCCTTGAGCCGGTGCAGCGACGCATTCAAGCGTGCCACGTCGCGCTCGGCCAGGGCGCCCGCCAATACCTCGTGTTCGTGGTCCAGGCTCTTGGCCAGCTCCTGCAACATGCTCTGCAGCACCGGCCCGTCGGCCTGGGTCATGGTACGCAGGGCCTGGATATCGAACGAACGCTGGGGCGCCACACGGGCCAGCACTTGGGTCCAGTGTTCCAAGGTCACGGGCTTGACCAGCAGTTCGTCCATACCAGCGTCCTCGCAGCGGCGTTGTTCATCTTTCATGGCGTTGGCGGTGCAACCCACCAGCGCACTCCGGGGCCGCTGCTCCTCTGCTTCCAGGCGCCGGATCGCCGCACTCAGGGCATAACCGGACATGCCGGGCATCTGGCAATCGGTGACCAACACGTCAAAACGCTGCTCACGCCAGCGTTGCAGCGCGGCCTCGGCTGACTCCAGGGCGACCACCTGGTGACCGAGGAACTGCAACTGCTGCGCCAGCACCAGGCGGTTGGCCGCCAAATCGTCCACCACCAGCACCGACAGGCTACGCCCCGTCGATGACAACGTCGCGGCAGGCGTTGCCGGCACATCGTCGGTGCTGATCCGATCCAGGCGCAGGTCAATGCACACCACCGTCCCCTCGCCCACCACACTGTCGAGGTGAATGCTCCCGCCCATCAATTCCACCAGTTGCTTGCAGATACTCAGGCCCAGCCCGGTGCCGCCGTGCTGCGCAGCGGTCAAGGCGCTTACCTGGGTAAACGGCTTGAATACCCGCGGCTGTTGCTCGGCGCTGATGCCCGGACCGCTGTCCTTGACGCACAGGTGCAGGTATTCGGTATCGCGCTCATCCCGCTGGCAGGTCACGCTGAGGTGAACCCCGCCCCGCTCGGTGAATTTGAGCGCATTGCCCAACAGGTTGTGCATCACCTGGCGTAACCGCAGCGGGTCGAACCAGTAATAGCCCTGAGCAGCCGGATCAAACGCCAGGGTCAGATGCAGGCCCTTCTGTTGCGCAGTGGCTTCGAACAGACTCTGGATACCCTCGAAAAAACCCTTGAGTTCAGTGGTCTGTGGCGCCAGTTGCAGGTGGCCGGCCTCGATCTTGGCCAAGTCCAGGCTGTCGCCCATCAACGCAATCAGCTCGCGCGCCGAACGATGGGCCACTTGCAGCGCCTCGGAAACCGGCTGGCCGCTTGCCAGGCAACGCTCTTGCTCCAGTTCGAGCAAGCCAATGATGGCGGTCATGGGGGTGCGAATCTCATGGCTCAAGGCGGAGAGAAATGCACTTTTGGCGTAGTTCGCTTCATCGGCGGCCTGGCGGGCGTCCATCAACTGGCGCTCCAGGTCTTTGCGTTCGTTAATATCGATCCAGCCGCCCAACAACCCCTGCAAGCGGCCCTCGGCGTCGAAAAAGGGCACGGTCCACTGATAGACGTGATAAGTGCCGCCATTGAGCTCCAATTGCCGGTCGACAAACAACGGCTGCTGCGTGGTCAATTGCTCCATGTGCCCTTCGTGCAGGCGCGCCGCTGTGGCGTCGGGCACCACCTTGCTTTCCATCAGCGTCAGGCCCTGGATCAGCTCCAGCCGGGTCGCCAGTTGCTGTTCATAGCTTTTGTTGCAGGTTACCAGCCGCCCATCCAGGTCGCGGACGAACAGCGGGTTTGGCATACCGTCGAGCAATGCGCGCTTGAACGCCAGCTGGTCATTGAGCCGTTGCTCGGCCTCCAGCCGTTGGCGAATCTGGCGCTTGAGCCGGCTGTTCCACACAAACGACACCAACACAAACAGCAGCGCCGTGGCCATCGTCCAATAGGCCCAGGGCGGTACACGCTGCCAGACGGGCGGCGGGATCACCACGGCACCGATCCAACGCAGGCGCAGGGCACTCAACTCAGCCACCGGCAACGCCTCCAGGGCTTTGTTCAGAATGTTCAGCAATTCAGGCTGGTCCTTGCGCACCGACAGGCAGTTGGACGACCATTGGCCGTCGACACTGCGGCCCATACGCAAGCCTTCCTGCGCGTAACTCTGCACTTCCACTTCAGTCTGTAGGGTGGCGGCGGCCTCGCCCCGTCTTACCAGCTCACGGGCCTGGGTGTAATTGTCTACCAGGCGCAACTTGATGCGCGGATGGTCATGGCGAATCTGGCTCTCCATGACGTGGCGCGCCGGCAACGCCAGCACCTTGCCGTCCAACTGATTCAAGCCCATCAGGGGCGCGGCATCGGCACGTTCGATAAACACCCAGCCGGACCCGCCAAAATCATGGCTGAAGTTGAGCAGCGCACTGCGCTCCTGATTCACTGCCAGGGTGGTGTTCATCTGCGCCCGGCCGGTTTCCAGCCATTCCAGGGTTTGTGCGGTAGAACCCACCTCTTCATAGATAAACTGCAAACCGGTCATGCGCGAGATGCGATTCAACAGGTCGACATTCAAGCCAACCCAGTGGCCGTCCTTGTCCCTGAAGATATAAGGCGACATTTGCTGGGCCACCACCACGACATGGGGATGCTCGCGCACCCAGGCCCGTTCCGATGTCGACAACGCAATGCGCTCACCACTGATGCCGACGCCCAGACCGGTGGTCCAGCGTGCGAGGATTTCGCGCTGCACCGACTCGTCGAGGCTTGCCAGCGCGCGGTTCATCATGGCCCCCAGCAACGGATCGGCCTGGCGGGTGGCAAAGGCAAAACCGATGGGCGCCAGCCGGCTTTGCTCCTTGATCTGCAACCCCAGGTAAGGCCGCAGCGATTTATAGGCGCGCACGATCACTTCATTGCCGATAAACGCATCGACGTCGCCCTGCTTCAAGGCTTCGAGGCCGCTGTAGAGGTTGGGCGCGAGCATGATGTGGCTGTCCGGATACGCCGCGTGAACCTTCTGCACGTTGGCGTAGCCGTCGAGTAACACCAGCTTCTTGCCGGCCAGGTCGTCGCCTTGGGTATCATCGCGGCGCAGCACCACCACTGAACGGTCGGGCATGTAGTCCGGGGTGAACTGCAGGCCGGGCACATCTCGCTCGTAGCCATTGGCACTGGTGAGAATATCGATGGTGCCGTTGCGCAGCGCTTCAACCGCCTGGGCGCGCTCGGAGAAGCCCAGCACTTGCATGGGCACGCCCAGCCGCGCGCCGACCAGGCTCAAGTAATCGGCGCTGATGCCCTGGTAGCGATTGCGGTCGCGGGTGATGTCGATCGGCTGGTAGTCATCTATCGAAATGCCCACCTTCAACGTCCGATGCGCCGCCAACCACTGCTGCTCGGTCGGCGCCAGGGGCATAGGTTCAAGCGCGATAAACGCCGGCACCAGTTTGAACGGCAGGCTGACGGCGGCCAGGCTCATGGGTACCTGGGTGAGCCACAACAGGCACACCAGCTTCAACGTCCATTGGATCAACACCTGCACCGGTTGGGTTTCCTTGATTGGGCGAATGGGCAAGTATGGCTCGCCAGAATGAAAAAGCCCGTCACGAGGACGGGCTTGGCCGACTGCAAAAAAAGCTGACTGTTGCCCCACCATGTCTTGGGTGGATGAAATCAGCTTGAATGTGGGGCAGCACAAAGATGCCCCTCGGCCGTCAGGCAGCCCTGTCGATCAGAGCGGCTTGCCCCGATTGCCATGCTGGCTGACGAACGCCTGCACCGCCTTCAGGTCGTTGGCCAACACGGTGCAGCGTTCTTCACGCTCGAACAGGTCGGTCAAATGTTCCGGCAGTTCCAGCGCCTTGCCAATGCCGGCCTTCTCCACCGCTTCCGGGAACTTGACCGGGTGCGCGGTACCGAGGATCACCATTGGAATATCCAGGCTGCGGCGGCACTCGCGGGCGGCTTTCACGCCGATGGCCGTGTGCGGGTCAAGCACTTCGCCGGTCTCGGCATAGACTTGCGCGATGGTTTCGCAGGTCTGCGCGTCGTCCACGGCCAGGGAATCGAACAGCTTGCGGGTTTCGGTCCAGCGCTCTTGTTCGACGCTGAAGCCGCCACCTTGCTTGAAGCTGTTCATCAACTCGGCCAAGGCTGCGCCGTTGCGACCGTGCATGTCGAACAGCAGGCGTTCGAAGTTCGACGACACCATGATGTCCATGGACGGCGACAGCGTGGCGTGCAGGGTTTCCTTCACGTACTGGTTGCCGCTCATGAAGCGATGCAGGATGTCGTTACGGTTGGTGGCGACGATCAACTGGTTGATCGGCAGGCCCATGTTGCGCGCCAGGTAACCGGCAAAAATATCACCGAAGTTACCGGTCGGCACCGAGAACGACACCGAACGCGCCGGGCCGCCCAACTGCAGCGAGGCGTGGAAGTAGTAGACGATCTGGGCCATGATCCGCGCCCAGTTGATCGAGTTCACCGCCACCAGGCGCGTGCCCTTGAGGAAGCTCTGGTCAGCGAAGCTGTTCTTGACCATTTCCTGGCAGTCATCGAAGTTGCCTTCGATGGCGATGTTGTGGATGTTCTCGCCGAAGATGGTGGTCATCTGCCGACGCTGCACTTCGGAAACACGCTTGTGCGGGTGCAGGATGAAGATGTCGACGTTTTCGCAGTGCTTGCACCCTTCGATGGCCGCCGAGCCGGTATCGCCGGAGGTGGCGCCGATGATCACCACGCGCTCGCCGCGTTTTTCCAGCACGTAGTCGAGCAGGCGACCGAGCAGTTGCAGGGCGAAGTCCTTGAACGCCAGGGTCGGGCCGTGGAACAGCTCCAGCACCCACTCATTGCCGTTCAGTTGGCGCAGGGGCGCGATGGCGTTGTGGGAAAACACGCCGTAGGTTTCTTCCAGAATCTTCTTGAAGTCCGCATCCGGAATGCTGCCGGTCACGAACGGGCGCATCACTCGGAAAGCCAGCTCGTGATACGGCAGGCCGGCCCAGGAGGCGATTTCTTCCTGGGTGAAGCGTGGCAGGTTTTCCGGCACATACAGGCCGCCGTCGGTGGCAAGGCCTGCCAGCAGAACGTCTTCGAAATTCAGGGCCGGTGCCTGGCCGCGGGTGCTGATATAACGCATGACTGGCTCCTCTAAAACATTCTCGAACAGGGGCCGCCGAATGGACGGGGCCCCTGAAACAAATCGGTTAGTTCAAGTGTTCGACGCGAATCCGCACCACCGGGCCCACTACGCCTTGCAAGGCTTCCAGGGCGTGGATGGCATCGTTGATGTGCTGTTCGAGCACGCGGTGGGTCAGCAGGATCATCGGCACCTGGCCGTTTTGCTCCTCGACTTCCTTCTGCATGATCGACTCGATGTTGATACCGCGCTCCGACAGGATGCTGGCCACCTGGGCCAATACGCCTGGATGGTCCTGGGCCTGGATGCGCAGGTAGTAGGCACTTTCGCAGGCTTCGATCGGCAGGATCGGGTGGGCCGACAGCGAGTCCGGCTGGAAGGCCAGGTGCGGCACGCGGTTTTCCGGGTCGCTGGTCATGGCGCGAACCACGTCCACCAGGTCGGCGATCACCGACGAAGCCGTCGGCTCCATGCCGGCACCGGCGCCGTAGAACAGGGTGGAACCGGCGGCGTCACCGTTGACCATCACCGCGTTCATCACGCCGTTGACGTTGGCGATCAGGCGGTCGGCCGGGATCAGCGTCGGGTGCACACGCAACTCGATACCCGCCGCGGTGCTGCGCGCCACGCCCAGGTGCTTGATGCGGTAGCCCAGGGCTTCAGCGTAGTTGACGTCGGCGGTGGTCAGCTTGGTGATGCCTTCGGTGTAGGCCTTGTCGAACTGCAGCGGGATACCAAAGGCGATGGAGGCCAGGATGGTCAGCTTGTGGGCCGCGTCGATGCCTTCCACGTCGAAGGTCGGGTCGGCTTCGGCGTAACCCAGGGCCTGGGCTTCGGCCAGCACGTCTTCGAAGGTACGGCCCTTCTCGCGCATTTCGGTGAGGATGAAGTTACCGGTGCCGTTGATGATGCCGGCCACCCAGTTGATGCGGTTGGCGGACAGGCCTTCACGGATCGCCTTGATCACCGGGATACCACCGGCCACCGCGGCTTCGAACGCCACGATCACGCCCTTCTCGCGGGCCTTGGCGAAGATCTCGTTGCCGTGCACGGCGATCAGCGCCTTGTTGGCGGTGACCACGTGCTTGCCGTTCTCGATGGCCTTGAGCACCAGCTCGCGGGCCACGGTGTAGCCGCCAACCAGTTCGATGACGATATCGATCTCAGGGTTGGTGGCCACGGCGAACACATCGTTGGTAATCGCAATACCGGTCGTTTCGAACTGAGGCTTTGGCGAACGCGTGGCAATCTGCGCCACTTCAATCCCGCGACCTGCGCGGCGGGAAATTTCTTCAGCGTTACGCTGAAGTACGTTGAAGGTACCGCCACCGACGGTCCCTAACCCACAGATGCCTACTTTGACCGGTTTCACTGAAGAACTCCCCATGAAACGGCCGACGCTAGGTCGGCCGTGAAAACAGCCGCACAACTGCGGCTCTCAATTAATGGCCCGCCGACGGTTCGGCGGGCCATGATCGTCAAAGGCTCAACGATAAATGCTTACTTGGCACCCAGTGCCAGTTTGGCAACTTGCGGCGCCGGCTGGTAGCCCGGAATCACCTGGCCGTCGGCCAAAACGATGGCCGGTGTACCGTTTACACCAATGGACTGGCCCAGGGCGAACTGCTTGGAAACCGGGTTGGCGCATTTGGCCGATTTGATTTCCTTGCCATCGACCATCTTGTCCATGGCTGCTTTCTTGTCGGCCGAGCACCACACTGCCTGCAACTGCTCGTCACCCGGCGAACCCAGGCCCTGGCGCGGGAAGGCGACGTAGCGCACTTCAACGCCCAGCTTGTTCAGCGCCGGGATTTCAGCGTGCAGCTTGTGGCAGTACGGGCAGGTGGTGTCGGTGAACACGGTGATGTGGGTCTTGGTTTCGCCAATGGCGGGGTAAACCACGGTTTCAGCCACCGGGATGCCGTTGATCAGCTTGGACACGCCCAGGCGCTCGGCCTTCTCAGTCAGGTTGACCGGCTTGCCGTCCTTGAGCTGGAACAGGTAGCCCTGGACGATGTACTGGCCATCGGCACTGGCGTACAGCACACGGCTGCCCTTGAGCTTGACTTCATACAGGCCGGCCATGGGGCTGGCGCTGATGCTTTCGATAGGCGTGTCGAGCGCCAGGTTGGCCAGGCTCTTGCGGATGGTCTGCTCGGCCGCATCATCGGCGAGCGCAAAGGTGGAAACCAACGCAATGGCTGCGGCGGCAATAATCTGGGTCAAGCGCATGGGAACTCCTGAAGGCAGAGGCAGGGACGGGAGCAGAATACTGATCTGGACCACAATGGATGCCGTCCCCTTTGCGAACCGGCAAAGCCTACCACAGTTGGGCGGGAGGGCAGCCCGCGACAGGTAAAATGGGCCATTTCTGACGGTTTTATCCGCGAGGGTGATGCTTGGCGTGCATGTCCTGCAAACGTGCGCGCGCCACATGGGTGTAGATCTGGGTTGTGGATAAGTCGCTGTGCCCCAGCAGCATTTGCACCACGCGCAAATCCGCGCCGTGGTTGAGCAAGTGGGTGGCGAAGGCATGGCGCAAGGTGTGGGGTGACAGCGCCTTGCCTATCCCGGCCACTTTGGCCTGGTGCTTGATGCGGTGCCAGAAGGTCTGGCGGGTCATCTGCTCGCCGCGCAGGCTGGGAAACAGCACGTCGCTGGGGCGCCCACCGAGCAGTTCGTGGCGCGCATCGCGCATGTAGCGCTCGACCCACACAATCGCCTCCTCGCCCATGGGCACCAGCCGCTCCTTGCTGCCCTTGCCCATCACGCGCAATACGCCCTGGCGCAGGTTGACCTGTTCCAGGGTCAGGCTGATCAGTTCGGTCACGCGCAGGCCGCAGGCGTAGAGCACTTCCAGCATGGCGCGGTCGCGTTGGCCGATGGCTTCACTGAGATCCGGCGCAGCCAACAGGGCCTCCACATCGGTTTCCGACAAAGACTTAGGAAGAGGCCTACCTAATTGCGGCATATCGACTTGTAGAGTTGGATCGGTCGCGATGAGTTTTTCCCGCAACAGATAGCGATAAAAGCCACGCACACCGGAGAGGAATCGCGCAGTAGAGCGCGGTTTGTAGTTCTGCTCCAGGCGCCAGGCCAAGTGATCGAGGATCAGCTCGCGCCCGGCATTGATCAGTTCAAGGTTTTTTTCCTGCAGCCAGCCGTTGAACAACGCCAGGTCGCTGCGGTACGCCTGGCGTGTGTTGTCCGACAGGCCTTTTTCTAACCAGAGGGCGTCGAGGAAGCGGTCGATCAGGGGATGGTCAATGGCAGGCATGGGCACTCAAGCAACGCAGCACAAGGCAATACGCGAATTATTTAGTGAACTGTGGCAAGAGCCATTAGTCTTTCATAGCCCGCTAATTCAAGGAACAGGAAGCTTTAATGAACGAACAACAGATTTTGTTGGCTTTTGGCGGTATTGGCGTGGCCGCACTCGGCTGCCAGTGGCTGGCCTGGCGCCTGAAACTGCCAGCGATTCTGTTTCTTCTGCTGAGCGGGATTCTGGCAGGGCCGATACTCGGATGGCTCGACCCGCAGGAAATGTTCGGCCCTCTGTTGATGCCATTGGTGTCGTTGGCCGTGGCGCTGATCCTGTTTGAGGGCAGCCTGACCCTGCACCTGTCGGAATGGAAGGAAATCGGCAGCGTCGTCCACCGGCTGGTCACCGTCGGGGCACTCTCGACCTGGGCAGTGATCACCCTGGCCACCCACTGGCTGCTGGGTTTTGACTGGATGCTGGCGCTGCTGTTCGGCACGCTGACACTGGTCACCGGCCCGACGGTGATTGTGCCCATGCTGCGCGTGGTGCGCCCTAAAGCCTCCATCGCCAACATCCTGCGCTGGGAAGGCATCGTCATCGACCCGATTGGCGCGCTGCTGGCGGTAGTGGTGTATAGCTTCATCATCGCCAGCGCATCAGGCGACGGCTTGAGCCACAGCCTGCTGACCTTCGGCGGCGTTATCCTTTGCGGCAGCCTGTTCGGCATCGCCGGTGGCTGGGTACTGGGGCAGATCATGCGCCGCCAGTGGTTGCCGGAATACCTGCATAACCTGGCGACACTGGCGGGCGTGCTGGGCATCTTCATCGCCTCCAACCAGGTGATGCATGAGTCCGGCCTGCTGGCGGTCACGCTGATGGGCATGTGGATGGCGAACATGAAAGGCGTGGATGTACGGCACATCCTGCACTTCAAGGAAAACCTCAGTGTGTTGCTGATTTCCGGGCTATTTATCCTGCTGGCGGCACGCCTGGACCTGAACGCCATGATCGCCCTGGGGCCGTTCGTGTTGATCCTGCTGTTGATCATCCAATTTATTGCACGCCCGCTGAACGTGGCGCTTTCGACCTTTGGCTCGGGGTTGAACTGGCGCGAGCGCGCGCTGCTGGCCTGGATCGCCCCACGGGGGATCGTGGCGGCGGCGGTGTCAGCGATCTTTGCGATCCGCCTGGATGAGGCCGGCCACGAAGGTGCGCTGTTGCTGGTGCCGCTGACCTTTGCGGTGATCATCGGCACCGTGGTGCTGCAAAGCGCCACGGCGCGCCCCTTGGCCCGCCTGCTGAAAGTCGCTGAGCCGGCGCCCAGCGGCTTCCTGATCGTAGGTGCGAACGGCCCAGCGCGGGCACTCGGTAAGGCATTGCAGCAACTGGGCAGCCGCGTGTTGCTGACGGATTCCAGCTGGGAAAACATCCGCGCCAGTCGTATGGAAGGCTTGCCTACGTACTTCGGTAACCCGGCCTCCCAGCATGCCGAGTCCCATCTGGACCTGGTCGGCCTGGGGCATCTGCTTGCGCTCTCGCCTTCTGGCGAACTGAATGCCTTGGCCACCATGCGTTTTCGCCATGATTTCGGCCATCGCCTGTTCGCCCTGGCCAGCAGCCAGGAAAGCCGCCGCACCGACAAGCACAAGGCCAGCCACGAACACCGTGGCCACTTGCTGGGCAGCCAACCCTTGAGCTACACCAAATTGGCCAGCCTGCTGGGCCAAGGCGCCGAGTTGTACAGCACTAGCCTCACCGACGGCTTTGGCTGGGAGCAGTACCAGGCGTTGCACGGGGAGCGCGCCACCTTGCTGTTTGCCCGGGACACCAGCGGCTGGGTGCACGTGGTCTCGCCCGAGAGTAACTTGAAGCCTGTAGCGGGCTGGACCTTGCTGGCGGTCATTCAACCGCAGGCCAGCACCGCCGAGTAATCAGTCAACAAAGCCAGGCAGTACCGGGACAGGGCGTTTATCTGCGTCAATCGCGACGAAGCTGAACACGCCCTGGATCGCCTTTTCACGGCCATCAGCGCTCATGCTCTCAACGAACACCTCCACTTCGACCTTGAGGCTGGTGTTGCCGACTTTGATCACCCGACCGATCAGCTCAACGATAGAGCCGGCCGGGATCGCGTGGTTGAAGTCGATACGGTCGGTGGAGACCGTCACCAAAGGCAAGCGACAGAAACGCGTGGCGGTGATGAATGACACTTCGTCCATCCATGCCAGGGCGGTGCCGCCGAACAGGGTGTTGTGGTGGTTGGTGGTGGGCGGGAACACAGCCTTGGTCACATGGGTGACCGACAGGTCGGTGCGGCGCTGGATTTCTTCGAGGCGGGTGGTCATGGGTCAATACCAACAGATAGGCAAATTTCAGGCACAAAAAAGCAGCCCGTAGGCTGCTTTTTTCTGCATCGGGAAGCTGGACTTAAGCCAGTTTTTCCTTGATGCGAGCTGCTTTACCGGACAGGTCACGCAGGTAGTACAGCTTGGCTTTACGTACGTCACCGCGACGCTTAACGGCCATGCTGTCGATTTGCGGGCTGTAGGTCTGGAAAGTACGCTCTACGCCAACACCGTTGGAGATTTTACGAACAGTGAAAGCACTGTTCACACCACGGTTACGCTTGGCGATTACCACGCCTTCGAACGCTTGCAGACGCGAACGGTCGCCTTCCTTCACTTTCACCTGAACGACAATAGTGTCGCCCGGGGCAAAGGTAGGGATCTCTTTGGTCATCTGCTCTGCTTCGAGTGCAAGGATGATTTTGTTAGTCATGCTGTGCTCCTAAGGTAAGTCAATGGACCTACCATCGATACGTTGTTAACTATCGTCCCGCGCGAGGATGTATTCCTCGAGCAGCTTCTTCTCTTCTCCAGAAAGCGAGCGGCTTTCCAGAAGATCGGCGCGTCGTTCATAGGTCCGACCAAGGGACTGCTGTAAACGCCAACGCCGGATGTGTGCGTGATTGCCACTTAGCAATACGTCGGGAACACGCTGATCCACATACACCTCCGGACGGGTGTAGTGCGGGCAATCCAGCAAACCATCCGTGAAGGAATCTTCCTCCGCGGAGTCCGCATGCCCTAAAGCTCCGGGCAGCAGTCGTGTAACCGCATCTATCAGGACCATCGCCGGCAGCTCGCCGCCAGACAGGACATAGTCCCCAATCGACCACTCTTCATCGACATGAGCTTCAATAAAACGCTCGTCAATGCCTTCATAGCGACCGGCAATCAGGATCAAACTTTCCTCATTCGCCAGTTCGCGTACCGCCGCCTGTTTCAGCTGACGGCCTTGAGGGGACAGGTAAATTACCTTCGCCTTCTCCCCGGCGGCTGCCTTGGCCTGAACCAACGCATCTTCCAGGGGCTTGATCTTCATCACCATGCCCGGGCCACCGCCAAATGGGCGATCGTCCACAGTGTGATGTCGATCCGTCGTGTAGTCTCGCGGGTTCCAACAGGTGAGCTGCAACAGCCCCTGTTTCACCGCCCGACTGGTGATGCCGTACTCGCTGATGGCGGAAAACATCTCGGGAAACAAACTGATCACTTCAATGCGCAAATTAGCCACGCTTAGAAGTCCGCGTCCCATTCCACCTTCATCTCGCCTGCGGCCAGGTCGACGGCCAACACGCATTGCTCGGTATAGGGCAACAGGCGTTTACGGTCATCCAGGCTGCCAGCGCAAGGCTTGACCACCATTACATCATTGGCGCCGGTTTCCAGAAGATGATCGATTTTCCCCAGCAATTGCCCGAGTTGATCAATAACCTTCAGACCTTCCAGCTGGTACCAGTAGTACTCGCCGTCGGTCAATTCAGGGAACAGGTTGCGCGGCACGCAGATCTCATAACCGGCCAGAAGACGAGCTTCTTCACGGTCATCAAGACCCTTGAGCTTTGCGACCAGGAACTTGTCGCTCCCGCGTCCACTGACCAGCTCAACCTGCTTCACACTACCCTCGCGCTTGAGCGTCCAGGTCTTGTACTGCAACAGGTTTTCAGTCGGATCAGTAAAGGAATACACCTTCACTTCGCCGCGAACGCCATGAACAGAGTAAATCTTGCCGATAACGATCAAATCATCAGCAACAGCTGGCGTCGCGTTCATATTGCTCAGGCTGCGGCCTTAGCCGAGTCCTTCAACAGTTTTGCAACGCGCTCGGATGGCTGTGCGCCAACGCTCAGCCAGTAGGCTACGCGCTCTTGGTTCACGGACAGACGAACTTCTTGACCACGAGCAACAGGGTTGAAGAAACCAACCTGTTCCTTGTGCGAACCGTCACGCGGGTTGCGGCTGTCGGTTACGGTCAAGTGGTAAAACGGGCGCTTTTTGGAGCCGCCAAGGGCAAGACGGATTGTTAGCATGTGAACATCGTTCCTGTAGTCGGTGCTGCAAATCTAAATGCACAGCGGGCATAGGTGCCCGAAAGGCCGCATATTCTAAGGAATATCCGGACTTTTGCAAATGTCTTTTTCTGGCGCCTATCAACGTGCCATTCAGATCTGCTATAGAGCCGTCGGTTAAAACGGCGAGTCAGCGCCCGCCAACGGCGGGTTTGCTGGAGATCCCACATCCTTGTGGGGCGGAGCGCAAGCAAGGCTTGCGCTCGAATACTTTACATTTTAGGCATGCCGCCGCCGGGCAACATACCGCCCATGCCGCGCATCATCTTGGCCATACCGCCCTTGGCGGAGAATTTCTTCATCATCTTCTGCATCTGCTTGTGCTGCTTGATCAAGCGACCGATGTCCTGCACCTGGGTGCCGGAACCCATGGCGATCCGGCGCTTGCGCGAACCGCTGATCAGCTCAGGGTCGCGGCGCTCGGCCGGGGTCATGGAGTTGATGATGGCTTCCATCTGCTTGAACTGCTTCTCTGCCGCGCCCTGGGCGTTGCCCATTTGCGCCAGGTTCACACCGCCGATGTTGGGCAGCTTGTCCATCAGGCCGCCGAGGCCGCCCATGTTCTTCATCTGTTGCAGCTGGTCGCGGAAGTCTTCGAGGTCGAAGCCCTTGCCCTTCTTCAGCTTCTTGGCCAGTTTGTCGGCCTTGTCCTTGTCGAGCGTGGCTTCGGCCTGCTCGATCAGGCTGAGCACGTCACCCATGCCGAGGATGCGCGAGGCGATACGCTCAGGGTGGAACGGCTCGAGCGCTTCGCTCTTCTCGCCCATACCAATGAACTTGATCGGCTTGCCAGTGATGGCACGTACCGACAGCGCAGCACCGCCACGGGCGTCGCCGTCGACCTTGGTGAGGATCACGCCGGTCAGCGGCAGTGCGTCACCAAAGGCCTTGGCGGTGTTGGCCGCATCCTGGCCGGTCATGGCGTCGACCACGAACAGCGTCTCGACCGGGTTGATCGCGGCATGCAGCGCCTTGATCTCGCCCATCATCTCTTCGTCGATGTGCAGGCGACCGGCGGTATCGACGATGACCACGTCAATGAATTTGAGCTTGGCTTCTTTAATAGCCGCGTTGGCGATGTCGACCGGCTTCTGGCTCAGGTCGGACGGGAAGAAGGTCACGCCCACTTCGCCCGCGAGCATTTCCAACTGTTTGATGGCCGCCGGACGGTACACGTCGGCCGACACCACCATCACGGATTTCTTCTTGCGCTCTTTAAGGAAGCGCGCCAGTTTGCCGGCGGTGGTGGTTTTACCCGCACCTTGCAGGCCCGCCATCAGCACGACGGCTGGCGGCACGGCGCTGAGGTTCAGGTCTTCGTTGGCCGCGCCCATCAGGCTTTCGAGCTCGGCCTGGACGATCTTCACAAAGGCCTGGCCCGGGGTCAGGCTGCGGGACACTTCGGTGCCGACCGCACGTTCCTTGACCGAGTTGACGAAGTCCTTCACCACCGGCAAAGCCACGTCGGCTTCCAGCAACGCCATGCGCACTTCACGCAGGGTGTCTTTAATATTGTCCTCGGTCAGCTTGGCCTTGCCGGTAACGTGGCGCAGCGTCTGCGAGAGACGGTCAGTCAAGTTTTCAAACATGCGCGATCCTTTCAGGCCCTATTCATCGAAATGCAGGTAGACCGAGGTAATGGCGGCCCAGGCTGGGGGAAATCGCTATTGAAAACAGCGTTCGCCGAGCCTGCGGCGTGGGCAGGTCGCGGATTATAGCGAAGACTGCGCCCATGCACACCCGCTGTCTGGCCCGGGAGTCTTTCTTGCAACGCAGGTGTGTGCCAAACTCAACGCCTTTCGGGCTTGCCTACCAGGATTTATGCTCCCTTTGTCACCCAGTTTGCTACCCAGCCTCGCCGCCGCCATTTTGTATGCCGCTGCGACCCTCTACCAGGGCACTCGTCTGGCCCAAGGCGCCAAAGCGGACAAACGTCTGCTCGTCGGCCTTGGCGTGCTGGCCCTGCTGGCCCATGCCGCCAGCCTGTTCACCCACCTGATGACCCCGGTCGGCCTGGGCCTGGACTTTTTCAGCGCCGCCAGCCTGATCGCCGCGGCCGTCATCGCGCTGACGCTGCTGGCCTGCTACCGGATCCCGGTGGAGAACCTGCTGGTGCTGTTATTCCCCCTGGGAATGCTGACGGTGCTGCTGGCGCAATTCACTCCCACCGGCACCGTACAGGTGATCGACGAGGAGCCGGGCATCCTCGCCCACATCCTGTTGTCGATCCTCGCCTACGGCATGTTCACCATCGCGGTGTTCCAGGCCCTGCTCCTGCTGTTGCAGGATCACCAGCTCAAGCACAAGCACCCGTCCGGGCTGATCAAGAACTTCCCACCCCTGCAAACCATGGAAAGCCTGCTGTTCGGGTTCCTGTGGGCCGGTTGGACCCTGCTGTCGCTGTCGCTGATCTCCGGCTGGCTGTTCGTCGAAAACCTGTTTGCTCAGCACCTGGTGCATAAAACCTTGCTGGCGTGCCTGGCGTGGGTGGTGTTCAGCGTGCTGCTGTGGGGGCGCAACCGCCTCGGCTGGCGTGGGCACAAGGCCATTCGCTGGACCCTGGCCGGTTTCTGCCTGTTGATGCTGGCCTATTTCGGCAGCAAGCTGGTTCGCGAATACATCCTGCATATCTGACGGGCAGTGATCATGGACAACTTGCCCTTAGGGCCGATGCTCGCCGTAATTGCCCTGCTGATTTTGTGGGCGGCGTTGTTTACCGCCATCGAAGCCGCGCAACAACACCTGCTGGCCCTGCGCCCAGGCACACGCCAGGGCGACAAGGCGGCTGCGCGCCTGAGCTTCCCGCGCCATAGCCTGATCCTGTGCAACAGCCTGTGCCGCGCCGCCGTGGTGATTCTTTGCACCCTGCTGGCGATCTATGCCTGGGCAGAGAACGGGCCCTGGCTGGGCTGGCTGATTTCCTGCGCAGCGCTGCTGGTACTGGCCGACTACCTGCCCCGCACCCTGGCCACCCGTCATCCGCAAGCAGTGCTGGGCTTTGGCAATACATTGCTGGGCGTGCCGCTGAAAATCCTCTACCCCCTGGCCTGGCTGCTCAATGGCGTCAGCCTGCTGTTATTGCGCCCGTTTGCACGCAAATCCGGCGTGGTCAAAAACAGCGACGACCCCCTGCCCGACCATGACGACGACCCAGAGCCCGACACCGACGCCGACCGCACGCCCGGCCTGCCCGGCATCCATGCCCTGGACAACATCACGGTCAACGACATCCTGGTGCCGCGCAGTGAAGTGGACGGTATCAACCTGGATGAGCCGATAGAAGCCATCATCGAACAGTTGCGCACCTCGCCACGCACCCGATTGCCGGTGTTCCACAGCGACATCAACCAGGTGCAGGCCGTGCTCAATACCCGGCAGGTCCAACACCTGCTGCCCGACGCCAGCCTGACCAAAGAGGCCCTGCTCGCCGCCTGCCACGAGCCTTACTTCGTGCCGGAAAGCACGCCGTTGCAGCTGCAACTGCTGAACTTCCACAAACAGCAGCGGCGCCTGGGCATGGTGGTGGACGAGTACGGTGAAGTGCTGGGCATTGTCACCCTGGAAGATATTCTGGAAGAGATCGTCGGCGAGTTCGAAAGCGACCAGGCTGTGGATAACCCGCATATCGAAGCCCAGCCCGATGGTCGCTACATCATCGACGGCGCCGCCTCGATCCGTGAATTGAACAAAAGCCTGGGCTGGCACCTGCCCAGCGACGGCCCCAAGACCCTCAACGGCCTGGTCACCGAGGCGCTGGAGACCATTCCCGATTGCGCGGTGTGCCTGAAAGTCGGCCGCTATCGCCTGGAAATCCTCGAGACCGAGGACAACCGGGTGAGCAAGGTGTTGATCTGGCATACCAGCCACGTGCCAGTCGCTGCATAAGCATCTGGACACACACATCCCCATGTGGGGCTTGCCCCAATGCCCTCTGTAGGAGCGAGCTTGCTCGCGAGAAATCTGTAGGCGCCGCGTTTATTCAGAAAGTACGCGTTATCGTTGACGTTTTCGCGAGCAAGCTCGCTCCTACAGAAGTCACTTGTTGTCTCTCCAAACCCCTTCCTATAATCCCTGCGGCTTACCCAAGCCCCGCCCGACCGCGTGCTACCCGCACCCAGCGTGTCCTGGCACCGCCTTACCATGTCCGACCGGTGTTTGCTCCCATCCCGAGCCGCCCCGCGCACAGCCCTGATCCATGGGTGTTCGACCAATAATAATCCGCGTCCAAACGCGCAATAACCGTCAGGGATAACGTCATGAGCACCACCTACCAAGAGGCCGCGAGCGCCGCCCCAGCCAACTCGACCGCCCGCGTCGCCACGGCGAGCATCGTCGGCACCGCCATTGAGTTCTACGATTTCTACATCTACGCCACGGCTGCCGCCTTGGTGATCGGCCCGGTGTTCTTCCCCCAGACCTCCGGCACCGCGCAGATGCTGGCGTCGTTCCTGACCTTCGGCATCGCCTTTATCGCCCGCCCGTTGGGGTCTGCGTTGTTCGGCCACTTCGGCGACCGTATCGGCCGTAAATCCACCCTGGTGGCTTCTCTGCTATTGATGGGTGTATGTACCACCTTGATCGGCTTGCTGCCGGGCTACGACAGCATCGGCGCCTGGGCGCCGATTCTCTTGTGTGTTTTGCGCTTCGGCCAAGGCCTGGGCCTGGGTGGGGAATGGGGTGGCGCGGCCTTGCTGGCGACCGAGAACGCGCCCAAGGGCAAACGCGCCTGGTTCGGCATGTTCCCGCAACTGGGCCCGTCGATTGGCTTCCTGGCGGCCAACGGCCTGTTTCTGATTTTGGCCATGAGCCTGAATGACGAACAGTTCCGCAGTTGGGGCTGGCGCATTCCGTTCATTCTCAGTGCCGCGCTGGTGATGGTGGGCCTGTATGCGCGCCTCAAACTGCATGAGACGCCGGTGTTCGCCAATGCCGTGGCCAAGGAAAAACCAGTGAAAGTGCCGCTGGTGGAACTGTTCAGCCAGCATTGGCTGCCGGTACTGCTGGGCGCCGCGTCGATGGTGGTGTGCTATGCGCTGTTCTATATCACCACGGCGTTTTCGTTGAGCTACGGTGTTTCCACCTTGGGCTACAGCCGTGAAACCTTCCTCGCCCTGCTGTGTTTCGCGGTGTTGTTCATGGGGCTGGCAACGCCATTGGCTGCCCTGGCCAGTGATCGCTACGGGCGCAAGCCGGTGTTGATCGTCGGTGCGGTCCTGGCGATTCTGTCGGGCTTTACCATGGAGCCGCTGCTGACCCATGGCTCGACCTGGGCCGTGGCGCTGTTTCTGGCGCTGGAGCTGTTTTTGATGGGCGTGACGTTCGCACCGATGGGTGCCCTGCTGCCGGAATTGTTCCCGACGCGTGTGCGTTATACCGGCGCATCGGCAGCGTATAACCTGGGTGGGATCGTGGGGGCCTCGGCGGCACCCTTCTTCGCGACCAAGCTGGTGGCGATGGGTGGTTTGAGTTATGTCGGGGGGTATGTGTCGGCGGCAGCGTTGCTGAGTTTGATTGCGGTGCTGTGCCTGAAAGAGACGCGGGATAATGACTTGAACAAGGTCACCTGACCCCATGCTCGTTCCCACGCTCTGCGTGGGAACGAGCGTGGCGGCTTAGAGTTCTACAACGACAGCCTTGGAAGCACGGGTCGCTTTAGCCCGAGCCGCTTCAATCGACTCATCCCGCGCCAGTGCCACGCCCATGCGGCGCTGGCCGTTCACTTCAGGTTTGCCAAACAGACGCAACGCTGTATCCGGCTCGCTCAGCGCGGCGCCGAGGTTAGCGAATGCGGTCTGGGTGGACTGCCCTTCCACCAGAATCACCGCCGACGCCGAAGGCCCAAACTGACGGATCAACGGGATCGGCAGGCCGAGGATGGCGCGAGCGTGCAAGGCGAACTGCGACAGGTCCTGGGAAATCAGGGTCACCAGGCCAGTGTCATGGGGGCGCGGCGACACTTCGCTGAACCACACCTGATCGCCCTTGATGAACAATTCCACACCAAACAGACCACGACCGCCCAAGGCTTCGGTTACCGCCTTGGCAACGCGCTCGGATTCCGCCAAGGCAATGGGGCTCATGGCCTGCGGCTGCCAGGATTCCTGATAATCGCCCTTATCCTGGCGATGCCCCACCGGCGCGCAGAAGGTGGTGCCGCCGATGTGGCGCACGGTCAGCAGGGTGATTTCGTAGTCGAAGTCGATAAAACCTTCGATGATCACCCGGCCCTTGCCGGCACGCCCGCCCTCTTGGGCGTAGTCCCAGGCTTTCTGCACGTCGTCGGCGCTGCGCAACAGGCTCTGGCCCTTGCCCGACGAACTCATCACCGGCTTGACCACGCACGGGAAGCCCAGGTCCTGGACGGCCTTGCTGTAGTCTTCGAAGGTGTCGGCGAAGTGATATGGCGAGGTCGGCAGGTCCAGCTCTTCGGCGGCCAGGCGACGGATGCCTTCACGGTTCATGGTCAGCGACGTGGCGCGGGCGGTGGGGATCACGGTGAAGCCTTCGGCCTCCAGCTCAACCAATGTCGCGGTGGCGATGGCTTCGATTTCCGGCACGATGAAGTGCGGCTTCTCCGCCTCGATCACCGCACGCAGCGCGGCACCGTCGAGCATGTTGATCACATGGCTACGGTGCGCCACCTGCATGGCCGGCGCGTTGGCGTAGCGATCCACGGCAATCACTTCAACGCCCAGGCGCTGCAGTTCGATTACCACTTCCTTGCCCAGCTCACCGCAGCCACACAGCAAAACGCGGGTCGCGGTTGGCGACAATGGAGTTCCGATTCGGGTCATCTCAGGTCCTCAGGGGAGCGGATCATGGGGGAGAAAGGCCGGCATTTTACATGAACTGTAAAAATTGGCCTCAGTTGGCGACGGCCCGCCGGCGGATGCGCCAGGCCATGATCAGCCAGACCACGGTGACCCCGGCGAATTTGGACACCAATGCAGTGCCCGCCACCGCCGGTGTTAGCGCGCCGATCAGGCCGAAAAAGATAAAGGTATCGAGGGGAATGCTCAGCGCCGAACTTATCCACAGGCGGTCATGCAGCGGGCGCTTGGTGATGCTGAATACCAGCCAGTCGATGCACTCGGACACTGCAAACGCCGTGGCACTGGCCAGGGCGATGGACGGGTCGGAGGTGATATAGGACAGCACCAGCGCCGCCAGCATGGCGATGATTGCGCCATGGCCGAAGCGGGTTTGCACCATGTCGCGCAGGATAAATACCAGGCCGCCCCAGGCAGACCAGATAACGTCCAGGTGTGGGGCGGTGGAGAAGGCGAAGTTGATCAGCACGACGCTGCTGATGTAGGCGATCAGGAAAAACATGGAGGATGGACCTGTGGGCAATGCCGCACAGGGTACACAATTACTAGGATGTCGTCTGGCAGGGCCTCATCGCAGGCAAGCCAGCTCCCACCTTTGAGGGTATTCACACATCAAGGGTGGGAGCTGGCTTGCCTGCGATGGCGGCTGTCAGGCGCCGGATTTCCCAGGGGTCATCCACATCATCCCACTCGCCACCGCCCGCTCATGGCACAACCCCAGCACCACCCGGCGCTCGGCGTTGTCCATGCGGCTCCAGCGCGTGATCTCATCCACATTGCGCTGGCAGCCGGTGCAGATATCGTCATCATCCAGCGCGCAAATGCTCACGCAGGGCGAGGCGACCGGTCGTTCAATTGTGCTCATTCCTGCTGCTCAGCCAGGTCACGGGCATAACGCTGCGCGTTATGCACATAGTGCGCAGCGCTGGCTTCGAGCATGCGCTTTTGCGCCTCGGTCAGCTCGCGCACCACTTTGCCCGGCGAGCCCATGACCAGCGAGCCGTCGGGGATTTCCTTGCCCTCACCGATCAGCGAATTAGCGCCGATGATGCAGTGCTTGCCGATCTTGGCGCCATTGAGGATCACTGCGTTGATGCCGATCAGGCTGTAGTCGTCGACGGTACAACCGTGCAGCATGGCGTTATGACCAATGGTCACGCCGGTGCCAAGGGTAAGCGGGTAGCCCATGTCGGTGTGCATCACGCTGCCGTCCTGCACATTGCTGTTCTTGCCGATCAGGATCAGTTCGTTATCGCCACGTAATACCGCGTTGAACCAGACGTTGGCGCCCTCCTCCAGCTTGACCTTGCCCACCAGGGTGGCATTGGGTGCCACCCAGCTGTGGGGGTGCATCTCGACGCGGGCGTCGCCCAGGCGGTACTTCATGGTTTTTCCTCACGGCTTGCCATTTAAACGATGGCTTATAGATTGATGAAGCTCTTGGGTGGCTGGTGCAGGCTGATCTTGGCATCGTCATAGAGCAGGTTGATCAGCTCGACAATCATGATTGCCGTCAGCCCCCAGATTTTGTATTCGCCGAACCGGTAGCTGGGCACATACCAACTGCGGCCCTGGTAATCAATGCGGTGGGTATGTTCGCGTGGGTCCTGTCGGAAAAAGTCCAAAGGCACGCTGAAAACGGCGGCAATCTCGGCGTCGTTGGCCAGGTATTCGACGTAATCGGGGACCACGCCCACATAGGGCGTTACGCGGATGCCGTGCAGGGAAATCAGCGGGCTCAACGGGCCAATGACTTCAACCAGCCCCGGCGGCAGGCCGATTTCCTCTTCGGCTTCGCGCAAAGCGGTAAAGATCAGGTCCGGGTCTTCGGGGTCGCGGCGCCCGCCGGGAAAGGCCACTTCGCCACCGTGGGTCGACAGCCCGCTGGCGCGCAGGGTCAGGATCAGCTCGGGTTCGTCACTGCGGGTAATCGGCACCAGCACCGCCGCCTCGGGGAAACGCCCGTCGGTTTCCAGGGTATGGGGGGTGTGATTGCTTACCCGGCGAAGTAGCTCGTCCAGCATGAGTCATCTCGGTCTGTTGGCTACCTTGCATCATGCACCAAAGCGTGCGAGCGCCCAACCCCAAAACCGCAGAGCTGTCGCTAAACGACAACTTGCAGGAACGCCCGGCACCAAGCCAAGATGTGCCCATTCTCCAGGAACCCCAGCATGAATTTCTGCAGCCAGTGCGGCAAACCGGTGACCCAACGCATTCCCGAAGGCGACGCACGCCTGCGTTATGTATGCGACCACTGCTCGACCATTCATTACCAGAACCCCAATATCGTCGCCGGTACCGTGCCGGTGTGGGGCGACCAAGTGCTGCTGTGCCGCCGCGCCATCGAGCCACGCCTGGGTTACTGGACCCTGCCCGCAGGCTTTATGGAAAATGGCGAGACCGTCGAACAGGCGGCCATGCGCGAAACCCTGGAAGAGGCCTGCGCCCGGGTGCGTAACCTGAGCATCTACACCCTGATCAATGTGCCGCACATCAGCCAGGTGCATATCTTCTACCGCGCCGAACTGATCGACCTGGATTTCGCCGCAGGCCAGGAAAGCCTGGAGGTGAGGCTGTTCGACGAAGCCGACATCCCTTGGTCCGAGCTGGCTTTCCGCACGGTCGGGCGTACCTTAGAATGCTTCTTCGCCGACCGTCGCCAACAGGCCTACCCGGTGCGCAGCGAGTCCGTGCCACCGCTGTCCAAGCCCGCCCAATAACAAGCCGGCCAATGTCGCCAAAGGGATACCGTTTCAATGCGTTGGTTGCTTGCTCTGATCTGCCTGTCGTTCGCCACGCTGTCCCCGGCCTCCACGGTGCAAACCCTTGACGGTAAAACGGTCGAGAAAGTCCTGGTCCTCAAGTCCGCCCACCAGCTGCAGCTGATCAACGACGGCAAGCCGCTCAAGACCTATCGCATTTCCCTGGGCAAGAACCCCAAGGGCCACAAGCTGATCGAAGGCGACCGCCGCACCCCCGAAGGCCTCTACTGGATCGACTGGCGCAAGACCAGCGACCGCTTCAACCTGGCCATGCACATTTCCTACCCCAACATCAGCGACGCCGCCCGCGCCCGCCGCGAAGGCGTGAAGCCGGGCAGCATGATCATGATCCACGGCACCCCCGACACCGAAGACTACCCGGAACAGTGGTTTCACACCCTGGACTGGACCGACGGCTGCATCGGCATGCGCAACGTGGATATGCGCGAAGTGTGGAACCTGGTCAAAGACGGCACCCTCATCGAGATTCGGCCGTAATCCCACGCCGTTCGTAAAATAATTCGAAAATAATTCCTGCCCCAGGCAGCGCCTGCCGGTGAATACCAGTTCACCGCGCGGGACCCTGCACTTGTGCGCGCCATAAAGACCTCTCTAATACCACTTGATGCCAAGCCCCATTAAAGCGCCCTGAAACCGGGATTCGCACCGTTTTGGTAGCATTGACATGGTATTTAAGTGGTATTAGTTTTCGGCCATTACCGGGCGACAACACTCCAATAACGCATCGGAAACCTGACAGATGAACCCCATCCTGGCCCTGCGCCCCGACGACAAGCAATCCACGCCGCTGTACCTGCAATTGGCCCGCAGCCTTGAAGCCGCGATCCATGCCGGCCAGTGGAAATCCGAACAGGCCCTGCCTTCGGAACGCGCCCTCAGCGAGCAGTTGAGCATCTCGCGAGTCACCGCCCGTAAAGCGCTGGAAGTGTTGCTGGCTCAAGGCCTGATCCGTCGCAGCCAAGGCTCCGGCACCTTCATCACGCCGCGCCTGGAACAACCCTTGTCGCGCCTGTCGGGGTTCAGCGAAATGCTGCGGCTCAAGGGGTTTGTGCCCACGTCCCAGTGGCTGGAACGCGACATCACCCCGCCAACCCACGAAGAACTGATCCGCCTGGGCCTGTCGCCCACCGACAAAGTGGCGCGCCTCAAGCGCCTGCGCAAAGCCGATGACACGGTGATGGCGATCGAAATGACCGCAATGCCGGCGTCGGTGTTGCCCCATCCCCAGGCCATCGGCAATTCGTTGTACGAATACCTGGAAAGCATCGGCAAGCCCATCGTGCGCGCCTTGCAGCATATCCAGGCGATCAATGCCTCGGACGAGTTCGCCGCACTGGTGGGCATCGCCCCCGGCACCGCCATGCTGCTGATGACCCGCGTGGGCTACACCGCCGACAACACGCCGATTGAAATCACCGACACCTACTGCCGCAACGACTACTACGACTTTGTCGCAGAGCTGCGCCGCCATGACTACTCCGCCTGAATGCGAACTTAGAGAACTGCCCATGACTGAAGACAATATCCTCACGCCCAGCGGCTGGATGCGCGGTCGCCTGGTGCATGAACACGGCAAGGTGGTCGCCATTGACGGCACGCCGTGCGACCCGGCCGACAACGACCTGCCCTACCTGCTGCCGGGCTTTATCGACCTGCATGTGCATGGCGGTGGCGGTGCCGACATCATGGAAGGTGCCAACGCCTTCGAGACCATTACCCGTACCCACGTGCGTTTTGGCACCACCTCGCTGCTGGCCACCACCATGACGGCGCCGGTGGAAGAAATCTCCCGCGTACTCGGTGAGCTCGGCACGTTCTGCGAACAGCGCCCAGCCGGCAGCGCCCGCGTACTCGGCGTGCACCTGGAAGGCCCCTACATCAATCCGGGAAAACTCGGCGCCCAACCCAACTTCGCCCACACCGCATTGATGCAGGAAGTGGAAGCCTACCTGCGCCTGGCGCCGATCCGGGTGATCACCATCGCCCCGGAAATCGCCGGCCACGACGGCCTGATCCGCGCCCTCAGCGAACGCGGCGTGCGCATGCAGATCGGCCACACCCTGGGCAGCTATGAAGAAGGCGTTGCCGCCTTGGCCGCTGGCGCCACCAGCTTCACCCATTTGTACAACGCCATGAGCCCGCTGCATCACCGCGAACCCGGCATCGTCGGCGCCGCGCTGGCCCACGCCCAGTACGCCGAGCTGATCCCGGACTTGCTGCATGTGCACCCCGGCGCCATGCGCGTGGCGTTGCGCTCGATCCCCTGTTTGTACTGCGTCACCGACTCCACCGCCGCCGCCGGCATGCCCGACGGCGAGTACAAGCTGGGCAGCCACACCGTGACCAAATGCCTGGGTGGCGTGCGCCTGGCCGACGGCACCCTGGCCGGCAGCACCCTGACCATGGATCAGGCGCTGCGCAACCTGGTGAAAATCGGCCTGCCGCTCAGTGAAGCCTCACAACGCCTGTCGCAATTTCCTGCGGACTACCTGGGCCTGGAAGAACGCGGCCGCCTGCAACCCGGCAGCTTTGCCGACTGCGTGCGCCTGGACCGCTCCCTGACACTCACCGACGTAATGGTCGAAGGAGACACCATTGACTTCAAAAATGCTTGAAGAGGCCCTGGCCTCCTGCGACGCCGTCGCGGCCCAACTGCAACGCCTGGACCCGATGCTGGAAGAAATCGCTGGCCGCCTGCGCCGCCAGCCACCGCAAGTGGCGATGACCATCGCCCGTGGCAGTTCCGACCATGCCGCCAGTTACTTCGCCTACCTGGCCATGCAGCATGTGGGCATTCCGGTGGCGTCGTTGCCGATGTCGGTGGTGACCCTGTTGCAGGCGCCGATGAAAGTCAGCGGCCAGGTGGCGTTTGGTTTCTCCCAATCGGGGCAGAGCCCGGATTTGGTCAACAGCCTGCGCCTGTTGCGCAAGCGTGGCGCCCTGAGCATCTCACTGGTCAACGCCGAAGACTCGCCGCTGGAAGCCGCCTGTGAATTCCACGTGCCGCTGTGCGCCGGGCCGGAACTCAGCGTGGCCGCCACCAAGAGTTTTATCGCCACCCTCAGCGCCAGCGCGCAGCTGATCGGCCACTGGAATCAGGAAGCCGACTTGCTGCAAGCCTGCCAGGCATTGCCGGAGGGCCTGCGTGACGCCGCCACACAGGATTGGCACACGGCCATCGACGCGCTTAAAGGTAGCCAGCGCTTGATGGTAATCGGCCGAGGCGCCGGGTTTGCCATCGCCCAGGAAGCCGCGCTCAAACTCAAGGAAACCTCGGCGATCCAGGCCGAAGCCTTCAGCAGCGCCGAAGTGCGCCACGGGCCGATGGCGCTGATCGACGAGAACTACCCCCTGCTGGTGTTCGCCCCACGCGGTGCCGAGCAGGCCGGCCTGTTGAGCCTGGCCGCCGATATGCGCCAACGCGGTGCCCGCGTGCTGCTGGCTGCGCCGGATGACATCGCCGAACGCGACCTGACCCTGAGCCGCGCCGAACACCCGAGCCTGGACCCGATCCTGGCGATCCAGAGTTTCTACGTGATGGCCGCAGGCCTGGCTGAAGCTCGGGGCATGGACCCGGACCAGCCGCGCCACCTGAGCAAAGTCACCCGCACGCACTAAAGCGGCGTTTTCCTGATGAGTACCGTGCCCATGCCCAACAACAATAATCCATTGACCCTTAGCGCCCCCTTGAGTGGGCCGGTGCTGGCCCTGAACCGCGTCCCCGACGAAGTGTTCGCCAGCGGCGCCATAGGCGACGGTCTCGCTATCGACCCGCTGAACGACTGCCTGCAGGCGCCCTGTGACGGCGTGATCATCCATGTCGCCCGCACCGGGCATGCCCTGACCCTGCGCGCCGACAACGGTGCCGAAGTGTTGATGCACATCGGCATCGACACCGTTGAACTCAATGGTGAAGGCTTTGCCTTGCTGGTGAAGGAAGGCGCACGGGTGAGCCAGGGCCAGGCGCTGGTGCAGTTTGACCTGGACCGCATTGCGCGCCAGTGCAAGAGCCTGGTGAGCCTGATCATCCTCACCAACAGCGACCGTTTTGCGCTGATGCCTCTGGCAGTGAAAAGCGTCAAGGCCGGTGAGCCGCTGATGCAACTGGCCCCCCGCTCGGGCACTGCCGTGCAGGCGGCTGTGGATAACTCCAGCGCCGAAGCCAGTGCCAGCGTGCGCATCACTCACCGTGGCGGCTTGCATGCGCGCCCTGCCGCGCTGGTGCGCAAGACGGCGCAGGGTTTCAGCAGCCAATCGCAGTTGCACAGCGGTGATAAATCGGCGCCATGCGACAGCCTGATCGGCCTGATGGGGCTGGGCATCGGCGAAGGCGACGAGGTGCGGGTGACCTGCCGTGGCACCGATTGCGAAGCCGCGTTGCAGGCATTGGTCGCCGCGCTGTCTGTGGTGGTGCACGAAGAACATCACGCTCCAGCCGTGGCCACGCCCCGCCGCGCGAATACCGAAGCCAATGTACTGCAAGGCGTGTGCGCGGCACCGGGCCTGGTGTGTGGGCCGTTGTTTCGCCTCACGGGCATCGAGCTGCCGCAAGACACCGGCAGCCATAATGTCGGCGAGCAACGGCAACAGCTGGATGCGGCCCTTGAACAAGTGCGCGGTGAAATCCGCAGCACCCTGGACCACGCTCGCCAACGCAAGAACGTCGAGGAAGAAGAGATCTTCGCCGCCCACCTCGCCCTGCTGGAAGACCCTGCATTGCTCGACGCGGCCACCGCCGCCATCGCACAGGGCAGCGCCGCCACCCACGCCTGGCGCGATGCGATCCAGGCCCAATGCGCCGTGCTGGTGGCCTTGGGCAAGCCGCTGTTCGCCGAGCGCGCCAACGACCTGCGCGACCTGCAACAACGCGTATTGCGTGCCTTGTTGGGTGAAGCCTGGCATTTCGAATTGCCGGCCGGTGCGATTGTCAGCGCCCATGAACTGACGCCCTCGGACTTGCTGCAACTGAGCACGCAAAACGCGGCGGGCATCTGCATGGCCGAAGGCGGCGCGACTTCCCATGTGGCCATTTTGGCCCGCGGCAAAGGCTTGCCCTGTGTGGTGGCGTTGGGCGATGAAGTGCTCGACGTGCCCCAAGGCCAACGGGTGGTGCTTGATGCCGCCAACGGCCGCCTGGAACTGGCCCCCAGCGAAGCGCGCCATGCCGAAGTGCACCAGATTCGCGAAACACAAAAACTGCGACGTAAAGAGCAGCAGGCCCAAGCCCAGCAGGCGGCGCAAACCAGCGATGGTGTGACCATCGAAGTGGCCGCCAATGTCGCCTCCAGCAGCGAGGCCCAACTGGCGTTTGCAAACGGCGCCGATGGCGTCGGCCTGCTGCGCACCGAATTCCTGTTTGTCGACCGTCGCACCGCGCCGGACGAGCAGGAACAACGCCAGGCTTATCAGGCCGTGCTGGATGCCATGGGCGACAAGTCGGTGATCATCCGCACCATCGATGTGGGCGGCGACAAGCAGCTGGACTACCTGCCGCTGCCCGTCGAAGCCAACCCGGTGCTGGGCCTGCGCGGCATTCGCATGGCTCAGGTGCGCCCGGAACTGCTCGACCAGCAACTGCGTGCCCTGCTGCAAGTCGCGCCGCTGGGGCGTTGTCGCATCCTGCTGCCGATGGTCAGCGAGGTGGATGAACTGCTGCAGATTCGTCAGCGCCTGGATGAGTTGTGCGTGGAGCTGGCACTGACCGAGCGCCCCGAACTGGGGGGGATGATCGAAGTGCCCGCCGCCGCGCTGATGGCCGAAAAGCTCGCCGAGCATGCGGACTTTTTGTCCATCGGCACCAATGACCTGTCCCAGTACACCCTGGCCATGGACCGCGACCACGCAGGCCTGGCCGCCCGTGTCGACGCGCTGCACCCGGCATTGTTGCGACTGATCGCCCAAACCTGTGCCGGCGCAGCCAAGCATGGGCGTTGGGTTGGTGTGTGTGGCGCCTTGGCCTCTGACCCGCTGGCCACGCCGGTACTGGTCGGCCTGGGCGTCACCGAGCTGTCGGTAAGCCCGCCGCAGATCGGAGAGATCAAGGACCGCGTTCGCCACCTGGACGCGGCGCAATGCCGGCAACTGAGCCAGGAGCTGCTCAACCTGAGCAGCGCCAAGGCCGTTCGCCAAGCCTGTCAACACCACTGGCCGCTGAGCTGAAAACAACAAGAATAGGGAGACACGCCATGTACCAACACTTTATCGAAGGCCTGCAACGCCTGGGCCGTGCCTTGATGCTGCCGATCGCGATCCTGCCGATTGCCGGCCTGTTGCTGCGCCTGGGCGACACCGACTTGCTCAACATTGCGGTGATGCACGATGCCGGGCAGGCAATCTTCGCCAACCTGGCGCTGATCTTCGCCATCGGCATTGCCGTGGGGTTTGCCCGCGACAACAACGGCACCGCAGGCCTGGCCGGGGCGATTGGTTACCTGGTGATGATCTCCACGCTCAAGGTGATGGACACCACCATCAACATGGGCATGCTCGCCGGTATCGCCAGCGGCCTGATGGCCGGTGGGCTGTACAACCGCTTCAAGGACATCAAGTTGCCGGAGTACCTGGCGTTCTTCGGTGGGCGACGGTTTGTGCCGATTGTCACCGGCTTCAGCGCGGTGGGCCTGGGCGTGATCTTCGGCCTGATCTGGCCGCCGATCCAGCACGGCATCAACAGCTTCGGCGTGCTGCTGATGGAAAGCGGCAGCCTGGGCGCGTTCGTGTTTGGCGTGTTCAACCGCCTGCTGATCGTCACCGGCTTGCACCACATCCTCAACAACATGGCCTGGTTCGTGTTCGGCAGCTTTACCGATCCAGTCACCGGCGCGGTGGTCACCGGTGACTTGACCCGCTACTTTGCCGGCGACCCCAAAGGCGGCCAGTTCATGACCGGCATGTTCCCGGTGATGCTGTTCGGCCTGCCCGCCGCGTGCCTGGCGATGTACCGCAATGCGTTGCCTGAGCGGCGCAAAGTGATGGGCGGGATCTTCCTGTCGATGGCGCTGACCTCGTTCCTCACCGGGGTGACCGAGCCGATTGAATTTGCCTTTATGTTCCTGGCGCCATTTCTGTACCTGATCCACGCGCTGCTCACCGGCCTGTCGATGGCGGTCACCGACCTGCTGAATATCCACCTGGGCTTTACCTTCTCCGGCGGGTTTATCGACATGGTGCTGGGCTGGGGCAAGTCCACCAATGGCTGGCTGGTGGTGCCGGTGGGCCTGGCCTACGCGGTGATCTACTACACGGTGTTCAGCTACTGCATCCGCCGTTTCAACCTGAAGACACCGGGCCGTGAAGACATCCAGGTGGTGCAGGCTGAAGCGATGAGCGATAACCAGCGGGCGACGGCTTATATCCAGGCGTTGGGTGGGGCTGAGAACTTGCTGAGTGTGGGTGCTTGTACCACGCGGCTGCGCTTGGACATGGTGGATCGCAACAAGGCGGTGGATGCGCAGCTCAAAGCGCTGGGCGCCATGGCTGTGGTGCGGCCGGGCAATGGCGGGAGCTTGCAGGTGGTGGTCGGGCCGATGGCCGATAGCATTGCCGATGAAATTCGTTTGGCGATGCCGGGGTTTGTCGCCGTAACGCCTGTAGCGGTTGCACCTGTGGATAAGCCGGTGACGGTGAGCGTGCAGGAGGCTGAGAAGTGGCTGAGTGCCTTGGGTGGCCGGGGGAATGTGCGCCATCTGGAAGCGGTAGCAATGACCCGGTTGCGGGTGGAGTTGGGGGATGATTCGCGGCTGTCTGAGGCTCAGCTCACTGCGCTGGGCTGCCAGGGTGTGAGTCAGCTTGAGAGCGGTGTTTGGCACCTGTTGATGGGTGACAAGGCGTCCGGGTTGGGTGAGGCGTTGGAGCGGTTGGTGACTCGCCCGATCAATGCCTGACGGCGCTAGGGTGACGCAGAGCGTCACGGGATGCGTTCCCACGCAGAGCGTGGGAACGATCAACCAAGCGTCTTAAGTAACCGTGATCACCCATGGTTCCGAGCTATCTTGTGTATCTCTATTAACGGCCACGAACTCGTATTTCTTGGCATCCAAATTGTCCACAGTAACTTCGAAGGGGGTACCAGCCGTGGCTTGCGCACTCTCTAAGACCTGCCCTTGCGGGCCATCTTTGATATCAACAAGCCCAGAAACAGAGACACGACCGGTAAAGGTCAAAGTTCTACGAGGCGTACTGCCGCCGCTTGGAATCTCTTCGTCACCTGCCGTTTTAACGCTGGTAATAGAAACAACCATGGTCATTCTCCATCTGCGTAAGTGAGGAGCCAGTGAGCCATTATTGGCGAACAGGGGTAACTGTTAGAAATAACAGTTTCGACGAGCGGTTCGGGCCACTTTAGTGGTTGGGCGAGGCGTTGGAGCGGTTGGTCATTGGCGTTGAGGTCGGTGCCAGGCTCTAGAGATGTTGTGGCTATTCTGGCCTATTCGCGAGCAAGCCCGCTCCCACATTTGACCGCGTTGCCAAGTCAGGCACCGATCAAAATGTGGGAGCGGGCTTGCTCGCGAATGGGTTTTAACTGGCGCCGGAAGGTTTAAGCTCGGGCACTTCGTTCAAGTCCAACACCCGATCCACCATGAGCTGAATACCCTCCAGCATCCGGCAAATCGCCAAGACAACATCACGCTGCGCGCCAGCGACTTCAAACGCCAGCTGGCTGGTTAGCGCCTGCAGCGAAGCGATGTCCTGCGAGGTATTGGCGAGCAAGGTTTCGCTATCGATACTGCGTCGTACGCTGAATAACTGATCGGAAGGGGGATTGGGACTGTCTTTGATCATGGTAATGCTCCTCAAAAAATGGGAACTACCAACATCACTTGCAGATGATGGGTGGCAGCTGTGTGCGGGCCTGCAAGACCAAGGAAGGAGCATCCCGGGTAGACCCAAAGGTCTCCCGCACACAGCCACCATAAAGCGATGACCATGAAAAGCGCCACGATTATAGCGGCGCTTATGAGCTCCAACATAATTTCGGCGGGCTTGCAGTCCCGGTCGCTGAATTGGCAGCGACTGACGAAGGTTAGTGGTACCCGTTCTGAGGGACAACCTGAAAGGCTTGTCGGAAAGTTCTGAGGCGCCTGCACAGGCGCCATCGCAGGCAAGCCAGCTCCCACAGTGGGGTGATGCATGACAGAACAACACGTTCAAACTGTGGGAGCCGGGCTTGCCCGCGATGAGCATAGGTATCTACACAACTCTGTAGCGCCCCAACGGTAACCACGATGCGAAGCGAGCCGCTCTTGATCTTGATCTGCTTGTGATCTTGATCTCAGGCGCCCCGTTAAACCACGCTGGCCGAACGCAGGCTTGAATTCGTGGGTAACCCGGCAGGACGCCGGGTTAGCCGCCCCGCGCCATGGATGGCGCGTGGCGGCGGCCCACGGATTCAAGCCTGTGTTCGGGCACACCGAGCCTAAGCGAGGTGCCGAGTGGTGGGGCAAGAGCGTTTTGCTTACTTTTGCGCTTTTCAAAAGTGAGCCGCTGTCAGAGCGGAACCCTAGGTGGCCGTTACCTAAATAACGGATATGTACTCAATCTAATCCCACATCCCTGTCGGCTGTCAGGCCGCCTTCGCGAGCAAGCCCGCTCCCACAGTTTGATCGCGGGGCGTCAGGTAGATAAGCATCGGCTGTCCGGTCGCCACGGGAGCAAGCTCCCTCGCCACAGGTTCGGCGCAATACCCGAAGTTGTGTAGATACCTATGCCGCGATGAGGCCCTTGCAGACAACAAAAAACCCGCCGGCCAAACTGGCCCAGCGGGTTTCTTGTTTCACACACTTGTCATTTGACGTCCGCCTAGGCAGACGCTGCGCGTTGCTGCGCTTCGTAATGGCGGGTCTGAAAAGGCATCAAGGCCTGAACCTTCAAACCCAGTCCCTCACTCACCCCCCAAGACATTGCCAGCTCGTCACGGCGACTGCGCAACGCAACAGCGCCTTGTGGTTTCACGTATTGCCTGGAAGCTGAAAACAGTTCAAGCGCCTTCAACGCTTCCTTTACCCGATTATCTGTCGCGCACGAAAAGCGCGTGAATCGCTCAAGCAAATAACCCGCGCGACGAAGCTCCAACTCACTGGAGTGTTCCTCCATGAACGCCCTCACCTCGCCCACAAGATTCGTATCCGAATACCACACAGCCTTCGCTGCACTGACCAGGGCAGCATCATCAGCCTGGTTCAAAGGGCTTTTGACCAGTGTGTCCAAGGCGGACGAGAGGACTGGACCGTTAAAAGGCTTCGCCATCCGCAGCCTCCAAATAATGAACCGACAGCGACCGAAGAAGGCTATTGAGACAGGTTCCGAGGGACAACCTGAAAGGCTTGTCAGAAAAGTCTGAGGTGCCTGCACCACCGCCATCGCAGGCAAGCCAGCTCCCACAGTGGGTTGATGCATGACAGGACAACACGTTCAAACTGTGGGAGCCGGGCTTGCCCGCGATGAGGCCCTCACAGACAACAAAAAACCCGCTGACCAAACTGGCCCAGCGGGTTTCTTGTTTATGCAGCCAGCCGATCAAAAATCCGCCAACTGCCACACCTCATACGCCGGTGTCTCATACGGGTGACTGAGTTTCAAAGCAGCCACGACAGGCGCAATCAACTCATCCGCCACCACCAGCTCAACCTTCCACTCTTCAACCACTTCAACCTGGCCCACCTGCCCGATAAACGGCTGGCTGCCGTCCAACGCGCGGAATTGGCCCTGGCCCAGCACTTGCCAGGCGCAGCTGTCGTAGTCGCCGATGCGCCCGCCGCCAGCGGTGAAGACGGCGGTTTTCACCGCCTCCACATGGCTGTCGGGTACGAAGAAGGCGAGCTTGTACACGGCCTTAGTTCACCCACACGCGGGCGTTGCGGAACATGCGCATCCAGGCGCCGTCTTCGTTCCACTCTTCCGGGCGCCACGAGTTTTGCACGGCGCGGAATACGCGCTCCGGGTGCGGCATCATGATGGTCACGCGGCCGTCGCGGCTGGTAAGGCCGGTGATCCCGCGTGGCGAGCCGTTCGGGTTGGCCGGGTAGCTTTCGGTGACCTTGCCGTGGTTATCGACAAAGCGCAGGGCCACAGTGCCGGACAGGTCGGCTTCAAGCAACGCTTCTTCGCTGCTGAATTCGGCGTGGCCTTCACCGTGGGCGATGGCGATTGGCATGCGCGAACCGGCCATGCCCTGCAGGAAGATCGAGTTGGATTCCTGCACCTGCACCATGGCAACACGGGCTTCGAACTGCTCGGAACGGTTGCGCACAAAGTGCGGCCAGAACTCACTGCCCGGGATCAGTTCGCTGAGGTTGGACATCATCTGGCAACCGTTGCACACACCCAGGGTGAAGCTGTCGTTGCGTTCGAAGAAGCCCTGGAACGCATCGCGGGCACGGCTGTTGAACAGGGCCGACTTGGCCCAGCCTTCACCGGCACCCAGTACGTCGCCGTAGGAGAAACCACCGCAGGCCACCAGGCCTTTGAACTCGTTGAGGTCCACACGACCGGCGAGGATATCGCTCATGTGCACGTCGATCGCATTGAAGCCGGCGCGGTCGAACGCGGCCGCCATTTCCACCTGGCCGTTGACGCCCTGCTCACGCAGTACGGCAACCTGTGGGCGGATGCCTTTTTTGATGTAAGGCGCGGCGATGTCCTGGTTGACGTCGAAGCTGAGCATGGTGCTCAGGCCCGGGTTGTCTTCTTCCAGGATCACGTCAAATTCCTGCTCGGCGCAGTCGGCGTTATCACGCAGACGTTGGATCTGGTAGCTGGTCTCGGCCCACTGGCGTTGCAGCAAGCGGCGCTGACCGGTAAAGACCGTGTCGCCGTTGAACGAGATATTGACTTCGCCGTTGTTGATCGGCTGACCAATCACCGCCACACACTCGGCCAGGCCAGCGGCGCTGAACTGCGCGAGTACGTCTGGGGTAGCGTCCTGGCGCACCTGGATCACCGCACCCAACTCTTCGTTGAACAGGATGCCGTTGATTTCGGCAGCATCCTCGGCAACGCTGTCGAGCACGATGTTCAAGCCGCAGTGACCGGCAAAGGCCATTTCGACAACGCTGGTCAGCAAACCACCGTCGGAACGGTCGTGGTAAGCCAGCAGGTGGCCGTCGGCGTTCAGGCCCTGGATCACAGCGAAGAAGGCTTTGAGGTCTTCGGCGTCATCGACGTCCGGGGCCTGCTTGCCGAGCTTGCCATGGGTTTGCGCCAGGATCGAGGCGCCCATGCGGTTCTGGCCACGGCCCAGGTCGATCAGGATCAGGTCGGTGGTGCCCTTGTCCATGCGCAGTTGCGGGGTGAGGGTCTGGCGGATGTCGGTGACCGGCGCAAAGCCGGTAACGATCAGCGACAGCGGCGAGGTGACGCTCTTGTCGGTGCCGTCTTCGTTCCAACGGGTGGCCATGGACATGGAGTCCTTGCCCACCGGAATGGTGATACCCAGCTCCGGGCACAGCTCCATGCCCACGGCTTTGACCGTGTCGTACAGGCGCGCATCTTCACCCGGATGGCCGGCAGCGGACATCCAGTTGGCCGACAGTTTGATGTCGGACAGCTTGCCGATGCGCGAGGCGGCGATGTTGGTGAGGGTTTCACCAATGGCCATGCGGCCCGACGCCGGAGCGTCCAGCAGGGCCAGCGGTGTGCGCTCGCCCATGGCCATGGCTTCACCGGTGTATACGTCGAAGCTGGTGGCGGTGACGGCAACGTCGGCCACCGGCACCTGCCATGGACCGACCATTTGGTCACGGGCAACCAGGCCGGTGATGGTGCGGTCGCCGATGGTGATCAAAAAGCTCTTGCTCGCCACGGCCGGATGGTGCAGCACGCGTTCGATGCTGTTGGCCAGGTCCAGTGTGCTTGGGTCGAAGTCATCGCCCAGTTCGCTTTCACGTACCGCCGAACGGTGCATGCGCGGGGCCTTGCCCAGCAGCACTTCGAGCGGCATGTCCACCGGGCTATTGCCGAAGTGGCTGTCGGTGACGGTCAGCTGCGGCTCGGCAGTGGCTTCGCCGACCACGGCAAACGGGCAACGCTCGCGCTCGCAGATGGCCTGGAAGCGTGCGAAGTCTTCAGGGCCGACGGCCAGTACGTAGCGTTCCTGGGATTCGTTGCTCCAGATTTCGTGCGGGGCCATGCCCGGCTCGTCGTTTGGAATGTTGCGCAGTTCGAAACGGCCACCACGGTCGCCATCGTTGACCAGTTCCGGGAAGGCGTTGGACAAACCACCGGCGCCGACGTCATGGATGAAGCTGATCGGGTTCTTGTCACCCAACTGCCAGCAACGGTCGATGACTTCCTGGCAGCGGCGCTCCATCTCAGGGTTTTCGCGCTGTACGGAAGCAAAGTCCAGGTCTGCCGAGCTGGTGCCGGTGGCCATGGAAGAAGCCGCACCGCCGCCCAGGCCGATCAACATCGCCGGGCCGCCGAGCACGATCAGCTTGGAGCCGACCAGAATCTCGCCTTTCTTGACGTGTTCTTCACGGATGTTGCCCATGCCGCCGGCCAACATGATCGGCTTGTGGTAACCGCGCACTTCATCGCCACGCGGGGTGGTGATGGACTGCTCGAAGGTCCGGAAGTAGCCGGTGAGCGCCGGGCGCCCGAATTCGTTATTGAACGCGGCGCCGCCCAGCGGGCCTTCGATCATGATGTCCAGCGCGGTGACGATGCGCTCAGGCTTGCCGTACGGCACTTCCCACGGCTGTTCGAAGCCCGGGATCTGCAGGTTGGACACGGTGAAACCGGTGAGGCCCGCCTTCGGCTTGGCACCACGACCGGTGGCACCTTCATCGCGGATTTCGCCACCGGAACCGGTAGCAGCGCCCGGGAACGGGGCAATCGCGGTCGGGTGGTTGTGGGTTTCAACCTTCATAAGGATGTGCACCGGCTCCTGCACCGCGCCGTACTGGCGGGTTTCAGGGTCGGGGAAGAAACGGCCGGCGACGGAGCCGACGATCACCGAGGCGTTGTCCTTATAAGCCGACAGAACGCCTTCGCTGTGCATCACGTAGGTGTTCTTGATCATGCCGAACAGGCTTTTTTCCTGGCTTTGGCCGTCGATGTCCCAACTGGCGTTGAAGATCTTGTGGCGGCAGTGCTCGGAGTTGGCCTGGGCGAACATCATCAGTTCGATGTCGTGGGGGTTGCGCTTCAAGCCGGTGAAGGCGTTGACCAGGTAGTCGATCTCGTCTTCGGCCAGGGCCAGGCCCAGCTCGGTGTTGGCCTTCTCGAGGGCGGCGCGGCCACCGCCGAGTACGTCAATGGCGGTGAGCGGCTTGGGTTCGGCGTGGCTGAACAGGCCGGCAGCCTGTTCCAGCTGGCTGACGATGATCTGGGTCATGCGGTCGTGCAGGCTGCTGGCGATCAGCTCGGCCTCGGCGTCGCTGAACTGGCCAGCCACGTAGAAGGCGATCCCACGTTCCAGGCGCTGGATTTTATCCAGGCCGCAGTTGCGGGCGATGTCGCTGGCCTTGCTCGACCAGGGCGAGATGGTGCCGAACCGCGGCAGAACCAGGAACAAGCGGCCAGTCGGCTCTTGAACGGGAACGCTTGGGCCGTACTTCAGAAGGCGTGCCAGCACTTGCTGTTCGTCGGCGGTCAAGACGCCGGTTACGTCGGCGAAGTGAGCAAATTCAGCGTACAGGCCTGTAACAGCTGGAACCTTCTGGCTCAGTTGCTCAAGGAGTTTGCTGTGGCGAAAGGCAGAAAGGGCAGGAGCGCCGCGCAGGATCAACATCTTCGGGACAGCCTCGGGAAGGGGTGTGCTTTGAGGCCGTGCATTCTAGCGTAAACCTTCGCCAACGGCACCCGAAACGCTACCGGTGGCCGCCGCCGAACGTCAGTTGGCACGCTTTGCCTGCGATCAGGGCGTTATCCAGGGCATTGGGCGCAGTTATTTTAACCGTCACAAACGCTCGCCAACCCCCGTTTCTGCGGGCTGCAGCACAGTTTTGCGCTGGCTAGCAGACAAGTGCGCCGCTGTCGAGATATGGCGCCGTGAGCCGTTTGCGTATACTGCGCAGATGTTCTTCCCAACTGTTTCGCGCCTGCGATGCGTCAAATGGCTCATCGCCACCTTGCTCTTCCTGATGCTCAGTGCCTGTGTTGATAAACCCAGCACACTGGAGCGAATCAAGGAGGATGGCGTATTGCGGGTGGTCACTCGCAACAGTCCCGCCACGTATTTCCAGGATCGCAACGGTGAAACCGGCTTCGAATACGAACTGGTCAAACGCTTTGCCGACGACCTGGGGGTGAAGCTGGAAATCGAGACAGCCGACAACCTTGACGACCTGTTCAACCAGCTGAGCAAACCCAACGGCCCGGTACTCGCCGCCGCCGGCCTGGTGAGCAGCGATCAGCGCCAGCAGCAAGTGCGCTTTTCCCACCCGTACCTTGAAGTCACCCCACAGATCATCTACCGCAACGGCCAATCGCGCCCCACCAACGCCGCCGACCTGGTGGGCAAAAAGATCATGGTGCTCAAGGGCAGCACCCACGCCGAGCAACTGGCAGCGCTGAAAAAACAGAACCCGGCGATTGAATACGAAGAATCCGACGCCGTTGAGGTGGTGGATTTGCTGCGCATGGTCGACGAAGGGCAAATCGACCTGACCCTGGTGGACTCCAACGAAGTGGCCATGAACCAGGTGTACTTCCCCAACGTGCGCGTGGCCTTCGACCTTGGCAATGCCAGCAACCAGAGCTGGGCAGTGGCGGCCGGTGAAGACAACAGCCTGCTCAACGAGATCAACAGTTACCTGGACAAGGTCGAGAAGAACGGCACCCTGCAGCGTCTGAAGGACCGCTACTACGGACACGTCGATGTCCTCGGCTATGTCGGCGCCTACACCTTTGCCCAGCACCTGCAACAACGCCTGCCCAAGTACGAAAAGCACTTTCGCGCCTATGCCAAGGCCGAGAAAGTCGATTGGCGGTTGTTGGCAGCCATTGGTTATCAGGAATCGCTGTGGCAACCCACGGTCACGTCCAAGACCGGCGTGCGCGGCCTGATGATGCTGACCCAGAACACCGCCCAAGCGATGGGCGTGTCCAACCGCCTGGACCCCAAGCAGAGCATCATGGGCGGCGCCAAGTACCTGGCGCGGATCAAGGATGAGCTGGACGACAAGATCGCCGAACCCGACCGCACCTGGTTCGCCCTCGCCGCCTATAACGTGGGCACCGGCCACTTGGACGACGCGCGCATCCTGGCGAAAAAAGAAGGCCTGAACCCGAACAAGTGGCTGGACGTGAAGAAGATGCTGCCACGCCTGTCGCAGAAGCAGTGGTACAGCAAGACCCGCTACGGCTACGCCCGCGGCGGCGAGCCGGTGCATTTTGTGGCGAACATCCGGCGTTACTACGACATCCTCACCTGGGTAACCCAGCCGCAGCTGGAAGGTAACCAGGTGGTGGAAGGCAACCTGCATGTGCCGGGTGTGGACAAGACCAAGCCTGCGCAAGACACCCCACAGTTATAAAAACACCACATACCTCATGTGGGAGCGGGCTTGCTCGCGAAGGCGGTGGATCAGTCAATACATGTGCTGACTGACACACCGCCTTCGCGAGCAAGCCCGCTCCCACATTTGGATCTTCACTTGGCTTAGAGGCCGGTGAGCAGGTGGACCGCACCGCCCGGCAGTACCATCACGGCGGGTATACCCGCCGCCTTCAACGCAGACTCATCCAACCGCTGCCCCTCCTTCAACTGCACCCGCACCCGCGTGAGTGCCACGCGCTGCTGTGACGTGACGTTGCCCTCCCCGCCCAATGCACTCAGCACCTCGGCCGACAACAGGCTGGGTGTCGGCGTGGTAACCGTCTCGGCCACCAGATCAGGCGTCAGGGCTTTCCAGAACGCCCGCTGCAATTTCTCGAACATGCTCAGTGCTCCACGACAGGTGAGGTTTCAACGGTGGCCGCGTGGTACAGGCGCAGGGCCTCGCGCACTTGGTCGGCTTCTTCAAGGCCCAGTACCTGGCGGGCGATGATCTGGCAGTCGTGCAGGTCCAGCTCGCGCACGGTGGCCTTGATGGTGGGGATCAGCGGCACGCTGACCGACAGCTCATCCACGCCCAGACCGATCAACACCGGCACCGCCATGGTTTCGGACGCCAGCGCACCACATACGCCCACCCACTTGCCGTGGGAATGGGCCGCTTTGACGGTGATGTCGATCAGGCGCAGCACCGACGGGTGAAAACTGTCGGCCTGGCTGGCCAGACGCGGGTGGTCGCGGTCCATGGCCAGGGTGTATTGGGTGAGGTCGTTGGTGCCGATGGAGAAGAAATCCACATGGGGCGCAAACACATCCGCCATCAGCGCCGCGCTGGGCACTTCGATCATGATGCCCAGCTTGGGCAGTTCGCTCAGGCCAAGGGCCTGTGCTTCCTCTTCGAGCATTTTGCGCGCCAGGTGCAGCTCCGACAGCAGGCTGACCATCGGCAACATGATATGCAGCCGCGCCAAGCCGGCGCTGGCAAGAATCGCACGCAACTGTTCACGCAACAGTTCGGGGCGTTCCAGGCACAAGCGGATCCCGCGCAGGCCAAGGAATGGATTGGTCTCGCTGTCCATCGGCACATAGGCCAAGGGTTTATCGCCGCCCACATCCAGGGTACGCACCACCAGATTGCGCTCAGTGCCGAGGGCGCGGGCGATGGCGCTGTAGGTGTCGGCCTGCTCTTCTGCGCTCGGTGCACGGTTGCGTTCCAGGTAGAGGAACTCTGAACGCAGCAGGCCCACGCCTTCACCGCCCAGGGTCAGGGACTGCTCCACTTCCTGCAACGAGGCGACGTTGGCCGTGACCTCGACGTGGTGACCGTCGCGGGTGACCGCCGCCCTTGAGGCCTGTGCCACTTCACGCTGCAGCCGCAGCTTTTGCTGTTGGCGCACCGCCTGCAGTTGTTCGATTTCGGCCAGGTTCGGCTCCAGCTGCAGCTCACCTTTGTCGGCATTGAGCAGTACCCGCTTGCCGTTGGCCAAGGCCAGTACTTGACTGGGTACACCGCAAAGGGATGGCAAGCCGAGGGCCCGGGCGAGGATGGCCACATGACTGGTAGCGCCCCCGGCGACCGTGACAAAGCCCAGCACTTTGCTGGTATCCAGGCCGGCGGTTTGTGAGGGTGTCAGTTGTTCAGCGACCAGGATGGCGCACTCCGGCAGTTCCATGGACCGCTCTGGAACGCCCAGGATCAATTTGAGTACGCGCTGGCCGACGTCGGCCAAGTCCGCCGCACGCTCAGCCAGCAGCGTTTTACCCAAGCCTTCGAAGAGTCTGGCGGTCGCCACTGTGGCGGTGTTCCAGGCAAAGGCAGCGCTCTTGCCTTCGGCCAGCAGGCTATGGGCTTGTTCAAGCAGGGTCGGGTCTTCAAGCAGTTCCTGATGGGCGCGGAAGATCTCGGCCTGGGCGCTGCCGGCCGCCTTGGCCTGCAACGCTTGCAACGCCTCGTTTGCCGCCCGCAGGCCACGCGCCAATGCGGTACGTTCGAAGGTTTCTCCGGCACCGGCTTCGGGAATCTCAAGCGCCGGTTCAGCCACTTGGACCACCTGGCCGAACGCCGAGCCAGGCGAGGCACAGATGCCTCGCAACACGGACGCCGAAGAAGCAGGCGCAGCGGGTTTGTTGATCGTCTCGACCGCTACCGGCAGCGTCTCGCCACAGCCCTCGAGCAACAACGCCACCAGCGCCTGAATCGCCGCCTCGGCATCTTCCCCCGCCGCGCTCACTTGCACACTGTCGCCCTGGGAGGTCTGCAACGCCATGATCGCTACAAGCGACTTGGCATTCGCGCTCAAGGTTTGCTTGTGCAGGAAAATGCTGGAACTGAACCCCTTTGCCGCCTGGGCAAACACCGCCGCAGGGCGGGCGTGCAAGCCGCTGGCATTAGGCAGGGTCACTGGCTTGGAAAACAACGCATTGCCCTCCTCCTCGTCCACCTCAGCTTTCATCGGCCCCGGTGAGACCTGCAACAGTGGCTGGCCGGACTCGACCAGCGCCTGACCGGCCACCAACGGCACAAACGGCTCGCCGCTCACAATGAGCATCAAGGTCAGCAGGCTGCGCGCATTGAGCGCCACATAATCGGCATCGAACTCGATCAGCGGCTGCCCGGCCTCCACCCGCTGGCCCTCCTCGACCAGCCGGGTGAAGCCCTGGCCCGCCAGGTTCACGGTATCCAGGCCAATATGCAGCAGCACCTGCACACCGTTATCGGCGGTGACACTGACCGCATGGCCGCTGTCCTGAATGTTGCTGATCACCCCAGCCAACGGCGCGCAGAGGGTTTGCGAGGTGGGGTCGATGCACAGGCCATCGCCAATCACGCGGCCGGAAAATACCGGGTCGGGCACCTGGTCCAGCGCCAGCAAAACCCCGGACAAGGGTGCCAGCAGTTCCAGAGGTTGAGATGTGGTCATGACTTCACCTGTTTGTGTTGTTCTTTAAAAATCATTGGGGACTACCGGATTACTTCCACCAATATTCGACCTGCACACCGACGTTCGACCCATGCCGCGCCGTGCCATAGGCGCCGGTGTCGGACAACGCCGAGCCCGCCGCCAGCTCATTGGCCGCACGCTTGGCCGCTTTGTTCCAGGACGCATAGGTGTAATACAACCGCACTTCCGGCCGCGCCCAGAATTCAGGGCCTTTGGGCGACCAGGTCGGGGCGAAGGTAAATTTGCTCAATTTGCGCGTGCCGCCAGTGGCATCGACCTGATCGTGCCCCAGCTCAGCGACCAGTTTGAATTGCTCGCTGAGCGCATACGCCGGGCGCACACCCAGGGACATCCAGTTCTGATCCTGACGCCCTGGGCGCACATCTTTCTGGTAAACCGCCTCGACTTGCCCACCGAAACGCGGCGTTACCTGCCAATCAAAGAACTCCACCGCGCGGTAACTTTTGCTGCTCTTGTCCAGCGCGGTATTGCCGGTGTAACCCAGGCCGGTGCCGGGGCCTTCGCCGTACTGCAGGGCAAACTTGTTCTTGCCGCCCAGGAAGGCCGCTTGCACATGCTGCGCCGTCAGCGCCCAGCCGCTGTTAGTGTCACGCCCACCGGCCTTGGCGATGTAGCTCAAGCCCAGTTCCAGCTCGCCACCGGGGTTGGTCTTGAAACCTGCGACGTTGAAGTCGTGACGGGTGGCGTATTCCTTCTGGTACAGGTTGTCCTTGCGCGACAGCGCATAGCTGTATTTCAAGCCGCCGATCAGCACGTCCTCGATCCCGCCACCGGTGGCGCTCTGGTTCCAGTAGTAGAAGTCGGAGATATGGATATCGTTACGCTTGTAGTAACGCCGCCCGGCCCACAGCGAACCGCCATTGAGGCTGGGCAGGTTGGACCACTGCGCATACATCTGCGGCATGCGCGCCGAGCCGTTGTTTTCACCCTGGAACTTCAGGGCGCGGTCGTACTGGTTGTAGAGGGAAGCCATGGCATCGACGCTGAGCACCGAACCGTCGTCGAGGGTCAGCAAATCCTGACGCAGTTCCAGCTCGGCGTACTGCTCGCATTCGTTACCCAGGCGGTATTTGGTTTGTGCACCTGGCAGTTGGAAACATTGCTGCTTGCCACTTCCGGTTGACGTGCCCACACCGCTGCGCAAATACCCGGCAAACTCCAGGGCTTGGGCGCCGAAAGGCACCGTGAGGCAGGACGCTATAAGGCCCAGCTTGATTGTCGTTTTCATGAAGCGCTCCTTTTATTTTTATTGTTTTTTCTTACGGTCGTGCGTGACGCGATCCCCTGTAGGAGCGAGCTTGCTCGCGAAGAACTTGCAGCCTCCACGCAACACCTGGAGGGGCGCGTTTTCGTTGGCGATCTTCGCGAGCGAGCTCGCTCCTACAGGGGGGGGTGTTTCAACCTGTCAGGTGGAGTACGAAGGATTCATAAGGACGTAACAGCACAGTGCTGGTACGCAGCGGGCAATCGGGGTAGTTGCTGATCAGCAGGCGTTGCTCGTTCGCGGCGTTGATCACGCCTTCGGGCAGTTGGATCTCGCACGGTGATCCATAGAAGTTGTTGACTACCAACAGGCGCTCGCCGTGACCTTCACGCAGGTACGCCCAGACCTGGAGATGGTCTTGCAGCAACGGGCGGTAAACGCCTTGCTGTATCAGTGGTTCGCGACGGCGCAAGTCGATCAGCCTGCGGTAGTGATGCAGCACTGAATCCGGGTCATCCATCTGGCTTGCGACGTTGATCTGCGCGGCATTGGCGGGGATGCCGATCCAGGGTTCACCGCGGCTGAACCCCGCGTTCGCTTCGGTGCTCCACTGCATGGGCGTGCGCCCGTTGTCGCGGGACTTCTGCATGATCGCCGCCATGCTCGAGGCTTCGGACTCGCCCGCATCGCGCTTGAGCCGAAAGATGTTCAGGGTTTCCACATCACGGTACTGCGAGATGCTGTCGAAGCCGGGGTTGGTCATGCCCAGCTCTTCGCCCTGATACACATACGGCGTGCCCTGCAAAAAGTGCAGCGCCGTGGCGAGCATCTTGGCCGAGACCACGCGGTGTTCGCCGTCGTCACCAAAACGCGAGACCACCCGTGGCTGGTCGTGGTTGCACCAGAACAACGCATTCCAGCCGCCGCCGGCCTGCATACCCATCTGCCAGTCGGAGAAAATCTGCTTGAGTTGCAGGAAATCGAAATCGGCCTTCACCCACTTTTGCAGGTTCGGGTAATCGACTTTCAGGTGGTGGAAGTTAAACGTCATCGACAGCTCTTTCGACGCTGGATTCGAGTAGCGAATGCAGTGTTCCAGGCGGGTGGATGACATCTCACCCACGTTGATCAGGTCATAGCCTTCAAAGACTTCGCGGTGCATTTGCTGCAAGTATTCATGCACGTTCGGGCCGTCGGTGTAGAAGCGGCGGCCGTCACTGTTGTCCTCGGGGAAATCGGCGGGCTTGGAGATCAGGTTGATCACATCCAGGCGGAACCCACCCACGCCTTTGTCGCGCCAGAAACGCATCATTTTGAACACTTCGGCGCGCACCTGGGGGTTGTCCCAGTTGAGGTCGGCCTGGGTATGGTCGAACAGGTGCAGGTAGTACTGGCCGGTCTGCGCTTCGTATTCCCAGGCCGAGCCGCCGAACTTGGATTCCCAGTTGTTCGGCTGGTCGCGCCAGATGTAGAAGTCGCGGTAGGGGTTGTCGAGGCTGCTACGCGCCTGCTGGAACCATTCGTGTTCGATGGAGGTGTGGTTGACCACGATGTCGAGCATCAGCTTGATGCCACGCTTGGCGGCTTCGCTGATCAGCAGCTCGCAATCGGCCATGGTGCCGTAGCTGGGGTCGATGGCGTAGTAGTCGCTGATGTCGTAGCCGTTGTCGCGCTGGGGCGAGCGCAGGAACGGCGTGACCCACAGGCAATCCACACCCAGCCACTTGAGGTAGTCGAGTTTGTCCACGATGCCCAACAGGTCACCGGTGGCGTTACCCGCGTGGCTGTGGAAGCTTTTGGGGTAGATCTGGTAGATCACCGAGTGTTGCCAGGTTTGCATGGTGGGTTCCTTCAGTAGAGTTGGGTGCTGGCCCTTCTGGCCTCATCGCAGGCAAGCCAGCTCCCACACTTGAATGTGTTTACAAATCACTGTGGGAGCTGGCTTGCCTGCGATAGCGATCTTCAGGCGACCCGGTAACCAGGCCGAACGATCTTCATGCTCAACATGCACGTCAGCGCAAACGGCACGACCATCGCCACGACCATGCCAATCACGAACATCGGAATGGCGCTCGGCACGATCGAGATAAACCCGGGCAACCCGCCGACGCCGATGGCCGAGGCCTGCACCTTGTTCAACGACAGGAAAATGCTGCCCAGCGCCGAGCCCAGCAGCGCGGCATAGAACGGAAACTTGAAGCGCAGGTTCACCCCGAACATCGCAGGCTCAGTGATGCCGAAGTAAGCGGAAATCGCCGAGGTCGAGGCCATGCTTTTGTCCCGCGCGTTGCGGGTCATGTAGAACACTCCGAGGGCGGCGCTGCCCTGGGCCAGGTTGGACATGACGATCATCGGCCAGATAAAAGTGCCGCCCTGGGTAGAGATAAGCTGCAGGTCGACGGCCAGGAACATGTGGTGCATGCCGGTGATCACCAGCGGCGCATAAAGCAGGCCGAAAATCGCGCCGCCGATCATCGGGGCGATCTCGAACAGCGTCACCAAACCTTCGGTGATCAGGATGCCAAGGTGACGGGTCACCGGGCCGATGATCGCCAAGGCCAGCACACCGGTGACGACGATGGTGGTGATCGGCACCACCAGCAGTTGAATGGCATTCGGCACCCGCGCCCGCAGCCATTTTTCGATCACGCTCATGACAAAGGCCGCCATCAGGATCGGCAGGATCTGCCCCTGGTAACCCACCTTCTCGATCTGGAACCAGCCGAAGATATCGAAGTACGGCAGGCTCTGGCCGTCGAGGCCAGCGACCGCCTTGCCGTAGTTCCAGGCGTTGAGCAGGTCGGGGTGCACCAGCATCAGGCCCAGCACGATGCCGAGGATTTCACTGCCGCCGAACCGCTTGGCCGCCGACCAGCCCACCAGCGCCGGCAGGAACACGAAGGAGGTGTTGGCCATCAGGTTGATCAGGCTCCACAGACCATCCAGGTTCGGGTAGGCCTCCAGCAGCGTCTTGCCTTCGATGAACATGCCCTTGGCGCCCATCAGGTTGTTCACGCCCATCAACAGGCCGGCGATGATCAGCGCCGGCAGGATCGGCATGAACACATCGGAGAACACCCGCACCAGGCGCTGCATGGGGTTGGTCTTGTCGCCGCCGGCCTTCTTGACGTCGGCAATGGTGGAGGCGGCCAGGCCGGTCAGTTCGCGCAGGGCGGCGTAGACCTTCTCCACCTCGCCGGGGCCGATCACTACCTGGAACAGGCCACCGGTAAAGAACGACCCTTTGACCAGGTCGACCTGGTTCAGCGCACTGCTGTTGACCAGGCTGGGGTCCTTGAGCGCCAGGCGCAGGCGGGTCACGCAATGGGCGGCCTGCTCAAGGTTTTCGCGGCCCCCGAGGTTGTCGAGAATCTCGCGGGCAATCGTTGAATAGTCGTGGCTCATGCTCGTTTTCCACTGTGATTGTTTTTATGGGTGGCAGTCGTTGGCAGCACGCCGAGAAGGGAAAAGTACTCGTCTGTACGAGTTAAATCAACAACTCGTCTGTACGAGTTACACTTTTGTTTATGCCTGCGAGCTTTCTGTCAGATTTTTCCCAAGCTCGCACCGCTGTCCAATGGACAAACCCCACCTCTGCCACTATGGTTCCTGCCTTGAACGCGCAGTCCACCTTCATAACGCCGGGCAAGAGCCATCCCATGAGCAAATACAACCAGATCTATACGGATCTGCTTGCCAGCATCACCACCGAACGCCTGCAACGCGGTACGCGCCTTCCCTCCGAAACCGAACTGATGGACGCCTACCAGGCCAGCCGTGGCACCGTGCGGCGCGCCATCGAGCAGTTGCAGGAACGTGGCTTTGCGCAAAAAATCCACGGCAAGGGCACCTTTGTGTTGTCGCCCAACCCGATCGAGTTCCAACTGGGCGGCATCGTCAGCTTCCACGAGACCCACGCCGACCTGGGCGATGACGTACGTACCGACGTGGTCGAGTTCACCCAGATCCCGTTGGAAGGCTCACTGCTGCAACACATCGAGGCCGAGCCCGGCACCCTGATTACGCGCATCAAGCGGGTACGCCGCATCGGCGGAAAACGGGTGATCCTGGACATCAACCACTTCATCAGCGACCTGATTCCCGGCCTGGACCGCAACATCGCCGAGCAGTCGATCTACGCGTTTATCGAGCAAACACTGCAGCTGCAGATCAGCTACGCGCAACGCACCATCGAAGCCTTGCCGCGCAGCAAGGACGACCAGGCGCATCTGGACCTGGATGGGCAAAGCCATGTGATTGTGGTGAGTAACCAGACGTTCTTGCAGGATGGAAGGCAGTTCGAGTACACCGAGTCGCGGCATACGTTGGATAAGTTTTACTTTTCGGATGTGGCGCGGCGGTAAGCGTAAGCCGTGAAACCAACTGACACCACGAAAAATACCCTTCACGAAAAACCTTCTTCGTAGTGACTGCATTAACTGTTGCGCAGACGTCGTACACATTATCCGAGTCAAACCAAGGGAGAGAATACGATGTTCAGGAAGAGCTTGGTGTCGAGTATGTACGCGTTGCTATTGATCGGCTGCACCGGCAGAGGCTTTCAACCACCGTCGCCGGAATTTACCAATTGGAAGAAGATCGGGGTGTCTGAAGAGGGCGTCAAACACGCCATGACCACATGCGGCTATACCAACCTGATAGGGACGGGCGACAAAACCCCGATTGACCAGGTGCTCACGCGGTTTTATTGCATGAAAGACGCAGGTTTCAAGCGCACAGATAACATTGACCTTTGCAAGGAAGGCCGCATCGGCGAATCACCCGTTTGCGAAGGCCGCCGGTAATCCGTCAGCAAAAAGACACAAGGTGCTTGGCGATGCACAAAGCTGCCAGAATTTGCCAGACCCAAAAAGCCAAAAGCCCGCTATTACGCGGGCTCCAGGGCATTTGATGCTAGATCGTGCCGGACAATGCCGGACGCCCCATCATTCCCACTCGAACATAAACATACTTCATAAGCTGAAACACGCTCGCCTATGGGAATGACTGAACGTGCTGGACGGCAATCAAACAGTGCATAACCGCTATGAGGATGCCGGGGCCGCTTGCAAACCCTTCTAGAGCGACTCACCCTACGGCGTCTCACACTTATCCGAGTCAACCCATAAGGAAGAACGCCATGTCCACTAGGAGCCTGTTGCTGAGTTTTTGCGCTGTGTTACTGGTTGGCTGCACGGGAAGGGGCTTTCAACCGCCGCCTCCGGATTACACAAAATGGTACAAGGAGGGCGTCTCGCAGACCGGGATCATTGCTGCGATGCGTGCGTGCGGATATACCAATGTTGATGGCGCAGGAGACAGGTCGCCAATCGATGTGAGGTTAATGAATTTCTATTGCATGAAAGACGCGGGCTACAAACGCAAAGATAACTTGGACATGTGCAAGCTCGGTCGTATTGGTGAGTCTGCGGTGTGTGACGGGCGCCGGTAATCAGGCACAGTCCGGGGCGCTCATGGACATGGAGCATGTGATGTTGCTGACTCGAAATCAGTGGTTGGGCCTGAGCATTCTGGTAGCAGTTGGGGGCTGTACCCCTTTTCAACCGCCGCCAGGGGACTACACCCAATGGAAAAAGAAGGGCGTCTCCCAGCAGGGCGTCGATGACGCAATGCGGGCTTGCGGGTATACCAATCTTGATGGCGTTGGCGACAAGTCGCCGATTGATGTGGTGCTGACGCGCTTCTACTGCATGAAGGATGCGGGTTTTATCCGCACGGACGATCTGGACCTGTGCAAGCAAGGCCGCGTTGGCGAATCGCCGGTGTGCGACGGCCGCCGTTAACCCATTACTAAAAGGACACAGGGAATGAACAATCTACGCAACGGACTGTATGGCGCCGCATTGGCCCTGGCGGCAACAGCGCTGGGCGGTTGCGCCTCCTCGGCCGCGATCACCGGCGAGCCTGGGGTAAACATGGGCGACAGCTATCAGAAGGTGCTCGCGGTGGTCAGCCGCACCAATACCGTGACCAAACAGGTCGATGGCCAAGGCTTCCGGGCGGAGGGTTACTCAGCGATGTTCAAGGACTGTCGCGTCAAATACTTTCTGTTCCAGGACGCCGATGGTTTGCAGCGCGTGAGCTATGAGCCGGCGCCACATCTGTCGGTCAACCAGAACTGCCGCCAGCCTTAACTTCCCCCTACGAGTCAATGCCTGATGAGACTGTTGCCTGTAATCCCCGCCGTGCTGCTGCTAGCGCTCGGCGGCTGCGGCCAAGTGGCGAACGTGCGTTCGCTGTCCACCGGCTACGAGCCCCCGCAGAGTGGCGAGACCGCGCGTATCCGCCTGCTCACCGACGGCCTGGTGCGCGCCGTGCCGGGGCGTGATTGCCTCGACTGGAACGTGCCCGGCGCGGGGGTAATGGCGTCGGCGAAACCCGGCTTCCCCGACCATAACGGCGAAAACCTCGGCATTCCCGGACCGATCTTTTCGTGGGCCGGTGCGGTCTCGTCGGAGCTGGTGGTGCCGGCGAACAAGCCGATCGCGTTCCATTATCTGGGGCGCCTGCAATATTCCCGGCAGTGTGCCAAGACCATGACCTTCGTGCCTCGGCCCGGCGTGGACTACATGGTGCAGGCCACCATGTCGGCGGACTGTTCGTTCCAGCTGGATGAATTGGAGGCGGGCGGCAAGCAGTGGGCCATGACCCAACCGCAGCCAGCGGGGAAGGTGTCGATGTGCAACGCGATTGATAACTTCTAGCCCGAAATCTGCGCGGGTTGAAGGCTGCGCGTGACGTTATTCAAAACACACGCCAACACCCTAGGGGAGATGGGCAAACAGTTATTGCTGACATCTGCGCTGCTAAGCGTTTTCGATACCATGCCGGCATTCCTTGTCCGGGACATGGTATCGATCTAGCTCTCTCAAATACGTACGATGGGCGCCATTAAAAACGCCATTGATGACGTATCAAACATAACTATTCAATTTTATTTTTTAAAATAAAATCAAATAGTTACTATACAGCTTTACTCCCACTCAATCGTCGCCGGCGGCTTGCTCGACACGTCATAAGTCACGCGGGAAATACCTTCGATCTCATTGATAATCCGGCCGCTGACCGTCTCCAACAGTTCGTAAGGCAGGTGAGCCCAACGCGCTGTCATGAAGTCGATCGTCTCTACGGCACGCAGTGCAACAACCCACGCGTAACGGCGGCCATCGCCGACAACGCCAACCGATTTCACCGGCTGGAACACCACGAATGCCTGGCTGACCTTGTGGTACCAGTCGGCCTTGCGCAGTTCTTCGATGAAGATGTGGTCGGCGCGACGCAGCAGGTCGGCGTATTCCTTTTTCACTTCACCCAGGATACGCACGCCCAGGCCCGGGCCTGGGAATGGGTGGCGGTAGACCATGTCGTACGGCAGGCCCAGTTCCAGGCCCAGACGGCGGACTTCGTCCTTGAACAGCTCGCGCAGCGGTTCTACCAGCTTGAGGTTCATTTCCTCAGGCAGGCCGCCCACGTTGTGGTGGGACTTGATCACGTGGGCCTTGCCGCTCTTGGCGCCGGCCGACTCGATCACGTCGGGGTAGATGGTGCCCTGGGCGAGGTACTTGATGTTGTCCAGTTTGGTGGACTCGGCATCGAATACGTCGATGAAGGTGCGGCCGATGATCTTGCGCTTCTTCTCCGGGTCGGACTCGCCGGCCAGGTTGTTGAGGAACTGGTCCTCAGCGTTGGCGCGGATCACCTTGACGCCCATGTTCTCAGCGAACATGGCCATCACTTGCTCGCCTTCGTGCAGGCGCAGCAGGCCGTTGTCGACAAATACGCAGGTCAGCTGGTCGCCGATGGCTTTGTGCAGCAAGGCCGCCACCACCGAGGAGTCAACGCCGCCGGACAGGCCGAGCAGCACGTTGTCGGTGCCGACCTGGGCGCGCACCTGGGCGATGGCGTCTTCAGCGATTTTCGACGGGGTCCACAGGGCTTCACACTCGCAGATGTCGAGGATGAAACGCGACAGGATGCGCCCGCCTTGCTTGGTGTGGGTCACTTCCGGGTGGAACTGCACGCCGTAGTAGCGACGCTCGTCGCTGAACATGCCGGCGATCGGGCAGCTTGGGGTACTGGCCAGGATGTGGAAGTCTTCCGGCATCTTGGTGACCTTGTCACCGTGGCTCATCCACACGTCGAGGCCGAAAAGGCCGTCGGCGTCGATGTGGTCTTCGATGCCGTCCAGCAGGCGGCTCTTGCCGACCACGTCCACACGGGCATAACCGAATTCACGCAGCTCGGAACCTTCAACCTTGCCGCCCAGTTGCTCGGCCATGGTCTGCATGCCGTAGCAGATGCCGAACACCGGCACGCCCAGGTCGAATACCGCTTGCGGGCAGCGCGGGCTGTTGGCTTCGTGAACGGACTCGGGGCCACCGGCGAGAATGACGCCTTTAGGTGCGAATTCGCGGATCGCTTCATCGTCCATGTCGAACGGGTGCAGTTCGCAGTACACGCCGATTTCACGCACGCGGCGGGCGATCAGCTGGGTGTACTGGGAACCGAAGTCGAGGATCAGGATGCGGTGGGCGTGAATGTCGAGGGCCATGAAGTCAGTCTCGTCTAATGAATCAGAAACAACTCGGGGCTGAAGAACAGCCCCGGTTACTTAACATTTTGCTGGAAGGCTCAACCTACACGGTAGTTTGGCGCTTCCTTGGTGATCTGCACGTCGTGGACATGGGATTCAGCCATGCCGGCGCCGGTGATCCGCACGAACTCTGGCTTGGTGCGCATTTCTTCGATGTTGGCGCTGCCGGTGTAGCCCATCGAGGAGCGCAGGCCGCCCATCAGTTGGTGGATGATCGCGCTCAGGGTGCCTTTGTACGGCACACGGCCTTCGATGCCTTCCGGTACGAGCTTCTCGGCGCCTGCCGAAGAGTCCTGGAAGTAACGGTCGGAAGAGCCTTGCGCCTGGGACATGGCACCCAGCGAACCCATGCCACGGTAAGCCTTGTACGAACGGCCCTGGAACAGTTCGATCTCGCCTGGCGCTTCTTCGGTACCGGCAAACATCGAGCCCATCATCACGCAGGAGGCACCGGCAACGATGGCCTTGGACAGGTCACCGGAGAAACGGATGCCGCCGTCGGCGATCAACGGTACGCCCGTGCCTTCAAGGGCAGCGGCAACGTTGGCGATGGCGCTGATCTGCGGCACGCCGACACCGGCAACGATGCGCGTGGTGCAGATGGAGCCTGGGCCGATACCGACCTTGACTGCATCGGCGCCCGCTTCGGCCAGGGCCTTGGCGGCAGCGCCGGTGGCGATGTTGCCGCCGATCACCTGCACGTCAGGGAAGTTCTGCTTGACCCAACGCACGCGGTCGATCACGCCTTTGGAGTGGCCGTGGGCGGTGTCGACCACTACCACGTCAACGCCAGCAGCGACCAGCGCCGAGACGCGATCACCGGTGTCTTTACCGGTGCCGACTGCAGCGCCAACACGCAGACGACCTTGGTCATCCTTGCTGGCCAGCGGGTAAGCCTTGGCTTTTTCGATGTCGTTGACGGTCATCATGCCTTTGAGGGCGAATTTGTCGTCGACGATCAGCACGCGCTCGATGCGGTGCTTGTGCAGCAGTTCGCGCACATCGTTCTTGTCGGCGCCTTCCTTGACGGTGACGAGGCGCTCTTTAGGCGTCATCACTTCACGGACGGTGACTTCAAGGCGGTTCTCGAAACGCACGTCACGGGAAGTGACGATGCCGACCAGGTCGCCATCGTGCAGCACCGGGACGCCGGAGATGTTGTGCATGCGAGTGAGTTCGAACAGGTCACGCACGGTGGCGTCAGCTTCGATGGTGATCGGATCTTTCACCACGCCGGCTTCGTAACGCTTGACCTTGCGCACTTCGGCAGCTTGCTGCTCGATGGTCATGTTCTTGTGGATGATGCCGATGCCGCCTTCCTGAGCCATGGCGATTGCCAAACGGGCTTCGGTGACGGTGTCCATGGCAGCAGAAACCAGGGGAATATTCAGCTCGATGCCACGGGTTAGGCGGGTCTTGAGACTGACTTCGTTAGGAAGCACCTCGGAATAACCGGGCACTAGGAGAATGTCGTCGAATGTCAGAGCTTCTTGGCTGATACGCAGCATCGCGGGGGCTCCCGAGCGGGAAAATGGAAGCGCGCCATTATATACATGCACCCTGCCGGGCTCAATGTAAAACTCTGACAAACTTGGTAATACTGATAGATGGAGAAAACGCGCCGCTTTTTCTGTAGGAGCGAGCTTGCTCGCGAAGGGGGCAAAGGCACCGCGTTAAATCAGACTCACCCCGTTATCGTTGACGATTTTCGCGAGCAAGCTCGCTCCTACAGCTCAACTTTGACCCAGGCAATCTTCTGGTCCAACCAGTCGGCAAACTCGTCGATAAAGCTCTGCTTGAAGCCCGCCTCCGCCCAGTTGTTGAAGATAAAGCCCAGGTTGGAAAACCCGCATTCCTGCAGGAATAGAAAGCCGTTGATGTCGTCTTCATGCCCACACAGCGGGCAGGTGAAGTTATCGGTGTGGCCGGGCATCCAGTCTTCCAGGCTTTCGAACAGCGCCTCGCCGACCTCCTTGAGGCACTCCGGGCAGCCGGCTTCTTCGAGAAAACCCTTGGCCGGGGTATAGATGCACCGCTTGTAGATGATCTCCAAACCGTTGACCGGCTCGTTGAATGGCAGCGCCTCGGGGTGCAGCACCACGGCGCGGGCACCATCGGCCAGGGCATAGCCCATGCGGTTGCCGGTGCGGCCGCAAGTGGTGAGCTCTTCCTTGATGATGTTCTTGCGCACCAGCCAGCGCACGATTGCCCGGGCGCGGGGTTCGTGGACGGGTAAGGTGGAGATTTTCGGGACAAGGATGCTTTGGGAGTTCATGGGAGTCCTGCGGTGTGCCGTCTGACGCCTTCGCGAGCAAGCCCGCTCCCACATTCGACCGCGATCCTACAGGATTAAATGCGGTCAACTGTGGGAGCGGGCTTGCTCGCGAAGAGGCCCTGAAGGCTGGCAGCTTAATCCCTGAAAAAATGAGGTCAAGTACTCAAATACCGCCCGATCAACGCAATACCACTGGCCAATACCAGCCAGGTCACTAACCGCACGAACGCCTCACGGGACAGCCGCATCGTCAGCCTGCGCCCACACCACAGCCCCAGGGCCATCGCTGGCAACAAGCAAACCGCCAATATCAATAACGGCCAATCGGCATACACCCCGGCAATCAGGAACAGACTCAAACGCACTACCGTGCTGCAACTGATCAGCGCGCTTTGCGTGGCACGCGCAGCGTCCTTGGGCAAACGGCTATTGAGATAGATCGCATATAAAAAGCCGCCACTGCCAAATAGCGCACCAAACAGGCCCCCCACAGTGCCCATGGGAATCGACCACCACGCCGCCAGCTGAGTCGGCCGTGCTTTCACCGCCAGGCTGTAAATCGCGTAGGCGCTGATAAACAGCCCCATCAACAACAGCAACAGGTCCGAATGCAGGTTGAGCAAAAACACCACCCCCAGGGTGCAGCCGATGGCCATGCAGGGCAGCAACCGCAACAGTTCCGGCTTGTTCACATCGCGCCGGGTTTGCAACAAGCCGCCAAACGCCGCGACAAAGTCCAGAAGCACCAGCAACGGGATGATCTTCGACAGCGGCATGAATAAAATCAGGATCGGCCCCGCCACCAGCGCGGTGCCGAATCCGGCAATGCCGAACACGATGTAAGCCACCGTCACGCCCAGGCCGATCACCAACCAATCAACACCGCCGAACGACCACTGGCTCATCAGCTCAACCGGGCTCATGACTTATTCCTTCTATTTCAGATGCCACTCACTTTAGCCATCGACGAGCGTTGCGACTAATATCTTCAAAGCTTGCCACCCATCTCAAAAAGGCATGACTTGTGATCTCCACTCGCCAACTGCGTTATTTCGTCGAAATCGCCGACAGTGGCAGCTTCAGTGCCGCGGCCGAACGCCTGTTCGTGGCGCAATCGGCGTTGAGTCGGCAGATCAAGGCGCTGGAATCCCACCTGCAAACCCCGCTGTTCGAACGCACTGCACGCCAGCCACGGCTGACGGCCGCCGGCGAAGCCTTCTACCCACGAGCGCGCAACCTGCTGAGTGAGTTGCTCAAGGCCAGCGACCTGGCGACGCAAGTGGGCCAGGGCCAGCTCGGCACCTTGGGCCTGAGCCACTCGAGCACCGTGCCAATGAGCGGCGCATTACTGCAAGGCATCAGCACGTGGCTGGAGCACTGTCCGGGTGTGTCGATGGATATCGTCAAGCTCTCATCCGAAGCCCAACTGGAGGAAATCGCCGAGGGGCGCCTGGACGTCGGCCTGCTGCGGTTGCCGGTGTTGCGCCAGCGCGAAGGCGTGCGCGTGGTGCCTTTGTACACCGAGCCGTTGGCGCTGGCAGTGCCGACGGGTCACCCGTTGGCACGCAGCGACGCAGCGGTGGAGTTGGCGCAACTCAAGGACCAAGCGTTTATCTCGATCCCCCACCCTCAGCGCGGCGGGCTGAGTTATCTGTCAGCCGAATTGTGCATGCGCGCCGGTTTTTTCCCCAAGGCGGCGCGGGTGATGTCGCGCAAGACCACGCAGTTGCAATTGATCCAGGCCGGTTTCGGTATTGCCTTGTTACCAAAATCCATGCAGGACATTGCCCCGCCCCATGTGCATTTTTTGCCCTTGGCCGACCCGGACTGCCACAGCACCGTAGCGCTGGCCTGCGCGCAAGCGCCGAACGCGTTGGTGGAGCAATTCTGTCAAACCCTGCACGAATGCCTATAAACTGCCGCCCATGATTAAAGATCCTTTTGCCCGCTTGGGCCTGGACCGCGAAGTCCTGACTGTCAGCCAGCTCAACGGCCGTGCGCGGGTGTTGCTGGAAGACGTATTCACCAATATCTGGGTGGAAGGCGAGATCTCCAACCTCGCCCGCCCGGCTTCCGGCCATGTGTATTTCACGCTCAAGGACAGTGGCGCCCAGGTGCGTTGCGCGCTGTTTCGCAATAACGCGGCGCGGGTGCGCCAGGCGTTGAAGGACGGCCTGGCGGTGAAGGTGCGCGGCAAGGTCTCGTTGTTCGAGGGCCGTGGCGATTACCAACTGATCCTCGACACCGTGGAGCCGGCCGGGGATGGTGCACTGCGCCTGGCCTTTGATGCTTTGAAGGAAAAACTCAGCGCCGAAGGCCTGTTCAGTGCCGAACGCAAAGTGGCGCTGCCGGTGCATCCTCGGCGCATTGGCATTATCAGCTCGCCCACCGGTGCGGTGATTCGCGACATCATCAGCGTGTTCAGCCGGCGTGCGCCCAACATTGAACTGACCCTGATTCCCACAGCTGTGCAAGGCCGCGAAGCGATCGCGCAGATTGTGCGAGCACTGAAACTCGCCGACGCACGCGGTTTCGACGCGCTGATCCTGGCCCGTGGCGGCGGCTCCCTGGAAGACCTCTGGTGTTTCAACGAAGAAGCCGTGGCCCGCGCAATCGATGCCTGCGTTACCCCTATCGTCAGTGCCGTCGGCCATGAGACCGATGTGTCCATCAGCGACTTCGTGGCGGACGTCCGCGCCCCTACCCCCTCCGCCGCCGCTGAGTTGCTCGCCCCGGACGCCAGCCACCTGGTGCGCCAGGTAGAGAACCTGCAGCGCCGCCTGGTGATGCTGATGCGCAACCGCCTGAGCCACAGCCGCCTGCGCCTGGAAGGCATGGCCCGCCGCTTGCGTCACCCTGGTGAGCGCTTGCGCCAACAGGCCCAGCGCCTGGATGACCTGGACATGCGCTTGCGCCGTGCGTTTGAGCGCAGCCTCAATACCCGTCGCGAGCGCTTGATCCGCCTGGAAACCCGCCTCGCCGGCCAGCACCCGGGCCGTCAATTGGCCCTCTTGCGCCAACGCCTGGACAGCCTCGCCGAACGCCTGCCCCGCGCCATGCGCGAAGGTCTCAAGGCGCGGCGCCTGCAACTGCAGAGCCAGGTGCAGACGTTGCAGGTGGTCAGCCCGCTGGCAACCCTGGGCCGTGGCTACAGCATCCTGTTGGACGAGCGCGGCCAGGCGATTCGCAACGCCGCGCAAACCCACACCGGCCAGCGCCTCACCGCGCGTCTGGGTGAAGGCCAATTGCAAGTGCGGGTGGAAGACAACCACCTGACACCCGTCACCCTTTCATTATTGGATTGATCGATGCCACGCCTACTGAGCCTGTTGATGCTGTTGTGCCTCACGTTTAACGCCCACGCCGACAGCTACATCACGCGAACCCTGAACAAACCCGTGCCCGGCGGCGTGGCCGTCGTCGAACTAGGCCCTTCGGCCACAGCGCCGAAAGCCACCTACCAGGGCAAGCCGGTGCTGGTGGTCAAGGAGCAGGACAACTGGCTGGCGATTGTCGGCATCCCGTTGACGGTCAAGCCCGGTAACGAGCGCATCAGCAGCGGGGGGCGCAACCTGCCGTTTATCGTCGGCTACAAGAATTACCCGGAACAGCGCATCACCTTGAAAAACAAAAGCCAGGTCAACCCCGACCCGGCCCAGCTCAAGCGCATCGAAAATGAGCTGGCCGTGCAGATCAAGGCTTACCGCAGTTTCAGCCCGAACCTGCCGAGCAACCTGGTACTGGATAAACCGGTGAACGGGCCGTTGTCGAGCAAGTTTGGCGTGCGGCGCTTCTTCAACGGTGAAGAGCGCAACCCGCACTCGGGCCTGGACTTCGCGGTACCGGCCGGTACGCCGATCAAGACGCCTGCGAACGGCAAGGTGATCCTGGTGGGCAATTACTTCTTCAACGGCAACACGGTGTTCGTCGACCACGGCCAGGGCTTTATCAGCATGTTCTGCCATATGTCCAAAATCGACGTGAAGGTGGGCCAGCAACTGGTACGCGGCGCAGTGGTGGGCAAGGTTGGCTCGACAGGCCGTGCGACCGGGCCGCATATGCACTGGAACGTCAGCCTCAACGATGCCCGGGTAGACCCGGCGATATTCATCGGTGCGTTTCAGCCCTGATTTTTATCCAATGCCCTGACACCGGGCATACCTCTTTCCTTACATTTGCAACCGGAACCAACCGACCATACCCCATCACTTACCTGGCGACTTACAAGGACCGTAACGACACCATTTCCATTAAGTGATGAGGTTGTTTCTATGCTTGCGCCAGCCAGTTCTACAGTCCAAAACCCTTTGGATCAGCATCAACCCTTTCCCCAACCTGCCGGAACACCGACACCCCAGCTAGAAAAAAGCCAGGCCGCCCCGGTCGTAGCGTCTTCGACCTACGCACCAGACGACTTGCCTGTACCCGATTCGCCAAGTACGCCACCTGCCACCGTCACACCTCCACGCAATAGCAGTCTCATAGAGCAACACAATGAAGCCGCCCATGCGATACAGCAGCTCTACAAAGAGCAACCGAACTTCAAGACTTTCCTGCAGCAACAACTGGCCACCCTGTTTCCCGACCAACCCCACCTCAATGTTGCAGACCTCACCTTCAAGCGTTGGCGCAAGCAAAACGATGGCAGTATAAAAACGCTGTCTGTAGAACCCTTTCTCGACGCACTGCATAAAGAAATCCAGGAACAGCTGCGTAACCCTGGGAAAAAAGCAGGCGAAGGCAACAACCTATACGGGGATTTTTTCACCCGGGGCAGCACCGGTGTGCCGCCCACCCTGGTTACCCCTTCGCACTCATTGCACACGATTGCCCAGCGCATCGTCCAATACGCGACCACGCAACAGAAGTTCTGGACCACGCCTCGCCAAAGCCCGCACAACCTGCACGTGCGAACCACACCACAGAACGAACTGTTGGCCTTGTACAAGCAGGAACTGGCAACCGTGGCCGCAGCGCGCGCCAACGATGGCACCTTGAGCCCGGCGAGCAAACAACTGATCGACACGGCGCTGCAATACCCCACTTTGGCCGCGCGGGAAAATGCCTTTGCTGACGGTGCCCGCCCTGGGGTGTACCCACTCACCGTGGATGACGGTACTGAACGGGGTGCACTGCTGGCGGGGACCTTCCTCATCACCCAGACCGACGGCTCCTTCGCGACTGAGCCCGCATGGCCTAAAGGTCGGTCCTTGGCGCTCGACGACAGCCACGGCCCGGTGGTTCTGTATACCCCCAGTAAAGGGTTCGAGGAGTTCGCCACACCCGCCCAAGCCCGCGAAGCATTGGCCAAGCGCCTTGATGACGGTGGAGTAGAGGCCGAACTGTTGTTGCAAACGCTGCCGTTGGCGCTGCAAAACCGAACAGAACAGCCCTCGGGAGATGACCTGACATGGCGCGTTGAGCCTGTGGCTGCGGAGGTACTGGCAGAGGGCATTCCGTGGATGCTCAAGCGCCAGCAAGAGGAAATCAATAAGCAGCTCACCCAGATACTGACAGCCACTACACCAGCCAACCCACTGACGGACCCGACGTCACCCCAAGCCATAGATGACGCCGCCGACTGGTCGTACCAGCTCGACAGCACCAATGCCCTGTTGGCTTACAACGCCAAGTTGATCGAAAAACAACAACCGCAGTGGTTGAAAAACCTGACCCCGGCTCAAGAAGCCATCTTCCTGAAACTGGAACAGTGGGAGAAAAAGAGTACTGACGCGTTACTGCCCCTGCTTGAAAAAATCCCGTCCCTGTCGGACTTCGCTCGCAACAGGATGAACGAGGCTATCAGGAAGCTGTACCCCACTGCGCAGATTGATGCCGATAAATTAACGGTGAACATAGACCAAACCACAACCCGGGACAATTCGACCAACTTCGTCCTAGCGGACGTGGCCATGTCAATAATGGGTAACCGCGTAACGACCTCGTCAGAACAAAAACAGCTTTCACTGACGGATCTGGCGCTGAAAAACCCCACCGGTTTTCTTCCAAGAAGTATTCAGAAAAAAACCACTATCACACTGACCCTGCCGTTGATTGACACCCAGGGCAACCCGATTCGCGATAGCCGTGGCAAGCCGATCATACTCAATGATGAGCAGCTAAAAGCCTTGATCAAGGCTGCAGATGTGGGCGGCCAATACGACAAGCTGCTTAAAAAAGAACTGGCACCTGATGCCCCTTCACCTCTACGGGAGGCGTGGAAATCCAACCTGAGCGATGCCATGGAGAAAGACGCCTTTCTCGCAGAGCTCAACCCTACGGCCTATACAGAGCAGGCCGCCGAAGACAAGAACAGCAAACGCGCAGCGCAATGGGTTACGGCAATCCTGGACCACCCCGACCCCGCCAACCGCCCCAAAGTCGATGGCCAGAACATTATCGCCAATGCCCTGTACGACTACGGACAGCCGGTTCATGGAGTGATGGTGATTGGCAACAAGGTCGATTCTTCATTGGTGCTCTACACGCCCAAGGCGCCCGACGGCATCGCGTTTCGCGAAGTTGCGGACCAGAAGGCAATGGACGCCTTATTGAAAAAAGACGCGTGGAAAGCCTATATCGCGGACAGAAAATCACCGGTCAAGAAAGATGATGTAGCTGAATTCGACGAGGTCGTCAGGGATATCCCCAACAATCCATTCACCGCCCTGGCGCCCGATAAAGTCCTGGACATAGCCGACAAAAGTACAAAGGTCATGCTCGGTGGCTCTTCACTCAAACCAATAAGGGGCAATGTCCAGGATCACCTGTACCAGCAAAACGTTCAGATGATCGTCGACAAGGCAGACCATCAATCCGTCAGCAGTGCAGAAGTGGCCAAGCAATCGTTCATCAATAAGGCCACGTTTGGCGTCGAAGTGGGAATGGTATTCCTGGATTTTTTGCCAGGTGCCGGCAAGGTCGCAAGCACCACTACTCATCTGAGCAAAGCCGCTTTAATCGCTTTGCGCGCCAACAGAAAACTGTTGCCCAAGCTCATGAAAAATCCCGGCCTGGCGCAGACGCTTTATATTGATTTCCTACTGGCTACAACCGGTATCAAGGGTGTGCGTGCAGGGCCACTACGGCCTGTCTTCAGACAGTCGACAACGGCACGCGCGCCTGCGCCACGTCAAGTGACCGGCACCTCGACGGGAACCCCGCCCAGCACACCGCCAGCCACCGCCTCTACCAGCAGTGGCTTGACCACCGTCGCCACCCCGGTCGCCCGGCCAACCCGCGACCTGAGCGCCTACACGGTGCCGAATGAGGTCATCACCGGTCGCCCGTTAAGGCCCGACGGCACGTACAACGTGGGGGACAACTGGTACGTGCGCTTTACCGACAGTACCGGAGAAAACCGGGTTTACCAGATCGACTCGGCATTCCACGCCCGCAGCGGGCAAGTCAATATCATTGATCCGAATGCCCCAGCGACGGCGTCCAGAAGCAGCAGGACGGTGGCCTCCCTGCAATCGGCGGGCAATGGCGAATGGCGCATCAATCAACTGCCTGGTGGCAGGCGGCATAGGAAAAATCACATTCAACAACACTGGAATATAAATTTCGTCGATTACCTGATCGTAGGCCTACCTGATTCAAGCACCCAACCATGCTACAGGCGCATGGCGATACGCTGGTTCAGAGAAGGGATGACTGAATCTTATGCCAATCATGCCGTCGCACCGATACCTCGCCCGAACATGCCGGCTCTGACGCCTGACGCCTCTCCCGGCGAAATGACACGTGAACTGCTGCGCGTCTCGGACGGTATCGTATTTGGAGAGAAGCACGATCAGATTTCCACCAACGTCATGCTGATAAAGAACATGCGGGGTTACGCAGATTCAGGCGTCACGACCCTGTACCTGGAGGGGGCCTACTGGAATAGCGCCAGCGGGGTGGGTGGGGTATGGCAGACGCCCGCTGATGCGAAAAAGTATGAACGCGGTACGCCTACACGCGATGACGTGCTCGCTGCCGCGCAACAACATGGTATTAAAATCGTAGGTCTCGAACATGAACATATGACGATGCACATAACCCGAACGCCCATAGGTGAAGCAGGTAACGCGGCGCACACTACTGACCGGCTGCGTGAGTTCAATTACTTTGCCAGCAAGATTATTCAGCAGCCCCCCCCTGGAGAAAAGTGGATCGCCGTAGTGGGAAGAAGGCACATGAACACCACCCAGGGCGTCCCCGGCATCGCTGAGCAAACCGGGGCCGTCAGCGTAGGCGTGTATGACGCACCGCAAGGCGCCAGCAGTAATGCCGTCAAAAACACCGGCTCGCGTCCGGCACCTGAAGAAAAGTTCGCCGCCGATGCAACGGTGGGGGACTACCAAGTCCACCAGAACGTCGACCCCTACCTCAAAACGTCTTGATCAACCTGACGACGGTGCGCTGACTGAATCAGCGCGCCACGCCACACACCTGCCCGCCTTTACCACCGCCCCCTCAAAAGCGGTGACTTCGAAGCAAGCTGTTGCACACCTCTTACAGTTGCGACAGGAACCATCCGACATTCACCACCCACCTATTCCACAACTTACACGGAGCGTAATGAGCATGACCTGACCAATGGAAATCCGAAACTTGTGAGACTCGCTCTATGTACTCTCTGACCCAAGCCTTGGCAGCACGACACGCACACCAAATCCTGACCGACTCTGCGGTTCCTGCATCCCCCGCTCTTCCCACGCCTTCTAGTACGACACAAGCGCTTGCTCGCGCTTCAACCTACGCCCCCGACACTCCCCCCGTCCCCACTTCGCCCGGCATAGCCAGCGCGCAAATGCGTTACCCCCACTTGGAGAAACATTTCAAACCCAGCAAACAATTAGCCTACACCGTTGAACACGCCCTCCTGACGGAGGACATGCAGCGCCTGCACAACCAACAGCCAAGCTTCAAAGCCTTCATACAGGCGCAACTCGAGGAAGCATTCCCCGCCGTCCGGCCTCTGGACGCCGAGACAATGAGCATCAATCGTTACCGCATTAACGGCAATGAGGTGTCACAGGAGTCATCCGAACCGCTAATGACCGCCCTGGCCAGGAGGGTCCAAGACATTCTGGCTAATCCCGACAAACTGATCAGCCCTGAGCGCGACATACACACCCAATTTACTCATCGCACCAGCCTGGACGACGATCTGGCACTGCCCGCCGCCACCACAAGCACCTTGCAAACCATCGCGCGCAACATCGCCACGCAGTACCCACAAGCAATTGAACGCTATTGGAACACCGCCAGCCCGGTGCATGAAGACCCGAGCAAGCACGAGTCGCCACTGAATCAGCTGTTGACCCTGCACAAACGCCAATTGTCGATCCTGGCAGCCTTGCGTGTCAGCGATCAAACCCTCAGTCCAGAAAGCAAAGCACTGATCGACGACGCGCTGCGATACCCCACGTTGGATGCCCGCGAGAAAAACTTCGCCGATGGTGATCGACTGGGTGTGTACCCCATCACGGTCGATGACAAAACCGAACGCGGCGCGATGCTGGCGGGCGCGTTTCTTATCACCAAAAACGACGGCTCACAGGCCCTGCCGCCTACCTGGCCGAATGGGCGCACCCTTGAACTCAACGACACCCATGGCCCCGTCGTGCTGTACACACCCGGCGAAGGATTCGAAGAGTTTGCAACGCCCGCCCAGGCACGTCAGGCACTGGCCGAGCGACTGGATCAAGGCGGCACCGCGGCCCAGCTATTGCTACAAACCCTGCCACCGGCCCTGCAAAACCGGGCTGACGGTTTCTCCGGCGATGACCTGATGCGCAGCGCCTCGCCATCGTCCGGGGATGTGTTGGCAGAAGCCGTGGCTTGGATGGTCAGGCGCCAGCAAGCAGAAACCAAGGCAGGTTTGGACAACGCATTGGCCCCAGGCAGCACCACCAGCCCTTTGCTCGACAACGCCTCAGCCCAAGGCATCGATCACGCGGCTGACTGGTCGTATCTGCTCGATGGCAGCAATGCGATGCTGGCCCGGGATGCGAGACTGACTGACAAAAACCAACCGCAATGGTTGAAGAACCTGTCTGCGGCTCAAGAAGCGGTGTTTTTGCATTTGGAGCGTGTGCAAGAGAAAAGCCTGGAGACACTGGCGCCACTGCTCGCAAAAATCCCGTCCCTGGCAGACTTCTCACGGGACAGACTGAATGCGGCCATCAAGAAGCAGTACCCGTACGCTGCGGTCGATGCTGACCAATTAAAGGTACAGATACGCACCCGCACCGGCATTCAGGGTGGGCGTGGGACTGGTCAGCCGCTTTATGACAAACAGCACTCCGTCTCGCTGACCGACCTGGCGCTGGACAATCCCAGTGGTTTTCCAGCCATCGAGAGGGGCACGTTTACCGATGTAAAAATGACCTTGGCATTGCTCGACACGCAAGGCAGGCCCGTCCTGGACGTGGCTGGCAAGCCGGTGATCCTGGACACCGACGCGCTTAAAAAGCTGGTCAATACCGTCGATGTCGGCGGCGAATACACCAAGCTGCTCAAACAGGAGATGGCCACTGACACCGAGGTTGGCAGCGCCGCGCAATTGCGTACCGCCTGGAAAGCCAACTTGGAAGACGCGATGATCAAGGAGGCGTTTTTATCAGAACTCAATCCCGACGCTTACACGGAAAAAGCCCAGCAAGACACTAGCACCAAGCGTGCGGTGCAGTGGGTTGATGCGGTAGTGGACCACCCCAATCCCGTCACGCGCCCCCACGTGGATGGAAAAAACATCGTGGCCAACAGCCTTGTCCACCGTGGGCTGGCGGTGCAAGGCGTGATGGTGATCGGCAATCAGACGGACTCGGCATTGGTGCTTTACACCCCCAAGGCTCCCGACGGTATCACCTTTCGCGAAGTGGCGGACCACAAAGCCCTGGATGCCCTTCTGGCTAAAGGTGAGTGGGCGTCCTATATCGCAAAAAGAAAATCACCCGTCAGTAAAGATGACATCGCGCAATTCAAGGAAGCCCTTAAAGAAAAGGCATACAACCCTCTGACGCTGATCTCCCCTGAACTGATCATTTCATCGGTCAAGCTACTGGGCAGTGCGATCAGCCTGAAGCCGATCGAAGGCGATGTTCAGGAACACCTGTACACACAACACGTACAGATGGTACTCGACCGAGCGGATCATCAGTCGGTAAGCAGCGAGGAAGTGGCGAAGCAATCCGCCCTCAACAAAATCGAGTTCGGCCTCGAAGTGGCCTTGATCTTCGCGGACCTGATACCCGTGATCGGTAAAGGGGTGTCCTCAGGTGTTCGATTGGGTAAAGCCGCTGTGACTGCGCTGCGCGCCAATAGCAAGATCTTGCCGCACTTGATCAGAAAACCTGGCTTGGCGCGCACGATCTACAGTGACTTCAGTCTGGCTGCCACCGGCATCTCCAATCTTCGTGCGGCCCCCATGCGACCGGTATTCAGAGCCACCGGCCAAGCCGGCCCGCTTGTGGCACGCTCGGGCCCCAGAGCGCTGCCGGCGCCCGCCATCCCTCCCACGGCAGTCGCCTCCACCAGCAGCGGCGTCACCACCGTCGCCACGCGCCCCTCGACCACCGTCGCCGTGCCAAACCGCGACCTGAGTGCTTACGCCGTAGCCGACGACGTCATCCGTGGGGCGCACCTAGGGTCCAACGGCACCTATAACGTCGGTGGTAATTGGTATATACGGTACACCGACGTTACCGGAGAAAACCGGGTTTATCAGATCCACTCAGCGTTCCACGCCTCCAGCGGGCGGGTCGATATCATCAACCCCAATGCCCCGGCGACGGCTTCCAGAAGCGAGAGGACAGTGGCGTTTCTGCAATCGGCAGGAAATGGTGAATGGCGGCTCAATCAGATGACGGGTGGCGTTCAACCAGGCAATGCTCTGCCCCAAGCCCCTGAACGATATATGGATAGAGTGCTCTCGGGGGCAGCTGCCGATGACTTTGTAAACCCAACGGATGCGACAGTCAGAACTATCCGCAGATGGCACAGGCGCGATATGAAGGCCCACTACAAAAAACTCCGAAAAGCAGGAGCGACTCAACGGCCTTCCGTACCTGCACTGACGTCCAAGAGCACCTCACCGAAAACGGCCATTGAGAATATTCTTTCTCAACCGGGAGTACGCGGCATCGTAATCGGTGAATCACACAATGACCCTGCACCTTTTCAACTGCTGATTGATCAGATGCAAACTTTCGCCAATAGCGGTGTGACCACCATTTACCTTGAAGGCGCCCCGTTTATTGAAGGCTCTTCGAGATTAAATGCTTCGGCGTTAACAGAGGCTCATGCTCAATACCTGTCACCTCGCCACTATGACCCCGAATATACGGGCGGCCCCACGATGCTGGACGTCATCATCGAAGCCGGAAAACACGACATTAACGTCATAGGGCTCGAGCACTACGAATTGACCTTGCACTCAGGGAAGGCCGCCGCATGGAGAGCCCACCCCGGTTACCTGAACGAACGCCTTCCAGAGTTCAACTATTACGCGTCACAAATCATCCAGAAAACCCCACCTTGGGAAAGATTCGTGAGCGTTGTGGGTAGCGCGCATATGAATAATTTTGTGGGTGTGCCGGGCATCGCGGAACAGACCGGAGCGGTCGGGATATCCGTATCATCCGCCTTGAAAGGTACCTCAAGCCGAGTTCGTCAGCCTCCCCATACCAAGCCTGCCCCGATCAAACTCACGCGGGGCGGCAACTTTCGACCCGTGGGAGACGTGAACATCGAATACAACATAGATGGCCTGCTCGTCTGAGGGCTCGTTGCAAACACCACCACGCAGCCTTTGGGCTGCGTGACCACTATTGCTTACAAAAAACCAAACAGAGAATAAATATTAGAAAACCTGCAAATACCAACAATAAAAAACCAACAAAGCAGGAAAAAATAGAAGTTATACCAATTTTTTTTTCGATGCTTGCCATCCCTCAGTCTCGCGGTTAGGGTTGACTGCATGAAAACCTCTCACACCCTCATTCAGCTCCGCCAGCACCGCAGCCTGTGCCTCGTCAGCGCACGACTGCCAGGCTGAATCGATCTGCCTCGTCTTCACGTTTTATCCCCAATAACAGTGCTACGGCAGGCCGCCTTTTCTCGGCCCCTACAACCAAGGATTTCCCGATGAGCATGCTCAAAGACCCGTCTTCGAAATACCGCGCGTTCCCGACCATCGACATCCCGGACCGTACCTGGCCGTCGAAAACCATTACCCAAGCGCCGATCTGGTGCAGCTCCGACCTGCGTGATGGCAACCAGTCGCTGATCGAGCCGATGGACGCGGTGAAAAAGCTGCGCTTCTGGAAGACCCTGGTGGCCGTTGGCGTGAAGGAAATCGAAGCCTCGTTCCCGGCCGCTTCGCAAACCGACTTCGACTTTGTGCGCACCCTGATCGAAGACAACCACATCCCCGAGGACACCACCATCCAGGTGCTGACCCAGGGCCGTGAAGACTTGATCGCACGCACCTTCGAATCCCTGCGCGGCGCCAAGAAAGCCATTGTGCATTTGTACAACGCCACCTCTCCGTCGTTCCGCCGCATCGTGTTCAACCAAGACAAGGACGGCATCAAGGCCATCGCAGTCAACGCCGCCAAGCTGTTCGTCAAATACGCTGCCCAGCAGCCGGAAACCCAGTGGACGTTCGAATACTCCCCAGAGACGTTCAGCGCCACTGAGCTGGAGTTCGCCAAGGAAGTCTGTGACGCGGTGATCGAGGTGTGGAACCCGACGCCTGAGTACAAGATGATCCTCAACCTGCCCGCCACGGTTGAATGCGCCACCCCTAACATCTACGCCGACCAGATCGAGTGGTTCGGTCGCCATATCAACCGTCGTGACAGCGTGATCATCAGCCTGCACACCCACAATGACCGCGGCACTGGCGTGGCGGCCACCGAGTTGGGCCTGATGGCCGGCGCCGACCGTGTGGAAGGCTGCCTGTTTGGCAACGGCGAGCGTACCGGTAACGTCGATCTGGTCACCGTGGCGCTGAACATGTACACCCAGGGCCTGGACCCGCAGTTGGACTTCTCCGACATTGACGGCGTGCGCAAAGTGGTCGAGGAGTGCAACCAGATCCAGGTGCATCCACGTCACCCGTATGTCGGCGACCTGGTGCATACCGCGTTCTCCGGCTCGCACCAGGACGCGATCCGTAAAGGCTTCTCCCAGCAGAAAGACGATGCCTTGTGGGAAGTGCCGTACTTGCCGATCGACCCGGCGGATATTGGCCGCAGCTACGAGGCGGTGATCCGCGTGAACAGCCAGTCGGGCAAGGGCGGCATCGCCTACCTGCTGGAGCAGGAATACGACATCAGCTTGCCGCGTCGCATGCAGATCGAGTTCAGCCAGGTGGTGCAGGCCGAAACCGACCGCGTGGGCCTGGAGATGACCGCGCCACAGATCTACGCCTTGCTGCAGCGTGAATACCTGCAAGCCAACACGCCGTATGCGTTGGTCAGCCACCGCCTGCAGGAAGAGAACGGCAACAGTTTTGTCGAGGTTGAAGTCTCGGGCAAAGGCCAGGGCGAAACCAATCTGCACTGGAAAGGCAAAGGCAACGGCGCACTGGAAGCCCTGGTGGCCGGCTTGCCGATTGGCGTGGAGATCATGGACTACAACGAGCACGCGATTGGTGCGGGTACCAATGCCAAGGCGGCGGCTTACATTGAGCTGCGCGTGAACGGCGAACGCCCGGTGCATGGTGTGGGGATCGATGAAAACATCACCACGGCCAGCTTCAAGGCGCTATTCAGTGCGCTGAACCGTTCGTTGAGCCAGTTGGAAGCCAAAGCGGCGTAACTTTATCGCAGCAATGCAAAAGGCCCCTGGATGAGAATCCAGGGGCCTTTTTGTTCGGCGTCAGAGTTGTATTGTTTGTGGGGCCGTCATCGCGGGCAAGCCCGGCTCCCACATTTGGATTGCATTTTTCAGGTAACCCCAATCAACTGTGGGAGCTGGGCTTGCCCGCAATGAGGCCCTTGCAGGCGACAGATAAGCCTTAGACAAACTGAAAGCTATCAGCATCCAGATTCGCCGGGAATCGTGTACGGTAAGCCGCCAGCTCCGCCGCATCCAGGATCACCTGGAACACCCCATCCGCCTCCCCTGCACTCAGCAACGTCTCACCCTGGAAATCCAGCACCTGGCTATCGCCGGTGTAGGCAAAGCCCTTGCCGTCGGTGCCTACACGATTCACCGCCGCCACATAGCACAGGTTTTCAATCGCCCGTGCCGGCAACAGCCGATTCCAATGCTGACGCCGAGCACCCGGCCAGTTGGCGGTGTACAGCAGCAGGTCCGTATCCTGGGCGTCGCGGCTCCACACCGGGAAGCGCAGGTCATAGCAGATCAACGGGCGAATGCGCCAACCCTTCAATTCGAACTGCACCTGGCGCTCGCCTGGGGTGTAATGGTCATGTTCACCGGCCATGCGGAACAGGTGGCGCTTGTCGTAATGCAACACCTCGCCATCCGGCCGCGCCCACAGCAGGCGGTTGCGGTGGCTGCCATCGGCGGCCTGGATGATCACACTGCCCGTTATCACGGCCTGATACTTTGCCGCTTGGGCCTGGAGCCAATGATGGGTGGGGCCGTTTTCCGGCTCGGCGAGGGCTTCTGATTCCATGGAAAACCCTGTGGTGAACATCTCCGGCAGCACGATCAAGTCGGCGCCTTTGGCCTGCTCCAGCAGCAACTCAAAGTGTTCGAAATTGGCCTGGCGGTCATGCCAGGCCAGGCTCGTCTGCACCAGGGCAATGTTCAGATTCGGCAATGTACTCAGATCACGCATAGTTTTTGCGCCGCATGTCGCAGCGTCTCCTCGCGTTTGGCAAAGCACAGGCGCACCAGGCGCTGGCCTTGGGGTGGGTGCTGGTAGAACACCGAAACCGGGATGGTCGCCACGCCATGTTCGCGGGTCATCCACAGGGACATGGCCACGTCATCCAGGTCTGGGCGAATCTGCGAGTAATCCACCAGTTGGAAGTAAGTGCCGCTCACCCGGGTGAAGCTCAAGCGCGATGGCGCCAGCAGGTCGCAGAACAAGTCCCGTTTGGCCTGATAGAAGGCCGGCAGTTCTTCGACATGCTCCGGGTGTTCGGCCATGAAGTCCGCCAAAGCGTACTGCAAAGGGGTGACGCCGCAGAAGTTGACATATTGATGCACCTTGCGCAGTTCGGCGCTAAGGGCCGGTGGCGCGACCACATAGCCGGTCTTCCAGCCTGTGACGTGATAGGTCTTGCCGAATGAGCTGACCACGAACGCGCGCTGATACAGCTCCTCATGGGCCAATACACTGACATGGGGCACACCGTCGAACACCAGGTGCTCGTAGACCTCATCGCTGACCAGGTAGATATCGCGGTCGCGGATCAGTTCGGCCAACTGGTCCAGCTCGGCACGGCTGATCAAGGCGCCGGTGGGGTTGTGCGGGCTATTGAGGATGATCATGCGCGTACGCGGTGAAAGCGCCGCCTTGAGTTTCTCGAAGTCCAGGGCGAAGCCTTGCAGGCTCAGTTGCACATGCACGCAACGACCACCGGCCAGTTCAACCGAAGGCTCGTAGCTGTCGTAGCTGGGGTCGAATACGATGACTTCATCGCCGCTGCGAATCACCGCCTGGATCGCGCAGAAGATCGCTTCGGTGGCACCAGGCGTGATGGTCACTTCAGTGTCGGCATTGACTGTGGCGCCATAGCTGCGGGCAATCTTGGCCGCCACTTGCTGGCGCAGCGCCGGCAGGCCAGTCATGGGGGCGTACTGGTTATGGCCGAGGGCGATGTGCTTGCCCACTGCATCGAGCAAACCCTGCGGGCCATTGAAATCGGGAAAACCCTGGGACAGGTTGAGCGCGCCGGTTTCGGCGGCGAGTTGTGACATGGTGGTGAAAATGGTCGTGCCGACGTTTGGCAGCTTACTGGTGATCATCAAAAGCCCCTGCAGGTGAGCCTCAAGTTTTAAGCTGCCTATTGCATCGGGTCAAGGCACAAACGGTCGCGCACAAAAAAGGGCTCCAAAGGAGCCCTTTTTTGCAGCGTGCCGCTTACCACTCAAAGCTGCCGTTATTTCTTGTCACGGCGCTTCTTGTCGGCCTTCTTGTGGTGAGTCATCAAACGACGCTTCTTGTTCACCTGACGGTCGGTCAGTGTGTTCTTGTTGCCTTCGTATGGGTTATCGCCACCTTTGAACTCGATACGGATCGGCGTACCGACCAGCTTCAAGACACGGCGGTAGGTGTTTTCCAGATAACGCACGTAGGACTTGGGCACCTTCTCGATCTGGTTACCGTGAATCACGATAATCGGCGGGTTGGCACCACCCAAGTGGGCGTAACGCAGTTTGATTCGGCGGTTGTTGACCATCGGCGGTGCGTGCTCGCCCACCGCGTCTTCCAGGATCTGGGTGAGGCGGTTGGTCGGCCAGCGGGTGACCGCAGACTTGAACGAGTTCTGTACGGACGCGTAGAGGTTGCCCACGCCAGTGCCGTGCAGTGCCGAGATAAAGTGGATATCGGCGAACTCGACGAAGAACAAGCGGCGTTGCAGCTCGATCTTGACGAAATCACGCTCGCTCGGCGTCATGCCGTCCCACTTGTTGATCGCGATCACCAGCGCGCGACCGGCTTCCAGGGCAAAGCCCAGCAAGTTGAGGTCGTGGTCCACCACGCCTTCGCGGGCGTCCATCACGAAGATCACCACGTTGGCGTCTTTGATGGCTTGCAGGGTTTTGACCACGGAGAACTTTTCAACTTCTTCGTGGATCTTACCGCGCTTGCGCACACCGGCCGTGTCGATCAGCGTGTACTTTTCCTCGTTGCGTTCGAACGGAATATAGATGCTGTCGCGGGTGGTACCGGGCTGGTCATAGACGATAACGCGGTCTTCACCGAGCATGCGGTTGACCAGGGTCGACTTGCCGACGTTCGGACGGCCAATGATGGCGATCTTGATACCGTCTTTTTCGCTCGGGCCCGGAATGCGCTTGGCTTCCTCGCCCTCTGCAACGATCTCTTCTTCGCCTTCTTCTTCCTCGACGTCATCCTTTGGGAAGTCGCGCAGGGCGATTTCCAGCATCTGGGTGATGCCACGACCGTGAGCACCGGCGACCGGGATCGCGTCGCCCAGGCCCATCGGGCTGAATTCGGCACGGGCCGCCTCAGGATCGATGTTGTCGATCTTGTTGGCGACCAGATAGGAACGCTTGTTGCGCTTGCGCAGGTGCTCGCCAATCATCTGGTCGGCAGCGGTGTAGCCCGCACGGGCGTCCACCAGGAACAGCACCACATCGGCTTCTTCGATAGCGAGCAGCGACTGCTCGGCCATCTTTTCGTCCATGCCATGCTCGTCACCGGAGATACCACCGGTGTCGACAATAATGTAGGAGCGCCCTTGCCACTTTGCCTCACCGTATTGGCGATCACGGGTCAGACCGGACAAGTCGCCGACAATGGCGTCACGAGTCCTGGTCAGGCGGTTGAACAAGGTGGACTTGCCGACGTTAGGTCGGCCCACCAGGGCGATTACGGGAACCATGCGGCTCTCCACTTCGTTATTTCAGAAAATACAAAAGCCGCTGCAGGGCAGCGGCTGGTGCTCGGGGCGGCATTTGAAATGCCACATGCCCTGCTCTGGCACTACTACTGTAGGAGCGAGCTTGCTCGCGCAAAACCCGAGAACGACGCGTTTATCCAGAAAACCCGCGTTATCGTTGACGTCCTTCGCGAGCAAGCTCGCTCCTACACAGAGCATTGAAGCAGGGCCGCCTGGGGGTTACCCCAAGCATAGTCAAACCTTTACTTGATGGTCAGGGCTTCCAGCTTGCCGCCGTTGCCATACACATAAAGCATGTTACCCACCACCAGCGGACGCGCACGCAGGCCGTCGCTGTCGATACGCTGGCGACCGACAAAACGACCGTCTACCTGGCTCAGCAGGTGAAGGTAGCCTTCGAAGTCACCCACCGCCACGTAGCTGGAGAAGACTTCCGGTGCCGACAGTTGACGGCGAGCCAGGGAGTCATTGCTCCACAGTGCAGTGGTGGAACGCTCATCGACACTTTCAACGGTGCCGGATGCCAAGCTCACATAGACGCTGCCAAACCCTTGGGCGACACCCGCATAGCTGGAAGCATCACGCTGCCAGTTGATGCGGCCGCTTTGCAGGTCCAACGCGGCAACACGGCCTTGGTAGGTGGCGACGTAGATCGTTTCACCCGACAGCAGCAAGCCGCCGTCGATGTCCACAACGCGGTCCAGTTCGGAACGACCTTGTGGGATAGCCACACGGGTTTCCCAGGCCGGCACGCCGTTCTGGGTATTGAGGGCAACCACTTTACCGGTCGACAGGCCTGCAACGGCCAGGTTGTTGGTCACAATCGGACCACTGGTACCGCGCAGGGTCAACACCGCAGGGGTGCTGTCGTACAACCAGCGTTGGTCACCGGTGGAGGCATCCAGGCCGATCACGCGGTCGTCCTGGGTTTGCACCACGACGATATCGCCGTTGGTCGCCGGGGCCGAGAGCACTTCACTGGTCACGCGAGCGCGCCATTTCTCTTCACCGGTGCTGGAGTCCAGCGCGACCACGTCACCCTTGAGCGTACCGATCAGCACCATGCCGTAGCCGACGCCCACACCGCCGGAAACCGGCAGTTCGAGGTCTTTCTTCCACTTGACGTCGCCGTTCATGCGATCCATGGCAACGACAACACCAGTGGAATCAGTGGCCACGATGTTGTCGCCGTCAATCGCCGGCTGCAACAGGTTGTAGAGGTCGCCCTGCCCATCACCAATGGATTGGCTCCATTGTTTTTGCAGGACCACTTCTTCCTTGAAGCTGGTCAGCTCGGCAGGAGGCAGTTCTTTTTTGCTGTTGCTGCTGCAACCCGCGGCCAAAATGGCCAGAGCCAGCAATGCTGCATGTTTCCAACGGATCACGTCACGCATCCCCTTTGGCCAAGTCGTCGAGCTTGATTTGTAAGCCACCGACCGCCGCTTCATCAGACAGCGCCGCCTTGGCTTTTTGGTACGCAGCATAGGCTTCGTCGGTACGACCCAATTGGACCAACAGGTCGCCCTTGAGCTCTTCGCGAGTGGCCACGAATGCCTTGTCAGCATCGCCGTCGAGCAGTTTGAGTGCTTCGTCAGCCTTGTTCTGTGCCGCCAATACCTGTGCCAGGCGCTGACGTGCGATTTCACCCAGGGTCGGGTTGGTCGGCTTGTCGGCGATGGCCTTCAGCTCGGTGGCCGCGTCATCCAGCTTGCCGGTGTCGACCGCGACTTTCGCGACGAACAGGCTGCCGTACTGGGCGTAAGTGCTACCGCCGAATTCGTTCTTCAGCTTGCCGGCCAGGTCTGCTACCTGCGCAGGGTCAGGCTTGCCGTCCGGGGTCAGGGTAGTTTCCAGCAATTGCTGATAAACGATCGAGGCACCTTGGGACTGGTTGGCCTGATACTTGGTCCAGGCTTGCCAGCCGAACACCACCACTAGCGCCAGCAGGCCGCCTGTGACCAGGGGCTTGCCGTTACGCTGCCACCAGTCCTTGAAGTCGGCCAGTTGCTCATCATCAGTACTCGACACCCCAATACTCCTTAATCGCTAAATTCGGCTGTTCGACAGCTTCAACCCTGCACAACGCAGGTGGCCAAGTGCGCAGCGAGCGCATCAAAGGCAATGTTCTGTTGTTCGCCCTGGCCACGCAGGGGTTTGAAACCTATCACTTGCTGGGCCAGCTCGTCATCGCCGAGGATCAGTGCGTACAGCGCACCGCTCTTGTCGGCCTTCTTGAACTGGCTCTTGAAGCTACCAGCGCCGGCATTGACCTGCAGGCGCAGGCTCGGCAGTTGGTCACGTACTTTTTCGCTCAAGGCCAGGGCCGCCAGTTCGGCAGCCTCGCCGAAGGCGCACAGGTACACGTCCACCTGACGGGAAATCTCTTGCGGGACCTGCTCCAGGGTTTCCAGCAGCAGGATCAACCGCTCGATGCCCATGGCAAAGCCCACGCCCGTGGTCGGCTTGCCGCCCATTTGCTCGACCAGGCCGTCATAGCGACCACCGGCACACACGGTGCCCTGGGCGCCGAGCTTGTCGGTGACCCACTCGAACACGGTCTTGCTGTAGTAGTCGAGGCCACGCACCAGCTTGGGGTTGATCACGTAGGGAATACCGGCTGCATCCAGGCGAGCCTTGAGGCCCTCGAAGTGCACACGGGACTCGTCGTCCAGGTAATCGGCCATTTTCGGCGCATCGACCAGCACGGCCTGGGTGTCGGCGTTCTTGGTATCCAGGACGCGCAACGGGTTGGTCTTCAGACGGCGTTGGCTGTCTTCGTCCAGTTTGTCCAGGTGGGCCGACAGGTACTCGACCAGGGCTTCGCGATAACGCCCGCGGGACTCGCTGGTGCCCAGGCTGTTGAGTTCAAGCTTGACCGCGTCACGAATGCCCAACTGGCCCCATAGGCGCCAGGTCAGCACGATCAGCTCGGCGTCGATGTCCGGACCGTCCAGGTTGAACACTTCGCAACCGATCTGGTGGAACTGGCGGTAACGGCCTTTCTGCGGGCGCTCGTGGCGGAACATCGGGCCGATGTACCACAGCTTCTGGGTCTGGCCACCACCGGTGATGCCATGTTCCAGTACGGCGCGCACGCACGCGGCAGTGCCTTCCGGACGCAGGGTCAGGGAGTCGCCGTTGCGGTCTTCAAAGGTGTACATCTCTTTTTCGACGATGTCGGTCACTTCACCGATGGAGCGCTTGAACAGTTCGGTGAACTCGACGATCGGCATGCGGATCTGCTTGTAACCGTAGTTATCCAGCAGGCGCGCGACCGTGCTTTCGAAGTAGCGCCACAGTGGCGTCTGCTCGGGCAGGATGTCGTTCATGCCACGAATGGCTTGCAGAGACTTGCTCACATCAGATCCTTAAATTCGGTCAATCAGCCGCGAGCGATCAGCGCTGCGTCAGCGGCGACCTTCTCGGCCGCTTTCTCGCGGATCAGCTTTTCCAGCTCATCCACCAGATTGTCATTCGTTAGCTTCTGCGACGGCTTGCCGTCGATGTAAATCAGGTTCGGTGTACCACCGGTCAGGCCCACGTGGGCCTCTTTGGCCTCACCCGGCCCGTTGACCACACAACCGATCACTGCGACATCCAGCGGCACCAGCAGGTCTTCGAGGCGCAACTCCAGGTCGTTCATGGTTTTCACCACGTCGAAGTTCTGCCGCGAGCAGCTCGGGCAGGCGATGAAGTTGATACCACGGGAACGCAAACGCAGGGATTTGAGAATGTCGTAACCGACTTTCACTTCCTCTACGGGGTCTGCCGCCAGGGAGATGCGAATAGTATCGCCAATCCCTTCGGCGAGCAGCATACCGAGACCCACCGCAGATTTCACCGTGCCTGAGCGCAAACCGCCCGCTTCGGTGATACCCAGGTGCAGCGGTTGCACGATTTCCTTGGCCAGCAGGCGATAGGCTTCTACGGCCATGAACACATCAGAGGCCTTTACGCTGACCTTGAAGTCCTGGAAATTCAGGCGTTCCAGGTGTTCAACGTGGCGCAGTGCAGACTCAACCAGGGCTGCCGGCGTGGGCTCGCCGTATTTTTTTTGCAGGTCTTTTTCCAGGGAGCCGGCGTTGACGCCAATGCGGATCGGGATACCACGATCCCGGGCAGCGTCCACCACGGCACGCACGCGATCTTCACGCCCGATGTTGCCGGGGTTGATACGCAGGCAGTCCACACCCAATTCGGCCACGCGCAATGCGATCTTGTAATCGAAGTGAATATCGGCAACCAGTGGCACCTTGACCAACTGTTTGATACGACCAAAGGCCTCGGCTGCGTCCATGTCCGGAACGGACACCCGCACGATGTCCACACCCGCCGCTTCCAGACGGTTGATCTGGGCTACGGTGGCGGCCACATCGTTGGTGTCGCTGTTGGTCATGCTCTGCACTGCGATGGGGGCGTCGCCACCCACCGGCACCGAGCCGACCCAGATCTTGCGCGATACGCGACGTTTAATTGGAGATTCGCCGTGCATGACTATTGTCCCAACTTGAGGCGAGCAGTCTCGCCACTGGTGAACGGCGCCACGTCTACAGGCTGGCCGTTGTAGGCCACTTGCGCGCCACGGGCGAAGCCCAGACGCAGCGTCAAAGGAGGCTTGCCGCCCTGGTCAAGCGTATCTCCCTTACGCTTCAAACCACTGAACAGCACTTTGCCGTTGCCATCGGTGACCTGCGTCCAGCAGTCAGCGATGAAGGTAATTTGTACGCGCCCGTCACCGGCGATCAATGCCGGGGTGGTGGGAGGCGACATCGCCGGCGCTGCGGGTGCGGCTGGCGCAGGGGTCGCAGGTGCTGGTGTCGGAACCACCGGAGCCTGGGCAACGGGTGCTGCTGGAGCGGTCGGAGCAGCCGGGGCGGGTACCGCAGCCGTCGCAGCCGGGGCCGTGCCAGCGTCTGGCGCGGGTTGCTCGGCAGTGGCAGGCGCTTGCGGCGCGGCTTGCCCTTCTACCACGGCCTGGTGTTCCGGCTCGTCCAGGGGGTGAATCTGGGTGGTGCCGTCGGCGCTTTCGACTTCGACATGTTCCATGGCGTTGCTGGTCAGGTCTTTGTTGCGCTGGGAGGTCTGGTCTTGCCACCAGACAAAACCGCCGCCGACCACGGCAATCAGCAACAACAGGCTGACAATCCGCAAAATGGTGTGGGAAACCCGCGTTGGCTCTTCGATACGCCCCAACCCATGGACATTACTGCCCTGGGCGTCGGTACCGGTGAACTGGTCGAACTCCTGGACCAGCACGGCCTGGTCGATACCCAGCAATTTGGCATAGGCGCGGATATAGCCGCGGGCAAAGGTGTGCCCAGGCAGCTTGTCGAACGCGCCAGCTTCCAGGTTGGCCAGGGAGGTGCTGGTCAAATTGAGCTTGAGGGCCACTTCCGCCAGCGACCAACCATTGCTTTCGCGGGCCTGGCGCAAGGTTTCGCCTGGGTTGACGCGATTAGCTGCTACATCTTCCGGGTGCGCGGCTTTCATCATTGCTCCGACAGGTATTGCTGATATTCCGGCGTACCGGGATAGAGTCGTTCGAGTTGCTGGCCAAAACGTGCGGCCGTGTCGTGTTCTTCATGAACCGTCGCCAGGCGCACACCGAGCAATAGACTACGTGCATTTTGCCCGCTGAGCAGGCTAAAACGCTCGTAATAGTCACGTGCCGGCACATAATGCCTGTCTTCGTAAGACAACTCAGCCATTTCGAGCAATGCCCGTGGCTGGCGACTATTCAAATGCAGGGCTTTTTCCAGTTGCTGGCGGGCGCTGTCGCGTTGGCCGAGGCGCATCGAGGTCACACCGAGGTTCTCGAACACCCGCGAACGCTGCGGGTAGAGGGTATCGATGGAAGCTTGCTGGAAATAACGTGACGCCAGGTCATACCGCTTCTGCTCGAACAGGAAACTGCCGTAGTTGTTCAGCAGCCGCGGGTCGGCAGGACGGGAGGCCAGGGCCTTGTGAAAATAGCGGTCGGCCAGCTCGGGCTCGGCCTGGGCCTGAAACACCAGGGCCAGCGCGGCATTGGCATCGGCATCATCGGCGTCCAGCTCCAGGGCCTTTTTCAAGGGCACCTTGGCCTGCTCGCTCATGCCTTGGCGCAGGTACCCCAAACCCAGTTGCACATAGGCAACTCGCGCCTCATCACGGCCTTTATCAGTGCGCAACGGGCTGTCATGGCCCGATGAAACGCAACCGGCCACCAGGCCGGTAAAGAGTAAAAGCAGCGCAAGGCGCAAGGGCATAGAGATCCTCTCTCAGATTCGATTCACAGCGATTTGCGGTAAATCTTCAGCGGCGTTAAGTTCGCGCACGGCGATATAACGTTCACTGCGGCGGGTGCGGTCCATCACCTGCCCTACCAATTGGCCACACGCGGCATCGATGTCTTCACCACGGGTGGTTCGCACAGTGACGTTATAGCCGGCCTGGTGCAGTTGATCCTGGAAACGACGGATGGCGTTGTTGCTCGGCCGCTCGTAGCCAGAATGGGGAAACGGGTTGAACGGGATCAAGTTGATCTTGCACGGGGTGTCCTTGAGCAATTCGATCATCTCGACCGCGTGCTCCAGCTTGTCGTTGACGTCCTTGAGCATGGTGTACTCAATGGTCAACACACGCTTTTCACCCAGGGTCGCCATATAACGCTGGCACGACTCGAGCAACATCTTAAGCGGATACTTCTTGTTGATCGGCACCAATTGGTTACGCAATGCGTCATTAGGTGCGTGCAGCGACAACGCAAGGGAGACGTCGATGTGCTTGGCCAGCTCATCGATCATCGGTACCACGCCGGAGGTCGACAGGGTCACACGGCGCTTGGAGATGCCGTAGCCCAGGTCGTCCATCATCAGGTGCATGGCCGCAATCACGTTGTCGAAGTTCAGCAGCGGCTCACCCATGCCCATCATCACCACGTTGGTGATGGCACGGTCGACGGTCGCCGGGACGCTGCCAAAGGATTTGTTGGCAATCCACACCTGGCCGATGACTTCGGCGGCGGTGAGGTTGCTATTGAAGCCTTGCTTGCCGGTGGAGCAGAAACTGCAGTCCAGGGCACAGCCTGCCTGGGACGAAACGCACAAAGTGCCGCGTTTGCCCTGGGGAATGTACACGGTCTCGACACAGCTGCCAGACGCCACGCGCACGACCCACTTACGGGTACCGTCGCTGGAGATGTCCTCGCTGACCACTTCGGGACCACGCACCTCGGCAATGGCCTTGAGCTTGTCGCGCAGGGCCTTGCTGACGTTCGTCATGGCGTCGAAATCGTCGACGCCAAAGTGGTGAATCCACTTCATTACCTGACCGGCACGGAAACGCTTCTCCCCGATTGAGTCGAAGAATTTCTCCATTTCCGGCTGAGTCAGACCCAGCAGGTTGGTTTTAACAGTCGATGTAGTCATGGATTCACCCTCACTCTTTAAGCCGATGCTTAGCGAGCGGTTACTTCAGTAGCAGCGAAAAAGTACGAGATTTCGCGAGCAGCAGCAGCTTCGGAGTCCGAGCCGTGAACAGCGTTGGCGTCGATGGATTCAGCGAAGTCAGCACGGATGGTGCCGGCAGCCGCTTCTTTAGGGTTGGTAGCGCCCATCAGCTCACGGTTCAGAGCGATGGCGTTTTCGCCTTCCAGAACCTGAACAACAACAGGACCGGAGATCATGAAGGCAACCAGGTCGCCGAAGAAGCCACGAGCGCTGTGCTCAGCGTAGAAGCCTTCAGCTTCAGCCTTGGACAGTTGCTTGAGTTTCGAAGCTACAACCTTCAGGCCGGCTTTTTCGAAACGAGTGGTGATCTCGCCGATGACGTTTTTTGCAACAGCGTCAGGCTTGATGATGGAGAAAGTACGTTGAACAGCCATGGTGTAACTCCAGAAACGGTAATTTACGAAAAATTAAACCCGCGAATTATACGCGGGTTATTGGGTATTGCCTAACTGCGTGAGGGAGGCGTCAGTCCTGTTCTTCTTTCCAGGCAGTCTGGATAGCTTCCAAGACCTTTTCACCGCCACGATCACGCTCATCTTCGAACCCGGGCAATGCCATGACCATGTCACGCAAAGCTACAAAGTTCAGGGAGTAAGGATCCAAATCCGGGTTGCCATCAGCCAACAGGATAGCGATCTCTTGTACATCAACCCATTTAAGACTCATGACACTTCCTTGAATCAATGCGGCGCTTCGGCCGCATGGTTAAGCGAATATTTCGGGATTTCGACGGTGAGGTCTTCAGTCCCCACTTTCGCCTGGCAACTCAGGCGCGACGTCGGCTCCAGGCCCCACGCCCGATCAAGATAGTCTTCTTCCAGGTCGTCAGCCTCATTGAGGCTGTCGAAACCTTTACGAATGATGCAGTGACAGGTGGTGCAGGCATTGACGCCGCCACAGGCACTTTCGATCTCGATATGGTTGTCATGCGCGACGTCGAGCAGGGACTTGCCGGTCTCAGCCTCCACGACCATGCCCTCAGGGCAATGTTCGGCGTGCGGTAGAAAAGTGACCTGCGGCATCAGTTATTCCTCAATTTCATTCAGGTTGCGGCCCGCCAGCGCGGCTTTAACCGTCTGATCCATACGGCGGGCGGCAAAGGCATCAGTCACTTGCGACAGGCGCTTGGTCTGTTGCTCGATGGCGTAGCCATCGTTGCCTTTCATCAGTTCGGCCAGTTCTTGCATCTGCAGGTCAATGACCATGCGCTCTTCGGCATCCAGCAGGCGTTCGCCATCGGCTTCAAGGGCACCCTGCACCGCTTCGAGCAGGCGCTGGGCATCCACTTGTTGCTCGCGCAATACGCGGGCGACTTTGTCGTCACCGGCATACTGGAACGAATCCTTGAGCATCTTGGCGATTTCGCCATCGGTGAGGCCGTAGGACGGCTTCACCTGGATGCTGGCTTCAACGCCCGAGGCCAGTTCGCGCGCTGCGACACTGAGTAAGCCATCGGCATCGACCTGGAAGGTCACGCGAATCTTGGCGGCACCGGCCACCATCGCTGGAATGCCACGCAACTCAAAGCGCGCCAGGGAGCGGCAGTCGCTGATCAGCTCGCGCTCACCTTGCAGCACATGAATCATCATGGCTGTCTGGCCGTCTTTGTAGGTGGTGAAGTCCTGGGCACGTGCGACAGGGATGGTAGTGTTACGCGGAATCACCTTCTCCATCAGGCCGCCCATGGTTTCCAGGCCCAGGGACAACGGGATCACGTCGAGCAACAGCAATTCGCCGCCATCGCGCTTGTTACCCGCCAGGGTATCGGCCTGGATGGCAGCGCCGATGGCGACGACTTGATCCGGGTCGATTTCGGTCAATGGTTGACGCCCAAAAGCCTCGGCGACCGCTTCACGCACGCGCGGCACGCGGGTGGAACCGCCGACCATGACCACTGCACCGACGTCTTCCAACTCGATACCGGAATCACGCACAGCGCGACGGCAGGCTTTAAGGCTGCGAGCGACCATCGGCTCGATCAGCGCATCAAAGGCTTCGCGGGTCAGCTGTGCCGACCAGTCACCGTAGGACACTTCAACAGAAGCAGCGTCAGTCAACGCTTCTTTGGCCGCGCAGGCCGTTTGCAGCAGGTTGCGCTGCGCGCCTGGGTCCAGGTCGGCCGACAAGCCGGCACTGCTGATGATCCAGCCAGCAATGGCGTGATCGAAATCATCACCACCCAGGGCGCTGTCGCCGCCGGTCGCGAGCACTTCAAACACACCGCCGGTTAGGCGCAGGATCGAAATATCGAAGGTGCCGCCGCCCAGGTCATAAATAGCGACCAGGCCTTCAGCGTGCTGATCGAGGCCGTAGGCCACCGCCGCCGCAGTCGGCTCGTTGAGCAGGCGCAGCACGTTGAGGCCAGCAAGCTTCGCTGCATCCTTGGTGGCTTGGCGCTGGGCGTCGTCGAAATACGCCGGAACAGTGATCACCGCCCCTACCAGCTCACCGCCCAGGGTGCTTTCTGCACGCTGGCGCAGCACTTTGAGGATATCGGCCGACACTTCAACCGGGCTCTTGGGCCCCTGGACGGTGTCGATGAACGGCATATGGGATTCACCGCCGACAAAGCGGTACGGCAGTTGGTCGCCCAATTGCTTGACGTCGGACAACCCACGACCCATCAAGCGCTTGACCGACAACACCGTGTTCAAGGGGTCGGCGGAAGCGGCCAGCTTGGCCGATTCGCCCACTTCAGTGCGGTCGGCGTGATAACGCACGGCGGACGGCAGGATCACCTGACCATCGGCATCGGGCAGTGGCTCGGACAGGCCGCTGCGCAAGGCAGCAACCAGGGAATTGGTGGTGCCCAGGTCAATCCCGACCGCCAGGCGACGCTGGTGCGGTTGAGGGCTTTGGCCGGGTTCGGCGATTTGCAGTAGAGCCATGGTAATCAGGTCTTATCTGTCTATCAGGCGTGCATCACGGGCAGCACTGGGTTAATCGTCGAGGCGCTCTTCTAGCTGGCGCACTTCGTAGGTGAGCTTGTCGAGGAATTGCATGCGCCGCATCAGGCGTTCGGCCTGCTCACGTTGCGCCGCATCATCCCAACAGGCTGCGAAGCTTTCGTTGAGCTCATCCTGGGCCGCCTTCAGACGGCGCTTGAAGACCACGACGCCAGCCACATCGGCTTCGTCCTGCAAGTCTTCGAGCTCTTCGCGCCACTGCATCTGCTGCATCAGGAAGTCCGGGTCATGCACGGTGACTTCCATCGGCAACTCACCACCCTTCATCGCCAGTAAATAACGCGCGCGTTTCGGGGGGCTTTTTAGCGTCTGATAGGCTTCGTTGAGGCTGGCCGATTGCTCCAGCGCCAAGCGTTGCTCACGCTCGGAAGCGTCGGCAAAGCGGTCCGGATGCACGCCACGCGCCAACTCACGGTAGCGCGTAGCAAGCTGCTCAAGGTCCAGCCGAAAGCTCGGCTGCAGCTCGAATAAAGCGAAATGACAAGGAGTACCCACGAGTAGCCTCAGATGTTGAAGCTTTCGCCGCAGCCACATTCACCGCGCACGTTAGGGTTGTTGAACTTGAAGCCTTCGTTCAACCCTTCCTTGACGAAATCGAGTTCGGTGCCGTCCAGGTAGGTCAGGCTTTTCGGGTCGATAATCACCTTTTCGCCGTGACTTTCGAACACCTGATCCTCTGCAACCACCTCGTCGACAAACTCCAGCACGTAGGCAAGGCCGGAACAGCCCGTGGTGCGTACACCCAGACGAATCCCCTCACCTTTACCGCGCCCATTCAGGGAGCGGCGAATGTGCTGCGCAGCCGCTTCTGTCATGCTGATAGCCATCGTTGACTCCTTACTCGTCGCCAAATGCTTAGATCAAGCCTTTCTTCTGCTTGTAGTCGCGAACCGCCGCCTTGATGGCGTCTTCAGCGAGTACCGAGCAGTGGATTTTCACTGGCGGCAGCGCCAGTTCTTCGGCCAGCTGGGTGTTGCTGATGGTGACAGCCTCATCCAGGGTCTTGCCTTTCATCCATTCGGTCGCCAGGGAGCTGGAGGCGATGGCCGAACCGCAGCCGTAAGTCTTGAATTTGGCGTCTTCGATAACGCCAGCATCGTTGACCTTGATCTGCAGGCGCATCACATCGCCGCACGCCGGAGCGCCGACCATGCCGGTGCCGACATCAGGATCTTCCGCGTTCATCTTGCCGACGTTGCGCGGGTTTTCGTAGTGGTCGATGACCTTTTCGCTGTAAGCCATGGTACTGAATCCTCACTCATCAGGGCCGCTCTGGAACCCTGTAGAAACGCCTGCGTTTTCCGCCACGTTCCTACAGAGCTTGGGTGGCGGCTTCTATAGTTAGTGTGCCGCCCACTCGATCTTGGAAATATCGACACCGTCTTTGTACATGTCCCACAGCGGCGACAGAACGCGCAGCTTGTTGACGGCTTCGCAGACCTTCTGCGCGGCGTAGTCGACTTGCTCTTCGGTGGTGAAGCGGCCGAACGTAAAGCGGATCGAGCTGTGGGCCAGTTCGTCGTTGCGGCCCAGGGCGCGCAGTACGTACGAAGGCTCAAGGGACGCCGAGGTGCAGGCCGAACCGGACGATACCGCCAGGTCCTTGAGCGCCATGATCAGCGACTCGCCTTCGACGTAGTTGAAGCTCAAATTCAGGTTGTGCGGTACACGGGCGGTCATGCTGCCGTTGATGTACAGCTCTTCAAGGTTTTCGACCTGCTTGTAGAAGCGATCGCTCAGAGCCTTGATACGCACGTTTTCGGCAGCCATATCTTCCTTGGCTACACGGAAGGCTTCGCCCATGCCGACGATCTGGTGGGTCGCCAGGGTGCCCGAACGCATGCCGCGCTCGTGACCGCCGCCGTGCATGGTCGCCTCGATGCGCACGCGAGGCTTGCGGCTCACGTACAGCGCGCCGATGCCTTTAGGGCCGTAAGTCTTGTGGGCAGAGAACGACATCAGGTCGACTTTCAGCTTGGACAGGTCGATATCGACCTTGCCGGTGGACTGAGCAGCGTCGACGTGCAGCAACACACCCTTGGAGCGGGTGAGCTCGCCGATGGCGGCGATGTCGTTGATGGTGCCGATTTCGTTGTTCACGTGGATCACCGAAACCAGGATGGTGTCTTCACGCATCGCAGCTTCGATCATGGCCGGAGTGACGATACCGTCGGTGGTCGGCTCGAGGTAGGTGACCTCGAAACCTTCACGCTCCAGTTGGCGCATGGTGTCCAGGACAGCCTTGTGCTCAATCTTGGTGGTGATCAGGTGTTTGCCTTTGGTCGCGTAGAAATGCGCCGCGCCCTTGATAGCCAGGTTGTCGGACTCGGTGGCACCGGAGGTCCAGACGATTTCGCGCGGGTCGGCATTGACCAGGTCAGCGACTTGGCGACGAGCGTTCTCGACCGCTTCCTCGGCTTTCCAGCCGAATACGTGGGAACGGGAGGCCGGGTTGCCGAAGTTTCCGTCGACCAGCAGGCATTCGCTCATTTTTTGCGCGACACGCGGATCAACCGGGGTGGTCGCTGAGTAATCAAGGTAAATCGGCAATTTCATGGACTTTCTCCTAAATCAGGCTGGCTGGCGTGCCGTTAGCTCTTCGGCTGTCACTCGACGGCGGACGCTTCAATCTTGTCCAGACGCGGCGCCTTGGTATTGCAACGGCGCTGGTCCTGACGCTGGGCTACTTCTTGCACCTCACGGCGAGTCACAAGATCAGCCAAGCTGATACCACTCAAAAACTCATGGATCTGCAGGCTCAAGTCACACCACAAGTGGTGCGTCAGGCAGGTGTCGCCGGCATGGCAGTCACCCAAACCCTGGCATTTGGTGGCATCGACGGATTCGTTGACCGCGTCGATCACCTGGGCCACCTGAATGCCCTGCATGTCGCGGGACAACTGATAGCCACCACCCGGACCGCGAACGCTGGAAACCAGATTGCTACGGCGCAATTTGGCGAACAACTGCTCGAGATAGGACAGGGAAATGCCTTGGCGCTCGGAGATATCGGCCAGGGACACCGGCCCAGTTTGCGCGTGCAAGGCCAAGTCGAGCATGGCGGTCACCGCGTATCGGCCTTTTGTAGTCAGTCTCATGGACAAGTACCAAGGTGTTTCAGAATGGGAGCAAGTATGCGATTCCCGAGTATTTAAGTCAACTATAAGACCTAGTACTTTAGTCAGGATTACCCGTAAAAAGGGCGCGCGAATCATAGCAGGGTGGGGTGGGATGGACCAGCGGGAACAGGCCTGCTGCAAGACCACTGAGCCAATAGAGCTCAAATGTGGGAGCTGGCTTGCCTGCGATAGCGGCCCATCAGCTTGCTTATAGGTTGCTGGCCCACCGCAATCGCAGGCAAGCCAGCTCCCACAAGGGACCGCGCTCAGCCTGCCTTGGTGGTAGCGGTTTCGTCCTTGATCTCAGCAAAATCTTCTTCGCGCAGTTCAGGCAAGTCTTTGGCACAGTACGGGCTGCCCAACTCCTTAAGCGCACCGCACATGCCCTCCAGCTTGCCATCCACCGCCTGCAGATGATCGAGCAATTGACCAATCGCACGAGCCACCGGGTCGGGCATGTCTTCACTGACGCCGTAGGCATCGAAGCCAATCTTCTCGGCCATGGCCTTGCGCTTGGCCTCTTGCTCATCACCAACTTGCGGCTTGGCGATGATGCGGCCTGGAATACCCACAACCGTGGCACCCGGCGGCACAGCCTTGGTCACTACCGCATTGGAGCCAACCTTCGCACCAGCCCCCACGGTAAACGGCCCGAGCACCTTAGCGCCCGCCCCTACCACCACACCATCGCCCAGCGTTGGGTGGCGCTTACCCTTGTTCCAGGTGGTGCCGCCCAGAGTCACGCCTTGATAGAGGGTGACGTCATCGCCGATCTCGGCCGTCTCGCCAATCACGATGCCCATACCGTGGTCGATAAAGAACCGACGGCCCACCTTGGCACCCGGGTGGATCTCGATACCGGTCAACCAGCGCCCGAAGTTCGATACCAGCCGCGCCAACCATTTCCAGCCCATGCCCCACAGGGCGCCGGACAGGCGGTGGATCCAGATCGCGTGCATGCCCGGGTAGCAGGTCAGCACTTCAAAGGCGTTGCGCGCCGCCGGGTCACGGTGGAAAACACTTTGGATATCTTCTCGCAAACGCTCGAACATTTTTAATCCTTCCGCTTAAGAAGCTCACCACGGGCCGCTTTCTGGGTTTCCGTGAGGATGCCACGCAATATGTTCATTTCAGCCCGGCTCACCGAGCTGCGGCCGTACAGGCGACGCAGGCGCGCCATCAAGTGCCGTGGCTTTTCAGGGTCGAGAAATTCGATGGCGACCAGGGTTTGCTCCAGGTGCTCATAGAACCGCTCCAGCTCGTCCATGGTGGCCAACTCGCCACTTTTGGTCGATGCAACCTCGTCCTTTTCCATTTTGCTTGGTTGGCCGGCAGCGGCCAGCCAGGCCATGCGCACTTCATAAGTCAGCACCTGCACCGCCGCCCCGAGGTTCAGCGAGCTGAACTCAGGGTCTGAGGGGATATGCACGTGATAATGACATCGCTGCAGCTCTTCGTTGGTCAGGCCGGAGTCTTCACGACCAAATACCAAGGCGATCTCAGCGCCGCCAACAGCCTCCTCCACCACTTTGGTGCCGCACTCACGGGGGTCCAGCAGCGGCCAAGGGATACGCCGGTCACGGGCGCTGGTGCCGAGCACCAGATTGCAGCCGACCAAGGCGTCCTCCAAGGTGGCGACCACCTGGGCATTTTCAAGCAAGTCATTGGCGCCGGACGCACGGGCATCCGCCTCGTGGTGCGGGAATATCCGCGGTTCGACCAGCACCAGGCGCGTCAGCCCCATGTTTTTCATGGCTCGCGCCACCCCGCCGATGTTGCCGGGATGACTGGTATTGACCAAGACGACACGAATGTTTTGCAGCAAGGGAGGCGCTCTCGGACACAGGAAAGGGGAGCAAATCTTACAGAACCGCCTAAGGTTATGCCATGAAAGCGAACGTCGTCCTTCACCTGAAGAAAGTTTCTGCTAGAATGCTCGGCTTTCTTTAACAACCTTAGGTGACCTATCCATGCAGCCCATGCTGAATATCGCGCTGCGCGCCGCCCGCAGCGCCAGTGAATTGATTTTCCGCTCCATCGAGCGCCTGGATACCATCAAGGTCGACGAAAAAGACGCCAAGGATTATGTATCCGAGGTGGATCGCGCCGCCGAACAGAAAATCATCGACGCCCTGCGCAAGGCCTACCCTACCCACGGCATCCTCGGCGAAGAAACCGGCCTGCATAAAGGCAGCGGCGAAGGCGAAGACTACCTGTGGATCATCGACCCACTGGATGGCACCACCAACTTCCTGCGCGGCATCCCACACTTTGCCGTGAGCATCGCCTGCAAATACCGTGGCCGCCTGGAACACGCCGTTGTGCTGGACCCGGTTCGCCAGGAAGAATTCACCGCCAGCCGTGGTCGTGGCGCCCAGTTGAACGGCCGCCGCCTGCGTGTCAGCGGCCGTACCAGCCTGGAAGGCGCTCTGCTGGGTACCGGCTTCCCGTTCCGTGACGACCAGATGGACAACCTGGAAAACTACCTGGGCATGTTCCGCGCTCTGGTTGGCCAGACCGCCGGCATCCGCCGCGCCGGTGCAGCCAGCCTGGACCTGGCGTATGTAGCCGCCGGTCGTTTTGATGCGTTCTGGGAGTCGGGCCTGTCCGAGTGGGACATGGCTGCTGGCGCCCTGCTGATTCAAGAAGCGGGCGGCCTGGTGAGCGACTTCACCGGTGGTCACGACTTCCTGGAGAAAGGCCACGTCGTGGCTGGCAACACCAAATGCTTCAAGGCAGTACTGACGGCGATCCAGCCGCACCTGCCGGCTTCGCTGAAGCGTTAAGCGAGCAAGCACAAAAAAAGCACCCCTCGGGGTGCTTTTTTATGCGCGGGATTTAGCAAAAAACCAATTCCAACTGACTCAATACAATCCAATGTGGGAGCTGGCTTGCCTGCGATGGCGGGCTGCCAACCAACGGATTAGTTACTGACCCACCGCTATCGCAGGCAAGCCAGCTCCCACATTTGGATCGAAACCAGACCTGGGGATTACTGCTGGTTCTGACCCAGGATCAAACGGCCTTCCTTGTCCACCGGAATCTGGCTGCCAGGGTCGCGCTCCATACGCACGGTACCTTCCTTGCCATCCAGGTTGTAACGCACGTCATAACCGACCACCTTGTCACTGATGTCGTTAACAGTGTTACAGCGAGTTTGCGTGGTGGTGTAGGTATCGCGGTTCTGCATGCCTTCCTGAACCTTGTTACCGGCGTAGCCACCACCGACCGCACCGGCCACGGTAGCCAGCTTCTTACCGTTACCGCCACCAATCTGGTTGCCTAGCAGGCCACCCGCAAGGGCACCCACCACAGTACCGGCGATTTGATGTTGGTCCTGCACCGGACGCTGCCGGGTCACAGTGACGTCCTTGCAGACCTCACGAGGAGTTTTGATTTGGGTTTTCACCGGCTGTACCGCCAGCACTTGCGCATACTCAGGGCCGCTTTTTACCAGGCTGTAGGTGGCAACAGCGCCTCCGGCAGTCACACCGACAGCACCCAATACCGCACCAACCAGCAACGACTTGTTCACATGAACCTCCTGACCATCACAAGCGGACCGAAAGATCCGCGCTATACCCAGCCTTGGAGCAAAAAAAAAGGCGCGAGTTCAATACTCGCGCCTTTCTTGTAACAGCGGATCAACAAGCGCCCATCAAGGACGGTCGTCGACCTCCTTGTCGGTAGCCGCAGGAGGGATCAAGTCTTCGCTGTTGAGGTTCAGCCAGATCAGCACCACGTTGGCGATGTAGATCGACGAGTAGGTACCCGCCAGAACACCGATAAACAGCGCCAGGGAAAAGCCCCACAGGTTGTCGCCGCCGAAGATCATCAGCGCAGCAATCGCCAGCAAGGTGGAGATCGACGTCGCCATGGTCCGCAGCAGGGTCTGGGTGGTGGAGATGTTGATGTTCTCGATCAACGTCGCCTTGCGCAGTACACGGAAGTTCTCACGAACCCGGTCGAATACCACGATGGTGTCGTTGAGCGAGTAACCAATGATCGCCAGCACGGCCGCCAATACGGTCAGGTCGAAGGTGATCTGGAAATAGGCCAGGATACCCACGGTGACGACCACGTCGTGGATCAGCGACACAATGGCGCCGACACCGAACTTCCACTGAAAGCGGAACGCCAGGTAGATCATGATGCCGACCAGCGCCATCAGCATGCCGAGGCCGCCCTGGTCGCGCAGCTCTTCACCCACTTGCGGGCCGACGAACTCGACGCGCTTGACCGACGCCGGGTTGTCGCCGCCCACCTTCTGCAAGGCCTCGGCTACCTGGTGACCCAGTTGCGGGTCTTCGCCAGGCATGCGCACCAGCAAGTCGGTGGTGGCACCAAAGCTCTGTACCACGGCTTCGTGATAGCCGGCCTTGACCAACTCGTTGCGCACCAGGGTAACGTCGGCCGGCTTCTCGTAGGTCAGCTCGATGAGCGTACCGCCGGTGAAGTCCAGGCCGTAGTTCAGGCCCTTATGGAACCAGCTGAACAACGCCAGAACGGTAAGGAGCACGGTGACGCCGAACGCAACGTTGCGAACGCCCATGAAGTTGATTGTACGTAACATGGCAGCCCCTTAAATCCACAACTTCTTGAAGTCACGCCCGCCAAAGATCAGGTTGACCATTGCGCGGGTCACCATGATGGCCGTGAACATCGAGGTAAAGATCCCGAGGGACATGGTCACCGCAAAGCCTTTCACCGGGCCGGTGCCCATGACGAAGAGAATCCCGCCGACCAACAGTGTGGTCAGGTTGGAGTCGAGGATCGCGGTAAATGCCCGGCCGAAGCCTTCGTTGATTGCACGCTGTACGGTCATGCCGGCGGCGATCTCTTCACGAATCCGCGAGAAGATCAGCACGTTGGCGTCCACCGCCATACCCATGGTGAGTACGATACCGGCAATACCTGGCAGGGTCAGTGTGGCACCCAGCAACGACATCAGGGCCAGCAGCATCACCATGTTGCCCGCCAGGGCAACGGTGGCGATCACACCAAAGAAGCGGTAGATGGCGATGATGAACAGCGACACGAACAACATGCCCCACAGCGCCGCATCGACACCCTTGGTGATGTTGTCGGCACCCAGGCTCGGGCCGATGGTACGTTCTTCAGCGAAGTACATCGGTGCCGCCAGGCCACCGGCACGCAGCAGCAACGCCAGCTCGGACGACTCGCCCTGGCCGTTCAGGCCAGTGATACGGAACTGAGCACCCAGCGGCGACTGGATGGTCGCCAGGCTGATGATCTTCTTCTCTTCCTTGAAGGTCTGCACCGGCACGTCTTTCTCGACGCCGTTGACCATCTGCTTGGTGTAGGTGGTCACCGGGCGCTGCTCGATGAAGATCACCGCCATGCTGCGACCGACGTTGCTGCGCGTGGCGCGGCTCATCAGTTCGCCGCCATGGCCATCCAGGCGGATGTTCACTTCCGGCGTGCCGTGCTCGCCGAAACCAGCCTTGGCGTCGGTCACCTGGTCACCGGTGATGATCAAGCCACGCTCGATCAACGCAGGAGGACGGTTGCCTTCACGGAATTCGAATTCTTCGGAAGTGGCACGCGTAGCGCCTGGGTCTGCCGCGAGACGGAACTCCAGGTTGGCGGTCTTGCCGAGGATACGCTTGGCTTCAGCGGTGTCCTGTACGCCCGGCAGCTCAACCACAATGCGGTTGGCGCCCTGGCGCTGCACGATCGGCTCGGCCACACCCAGCTCGTTGACGCGGTTACGCACCGTGGTCAAGTTCTGCTTGATGGAGTATTCGCGGATTTCCGCGATCTTGGCCGGGCTCATCGCCAGACGCAGTACCGCTTGACCATTGAGGTCGGCAGGCACGATGTCGAAATCATTGAAGTTCTTGCGGATCAGCGCACGGGCCTGTTCGCGGGATGCTTCGTCAGCAAAGCCCAGCTGAATGGCACCGTTGAGCTGCGGCAGGCTGCGATAGCGCAGCTTCTCTTTGCGCAGCAGGCTCTTCACGTCGCCTTCGTAGACTTTCAGACGTGCGTCCAGGGCCTTGTCCATGTCGACTTCCAGCAGGAAGTGCACACCACCGGACAAGTCCAGACCCAGCTTCATCGGGTGCGCGCCAATGCTGCGCAGCCATTGTGGCGTGGTCTGGGCCAGGTTGAGCGCGACAACGTAGTCGTCACCCATGGCCTTGCGTACGACATCTTTGGCCGGCAATTGGTCTTCTTGCTTGGTCAGGCGCAACAAGCCGCCTTTGGATCCAGCCGCCAAGGTTGCCGCTTTAACCTGGATACCCGCGTCATTGAGCGCTTTGCTCGCACGGTCCAGGTCTGCCTGATTGACTTGCAGCGAAGTGCTGGCGCCAGAGATCTGGATCGCCGGGTCATCAGGATAGAGATTGGGAGCGGAATAAATAAAACCGATCGCCAGCACCGCCAGGATCAGTACGTATTTCCACAGAGGGTATTTGTTCAGCATCACGCCGCCCGCTTATAACGCGGGGCGCCTTGCGCGCCCCGTCGATTGGTAAAGGTTGTTACTCAGATCGCTTTGAGCGTGCCTTTAGGCAGCGTGGCGGCGATGGCGCCCTTCTGGAACTTCATTTCCACGGTGTCGGAGACTTCCAGTACCACGAAAGCATCGGAAACCTTGGTGATCTTGCCGGCGATACCGCCAGTGGTCACGACTTCGTCGCCTTTTTGCAGGCTGCCCAGCAGGTTTTTCTGCTCTTTGGCGCGCTTGGCCTGTGGACGCCAGATCATCAGGTAGAAGATGACCAGGAAGCCGACCAGGAAAATCCACTCGAAACCACCGCCCATAGGGCCGGCAGCAGCAGGCGCAGCGGCGTCAGCCATGGCGTTAGAGATAAAAAAGCTCATTTAGCACTCCAGTTGCAAATAGTGAATCTTAGGGTCGGAAAACTCAGTCCAAGGGCGGCACAGGGAGGCCACGCTTGGCATAGAAGGCATCGACGAAGGCGGCCAATGTACCCTGTTGAATAGCCTCGCGCAAACCAGCCATCAGGACTTGGTAGTGACGCAAATTGTGGATGGTATTCAACATGCTACCCAGCATTTCCCCGCACTTGTCCAGATGGTGCAGATAAGCACGGGAGAAGTTCTGGCAGGTGTAGCAGTCACAGGTAGGATCCAGCGGCGAATCATCATGGCGATGGAACGCGTTACGGATCTTCAGCACGCCTGTATCGATGAACAGATGCCCATTGCGGGCATTACGGGTTGGCATCACGCAATCGAACATGTCCACACCGCGGCGCACACCCTCTACGAGATCTTCCGGTTTGCCAACGCCCATAAGGTAACGAGGTTTGTCTGCGGGCATCAGGCCCGGCAGGTAATCCAGCACCTTGATCATTTCGTGCTTGGGCTCGCCCACCGACAAACCGCCGATGGCCAGGCCGTCGAAGCCGATCTTGTCGAGGCCTTCCAACGAGCGTTTGCGCAGGCTTTCATGCATGCCGCCCTGGACAATACCGAACAGCGCCGCCGTGTTATCGCCATGGGCGTTCTTCGAACGCTGGGCCCAACGCAGCGACAACTCCATGGAGATACGCGCCACGTCTTCATCGGCCGGGTACGGTGTGCACTCGTCAAAAATCATCACGATGTCCGAACCCAAGTCGCGCTGCACCTGCATCGACTCTTCCGGGCCCATGAACACCTTGGCGCCGTCGACCGGCGAGGCGAAGGTCACGCCCTCCTCCTTGATCTTGCGCATGGCGCCCAGGCTGAACACCTGGAAACCACCGGAGTCGGTGAGAATCGGGCCCTGCCACTTCATGAAGTCATGCAGGTCGCCATGCTTCTTGATCACTTCCGTGCCCGGGCGCAGCCACAGGTGGAAGGTGTTGCCCAGAATGATTTCGGCGCCAGTGGCGACGATGTCACGGGGCAACATGCCTTTGACGGTGCCATAGGTGCCGACCGGCATGAACGCCGGGGTCTCCACAGTGCCACGCGGGAAGGTCAGCCGACCGCGACGGGCTTTGCCGTCCGTAGCGAGCAATTCAAACGACATACGACTCATAAGTGGTCCTCAGGGCCGCGCGGCGCCGGGTTACGGGTGATAAACATCGCATCACCGTAGCTGAAAAAACGGTACTCGTTAGCGATGGCGGCTTGATAAGCGGCCATGGTTTCCGGGTAACCGGCAAATGCCGACACCAGCATCAACAGCGTGGATTCGGGCAAATGGAAGTTGGTGACCAGGCAATCGACCACATGGAATGGCCGCCCTGGGAAAATGAAGATATCGGTGTCGCCACTGAACGGTTTGAGCACGCCATCACGTGCTGCGCTCTCCAGCGAACGCACACTGGTAGTGCCCACGGCCACCACTCGACCGCCCCGCGCCTTGCACGCCGCCACCGCATCCACCACGTCCTGGCTGACTTCCAGCCATTCGCTGTGCATATGGTGGTCTTCGATGTTATCCACACGCACCGGCTGAAACGTACCGGCCCCCACGTGCAGGGTCACATAGGCGGTGTCGACGCCCTTGGCGGCAATCGCATCCAGCAGTGGCTGGTCGAAATGCAGCCCGGCAGTCGGTGCGGCGACGGCGCCGAGGCGCTGTGAGTACACGGTCTGATAGCGCTCGCGGTCCGCGTCTTCGTCGGGGCGGTCTATATAAGGAGGCAACGGCATATGGCCGACGCGCTCCAACAGCGGCAACACTTCTTCGGCAAACTTGAGCTCGAACAAGGCATCGTGGCGCGCGACCATCTCGGCTTCGCCACCGCCCTCGATCAAGATGCTCGACCCCGGTTTGGGCGACTTGCTGGAGCGCACATGGGCCAGCACGCGATGGCTGTCCAGCACCCGCTCCACCAGGATTTCCAGCTTGCCGCCGGAAGCCTTCTGGCCAAACAGCCGCGCCGGAATCACCCGGGTATTGTTGAAAACCATCAGATCGCCTGGGCGCAAATGCTCAAGCAAATCAGTGAATTGACGGTGTGCGAGGGCACCGCTGGGCCCGTCAAGGGTCAGCAGTCGACTGGCGCGACGCTCGGCCAAAGGGTGGCGAGCGATCAGCGAATCAGGGAGCTCAAAAGTAAAGTCAGCAACGCGCATGATGGGGTTCGTCTAGCAGGGCCGGGAAGTCTAGCGGAAATAGTGAAAATAGACCATGAAACGTGATTGACCAACGGTAATCTCATCTCTATACTTCGCCGCCATTGAGCCCTGATGGCGGAATTGGTAGACGCGGCGGATTCAAAATCCGTTTTCGAAAGGAGTGGGAGTTCGAGTCTCCCTCGGGGCACCATAATTTTCCTTGTAAATCAAGGACTTAGAAAAGGGGTAGAAAGAAATTTCTACCCCTTTTTCTATCCAAAAAATCTACCCTTCTCATACCCTTTTCTTGGGAAAAACCGCCTCCCGGTGGCGTCCGCTTCGGCTTCGCTCTGCACACCTGAAACGGTGTATTGAAGCTATCCTTCTTATCCAGACCGTTTGACGTGCTGCGGCTCTGCAGCAGTGCGGGAAAGGGTCAACCATGGATCGAATGTGTCTCATACTCAGGTGAGGATTAGCCTAAGAATGATTATCAGACCATTTACTATTTAGATTGCCACTAAGCTCTGCAAAAACCTCTACATAAAAAGCGACAAAAAGCATGATGGCAAAATGACACGCCATGGGTTAGTGTTTGTGTTATTTCGCTGGGTTCATCGGTGTAGGTAACTAATATGTTTGGGCACTATAAAAATAGACAGAAGCATTACGAAATAGTCAAACAGATATTATGGCAAGACTATAAAGTTGATAACGAGTTGAATCCAAATTTTATTTCGCTATCCGATTATAAAAGCATAGTTGATGAAGCTGTTCGTGATGAGATAAATGATGAAGAGGTCGCATTAAAAGTTGTGACCAGATATTGTGTTAACTTGGCAGCCAATGGCCATATACAAGATGCAAAACAATTAGCTCCAAGAGTTCTATTTGCTGCTGAGTATTTTTTAGATCGCGGCTTAATATCAAAAAAAATCTGGAATTACGTGAATACAGGGCTATCAAGTTATGTTCTGCCTACCAAAGACTGAATACAACATATTGGCCTGCTAGGTCGTTTTTAGCGGTTGAAGTTGTTCAAGCTTGAAAAATTACCAGATGAACGCGGTGGATGGTCATTTCATATTCTGTGAAATTTAAAGAATATGGTTGACCTCTATTTGATAATTAAGGTCCCACCTTAAATATATTTTCGGTTTTCTATTGACAACGTTTTTCATTGATTTTAAGCCAAAAAACGACTATCCAAGAAAATTGAAACTCAAAAAACCGACAAAAAACGTAGAAAAAACTCAATGCACTTTTCTAGTGCGTCAACAGAAACAAGCTAAAAACGGCGTGTTTTAATTCCCGGTATTACCATACGCACAAGATGGTAAATCGTCTAAAAACGGCAATTTCAAAGGTTTTGATTTTTGAAAGTTTTGCTACTCAAAATTTATTGAATATAAAAATTTGAGTTCTACGCTTTTGATTTTGATATGCGAACTTTGTTCGCAATACCCAGATGCTTTTCGCCTGTTAGGGCGGGCTTTTGCTTTTGCTCTTCTTGGATAACTCTTAAATAAGTGTCGCAAGTTGATTTTATAGGTTTTTTTGACCGTTTTTGATTTTTAAAAAAATCAGCTTTTTTACAGGTTAGAAAGTAAAAATATTTATTTATTTGACAACCATGCACGGCATGGTATTTGTATTAGTAACGAACAATAATAACTTTCATGATATTTATTCCACAACGCATAATCCTTAAAAATCTTACTCCTGAATTTTTCTTTGCAGAATGTGAAAGGCAGTATTTTTTTGAGCGAGCCATCGAAAAAAAGATGATTGCAAAGGAATGTCTTGAAAATAAGTTAAATAACTCATCAAAAAGAAAGCGTGAAAACATAGCCAAAGAAATAAGAAACCTCAAAAATAAATTCACTTGGGTTGCCACTTGCAGTGAATATAGATGCTGGAAGATACGACATAAATACATTCTAGCTGGCGATTTGGACGAAATCGTCAAAAATATCACGTTTGTTTTCGAGAGAATTCAAGAGCAACTAATAATAAAGCAGAGAAACCTCGACAACGATGACTCCGGCGAGAGTATTTTTTCACGCATAAAGAATGATTGGGATATCGGTTATGGTATCAAAATAAAGGACATTAAAGGGTCAACTATAAAAGACAAGCTCATCAACATTGCTGATGAGAAAAGACTTAAATCACAAATAAAAAGAATACAAAAACAAAGAAGCGAACTTTTAAAGCTGCACTCAGGTTTGATTGGTTCCGGTCGAGCATTTGAGATTTGTAGTGATGAAGTTGTTCGCAATAGAGAAGCTGACGAAGCCAGCCAGCTTGATTACATAATGAAGAAATCTCTTGTTAATGAAAACAACAAGAAAATCCCACTATGGAAAGTAGCAAGCACTGAAAAGCAAAGATTTGCTGAGATATTTATCCAAGTCTCATCGTTGGACGCCTATGCCAAACAACTTAACTATAAGCCTCTTTTCATAACTTTTACCGCTCCGGCAAGATTTCATCCAAAGCCGTCGAAAGGCGTTAGTTCTTGGGACGGTTCAACCCCAAAGGATAGCAATGATTACTTGAAAGGCTTATGGAATGCTTTTAGAAAAGACATCCATAGACATAAGATTGAGATGAATGGTTTCTGGGCAGTCGAACCTCACAAAGACCAGTGCTTTCATAAGCACGCTTTAATGTATGTTAATAAGAAACATTATGACGAATTAGTAATCTTGATTAACAAGCATTTTAGACACTCGGAAAACGCCGTAAGAATTGAAGAAATTGACGCAAAGAAAAGCAAGGCAACATCATACGTGATGAAGTATCTAAGGATGGTCTGAAGTAGCCATGTATTTCCCCGGCATACCACCTAGCGCAACTTTTAAACTCGCCAAATGATCAAAAAACAATCAATTCGACGAGTATTTCTTACGTTTTCGCCACCCGGACCCCACTCCGGTGGCCATTTCCCGCATTACAGGCGCACCTCTCCTGCATTCGTCAGTAAATGTCGGCGCGCCATCCACAGGTTCGACAGAGCGAACAGTGTCACCAGTTGCGCCGTGTTTTTGGCCAAGCCGCGAAAGCGCACCTTGGTGTAACCGAACTGGCGCTTGATTACCCGGAACGGATGCTCGACCTTGGCGCGCACCTGAGCCTTGGCCTTTTCAATCTTGCGCTTGGCTTTGTACAGCACGCTGCGTTATCGAGTTTTTGTAGGTGCTGCGGCGTGCCGCCACCTGCCAGATAACTTCACGTCCTTCATGCTCGGCCGCTTTTCGACACCGGTGTAGCCTGCATCGGCGCAGACCACGTTTTCGTCGCCATGCAGCAATTTGTCCACCTGGGTGACATCCGCCACATTGGCCGCCGTGCCCACTACGCTGTGCACCAGACCCGATTCGTCATCGGCGCCGATGTGGGCCTTCATGCCAAAATAATACTGGTTTCCCTTCTTGGTCTGGTGCATTTCCGGGTCGCGCTTGCCGTCCTTGTTCTTGGTCGAACTGGGCGCATTGATCAGCGTTGCATCGACGATGGTGCCCTGGCGCAGCGACAGGCCGCGGTCGCCCAGATAGCCATTGATGACAGCGAGGATGCCGGCCGCCAGCTCGTGTTTCTCCAGCAAGCGGCGGAAGTTGAGAATGGTGGTTTCGTCGGGGATGCGCTCCAGGTTCAGCCCGGCAAACTGGCGCAGGATCGTGGTTTCGTACAGCGCTTCCTCCATCGCTGGATCGCTGTAGCCGAACCAGTTCTGCAGCAGATGCACACGCAGCATCGCCATCAACGGGTAGGCCGGACGGCCACCTTCACCTTTCGGATAATGTGGCTCGATCAAAGCAATCAAGCCCTTCCACGGCACCACCCGATCCATCTCGATCAGGAACAACTCCTTGCGGGTTTGCTTGCGCTTGCCAGCGTACTCGGCGTCGGCGAAGGTCATCTGCTTCATCGGGAAACTCGGTGGGTGGGGTCGCGGTATTTTGCCAAATCAGAAAGTCTTTTTCAGAGTTTCCCTAACTAAGTCATTCAATTTGGAATTCGAGTTAAAAGGCGGCGTCCTAAATGTAGATAAGTTGGAAATCTCAAATCACAAAAAAGTTAGAGCAGTTCAAGCACTGTGGTCTGTGCGTAGATATGCAATGTTCGGCGTTAAGAATACGCTTTCATTGTGGAGAGAGCTGAAAAGAAAATCATTCTTGAAAGGCAAGAATGACGTTATTGATAAGGCGTTCGCATTTGTGGACAAGAACGATTTCATTGGGTTCTCTATATTTGTAAATGGAAACCTAAAAATAATGAGGCTATACAGCAAAATACAAGTATTTAAGAATGACCTGCTCGGTGATGTTTTCGGAAAAAGACTAATAGGTAAATACATAATTGATTTGAGCACAAAAGAAATGATTGATATAAAAGCAAATTACAAAATTGTTGATACTGCATTGCTTGATGCTGCCGAGTTGCAATAAATAAATACTTATCTATTGATTATTTATAATCGCATGTTATATTGTTATCAAGAACAGGAGATTATGAGCATGCAACTAATAAGGGTAACTAGCAAAAGAAAAGAAATCTTAAAATATACAAAAAAACTAGGTCTTTATGGTTTATATAAAGATGTTAAGAATGCACATGACAAAAGTGTTTGTCATTTGATTTTTGACCCATTAGATTACACATTCAAGGTGCTGGTAGACCAAAGTAGAGTTCCTTACGAATATCAAGACGAATGTATAAGGGACTTATAACAAAGCCAGCTAATGCTGGTTTTTTTGTGCCTGAATTTTGTCAAGAAAAATATGTATTTATTTGACTTTGCTTTTATTTGTGCTCTAATAAATATATATAAATAAGAAAGGGACACTAATGAAAAAACCAAAAGCAAAAGCAAATCTTAAAGTTTGCACCATCACACTCGACGCTGAAACACATAATCAATTTAGAGAAATTGCCAATACTCACAAATTTCCGTTGTCACGCTTTATAAATGATTGTATGAAAGAATACTTAAATGTAAGCAAAGTTAACGGGTTCAACAAAGATGTAACGCTACAAGTTGGAATTAGAAACTTTCAAATCCAAGACAAATAAAAAGCCCTGATAGGGCTATTTTGTTAACTGTGGTTTTAAGTCAAACGTAACCGCTCTTTTGTTTGCCATCTGTGCTTTAAAAGCTTGTTCAAGCTGTTTTGCGGCTGACGGGTCTCTTTCTTTAATTTCATCAAATAGATTATATAATTTCTGTCTTAATTCATATTGACGCTTAACCTCTCCAGTTTTTATGCCATTACGATTGTCTGGAATGTTGTCCATTTCTCTATGCCCCGCGATGTCTCGTGTGCTGTTGCCCGGAAATAAACTTTTCGTTAGTCTCGGTTGCAACCATTCAAATTCTTCAACAATTTCATCATTCGAATATGTTGAATAGTCGCCATCAATCTTATGGTTTTCAGGCTCTGGAATCGGCTCCGGTGTCATCGGTGCGTAAATGTCATCTACGGCAGGCTCTACTGGTGTAGGTGTCTCTAAGGCCTTTGTAGGAGCTTCTGCGACAGGTGTAGGGTTGGATGGCTCAAACTCTTTCATCAAGTCATCAATCAAGTCATCGTTGGTAGGTGCTACCTGTTCTTGTTCAACCTGCTTTGTAGGCTCTGGTGGCTTCTCAGGAGCTTTTTGAAGAGGTATAGGCATGACAGGCTCAACTGGTTTAGGTGCTTCTACGGCCACCGTAGGGGCTTCTGGTGCTGGTTGCGGTTTAGGATCGGCCTTCTTATTCATCGAAGCATATTGCTCCTGAATTTTCTTCAATTCGTCTAAATCTGCTGGGGTAGGTTTGTAGCCTTCAAGCTTGAAGCCTTTGGCTTCCAATCCCATTAGCTGAAATTCGAGCCATACATTCTTCTTGAAGTAATCAGGGCCATTCACTGTAAATGATTGTGGTGGTTTGGCGTCGGCAACAAGTCTTTGAATGCCAGCCTTTGCTGACTGTCTTGATAAATCATGGAATGAAACTTTTGATGGGTCTTTGTAATACTCGAATGATTTCTTGCTACTGGCTGAATTATAGAAATATTCAACCTTGTCACTATGCTGAATAAACTTGAACTTAGTAGCAAGCACTGAGTTTGGTTTAATCTTTTTCATGTAGTCGGGTTCTGCTTCGGTTGAAGCGATTGAACAATTTTCGTATTCCTTTACGTTGTGCTTATTTTTTAAAGTCTGCTCAAAGCCAGTGTCATCACCTAGTTTCGCTTTAAGTGTTTTGTAAGATAGGCCAAGCTCGGATGCTTTGAATATCTGGTCTTCATGTTGAATGGAGAAAGATGATTTGCCATTGTGAATGACATTGAAACCATTCTCGGTTATCTGGTTGATGAAGTCGGATGGGCTGGAAGCATTGTTAAGGAAATCACTCAAAGCGTCTTTCATTTGTTTCTTGTTAGAAATAACGCCACGAACGTCAAGCATTCTTTCTTTTGTTGATGGATGCTTGTCTTTGTATTTCTTGTTGATAATGTCTTTCTTATCTTGCAGTGTTAGCTCTTTTATTTTGTCGAGTTCATCCATGTCTCTTGAAATTCGATTTTCGGGAACTATTAGATTGTATTTTTGTTCAAGCTTTTCACATTCTCTTTCAATAACACGGTAGTCATTGCTGACGTTGTAACACTTGCCATTAAAATCTTTTAAAGCCCACACAATATGAACATGAACCTCATCTGTATCAATGTGAACACCCAACGCATACTTTCTATTTGAAAGGTTGTGCGTTTGTTCATAGAGTTCTTTTACTATCTGCTTCGCTTGTTCAGGGGTAACGTTATCATTGGTATGAAAGCTGACCATATCGTGCTGACTTCTAACTGATTGCTTTCTGCCCTTTGTTCTAACAGCAACATCATTTTCGATGGATGTTGCAATAGCATTCGCAATTTGTCTTTTGGATGAGTTCATAGGTGTGTAGATGTTGCTTTCGAACAATACACATCCCTCATCTTTGTGAAAGTATTTAGAAGCCTTATATACTCCTGACCTGCTTTTCTGGGTGCTCAATCTTTTCCTTATCATATATCGCCTTTGATTGTTATTTTCTCCTTTTTCAAACTTTCAAGTCTATTTGTCAATACGCCCATGTTCTTATCTAATTTGCTCAGAACATCTAAAATGTCTTGGTTTGGTTGCTTCCCTGAATTCAACGCTGCTGCTATTTGATTAAGGTTATTGCCAATCTGACTGAATATTTTTTCAATGGTGACTATATCCTCTCTTAACTTTGGACTACATACTTCTATGACTTCATTTATTCCATTATTTATAATATGGGAAATAAATTTTACCTGTGTCATCTTTAATGCTGCTCTTTGTGTTTCGAGTAGCTGAATATCATCTTTTGGAAGTCTAAAATTTAACTGATTACTTTTTCTTTCTTTATCACTCATACAATCCTCCATATTGATTGCTATACATTTTTCAAACGTAGTGCGAAAAATCGAGCGTAAATGTTAGTAAGTGAACGAAGTGAACTTGCTATACATTTACATTGCTCGCCTGTAATGTTTTCGAACTACTAATATCAAGTTAACATATATTAAAATGTTTTCAAGTTGTATAGCTTTCAATAAGCCAGATAACAAAGAATGAAAGTGTATAGCAACGTATAGCAACGTATAGCAGGCATTAAAAAGGCCACCTAATTAGGTAGCCTCATGAATGATGACAACAATAAAAAATTATACTGAGAATTTATATTGTAGGTGTTTAACAGCATCCATTTTAGATGCTGGGGTTGGGCCTTCCGAATATCTATCGAAAGTCATTCTTAGCAGTCCATCAGCTTTGTGGCCAACCAACGAAATGATGACAAGGTTCTTAACATCAGCACGCTCTAATGTAGTGATTACAGTTTTGCGAATGCTATGGAAAACACATTTTTTATCAAAACCTAAATCTGTCTTGAAGATTGAAAATTGATTACCTAAACCTTTCGATTTGGTTTCATACTTCCCACCTTTGCTTGTCTTCAACAAATACCCATCGTCCGATGAACTAACAAGCCGTTTGACCGTTTCCATGAGAACCGGATGAATTGGCACAAAACGAACGGATGCTTGTGTTTTACCTTCTGTAATATGAAAACAATCCACACCATCCTCTTTAACAACTGACGATGTTTTTAAACGGCATATTTCTTCAATGCGTGCTCCCGTATAGGCCGCTATCTTAATCAAATCGGCTAATTGACGCTTTCCTTTTTCAACTGCTTTACTATGCAAGGTTTCAACCTCTTCCGCCGTAAAAGCACGTCTTTCATCTTTTTTGAGTGTTCCACGTCTAACTTGGCTCAATTCATGACTTTTGAAAGGATTGATTGGATAACGTTCTTTGAATGGTGGTTCTTTTTTAATCAAGAAATTATAGAAGGCATTAAACGAAAACAAATATTGTTTCTTTGTCTTCGATTCCAGATTTTTTGAAATCAAGAATGAAGCAACTGCCTCATAATCCAGCAATAAGTCCTCAGCTTTCAAAAAGGCATCAAGTGCTTTAATTCTCTTTATATGTCTATCAACTGTATTCAAGTCTACTTTTCGTTGATTTAATTCATAGTTATAGAAACCATCAAGGCGACTTTTGAAAAATGGGGTTTTTGGTGAGTAGTCCGAACGACCTGCTGCAATATCAATTGCTTCATTAACAAGGTCGATGCTTAACTTCTTATCTTGTGTATATTGGATTACTTCAAAACCCATTTTTGTTTCATTGTTTGCGGGTTTCCCCTTAATTTTATCTTGGTTTATGGCCCTTTGATGCTTTTCAACTATTTGAAGAACATCATCACGGAAATTGCCGATTTCACCCCTACGGGCTTTTTCGATTTCGGTTTTCCACTGCTGCAACCATCGTAGTTTGAAAATATGGGCTTCCGAACGATTGCCAGTTTTGAGGCTTTTAGTCAAAACCTTACGCCCGGAAAAGGCTTCCCGTGCGTCTTCTGGAACGTCCAGACGGACGTAGTAGGTGCCGGATTTCAGGACTAAAAAATCGGTCATAGCAAAAGCCTTCGCTAGTCATTTCTACCCAAAATTCTACCCAAAATTTCTACCCAAAGCCACTGAAAGCCTTTAAACTCGCGGCATTGCTGGGTCTTATGATGTTTTTGAGGGAGTTCGAGTCTCCCTCGGGGCACCATCTTAAAGAAAGACCTTGAAATTCAAGGTCTTTTTTTTCGCCTGCAAAAAAGTGCCAGGCGTGGCAGTGGAGGTAGCGGGACCATGGAGTTGACGCTTGAAGCGGTTGCGTTGTTCGCGTTGAAGCTGGTGCATGAGACTGACCACGGCAGCCCATTGCTGCGCGATGATCCCGTGATGGAGGGCTATGATCGCGAAGTGTTCGGGTTGTTAGTGCGCCAGGGAAACCTGGCCGAGATCCAGTTGAAGCTCGATGAGTGCATCACCCAGGCGTTGATTGCATTGGGTGGAGCGGACAGCGTTCTCGGGCGTGAATTGCAAAGGCTATCCACCGATGTGCAAAACATCGCTCGTCTTGATGAGTTGACCTGCCCGCTGACCGTACTAAAGGGCTATCTGAAAGATGTGCAATGAATCATTGATCAGCATAACGGCCAGGTAAACCATCAACACCGCCACCCCTGCATCCAGCCAGCGCCAGACCGCAGGCTTGCGAAACAATACCGTCAATCGCTGACAGCACAGCGCCAACACCACGAACCACACGAGTGATGCCGTCATGGCGCCTGTCGCGAACAGCGCCTGTTGGCCCGCAGGTTTCGTGGCACCGATGGAACCAATCAGCACCACGGTATCGAGCCAGGCGTAAGGGTTGGCAAAGCCGAGTATGACCGCCGAGCGCAACAGCCCTCTTTGCGAGTTGCCGCCTTGAGCATCCGGCATGGACTGATCCCGGATACAAGCCAACAGACGTTGGCCACCAAACCAAAGCAGATAGGCCGCGCCGGACAACAGCAATAGTGCCATCACCTCAGGCCGACTTCCCAACAACGAACCTAAACCCGTGACCCCGAAAGCGATCAGGAGAATATCGGCCAAGACGCAAATAGCGACAACGCCCCAGATCGGCCCGCGACCGACACCTTGGCGGATCACCAAGGTGTCTTTCGGGCCAGGGGCGGCGAACAGTCCGATACCCAAGAGCAAACCTTCGAGGTAAAGGGCATTGAAGTGAGGAAACATGGACTGTTCGAGCCCTCCAGGACTATTTAGCGCAGTTGAATCGGTTGATTACCGAAACCGGTATGACGAGCATTCACAGTACTGCCCAGATCAATGGGTTTCTGGCGGTAAAAGGTCGTTAGCAACTGATCCGGATTGGGGTTTGCAAAGTAGATCAATGAGCTTCTGGCAACCGGTTTGCTGGGTGCAAGTACAGCATGGTAGGCGGCAGGCACGGCATGATCAGAAAGTTCTGTCAGCAAGGAGCCCGCCAGCACCGCGACCTCATTCTCCAGAAGGCGTACCGGCTCCAACGATCGTCCTTTCATCAAAACCAGCCCTTCGCGGGTAGGCTTGATAAACGAAAGCATATGCCCGTCTTCATGAGGGTCCTGGGCATATTTACGAGAATTGTCTTTGGCCTGTGGACCATAGACACACAACTGGATGTACGATGCCGAGCGAAAGGGGGCCAAGGTTTGAACGCCAAACTCCGCGCAAATGCCATCCATCACTCCCTGGGCCAACTCGCTCATCTGTCGCTCATAACTGCCGACTGCGGCAACGAAAGTACTTCGAGTGAATTCGAAAGCGGTTCTTTTTGAAGCGTGCGAGGGCCAGTAACAAAACCGCTCGCACAGGTCCGGGTGATCCTCGGCAAGGGAGTACTCGGCGCCAAAAGGGAAAAACCCATCCGTGTCCTGGGCAAAGGAAAATTCATCCTTGATGGCCTGGGGAATGGCCGAATACCCATCAATGATCTTTTTGTAGTCCTGCAACATCGCATCAGGAATTTGCAGGATGCCAAAGCCTGATCGGGCTATGGATTCGCAGCATGCTTTAAATTGAGACATAGCTATATCCAAAGATAGTTGTAAAGGAATGCAACACACCAGGTTCGCAAGCATGCGAGAAACCGCGACACTGGATATAGTCAAACAGAAAGGGACTGATCCATGTCCTTCACAACGTCGCTAGCAGGTTGCGAGTGTGCACGGTTCAATACACGCGACGGCGAGCAAGTTGTCCTTTTTGGCGAACAAGTTGACGACTTTTTTTCAAGGATTGGGATCACATACGGACATGAGCATCAAAACCCGCGACACCCTCCAGGCACTGGTCATACGACGCAGTCGGGAACTGGGAAAGTCCATGACAACCCTGGCTAAGGAAGCCGGTATTTCACGAACCTATCTGTACGGATTGGCGGGTGGTATTTCAAAAGATCCGTCGGTACGCACCTTGATCAAATTGGCCAAGGCGCTGCAGGTATCCCCCTTAATGCTGTTCCGCTACTTCGCCGATTTGTCCGGCTCGCCGGTCGATGCCCATTCAATGGCAACCACCAACCGAGCCATCGGCCTGCATCATCCTGGCGACGTTGTGGTATTCAACGCCGATGTCACCACCCCCGACCAGACCGTCGTGTTGCCAGGCGAAACATTTCAGAAAACCTGGGAGATCCAGAATGTCGGCACCCGCGCCTGGCGCGGTCGACGATTGGTACGAGTAGACGGTGAATACGTCATCGCCCGTCGAACGGCTACAGGCGCGCCCCTGGAAGTGGTGATGGACAGCCACCTGCGCAGCCTTGACAGCGAGGTGCCGATCGCCGAAACCCTGCCTGGGCAGCCGGTGCATATCACGGTGGAGTTTGGAGCGCCGCGGGAGACCTGTACGGTCACCTCGATCTGGCGTATCGAAGATGAACACGGGCGCCCCTGCTACGGGCCTGCATTCATCCTGCATGTGATCGTCAACGTCATGGCACGCTGAAAGCAGATTTAGCGCCGCCCTTCCACCGCCATCCGCACCGCCAAGCCCATCAACACCGACCCCATCAGCCAGCGCTGCAGCACCTGCCAACCTGGCCGGGTGACGAAGAACACCGCGATGGAACCCGCCATGCAGGCAATCACCGCGTTGACGCTCACACTGATAACAATCTGCAGGGAGCCCAGCGCCAGGGATTGCATCAGCACACTGCCATGCCCATTCGGCTCGATGAACTGCGGCAGCAACGACAAATACATCACCGCCACTTTGGGATTGAGCAGATTGGTGACCAAGCCCATGGTCACCAACTTGCGCGGGCTGTCCTTGGGCAAGTCGCGCACCTGGAATGGCGAGCGCCCACCCGGCTTGACCGCCTGCCAGGCCAGGTACACCAGATACAGCGCCCCGCCGACCCGCAGCGCGTCGTAGGCAAACGGCACCGCCATCACCAACGCCGTGATACCCAGCGCCGCACACACCATATACACCACAAACCCCAGCGCCACGCCGCCCAGGGAAATCAACCCGGCCGTGCGCCCCTGGCAGATGGAGCGGGAAATCAGGTAAATCATATTCGGCCCGGGTGTCAGTACCATGCCGAGTGAAATCAGGCCGTAGGCGAGCAAGCTGGACATATCAGGCATGGATTGGCTCCTGGTTTTTTAGGCTGCCAGCGTGAAATCCTTCGCCGACGCGGTCGTGTTGAGCGTCATGCTAGGGGCTTGCAGGCCCAGGCGTTAGATACAGATCCGCAAGTAAAACGTCATACACCGGCACCACCACTTACCCAGGACAGGCACATGATCGACTTCAACAACAAAGGCTTCTTCAAACTCAAGCAAAACAACGAATACGCCGAACGCGTAGCGGCCCTGCTGCTGGACGGCGAAGAAGTGGTCGACGCGTACAAAGCCATGCGCGACGGCGTCGTGTTCACCACCAAGCGCATCATCGCGGTGAATGTGCAGGGGATTACCGGCAGCAAGAAGGACTTCACTTCATTGCCGTACAAGAACATCGTGGCGTACTCGGTGGAAACTTCAGGGACGTTTGATCTGGATTCGGAGTTGGAGATTTACTTTTCTTCGTTGGGGAAGGTGAAATTCGAATTCACCGGCAAGACCTCGATCGTGGAAATCTCCCGGCTGATTTCCAAGCATCTGCTGAGTTGATCCACATCGCTGTTCAAAAGTGAGCCACCGTTGGGGCGGAACCCTAGGTGGCCGTTACCTCAGGAATGGATATGTACTCGGTATAACTGTGTCAGCTGTCAGGCCGTCTTCGCAGGCAAGCCAGCTCCCACATTTGGATCGCAGCGCGTCAGCTAGACCAACGCCCGCTGTCAGGCCGTCACGGGAGCAAGCTCCCTCGCCACAGGTTCAGCGTCGCACAGCCGGGCAGCTCGCCTAATTTTAAGTCGCCCCTCAACCCCGTCGAAGTACACCATCATTCCCGCCCCCGACTCAAACGCCTGCCATACCAAACCGCCCCGCTCAACGCCGCTCCCAAAACCACAACCCCATTCCCAACCAACCAAAACCCAAAATTCCTGCTCTGATCCGCATCCCCTTGGTAAAACGGCCCAAAATACGCAGACACGGCCACCACCAAACCGTTAAACACTCCGAGCGCCACTAAAACCACCCCGACGACAAACACCACGCCCTTAACCAGCGTCATATGACCTTCTAAAACCAGCGTATTTTTCACACGAACGTAGCAAACGCTTTGCCGATAATGGTGAGGTCAGGCGCAAATCAGAACGGTCCTACTTGTGTGTAGGCTTTGGATGCAAGCTAAGGCTCACACTGTGCTTTTTTGTAGGATCGAGCTTGCTCGCGAAAAACGTCAACGATGACGCGTGCTTCCTGAATGAATGCGACGCCTGTGAGCTTTTCGCGAGCAAGCTCGCTCCTACAGAGGACAGAGCGCGGTGATGCGTGTCAGCCTGGGCGCCTCACTTGGGCTGGAATGTCGCTAAGTACGCCAGGATATTTTCAATTTTCTCCTGGTCACTGATCCCCCAGAAGATCATCCGCGTGCCACTGACCACCGCCTTCGGGTCTTCAATGTAGGCCGCCAGTTTTTCCCGCGTCCACACCACGCCCGAATTTTTCATCGCATCCGAGTACTGGTAGTCCGTGGTGGTACCGGCAGGCCGGCCAATGATGCCGTTCAGTTCCGGGCCAAAACCGCCCCGCGCGCCTTCACCGATGCTGTGGCAGCCGCCGCAAGTCTTGGTGAAGAGTTTGCCGCCCGCCTCGGCGTCGCCCGCAGCGAGCGCGGGGGCAGCGATAACGGTGAGGGCGAGGGTCAATAACACATACTTCATTCAGGTCTCCCTATCGGCTGTTGCCGTCGATTATGCCTGTTCGACCGGCCTTTCCCCCAGCCGCTGCACCAGGCGGACCAGATAACCGTCCGGGTCTTGCACGATAAACTGGCGTTGCCCGGCCTCCACGTCACCGGCTCGGTACCAGGCGTCTTCTACATCGCGGAACAATGGCCAGCCGAGTTGCGCCAGGCGTTGCAGAATGGGCGTCACGGCGGGCACATCGATTTGCAGGTTGATGCCGCGCCCGAACGGTGACTGCAACGGTGCGGTGAGCCACTGGCCGGCATCGGGGTCGTATTGTTCGAGCATGATGTGCGCGCCGTGCAGGTCGAGGTAGGCAAAGCCTTCTTCTGCGCGCTGATAGGCAATGGCGAAACCTAACTGTTCGACCCAGAACGCCAGGCTGGCGCTGAGGCGGGTGACGATCAGTTCCGGCACGAGCGGGTTACGGTTAAACATGGCATTCCTTGGGCGGCAGGGTGGCGTTCACCTTAACGGATTGTGGTGCCCATGGCTCACAAGCGGCCAAACGACCACCCATCGATTAAAAAACATCCAATCGAACCTATCCGGCCACCTTCCACTCCACCTTACTGAACCCCCTGATGGTGGAGTAAGGATCATGGCTCAGCCATCGATTTTGGTATTGGAAGACGACGAGATCATTCGGGCGTTGATGGTGGATGTGCTGGAAGACTTTGGTGCGGTGGTGACATCGTTTGCATCGGCAGACGAAGGGATGATTTACCTGGAGCGCGGCGATGACCCCGTGGATTTGATTGTCAGTGATATTCAAATGCCCGGTTTGCTCAATGGTTATGACTTGAGCCGTGTGGTCGCCCATCGCTGGCCTGAAGTGCAGGTGGTGCTGACCTCAGGCAACACGAAAATCGCCGCCGAGTTGGGCAGTTCGGTGCGGTTTCTGCCCAAACCGTGGAGTACCGACCACTTGCTCGAGTGCGTGCAGACGGCATTGATGCACTAGGGCCTGCCCCTGCATTGATAGCAGCTCGATATCATTTCAACCGAACTTGAGGGCCCGGTCTGCGGTCATGTAATGTGCAGGGAGCGACTTTTCTGATCCGCTGGTCAGCCTTTTCGCTTCTGCGTTCAGCTGACGACAATGAGTTGTGTAGAATCGTCGCCCATTTTCACGCGTCATTCATGGCCGACAGGCCCACAGTTCGAGCTCATTGAATGCATTCACAGGCCCATGACGTTAGTGCGCCCTCCTTGTTGGAAACGTTGCGCACGGGCACGGGCCTGCTGCATGTGGCGTTGGAACAGCGTCTGCCGTTTTTTTCCGAGCGCCTGGATGCCCAGTGGTATCGGCGCTTGCTGCAGGCGTACTACGGCTTTTATCAGCCAATGGAAGCGGCGCTGTACGAAAGCGGCTTGATTCCCGATGGATATGAGTCTGCGTTGCGTGTGAAAACGCCAACACTGGTGCATGACCTGCATGCACTCGGCCTGACCGACAATGCCATTCATGCCCTGCCTCGCTGCACTCAACTCCCCGCATTAGACACACCGGCTGCGTGCCTCGGCGCCCTGTATGTGCTGGAAGGCGCCACCCTGGGCGGCCAAGTGCTGCGCCGGGAAATGGCCTTGCGCCTGGGTGTGAACGCCGACAACGGCGGTGCTTTTCTCAATGTATACGGCGCCGAGACCGGACGGCGCTGGAAAGATTTCCTCGATTATCTGGGCCGCCAGCCACTGGACACACATGCCGCCGCGCGCGCGGTGATGGCGGCCCGTTCGACATTCAGCGGCTTTGAGCAATGGCTCGACAGCCAGGAGGTATTGCTATGAAACCCGAAGATTTTGAAGAGCTGCTTGCCAACTGCGCCGACGAACCCATTCGTTTTCCGGGGGCCATCCAGCCCCACGGCGTGCTGCTGACCTTGTCGGAACCTGGCCTGAACATCATTCAGGTAAGTGCCAACGTCGGTACGTTGTTCGGCCACGCCCCCGAGGCGCTGTTGAATCAACCACTGCACAGGTTGATTGGCGAGGAGTACGCCCAGGCCGTGCAAACCATGGCCGAGGACAGCGCATTCCTGGACTCGCCGCCCCTGCTCATCACCTTCAAGGGTGAGCAGTTCGAAGGCCTGTTGCATCGCCACCAGGGCGTACTGGTGCTGGAATTCGAACCACGGCTCAAGGATTTCAAACCCCGTGCGCACAATGGCCGCACCAGCGACCTGGGCAAAATGCTGCATCGCCTGCAATCGGCAAAGACCTTGCAGTCGCTCTACACCATCACCGTCAACGAAATCCAGGCCATGACCGGCTATGACCGGGTGCTCATCTATCGCTTCGAAGAAGAAGGCCATGGCCAAGTGATCGCCGAAGCTTCGGCACCTTCCATGGAATTGTTCAACGGGCTGTTCTTCCCCGCGTCCGACATCCCCGAGCAGGCCCGCGAGCTGTATCGCACCAACTGGCTACGGATCATCCCGAATGCGTCCTACGAACCGGTACCGCTGCTGCCCAAATTGCGCCCGGACACGGGCCTGCCCCTGGACCTGAGCTTCGCCACCCTGCGCAGCGTGTCGCCGATTCACTGCCAGTACATGCAGAACATGGGCGTGTTGTCGTCCATGAGTATTTCACTGATGAAGGGCGACAAACTATGGGGCTTGATCAGCTGCGGCAACCGCGAGCCACTGCTGGTGCCTAACGATTTGCGCATGGCCTGCCAGACCATCGGCCAGGTGCTGTCATTGCAGATCAGTGCCATGGAGACCCTGGAGCTGACCCGCCAGCGCGAAGAAAAAGTCGAAGCGCTGGCGCTGCTGGACCTGGCGATGAAGGCCTCTGCCAATAACGTATTCGACGGCCTGGCCCAGCAAGGCCGAATGCTGATGAACCTGACCCTCTCTGGTGGCGTGGCGATCATCGAAGATAAACAATTGCACCGCTACGGCAACTGCCCGGAACCGGCGCAGATACGCGCGCTGCACAAGTGGTTGCAGGGCAACGGCGCACCGGTATTTTCCAGCCATAACCTGGCCTCGGTTTATCCGCCTGCCGCCGAGTATCAGAGCGTGGCCAGCGGCGTGCTCGCCATGAGCTTGCCCAAGCCTGTGGATAACGGTGTGTTGTGGTTTCGCCCGGAAGTCAAAGAGAACATCCACTGGAGTGGCGACCCGGAGAAGCCGCTGAATCTGGAAACCTGCGACGCGGGCATGCGCCTTCGCCCACGCACCTCGTTTGAAATCTGGAAAGTGGAAATGGCCGGCATCTCCACCAAATGGAGCCATGGCGACCTGTTTGCCGCCAATGATTTGCGCCGCTCGGCCCTGGAGAACGACCTGTCCCGGCAGGTGCTGCGCGAGCAACAAGCGGTGCGTGCGCGGGACGAGCTGGTCGCGGTGGTTTCCCACGATCTGCGCAACCCCATGACCGTCATCTCCATGCTCTGCGGCATGATGCAAAAAGCCTTCAGCTCCGATGGCCCCCACACTTCACGGCGCATCTCTTCCGCCATCGACACCATGCAACAGGCTGCCGGGCGCATGAACGTGTTACTGGAGGATTTGCTCGACACCTCGAAAATCGAGGCCGGGCGCTATGTGGTCAAGCCGGTGGCGCTGGACGTCAGCCAAATTTTTGAAGAGGCGTATTCGCTGCTGGCGCCTCTGGCCTCGGAAAAGGGCATCGACCTGTCGTTCAATGTCGAGCCTGGCCTGCAGATCAAAGCCGACCCGGAGCGCTTGTTCCAAGTGCTGTCAAACTTGATCGGCAACGCGATCAAGTTCACCCCGCGTCAGGGCAACATCGGCATCAGCGCCATGAGCAACGGCGAGGAGATTGTATTTTCGGTGCGCGACTCCGGTGAAGGCATTGCGCCGCACGACCTGCCCCATGTGTTCGATCGCTATTGGACCCAGACTGAAAACAACCCCACCGGCAGCGGACTCGGGCTGTATATCACCCAGGGGATTGTCCAGGCCCATGGTGGGCGCATCGAGGCCGAAAGCGAGTTGGGCCGCGGCAGTGAATTCAGGTTTACGGTGCCAAAGCCTGCTTGAAACGCGTACAAATCCTACAAGTTCAACATATGGTTACTTATGGCCGGGAACGAAAAAACCGGCCAGCCCCACTCAATCAGTGCGCAGTCAAAGGGATTATTGATGCGACAACAATCCTTTAATTGAGTAAGAGGTTTACCATGATCATCGGCAATTCGTTTAGCAATCTCACCTATAACATCGAGCAATCCGTAAAAGATACTCAGCCCCCTGCCAATCCCGAATCAACCTCTTCGCAGACTGACACCCTCTCACAGGGGCAGAACACGCGACCAAAACCTAAATATTCGAGTACGACCTCTCTTGGCGGAGGCAAACTGCTTTAAATCGTGACCGGACACCGGCAACAAGTGCAGCGCACAGCGCTGCACTCCGTTAACAAAACACTGACATCCTCTGCGCTATCCTCCCCAGTTCCACTTGGAATGAGCAGCATTCTTCATGCTTCAACCCGACACTTTGCCCGCGGTCATTGCCGGCCCGCTCCTACGGCGCCTGGAGCCGCAGCGCCTGGTTATCTGGTTGGTGGGCAGTCGTGCCCTGCCACTGTCCTTGAGGCTGCAATTACCCTCGGGCGAGGCGCTGGATAACCCACTCGATGCAACGCACTGCCAAGTTGTGCCCGTCGGGCGCCACGCCTTTATCCACCTGATCGACATCGCCCTGAGCCACGCCCTGCCACAGGATGAAATCATCGGTTACGACCTGTTGATTGACGGCCTCGGCATTGCACAATGGGCACCGCACTTGCTGTATGGCGACGCCACTACGCCCAGCTTCGTGCTGCATAGCCGCATCCACCACTTGGTGCATGGCTCGTGCCGCAAACCCCACCACCGCGCCGACGAAGGCTTGTTGTGTGTCGACCGCCTGTTGGCAGATGCTCGTACACCGCTCGACCGCCCAGCCTTATTGATGATGAATGGCGACCAGATCTACGCCGACGATGTCGCAGGGCCCATGCTACGCGCCATTCATGGGCTGATTGCGCGCCTGGGCCTGTTCGATGAGTACCTGGAGGGCGCGGTGGTGAGCGACAGCGCCAGCCTTTATGGGCATCACGCCAGCTATTACCACCGGGCCGACCTGCTCCCTGCGCTGGACAGTAACGAGACCTTGCGCGAACGCTTTTTCGGCGGCGTGAAGAAGCCGATCTTCACCAGCAGCACCGCCGACAATCACCTGGTGACCTTCGCCGAAGTGATCGCGATGTACCTGCTGGCCTGGTCGCCAGCACCCTGGACACTGATCACGCCAGAACCGCCGCCGCTGAACGCGCAAGAGCAACAACGCTACGCCCGCGAACAGGTTCACATCGACCAGTTCCGCGACGGTCTGCCTGGAGTGGCCCGGGTGTTCGCGCACCTGTCGACGCTGATGATGTTCGACGATCACGACATCACCGACGACTGGAACCTCAGCGCGCAGTGGGAGGAAACCGCCTACGGCCATCCCTTTTCCAAACGCATCATCGGCAATGCCTTGCTGGCGTATCTGCTATGCCAAGGCTGGGGCAACCAGCCCCAGGTATTTGGCGAACTGCTGGGGCAAACCCAGGCACTGACCGGCCAGGTACAGGCCAATCATCTCGACGCGGCGGCGCAAGACGCGTTGCTGGAGGCCCTGCTGAAATTCCAGCAGTGGCACTACGTATTGCCCACCAGCCCGGCACTGGTGGTACTCGACACCCGCACCCGACGCTGGCGCAGCGAGTTCACCCTCAAGCAACCCTCTGGCCTGCTGGACTGGGAAGCCTTGAGCGAACTGCAACAAGCGCTGCTGGACCACCCGTCAGCCATCATTGTCTCGCCCGCGCCAGTCTTTGGCGTCAAGCTGATCGAGACGGTGCAAAAGGTCTTCAGCTGGTGCGGCTTTCCCCTGCTGGTGGACGCTGAGAACTGGATGGCCCACCGCGGCGCCGCTCAAGTGATTTTGAATATCTTCCGCCATTCACGCACGCCGGGTAACTACGTGATCCTCTCCGGCGATGTGCATTACTCGTTTGTCTATCAAGTGCTGATCCGCCATCGCAACGGCGGCCCCAAGATCTGGCAAATCACCAGCAGCGGCATCAAGAACGAGTTCCCGCCGCGCCTGCTGGAATGGTTCGATCGCCTCAACCGCTGGCTCTACTCCCCGCGTTCGCCGCTCAACTGGTTTACCCGCCGGCGCACCATGCAGGTGGTGCCCTATATTCCCGAGCACGCCGAAGCGGGTGAGCGATTGTGGAACTCGGCTGGCATTGGCCAGGTGTTTTTCAATGAGCAGGGCCAACCACAGGCCATTTACCAGCACAACGCGGATGGAAGGCCTCGGACAAAGATGATGGCGCCAGAAAAATAGCGTTTCGCCACTCGTCAAAAGCAGCACACCTGCCCTATTCAAAGCGCGCAAGCGCCGATGTACAGTAGCCCCAGCCACGGAGTATCGGCGTCAACCATGACTGGCCTTGGGCGCCAGCCCCCGCAGGAAGCGCGCAGATGGACGATACATCCGGCAAAGAACCGCTACGCAATGAGGTGTCCGACCTTAACGTCGACCTGTTGCACGCCATCATGGAACTGGTCAGTGATGGCATCTGGGACTGGAACGCCAACACCGGCTTCGTCTACCGCAACCCCGGCTGGTACGAAATGCTTGGCTACTCCCACCACTCCCTGGAAAACAGCGTGTTCACCTGGGAGAACGTGATCCATCCCGAGGATTACCCCTGCGTGATGGCAGTGTTCGATGATTACATCAGCCAAAGCGCCCCTCATTACCGGGCCGAATACCGTTGTCGCAAAGAAGACGGTACGTACCTGTGGATCGAGGACCGTGGCTACGTCATTGCCCGTAATCCAGACGGTTCCGTGGCGCGCATGGTGGGCGCACACCGCGATATTCATACGCGCAAATGCTCCATCGAACAGCTGCAAAAGCGCAACCAGTCCCTGGAAGCGCTGGTCGCGGAGCGCACCCTTGAGTTGTCACGCGTCAACCAGCAACTGCAATTGCAACTGGACGAAAACCGCTCCCTGGCCGAGCGTGACGCCCTGACGCGCATCGCCAATCGGTACCGCCTGGAAAAAGTACTGCTGGAAGAATGCGACCGTGCCGAGCGCTTCCGCCTGCCACTGGCGCTGTTGGCCATGGATGTCGATGACTTCAAGCCGATCAATGACCAATACGGCCACGGCGTCGGCGACCAGGCACTGATACGGGTGGTGGAAACCTTGGAAACCTGCGTACGCGCAAGCGACTTGCTGGCGCGCTGGGGCGGCGATGAATTTATGGTGGTGCTGCCCAAAAGCAGCCTGGACACGGCCAAAGAGCTGGCCGAAAGGATTCGCCGTAAAATCAAGGAGGCGGCCCCCGTGGGCGCCGTGAACGTTACCCTGAGCCTGGGCGTGGTGGAGCGGCGCATGGGTGAATCGCCGGCTGCGCTGATGGCGCGGGCCGATCAAGCCTTGTACCGGTCCAAGGCGGCGGGCAAGGATGGGGTGTCGGAATAGCCGCAGCTCCTTCCAAGGTGGAATGACCCGGCAACTTTATTTCGTTTGCGGCAAGGCCGGGCGCGCGGCTTAGATAGCGCTGCGCCCACCACTGCCGAGTCCCAGAGTCATGAGCCACGCTAGCATCAGCCAGTCGATTTCCATCGTTCACCCCATCAGCCTGAGCCACGGTAAAAACGCCGAAGTCTGGGACACGGCGGGCAAGCGTTACATCGACTTTGTCGGCGGTATCGGCGTACTCAATCTGGGCCATTGCCACCCGGCCGTGGTGGCGGCGATTTGCGAGCAAGCCACCCGGCTTACTCATTACGCGTTCAACGCCGCACCGCATACGCCCTACATCGAATTGATGCAACGCCTCAGCGCTTTTATCCCGGTGGAATACCCGGTCAGCGGCATGCTCACCAACAGCGGCGCCGAGGCGGCGGAGAACGCGTTGAAGATCGCCCGTGGTGCCACCGGGCGCACAGCGGTGATCGCCTTTGACGGCGCCTTCCACGGGCGCACCCTGGCAACCCTCAACCTCAATGGCAAGGTCGCGCCCTACAAACAGAAGGTGGGCGTACTGCCCGGCCCTGTGTATCACCTGCCCTACCCCAGTACCGATAACGGCGTGACCTGCACCGAAGCGCTGAAGGCCATGGACCGTCTGTTCAGCGTGGAAATCGACGTAAACGATGTAGCCTGCTTCATCATCGAGCCGGTGCAGGGCGAAGGCGGTTTTCTCGCCTTGGATACTGAGTTCGCCCAGGCTCTGCGGCGCTTCTGCGACGAGCACAACATTGTGCTGATCATCGATGAAATCCAATCGGGTTTCGGGCGCACCGGCCAGCGTTTTGCCTTCTCGCGGCTGGGCATCGAGCCGGATCTGCTGCTGCTCGGCAAAAGCATCGCCGGCGGCATGCCATTGGGGGCGGTGGTCGGGCGCAAGGCGCTGATGGATAACCTGCCTAAAGGTGGGCTGGGAGGTACGTACTCGGGTAACCCCATCGCCTGTGCGGCGGCGCTGGCGACCCTTGAGTTGATGAGCGACAAAAACCTGCACGCATGGGGCGTTGCGCAGGAGGCCGCGATTGTGGGCCGCTATGAAGCCTGGCGCGCACAGCAACTGTCGCCCTACCTGGGCCGCCTCACCGGTGTCGGCGCTATGCGGGGCATTGAACTGGCGCATGCCGACGGCACACCCGCCACCCAGCAACTGGCGCGACTGCTGGATCTGGCGCGAGAGGCTGGCTTGCTGCTGATGCCCAGCGGCAAGTCGCGACACATCGTGCGCTTGCTGGCCCCGCTGACCATTGAGCCTGGGGTGTTGGAGGAAGGCCTGGATATTCTCCAGGCGTGTCTCACACAGTTGGACGAATAGCGGTCTGCCTTGACCTGATCCCCTCACCCGCTGAAAATGCCCGACGTTTTTTTGTCTCTCCGCTTACTACGCAGTGAAATTTTAATGCCTGATTCCTACACCGAAAAATCCGCCGAAGAATCCGTAGTCGCCCTGCACGCCAAAGCCGAATACGAAAACGCCATCAATCTTTCACAGCATGTGCCAGCCGCCAAGATCATCAGCGAGATGGTGCTGGACGCGTTTCACACCTCCAAGGAAAGCGACCAGATCCGCGAGCTGCGGGTTGCCATCCGCCAGGCCCATGATGCCTTCGACGATGACAAAGCCTATGAGCTGATGGGCCAGCTCAAGCAATTGAAAGACGCCGAAGCCGCAGACAACGCCGCCCTGGAACACCTGAGCAGCCAGTTCTCGATCAGCCGCATCCTGTCCAGTTTCAAGGACGACCCCGAATTCCAGGAACTGGTCTACGGCCTGGCCCTCAAGGTGCTCAACCAGTCGCACCAGGCCATCAGCAACCCGAGCGCCGGCAAGGGCAAGGCAGCACGAGCCAAGAAAGACACCGAAGTGTTTGTGATCAGCAAGGATGGCATCAGCGTCACCCTGCCGCTGCGCACGCCGCGCTCCAAGCTCAATGTGGACCGCGAAGCGTTGGAATTCCTGGGCTTCACCTTTGTGGGCGAAGGCAGCGAGGCGGAGCTTGCGAGCGAAACCTTCATCGACAACAGCGGCGCCGAGCAGCCGGTCACGCGCAAGAGCATCGTGACCGCGCTGCAACAGCAAAGCGCGTTTGACGGCTACGCCATCGCCGCCCAGTAAGTAGCTGACGCAACCCGGCGCGCGTGCAAGGCGCAGCGCCGGTTGCCGTCTACGCCGATTTGTTCCACAACACCGCCGAGCTTTTCATCATCCCCACGGCGATTGCGAACAGCACCAACACGCAGCCTGTCAGCAGCCACGGTGACGGCAAGGTTGGCCGGGCCAATAACATGAACGCCAACGAGGGCGCGATCATCACGCCGATGTTGACGCCTGCCGAGTAATAGCCAAGGTTGCGGCCCACGCTGTCGCGGCTGGAAATGCTGCTGACATAGTGGGTGATCGCGGGGAACACAATCATCTCGCCCAGGCTCCACAACACCGTAGCCAGCATTAACAGCGCGCCGACCTGACCAAAGCCCATCAAGAAGAAACCGCTGCCTGCCAGCAAGAAGCCGATGATCAGCGAGCGGCTGCTCGACAAGTGCGCCATGCGCAGGTTGATCGGCACTTCAAACACAATCACCAGCAAAGCATTGATAAAGAAAATGATGCCCACGTAATAGGCCGGCAATTGGGTGTAGTTGATGATGTACGCCGACAGAAAAGTCGGCGGCAGTGCGTATGCCACGTGCACCGGCAGCGCCGCCAACAGGATCACCAGCAGTCGCGAACGCTCATGGGCCGCCACCTCGGGCAAGCCCTCGCCCTTGCCGGCGACGGGCGCGTCTTGGGTGGCTGGCCGGGGCCGTCCGAACCGCAGGCAGGCGGCGAAGGCCAGCAAGGACAACACGGCATTGATGTAGAACACCGCATCGGCATTGCGCAGAAAGATCAAGCTGCCCAGCAACGGCCCGATGGCCATGCCGATGTTGATCGCCAGCCGGTTGCACGAAAACGCCACTTTGCGTGACTCAAGGTTGCTGTGAGCCACCGTCTCGGAGAACGCGGCCGGTGTGAAGGCTTCGTAACAAGCGCCCCAGAGAAACGACAACAGGAACAGCGCGAGCAGGTTTTCCACCGAGGGAATGACCAGCAGCAACGCCGCGTTGAACACCAACGAACCGAGGATGACCCGGTTGGCCGAAAACCGCTTGATCACGGCGCCGATGACCAGGTCGGTACACAGGGCGCCCGCGCCATATACCCCGACCAACAGGCCAGCCGTGCCCGCCGATATCGCGTGTTGATGAATCAGGTACGCCGCGTAGAAAGGAAACGCCAGAGTGCCCATGCGGAACACCAGCGTGATCATGAACAGTGCTTGCAACCGCGCATTAAGGCCGCGCAAGGCGTGAAAAGTGCCCATCAGCGCAACACGCTGGCACAGGTGTGGAGCAAAGCTACAGAGCGGCTCATCCGAATGTCCTTTGGCAATGGCGGCGCCGGTGTGTCCGACGCCAAACTCCATAGCTGGGCAACCTAATGCAGCACTGTGCGGCGAACAAGCTACCCATTTGGACAGGTAGGTGCTGATTGCGACCTCAGGCCGGGTGGCGGATATAGCCCAATTGCAGGGCCTTGCCGATTGCTGACTTGCCGTTGGTGACCTGCAATTTGCCGAAGATATTCTTCATGTGAAACTTGACCGTATGGGAGGTCATCGAGGTCAGGAGCGCCACTTCGTTGTAGGTCTTGCCCAGGCTGACCCAGGACAATACTTCGGTTTCCCGTGGGGTCAGCACCGTCTGTTGCGCGACCGGCGCGGCGTGATCTTCCAGGGCCTCGTCGTACATCGAGACCAACAGCATCTGCAGTTCACTTTGATGGGCCAGCACGGTCTCGCGAAACTGCTGGTCTTCGCCGAAACTGCACAGATTGAGCACCGAATAGAAGCCGCGATTGCCATGCACGATAAAACTGGCGCCCTCGCCAACGGGTTTGTAGGGGCCCGGCACCGGCACCGCTTCATCGGCCACGGCCAGCAGGTGTTCATCACTCCAGAAAAACGGTTTGATCCGGGTGCGGGTCAATGTAACCAGCTCGCCACGCCGGTAGAAATCGTCGGCCGTGTCGGAAGGCTCCATGGCCTCAGGGTAATTGGACACAATCTGCGCTTGGTCCATCGGCGGCCCACACTGGTAGACCTCAAAGTGCCCCAGGCCACGGCGGCTCAGCTCGGTATCGAGCAAGCGGCGCATATCCTCGGGCAGCATGGGCGATTTCTTATCGGGTTGGCCATTAGGTCCCACGGGTATCTTCCTTGAGCATTCGACCCGGTCGAGCATGAAGCATGCCTGGCTTACCTGTCCAGGCAGCGGATGACAAACACTGGGCCTAGACCTGCGCCGCGAACGCCTCGCGAAAGCGCTGCATCTCCTGCGGGTTGCCCACCGTCACCCGTACCCAATGCGGCCAGTCCTTCCACACCCGCCCAACCAGCACACCCTGTGCCGCCAACTGCTCAATCACCTGCTCTGCCGGGTGCTTCACGTCGATCATGAAGCAATTGCTGTGGGAAGCGGTGCAGGTAAAGCCCCGGCCCTTGAGCCAGACGATCGTCTCATCGCGCAACCTGGCATTGCGCGCTTTGCGTTGGCCCACCAGTTGCGAATCTTCCAGGCTGGCACGGGCGGCCAGCAAGCTGGCGCCGGCCGGGACATTATCGCCGCCAAACACCGCCAACCGCTCCAGCAGCGCCGGGTGGCCGATCGCCAGGCCCAGGCGCGCACCGGCCATGCCGTAGATCTTGGAGAACGTGCGCAGCACCAGCAGGTCGTCATGATCGTTGACCCAGCTCACGCAACTGGGGGCGTCACAGAAGTCGATATAAGCCTCGTCCACGACCAGCACGCTGCCCTTGGGTTTGTGCGCCAGGGCTTGGCGAATGGCCTCGGTCGAGGTGAGCGTACCGGTCGGGTTGTTGGGGTTGCACAGGTACAGCATGCCGGCCTGTGGGTCCGCCGCGAGCATGGCAGGCACATCGTGGGCATGCTGGGCGTTCAGGCTCACTTCTTGCACCGGCGCCTTGATCGACTCGGCCGCCTGGCGCGGTACTTCGTAGGACGGCGTGGCCATCACCAGGCCGCGGGTCTGACTGGTGAACGCCAGCACCGCGTAACGCAGGGCGGCCATCGAGCCGGCAAACACTCCGACGCTGTCTTCGGCTATGCCCTGTTGTTGGGCGAACAGCGCGGCCAATGCATACATGTCCGGGTAAGGGTACCGCCCGGAGGCTGCAATCGCGCGCTGCATCGCCTGGCGAGCCGCGTCTGAAGGGCCGTAGGGGCTTTCGTTGTAATTGAGCAGCACCTTGTCAGATTTCGTCGGCGCCGGGCTGGCGACGGCCCAATTGAGCTGCCCCATCACAGGCAGGGCCGCGCCCAGGGCGAGAAGGGATCGACGACTGACACGCACCATGGTGACTACTCCTTGTAGAGGCGCGAGGGATTCGCGCGGGCCGTTCAGAAGAGTATGACGAGAAAGCCGTTGCCTGATTTACCACCAAGGCGTATCCCTGCACTCAGTACTTTATTGTTATAGCGGGCGCATGCAACACTTTCACTGCCGCCAAACCCGCAACATTGGGTTGTGCCGGCATGGACTGATGACTAAATGGAAGTGGTGAGCACTTGATACACAGACGGGAAAAAACCGAGCACTTGAAGAGCAACATCAAGTACTTGATCAAGAGTCGTGGCGAAACCCAGCTTTCGCTAAGCAGTGCCGCCGGCCTGACCAGGACGACTATCTACAACATCCTGGAAGGCAAGGTCGTTAACGTACAGCAGTCGACGATTCGCAAGATCTCGGACTTCTTCGGCGTCTCCTACGAAGAAATCGAGACCATCAGTTTTGAGGCCAAGGAAGTCATCGAGAGCAACGTTTCCCCGCTGGGTAACAAGAACCCGGCGGCAGTGCCTGTGCTCAAGGAAAGCCTGCTCATGCAGAACCTGGGCAAGCGCATCGGTGAACTGACCACGCTTCATCCGCTGACCTACTACTTCGGCAGCGCCTGCAACCTGATTGGCGTGCGCCTGGAGCACGGGATTCCCGGCCTTAATGAGCCTGGGGACTTGCTGATCGTGCAGAAAGGCTCATCCAGCGACGATAAAGAAAAGCTGGTGTACGACCGCGCCACCAAGAAGCTGTTCATCACCCTCGAACCCTGCGGGAACTCAGAGCGGTTGTGTGTCATCGGCGACATCCTTGAGGAGCGCTTCAATGACAACGTCTGAGGGCGCCATTGAAAACAGCAAATACAAGTTGCTGGGCTTTGAAAATGACAAGCGCCTGGCGGTGATCATGGTGATCGCCACCGGCAAGGTCCTCAAGATCAAGCTGAGTGAAGTGCTCAGCAGTGAAATGATGGACAACTTCAACAAGATGGAAATCAAGAACCTGTACAAGAAGTTCTATTCCCAAGGCGGAGCGCTGACCGCTTACGAGATAAACGACCGCAATGAAAACTCCTGGATGATCTACATCATCCTGAACTTGCTGCTGTTCACCTTCTATATCTTCACCAGCATTGCCGCGACTAAGCCGATTTACCTGGAGTCCTTGGGCATCATCGTCACGCCGGGCACGTTCCTGTACCCGCTGACCTTTTTGATCGTGGACTTGCTCAACGAAAATTTCGGCTTGCGCCTGGCCAGGCGAGCCATTCTGTTTGCGTTTGCCAGCAACGCGATGATCATCATCCTGCTGTATGGCTCGACGTTCCTGCCGGGGCTACCGGGCTGGAAGCTGGATGGGCCTTATACCGACGTGATCCTGCAAGTGTCGTCGGTGCTGGTGGCCTCTTCGGTGTCGTTCCTGGTGTCGGAGAACATAAATTCCTACCTGCTGTGCAAGATCAAGGAGCTGACCAACTCCAGGTACCTGTACTTGCGGATATTCCTCAGTACGTTCTTCGCGGTGATTATCGACAGCTTCCTGTTCTGCTTCATTGCCTTCTACGGGGCGATGCAGACCAGCGATATCCTCAGCATGATTTACGTGCAAATCGCGATCAAAGTCGGCTTTGCGTTCTTCAATATCCTGCCCGCCTATGGCGCACGCTCATTATTCAAACGCTATCAATAACTTGTAGGAGCGAGCTTGCTCGCGAAGAACCCGAGAACGCCGCGTTCAACCCGATGTGCTGCGTTATCGTTGACGTTCTTCGCGAGCAAGCTCGCTCCTACAAGGGTTATTTGAGTTGCAACTTGTGCTTGAGGCTCTGCATGACATGGGTCTTGTTCTGCAGGTAGTCATTCAAGCCACGGGCGCGCAGGTTGCATGCATCGCAGTTGCCGCAGCCGGTGCCAATCACGCCGTTGTAGCAGGTCAGCGTCTGCTCGCGCACCAGCTCCAGTTGCCCGTGGTAATCGGCCAGGGCCCAGGTCTCGGCTTTGTTCAGCCACATCAACGGGGTGTCCAGGCGCACGTCGTATTCCATGCCCAGCTTGAGGGCCTGGTTCAGTGCTTTGACAAATTCATCCCGGCAATCGGGGTAGCCTGAGAAGTCGGTTTCGCACACGCCGGTGATGACAGTCTCGGCTTTCACTTGATAGGCGTAGATCGCTGCCAGGGTCAGGAACAGGATGTTGCGCCCCGGCACAAAGGTACTCGGCAGGCTTTCACCCGAGCTGTTCACGGTCGGCACCGGAATGTTGTCACGGGTAAGGCTGCTGATCGCCAGCTCATTGAGCAGGGACACATCCATCACTTTGTGCACGGTGGCACCCAACTGCTTGGCCAACTTCTGGGCCACTTCGATTTCTGCCACGTGGCGCTGGCCGTAATCAAAGGTAATGCAGTGCACTTCGTCATACAGCGGCAGGGCCTGGATCAGGCAGGTGGTCGAATCCTGCCCGCCACTGAAGACCATCACGGCTTTTTTACTCATTGCATTGCTTCCTGCATTCGAAGAATTAGGGTGTAGGAGCGAGCTCGCTCGCGAAAAACGTCAACGATAACGCAGCGCTCAATAAAAAACCCCGCGCGACTTTCGAAGGCGGGGCTTTTTTACTGCAAGACCACTCAGTGAGCGTAGGTCAGCAACAGCTCTTTCGGCACTTGGAAATCCAGGGACATCATCACGCTGAGCGCGGTGATGGTGAAGATCGAGAACACGAACAGCTTGCGCGCCCAGACGGTGTCGTCCACCGCCTTGTAGCCGGTCCAGGCCATGTACAACCAGTACATGCCCATGGCCGCGGCGACAGCGAGGTAGCTCATGCCGGCGTAGCCACTGAAGGTCAACATCAAGGTCGCCACGAGGAAGGCCAGGATGTAGAGCAGGATGTGTTTCTTGGCCACCTGGATGCCACGTTTGACCGGCAATACCGGAATCGACGCAGCCAGGTAGTCATTGAAGCGGAAAATCGCAATGGCGTAGGAATGCGGCATCTGCCACAGGCTGAACATCACCAGCAGCGTCAGCGCGGCCATGTCGAAGCTATTGGTCACAGCCACATAACCAATCACCGGCGGCATCGCCCCCGACAGACTGCCCACCAGCGTGCCGTGAACCGACTTGCGCTTGAGGTACAGGCTGTAGAGGCCGACGTAGATGACAAAGCCGATCACGGCAAACAGCGCCGCCAACGGGTTGGCCACCTTGTACAACAGGGCCACACCGGCAACACCCAAGACGGTCGCGTAGATCAGTGCCAGCTTCAGGGAGATAAGGCCCTGGACCAGCACGCGATTCTTGGTGCGCTCCATCTTGATGTCGATGTCACGGTCGATGCAGTTGTTGAATACGCAACCGGAAGCAACCACCAGGGACGTACCGATCATTGCCGCCAGGAAGATGGCCAGATCGACATGTCCCTTGGAGGCCAGGAAGAAACCGCCCGCCACAGAAAGCACGTTACCGAAAATGATCCCCGGTTTGGTGATTTGGATAAAGTGCTTAAGCGACATCGGGTCTTACCTCACTTCGCCATCATGTAGGTGTGGATGCTGAACATGATCCACAGCGACAGACCAACCAGCAGAACGATCACCAGGCCTGCGAACACAAACGCGATCACGTTCTCGCGCTGCTCTTTGGAGCGGTCCAGGTGCAGGAAGTACACCAGGTGAACCAGCACCTGAATCACCGCGAACGCCAGGACGATCATCAAGGTGATCGACTTCGGCAAGGTTGGGTACATCACCAGGCCGAACGGGATCAGGGTAAGGATGACCGACAGGATGAAGCCGATGGCGTAAGACTTTACGCTGCCGTGGCTCGAATCGTGGCTGTCATGGGAGTGTGCATTAGCCATTACAGAGTCCCCATCAAGTAAACGACGGTGAATACGCAGATCCAGACCACATCCAGGAAGTGCCAGAACAGGCTCAGGCAGCTCAGGCGGGTCTTGTTGGTGTTGGTCAGGCCGTGCTTATTGACCTGATACATCATCACCGCCATCCACAGCAGGCCAGCGGATACGTGCAGACCGTGGGTGCCGACCAGCGTGAAGAACGCCGACAGGAAACCGGAACGGTGCGGGCCGTAGCCTTCGGAGATCAGCAGGTGGAACTCGTTGATCTCCATGCCGATGAAGCCCAGGCCGAACAGGAAGGTCAGGCCCAGCCAGCTCAGTACGCCCTTCTTGTTGCCCTTGTAGAAGGCCAACATGGCGAAGCCGTAGGTGATCGAACTGAACAACAGCAAGGCGGTTTCGCCGAGCACGTAAGGCAGTTCGAAGATGTCGTGGCCCGACGGGCCACCCGCTACGTTGTTTACCAGTACCGCGTACACCGCGAAGATCGACGCAAACAAGATGCAGTCGGTCATCAGGTAGAGCCAGAAACCGTAGACGGTTATCGGCCCCGAGTCGTGGTGGTGGTCATCGTGCCCATGGTCATCGACATGGGCGTGTCCAGCATTGGTCACTAAGTTCGACATGGTTTAAGCCTGTTCCAACGAGGTTTCTACACGGTTGGCCGGGATCTTCTTCTCGGCTACCAGGCGAGCGTGCTGCTCGGCTTCGATGCGTTCGATCGTTTCGACCGGCACCATGTAGCCTTGATCATCACGGGCAGCGTGAATGATGAAGTAACCGATAGTGCCCACCAGACTCGCGATTGCCAGCCACCAGATGTGCCAGATCATCGCGAAACCGAACACGGTCAACAGCGCACCCATCACCACGCCAGTGGCGGTGTTGTTTGGCATGTGGATCGGTTCGTAGTGCTTAGGCTTCTGGTACGCAGTACCGTCTTCCTTGGCTTCGGTGAACGCATCAATGGTGTTCGCAGTAGGGATCACGGCGAAGTTGTAGAACGGTGGTGGCGACGAGGTCGACCATTCCAGGGTATGGCCGTTCCATGGGTCGCCGGATTCGCACATGTTCTGCTTGCGATCACGCACGCTGACGTACAGCTGGATCAGCTGGCAGGCGATACCCACAGCGATCATCACCGCACCGAACATGGCAACGTACAGGTACGGTACCCACTCAGGGTTGGTGGTGGCGTTCAGACGACGGGTCATGCCCATGAAGCCCAGTGCATAGAGCGGCATGAACGCGACGAAGAAGCCCGAGATCCAGAACCAGAACGCAGCCTTGCCCCAGCCTTCGTGCAGCTTGAAGCCGAACGCTTTCGGGAAGTAGAAGCTGAAACCAGCGATGTAGCCGAATACCGCACCACCGATGATCACGTTGTGGAAGTGGGCGATCACGAACAGGCTGTTGTGCAGCACGAAGTCAGCACCCGGGATGGCCAGCAGTACGCCGGTCATGCCGCCGATGGCGAAAGTCACCATGAAGCCCAGGGTCCACAGGACCTGGCTGGTCATGCGCAGACGACCGTGGTAGATGGTGAACAGCCAGTTGAATAGCTTCACCCCCGTCGGGATGGAAATCAGCATCGTCGCCAGGCCGAAGAAGGCGTTGACGCTGGCCCCCGAACCCATGGTGAAGAAGTGGTGCAGCCACACCATGAAGCCCAGTACGGAGATCGCGCCAGAGGCGTAGACCATCGAGTGGTGACCGAACAGGCGCTTGCCGGTAAAGGTCGAGATCACTTCGGAGAAGATACCGAACGCTGGCAGGATCAGGATGTACACCTCAGGGTGACCCCATGCCCAGAACAGGTTCACGTACATCATTGGATTGCCACCAAGTTCATTGGTGAAAATGTGGAAATCCAGGTAACGGTCAAGCGACAGCAGCGCCATGGTAGCGGCCAGGATCGGGAACGAAGCCACGATCAGGACGTTTGCCCAGGTGCAGGTCCAGGTGAAGATCGGCATGTCCATCAGTTTCATGCCAGGGGCGCGCATTTTCAGGACGGTGGCCAGGAAGTTGACCCCCGTCAATGTCGTCCCGAGCCCTGATAACTGTAGCGCCCAGATGTAGTAGTCCACACCCACGCCCGGACTGTACTGCAGCCCCGACAATGGCGGATACGCAACCCAACCGGTCTTGGCGAATTCGCCGACGCCCAGGGAAACGTTGATCAGCACCACGCCGGACACCAGCAGCCAGAAGCTCAGGGAGTTCAGGAACGGGTAGGCAACGTCACGCGCACCGATCTGCAGCGGCAAGGCAAGGTTCATCAAGCCGGTGAAGAAAGGCATCGCCATGAAGATGATCATGATCACACCGTGGGCGGTGAAGATCTGGTCATAGTGTTCAGGTGGCAGGTAGCCAGGCGAACCCTCGGTGGCCATGGCCAACTGGGTACGCATCATGATGGCGTCGGCAAAACCACGCAGCAGCATGACCATGGCAACGATGACGTACATGACGCCGATTTTCTTGTGGTCGACCGAGGTCAACCACTCGGTCCACAGGTAGGACCACTTCTTGAAATAGGTGATACCCGCAACCAGCGCCAAACCACCCAGCGCGATCATGGCGATAGTCACCATTACGATCGGCTCGTGGAATGGGACCGCGTCCCAACTTAATTTACCAAACATCGTTTACTCCTCTGCCCCAGCAGTTGAATGCGCGCCCGTATCAGAACCTTCAACCACGGCCACTTCTTTCTTCTCGTGCTTGACCGGCTTGCCTGGCTTCATACCTTCGTACTTGTCGACGATTTTCTGAAACAGGTCCGGCTCATACGCGGAGTACAAGGCGACAGGGTTGTTCTGGCTCGGTTTGGTCAGAGCGTCGTATTCAGCTTGATCAAGCTGTTTAGGTGCGGCCTTGACTGCAGCTACCCAGGCGTCGAAATCTTCCTGGCTTGTCGAGATCGCTTTGAATTTCATGCCGGTGAAGCCAGCGCCGCTGTAGTTGGCGGAGATGCCTTCCATTTCAGCTTTCTGGTTGGCGATCAGGTGCAGGCGGGTCTGCATGCCTGCCATCGCGTAGATCTGGCCGCCCAGTGCAGGGATGAAGAACGAATTCATCACGGCGTCGGAGGTGATCCGGAAGTTAAGCGGGGTGTGCTCCGGGAAGCGGATCTCGTTGACAGTGGCGATACCCAGGTCCGGGTAGATGAACAGCCACTTCCAATCCAGCGCGACCACTTGGATGTTCACAGGCTTGACGTCGGATTCCAGCGGACGGTACGGGTCCAGCGCGTGGGTCGACTTATAGGTGATGTAACCCAGGGCGATGATGATGAGGATCGGAACCAGCCACACCGCGATCTCGATCTTGGTGGAGTGCGACCACTTCGGCGCGTAGGTAGCGCTGGTGTTGGACGCGCGGTATTTCCAGGCGAAGGCGAAGGTCATCACGATCACAGGCACCACAACCAGCAGCATCAGCAGGGTAGCGGTGATGATCAGGTTTCGTTCATCCAGACCGACCTGTCCTTTTGGGTCGAGCAAGGTCCACTTGCAGCCTCCCAGCATTAACATCATGCCAAGCAGCGGCAAAAAGCCTAGTAATCGGGGGTACCTGTTTTTACTCATCTCACGACCTCTAAAGCAGCTTGCGCAATGCAGTTGGGTTTTGATCGCCAACACTTCACCCTGCCAAGGGTTGGCATTTCTCTTCGATTGAATAAGAGCCTGTCCGACACGTCATGACTGTACGTTTCACGGACCTGCAGTGAGTTCTTATTCGATTTCGTGGCTAAAGGCCTTGTTACAGACCAATTCCATTTGGTGCGGATAGTTGAAAGGCTGCCGGAACCTGGGGTCGCATTGAGCCTTCCATCTGCTCCTCGACCGCTCCAATGCTCAAATATTGAACAGCACCGGACATTCAGTGCGGGCGATTGTAGTTAGCTAGCGATGTATAAACCATGTCTTATAAAGAAATAATTTTTATCGATTCCAGCAACAATCCTTCACCAAAGTTGCAAAGATTCGCGATCTTATCGTGTTCGATTCTCAACAAAAACCACAAAAATTGCCGTGTTATTGGGCACAGTGCCACTTCCCTTACGGCTTGTAAGGGCATGCGGATGCCGTCCAAGTCCCCATAAAACAAGGCATTCATAGAGGCTGCAGGGGTTGGGGCCGCACACAAATCGGGCCACCGCACGAACCACGAACTGACAGCACAATTTGTGCGCTGGGTGCAAATTTAAGGGCCGATTTGGCGGGTCAGAAACGTCCTGCGACAGCGTCCGTGTGACAACATGTCGCACGCTGCGCGCACCTTCCGTTGCCCCTCGTCACGGTGCTTTCACAAATCCCTACAAACAAAAACGCTCCGGCCTTCATTCAGAAGGAACGGAGCGTTTGGCAACCGCAGTGACTCAGGCTTTGGGGTGACGGTTGCGATAGATGCACAGGGGCACCAGAATCGCCGTCAGCACGAATGCCACCAGCGCCCATTGGGCCAGGGACAGGCCGAGGATCGGCGGGTAAGGAGTGCTGCAGAAGCCATCGACCTGGAAGCCCAGGGGAAACACCTTGGCCAGGGGCAGGTCGTCGACGATCGGTTGCAACACATCGATACCGCAACTGACCTGGGGGAAGAACTGGGTGTACACATGGTGGCCGGCCGCAGCCACGCCACCCAAGGCGCTGAGCACCACCAACCCTTCAAAGAACGTCAGCGCGCCCTTGGTGCGCATGGCGGCGCCAATGAACGCGAAGAGCGCAATCAGCAGCAAGGCGTAGCGTTGCAGAATGCACAGCGGGCACGGTGCTTCGCCCAGCACCACTTGCATGTACAGCGCCCCGCCAATCAGCGCCAGGCAGATGATGCCCAGCAACACCAGAAAGCGCCGCTCCCTGCCTAAACGCATGTCGTCAATCATCCCCGTCTTTCCCTTTCTCTGATTATGGTTGTGCCTGATGGCAACAAGTTTACACACAGGCAGTGGTTAAAACAGAGAGGGGTTAACGGCGGATTAATGGTGGTAAATGTAGTGATTGCGCGGACGCCATCGCGGGCAAGCCCGGCTTCCACATTGGAATGCAATCCTCTGTGGGAGCCGGGCTTGCCCGCGATGATGCCGATACGGTCAATTGGCCAACTTTATTCCAGCGCCGCCGCCGGCCCAAAGAACTCATACCGCGCCTGCTTCTCCGGCACGCCCAGCGCCTTGAGATGGCGCTTGATCGCCGCCATGAAGCCCTTGGGCCCCAGGAAGTAGGCATCAATGTCGCGCTGCTCGGGCAACCAGGCTGCCAGTTGCTCCTGGTTGAGCATGCCGACCTTGTCTGCCGCCGGGCTGATGCCGTCATCCTCGGCGTAGCAGTAGAAACGCTTGAGCTGCGGATGCTGGGCCGCCAGGGCGTCCACCCAGTCACGGAACGCATGCACCCCGCCGTTACGGGCGCAATGGATGAAGTGCACCGGGCGCTCGGTTGCCAGGGCGGCTTCGAGCATCGGCAGTGTGGGCGTAATGCCTACCCCGCCGCTGATCAGCACCAGCGGTTTATCACTGGCAGCCAGGGTGAACTCGCCCGACGGTGGGAACAGGTCAATGGTCGCGCCGACATGCATCTGGTCATGCAGGTAATTGGAGACCCGCCCACCCGCTTCGCGCTTGACGCTGATGCGGTACAGGCCAGTGTCGGTGAGGGCCGACAGGGAATAGTTGCGGCGCACTTCCTCGCCATCGAGCACCAGTTTCAGGCCGATGTACTGGCCGGGGGCTGCGGCCAGGATCGGGCCGTTGTCCACCGGTGCGAAGTAGAAGGAGATGATCTCGTCGCTCTCCTCCACGCGCTTGACCAGCAGGAACGGCCGCGCACCCCGCCAGCCGCCGGGCGCCTGGGCTTTTTCGTCGTAGATAGCCGCTTCGGCGCCGATCAGAATGTCTGCCAACTGGCCGTAGGCCGCGCCCCAGGCACTCATGACCTCGGGGGTGGCAATCTCGCTGCCCAGCACTTCAGAAATAGCCCGCAGCAAGCACGCCCCAACGATAGGGTAGTGTTCCGGCAAGATCTGCAAGGCCACGTGCTTGTTGATGATCTTGGCCACCAGGTCGCCCAATTGGTCCAACTGGTCGATATGCCGCGCGTACATCAGCACGCCATTGGCCAAGGCGCGAGGCTGGTCACCGCTGGCCTGGTGGGCCTGGTTGAACAGCGGGCGGACCTCGGGATACTCGGACAGCATCATGCGATAAAAGTGGGTGATCAGCGCTTCGCCGCCGCTTTCCAGCAGGGGCACGGTAGATTTGATGATTGCACGGTCTTGGGCACTAAGCATGGGAGACTCCTGGGTCTTCTTACTGATTGCCTTAAAGCAGTCAGTAATCGTGCCAACTTATAAATCCTTTAATTTCAACAAGTTAAATATTCTGTAGTCAGTATGACTTCCTACACTTTATAGTCATAAGGACTACAAGGAGTCATTATGACTGCACAACCCCTGCTCACCACCTTGCTGCCACTGGTCGCTGACCTGTCCCGGGACTTGCCCGAAGGCGAGCGCTACCGACGCCTGCTGCAAGCCATGCGCGCCCTGCTGCCCTGCGACGCCGCCGCGTTGTTACGCCTGGATGGCGAGTGGTTGGTGCCGTTGGCCGTGGACGGCTTGAGCGCCGATACCTTGGGCCGACGCTTCAAGGTCAGCGAACATCCGCGCTTCGAGATCCTGCTGAGCAGCCCCGGCCCTACCCGCTTCGACAGTGACAGCGAATTGCCCGACCCCTATGACGGCCTGGTCGCCGGTTTGCATGGCCACTTGGAAGTCCACGACTGCATGGGCTGCCCGCTGTTTATCGACGACCAGCCCTGGGGCCTGCTGACCCTGGACGCCCTCGATACCGAGCGGTTTGAACGGGTCGAGCTGGACGCCCTGCAAGCCTTCGCCAGCCTCGCCGCGGCCACCGTCAACGTGGCTGAACGCATCGAACGCCTGGCACTGCGGGCCGAAGACGAGCATCAGCGCGCCGAGATCTATCGCCAGGCCAGCGGCCAGCAGCACAAGGAAATGATCGGTCAGAGCAAAGCGCACAAGCGCCTGGTCGAGGAAATCAACTTGGTCGGCGGCAGCGACCTGACCGTGCTGATTACCGGCGAAACCGGGGTCGGCAAGGAGTTGGTGGCCCAGGCGATCCACGCCGCCTCTTCGCGCGCCGACAAACCGCTGATCAGCCTCAACTGCGCCGCCCTGCCCGAGACCTTGGTCGAAAGCGAACTGTTCGGGCATGTGCGCGGCGCCTTTACCGGCGCGTTGAACGAGCGCCGAGGCAAGTTCGAACTGGCCAATGGCGGCACCTTGTTCCTGGACGAAGTGGGTGAGTTGTCGTTGACCGTGCAGGCCAAGCTGCTGCGCGTGCTGCAAAGCGGCCAGTTGCAGCGCCTGGGCTCGGACAAGGAGCACCAAGTGGATGTGCGCCTGATTGCCGCCACCAACCGCGACCTTGCCGAAGAGGTACGCAATGGCCGCTACCGCGCCGACTTCTACCACCGTTTGAGCGTCTACCCGCTGCAAGTGCCGGCGCTGCGCGAGCGCGGGCGTGATGTGCTGCTGTTGGCAGGCTTCTTCCTCGAACAGAACCGTTCGCGCATGGGCCTGGGCAGCCTGCGCCTGACCGGCGACGCCCAGGCGGCACTGCTGACCTACAACTGGCCCGGCAATGTGCGCGAGCTGGAGCATTTGATCGGGCGCAGCGCGTTGAAAGCCCTGGGCAACTGCCGCGAGCGCCCGAAGATTCTCAGCCTGAGCGCCCTGGACCTGGACTTGCCCGACGTGGCTGCGGCGGTGGCCGAACAAGCACCGGACCAAGCCCTGCCCATGGTCAGCGGCGACCTGCGCCAGGCCACCGAGCACTACCAGCGCCAACTCATCAGCGCCTGCCTGGAGCGTCATCAGCACAACTGGGCCAGCGCCGCCCGCGAACTGGGCCTGGACCGCGCCAACCTGGGACGCATGGCCAAGCGGCTGGGCCTCAAATAAAGCAGGCACCTCAGTCAAATGTCGGGGCTGTAGCAGCCAACGGTAACCACGATGCGAAGCGAGTCGCTCTTGATCTTGATCTGCTTTTGATCTCAGCGCCCCGTTAAACCACGCTGGCGGATTACGGGCACACCGAGCCCAAGCGAGGTGCCGAGTGGTGGGGCGAGGACCTTTTGGTTACTTTTGGGTCCTTCCAAAAGTGACCCGCCGTCAGGGCGGAACCCTAAGCGGCCGTTACCGCAGCAATGGATATACACACAATCCAGCTGCGTTGACTGTGAGGCCGTCTTCGCAGGCAAGCCAGCTCCCACATTCAGGCTTGGCTAGCCTTAAGGTCTGGCACGATGGCCCGAGGCTTACGAAACACCAGCACATTCCCCAGCATCACCAGCACCAGCCCCATCAACGCCGGCGCCGTCCACTGGTAACCCTCGGCCACTGCCGATACATTCAGCGCCACCACCGGAAACAGCACCGTGCAATACGCCGCCTTCTCCGGCCCCATGCGGCCCACCAGGGTGAGGTAAGCGGTAAAACCAATCACCGAGCCCGGGATCACCAGGTACCACAGCGCACCGATATACCGTGCACTCCAGTCCATCCCGAAGGGAATGCCACGCACGACGCAATAGGTCGCCAGCATCGCCGCCCCATAGGCCATGCCCCAAGCATTGGTGGTCAGCGGCTTGAGCCCGGCCTTCTGTTGCAGGCTGGACAGCAGGTTGCCCGCCGAGAAGCACAGGGTGCCCAGCAGCGCCAAGCCCAGGCCCAGCAGCGTTTGCGGGCTGGCGGTATGCCCAACCAGCTCCGGCCAGAACAAAAAGCCCAGCCCCAGCAGCCCAAGCGCCCCGCCCATCAGCACGTTGCGCGCCACCCGCTGGCCGAAAAACACCCGGGCATTGAGCGCGTTCCACAAGGTCGCCGTGGAAAACACCACCGCCACCAGGCCACTGGGGATCCATTGGCTGGCGGTGAGAAAACACATGAAATTGACACAGAACAGGCACAACCCCTGCGCCAGGCAGATCAGGTGCCCGCGTCGGTTCATCACCTGCAACTTGCGGCTGAGCAACAACAGCACGAACAGCACCAGGGCGGCCAAGCCGAAGCGATAGACAATCGACACCGGAATCGCCACCACGCCCAACTGCCACTTGAGGGCGATCCAGGTGGTGCCCCAGATGAGCACCGTGAGTAAATACAGGAAAAGATTCATAGCCGGCTCCGTCGATTGAGCCACAGTGTGGTCCTCCCCCCGGATAACGTTCTTGCACATTCTTGCGCTTTTGTCGGGCGATGGGCTCACAGCGCCAGCGGTGGAGCGTAGGATGCAAGGCGTCGGAGAACACACCATGCCAGAGCTGCAATCGCTGCACGTCTTCCAAGCCCTCAACCGCTCGCCCCACGCACGCTTGCAAGCTTGCGCCGAGCTCGGTGACGGGTTGGCTGCGGCCGTGTGGAGCAACCACCATGACGCCCAGGATTACCAGGCCCCCAGCCATCACACTTTGTCCTGCTACATCGGCGGCGGCACGGGCACCTTTCGGCGTGATCAGCCGAGCCTCAAGGGCGGCCCCGACAAACTGTGCATCCTGCCGGCCGAGCATCAGTCGGCCTGGGTGATCAATGGCGATATTCGCCTGGCCCACCTGTATTTCAGCCCGGAACAATTTGCCCTCGGCTGCGTCACCCTGCTGGACCGTGAGCCACGGGAGCTGCACTTGCGTGAGGGCACCTTCCTCGAAGACCCCTTCCAGGCCCGGCGTTTTCACCAGTTGGTCAGCCTCAACTGGCACGAGCCCGGCGAGCGCCTGCTGACCAGCAGCCTGGCCCATGAACTGCTCAGCCATACCTTGCTCAGCCAGGTCGGCGCCCGCGAAGGCTTGCGCTTGAAAGGCGGGCTGGCCGCGCACCAACGACGGCGGTTGGTGGAGTACATCGACCAGCATATGGAAGACGCCATCAGCCTCGGCCAGTTGGCCGCCATGTGCGCGCTGTCCGAATACCATTTCGCCCGGATGTTCCGCCAGAGCTTCGGCGTGCCGCCCCATCAGTACCTGCTGGCACGGCGCCTGGCACGAGCGCAAAACCTGCTGCGCAGCAGTGCTTTGCCGATCAGTGAGGTGGCCTTGCTGTGCGGTTTTTCCAGCGCCAGCCATTTCAACCAGCGTTTTCGCCACGCTATGGGCGCCACGCCGAGTCAATACCGCCAGGCATTCTGCGCCTAGACCATCAAGCCCAACGTCTTCGCCTTGGCCACCGCCTGGGTGCGTCGCTCTACCCCGAGTTTGCTGTGGATACGCCGCGCGTGCGTCTTGACGGTGTGCAGGGAGATATACAGGCGATCAGCGATTTCCAGGTTGGAGTTGCCGAGCGCGATCAGTTGCAGCACCTCCAGCTCACGCTGGCTCAGCGGGTTTTGCGCCGCCCCGGCAGGCGCAGCCTGGGGCTCCAGGCCCAGCTCACTTAAAAGCCCCGGCGCGCGCAAACGCAACTCGCGAACCGCCTGCTGCACCTGGCAACGCTCCGCCAGCGCCAAGCCAGCTTGCAGCGACCGGCGCGCCAACGCCGGGTCGCCAAGCTGCCAGGTCACTTCACCGAGCACCAGGTGCAATTCGGTTTCCAGGCACAACATGCCGCGTTGCCGTGAGGTGTCGAGCAAAGCATTAAGCCGCGCGATAGGTTGCTCGGCACAACCCAGCTTGACCTCGGCCAGCACCAGCAAATACTCCAGGCGCGGGATCAGCTCCAAGGTGGCCGGCGGTGCCTGCTTGGCGCAAGGTCCGCGAAAGTGGCGTAACACCCGGCGCACGGCTTGCACCGTCAACTCGGCGCGACCTTGCTGCAACCAGAAGTGCCCACTGACCAATAGCAGTACCGCGCGGTACACCGTGTCGGGGACCTGACGCTGCTGCATCAGCCGCTCGGCGTCGCGCAGTTGAATGAACGCCTGGGCGTAGTCGCCACGATTGGCTGCCAACAACGCAAGGCCCAGAAAACCATACAACACGCGCTTGTCCTGACTCTGCAGGCACATGCTCAAGCCAGCCTCGAAACATTCGGCGGCCAGGCCGTCCTGGCCCTGACGCAAAGCCAGATGCCCGCGGCGCAAGACAATACGCCCCACCAACGGCCCGGCGGTGAGCCGTTGCCCGGCCAACATCGCCTGCACCGTCTCCAATAGGCTCTGTGCCCGGTACGGCGCGCCACGCTGCTCCAGCAATTGGGCGTGATCCAACTCCAGCAGGGCCTCCATTACCAGCGAACCGTGGGACCGAGCCAGGCACAGTGCTTCACGGTTCAAGCGTTGGGCGGCCTCCAACTCACCGCGCAGCAAGGCTTGTTGGGTCAAGCCCGACAGGCACATCAGACGCGATGTCCAGGCGCTGTCGGGTAGCGCTTGCAGGGCTTCAAGAAAATGCTCGCTGGCGCGTTCGGCATCGCCGCTCAAATGCAGCAACCAGCCCCATTGCGCCTGCCAGCGCGCCAGCAGATAGCGCTGCGCGGCGGCCGTGGGTTGCGGGGCAAAGCGGGCCAGTTGGTCGATGCACAAGGCTGCCTGTTCGAAGCGCCCGGCAAACAACAACGCGGCCGTGAGCAGCCCCACCAACTGCGCCGAGCCCAACATCAGTTCACCGCCCTGCTGTTCATGCAGGCGCAACAGTAGTACGGCGTTCTGCTGGCGAAACAAATCCTCGAAACTGAAGTGCTGCAACAGGCTCACCGCCACTTCATATTCCTGCGCCAGCAACGCCTGCTCGAAGGCGGCTTGCCAGTCGCGCTCGGCGCTGAACCATTGGCAGGCGCGGCGGTGCCACGAACGCTTGGCCGGCCAGGGTTCGTCGCGCAGCAGTCGCGTCAGCGGTGCAAACACCTGCAGCCAGTCGCCAGTGCCTTCCCAGGGCTGGATAAATGCACCGAGTGCTTGTAGCTCGCGCAGGTACTGTTCGCCGTCACCATGGCCGAACAGGTGTTCACACAAGCCTGGGTTGAAGCGTGGCAGGTGGGCCAATACATGCCAGGCTTCGACCAATGGCGCCGGCAAGGTACTGAAGAGTTCGTGTTGCAGGTAATCCAGCAAGGTCTTGTCGGGGTGGTTATCGCCCAGCGCGGCGATGCGTACACCGGCACACCAACCGCCGCTGAACTGCATCACGCTGTCAACGCTCTGCCCTGGGGCGAGCAGTGCCTGGACCTCCGCAGCGTTGAACGACAACTCACTGCATTCCAGCAGTTCGTCCTCCAACAACAGGCGCGGCCAGTTGCACACCGGGCGCCGTCGCGCACCCAGCCACCACGTCAGTTGCGCACTGCTGGCGCTGAGCAGACGGTCGAGCAACGCGTCCAATTCGGGAGCCGGCAGGCGGCAGAAATCATCCAGAAACAGCCATGCAGGATTGGACCAGTGGCTGAGGTCGAGCAATAAGGTGGCTTCATCGACAAACACCAGGCCCAGGTGTTGCGCCAGCCGTGTGCACAACTCCAACGGGCTGAGCGCTGCGCCATGGAGCGGCATCCAATGAACCAGGCACCCCGCCGGCGCCTGCAATGCACACTCGGCGAGCAGTGCACTCTTGCCACTGCCACCCGGCGCGCACAGCAACTTCACACGCGCCTGCGCCGCGAGCAAAGGCTGTGACAAGCGCGGACGCAACAGGTGGTGGGCGGACAGCCGTGGCATGCATCCAGGACGGTCCAGGCAGCGGGTCATGGCGGTCATTGCTGCATCCTGCTGTTTTTATTGTTGCGTCACCCTAGACCTGTGGTTGGCGGTTGTTGAAGAAGTATTCAGCGGGGTGATTGAAGACCATAAAAATCGCGGTGGACACCATTCGGTGTGGGAGCTGGGTTGCCTGGGATGGCCATCGGTATCTACACCACTTCGGTACGACGCTGATCTAGCTGACGCGCCGCAGTCCAAATGTGGGAGCTGGCTTGCCTGCGAAGGCGGCCTAACAGTCAACACAGTTGGACCGGGTACATATCCGTTATTTAGGTAACGGCCACCTAGGGTTCCGCCCTGACGGCGGCTCACTTTCGAAAAGCGCGAAAGTAAGCAAAGCGCTCTTGCCCCACCACTCGGCACCTCGCCTGGGCTCGGTGTGCCCGTAATCCGCCAGTGATTTGGGGGGCCGCCGCCACGCGCCATCCATGGCGCGGGGCGGCTAAACCGGCATCCCTGCCGGTTTACCCCCCAAATCCCTGTCGAATTCCGGCCAGCGTGGTTTAACGGGGCGCCTGAGATCAAGATCACAAGCAGATCAAGAGCAAGATCAAGGGCGGCTCGCTTCGCATCGTGGTTACCGTTGATTGCGACAGCGTTGTGTAGAGACCTATGGCTAATGCAGGCTAGCCAGCTCCCACATTTTCAACCTCACTTCGATGCGCAATCAGCGCACGCCCTCCGTCCTCAACGCCGCCGGGGTGTAGTCCGCCGCCTTGGCCGCGAAGCCGAACACGAAGCTGCTCTTCTCTTCATTCTTCATGCCCAGCGCGATGTAGCGCCCGGCAATCAGGTCGTACAGGGTTTCCACGGTGTAGGCCGGCACCTGGTGGTCGTAGTAGAACTGCGCATGGCCTTCGGCAACGCGCCACAGTTGGCCGCGGCCGTCGTAGTGGTCCACCAGCGCGACTTGCCAGCTGTCTTCGTCGATGTACATGTGGCGCTTGGCGTAGATGTGCCGCTCGCTGGGTTTGACGGTGCCGACCACTTCCCACACGCGGTGCAGTTCGTAACGGGTCAGGTCCTGGTTGATGTGCCCGGCCTTGATGATGTCGTCGTACTTGAGGCTCGGCGAGTCGAGCTTGTAGCTGTTGTAGGGGATGTACATCTCCTTCTTGCCCACCAGTTTCCAGTCATAACGGTCGGGCGCGCCGGAGAACATGTCGAAGTTGTCGGTGGTGCGCAGGCCGTCGGAGGCGGTGCCTGGGCCGTCGTAGGACACCTGCGGCGCGCGCCGCACCCGGCGCTGGCCGGCGTTGTAGATCCAGGCCAGGCGCGGTTCCTTCACCTGGTCGAGGGTTTCATGCACCAGCAGCACGTTGCCCGCCAGCCGCGCCGGGGCGGTGACCGATTGCTTGAAATAGCTGAGCACGTTGGCGGCCTTGGCCGGGTCGATATCCGGGATGGCTTGCGGCACCGCCACTTCCTCTTCGAAGCGGATCGGCGTGTAGCTGCCATTGGTCTGGGGCGTGGCCTGGGTGATGATGCGCCGCAGGTTGCCGCCGTGGTAACGGGTGATGTGGTTCCACAGCACCTCCACGCCATTCTTCGGGATGGGGAACGCGTAGTAACGGTTACCGGTGAAGTTCTCCAGGCCGTTGCCATCGTTGATCGCCTTCACATTCACGGCGCTGCGCTTGATCGACTCGTAAATGTCCGCCGGCAAGTTGACCGTGCGGTGGCTGGGGTACACCGGAATCTTGTAGGTCTCGGGGTAACGCTTGAACATCGCCACCTGGCCGTCGGAGAGTTTGTCCTTGTACTTTTCCACCGTGGCGGCGGTGATCACGAACAGCGGTTTTTCGTTGGCGAAGGGGTCAGCCAGGAAGCCCTTGCTGTCCACTGCGCCGGCGTTTTTCGGGATACCGCCGGTCCAGGCAGGGATCGAGCCATCGGCGTTGCCGGCTTTTTCGGCGCCGACCGGGGTCAGGGTAGTGCCGAGCTTGGCGGCTTCTTCGGGCGATACCGCCGCCATTACGTTGGCGGCCAATACGCTCAGGGCCAACACTGCAATCATCTTACGCATAGGGTCTTGTCCTTCTTTTAAGCCAGATCAGAAGTTCACGCCGAAGCTGAGGGCGAGGAAGTCGCGGTCGGTCAGGGTGTTGTAGTCACCGCCAAAAAAATCGGTGTAGCTCAGGCTTGCGGTGTAGGTGCTGCGATAGTCCGCATCCACGCCGACGCTGATGGCCTTGGCCCCTTTGTTGAACAGCCCGTTGGGGCCGTAACCGGCCACGTCATGGGACCAGGACAGGTTGGGCTTGAGGTTCACACCGGCAATGGCGTTGTTGTAGTCAAGGATCGCCCGCGCCCGGTAGCCCCACGAGGTGGAGGTGACAAAACCGTCGGTGTCACCTTGAAAACCATAGGCGCCGTATACCGAGTCTCGGCCGTAGCGCAGTTTGCTTTTGTCTTCCAGGCCGGCGACGTGCACCACCGCCGCTTCGCCCACCAGGGTCAGGCGCTCGGCGCCCAGTACCTGGTCGAAGAACTGGGTCATGGTGCTCTGGATCTGGGTGATTTCCTTGCGGCGGTAGCCTTTGTTGTCATCGCCGAAATTGCTGCGGATGGGTGAGGCGAGTTGGCCCGCAATAGGGTTGACCAGGGCCAGGGTCAGGTCGGTGGTGTTGAGCTGCACCGGCGCATTGGGCCGATAGCTGATTTCGCCGGTCCACGCCGTGCCCGTGGGCAAGGTGGTGGAGAAACTCGCGCCGAACAGGCGGATGTCTTCCGGGTAATCCAGGTAGTACTGGCCGCGGCCGAGCATGGTGCTTTGCGCCAAACCGCCCCCGGAACCGGGTGCCAGGGCGTTGGCAGTGTTGATGATGCGCCCGATGGTGGCCAGGTTGGTATTGGCGGTCAGGGTGCCGACGGTGGGTGTGCGGCTGTGGTAGTTCATAAAGTACAGGCCGTATTCAGTGTCATCGCCCAGCCAGCGCAGGGCCGCGCCGAACTGGCCGGAGTCGCGCGCATCGCGGTCACCGGCACGCCGCACAATCACGCCTTCATTGGTCACGCCAAACCCTTGGCCAAAGGCCGCCGCCACCGGTTGCAGCGGTCGGATCGCCGGGCTGCCGACGGTGTAGTTATTGGTGCAGCCATCCGCCGCCACGTCCCCGCCGAAGAAGGTGCCGCAGTTGTCGAGTACCGTCTGGTCCCATTCCAGTTGGTAGAAACCTTCCACGGTCAGTTGATTGGTCAGGCTCTGGGAGGCAAACAGCATGTTCACCGGGATCAAGCCTTCCTTGATCTCGGCACCGGGCCTGCGGAACGCCGACACGTCGATCGGGTTGATGCTGTTGATGGAGTTGCCGATGAAGGTACTTTCGCCCCAACTGACCACCTGCTTGCCGGCACGCACGGTGCCGGGCAGGTCGCCCAGGGAGTAGTTGTGATAGACGAAGGCATCGAGGATCTGCGCACCGCTGGATTTGGCGCCTTCCTTGCGGTTGTGGTCGCTGATGGGCTTGAACTCGCGGTCTTCGTCCTTGAGTTCGAAGTCATACCAATACTTGCCACGCACGAACACGCCGGTGTCGCCGTACTTCAATTCAAGGTCGTGCAGCCCCTTGAAGATCTTGGAGAAGGTCTCGCCCTTCTTGAAGTTGAGGCGCCCGTCATCCCCGGTGGACGCCTGGCCCGTCCCGCCATTGACGGTGCCGACCAGGCTTTTATCGGCATCGCGCATGCCCCAACTAGCGCCGACCGACAGCGAGGAGTCGAATTGCCCTTCGATCTCGCCGATGTTGAACGAAACAGCCTGCGCCTGGGCACAGCAGCCCAGCGCAACCGCAGTGGCCAGCGCCTGTGGCGTGAAGATGGCGCGCATTATTGTTTTTGTCATGCGTCTTCCCCGGTGAGTGACAGAAGGCCCCACCCTACTGCCGCCCTTGAGGAGCGATAAGCGCACCAAGGAGGTATTCGTGTTGTCGCCCGAAAGGATGATGGGGTTCTCTGGCCGGGCGTTGGCCTGGTGGCATGCATGCGATGGATGAAGGGTTATCAGAAGAATCGATGACGCCTTGTAATTATTGCCGATCCGGTAACAGTCCTTGTCCCGATTTGCTATTACTCATTCTGTTACAACCGATTATTCTTGCCTGGCTTTCAGGGCAAACAGCCCGCTCCCGCATTGGGGAGAAAAGCTGATTTATAGCGGATTGATCCAGTAATCAGTCTGTTCCCGGTGTTCACTGACGTTGATTTGTCGCTCCTTGATCCAACGTCTTACTTCGGCCGCTGCCTATGCAGCGGCCTTTTTTATGCCAAAAATAAAACGGGGCGTCATCGACGCCCCGTGGGATTCATTGATTTACCGGCAATGATCAGAGGCTGAACTTCTGCAAGTTAGCCATCATTTCCTTCAACGCCTCGATGTTGTCCTTGGGGTGCGCAGCCCCTTCAAAGTCGCAGATTTGCTGCCAATGCGCGGCCACATCCTCCGGCGAAAAACCGGCCTCGGGGTCAAAGCCCACGCCCAGGCTGCGCTCCCAACGGGTCTTGCCGATCCAGCCGCCACCCACTTCAAACAAGCCTGCGGTTTCCTCACAGGCGTCACTGCCCAGGTAAACCACCAGTGGGCTGACCAGTTCCGGCTTGAGGCGCTCGAACACCTGCGGCGGGATCAGCCCTTCGGTCATGCGCGTGCCACCGGTGGGGGCAATCGCATTGACCAGGATGTTGTTCTTGCGCCCTTCCAGCGCCAGGGTGCGGGTCAAGCCATACAGGCCCAACTTGGCCATGCCGTAGTTGGACTGGCCAAAGTTGCCGTAGATACCGGACGTCGACGCCGTAAAGATCACCCGGCCATAACCCTGCTCGCGCAAATGCGGCCAGGCGGCGCGGGTGACTTTGTAGGCGCCTTCGACATGCACCCGGTAAACCAGGTCCCAGTCGCTGTCATCCATTTTATGGAAGGTCTTGTCGCGCAGGATCCCGGCGTTGTTGACTACCACGTCGACCCGGCCGAAAACATCCAGGGCGTTCTGTACGATCTTGTCGCCGTCGGTGACGGAGTCATGGTTGGCTTCGGCAATGCCGCCCGCCGCGCGAATCTGCGCCACCACCCGGTCGGCCGCCGAGGCATTGGCGCCCTCGCCTTGGGTTGAGCCCCCCAGGTCGTTGACCAGCACTTTGGCCCCGTGCTTGGCGAACAGCAGCGCATGGGCCTGGCCCAAGCCACCACCGGCACCGGTGACGATCACGACCTTATCCTGGAACTGCACTGACTCACTCATACCGAACTCCGCTGGCGACAATGGGAATAGGCAGAGTGTCACGCACGCAGCCTTTGGTCACAATAAAGACGGCCAAGGCTGAATGGTGCCTGATAAGGCAGCGGGATGATGCGCAGGCTCAGGAATAGGCCGCACGCGGTGAAGGCTGGCCGATGCGCTCACGAAACGCCTGGTAGTGCCTGAGTACCTGGACCGGCGCCTCGATCTGCGGGTAGTGGCCGATATTGGCCAGCCTTATCGTGTCGGGCTCGGGCACCAGTTGGCGATAGCGCTCGACCATATGGGCACCGGAAATCGGGTCTACCTCGCCGTCGATCACCCGCAGCGGCACTTCGCCTCGCTGCATGGCCGCCAGCCAGCGCTCGCGCAGGCGACGGCGTTGGGGAATATAGGCGATGAGTTTGTGCAGAATACGCGGGCCGTCGTTGCAACTGATCAAACTCCAGAAATCATCCAGCACACTTTCACTGGGTCGCGTCTGGGGGCCGAAGATCTGGTTGAAACTGCTGGCCAAGGCATTGCGCCCAAAGGCCCGGCCGATCATCCAGCCCAACGGGCTGAGCAATAGCTTTTGCACCAGCGCCGGCCGATGGGTCTCCGGAAACAGCCCGCCGTTGAGAAATACACAGCTCGCCATCTGGAACCGCCCCTCGTAATGCCGGGCCAATAATTCCTGGGCGACGCTGTCTCCATAATCATGGGCCAACACATGCACCGGCCGCTCTACCCGCAGATGCTCAAGCAGCGCCTGTTGCAGATCGGCCTGTTCCAGCAGGCAATACTCGTGGTTCAAGGGTTTGGCCGAGTCGCCAAAGCCGAGCATGTCGCAGGCGATCACCAGGTTGCGCTGGGCCAGGGGCTGCCACAGGTAGTGCCAGTCCCAACTGGCCGTAGGGAAACCATGAATCAGCAGCAACGGCTCGCCCTGCCCGGCCACCCAATACCGCACGGTGTGGCCACGAAAGACGAAGTCCTGGCCGCGCTTGCGCCAGGCTCTGAGCGGTATCTCGGCGAGTGGCATCAGCTTTTATACCCGGGGTCCTGTTGGTCCAATTTGCGCAGCAGTGCCGGCCAAGCCAGCGCACCGCCCATACCTTGGGCGCTTTTTGTGACAGCTGCCACCATCGCCTTGGCACCGGCCAGAATCTGCGGCTCGATGGCGATCAACTCGGTGCCGCCGCTCTGGGCCAGTACCTGGATCTCGCAGGCGCGCTGGAAGGTGAACATCATCAGGAAGGTGTCGGCGATGCTACCGGCGCAGGTCAGCAGGCCGTGGTTGTGCAGCATCAGGAAATTATTCTGGCCCAGATCCGCTTGCAGGCGGGCCTTTTCCTCGTGATTGAGCGCCACGCCTTCATAGGCGTGATAGCCAAGGCTGGACAGCACGAACAGCGATTGCTGGCTGATGGGCAATACGCCCTGCTTTTGCGCACATACCGCCACACCCGCAGCGGTGTGGGTATGCAGCACGCAGGTCACGTCATGGCGCACTTCGTGGATGGCGCTGTGGATGGTGTAGCCCGCCGGGTTGATCTCGTAGGGGCTGTCCATTTGCTTATTGCCGGCCTGATCAACCTTGACCAGGCTCGACGCGGTGATCTCATGGAACATCAGCCCATAGGGGTTGATCAGGAAATCTTCAGTGCCCGGCACCTTGGCCGAAATATGCGTAAAGATCAGGTCATCCCAGCCGTGCATGGCCACCAGCCGATAACAGGCCGCCAGGTCCACGCGGGTTTGCCATTCGGCAGCGCTGACCTGGGCTTTGACGTTTTGTGGCGATGGAGCAGGGGCTAGGCTCATGGCAATGACCTCCTTGGCGCACTTCTTAGGGTGTCTAAAGTGAGAGCCAGTCTAGTCAGACGCCGAGGTGCAAGGAGTTGCCTTGGCAGCCAGCTTGATGACTGAGCGAGTCAGTCATGAGAATAGTACAGATATGGGTCAAACAAGCGCCGTCAATAACGGCGCTCCCTGGGGTTCAGCCTCGCAGTGCAGTGACCAACTCGGCCAGCCAAGGCTCGGCGTCAGCTTCCGGGGTGACGCTCTCGCTGGCGTCCAGGCGCAGCATTGGCAGCACTTCGCGGATGCCCAGTTCGGCGAACAATTCGCGCATTTGTTCACCACCGCCACAGAAGGTATCGCCATAGCTGGCGTCGCCCAGGCCGATGACTGCACCTGGCAGGCCGCGCCAGGCGGGGGGCAGTTGGTCACGAATGGTCGAATACAGGGGCATCAGATTGTCGGGCAGCTCGCCCATGCCGGTGGTCGAGGTCACGGCAAGGAATGCATCGGGAGCAAAGGCCAGCACCTCTGCCAGCGTGGCACGAGAATTGTGCCAGGCGTTGAAACCTGCGTCCTTGAGGATGTCTTGCGCGTGGCGAGCGACTTCTTCAGCCGTACCGTAGACCGAGCCGGAAAGGATGGCGACTTTCATCAATCTGATCCTGTAGTTGAGTGAAAGCGTGGGATATTAGCAGCCTGTGCCAATATTTCAGTGCGCACCGTGCAACATTCGAGACTTGCCATAAACTGGCAAGGTCAAAATCAGGCCAGGGACCGCTCTATGATTAACGCCAAACTGCTGCAAATGGTCGTCAATGCGTCCAATGACGGGATCGTCGTTGCCGAACGCGAAGGCCGGGACAAACCACTGATCTACGTCAACCCGGCCTTCGAACGGATGACCGGCTACACGCTGGACGAGATTCTCTATCAGGACTGCCGTTTCCTGCAGGCGGGCGACCGCGACCAACCGGCCTTGATGGCCATTCGTGACGCGCTCGACAGCGGCGGCGCCTGCCGAGAGATCCTGCGCAACTTCCGCAAGGACGGCACACCTTTCTGGAACGAACTGTCGCTTTCGACCGTGTACAACGAGGTCGACAAGCAAACGTATTTCGTCGGCGTGCAAAAAGACGTCACCACTCAAGTCAAAGCCCAACAGCGCGTCGCCCAACTGGAAGCCCAGTTAGCCGAGCTCAAGAGCGAGCTCGCGGCACTCAAGGCGACGAGTGGATTTAACAAACTGTAAAAAACGCGGTCTTTAGAGCGATAATGGCTTTTTAATGCCTCAGCCTTGAGCTAGATCAATGCAACGCGACACGCTATTGACGCAGGACGAACTGGATTTTATCCAGGACATGCAACACAACCCGCAGCTCAACCTGCGGGATGCATGGTCGAGCCTGACGGTTAATGGCGGCGCTCAGATTCGCGACCTGCTCACGCGGCTAGCGGCTCACGACCAGGTCACCATCCAGGCGCAGTTCGACAACCAGCAACTCACCTTCCCGTTGCACCTGGTGGAAGATGAGTTCCATGCCGTGCATTTGCGCCTGGGCGTACCGAGCATTTTTGAAGACGGGCCGATGATCCGCCCGTGGCGCCTGGCCCTTGAAACGCCGGTGGCGCTGGAAAACATCAAGGGCTACCCCAGCGCGTTGTGGGTGCACGAAGTGTCATTCAAAGGTGTGTTGGTAGAAGTGCGTGGCCGGGTCAAACCGCCGAAGACCTTTTCCCTGTGGTTCAGCCCTTCCGGCTACGAGCGCATCGCCCTGCGCGGCACGCTGGAGCGCGAAACCGCCCGAGGCCTGTTCGCTTATCGCCTGAGCCAGAGCGATGCCGATGAGATCGAACGGCTACGCCAGTTCATCCTGCACCAACACCGCCTGGTGCATCCTCACGTTCACGCCTGAGGCTCGGTACCCGGATGGCCGCTGAGCAGTTGCTGCAAGCGGCGCGGCATCAAGCGTCCATCATTGCCCAGGCAACCAATCGACGACCCTGCCAGGCTGTGTTCTGCCAGGTCCGACGCTTCTCCAGCCAGTAACAACGGGCAATCGAGGGTGAAGGCCAGGCGATTGAGCCGCGACGCCAACTCTGTGCCAGGGGCATGGTTGGAAAAAAGCACCAGGGCTCGCGGCCGGGTGCGCTCGCAGATCAGCGTCAACTCATCCAGTGGCTGGCCAACGCCCAGGACCTTGACCGCCAGCTTCTCGCTCGACATCAACAAGCCCGCCACCAGTAACTCCAGCTCACGGCACTCTCCGGCAATGGCTGATAGCATCACCCTGGGCGCTGGCGAGGCACTGGCCACTTGCAGGCACCGTGCGACGCGCGAGCGCAGGAAATTGTCGAAGAACAGCCACTCGCTGGCTTGGCCAAAGCGGCCTTGGTGACGTAACAACTGTTGCCACAGCGGGACCAAAATGTCCTGGAACACCACGGTCGTCGAATAGACGCTGAAGATCTGGCCGTACAACCGGTCGAGCTCACGATCATCAAAGGCACTGATGGCCAGCCGCAGTTGCGCCTGCCACTGGCGCCACTCCAGTTCAGTATCGCTGCGTGACGCCGTGGCCGGTTCGTTGGCCTGTGGGTCGCGCGCCAGCAGCTTACCGACTTTGCTCACCGCCACGCCCCGCTCGATCCAGTCGAGGATGCGGTGCACGGTGTCGATATCGGTGCTTGAGTACAGCCTGTGCCCACTTTCGGTGCGTACCGGCTGGATCAAACCGTAGCGACGCTCCCAGGCACGCAAGGTCACCGGGTTTACGCCTGTGAGTCTTGCCACTTCACGAATCGGAAACAGCCCCTCGCAGTCAGTGTGGCTGTCGGGTGTCGTTTCGCGAAGAGGCGCAGTGATTTCGGGCATCAGCGGTCAAAAAACTTGTATGAATTTGAATACCATTTAACGCCGATTGAACTGAATGATTCAAGATCTACGGCGATCCATCCGAAGTTTCTGGCGTATTTGGGCAAATCCGGAATAATCCTTGCCTGTTCTTTTGCGTCGCTGCACCACCCCGCAGCTTCGCCCGTGCACAGCCTACCCGGCTCGGCGCACTTGCTGATTTGGAGATATACGATGTCTACCTCACCCGTCACCTTGATGGTTGCGCGCCGCGTGGCCAAGGGTCGCTACGAAGAGTTGATGGCCTGGCTGCGCGAAGGCGAGCAATTGGCGACTGACTTCCCCGGTTACCTGGGTTCCGGCGTGCTGGCCCCGCCGCCTCATGATGATGAGTTCCAGATCATCTTCCGCTTTGCCGATGAAAAAACCCTGCATGCGTGGGAGTTCTCCGCTTCGCGCAGCGCGTGGCTGAGCCGAGGCAGCGAGCTGTTTGCCGACCCGTCGGAGCACCGTGTCAGCGGTATCGATGGCTGGTTTGGCGCAGTAGGTGCCCGCCCGCCACGCTGGAAACAGGCCGTGGCCATCTGGTTGGCATTTTTCCCGGTATCGTTGCTGTTCAACTTCGGCCTGGGGCCGCTGCTCAGCGAGTTGGACCTGTTCAGCCGCGTACTGGTCAGCACCGCTGCCCTGACCCCGTTGATGGTCTACCTCTTTATACCGCTGTCGACCCATCTGCTGGCGAATTGGCTGCACCCCTCGCCCACTCGCAAGGTCACCGAAGCCGCCGCTTGAGTACAGGGAGGCCGGGGCGCTGGTATAGTTTGAGCCTGCCAGCGACTTGAGCCTCCCATGAATGCAACCAACGCTCCGATCCTGATCACCGGTGCCGGCCAGCGTGTCGGCCTGCATTGCGCCGAGCGCCTGCTGGATGAAGGCCAAGCCGTGATGTTCAGCTACCGCAGCGAACGCCCCGGCGTGCAGGCGCTACGTGAACGGGGTGCCATCGGCGTGTTTGCCGACTTCTCCAGCGAAGCCGGCGTGCTGGCTTTCATTGGCGCAGTCAAAACCCATACCCAAAGCCTGCGCGCAATCATCCACAACGCTTCAACCTGGGTCGCCGAAACCCCAGGCGACGAAAGCCGTGCCTTTATCGACATGTTCAGCGTGCACATGCTTGCGCCGTACCTGATCAACCTGCATTGTTCACCTTTGCTGCAACGTTCGACACCCGCCGATATCGTGCATATCAGCGATGACGTGGTGCGCAAGGGCAGCCGGCAGCACATCGCCTATTGCGCCACCAAGGCCGGGCTCGACAGCCTCACGTTATCGTTTGCCGCGCAGTTTGCGCCGCTGATCAAGGTCAACGGCATCGCCCCGGCGATGGTGATGTTCAACGAAGGCGATGACGCGGCCTATCGCACCAAGGTCCTGGCCAAGTCAGCCCTGGGCATCGAGCCCGGGCCCGAGGTGATCTACCAGAGCGTGCGTTACCTGCTGGACAACCCCTATGTCACCGGTACCACCCTGACCGTCAACGGTGGGCGGCATATCAAGTAAGCCGTTTTTGAGGATGTTGTATGACCTTATCCCTGCCCCACCACTACCGCGAAATCCTCAAGGGCCTGGGCGAAGACCCACAGCGCGAGGGCCTGCTCGATACGCCCAAGCGTGCCGCCAAGGCCATGCAGTACCTGTGTCATGGCTATGAGCAGAACCTGGAAGAAATCGTCAACGGCGCGCTGTTTGCGTCTGACAATGACGAGATGGTGATCGTCAAGGACATCGAGTTGTATTCGTTGTGCGAGCATCACCTGCTGCCCTTTATCGGCAAGGCCCATGTGGCCTATATTCCGACCGGCAAGGTGCTGGGCCTGTCAAAACTGGCGCGCATTGTCGACATGTTCGCCCGGCGCCTGCAGATCCAGGAAAACCTCACACGGCAAATCGCCGACGCCATCCAGGACGTGACCCAGGCCGCCGGCGTGGCGGTGGTGATCGAAGCCAAGCACATGTGCATGATGATGCGCGGCGTGGAGAAACAGAATTCAACCATGAACACCTCGGTGATGCTCGGCGCCTTTCGCGAGTCGAACACCACCCGTATGGAGTTCCTGCAACTGATTGGACGGAGCAAGTAGCAATGCCACAACTTCAACCAGGCATGGCGCGTATCCGGGTCAAGGACCTGTGCCTGCGCACCTTTATCGGCATCAACGAGGACGAGATCCTCAACAAGCAGGATGTGCTGATCAACCTGACCATCCTGTATGCCGCCCAGGAAGCCGTACGTGACAACGACATCGACCACGCCCTGAACTACCGCACCATCACCAAGACCATCATCGCTCACGTCGAAGGCAATCGCTTTGCCCTGCTGGAGCGCCTGACCCAGGAACTGCTGGACCTGGTGATGAGCAACGAATCGGTACTGTACGCCGAAGTCGAAGTAGACAAACCCCACGCGCTGCGCTTTGCCGAGTCGGTTTCGATCACTCTGGCCGCCAGCCGCTGATAGCAAGTGAGCCTTATGAACGACCAACAACGCCTCGAACTCGAAGCCGCCGCCTTTCGCCGACTGGTGGCCCATCTGGACAGCCGCAAGGATGTGCAGAACATCGACCTGATGAACCTTGCCGGCTTCTGCCGCAACTGCCTGTCCAAGTGGTACAAAGCCGAAGCCGACGAGCGCCAGATCGAGCTCAGCCTCGATGACGCCCGTGAAGTGGTGTACGGCATGCCGTACGCCGAGTGGAAAGCCCACTACCAGCAAGAAGCCAACGCCGACCAACAGGCCGCGTTTGCCAAAGGCAACCCACAGGGTTAGGCGCTAAGCCCTCACGACGTGCGACCCGCCCGCGGGAAAAACCAGGAAAGCAAAAGCATGCAGATTCAAACCTTTGATACTGCGGATGTGGATCAGCAACTGGCGATTTCCGGCTGGCAGGAGCACTACCAGCAAATGTCCCCGGGGTATTTCCAGGGCAAAGTTGTGTACATGCAGTTGGACGGCATCGAGGTGTATGAAGAGCAGATGAACACGCGGGTGGAGCAGCATTTCCATGCGCCCGCCGGTTCATTGGTCTTTAGTTTTGATACGGGTGACGGATCGCTGTACCTGCTCAACGAGGACAGTCAGAACACCTGGGTGACCCCGCAAAACTATAAAGAAGTCGCGGTGGTGATCGGCCCTCAATACCTCAAGCAACTTGATTGCCTGAACTTGAGCAGCCTGGATGGCATGCTCCTCACCCCGCTGGTTTCCCGGCAGAGCCAGGTTTTTGGCCACTGGTTAAGCAGCACGCTTCAACGGTTGGCCGTGGGGCAATCCCCGGTGCCTGAAGCAGGGCTGGCACAACAGCTGGTCGACGATTGCCTGTATATCCTCGATTGCCCGAGTCAGACGCCGGACCTGGCAAGCCTGAAACACCGAGCCCATGACCGCCGCCTTATCCAACGGGTTTTCGACCTGGTCATGGCCAGCCCGCAAGAACACTTCAATGTGTTGCAACTGGCCAACGGCGCGGGGGTGTCTGTTCGTCAGTTGCAACAACGCTTCACGTCTTCTATCGGTGTATCACCCAGCCAATGGCAGCGGTTACGCCGATTGAACTTTGCCCGCCGCGACTTACTGCGCAGGGTGCCCGCAGAGACGACCGTGGCGGAAATCGCCATGCGCTGGTCATTCTGGCACCTGGGCCGTTTCTCCCAGGCCTATTACCAGCTTTTTGGCGAACTCCCCAGCCGCACACTCTTACGTCCCCGCTGAATCGGCCCCCAAGCGCTTGCGCACCAAAATGAGGCGCGCACGCAAGCGTAAATCGGATAGAGGCCAGCCTTCTTGCGCCCGCATTATCGACTTCAAACAAGGAACCGTGCGTTCGCCGGCCATTGATGTGCTGCGTCGCTAAAACCTCAATAGAACAAAATCAATAAAGGACCTTTGAATGAAGCGATTGACCCCCTGTGTTCTGGCCGCGATGTTAACGGTGCCCTCACTGCAGGCCATGGCAGCAGCCGATCTGGTATTCACCAATGGCAAGGTTTTCACCGGTGTCCCCGGCCAAGCGCTGGCTCAAGCGGTGGCGGTGGAAAACGGAAAAATCCTCAAAGTCGGCAGTGATGCGCAGATCAATGCCCTCGCCGATGCCACCACTCAACGGTTCGACCTTGCGGGCAAGGTGTTGATGCCCGGCATGATTGATACTCACAGCCATCCGGTGTCTGCGGGCCTCGCGAGTCTGGGTGCCAACTTGCTGGATGAAGAAAAGCCATTGCCCGAGCTTGAGCAATGGATCATCGAGCAAGATAAGGCAGGCCGGGCCAGATCCGGGGACGTCATCTTAATTGCCGGCACCAGCTCGGCCTATTGGGATAAAAGCCGCGAACTGGGCAAGATCTTCAACCACGGCCGCTGGGCCGACCAACCGCTGGTGCTCAGTGGCATCGACGGCCACACCGGCTGGGCCAACAACGCCATGCTCAAGCGTGTGAAAGTCGATGCAGCACTGGTAAAAGGCCTGCCTGCGAACGAGCGTGACTACATCGGTCACGAAAACGACTTCACCCCCACCGGTTATTTTGCCGAGTCTCGCTGGGATCAGGTGCGCAATAAGGTTCCTGCACCGAGCAAAGAGATCATGCTCAAGGCTGCCCGCGAAGCGGTGAAGGTCAATAATGGTTATGGCGTCACCGCGTGGATGGATGCGGCATCAAACGCCGGCAATGGCGACTCGCTGTTCGACTTCACCGCCACGGAGCAGAGCTACGGCGTGCTGCCGTTCTACCGCGAACTGGCCGAGAAGGGCGAACTCAGTGCCCACGTCGCCGCCTTGATGCTGACCAACTCCAAAAGCAAGCCGGCCGACCTGGAAGTCGTGGCCAAAGTGATGAAAAAATTCGAGGGCGTGCCCAATCTGACATTCCCCGGCATCAAGATCTTTGCTGACGGCATCATGGAGTTTCCAGGGCAGACCGCAGCGGTCATCGCCCCCTACAAAAACACTAATAAACGCGGTCAGTTGCTGATCGATCCGAAGCATTTCGGTGAGTTGGTGGTGGCTGCGGAAAAGCGCGGCTGGATCATGCATGTACACGCGGACGGTGACCGCGCCGTACGTGAAGCCCTCAATGGCTTCGATTATGCGCGCCGCCTCAACCCGACGCCTGTGGCCCATAGCCTCGCCCACTTGCAAGTGGTCGATCCAGAAGACTTCCCTCGCTTCAAGCAACTGGGGGTCATTGCCTCCATGCAATTGCTGTGGGCCACCAGCGAGAGTTACACCGAAGAACTGGTCAAGCCTTACATCAGTACGTCTGCCTACGATCACCTGTACCCCGCCAAATCCCTGCATGACGCGGGTGCAACCATCGCGGGCGGCAGTGACTGGCCCGTCTCTGGCCCCAACCCGTGGAATGCCATTGCTCAGGCCAGCACGCGTAAAGGCCCGTTGGGGGTGCTCAACGCCAAGGAAAGCCTTGATCGCCAGGCCATGTTCTACGCCTACACCATCAATGCCGCCAAAACCCTTCGCCTGGATCAACAGATCGGCTCTTTGGAACCCGGTAAGCAGGCTGACCTGATCGTCCTTGATCGCGATGTGTTCAAGGTCAGCGACGACGAGCTATTCGAGACCAAGGTCCTGAACACCTTCTTCTCCGGCAAACAGATCTGACTCACTCGCTCAATATTACGCAAACACCTGACGCCGCTCCCAGAGCGGCGCTGGGCACGGTCGCGCCTGGAATAACTCACACACTCATAACAATAAGAGACTCCTATGAACGCACTTTCCGTCTTCACGCTTGCAGCGCTCGCCTTGACGCCCCTGATCAACGCTCAAGCCGTCGAGCTCAACGACAGCTTCGAGCTCATCATCAACCCCGCGCTGGTCAGCGACTATCGCACCAGTGGCATCTCGCAAACCCTGGGTGACCCTGCCGCACAACTGGGGGTTACCCTCAACCACGCCAGTGGTTTGTACGCCGGCGTCTGGACCTCGAATGTCGACTTTGGCAATGGCTCCAAAACGCGCCAGGAGATCGAATATTTCGCCGGCTATTTTTGGCAAATCCATGACCGCATCAGCCTGGACAGCTTCTACACGCAGTATGAGTACCCGCGCCAAAGCGATTACAACCAGGGCGAACTCAAGACTGTCCTGGATGTTTACGGCGTTCTGCTTGGCGGCAAATACGTGCGCAACATGAAAGGCCCTGACTACGAGGATGAACATGGCGAGTTCCACAAGGGTAAACAAGACGAGGACCTGTCATCGTGGTTCATCGGTTACCACACCGTGCTGCCCGCAGAGGTCGGCCTGGAAGCTCGCTATGAATACGTGGACTACAAAGACGACGTATTTTTCAGTAACAACGGCAACGGCCGTGCCGATTATCACAACTGGGAAATCAAGCTCAGCCGCGAGTTGGTCGGCGTTAACTGGTCGCTGAGCTATATCGACACCGACCTCTCGAAAGCCGAATGCACCAGCTTTACTGGCTTCGACAACCTGTGCAGCGCAACAATAGTGGCCGGCGCAAGTAAGACGTTCTAACCCGCCCGTCAGCTTGCATGTGGTTCGAAATAACCTTGAAAAAGTTACTATAGGTAATCTCACCTACACCCGTTAAGAAAGAGCCAGAACCGATGACTGATTTGAATACCCTGCGCGCCAGCCTCAACAGCGGCGAACATGTCTTTGCCGACACCCTGGCCTTTATCGCCGCCGGTTACGACTACCAACCGCAAGCCTTCACCAACGGCGGTGTGGAAAATGCCGCCGGGCAAAATGAAGGGTCGTGCAAGACCTTGGGTCTGGCGCTGCTGGAAGGGTTGAGTGATCAGGAAGCACTGCTGGCGTTTGGTGAGCATTACCGGTCGGTGGTGGCCACTCCGGACGGCAGTGACCATGGCAATATTCGGGCGTTGATTGCCCATGGGTTGGCCGCAGTGAAGTTTGCTGAACAGCCTCTGACCCGCCGCTGATTTTATCGTCGACCCCGCTCAATGTGGGCGCCGGGCGTGCCCTGATGCCTGTAGGAGCGAGCTTGCTCGCGAAAAACTCAAAGGCGCCGCGCTCATTCAGCAAGCACGCGTTATCGTTAACGTTTTTCGCGAGCAAGCTCGCTCCTACAGAACGCGATGACCGCTTAACTGACCGGTAACCACGATGCGAAGCGAGCCGCTCTTGATCTGCTTTTGATCTTAGGCGCCCCATCAAACCACGCTGGCCGGAATTCGACAGGGATTTGGGGGGTAAACCGGCAGGGATGCCGGTTTAGCCGCCCCGCGCCATGGATGGCGCGTGGCGGGGGCCCCCCAAATCACTGGCGGATTACGGGCACACCGAGCCCAAGCGAGGTGCCGAGTGGTGGGGCAAGAGCCCTTTGGTTACTTTGGGGCTTTTCCAAAGTGACCCGCCGTCAGGGCGGAACCCTAGGGGGCCGTTACCGCAGGAATGGATATACACACAATCCAGCTGTGTTGACTGCCAGACCGCCTTCGCGAGCAAGCCCGCTCCCAAAGTTTGATTGCGAGGTGTCAGGTAGATTGGCGTCGGCTGTTAGGCCGCCTTCGCAGGCAAGCCAGCTCCCACATTTGTTTAGCGGTGTAGGCTAGATCGCAGGCATAAAAAAGCCGGCTTCGCAGCCGGCTTTTTTTAAGTCAACGGGTTTAGAACGAAGCGTCCTTCAAACCGTCGAGGTAACGCTCGGCATCCAGGGCCGCCATGCAACCGGCGCCGGCCGAGGTGATGGCCTGGCGGTAGACGTGGTCTGCCACGTCGCCAGCAGCGAAGATACCTTCGATGTTGGTCGCAGTCGCATTGCCTTCACGGCCGCCCTGCACCACCAGGTACCCGTCCTTGGCTTCCAGCACGCCCTCGAACAGCGAGGTGTTCGGGGTGTGGCCAATGGCGATGAATACGCCGTCGACTTTCAGCTCGTCGAAGCTGCCGTCGTTGTTTTTCAGGCGGGCACCGGTCACGCCCATGTTGTCGCCCAGGACTTCATCCAGGGTGGCGTTGAGCTTGAGGATGATCTTGCCTTCAGCGACACGGGCGTGCAGCTTGTCGATCAGGATTTTCTCGGCGCGGAAGGTCTCGCGGCGGTGAACCAGGGTCACGGTGCTGGCGATGTTGGCCAGGTACAGCGCCTCTTCCACGGCAGTGTTGCCACCGCCGACCACGGCAACCGGCTTGTTGCGGTAGAAGAAACCGTCGCAGGTGGCGCAGGCCGAAACGCCCTTGCCCATGAACGCTTCTTCCGACGGCAGGCCCAGGTAACGAGCACTGGCGCCGGTGGCGATGATCAGCGCGTCGCAGGTGTACACACCGCTGTCACCGGTCAGGCTGTAAGGCTTCTTCGAGAAGTCGACCTTGTTGATATGGTCGAAGACGATCTCGGTTTCAAAGCGCTCGGCGTGCTCTTTCATACGCTCCATCAGCACCGGGCCGGTCAAGCCGTGCACGTCGCCCGGCCAGTTGTCGACTTCAGTAGTGGTGGTCAACTGACCGCCCGCCTGCATGCCGGTGATCAGCAGCGGCTTGAGATTGGCCCGGGCAGCGTAGACAGCGGCGCTGTAACCGGCAGGGCCGGAACCGAGAATAATCACTCGGGAATGACGGGTATCTGACATGACTCACTCCTACCGACCGCCCAGACCACAGGGCGGCGGGAATAAAAAAGGACGGCGAAGCACTTGGGGAAGGCTTTAACTCGCCAGGTCCTGAAAAATAATGGGTGCAGCGTATCGAGGGGGGCAAGATTAAGGAAATACGCATTAACAATCCAGCTCATAGGTGTTCTCTATGCGCGCATTCAAGTTAATCGACCCCTTTGTAACCCTGGATGTCGCTTACCTGCCCACGCTTTCACATCAGGTGCAAAGCCGGTAAGGTCGGCGCGTTCGCCATTTTGCTCGGAGTACTCCATGCCCGCCCCTGCTCTTTCCGGCCCGCAATACCTGCGTGAAGGCCTCAAACTGGTGTTGAGCCCTGGCCTGCGCCTGTTCGTGTTGCTGCCGTTGGCGATCAACCTGGTGTTGTTCGTCGGGTTGATCTATTTCGCCGGCCATCAGTTCAGCCTGTGGGTCGATAGCTTGATGCCAACGCTGCCCCACTGGCTAGGCTTTTTGAATTACCTGTTGTGGCCGCTGTTTGTGGTGCTGGTGGTGCTGATGGTGTTTTTCACCTTCACCATGCTCGCCAATATCATCGCCGCGCCGTTCAACGGGTTTCTTGCCGAGAAAGTCGAGGTGGTGGTACGGGGCACCGATGACTTCCCGCCGTTCAGTTGGGCTGAACTGGCCGCCATGGTCCCGCGCACCCTGGCGCGGGAGATGCGCAAGCTGGGTTACTTCCTGCCACGTGCCATCGGCCTGTTTATCCTGTCGTTCATCCCGGTGGTCAACCTGATCGCGGCGCCGTTGTGGCTGTTGTTTGGCGTGTGGATGATGGCGATCCAGTACATCGACTACCCGGCCGATAACCACAAGCTGGGCTGGAACGAGATGCTGGCGTGGCTGCGCCAGAAGCGCTGGCAGAGCATGAGCTTTGGCGGCATTGTTTACCTGGTGCTGCTGGTGCCGGTGGTCAACCTGTTGATGATGCCAGCGGCGGTGGCCGGGGCGACGTTGTTCTGGGTGCGTGAACAAGGCGCCGAAGCGATGGCGCAGCAAGCGGTGGCCAAGTCATAAATCCATCATCGCACTGACACAATGGCGACATGGCCCACGCCGACACTGTGGGTCATGACGACAGCCTCGCTTCACATCACCCTCATTACCGAAACCTTCCCGCCGGAAATCAACGGGGTGGCCAATACCCTTGGCCGCCTGTGCGAAGGTTTGCGCTCACGCGGCCATCAGGTCGAGCTGGTACGCCCACGCCAAAGTGCCGACCAAAGCCGCCCCAGCGACGATGAACTGCTGCTGTGCCGCGGCTGGCCACTGCCCGGCTATCCAGGCCTGCAATGGGGCCAATCGTCAATGCGCAAGTTACTGCGCCGCTGGACGCGCCAGCGCCCCGATGTGCTGTATATCGCCACCGAAGGGCCGCTGGGGCTTTCGGCGTTGCGCGCCGCGCGGCGCCTGGGCATCAGCGTGGTCAGCGGCTTTCATACCAATTTCCAGCAGTATTCGAACCAGTATGGCTTGAGCCTGTTGAGCCGCGTGGTCACCCATTACCTGCGCTGGTTTCATAACCGCTCAAGCCTGACCCTGGTGCCAAGCGCCAGTCAGCGCCTGGAGTTGGAGCGTCGACATTTCGAGCGTCTGGGCATGTTGTCGCGGGGGGTGGACAGCCAACTGTTCCATCCAGCCAAACGCAATAACGCCTTGCGTGATGATTGGGGCTTGGCGAACGACGATATTGCCGTGCTGCATGTGGGACGCCTGGCTCAGGAGAAGAATCTGGGGCTGCTCAAGCGCTGCTTTGAGGCATTGCAAGACACCTACCCCATGCGGCGCATGAAGCTGATTATCGTCGGTGACGGCCCCCAGCGTTCGTCACTGGAACGTGACTTGCCCGATGCGGTGTTCTGCGGAGCTCAACGCGGCGAAGAGTTGGCAAAGCATTACGCCTCAGGGGATTTGTTCCTGTTCCCAAGCCTGACCGAAACCTTCGGCAATGTGGTACTTGAAGCGATGGCTTCAGGCCTGGGCGTGGTGGCTTATGATCAAGCAGCCGCAAGCCAGCATCTGCGTCATGGCTATAGCGGCGCACTGGCAATGCCTGGGGATGAAAACGCGTTTTGCGATGCGGCCATCTGGCTGCTGGAGGAGCGCGAAACGCTACGCAGAGCGCGCTTGAATGCCCGACAACATGCCAGCCGTCAGGGCTGGCCGGCGATTATCGAGCAATTCGAGCGCCAGTTGCGTGGAGTATGCGAGGACGGTCAGCGAGTGCCTGCCCTCTCACCGCTCACACCAGGGTCATCAACGCCTCACGACTGAAGGGCAAGATGTCGCCCTCGCGCCCTTCGCGCACCTTCACGGCCCAATCCGGGTCCACCAGCAACGCACGGCCCACGGCTACGAGGTCGAACTCATCGTTGTTCAGGCGCTCCAGCAGTTTCTCCAGACTGGCAGGCTGGGCAACCTTGTCGGTGTTGACCATGAACTGCAGGAACTCGCCATCCAGGCCCACGCTGCCCACGGTGATGGTTGGCTTGCCGGTGAGCTGACGCGTCCAGCCGGCCAGGTTGAGGTCAGAGCCTTCAAATTCCGGCTCCCAGAAACGGCGAGTGGAGCAGTGAAAAATATCCACACCGGCGTCAGCCAGTGGCTTGAGGAACTCACCCAACGCTTCAGGGGTTTGTACCAGGCGCGCGGTGTAGTCCTGCTGCTTCCACTGGGAGAAACGCAAGATGATCGCAAAGTCCGGGCCGACAGCGGCGCGGGTCGCCTGGATCAGTTCAATGGCAAAGCGCGAACGGTTGGCCAGGCTGCCACCGTATTCGTCGGTGCGCTGGTTGCTGCCTTCCCAGAAAAACTGGTCGACGAGGTAGCCGTGGGCACCGTGGATTTCCACGCCGTCCATGCCGATCGCCTGGGCATCCTTGGCGGCCTGGGCGAAGGCGTTGATCACGTCCTTGATGTCTTGCTTGGTCATGCCGTGCACAACGACATTGCCGTCCTTGAGCTTTTCCGTCGGGCCATAAGCCGGCACGCTGGCGTCAGGCTCGGTGCCGATACGGCGCACACTGCCCACATGCCACAGCTGCGGGACAATCTTGCCGCCTTCGGCGTGGACCGCATCGACCACTTTCTTCCAGCCAGCCAAGGCGGCTTCGCCGTAGAAATGCGGCACGTTGGGATAGCCGTTTGAGGCCTGGTGCCCGACCACGGTGCCTTCAGTGATGATCAAGCCCACACCCGCAGCCGCACGGCGGCGGTAGTACTCAATGACTTTGGAATTGGGCACGCCACCCGGGGAGAACGAGCGGGTCATGGGCGCCATCACCACGCGGGTCGACAGTTGCAATGCACCGAGCTGGAAGGGTTTGAACAAGGCTTGGACGGGCATGGAACGCTCCACGGCAAAGAAATTTATGACGTGGATAATATGCAGACCACAGCGCCACTCATAGCACTATTGATCTAAATGATTAAGGTACAGAAGCACCCGAATACCTGTAGGAGCGAGCTTGCTCGCGAAGCACCTGAGGACGTCGCGTACTTAAGGAAGGACGCGTTATCGTTGGTGTTTTTCGCGAGCAAGCTCGCTCCTACAGTGGATTGGAGTCAGCTCAGGGCTTTTTCGATCGCCTGGATGATGGAGGGATCGTCAGGGGACGTACGGGGTGAGAAGCGCGCAAGTACGCGGCCATCTTTACCTAACAGGAATTTCTCGAAGTTCCAGGTGATATCCCCGGGGAATTCAGCGCCCTCGCCCGCCAGCAAGCGGTACAACTGGTGCCGATCAGGGCCGTTGACCTCGATCTTGCTGCCCAGTGGAAAGGTCACGCCGTAGTTCAGGTCACAGAACTGCTGAATTTCTTCCTCGGTGCCGGGCTCCTGGCCTGCAAACTGGTTGCATGGCAAGCCTAGCACTGTGAACCCTTGGTCCTTGTACTGCTGGTAGAGGCTCTCCAACGGCCTATATTGCGGGGTCAAACCACATTTGGACGCCACATTGACCACCAGCACGACTTGGCCCTTGAAAGGCGCCAGCGGTAGTGCTTGTCCGTCCAAGGCTTTGAGTTTCAGATCGTGGAAAGCACTCATGACGAACTCCAGATATCCCATGTTCTTTGCATTGCAGCCCTTCGGAGCTTACAACCGGCAAAGCTGCAATCATAGACGCCAGTGACGAAACTCGCCTGCAGGTTACTGAGCGGTCGGCCAGGGCAGAATAGGAATCGCCGTCACCGCATTCTGCGGGCTGCCTTCGATCAGGCGGTCGCTGTAGACCAGATACACCAGGGTGTTGCGCTTCTTGTCGAGGAAACGCACGACCTGCATGGTCTTGAACACCAGGGAGGTGCGCTCCTTGAACACTTCGTCGCCGTCCTTGAGCTCACCCTTGAAGTGGATCGGGCCCACTTGGCGGCAGGCGATCGAGGCTTCGGCACGGTCTTCGGCCAGGCCCAGGCCGCCCTTTACCCCGCCGGTCTTGGCGCGGGACAGGTAGCACGTCACGCCATCGACCTTGGGGTCGTCAAACGCTTCGACCACAATCCGGTCGTTAGGGCCGACGAACTTGAACACCGTCGACACCTGGCCGACCTCTTCGGCCGAGGCCAGCAGCGGCACGGCCAACAGCAGGCCGAGCAATCCCTTCATCACGCGCATCGTGTATTTCCTATGGTTAGACCAGGATCAGGTTGTCGCGGTGAACCAGTTCCGGTTCTGCCATATAACCCAAGAGTCCGACAATGGCGTCGGAGGGTTGTCCAATAATCTTCTGTGCTTCCAGGGCGCTGTAATTGGCCAGGCCGCGCGCAATCTCGCGACCGTCTGGCGCAACGCACACCACCATCTCGCCACGGCGGAAGCTGCCCTGCACCAACTTCACCCCCACCGGCAGCAGGCTCTTGTTGCCCTGGGACAACGCTGCTACTGCGCCCGCGTCCAGCACCAGGGTGCCACGGGTTTGCAGATGACCGGCCAGCCATTGCTTGCGCGCCGCCAGCATGCCGCGTTCCGGCGACAGCAGCGTACCGATGCGCTCACCGGCCTTGAGGCGATCGAGCACGCGCTCCAGGCGCCCGCCGACGATAATGGTGTGGGCCCCCGAACGCGCCGCCAGGCGCGCAGCGCGCAGCTTGGTCTGCATGCCACCGCGGCCCAGGGCACCGCCGACACTGCCGGCGACCGCATCCAGCGCCGGATCATCGGCGCGGGCTTCGTAGATAAGCTGGGCATCGGGGTTGTTGCGCGGGTCGGCGTCGAACATGCCATCACGGTCGGTGAGGATCACCAACAGGTCGGCCTCGACCAGGTTGGCCACCAGGGCGGCCAGGGTGTCGTTGTCACCGAAGCGGATTTCGTCGGTGACCACGGTGTCGTTTTCGTTGATGACCGGGATGACCTTGAGCTCCACCAGCGCGCGCAAGGTGCTGCGGGCGTTGAGGTAGCGCTTGCGGTCGGACAGGTCGTCGTGGGTCAGCAGCACCTGCGCCGTGTGGCGGCCGTGCTCGGCAAAGCTGGACTCCCAGGCTTGCACCAGGCCCATCTGGCCGATGGCGGCGGCGGCTTGCAGTTCGTGCATCGCGCTGGGTCGCGCGGTCCAGCCGAGGCGGCTCATCCCGGCGGCAACCGCTCCGGACGACACCAGCACCAACTCAACGCCTGCTTCATGCAAGGCCACCATCTGCTCGACCCAGACGCTCATGGCTGCACGATCCAGACCTTTGCCATCCGCCGTCAACAGCGCACTGCCGATTTTCACGACCCAGCGCTGCGCACCTGTCACTTTGCTCCGCATCATCTTCAACCTTAGAGTGAGGGCCGCGCGACCCAGCGCTGCCCATAACGTTATACCCGGATACCAAAACGCCGCTCCAGGGAGCGGCGTTCAAGTTTATCGCAACGGATCAGTCACGCACGTAAATGATTTCCGGACCGTCTTCATCATCCACGTCTTCTTCGTCCCAATCATCGTCACCGATGTCGTGGACCGACTTCACGCCGCTGCGGCGCAGGGCACGCTGGTCGTCCAGGGCCTGCAACTGGGCACGGGCTTCGTCTTCGATCTGCTGGTCGAGCTCGGCGAGTTCGGCCTTGTACACCGGGTCGGCCGCCAGGCGGTCGGCACGGTCTTCCAGGTAACGCATGATGTCGCGGGTCAGGCGCTCGGTGCCTTCTTTGGCGATGGCCGAGATGACGTAGACCGGACCTTCCCACTCCAGGCGGTCAACGATCTCCTTGACGCGCTCTTCGTGCTCTTCTTCGAGGATCTGGTCGCACTTGTTCAGTACCAACCAGCGATCGCGCTCGGCCAGGGCCGGGCTGAACTTGGTCAGCTCGCTGACGATGACTTCGGCGGCATCGGCGGCACTGGTGTCATCCAGCGGTGCCATGTCGACGAGGTGCAGCAGCAAACGGGTGCGGGACAAGTGCTTGAGGAAGCGGATACCCAGGCCTGCGCCGTCGGAAGCGCCTTCGATCAAGCCAGGAATGTCGGCAACCACGAAGCTTTTCCAGCGGTCTACGCTGACCACGCCCAGGTTTGGCACCAGGGTCGTGAACGGGTAGTCGGCGACTTTCGGCTTGGCGGCCGATACCGAGCGGATGAAGGTACTTTTACCCGCGTTCGGCAGGCCCAGCAGGCCCACGTCCGCCAGTACTTTCATTTCCAGCTTCAGGTCGCGCTGCTCGCCCGGCTTGCCCGGCGTGGTCTGGCGCGGTGCACGGTTGGTGCTGGACTTGAATCGGGTGTTGCCCAGACCGTGCCAGCCGCCCTGCACAACCATCAGCTTCTGGCCGGCCTTGGTCAGGTCGCCAATCACTTCCTGGGTCGCGGAGTCGATGATCGTGGTGCCGACCGGTACGCGCAGTACCAGGTCTTCACCTTTTTTACCGGTGCAGTCGGTGCTGCCGCCGTTGGAACCACGCTCGGCATCGAAGTGCCGGGTGTAACGGTAGTCGACCAGGGTGTTGAGGTTCTCGTCGGCCATCATGTAGATGGAACCGCCGTCACCGCCGTCACCGCCGTTCGGGCCACCGTTTTCGATGAATTTTTCGCGACGGAAACTCATGCAACCGTTACCGCCGTCGCCTGCTTTTACTCGGATGGAAACTTCATCAACGAACTTCATAACAAAACGCCTCTCGCCGCATGGACGAGCTTAAGAAACCAAGACATAAGACTCTTGCAAAAATGAGCGCAGCGACCTCAATCAGCGACCGCAAACCAGCGCCTGAGCTCATCACAGACAGCTTTGCAAGAGACTCACTCCACAAACGAAAAAGCCCCGTCGCAAGACAGGGCTTTTCCAGCGATCTCGCAATTAAGCTGCGACAACGCTCACGTAACGGCGGTTGAACGCGCCCTTTACTTCGAACTTGATCACGCCTTCGATTTTAGCGAAGAGGGTGTGATCTTTACCCATGCCAACACCGTAACCGGCGTGGAATTGGGTGCCGCGCTGACGCACGATGATGTTGCCCGGAATGATTTTCTGGCCGCCATACATCTTCACGCCAAGGCGTTTGGCTTCTGAGTCGCGACCGTTACGGGTACTACCACCAGCTTTTTTGTGTGCCATGAGTCAATTCTCCTAGTGAGGAATTAGGCTGAAATTAAGCCTGAATACCGGTGATTTTGATCTCGGTGTACCACTGGCGGTGGCCCATACGCTTCATGTGGTGCTTACGACGACGGAACTTGATGATGCGGACTTTATCGTGACGACCTTGGGAGATCACTTCAGCCACAACGGTAGCGCCAGCAACAACTGGAGCGCCGATGTTCACGTCATCGCCATTGGCGACCAACAGAACGCGATCAAAAGTAACGGATTCGCCAGTAGCGACTTCCAGTTTCTCGATCTTCAGGTATTCACCTGGGGCGACTTTGTATTGCTTGCCACCAGTAACAATTACTGCGTACGACATGGTATTTCTCCGATAATCCTGCTCACCCAGCGCTTTATAAGAAGAGGTATTGGCTGGCATGGCTGCATGGGATGGACGTCCCGAATGCAATTGCGTAAGGCAGGTGCTGCCCAGGAAGTTCAGGGTGCGCGATTGTACGCAAGCTATGGGAGGCTTGCAAGGGGCCGTCTATCGCGCCTTGACACCCGGGGGTGAGGGTCCTAGCATGCCGCGCAACCCTTCTGGAGCGACTGTCGCTGATGCAACCCCAAGCTTTCTACCGCGCGGTCGCGGACGATTTTAGCGCCGTCGACGGCATCATCAAGCAGCAGCTGACGTCTAAAGTGCCGCTGGTCTCCAAAATTGGCGACTACATTACGTCGGCGGGCGGCAAACGCCTGCGTCCTTTATTAGTGTTGCTGTGTGGCAAGGCCCTGGGCCGTCAAGGCGATGACCTGCGCCTGTTGGCCGCCACCATCGAATTCCTGCACACCGCCACCCTGCTGCATGACGACGTGGTCGACATGTCCGGCATGCGCCGTGGTCGCGAGACCGCAAACGCCATGTGGGGCAATGCGCCCAGCGTGTTGGTGGGCGACTTCCTGTATTCGCGTTCGTTCGAAATGATGGTCGAGCTGGGCTCGATGCCGGTGATGAAGATTCTTTCACAGGCCACACGCATCATCGCCGAAGGCGAAGTGTTGCAGCTGTCCAAAGTCCGCGACGCCAGCACCACCGAAGAAACCTATATGGAAGTGATTCGCGGCAAAACCGCGATGCTCTTCGAAGCCTCGACCCACAGTGCCGCCGCGCTGTGTGGCGCCACCGCCGAACAGGCCGAGGCGCTGCGCACGTTCGGTGATCACCTGGGCGTGGCGTTCCAACTGGTGGATGACCTGCTCGATTACAAGGGCGACGCCGAAACCCTGGGCAAGAACGTCGGTGACGACCTGGCCGAGGGCAAGCCGACCTTGCCGCTGATCTACACCATGCGCGAAGGCACGCCGGAACAGGCTGCCCTGGTGCGCAAGGCGATCCAGAAAGGCGGGATCGAAGACCTGGAAGCCATCCGTGCCGCTGTGGAAGCCTCGGGTTCCCTGGAGTACACCGCGCAACTGGCGCGTGACTACGTGGCGCGGGCGATCACATGCTTGGAAGCGCTGCCGGCCAGCGAATACCGGGATGCCCTGGTTGAGCTGAGTGAGTTTGCGGTCGCCCGTACTCACTGATCTAGCACTTTTTAATGTGGGAGCTGGCTTGCCTGCGATGACTGTAGTGAATTCACTGCCGCTATCGCAGGCAAGCCAGCTCCCACATTAGAACGAGTCCAACCCCACCCGCGTTTAAAACCCTATATAATGTGCGACTTTTAGCCATCCCTGACTTTCTAGGAGCTTTAGTGAGCACGTTGCCTCCCTGCCCCAAATGCAATTCCGAATACACCTACGAAGACGGCGCCCAGCTGATCTGCCCGGAATGCGCCCATGAATGGTCCGCCACTGGCGAGGCCGAAGTGGTTGGCGATGAAACCGTGAAGAAAGACTCTGTGGGCAACGTCCTGCAGGACGGCGACACCATCACCGTGATCAAAGACCTCAAGGTCAAGGGCACTTCCCTGGTGGTCAAAGTCGGCACCAAGGTCAAGAACATCCGCCTGTGCGACGGCGACCACGATATCGATTGCAAGATCGACGGTATCGGCCCGATGAAGCTCAAGTCCGAGTTCGTGCGCAAAGTCTGATCCTGCTGCATTCCATCCCGCGCCCGCCGCGGGGTGGCGTTTTGCCCTCTGCGTTGATCGAACGCAATACCCACACAGAAAAAAACAGAAACTGCCAATAGACGCTTGCTATTCTACGAATAAGAATTATTCTCATTGAAACCCATCAAGGAGAACGACCATGACTTATTTGATAGATGCCTGGCTGGATCGCCCTCACCCTTACCTGCGAATCCTGCATCGGGAAACCGGTGAAGTCTGTGCGGTGCTTGAAGAAGAAGCGCTGAACGAGCTGCAGGACCAGGGCGATCTGGACGTAAACGGCCTGAGTTCCAGTGAGCCTGGGGTGCTGAAGGAAGTGGTGAGGAATCTGTTTCTGTTCTGCTATGCACGAGCGTTGCGCCCGGCGACGGAGCTCAATGGCAAGTTCCATCCATGAAGAAACTGGCAAACGCCTGTTGGGGCGAACGCGTTCGTCCCAACAGGTAACCAGCGGGTCTTACAGAACGTCGAGCAGCTCGACGTCGAATACCAGAACGCTGTGCGGCGGGATGCTGCCAACGCCTTGAGCGCCGTAAGCCAGTTCGCTCGGCACGTACAGGCGCCATTTGCTGCCGGCATTCATCAGTTGCAGGACTTCGGTCCAGCCGGCGATCACGCCGCCAACCGGGAATTCTGCAGGCTGGCCGCGCTCGTAGGAGCTGTCGAACACAGTGCCGTCGATCAGGGTGCCGTGGTAGTGAGTGCGCACTTGGTCTTCACGGGTCGGCTTGGCGCCGGTACCAGCCGTCAGCACTTCAAATTGCAGGCCGGAAGCCAGGGTGGTGATGCCATCACGCTTGGCGTTTTCCGCCAGGAAAGCCAGGCCAGCGCCTGCTGCAGCTTCAGCCTTGGCAGCGGCTTCGGCTTGCATGATTTCACGGATCACTTTGAAGCTGGCCGCCATTTGTTCTTGGTCAACACGGCTAGGCTTGCCTGCGAACGCGTCGGTCAGGCCGGCCAGGATCGCGTCCAGGCTGACGCCCGGTGGCGGGTTGTCACGCAGTTGGTCGCCCAACTGACGGCCGATACCGTAGCTGACGCGGGTTTCGTCGGTGGACAGATTAACTTCGGACATGAAGAGGCTCCGCTGTAGGACGCCACGGTTTCCCGCGCCGCCCAGAACTAAAAGGGCCCGCAGACTAGCACACATGAGCGGGCCGTGATCAGCCCCACCCCGGCTTTGCCGTAGCGCGCCAGCGCCCCTTCGTCGACGACCAATAAAAGTATTTCAGAATCATCCTTTCCCGCCGATACAGCCCTACACATCTTGGCTGGCTCAAACAAAAACACACCGTCCAGCAGACAGACATCACTCTTCAAGGAGCTTTCGATGAACAGCTGGTTCGGTAACATCAGTGTCAATCTCAAACTCGGCCTGGGCTTCGGCCTGGTATTGGTCCTCACTTCAGTCCTCGCACTCACGGGCTGGACCAGCCTGGGCGGCTTGATCGACCGTAGCAATTGGATGAGCGACATCACCCAGCTCAACGCCTCGTTGACCAAGCTGCGTATCGTGCGCTTGCAATACATGCTGGCCAACGGTGACGAAGCCGTGGCGCAGAACGTGCAGACCAGTCTCGATGCCTTCGCCGCCCAGCAACAGAAGCTGCTGGACAGCTTCAAGAGCCCGGAAAACCTCAAACTGCTCAATGAGCAGAAAGCCGTCATTACCGCTTACCGCCAGTCCCTGAACAAAATGCGCGAGGCCTACCGCAATGGCAACGCTGCGCGCGACGTCATGGGCGCCAAGGCCGACATCGCCAACGCCCAAATCAATGCGCTGGAAACCAGCGTGCAGCAGTCACCCGACAGCCCGGAACGCTTCACGCAGTTCGTGGCCGTGACCCAGGCCAAGAACGAATTCCTGCAGGCTCGCTACGAAGTACGCGGCTATACCAATAGCCCCAACGCAGAAAGCGAAGCGCGCGCGGCTACACAGCTGGAAAAAGCTGTTGCGGGTTTGAAAGGCCTCAGCGTTGCCTTCGGTACTGGGCAGCAAAGCGCATTGTCCGCACTGGAAACCGCCCTCGTTGCTTATCGCAGTGCGGTGCAGAGCTACAAAGCGGCCAACGCCAATATCGTCACCGCCCGTGCCGAAATGACCACCCAGGGCGCCGATATCGTGACGATCAGCGACAAACTGTACGACATCCAACTGGAACGTCGCGACGCTGAAAGCGCCCAGGCCCGTAGCCTGCAGTTGATCAGCACCTTGCTGGCCCTGTTGGTCGGCGTGATTGCCGCGTGGGTGATCACGCGCCAGATCACCCGTCCGATTCAGGAGACGCTGGCCGTGGTGGAACGCATCGCTTCGGGTGACCTGAGCCACAACATCCAGGTGACCCGTCGTGATGAGTTGGGCGTGTTGCAGCAAGGCATCCAGCGCATGGGCACCACTTTGCGCGAGCTGATCAGCGGCATTCGCGACGGCGTCACTCAGATCGCCAGCGCCGCCGAAGAGTTGTCAGCCGTGACCGAGCAAACCAGCGCCGGTGTGAACAGCCAGAAGATCGAGACCGATCAGGTCGCCACCGCGATGCATGAAATGACTGCCACTGTGCAGGAAGTTGCACGCAATGCCGAGCAAGCTTCCCAAGCCGCTTCCGACGCCGACGGCCAAGCCCGCGAAGGCGATAAAGTGGTGGCTGAAGCCATCGCCCAGATCGAACGCCTGGCGGCCGAAGTGGCGCGTTCCACCGATGCCATGACGCACCTGCAACAAGAGAGCAACAAGATCGGCAGCGTGATGGATGTGATCAAGGCCGTGGCCGAACAGACCAACCTGCTGGCCCTCAACGCCGCCATTGAAGCTGCGCGTGCCGGTGAAGCCGGCCGTGGCTTTGCCGTGGTCGCCGACGAAGTACGCGGCCTGGCGCAGCGTACACAGAAGTCCACCGAGGAAATCGAAGGCCTGGTGGCAGGCTTGCAGAACGGCACCCAACAAGTCGCCAGCGTGATGAACAACAGCCGCAGCCTGACCGACAGCAGTGTCGAACTGACGCGCAAGGCCGGGGTATCCTTGGAAAACATCACCCGCACAGTGTCCAATATCCAGTCGATGAACCAGCAGATTGCCGCGGCCGCCGAACAGCAAAGCGCCGTGGCGGAAGAGATCAGCCGCAGTATCGTGAACGTGCGGGACGTGTCCGAGCAGACCGCGACTGCCAGTGATGAGACGGCCAAGTCGAGTGTGGAACTGGCACGGTTGGGCAGCCAGTTGCAGCAGATGGTCAGTCATTTCCGGGTGTAAAACACCAAAAAGCCGCCTCGGCCTGAACCGAGGCGGCTCCAACTTTTCAGACCTTAACGGTCATCGAAGCTGTCCCGCAGAAACTTCCATACGTGATAAGCACGTAGGCAGTTCACTGCGAGGCTCCATGTACGTCGTGCAAACTTAGACATACTCGGCCCTCCGTGAGTTGGGCCTTACCTCCAGCGCACTTACCGGAACATGTGAGCCTTTGGATGCACGTCAGTGCTCCTGTGAGGCGGCTGGGTTTATGGTCCTCCCGCATGAATCCGGCACGGATTACTAGCCCGTGGCGGTCGGTCCAAAATTTGCGCGCTAACCCAGTCAACCTACTTCACGATGTACCCAGAACGAGAGCGATACTAGCTCAGCACTCTGCACCAAGGTGTGACAAACACCACTCAGTTCGCCTTAAAAGTTGTTGCTGTTTTTTGCAGATTTAACTAATAAAAAAGATGTGTACTGCGGTGGAAAACCGCTTGTCGTCGAGTGTTGCATAAGGCCCTAAAGCAACAGTAGTATCGGTACCACGTCAGTGCTCCTGTGAAGCCGCAACCCCAGCCACTAACTGGGTTTGCAAAAAAAACCGCCCTACTAAGGCGGTTTTTTATTGCCCGCAATTTGCCACTCAGCCCTCGCTGTCCTCAACAAACACCAACCGATTCCCAAACGGGTCTCTGATGCTCATCTCCCGCGTCCCCCAAGGCGTGTCTTCAACCCCAGGCTTGGCATAACGGTACGCTTTGCCCAGCAACTGCTGCTGATACGCATCGACTCCTTGGGCCAGGATCCGCACGGCCGCCCCTGGCGAAGCATCGCCATGATGCTCGGACAAATGCAGCACACACTCCCCCAGCGACACTTGCAGGTACAACGGAAAATTCGCCTCGAAGCGATGCTGCCAATCAACCTTGAACCCCAGAAAATCGACGTAGAACTCCAACGCCTTGGCCTCGTCGAACATCCGCAGGATGGGGGTGACTTTTCCTAAGTGCATGGCAACAGCTCCATCTAAAAGAACCCCAACTATAGAGACGAAAAACCGCCACGCAAATCCCCGTTGCGCGCCAGGAACCGGCCTGCTCTCTCACCGTTGGCCTGCCCCTCGCGATAGCTCAATACGCCATTGACCCACACTCCCTCAATCCCTTCAGCGGCGCGCTGGGGTGCCTTGAAATCGGCCACATCCCGCACCCGCAGTGGGTCAAATAACACCAGGTCGGCCCAATGTCCTTCACGGATCTCACCACGCTCGGCCAGCCCAAAGCGCGCCGCCGACAAGCCGGTCATCTTGTGCACCGCCGTGTGCAGCGGGAACAAACCGACATCCCGACTGAAATGCCCCAGTACGCGAGGGAAGGCGCCCCATAAACGTGGGTGAGGAAACGGGTCTTCAGGCAACCCATCCGACCCGACCATCGACAACGGGTGCGCAAGAATGCGCCGTACATCTGCCTCATCCATGCCGTAGTACACCGCGCCCGCAGGTTGCAAACGGCGGGCGGCATCCATCAGTGAAACGCCCCACTCGGCGGCGATGTCCTGCAAATCGCGCCCGCCCATGTCCGGGTGCGGTGTGGACCAAGTGATAGTGATGCGAAACGCGTCGGTGACTTGCTTGAGGTCCAGAGTCGAGGAGCTGGCGGCATAGGGGTAGCAATCGCAGCCCACCGGATGATCTTTTGCCGCCGCTTCCAGGGCCGCCAACAGCTGCGGGCTGCGCCCCCAATTACCGGCGCCGGCGCATTTAAGGTGGGAAATGATCACCGGCACCCTCGCCTCGCGGCCGATCAAGAACGCCTCATCCATCGCCTCCAGCACCGGTTCGAACTCGCTGCGCAGATGGGTGGTGTACACCGCGCCGTAGGCCGTCAGCTCTTGGGTCAGTTGCAGCACCTCATCGGTCTCGGCGCTGAACGCGCTGGCGTAGGCCAGGCCTGTGGATAACCCCAGGGCACCGGCCTCCAGGCTTTCCTGCAACTGCACGCGCATGGCCGCGATTTCATAGGGTCTGGCGGTGCGGTGCAGGTCGTCCATATGGTTGCTGCGCAGCGCCGTGTGGCCGATCAACGCGGCGACGTTCACCGCCGGGCAGGCCCGTTGCACCGCGGCGCGGTAATCGGCAAACCGTGGATAAGAGAACGCCTCGCGGGTGCCCAGCAAGTTCATCGGGTCTGGCGGGTCGCTGCGCAAACTGACCGGCGCGGCGCTGATACCACAGTTGCCGACTATCACCGTGGTCACGCCCTGGCTGAGCTTGGGCAGCATCTGCGGCTGGCGGATCACCACCGTGTCATCGTGGGTGTGCACGTCGATAAAGCCCGGCGCCAACACTCGGCCATGGGCGTCGATGACCTGCTCGGCCTGGGCTGTGGACAAGTCACCAATCGTGCGGATGCGCCCTGCGTGCACACCCACATCGGCGATATACCCGGGGGTGTTACTGCCATCGATGATCAGCGCCTGGCGAATCAGCGTGTCGTACTTCATATCAGTCTCCAAGCGGCAGGCTGCCAGGGCCGCCGCGGTAATCGTCGAGGGCCAGTTTGATCCGGCGCAGGCGTTCCTGGTTGTCGTCCGGCAGGGCCAGCGCCAGTTCGGTGGCGAGCAGGTCGATAGCCAGCAGCATGCCGTAGCGCGCAGCAGTGGGCTTGTAGATAAAGCTGGTTTCCGCCGATTGCAGCGGCAGCACGACATCCGCCAATTGCGCCAAGGGCGAATCGGCAAGGGTGATGGCAATGATGCGCGCGTCGTAGTTGCGCGCCAGCGTCACCACTTCCAATAACTCGGGGGTCAGGCCCGTGAGCGAGCAGACAATGACGGCATGTTCGGGCCCCAGGGTCGCCGCCGTGACACGCATCATCACCGGGTCATGGCTGGCGGCAATCGGATAGCCCAGCCTCACCAGGCGCACCTGCAACTCATCGCTGCACAGGCTCGACGGCCCGCCCATGCCGAACGCATGGATCATCCGCGCCTTGCCCAACAGTTTGACCGCATCGCCAAAGCTGCGCTGGTTGAAGCCCGACAGGTGCTGACGTAACGTCGCCTCGATGTCCCCCAGAATCTGCCGATGAAACGCTGACTGTTCTGGCTTGCCCGCCGGGTCGAGGAAGCGGCTGCCCACACCACTGGCCTGGGCCAATTGCAGGCGCAAATCGCGCAAGTCACGGCAGCCGACGCTGCGGGCAAAGCGTGACAAGGTGGCGGTACTCACCTCGGCCCGTTGCGACAGTTCCTCCAGGCTGGCGGAGGCGGCAAAGCCCACATCCTCGAGCATCAGCTTGGCGATACGCCCTTCGCCGGCACTGAAAGCGTCCTGGCGGGCGCGGATCTGATAGAGGATGTCCATGGGGGCTCCGGGTTACAGGCTCATAAAACAAGGGACAGGCCGTAGGTCAGGCCGAAGGCGACCAGCGAAATCAGGGTCTCCAGTACGGTCCAGGTCTTGAAGGTCTGGATCACTGTCATATTGAAGTATTCCTTGATCAGCCAGAAGCCGCCGTCGTTCACGTGGGAAAAGATTACCGAACCCGCACCGGTCGCCAGCACCAGCAACTCAGGGTGTGGATAACCCAGGCCCAAGGCGACCGGCGCGACCACCCCGGACGCAGTGGTCATGGCCACCGTGGCCGAGCCGGTGGCGACGCGCATCAACGCGGCGAACAGCCAGCCCATCACCAGCGGCGACAACTGAAACGCATGGGCCAGGCCGAGGATTTCATGGGTGACCCCGGCATCCACCAAGATGCGGTTCAACCCGCCGCCCGCCCCCACCAGCAAGGTGATGCTGGCGGTCGGCGCCAGGCATTCGTTGGTGAACTTGAGGATCGACTCACGGTTAAAGCCCTGGGCCAGGCCCAAGGTCCAGAAGCTCACCAGGGTCGCTACCAACAGTGCGATCACCGAGTTGCCGATAAACAACAGGAACTGGTTGAAACCGCTGCCCGGCGTGGAAATCACGTTGGCCCAGCCGCCGATCATCATCAACACCACCGGCAACAGGATAGTGCCCATGGTCAGTGCAAAACTGGGCAGGCGCGTACGCGGTTCACGCTCGATAAACTGGCGCTCCAGCGGGTTTTCCGCTGGCAAATGAATGTGCGGCACGATGAACTTTGCATAGACGGGCCCGGCAATGATCGCCGTGGGGATGCCAATCAGGATCGCATACAGCACCGTCTGCCCGACCGAGGCGTTATAGGCCAGCACCGCCATCATCGCCGCCGGGTGCGGCGGCACCAACGCATGCACCACCGACAGGCCAGCGACCATCGGCAGCCCGACCATCAGAATCGACACGCCCACGCGCCGCGCCACGGTAAAGGCAATCGGCACCAGCAACACAAAGCCGACTTCGAAAAACAGCGGCAGCCCCACCAGGAACGCAATGCACACCATCGCCCAGTGGGCATTGCGCTCACCGAAGCGGTTGATCAGCGTGCGCGCGACCTGCTCGGCACCACCGGACTCGGCCATCATCTTGCCGAGCATGGTGCCCAGCGCCACCACCAGGGCGATATGCCCCAGGGTCTTGCCGACACCCGCCTCGTACGAACCCATGATGGTGTCCGCTGGCATCCCGGCCATCAGCGCCAGGCCGATGGACACCAGGGTAATCACGATAAAGGGGTTGAGTCGGTAGCGTGCAATCAGCACGATCAATGCAATGATGGCGATGGCAGCGTATGCCAACAGCCCGAAGCCCGGTAATGCGGCCATGCGGTACTCCTCGGAAAGGGTCACGTCGAATTGGTTGTGAAACTCATAAATCATTCCCGAGGAGCATTTTCAATTTTTATGAAAGTAATTTTCGCCCACGGATAAGCGCTGTCGCTGGGGGACATGCCCGACGGTGGCGGATGAAAATTCGGGGGGTGTTCTTACATGAAGATCAGAGAAGGCGGAAACTCAAACGCCGCCCTTGAGTCATAGACTGCGCATCCACTGCCCAGGAAACCGCTCATGATTCGCACCACAATCGTCGCCAGCGTCTTGCTCTTGTGCGGCAGCGCTTATGCCGCCGACAACGCGGCCTTGAAAACATGCATGGACAGCGCCAATACCACCGCAGACATGGTCAATTGCAACGCCAAGCAAACCAAGGTGCAGGACGACCGCCTGAACCGCGCCTACAAGACCGCCCTCGCCGCCCAGGAAGGCGCGCGCAAACAGCAACTGCAAGACGTGCAGCGCCTGTGGATCAAATACCGCGACGCCAATTGCGCCTTCGCCGGCAGTGCCACTGGCGGCACGATTGATCAGGTCAATGGCACAGGCTGCGTGCTGGACATGACCCAGACCCGCGCCCAGGAGCTGGAAGACCTGGTCGGCCCGTAATAACGACCTCGCCCCCTCGTCATAACGACCTCGCTCCTACTCGTGGTGAACCTTGGCGCGCTTGAGCAGCTTTTTGCAGCGCTCGGATAAATGCAGCACCCGCAGGTGCTTGCCGGCCTTGGTGTAGCGCTCGCGCAGGGTCATCAACGCGGCAATCGCCGAATAGTCGACAAAGCTCAGGTGACGGCAATCCAGCGTGACCTGGGCCGGGTCGTTGGCGGGGTCGAACTGATTCAAAAACGGCGTGGTCGAGGCGAAGAACAACGTGCCATGCAGCCGATAGAGCTTGCTGCCGTCGGCCTCCAGGTGTTCATCGGCGTACAGCTCCCGCGCCTGCTGCCAGGCGAAGTTCAGCGCGGCGATGACGATACCGCACAGCACGGCGGTGGCCAGGTCGGTGAACACGGTAATGATCGTCACCGCCATGATCACCAGCACATCATTGAGCGGCACCTTGTTGATCACCCGCAGCGACGCCCAGGCGAAGGTCTGTTGCGACACCACGAACATCACGCCCACCAACGCCGCCAGCGGAATCCGCTCGATCAGTGGCGACAGAAACAGAATGAACAACAGAATCATCACCCCGGCAAACACCCCGGAGAAACGCCCGCGCCCGCCGGAGCTGAGGTTGATCACGGTTTGCCCGATCATCGCGCAACCGCCCATGCCGCCGAACAGGCCCGAGACCATATTCGCCGCGCCCAGGGCCACGCTTTCGCGGTCGGGATAACCACGGGTCTCGGTGATTTCGTCGGTGAGGTTGAGGGTCAGCAGGGTTTCCAACAGGCCGACCATCGCCATCAAAAACGCGTACGGCGCGATGATGCCGAGGGTTTCCAGGGTCCAGGGGATCTGCGGTAGGGCGAAGGTCGGCAAGCCACCGGCGATATGCGCCATATCCCCCAATGTGCGGGTCGGCAAACCGAGCAGGTACACCGCCAGGCCCACCCCCAGAATCGCCACCAGCGCGGGCGGTACGGCACGGGTCAGGCGCGGCAACAGGTACACAATGGCCATGGTTGCCGCCACCAGCCCAGCCATTACGTACAACGGCGTGCCGCTGAGCCAGGTTTCACCGCTCTTGAAATGCTCCAGTTGCGCCAGCGCAATGATGATCGCCAGGCCGTTGACGAAGCCGAGCATCACCGAATGCGGCACCATGCGCACCAGCTTGCCCAGGCGCAGCAGGCCGAAAGCGACCATGATCAGCCCGCCGAGCAACACCGTCGCCAGCAAATACTCCACGCCGTGTTGCACCACCAACGCGACGATCACCACTGCCATGGAACCTGCCGCACCGGACACCATGCCGGGACGGCCGCCGAACAATGCGGTGAGGGTGCAAATGATGAAAGCGCCGTAGAGGCCCATCAGCGGGTTGAGATGGGCCACCAGCGCAAAGGCGATGCATTCGGGCAGCAAGGCGAAAGACGTGGTGAGGCCGGCCAGGGCGTCGGCGCGCAGACGGGTGAGGTTCATGGAGTACCAGGGAATTGCGGGGGATAAGGCGGGGAATGGTACGAAATTGCGGCGGGTGGGGCTAGTGAAGTGTCAGGTCCGATGCACCGAGTCGCCCCTATCGCAGGCAAGCCAGCTCCCACATTTGACAGGGTTCACACCTGAACAATGTGGGAGCTGGCTTGCCTGCGATGGCCGCACCGCGGTGCTAAGCGAACATCACACCATCTCGTCGCGAATCCACTCCACCACCGACGTGCGCTGAGGCGCCCACCCCAACAGTTCACGGGCCTGCTTGCCACGTACTCGGCTATTGGAGCCCAACCCGTAGTTGGCCATTTCATAGCCCCACTCGGCCTCAGCCTCGGCCAATGGCCAGTCTTGTGGCTCGTCCAGGTCCAGGGCTTGGGCAATCGCCGTGGTCATGTCGATAAACGCCGCTTCGCTGCTTTCCACAAAATAGAAAGTGCCGGGTACGTTCTTGGTCAACGCCAGCAGATACAAGGCCACCACGTCTTCAATATGCACGTTGGACCAAATGTTCTGGCCAGGACCCACATGGCGTACTACACCGCTCTTGCGTGCCTGCTTAAGCAAACGCGGCAATTGCACGCTGTCACGCTTTACGCCCAGGCTGTGGCCGTAAATCAGGGTGTTACAGATCACCGCCGAATTCACGCCGTCGTTGGCGGCCGCGAGGATCAGGTTGTCGATGGCCACGCGGGCGGCCTTGTCGACGGTCGGCTCAGGCAGGTTGTCTTCGAAGTAGATGACATCGCTGGCCTTGCCGCCTGAGGCATCGCCCACGATGCTCGAACCACTGGTATGCAGGAACGGCTTGTTCGAACCTTTCAACGCGGCCAGCAAGGTTTGCACGGCGCCGCGATGGTCGCTGCTGGCGGCATTGATTACCGCATCGGCTTTCTGCGCCTGCTCGGTCAATACAACGGCGTCATCGAGGGTGCCAATCACGGGCGTGATGCCCAGGGCGGTCATTTCGGCGGATTGTTCAGCGCTGCGCACCAGGCCGGTGACGTGATGGCCGGCGTTGACCAGGCCGGTAGCGATCGAACCGCCGATAAACCCTGCAGCGCCGGTAACGAATACATTCATGGAGGTTGCTCCTGACTGGGTAAGTGATGCGCCCAGTATCCAGCCCCACTGCTGCCTGAATAACCCCGTGCGGCCCAATTCACTCTTGCGCTCAGGTCACGAATCAGCGCGCATACCGCGCCAGCTTGGCCTGAATAAAGTCCAGAAAGCACTGGATGCGCAACGCCAATTGCGAGTTGCGGTAGAACACGGCGTGGATCGGCTGGCGATAGCCGCTGTTGAACGACTCCAGCAACGGCACCAGGCGCCCGGCTTCGAGGTCGTGCACCGTCATGAAATTGGACAGGCAAGCAATGCCCTGCCCTTCCAGCGCCAACTGCCGCAAGGTTTCACCACTGGAGGCGCTGACGCCGGGCTGGATCAGCCAGCGGTCACCTTCGCCATGGCGCAGCGGCCAGTGGTTGAGGGTTTCGGTGTGGGTGAAGCCCAGCAAGGTGTGATCAGCCAACTCGGCAACGGTCGTCGGCGTGCCGTACTGCTTGAGGTAGTCGGGGCTGGCCAGGACATGCAGCGGCGTGCTGCCCAGAAAGCGCGCATGCAGGGTCGAGTCGGCCAGGGCGCCAATGCGAATGGCGATGTCCGTGCTTTGCTCCAGCAGGTCGATGATCAAGTCATCGCTGTTGAGCTCCAGTTGGATATCCGGATAGAGACTGCGAAACTCGGCGATGTACGGCACGATCCCATGCAGCATGAACGGCACGGCGGCGTTGATACGCAGGCGCCCGGCCGGCTTTTTCTGGCGCGAGGACAGGCGCTCTTCCAGCTCGTCCATTTGCGCCAGGATCAGCTTGGCCTGTTCGAAGAAGTACTTGCCCTCCTCGGTCAGGTCCATGCGCCGCGTGGTGCGGTTGATCAAGGTGGTGTCGAGCTTGGCTTCCAGGCGCGACAACGTGCGGCTGACCGCCGATGGCGTTTGCCCGACTTTTTCGGCGGCGGCGGAAATCGAGCCGCACTCGATCACGCTGACAAAAATCTGTAGCTCATCAGATCGGGCTTTCACGGGCAGTCCTTCATTAAACGGCTGACAAATGCCCGGTCATTATTAACCAGCCAGCAACAAATGGCCTCCCAACAACGCCATGCCGGTGAAAAATCCACGTTTGAACCACAAGGCACTGATGCGCCGACGCACCACCTGGCCCAGCCACATCCCCAGCAAGGCCGGCAATAGCGCCAACACCGACGCACCGACTTCAGCGCCGCCCAACGCACCACGCCAAGCCAGCCCGGCGGCCAGCGCCAGTGTCGACACGGTGAATGACAGCCCCAGCGCCTGCACCAACTGATCACGGCTCAAGCCCAATGCTTGCAGATACGGTACCGCAGGGATCACGAAGACACCGGTGGCCGAGGTGATGATGCCGGTGAGCAGCCCGCACAAGGGCCCCAGCCAACGCTCAGTGCGGGGTTCGACCCTGAAGGTCGGCAGGAATAACCCGCTCAAGGCATACACCAGTAACGCCGCGCCCAAGGCACGCACCACCCAAGGCCCACTGCCCATGCCCAGCCACAAAGTGCCCAGCCCGGTGCCGAGGAAAATCAGCAACAGCATCGGCCACAGGCGTTTGAGCAAGGCACCCAAGTGGCCGCCACAAGTGAGTTGCCAGAGGTTGGTCACCGTCGAAGGAATGATCAGCAATGCCGCAGCCTGCGCGGGCAACATAGCCAGGCCAAGCATGCCCATGGCTACAGTGGGCAAGCCCAGGCCGATGACACCCTTCACCGTACCGGCCAGCAGGAAGGTGGTGATGACCAGCGCTGTGAGGGCGGGGCCGAGGTTTTGGTAGAACGCGAGGAAGGTATTCATGCACCGATTGTGCAGGGCTGGAGAGTGGCTGAAAATTCGCCATATACTGAGCCAGCCTCTTGTTTTGTGTGAGGCTGATGACGCTATCGCAGGCAAGCCAGCTCCCACATTTGGAATTGTGAATACATTCAAGTGTGGGAGCTGGCTTGCCTGCGATGAGGCCCTTCCAGTCACTGGGAAACTTCATGCACTTTGACCTCATCGACCTGCGCCTCTACCTGCACATCCTGGACACCGGCAATATCACCGCCGGCGCGGCCCGCAGCCATCTGTCCCTGGCTGCCGCCAGCGCCCGCATCCGGGCAATGGAATCTTCACTGGGTATTGCGTTTCTCGAGCGCGGCCGCCGTGGCGTCACCCCAACACCTGCGGGCAAAGCCCTGGCCCGACACGCTCGCCTGCTGTTGCAACAGGCCGACCACCTGCAACAAGACCTGGCCGAATACGCCAACGGCGTCAAAGGCCAGGTACGCTTGCTGTGCAACACCACCGCCCTGAGCGAATACCTGCCGGAACTGCTCGCAGAGTTTCTGTGCAAACACCCCAACCTGGATATCGACCTGCAAGAGTTGCCCAGCCTGCGCATTACCCACGCCTTGCGCCAGGGCACCGCCGACCTGGGGATTATTTCCGATGCGGTAGACACCCACGGCTTGCAGACCCTGGCGTTTCGCGACGACCCGCTGGTGCTGATCACGCCCCTCGACCATCCGCTGACTGCTGCGGGGTTTATCGACAGCTTGCAATACGATTACGTCAGCCTGGCAGCCAACAGCGCGCTGGCGGTGTACCTGGAGGAACAAGCCTTGCACGCAGGCTTTCGCCTGCACACACGTATCCGCGCCGATAGCTTTGACGGGGTGATTCGCATGGTTGCCGGCGGTGCCGGCCTGGGCATTGTGCCTCAGGCCGCCTTGGACCGTTGGCCACCTGCGCGCCGCTTCAAGGCCCACCCCCTGCAAGAAGAATGGGCCTGCCGCAAACTGTTGTTATGCGCACGCTCGTTCGAGCAATTACCTGGTTACGCCAACACCTTACTCGCTGCGCTCACCGCCCCCCTGTAGGAGCGAGCTTGCTCGCGAAGATCGTCAACGATAACGCGAGCTATCTGGTTTAACGTGGGGCTCTCGGGTTTTTCGCGAGCAAGCTCGCTCCTACAGATGATGTACGTTTGTGGAAGAAGGTGTAGTAGACCGCCGACAGAATCAGCAGGAACGGCACGCCAAACACCAGCGTCATCTTGAATGCGTCGGTGAAATAGGTGGTGATCATCACCGCCCCCATCAGCACCAGCCCCAGCAACGTGCTGTAGGGAAAAAACCGCAACTGGAACGACAGCTTCGCCCCGCCATGACGCTTGCGATAGCGGCGGAAAAACAGGTGTGTGAGAAAGATCATGAACCAGGTGAAGATCGCGCCAAACATCGAGATCGCCATCATCAGGGTGAACGAGCTTTCCGGGTACACCACGTTGAGCAACGTCGCCAGGGCAATGCCTGAACTGGACAGCAGCAGCGCATTCAGCGGGATGCCGTTCTTGCTCAACGCGCCCATGGACTTGGGCGCAAAACCGGCGCGCGACAGGCTGAACATCATGCGCGTGGTGATGTAGAGCTGGCTGTTCATGGCCGACAGCGCCGCGATCAGGATCACGAAATTCATCACCCCGGTGGCGCCGGGAATGCCGATGGTCTGCATCACTGTGACAAACGGGCTCTGGGCCTGGCCGGCCTGGTTCCAGGGCACGATGGCGAGCATCAGCGCCAGGGTCAGCAGGTAGAACACCACCAACCGCACGATGGTAGCGCGAAAGGCTTTCTTCACCGCCTGCTCCGGGTCGGCGGCTTCACCGGCGGCCACGGCGATCATCTCGACGCTGAGGTAGCTGAAGATCGACACGATCACCGCGATCCACATGCCACTCAAGCCATGGGGGAAAAAGCCGTCGTGGGCCGTGTAGTTCTGCACCCCGTAGTCAGGGTTGCCGGAGCCGAACACCACATACACTGCCAGGATGATGAAACCGACAATGGCGCTGATCTTGATCGTCGAGAACCAGTATTCAAAGTTGCCGAAGGTCTTCACGCTGATCGCATTGAGCACAATCAGCACACTGGAGAACGACACGATCCACACCCACTCCGGCACGTTGGCGAACCAGTACTTCATGTACATCGCCACCGCCGTGACCTCGGCGCCCACCGCCAGCACAATCGCCGCCCAGTAGGCATACCGCACCAGGAACCCGGCCAATGGGCTGATGTAGAACTCGGCATAGGCGCCAAAGGAACCGGAGGTGGAATGGGCCACCGTCATCTCCGCCAGGCAGCCCATCAGCAGCAAGGTAATCAACGCGCCGATGGCGTAGCTCACCAGCACGCTCGGCCCGGCATAACCGATGGCGTAGGCGCTGCCCATGAACAGCCCGGTGCCGATGGCGCCACCGATGGCGATCATGCTCATCTGGCCGGAAGTGAGCTGGCGCCTCAGGCCCAGTTCACGGTGGGTAATCTCTGCAAAGCCGTTGTCTGGCGTGGTCACTGGTGTGCCCCTTTATTATTGTGATTGCACAGGAAGCGCTTGTTTTCTGTAGGAGCGAGCTTGCTCGCGAAAAACCTGAGAACGCCGCGTGCATTCAGCATTCGCGCGTTATCGTTGACGATCTTCGCGAGCAAGCTCGCTCCTACAGTGGGTTTGTGTTGTTGTCAGGTGACGCTGTTGCGAACTTTGAATTGCGGCTGGTCCCAGGTGGCGTTGTCGAGAATTTCACCGAGGATTTCCACGGCGTCCCATACCTCGGTGAAGCTTGTGTACAACGGCGTGAAACCAAAGCGCATGATCCGCGGCTCACGGTAATCGCCGATCACGCCCCGGGCGATCAGGGCCTGGATCACCGCGTAACCTTCGGGGTGTTCAAAGCTGACGTGGCTGCCGCGCCGCGCGTGTTCACGCGGGGTGATCAGTTCCAGGCCGTGGGCGGCGCAGCGGCTTTCGACCAATGCGATGAACAGGTCGGTCAACGCCAGGGATTTAGTCCGCAGGCGGGCCATGTCGGTCTGGGCAAAGATCTCCAGGCCGCATTCCACCATGGCCAACGAGGTGATCGGCTGGGTACCGCACAGATAGCGGGCAATGCCGGCGCTGGGGGCGTAGGTGGACTCCATGGCGAACTGCCGGGTATGCCCGAACCATCCGGACAATGGCTGGCGCACCACATCCACCAACGACGGGTTGACCCACACAAACGCCTGGGAGCCCGGGCCGCCGTTGAGGTATTTGTAGGTGCAGCCAATCGCATAATCCGCCTTGGCCTGGTGCAGGTCGACAGGCACCGCGCCTGCCGAATGCGCCAGGTCCCAGATGCTCAGCGCGCCGCACTCGTGGCTCAGTGCGGTCAGCGCCGCCATGTCATACATGTAGCCGGTCTTGTAGTTGACGTGGGTGAGCATCACCACCGCCACGTCTGCATCGATGGCCTGGGGCAGTTCGGCCGGGCTGTTCACCAGGCGCAGGGAATAGCCTTGCTGCAGCAATTCGGCCAAGCCTTCGGCGATATATAAATCGGTCGGGAAATTGCTCGCTTCACTGACGATGACCTTACGCGCCGGCGTACGTTGGCGCTGCACACTCAAGGCGGCGCTGAGCACTTTGAACAGGTTGATCGAGGTGGTATCGGTAATCACCACCTCGCCGTCACGCGCACCAATCAATGGCGCCAGGCGATTGCCCAGGCGCTGGGACAAATCCGCCCAACCGGCGCTGTTCCAGCTGCGAATCAAGCCATTGCCCCACTCCTCGGCGATCACCTGTTGTGCCCGCTCCAGCGCCGCCACCGGGCGCGCGCCGAGGGAGTTGCCGTCGAGGTAGATCACCCCTTCGGGCAAGGCGAATTGGGCACGCAGGGAGGCCAACGGGTCCTGGGCGTCGAGGGCTTGGCAATGGCTTCGAGTGGTCATGGGTCGTCCTGGTTTTTATAAGTGAGGATGGACCAAATAATGAACGAACTTTTAGAGAATTTTCGTGCAAAGTGGTGGGTAAACGGCTATTTAAGCTGTAGGAAATTCGAATTTAACCTCCAAATACGCGGATATCTTCCAAGCATGATTCTCGACGCCACCGACCTGCGCCTCCTGCATTTCCTGCAACAGGATGGCCGCATCAGCAACCAGGAACTGGCGGAAAAAGTCGCGCTTTCGCCGTCGGCGTGCCTGCGCCGTTTGCGCCTGTTGGAGAGCGAAGGAATCATCAGCGGTTACCGCGCGGTATTGAACGCCGAGCAGTTGGGGATCGAGCTGGAAGCCATCGTGCACCTGTCGTTGCGCCAGGATGTGGAGGACTGGCATGAGACGTTCATCAAGAAGGTGCAAGGCTGGCCGGAGGTGGCGAGTGCCTATGTGATCACCGGCGCCAGCAACTATGTGCTGCGGGTGCAGGCGCGCAACCTCAAGCACTTTTCAGACTTTATCGTGAACCACCTGAACCGCACGGCGGGGGTGATGGATATCCGTTCGGAGATCGTGCTGCAGAAGATCAAGGACCGGGATGAGGTGTTGGACCTGGTCGTGCGCAAATAACTAAATCACCAAAAAAACAATGTGGCTTGCCTGCGATAGCGGTGGTAAATGTTCCACCGCTATCGCAGGCAAGCCAGCTCCCACAGTTGACCGAGTTGATCAGTCTTCGAGGGCGCGGACTCGCTGCATGCGCTGCTGCTCTATTGGCGCATCCGCCACCTGCAACTCAAAGTCAAAATCAATCTGCGCAAACCGCCCCTGCACGCCAAACTCCCGCGCCAGTTGCGGGTCGTCGCTGAAGCGAATCTCGGCAATCAGCTCATCCCGGGTGGCATAGGCAAAGTCATCATGCAGGTACGGGTCATCCGACAGGTTGATCTGCGTGGTCAGGTGCCGGTGCCCCGGCGCCGAGATGAAGAAGTGGATATGCGCCGGCCGCTGCCCGTGGCGCCCCAGTTGGTCGAGCAACTGTTGCGTCGGCCCGCTCGGTGGGCAGCCGTAGCCCGAAGGCACGATGCTGCGAAAACGATAGTTGCCCTGGGCGTCGGTCTCGATGCGCCGGCGCAGGTTGAACTCAGACTGATTCGGGTCGAACCACGAATAGGTCCCGCCCGTGTTGGCCTGCCACACATCCACAATTGCCCCTGCCAACGGCTTGCCCTCGGTATCGCGCACTTGCCCGCGCATGAACAACGGCACCGCGTCGTCCTTGCCGTCATCCAGCCGTGCCTCGTACTTGGACAGCGGCGCACCGGCCACGTACAACGGGCCTTCGATGGTGCGCGGCGTGCCACCCGACTTGCCGGCCTGCTCGTCGGCGGCATCCATCAACAGGTCCAGGTAATGCTCCAGGCCCAAGCCGGCGGCGAGCAGGCCAGCCTCCTGGTTTTTGCCCAGCTCATTGAGGTAGTTGACCGCCTTCCAGAACTCTTCCGGGGTCACTTCCAGGTCTTCGATGATGTTCACGGTGTCGCGCAGGATCCGATAGATCAGCGCCTTGGTGCGTGGGTTGCCCGCGTCATTGAGGTTACCGCTGGCTTCTTCGAGAAACTGTTGGGCGTGGGCAGTCTGGGACAGGCGGATGGACATGGTGCATTCCTCATCTTGTAGTTATAGGTGCAAGCCGGCTCAGCGGTCGTCCGTATGGATCGACGACGGATGGCGGCACAGCGCATTCACTTCGATGGCCATGTAGGGGAACAATGGCAGTTGCATCAGCAGGTCGTGCAGGTCCTGCACGCTGTCGACATCGAACACGCTGTAGTTAGCGTAATGCCCGGCGATGCGCCACAGGTGGCGCCATTTGCCCTCCTCTTGCAGGCTCTGCGCCAAGGCTTTCTCCTCGGCCTTGAGGCTGGCGGCACGCTCGGGGTGCATGTCGAGGGGCAGGTTCACGGTCATTTTTACGTGGAACAACATGGCAAGGGCCTCTTAGTGTTTGTCACGGCGAAAGAACGCCAGGCGCTCTTCATCAAGCGTCAGGCCCAGGCCTGGCGCAGTGGACACATGCAGCTGGAAATCGCGGTACACCGGTGGCTCGGCAAGAATGTCTTCAGTGAGCAACAGCGGGCCGAACAGTTCGGTGCCCCACGTCAGGGTGTCCAGCGTGAGAAAGGCATGGGCCGAGGCCAGGGTGCCAATGCCACCTTCAAGCATGGTGCCGCCGTACAGGCCGATGCCAGCCGCTTCGGCAATCGCCGCCGTGCGCAATACGGCGCGAGGGCCGCCGTTCTTGGCGATCTTGAGGGCGAACACCGTGGCCGCACCTTCACGCGCCAGGTTGAAGGCGTCTTCCACACATTCGATAGATTCATCGGCCATGATCGGCACCGGGCTCGACAGGTTGAGCCGGGCCATGCCGCCACGGTTATTGCGTGAGATCGGTTGTTCGATCAGGTCGATACCGTGGTCACCGAGCACCTTGCACGCCCGCAGGGCCACGGCTTCATCCCAGGCCTGGTTGACGTCGACGCGTACGCTGGCGCGCTCGCCCAGGGCTTTTTTGATCGCGATCACATGGGCCAGGTCGCGGTCGACCTCGCCCGCGCCGATCTTCAGTTTGAAGAGGCGGTGACGGCGCAGGTCGAGCATCTTCTCGGCCTCGCTGATGTCTTGTTCGGTATTACCGCTGGCCAGGGTCCAGGCCACTGGCAACGCATCACGCACACGTCCGCCAAGCAGCTCGCTGACCGGCAGCCCGAGGCGTTTGCCGAGGGCGTCGAGCAAGGCGCTTTCGATACCGGACTTGGCAAAGGTGTTGCCGCGAATACTGCGCTCCAGGCGCAACATCACCGCGTTGACGTTACTCGCGTCCTGGCCGATCAGCAGCGGCGCGAAGTGGCGGTCGATGTTGACCTTGATGCTGTCGGGGCTCTCGTTGCCGTAACTCAGGCCACCGATGGTGGTGGCTTCACCAATGCCTTCGATACCGTCGGTACACCGCAGGCGGATGATAACGAGGGTCTGGTTTTGCATCGTGTGCATCGCCAGCTTGTGCGGGCGAATGGTGGGCAGGTCGACGATGACAGTTTCGATCGACTCGATGGCGCAAATCGGCATGGCAATACCCGTTGGGTTCTTTTTAGATTTGCGTCGATTCTGTTCCGCATTTTTTCGGGCTTCCAATATAGAATTGGTCTCGTGCAATACTCTTAAGGTATGAAAGGAGTCGATATGGAACTGCGTCACCTGCGCTACTTCCAGGTGTTGGGCGAGACCCTCAACTTCACCCGCGCCGCCGAACGTTTGCACATCGCCCAGCCGCCGTTGAGCCGGCAGATCCAGCAACTGGAGGATGAGCTCGGAGTGGTGCTGCTGGAACGCAGCCGGCCCTTGCGGCTGACAGAGGCCGGGAGGTTTTTCTATGAGCATGCCAATGTGTTGCTCGAACAACTGGGCAAGGTCTGCGACACCACCCGGCGCATCGGCCAAGGCGAGAAAACCTGGCTGGGCATCGGCTTTGCGCCCTCGACCTTGTACGGCGTGCTGCCGGAGCTGATTCGGCGCCTGCGCACGCACGAGGCCCTGGAGCTGGAGTTGGGTTTGTCGGAGATGACCACCTTGCAGCAGGTCGAAGCACTCAAGGCGGGCCGCATTGACGTGGGCTTCGGGCGTATTCGCATTGACGACCCGGCCATCGTCCAGCGTGTATTGGTGGAAGACCGCCTGGTGGCCGTGCTGCCCAGCGGTCACCGGTTGCTGGGCGCCCCGGCCACCCTCGCCCAGTTGGCCGCCGAACCCTTTGTGCTCTACCCCGGCAACCCGCGCCCCAGTTATGCCGACCATGTGATCGCACTGTTCGACGCCCATGGCTTGAGCGTGAAGGTGGCGCAGTGGACCAACGAATTGCAGACCGCTATTGGCCTGGTGGGTGCAGGCATGGGTGTGACGCTGGTGCCGGCGTCGGTGCAGGTGCTGCATCGGGCGGATATTGGCTATACGCCGGTGGTGGAGGCGACGGCGAGCTCGCCGATCATTCTGAGCCGACGGGTGAATGATCAGTCGCCGGGGCTGACTCATTGCCTGCAACTGGTTGAAGAGTTGATCTGAGATTTTCCAGGCACCCCATAGTCCATGTGGGAGCTGGCTTGCCTGCGATGGCGTTGGATCAGTTGGCATCGTATTGATTGGCCGACCGCTATCGCAGGCAAGCCAGCTCCCACATTTTGATCCCCAGCCGGTTCAAGTAACGCGCAGGCGCTTGCGCTGCAATGTCTGGCTGGGCGACTCATCGAACAGCTTGCGGTACTCCGCCGAAAACCGCCCCAAATGCGTAAACCCCCAACCCAGGGCGATTTCAGAGATGGTGCGGATCGAGCCCTGCTCCAGAATTTCCTGGCGCACCGCCCCCAACCGATGCTTCTTTAGATACGCCATGGGCGAGAGTGCAAAGTACTTGCGAAACGCATCGAACAGTTTGAACCGCGACACGCCCGCCGCCGCTTCCAGGTCTTCCAGGTGCAGCGCTTCACGGGCGTTGTCATGGATAAATTGCCGCGCGCGGATCAGGTAGTGCGGCAGTTTCACCCCCAGCACGTCGCGCAGTTCTTCAGAGTAGTTATTTGGTTGGGCCAGGATCAGGCCCTTGATCAGTGAGCTTTCCAGGTCGCGGGTAAACGCCGCCTGTTCGTACAATTCGCTGCTGCATTCCAGTTCGGCGATGAAGTAACGCGCCATGCGCCACCACGAAGCCGGGGCCCCGTCCACCGCATCCATCACCGACTCAAAGCGCAGCGGCGCATCGATGGGCCGTTGCAGCAAACCTTCCAGCGACTCGCTCATCGCCGCACGGGTGATCACCACCTGTAACTTGCGACAGTCACCGGAAATCGCCAGCACCTGATGCTCATTGGGTGAAATGATCACGCCCTGGTCGCGGTTGGAGCTAAGACGCTCACCGTTCTTGCTCAGCTCCTGCTCGCCCACCAACGGCAGGCTCAAGCTGTAGCTGCTGAAGTGCTCGGCGTCTTCGATGTCGATGGTCACATCGGTACCGTACTCGATCACGCCCAGGGTGGTGGCGCGAGATTTGAACACGTTGGCGCTGTGGTGAAAGCGCAGGCGCTCGGGCGTTGCCGTCGCCAGGCGATGGGGCCCGCAGATGCCGGACATCCAGCTGCACGCGCCCTCCAGGTCGAAGCGTTGAATATGAATATCGCGTGTCTGACTAGTCATCAGGGTGCACCCACGGCGGTTAGGCGTTTGCGCGCTCTGACGGCGCGTCGTTGAACCTCGACAGCAAGTTCCAGGCCACGCCAGCGCAGTTCTCACTGGGTGGATAGCAACGGTCGACTATGTGGATAAACCCCAGGGTTTTACCACCATCGCCCGCTATCACAGTAGCGCATGCCGTCACCGGCGCGCACCGCCATGGGTATTTGCTGCCCAACTTTGCGGCCTACGTTCCCCCATTAAGCGGATAGCCCGCCACCGCATCGCAGCCGCTTAATGGCTCACCGTTTAGCCATGATCAAAAGGTGCCTCCCATGAGTGGTGCAAGAACCGTCGAGCAATGGAAATCCTTTATCGAAAGCTGCCTGGACTTTCGCCCGGCGGATGAAGTGTTCCGCATCGCCCGCGACATGTTCACCGAGCCCGAGCTGTTCGACCTGGAGATGGAGCTGATCTTCGAGAAGAACTGGATCTACGCCTGCCACGAAAGCGAACTGGCCAATAACCACGACTTCGTGACGATGCGCGCTGGGCGCCAGCCGATGATCATCACCCGTGACGGCGAAGGCCGGCTCAACGCGTTGATCAACGCCTGCCAGCATCGCGGTACCACCCTCACCCGCGTGGGCAAGGGCAACCAGTCGACCTTCACCTGCCCGTTCCACGCCTGGTGCTACAAGAGCGATGGCCGACTGGTAAAGGTCAAGGCGCCGGGGGAATACCCGGAAGGTTTCGACAAGGCCACCCGCGGCCTGAAAAAAGCGCGTATCGAAAGCTATAAGGGCTTTGTGTTTATCAGCCTGGACGTGAACGGCACTAACAGCCTGGAAGACTTCCTGGGCGACGCCAAAGTGTTCTTCGACATGATGGTGGCGCAATCGGCCACCGGTGAGTTGGAGGTGCTGCCGGGCAAGTCCGCCTACACCTACGACGGCAACTGGAAGCTGCAAAACGAAAACGGCCTGGACGGTTATCACGTCAGCACCGTGCACTACAACTACGTGGCCACCGTGCAGCATCGCCAGCAGGTCAACACCGAGAACGGCGCAGGTTCCAGCACCACGCTGGACTACAGCAAGCTCGGCGCCGGTGACGCGAATACCGACGACGGCTGGTTCGCCTTCAACAACGGCCACAGCGTGCTGTTCAGCGATATGCCCAACCCCAGCGTGCGCTCCGGCTACGCCACCATCATGCCGCGCCTGGTGCAAGAACACGGCCAGCAGAAGGCCGAGTGGATGATGCACCGCCTACGCAACCTGAACATCTACCCCAGCCTGTTTTTCCTCGACCAGATCAGTTCGCAGTTGCGCATTATCCGCCCGGTGGCCTGGAACAAGACTGAGATCATCAGCCAATGCCTGGGCGTTAAGGGTGAGTCCGACGCCGACCGCGAAAACCGGATTCGTCAGTTCGAAGACTTCTTCAACGTTTCCGGCATGGGCACGCCCGATGACCTGGTGGAGTTTCGCGAGGCCCAGCGCGGCTTCCAGGGCCGCCTGGAACGCTGGAGTGATATTTCCCGCGGCAGCCACCGCTGGGAAACCGGGCCGACACCCAACAGCGAGGCCATCGGCATCCAACCGGCGATGACCGGCACCGAATTCACCCATGAAGGCCTGTACGTCAACCAGCATCGCAACTGGCAGCAGTTTCTGCTCAAGGGTTTGGACCAGCGAGCTTTGACATTGCGGGAGGTGAAGTGATGAATGCGCCATTGCAGTACCAGATCGAGCAGTTCTTCTACCGCAAGTCCGAGCTGTGCGACGCCCAGGACTGGGACGCCTACGTGGAGTTATTTGACCCACAGAGTGAATTCCACCTGCCGCAATGGGACTCGGAACACGTCTACACCCAAGACCCCAAGCGCGAGATGTCGTTGATCTACTACGCCAACCGTTCGGGCCTGGAAGACCGCGTGTTCCGCCTGCGCACCGGCAAAGCCGCCTCCGCCACGCCGATGCCGCGCACCTTGCACCTGATCAATAACGTACGCATTGCCGAGCAGGCCGACGGCACGTTGGAGGTGCGTTTGAACTGGCACACGTTATTTTATCGCCTGGCCACGTCAGAGCAGTTCTACGGGCATGCCACTTACCGCCTCAAGCCTGCGGGCGACAGCTGGTTGATCATGCGCAAGCACGCCTTGCTGCTCAACGACACGATTAACTCGGTGCTGGATTTCTACCACCTGTAACGGTGGTGCATCGCCCTGTAGGAGCGAGCTTGCTCGCGAAAAACGTAAGTACGCCGCGTTCATTCAGGATGTCCCGCGTCATCGTTGACGTTCTTCGCGAGCAAGCTCGCTCCTACAAGGGGTTCATACTTATCCCCGGAGTTATGTGAATGAATCACAAAGTGGCCTTCAGCTTTGCCGATGGCAAAACCCTGTTCTTCCCGGTGGGCGCCCACGAAATTCTTTTGGACGCGGCCCTGCGCAACGGCATCAAGATCCCGCTCGATTGCCGCGAAGGCGTGTGCGGCACCTGCCAGGGGCGTTGCGAATCCGGCGAGTACACCCAGGACTACGTCGACGAGGAAGCCCTCTCCAGCCTCGACCTGCAACAACGCAAGATGCTCAGTTGCCAGACCCGGGTGAAGTCCGACGCCACCTTCTATTTCGACTTCGATTCAAGCCTGTGCAACGCCCCAGGCCCCGTGCAGGTGCGCGGCACGGTGAGCGCGGTGCAGCAGGTCTCGACCAGCACCGCCATCTTGCAGGTGCAACTGGACCAGCCACTGGATTTTTTGCCGGGCCAATACGCGCGTCTGTCGGTGCCCGGCACCGATAGCTGGCGCTCCTACTCCTTCGCCAACCGGCCGGGCAGTCAATTGCAGTTTCTGGTACGCCTGCTGCCCGATGGAGTAATGAGCAACTACCTGCGTGAACGCTGCCAGGTGGGTGATGAAATGCTGATGGAGGCGCCCTTGGGTGCGTTCTATCTGCGCCACGTCACCCAACCGTTGGTACTGGTGGCGGGCGGCACCGGGTTGTCGGCGTTGTTGGGCATGCTCGATGAGCTGGCCGTCAACGGCTGCACACAACCTGTGCACCTGTACTACGGCGTGCGCGGCGCCGAAGATTTATGTGAAGCGGCGCGTATCCACGCCTACGCGGCGAAAATCCCGAACTTTCGCTACACCGAAGTGCTGAGCGACGCCTGCGCCGAGTGGACGGGCAAACGCGGCTACCTCACCGAGCATTTCGACCTGGCCGAATTGCGGGACAGATCGGCGGATATGTACGTGTGCGGCCCCCCTCCGATGGTCGAATCCATCCAACAATGGCTGGTGGATCAGGCACTTGATGGCGTTCAGCTGTATTACGAAAAGTTTACGCAGAGTAATATCTGACCCTCAGCAGTTCTGAGGGGCCGATGCGGCGTGCAATCACCCTTGAGAAAAACAAGTAGAAGGGAATGTTAATGGCGGATGACATGGTTAACCCGGTGGGCCTCAAGCGAGGCCTGAAGAACCGGCACATTCAGCTGATCGCCTTGGGAGGGGCGATTGGTACAGGCTTGTTCCTCGGCTCGGCCGGGGTACTCAAGTCGGCGGGGCCGTCGATGATCCTGGGGTATGCGGTGGCCGGGTTTATCGCGTTCCTGATCATGCGCCAGCTCGGCGAGATGATCGTCGAAGAGCCGGTGGCCGGGTCCTTCAGCCACTTCGCACACAAATACTGGGGCGGTTACGCAGGCTTCCTGGCGGGCTGGAACTACTGGGTGCTCTACGTGCTGGTGGGCATGGCCGAGTTGACGGCCGTGGGCAAGTACATCCAGTTCTGGTGGCCAGAGATTCCAACCTGGGTCAGCGCGCTGGTGTTCTTTGTCGCAGTGAACCTGATCAACACCCTGAACGTGAAGTTCTTCGGGGAGGCCGAGTTCTGGTTTGCGATCATCAAGGTGGTGGCGATTGTCGGCATGATCGTGCTCGGCTGCTACCTGCTGTTCAGCGGCACCGGCGGCCCGCAAGCCTCGGTCAGCAACCTGTGGAGCCACGGTGGGTTCTTCCCCAATGGCGGCATGGGGCTGTTGATGTCGATGGCCTTCATCATGTTCTCATTCGGTGGCCTGGAGCTGGTCGGCATCACCGCCGCCGAGGCCAGCGAACCGCGCAAGGTGATCCCCAAAGCGATCAACCAAGTGGTGTACCGCATCCTGATCTTCTACGTCGGCGCACTCACCGTACTGTTGTCGCTGTACCCGTGGGATCAACTGCTGCAAACCCTCGGCGCGTCAGGCGATGCCTACAGCGGCAGCCCGTTTGTGCAGATCTTCTCGCTGATCGGCAACGACACTGCCGCCCACATCCTCAACTTCGTGGTGCTGACCGCGGCGTTGTCGGTGTATAACAGCGGCGTGTATTGCAACAGCCGCATGCTGTTCGGCCTGGCCGAACAAGGTGATGCGCCCAAGGCGCTGATGAAGCTCAACAAACAAGGCGTGCCGTTGCGGGCGCTGGCGATTTCGGCGCTGGTGACGATGCTGTGCGTGGTGGTCAACTACGTGGCGCCGCACAGTGCGCTGGAGTTGCTGTTCGCGTTGGTGGTTGCCTCGTTGATGATCAACTGGGCGCTGATCAGCCTCACCCACATCAAGTTCCGCAAGGCCATGGGCGAGCAAGGCGTGACGCCGTCGTTCAAGACCTTCTGGTTCCCGTTCAGCAACTACCTGTGCCTGGCGTTCATGGTGATGATTATCGGGGTGATGCTGGCGATTCCGGGGATTCGCGAGTCGGTGTATGCGATGCCGGTGTGGGTGGGGATTATCTATATCGCCTACCGGTTTAGGATCAGAAACGGGAAGGTTGCAGTAACCCAGTAACCCCCTGTGGGAGCTGGCTTGCCTGCTCCCACAGTTGACTGTATTTCACCTAGAAAAAAGCCCCGGTAATCCGGGGCTTTTTGTTTAGAGCGTGGAGCGTACTCGCCAAAGTTCGGGGAACAACACCGTGTCGAGCATCTTGCGCAAATACCCCACGCCTTCCGTACCGCCCGTACCCGGCTGGAAGCCGATGATGCGCTCCACCGTGGTGACATGCCGGAAGCGCCACTGGCGGAACGAATCTTCCAGGTCGATAAACTTCTCGGCCAACTGGTACAAATCCCAGTAACGGCTCGGGTCGCGATACACCTCGCGCCAGGCCGCTTCCACCGATTCATCGTGCACCGTGGCGGCGGTCGGGTCGCGCTCGGCGCGCTTGGGATCAATCGCCAGCCCCGCCTTGACCATCAGGTTCACCGCTTCGTCATACAGCGACGGCGTGGCAATCGCCACCTGCAATTGCTGCAGCAATTCCGGGCGATGGGCATGGGGCCGCAGCAGCGCCGGGCTTTTGTTGCCGAGGATGAATTCGATCTCGCGGTACTGGAACGACTGAAACCCCGACGACTGTCCCAGGAACGGGCGAATTGCCTTGTATTCCGAGGGTGTCATGGTGGCCAGCACCGCCCAGGCGTGCACCAGTTGATCAAAGATGCGCGACACCCGCGCCAGCATCTTGAACGCCGGCGGCAGCTCACCCAGGCGCACGTGTTCGCGGGCGGCCTTGAGTTCGTGGAGCATCAGCTTCATCCACAGCTCCGAGGTCTGGTGCTGGATGATGAAGAGCATTTCGTTGTGGTCCGGCGACAGCGGGTGCTGGGCACTGAGGACTTTGCCCAGGTCCAGATAGTCGCCATAGCTCATGGACTCGGAGAAATTCAATTCGGCGTTATGCCATTCTTCCGTGGGCTGGTTATCGGCAGGCTTATAGTCTGGTGAGAAAGGACATTGGCTCATCGCGTGGGCTCCTTGAGCGGGCGGAGAATGGCGCGCACAGGGCTCGCGTCCAGGTTGGCGAAGCGCAGCGGCAGCGCGATCAATTCATAGTCGCCCTCCGGTACGTCATCGAGCACGATGCCTTCGAGGATCGCCATACCATGACGAGCCACGGCGTTGTGGGAATCCATGGTCTTGGACTGTTGCGGGTCCAGGGACGGCGTATCGATACCGATCAGGCGCACCCCCAGGCTGGCCAGCAGCTCAATGGTCTGTGGGGCGATGGCGGTGAAATTCGAATCCCATTCAGTGAGCGGCGCTTGTGGATAAGTACGCAGCAGCACACGCTCGGGCACGTTATCCACACGCCCTTGCAACTGATGGGGCTCAACCAACGCGCCGCTGCCCAGGCAATGCAACACTCGGCAAGGGCCCATGTACACGTCCAGCGACACCTCGCCAATCGGCGCACCGTCTGCGCTGTAATGCAGCGGCGCATCCACATGGGCGCCCGTGTGCGGCGACAGCGTCACGCGCCCCACATTCACCGGGCACTCCGGGCCGAACTGCCACACGCGCTCTTCCTGAAACGGCGTATCACCCGGCCAGGTCGGGGTGGCCGTGCTCAAGGGCGGGCTGATATCCCACCACGTTTTTATTGGGTTCATTGCAAGGCTCTCACGGGGTACTGAGGTGAATGATACGAGGGCCAGCTCTGAATTTTCTTGCGAATTCTGGCGCGACATCGGAAATCTTTCGCAGTTACTGCGAGGAATTGATTTATTCACGCTGGGAAATTTCATTTGATGCCCCCTGTGGGAGCGGGCTTGCTCGCGAAAGCGGTGTGTCAGTCAATAATTTGTTTGACTGTCACACCGCTTTCGCGAGCAAGCCCGCTCCCACATGGATTTGCACTCTGCCCCGGGGATCGCATTCTGCTGCGCTTCTGGGCATACCGATGTCGAGTCCAGACCACCCGCCTTGGCTGCGACGCTATAGGGTTCGAATCTTCTTACCTTGCCTCGGAGTCATCATGTCCAAGCCCATCACCGTACTGCGCGACACCCACCCACTGCCGGTCCTGGATGCCTGCAAATGGGAAAAGCTCGAAGGCGACCCGCACACTGTCAACCTCAACGCCTACACCAGCGAAGACGGCAGCAAGATCATGGGCACTTGGATCTGCACACCGGGCAAGTGGTACGTGGAATACGTGAAGTGGGAATATTGCCATTTCCAGGAAGGTTACTGCGTGATCACGCCTGAAGGCATGGCGCCGATCCATCTGCGGGCTGGGGATATCTTTGTGGTGGAACCGGGGATGAAAGGAACGTGGGAAGTGGTCGAGACGGTGCGTAAGTATTTTGTGTTTGCATGAGTTAGCGATCAGACATGCTCACAAACAAAAAAACCGCCCTTAACGGCGGTTTTTTATAGTGCGGCTTAGCGGCACTGGCCAGCCAAGGGGCCTGCTGGCTCCATGTCCTTGCCGTGCTCAACAGCTGCGTTGAAAAATCGTTTCTGATTGGCCGACGTAGATCCGCCAAGCTTTTTAGCCTCGGCGCAAAACATCTCGACCCATTGCGCATCTTTCTGGTTAGTCGCTTTCATTAAACCAAGCCTCTGTCCAAGCCTTGTACATGCGCCCCATACTAGGTGTGCTCAACTGAAATCACAAGGCGCTGACTTTCGTCATAGCTGAACCCAAGTCGCTCGTATGTCGGTACGACGTCAGGACGTGGCTCCTGAATTTCGATACGAGAACAGCCAATAATTCGTGCGTATGAATCGATAGCGCCTAGTGCAAGCGCAGCAATCAAGCCCTTCAAGGGATGCTCGCTATCTGAGCTCCCTTCGAGTAGCACTATCTTGATCGTGACTTTACTGTTACGAGGCGTCGCATAACACAGGCCACACAATTGCTGGTCGTGCCAAATCGACAGATCAAACCCTCGGGCGTCCAACGCCTTCCAAGCAGGAACATCCTCCCAGGGAAATTGGGCGTCGCCTCCCCAAAGATAAAAAGCGTCAACCGCTCGCCCGTCAATAACGTCGAAACGCACTTTTGAAGCATCGAGCAACTGATGGCCCGATGAAGCCCATAGCTCGGAAAATGACGCCAGCGCAGACTTTCTCGCTTGAGATTGGAAGACCAGATATTTAAGGGAGCTTGAGTATCGACGTGCCATAAAGACCTGATTTTTACGGGTACAGTGGAATGATCACGAGGTAGCCCTAGCAGCGAAAAGGAGGAAACGTTAGCAAGATCGGGTGTAGCCTTGGGCCAACGATGAATTCAAGATCTTTCAGGCGTATTCGCCATGAACACTGGTCCCTCCGATGATCGATGAACACGAGAAAACAAAGATCGTCATCTTCACCGGCTCCGGCATCAGTGCCGAAAGTGGCCTGGACACGTTTAACGACCAAACTGGCCTGTGGATGAATCATCGTATTGAAGACGTAGCCACCCCGACGGCATGGCATAGGCATCCTCAAGAGGTTCTAGCGTTCTATAACGAATTGAGGATGAAGGCCTGTAACTCACAGCCCAATGCCGCGCACCTCGCCATCGCTGCGTTAGAGTCCCGATTTGATGTTGTAGTCATTACTCAAAACGTCGACGATCTGCATGAGCGTGCAGGCTCTAAGTGCGTTCTACATTTGCATGGCCAAATCAACTTGGCGCAAAGCACCGTCGATGAACAATTGATCTATAAGATTGACGAGTCCCCGATCCTTCTGGGCGACCTCTGCGAAAAAGGCAGCCAATTACGTCCCCATATCGTCTGGTATGGCGAAAACGTACCAAATATCGAGAAAGCACAGCTGCTTTTCAAAAGTGCGAAGAAAGTGCTGGTCGTGGGAACATCACTGACCACTCAGCCGGCCGCTGGCTTAGTTACCAAAGCCAGACACACGGCGGAGAAGGTCCTGATTGCGCTGGAGATTTCGCGCAAGCCTTACGGCTATGCGTTCATGCGAGGAAAAGCAACAAGCCTGGTGCCTTACGTCGTCGGATGCTGGCTCAACGGCCAGAAGGCACGCTAAGTATAAAACCAGGAGCCAACCCTCTGCTGGCCCCAGGAAAAAGGCGTTCTATTTGGGCTTGCGATAGCTGTTGATGATCGCCGAGAAGTCCTTGCCCCCCTCCCCGCGCTGGCTCATCGACTGGTACAACTGCTGGGCCACCGCGCCGAGGATCACCGGTTGGTGTGCCTGGCGTGCAGCTTCGGTGGCCAAGCCCAGGTCCTTGAGCATCAGATCGGCACCAAAACCACCGGTATAACCACGCGATGATGGCGCGGTCTCAATCACGCCTGGCCAAGGATTGTAGGTGTCGGAGCTCCAGCAACGCCCGGTGGAGCTGTTGATAATGCCCGCCAACACTTGAGTGTCGATGCCCAAGGCATCGCCCAGGGCCATGGCCTCACTGACGCCGACCATGCTGATACCCAGCAGCAGGTTGTTGCAGATCTTGGCGATTTGCCCAGTGCCGACATCACCACAGTGCACGATGTTGCGGCCCATCTGCGCCAGCACCGGTTGCAGGGTGGCGAACAGTTCCGGGTTGGCGCCGACCATGAAGGTCAGCGTCCCGGCCTGGGCACCGCCGGTGCCACCGGACACCGGCGCATCGGCCACTGCCACGCCTTGTTTGGCTGCCGCAGCCGCTACATCACGGATGGTTTGCGGGTCGATGGTGCTGCAGTCCACCGCCGGCACGCCTTTGCCGATGCCGGCGAGCACGCCGTCTTCCTTGAGCCACACGCTGCGTACATGGGCGGCGGCCGGCAGCATGGTAATCACCAGTTCGGCGCCTTGGGCGGCGTCACGCGGTGAGCTGCTGATGGTGCCGCCCAGTTCGGCGAGTTCCTTGAGTACGGCCTGGTTCAGGTCGAACAGGTTCAGCGCGTGGCCAGCCTTGATCAGGTTGCGGGCCATGGGCGCGCCCATGTTGCCCAGGCCGATAAATGCAATCTTCATGGTCGTCTCCCAGGTTCAGCGCAGGTTGATGGTGGTGTTGACGCCATCGTTGACCGTGTTGTCGTCGAACCAGCGGCTGGTGACGGTTTTGGTCTGGGTGTAGAACTGCACCACTTGCTTGCCGTACGGGCCGAGGTCGCCGAGCTTGGAACCGCGCGAGCCAGTGAAGCTGAAGAATGGCACTGGCACCGGAATCGGGATGTTGATGCCGACCTGGCCCACATCGATTTCGCTCTGGAATTTACGCGCCGCCGCACCGCTCTGGGTGAACAGGCCCGTGCCGTTGCCGAACGGGTTGGCGTTGACCAGAGCAATGGCTTCATCGAGGGTATCGACTTCCAGCACCACCAGTACCGGGCCGAAGATTTCTTCGGTGTAGATGCGCATGTCGGTGGTCACGCCCGAGAACAGGGTGGGGCCGACAAAGTTGCCTTGCTCAAAGCCCGGCACTTTGATGTCGCGGCCGTCCAGTTCCAGCTTGGCGCCTTGTTTCACGCCGCTTTCGATCAGTTCCAGGATACGTGCCTTGGCGCGTTTGGAGATCACCGGGCCGACATCCGTGCCCGCTTCGCTGCCGGCGTTGACCTTGAGCTTTTGTGCCAGGGCCTTGAGGTCTGGCAGCCACTGCTTGGCCGCGCCCACCAGCACCACCACCGAGGTGGCCATGCAACGCTGGCCCGCCGCGCCGAAACCGGCACCGACCAGGGCGTTGAGGGTGTGTTCTCGGTTAGCATCCGGCAGCACCACTGCATGGTTCTTGGCGCCCATCATCGATTGCACGCGCTTGCCGTGTTTGCCGGCCAGGTCGTAGACATGGGTGCCCACAGCCGTCGAACCGACGAAGGACACCGCCTTGATGTCTTTGTGAGTGCACAGCGCATCCACCACGTTCTTGCCGCCATGCACCACGTTGAGCACGCCGGCCGGTACACCGGCTTCCAGCGCCAGCTCTACCAGCAGCATGGTCGACAGCGGGTCTTGCTCGGAAGGTTTGAGGACGAAGGTGTTACCGCAGGCAATCGCCATCGGAAACATCCACAGCGGAATCATCGCCGGGAAGTTGAACGGGGTAATGCCGGCGCACACGCCGATAGGCTGGCGCAGGGTGTAGGTATCCACGCCGCCGGCCACGTTCTCGGCGAACTCACCCATTTGCAGGGTGCCGATGGAACAGGCGTGCTCCACCACTTCCAGGCCACGGAAAATATCGCCCTCGGCATCGGCAATGGTCTTGCCCTGCTCGGCGCTAAGGACCACGGCGATACGCTTGGAATGTTCGCGGATCAAGGCTTGCAGCTTGAGCATGATGCGCATGCGTGCGCCGATCGGCGTGAGTTTCCAGGTCTGGAACGCTTGATGGGCAGCGTCGATGGCCGCGTTGACTTCATCGGCCGTGGCAAACGGGACTTTGGCCAGCACTTGCTGGGTGGCGGGGTTGACGATGTCTTGCCACTCGGTGGTCTTGGACTCGACCCACTCGCCATTGATCAGCAACTTGACCGGTTGCACGGAAATATCGGCAGATGCGTTCATGTGGTCTCCAACTCTTATATTTATACAGAGACAAGGCGCGTGAATCGCCTTGAAGAATGAGGCGTTCGGACTGTTTTTGGAGTATAGATGTGCAAATCTCTAATAAGAACGCACATAAAAGCCGGTCCAATATGCAAAAAAACATCACCTCCCTGGGCGCCCTGAACTGGGACGACCTGAAGTTTTTCCTCGAAGTGGCCCGCACCCGCAAGGCCAGCGTCGCCGCCAAGCGCCTGGCGGTGGACTACACCACCGTGTCGCGGCGCATCAGCTCTCTGGAAGTGTCCCTCGGTACGCTGCTGTTCGAAAAATCCCGGACCAACGGCTTCGTGCTCACCAGCGAAGGCCAGCGGTTGCTGGGTTACGCCGAATCCATCGAAAGCACGCTGCACATGGCCTGCGAACAGGTGTCCGGCTCCGGCGTGGCGCTGTCGGGCCACGTACGCATGGGCTGCACCGAAGGTTTCGGCAGCTTTTTCGTCACCCCGCAACTGAGCCATTTCGTCGACACTTATCCTGCGATCTCGGTGGACATCCTGCCCCTGCCCCACTTCATCAGCCTGTCCAAGCGCGAAGCCGACATCGTCATCGCCCTGGAACGCCCGGAACACGGGCCGTATGTGTGCTGCAAACTGTGCGACTACACATTGCAGCTCTACGCCACCCAGGACTACCTCGACCAACACCCGCCGATCGGCAAACCTGCGGATTTGGCCGAGCATCCGTTTATCAGCTATGTGGATGATCTGGCCTTCAGCTCGGAGTTGCTGTACCTGGCCAATGTGGTGCCCGGCGCCAGCGCCAGCCTGCGCAGTACCAGCGTGATCGCCCAGTACGTGGCGGCCCAGCAAGGCCGGTCGATGGCGATATTGCCGTGCTTCCTGGCCGCGCAGGACCCGCGCTTGCTGCCGGTGCTGGGAGAGCAGATTACGATTACGCGGCAGTTCTGGATGTATTGCCGGGAGGATTTGAGGAAGTTGAAGCGGATTACGTTGTTGTGGGATTACATTCGAGAGGTAACAGAGCAGAACCGAGGGTTGTTGATGGGAGAGACGAGGGAAATGCGGTTTGCAGACTAAATGTGGGAGCTGGCTTGCCTGCGATAGCGGTGTATCAGCAGAAGCTATATCTACAGATCAACCGCCATCGCAGGCAAGCCAGCTCCCACATTTTGAACGCATTTCAGCTGGGGGAAGGTGAAACCACTTAGTCTGCGATCACTACAATCGACACCCGGCGGTTCTCGGTGCGGCCTGCTGGGGTCGTGTTCGACGCCACCGGCTCGCTGCTGCCCAGGCCGCGCAGTTGGATGTTTTCTTCTTTCATGCCCACGCGGGTCAGCACCTTGCCCACGCTTTTGGCGCGGCGCAGGGACAGGGCCACGTTGTAGGGCTCTTTGCCGGAGGCGTCGGTGTGGCCGTCAACGCGCACGCGCTCGATGCCGGCGCCAACCAGGGCGCTACCGATGCGTTCGACGATGTCGGTGCTGGGCTTGTTGAGGGTTTCGACGTCGCTGCCAAACAGCACTTTGCCGGACAGGCCGAAGGCCCAGCCTTCATCGGTCAGCTCGAAACCTTGTTGCTTGAGCACGGCGACTTGCGCCGGGGTCAGGCCTTTGGGTGGCGTCTGGCAGCCGCTGAGGGCCAGGAAGGCCACGAGCAAAGAAATAAATAAAACGCGTGTGTTAGCGAACAAGGGAATCAACTCCTGTGTTGAACGTTGGCGACGGAGTGCTCCGACTCCGCCGTTTGCTGGCCGCCCGAGGACAGTCGTTTGGCCTGGTACATCGCCGCGTCGGCGGCGTTGAGCAAGGTGCCGGGTGTGGCGCCATGCTCGGGATAAATCGCAATGCCGATACTGAGGGAGGTCAACACCTGGGTGTCTCCAGGCAGTGGAATCGGCATGTCCATGCTGGCAATGATTTTGTCGGCGATGCGCTGCGCGTCTTCGGCCTTGTGCAGGGGCGCCAGCAATACCGCGAATTCATCACCACCCAGGCGCGCCACAAGATCGTCTTCGCGCAGTTGCGCCCGCACGCGGTCGGCAACGGCCACCAGCACGGCGTCGCCGGCGGCATGGCCAAAGCGGTCGTTGATGTCTTTGAAGCGGTCGCTGTCGAGGAACAGCACCGCCACCCGCTCGTTGACCTTGGCCGCGCTGCGCAAGGCGCGGATCAGCCGGCCTTCGAAGAACGCGCGGTTGGGCAGGCCGGTGAGGCTGTCGTGGCTGGCCTGGTGGGCCAGGGTTTCGTTTTCGCTTTGCAGGTGAGTCTGCCAGGCACCCATCTCGCCGAGCAGGGCATTGAAGTCGCTGCCCAGGCTGTCGAGTTCGGCGATCTCTGCCGGGGGCACACGGCGGTCAAAGTCACGCTCGCTGCGAGCGGCATGGGCCACGGTGGCGAGGCTTTGCAGCGGCCCGGTAATACCGTCCAGCAGGCGTCGCGACAAGTGCAAGGCCACCCATGCACTCAGGGCGGTGCAAATCAGAATCCCCGCCAGGCCACTGAGCAAGAAGCGCAGCAGGCTACCGCCATGCCCAGTCAGGTGGATACTCCCGACCGTTTGCCCTTGATGGAGAATCGGTTGGTTGATGGGCTGCTCGAGCAAGGCACGCGCCAGCTGAAGCTCAACCTGCGACAACATGCCAGTGTTCGGCCGCACCCATTGCGCCAGCAGTTTGCCTTCATCGTCGAAGACTTCGGCCTGGGCAACCTCTTCGGTGGAGGCGATCAGGCTCAAGGCTTCGGTGGCCGCCGAACTGTCGTTGAACACCACGGCCGCTTCCACGGTGTAGTTGGGGAGCCCGCAGAATTCGGAAAAAATCGTACGCTAACAGTTCAAGCGTCCCGGCCACGCCTGACTGTAGCTTGTTGACTGGTCAATCTGTCTCGCGGGTAAAGCGATAGAACAAGTTCGGCTCGCTGACCACGTACAAATACCCTTCATCGTCGATGGTTACGCCTTCGGCTTGGGGTATACCTTTCAGCAAACCAGCAAACCCCCTCGCCAAGGAGCGGAAACTCACCACCTTGCCCTCGTCGGTCATTTCAATCAGCAGTTTCGACTCGTCGCTGAGCAGGATCAGATGGCCGCTCTGTTGATCGAATACAACCGAAGACAAGTCAGTGGCAAACACCTTGTCTTTTACTAGGTTGGACATGTCGCGGACGTGCAGGGAAACGCCTCCTTCCAGGCTGGCACGAAGGCCGCTCACTTCCAGTAATTGCCGGGGGTCACGCTCCTTGGTCACAAACAAACGATCACCTTTTAGGTCGTAGGCGAGCCCTTCAAGGCCTTTGTTGTCCTCCTTGCCAAGCGCCAAGGTTAGCGCTGAATACTGGTCTAGGCTCAATGGTCGATCAGGAGAAAGCTTACCGTATTCGTCGATGGGGATATCCACGATAACCAGGCTCTGCCGCCGCTCTTCGGCAATGACCAGTTGACCGTTGCCGGCATAGGACACCGCTTCCACGTCGTGGAAGCCATCCAGGCTGTAACGTCGCTCCACGTCACCGTCACGACTGAGGGCCAGCAGCTCGTTCGGGCCATTGGTAACCGCCCACAGCAGATTTAGGTCAGGATCGAAGGTCAGGCCCGAAAGGTTGTTGTCCACACCGGGAACCGCCTTAGCATCCAGCTCAACCCGATAGCCAGGCAGCCACACAGAGCGCTCCTGCCAATCGTCTGTGTGCCAGTGGGTCTTGATCCAAAAGTACAGACGATCATCAAGGTGATGAGTACGTACTTGGAATACGGTGAGCAACACAAGGCATACAAGCGCCCACATCCAAACACTTACTTTCCGTGTTCGGCCCAGCCAGTTTTTAGCCATCAAATACATTAGAAGCCTCGTTAAATCAGACTGACGCCACGAGCCGTGATGGTTTCAACCCGACTCGGCGCGGCTGGCACAGGTGATACACAACGGCGTGGCCGGATCGAACTCCAGACGGCCCGAGGCGATCAACTCGCCGCATTGGTTACACCAGCCATAGTCGCCCTCGTGCCAGCGCTTGAGGGCCAGTTGGAGACGGACACGTTCATGCCGTGCACGACTGCGGATCGCATCGTTCATCGCTTGTTGCTGGAGTGCGTCCATTCTCGATAGACGCCCCACCTTGCTTTGATCCAGCTCTACCGATTGCGAGCGAGACTCAGCGTCTCCCAGCAATCGATCCAGCTCGGCAGCCCGCTGTTCCAGTAGGGTCTTGAAATGGGCAAGATCGAGGGCGTCGTCCAGGCTCATTAGCGCAGCAGTAACAGCGGACTGGTGGTGGTACGGAGCATGCTGGTAGTGGTGCTGCCGACCAGGAACTGCCGGATACGTGAGTGTCCATAAGCCCCCATCACTAGCAGATCGATGCCATGCTCTTTCTGATAGGCGTGCAGGGTACGTTCTATTTCACCGCTCCGAGTCTCAGCGCGAACGGTAAATCCGGCGTTGATCAGCACTTTCTGCGCCCAGTCCAGCTGCGCGGACGCTTCGTCGTTCACGGGCCCAACCATGACCAGATGGATCGGCAGCCCCTTCAGCAGCGGGCTGGCTGCCAGCATCTCCACACCCTTGCGGGTTGTAGCGCCGCCATCGAATGCCAGCATCGCGCTCTTGGGCTTTTGGAAGTTGGCCGGGGTGACCAGGATTGGCCGGTGCATGATACGAATAACGCTTTCCAGCTGGCTTCCGACATGCTGACTCAGACCGCCACTAGACTCGCCCTGGCGACCGATAACCAGCAAGCGCGTTTCACTTTGCAGCTCTTGCAAGCTCTCCAGTAAATCGCCATGTCGCTGCTTGGACTCCGGTGCGCGCACACCATCATTCACGGCCCGTTCTTTCGCGGCTGCAAGCATGATTCGCCCTTGTTCAAGGGCCAACTTGCCGCGCTGTTCATCCAGGGAAGCAAGCTCATCAAGCAGGTGCTCGCGGCTGCCAAGGCCAATGTTGCCACTCAAATCTGCTGCAACCGGATACTGGCGCTGATCCAGCACATGCAGGAAGGTCAGCGGCGCTTCCAGGCTCAGACTGGCCCAGGCCGCGTAGTCGCAAACAGCTGGAGCCGAGGTGGAACCGTCGATACAGGCAATTAGGGGTCGTTTGCGGGAGAGGGCGAAATCCTACGCTAAGGCTTTGGCCAACGATATTCTCCGGTAAGATTGATGTGTTCCGAGGGGATAGGAGAAGTCGCTTGATATCTAGTATGACGTCTGTCGCACCTGCTTGATCGCGGCCGCGATAGCTAGATCGCGTTGCTCCTCTTCTCCATCCGCGTTCCAAGCTGCGGAAAGGCACCCATAAGCGTACGCCTGGTCGAGCAGGCGACGCGGATCGACGTCCAGCGCACGAGAGAATGCGTCCGCCATCTGTGCAATGCGTCTGGGATCGAGACAAAGGTCGTCTCTGTCAGCCGGATCGTAGAACATATTGGCGGCGCCAAAGCCCACTTCACCGACCAGACCGACGGGATCTATCACCAGCCAGCCGCGACTGGAGAACATGATGTTTTCATGATGCAGATCGCCATGTAGCCCACGCAGTTCCGAGGCATTGCTCATCATTTGATCGGCTATAATCGCCGCGTGGACGTAGTCAGTTTGACAACCTGCGTTTTGATCATCGCGCGCCCGCTGAAACAAAGCTGCAAAGCGATCCCGGATCGGGAGAAGGGCAGAAGGCAGGGGTTCCTCAGATGCGGCATACAGCTTCGCCATTAGTTCCGCTGCAATTTCGGTCGCCTGGTAGTCGCCGTGCTCGGCAACGATGTGAGAGAGCATTCGCTCCCCGGCATATTCGAGCAACATCAGATTGTTCTCACGACCGAGCAACCGGACTGCTCCCCTCCCATTGCGCCATACCAGATAGTCGGCCCCGCGCAGTTCATCAGCAATGTCTTCTATAGGTTTCAATCCCTTGACGATTGCAGGAGTCCCGTCTGGCAATGAAACTTTCCAAACGAGGCTGGAAAAGGTGTCCGCAATGAGAACAGGTTGCGAAACGTGCCAATGAGCAGGAAAAACAGGCGGCATGAACATCAACCCCAAGTCAGAGGGTCCAATCGCAGATAGAAGGCAAGGCGTTCGCGGTCGGGGGCTTCGATCCCCAATACATTGAATAGGACAGCGAAGGCGCGCTCTGCTTCATCTGGCGCTGCCCAGTTCTCTTCGGCGTTAGCAATCATGAGTGCCAAATCGGCATAGCGATCTGCTGTTCCGAGCCGCCCAAGGTCGATCAGACCCGTGCATTGAAGAGTTTTAGGGTCCACCATGAAGTTCGGCATGCAGGGATCACCATGGCAAACAACCATATCGGTGCGCTCTTGGTCGAGCCGCACCGGTAGCTCTCGTTCGACACGAGCCAAAAGATCGAGCTGCGGCGTACTCTTGTCCTCGTCCGGTAAGAAGTCGGGATTGACGGCATTGCGGGACACCACATCAACGGCGCGTCCGAACATTCGCGACAGCCTGCGCTCAAACGGACATTGATCAACCAATAGGCTGTGAACAGCGCCAAGTTGCTGCCCCATTGACGGCCACGCTTTGAGCAAATCCGCTCCAGACAGATCAGCCGCCGGTACTCCCGGAATTGCCGTTATCACCAAGCATGCACCCTCCTGTTCCTCCTGCCAGTTGATCACCTCGGGGCAAGCCACACCTCGACCTTTGAGCCAAATGAGGCGGTCACGCTCTCCAGCGAGCTCACCGCGGCGGGAAGCAGGTGCGATTTTCGCGAAGGCATGCCCGTCACCACGTCGAAAAACAAAATCACCAGATTCTCCGCCTCTGACAGGCAACCAGTCAGAATGCGATTCACCAAAAAAAATATTAGTTCGATTCAATGGAGGTTCCTTCAGTTTTCTGATGAAGCGCGGAGGTGGCTCAACCTGCGAAAAGAAACGAGTTGCTACGTAAGTCCGAGAACATGCTTTCCATGGTCTCTGAGCTCGCCTTTGGGACCGACATATCGGTAGAGAGTGACGCGCTCGATGCCGAGTTCCTTGCAGAGATCGGAAACTGAAGTATCGCGCTGGGCCATGGCGGCTTGCGCGAGACGCACCTGAGCTTTGGTGAGCGCGAATTTTCGTCCGCCCTTGCGACCGCGCGCTCTCGCGGAGGCGAGACCCGCCATGGTGCGCTCTCGGATCAGATCCCGCTCGAACTCGGCTAAGGTGGCGAAGATTCCGAACACCATGCGACCGGACGCAGTCGTGGTGTCGATCTGAGCGCCCTTTCCAGTCAGAACCCGCAGGCCGATCTTGCGGTCTGACAGCTCCTTCACCGTGTTGACCAGATGGGCAAGCGATCGTCCGAGGCGATCGAGCTTCCAGACCACCAGCACATCGCCGTCACGCAATGACTTGAGGCAGGCAGTCAAGCCAGGGCGATCATCACGACCGCCGGAAGCAAGATCATCATAGATATTGTCCCGTTCGACACCTGCGGCGCGCAAGGCGTCGTGCTGCAGGTCGAGAGACTGCGAGCCATCGGCTTTGGAGACGCGGGCATATCCGATCAGCATGTATCACAAACGTTGGTTTGAGGCGGCGCTTCGGCCACGATTGCATTGACCTCTGGAAATGTATCTCAACCAGCTTCATAAATAAAGCGTCTTGAACGCTATCAGATTTTGAAAAAGGAACATGTATGCCGCGTCGCGTCACTCTAACCGATCGGCAGAAAGACGCGCTGTTGCGCTTGCCGACTTCACAGACGGATTTGCTCAAGCACTATACGCTGAGTGATGAAGACCTTGGGCATATCAGGCTGCGTCGGCGCGCTCACAACAGGTTCGGCTTCGCCCTGCAATTGTGTGTCCTGCGCTATCCCGGCCGGGTGCTGGCTCCAGGCGAACTGATCCCTGCAGAGGTCATCGAATTTATCGGAGCGCAGCTTGGCCTGGGTGCCGACGATCTCGTAGACTATGCTGCCCGCGAGGAAACACGGCACGAGCATCTTGCCGAGTTACGGGGGCTCTACGGCTTCCGCACCTTCTCCGGACGTGGTGCGAGGGAGCTGAAGGAATGGTTGTTCCGAGAAGCCGAGATGGCGGTGTCGAACGAGGATATCGCCCGTCGCTTCGTAGCCGAGTGCCGACGCACCCGCACTGTCCTTCCCGCGACATCCACGATCGAGCGGCTTTGTGCCGCGGCTCTCGTCGATGCCGAGCGACGCATCGAGACGAGGATCGCCAGTCGGCTGCCTATGCCGATCCGAGAACAGTTGCTGGCATTGCTCGAGGAGACGGCTGATGATCGGGTGACCCGTTTTGTGTGGCTGCGCCAGTTCGAGCCTGGCTCGAACTCTTCGTCGGCCAACCGGCTGCTCGACCGGCTCGAATATCTGCAACGCGTCGATCTCCCCGAGGATCTGCTTGCCGGCGTTCCTGCCCATCGGGTGACTCGTCTGCGCAGGCAGGGTGAACGGTATTATGCCGACGGCATGCGCGATCTCCCGGAGGACAGGCGGCTTGCGATCTTGGCTGTTTGCGTCTCGGAATGGCAGGCGATGTTGGCCGACGCAGTGGTCGAAACCCACGACCGGATCGTCGGCCGTCTCTACCGTGCTTCGGAGCGTATTTGCCATGCAAAGGTCGCAGACGAAGCGGGGGTGGTGCGTGACACCCTGAAATCCTTCGCCGAGATCGGGGGCGCCCTGGTCGATGCACAGGATGATGGCCAGCCGCTGGGCGATGTCATCGCGAGTGGGTCAGGGTGGGACGGCTTAAAAACCCTTGTTGCAATGGCAATCAGGCTGACCGCCACCATGGCCGACGATCCGCTCAATCATGTGCTCGACGGTTATCACCGCTTCCGCCGATTCACTCCACGCATGTTGCGCCTGCTCGATCTGCGAGCTGCGCCCGTTGCACTGCCGCTTCTGGAAGCGGTGACGGTCCTTCGTACCGGTTTGAACGATGCCGCGATGACCAGCTTCTTGCGGCCCAGCTCGAAATGGCATCGCCACCTTCGGGCCCAGAGGGCTGGCGACGCTCGCCTATGGGAGATCGCGGTGCTGTTCCATCTGCGCGATGCGTTCCGCTCCGGAGATGTCTGGCTTACTAGGTCCCGGCGCTATGGCGATCTGAAACACGCACTCGTTCCGGCACAAGCCATCGCGGAAGGCGGTCGTCTCGCTGTGCCATTGCGGCCGGAGGAATGGCTGGCAGACCGGCAAGCTCGCCTCGACATGCGGTTGCGCGAGCTTGGCCGTGCCGCTCGCGCAGGCACGATCCCGGGCGGGTCGATTGAGAACGGCGTTCTGCATATCGAGAAACTCGAAGCCGCCGCGCCGACAGGCGCCGAAGATCTGGTGCTCGATCTCTACAAGCAGATCCCGCCCACGCGCATCACCGATCTCCTGCTGGAGGTGGATGCGGCGACCGGCTTCACCGAAGCGTTCACCCATCTGCGCACAGGAGCACCCTGCGCTGACCGGATCGGGCTAATGAACGTTATCTTGGCGGAAGGGATCAACCTCGGCTTGCGCAAAATGGCGGATGCGACAAACACCCACACCTTCTGGGAATTGATCCGCATTGGACGGTGGCATGTCGAGGGCGAAGCCTATGACCGGGCGCTGGCCATGGTGGTCGAGGCACAGGCAGCGTTACCCATGGCCCGGTTCTGGGGCATGGGCACGTCGGCTTCGAGCGACGGACAGTTCTTCGTCGCTACAGAGCAAGGTGAGGCCATGAACCTGGTCAACGCGAAATATGGCAATACCCCGGGCCTGAAAGCCTATAGCCACGTCTCCGACCAATATGCGCCGTTCGCAACCCAGGTGATTCCTGCAACGGCAAGCGAAGCGGCTTACATCCTCGATGGCCTGCTGATGAACGATGCTGGACGCCATATCCGCGAGCAGTTCACCGACACGGGCGGCTTCACCGATCACGTCTTTGCCGCATGTGCCATTCTCGGCTACCGGTTCGCTCCGCGCATCCGCGACCTGCCATCCAAACGGCTCTACGCGTTCAATCCGTCGGCCGCCCCGGCGCACCTGCGAGCGTTGATCGGCGGAAAGGTCAACCAAGCCATGATCGAGCGCAATTGGCCCGACATCCTGCGCATCGCCGCCACCATTGCTGCCGGGACCGTCGCGCCAAGCCAGATTCTGCGGAAACTCGCCTCCTATCCGCGGCAGAACGAGCTCGCGACAGCCCTGCGGGAAGTCGGTCGCGTCGAGCGCACCCTGTTCATGATCGACTGGATTCTGGATGCCGAACTCCAACGGCGTGCCCAGATCGGGCTCAACAAAGGCGAAGCTCATCATGCGCTGAAGCGGGCAATCAGCTTCCACCGCCGCGGTGAAATCCGCGACCGTTCCGCCGAAGGCCAGCATTACCGCATCGCCGGCATGAATCTGCTCGCCGCCATCATCATCTTCTGGAACACCATGAAGCTCGGCGAGGTCGTTGCAAACCAGAAACGCGATGGAAAGCTGCTATCGCCCGATCTCTTGGCCCATGTTTCGCCGCTCGGATGGGAACACATCAATCTCACCGGAGAATATCGCTGGCCAAAGCCTTAGCGTAGGATTCCGCCCCCTCCCGCAAACGACCCCAATTACGTGGGTCATTGTTGTTCTCCTTCTCAGTGGCCCATGAGTTGATCAATGGCGTCAGGTTTATCGTGAACACCAAAGCGATCCACGATAGTGGCGCTGGCCTCGTTTAAGCCCAGCACTTCGACTTCAGTACCTTCACGGCGGAACTTAATGACTACCTTGTCCAGGGCTGCAACAGCGGTGATATCCCAGAAGTGTGCACGATTCAGGTCGATGGTTACCTTGTTCAGGGCTTCCTTGAAGTCGAAGGCTGCGACGAACTTGTCAGCCGAGCTGAAGAACACCTGACCGGTGACGTTATAGCTACGATGCTCGCCGGCTTCGTCCAGCGAAGAACTGATCGCCATGTAATGGCCAACCTTGTTGGCGAAGAACATCGCAGCCAGTAGCACGCCGGCTAACACGCCGAAGGCCAGGTTGTGGGTGGCCACCACGACCACCACGGTGACGACCATGACAATGTTGGTCGACAACGGATGCTTCTTCAGGTTGCGCAGCGAATCCCAACTGAAGGTGCCGATGGACACCATGATCATCACTGCCACCAGCGCAGCCATTGGGATCTGCTTCAGCCAGTCGCCGAGGAAAACCACCATCAGCAGCAGAAATACGCCTGCGGCAAGAGACGACAGGCGAGAACGACCGCCGGATTTCACGTTAATGATCGACTGACCAATCATCGCGCAGCCAGCCATACCGCCGATCAGACCCGAAGCAATGTTGGCCACGCCCTGGCCCTTGCACTCGCGGTTCTTGTCACTCGGGGTGTCGGTCAGGTCGTCGACAATGGTCGCGGTCATCATCGACTCCAACAGACCGACCACAGCCAGTGCTGCCGAATAAGGAAAGATGATGGCCAGCGTCTCGAATGTCAGCGGCACATCAGGCCAGAGGAAGATCGGTAGCGTATCCGGCAGTTCACCCATATCACCGACCGTGCGGATATCCAGACCAACCGACATGGCGACGGCGGTCAGCACGATGATGCACACCAGCGGCGATGGGATGAGCTTGCCGATCTTGGGGACATAGGGGAACAGATAGATGATGCCGAGGCCTGCGGCTGTCATGGCGTAGACGTGCCAGGTGACATTAGTCAGCTCGGGCAGCTGAGCCATGAAAATCAGGATCGCCAGTGCATTGACAAAACCGGTCACCACCGAGCGCGAGACGAAGCGCATCAGCGATCCGAGCTTCAGGTAGCCAGCAGCAATTTGTAGCACGCCACATAGCAGCGTGGCGGCCAGCAGATATTCAAGACCATGGTTCTTGACCAGAGTCACCATCAGCAGTGCCATGGCACCCGTTGCGGCCGAAATCATGCCTGGGCGGCCACCGACAAAGGCGATCACCACAGCGATACAGAAAGAGGCGTAAAGGCCGACCTTAGGGTCAACGCCAGCAATGATCGAGAAGGCGATGGCTTCAGGGATTAGGGCCAGTGCGACCACAAGACCGGCGAGGATGTCGCCACGGATGTTGGATAACCAGGTTTGTTTTAACGAGTGGAGCATCAGAATTCCCAAGGCAATGGATCGCGCAGCACAGCATGGCGCAGGCCAAGTGCAGCTGGTCGATACGAGGTCAAATGTCGGATGTAGAGGAGCTGTGGCGGGTGTTAAAACCTAAAGCACAGCAGAAAGCGACCGCTGGCAGAGCAAGCAGTCACAGATGATGCGGGGGGGCGAAGCGCTATGGCGGCGTAGGCAGCCAGATCATGTTTTGCAGGGTAAGCATGAGGTCTTATCGAGTGTCTTTAGTAACTCAATGGCCGCAACAGTCTACAGGAAGAGGGCAATTTCTGCGAGTCACCCCCGGACTAGGGCGTCCTGTTTGGATGTCAGCCTGAGCTATACCCTAACTGTGTCATTTTCAGAAGACGACTGCACCAGTTGATTGGGCGTAATGGCTGTTGTGCAGCCAGCTCCTGACAGTTCAATATCAGAAGTGATCTGCACCAATCTCGACTATGCTCAATACTCGTGTGCACCAAAGCGAGGTGAGCATGGCGACGGAGGCTCTGTTGCAAAGATTGGCGGCAGTCAGAGGTAGGCTGTCGCTCTGCGCCGATCAGGCGGCTGCTGCGAAATGGTGGTTGAGCATGCCCATGGCCTCCGTCAGCGCCGAGGGCCCAATGCCAAAAGCTCTCTCCACAAGGCGCACCTCGCCCCTGATGCCGGGCTGCAGGCACCAGGGGCGAGCCTGTCCTTTGCGCAGGGCTCGCATGACTTCGAATCCCTTGATCGTGGCATAGGCCGTGGGGATCGATTTGAAACCGCGCACCGGCTTGATCAGTATCTTGAGCTTTCCGTGATCGGCCTCGATCACGTTATTGAGATACTTCACCTGCCGGTGGGCCGTCTCCCGGTCCAGCTTTCCTTCGCGCTTCAATTCGGTGATCGCTGCACCATAGCTCGGCGCTTTGTCGGTATTGAGCGTGGCAGGCTTTTCCCAGTGCTTCAGGCCTCGCAGGGCCTTGCCCAGGAACCGCTTCGCTGCCTTGGCGCTGCGGGTCGGCGACAGGTAGAAATCGATCGTGTCGCCCCGCTTGTCGACTGCCCGGTACAGGTAGGTCCACTTGCCCCGCACCTTGACGTAGGTTTCATCCAGGCGCCAGCTCGGATCAAAGCCACGCCGCCAGAACCAGCGCAGCCGCTTCTCCATCTCCGGGGCGTAGCACTGGACCCAGCGATAGATCGTCGTATGGTCGACCGAAATGCCGCGTTCCGCCAGCATTTCCTCAAGGTCGCGATAGCTGATCGGATAGCGACAATACCAGCGCACCGCCCACAGGATCACATCACCCTGGAAATGGCGCCACTTGAAATCCGTCATCGTTCCGTCCGTCCAATCTCCGCCAAGCATGCTCAAGCTTCACGATTTTTGCAACAGAGCCCACACGAGTATTGAGCATAGTCGAGATTGGTGCAGATCACTTCTGATATTGAACTGTCAGGAGCTGGCTGCACAACAGCCATTACGCCCAATCAACTGGTGCAGTCGTCTTCTGAAAATGACATTTGGTATCTCTCATAAACGGATGTTTTTGAGAGAACTATCTTCGGCCTTCACACGCACGAAAGGCGGCGAAGCTCCGCCGTTAATCCGTCCGCCGGAGATCTCGCCCAGGCAGGCTGAAGGCCGAGCAAGCCTGACAGGCCCGAAAAGCCCGGCACGGGCGTCGGCGGCGATGACGGCGGCGGCATTATCCAGGGTTGATGATGGAAGTGGAGGATATCGACAACCTCTCGCGCAACCAAGACATCGCGGTCGGACTGCAAGTGATCTTGAAGCCACGGGCCCGTCCCACCCCGACATGGACCTCGATGCCCGAACGGACGTTAGATTTCGAGTTCTAGGCGTTCTGCGATGAAGGTTGGATCCCAGCCGGGATTGAAAGTGTCGACGTGGGTGAATCCGAGCCGCTCGTATAGGCCACGCAGGTTCGGGTGGCAGTCGAGCCGCAGCTTGGCGCACCCCTGCGTTCGCGCGGCATGGCGGCAAGCCTCGATCAGCGCGGAGCTGACACCCCGGCCCGCATGTGTCCGTCGCACCGCGAGCTTGTGCAGATATGCGGCCTCCCCCTTGAGGGCGTCGGGCCAGAACTCGGGATCCTCGGCCGACAAGGTGCAACAGCCGACGATGCCGTCGCTGCAACTCGCGACTAGGAGCTCGGATCTCAGGACGAAGGTCTCCGCGAATGTCCGGTCGATCCGCGCGACGTCCCAGGCGGGCGTTCCCTTGGCGGACATCCACGCCGCAGCGTCGTGCATCAGCCGCACAACCTCGTCGATATCACCCGAGCAGGCGACCCGAACGTTCGGAGGCTCCTCGCTGTCCATTCGCTCCCCTGGCGCGGTATGAACCGCCGCCTCATAGTGCAGTTTGATCCTGACGAGCCCAGCATGTCTGCGCCCACCTTCGCGGAACCTGACCAGGGTCCGCTAGCGGGCGGCCGGAAGGTGAATGCTAGGCATGATCTAACCCTCGGTCTCTGGCGTCGCGACTGCGAAATTTCGCGAGGGTTTCCGAGAAGGTGATTGCGCTTCGCAGATCTCCAGGCGCGTGGGTGCGGACGTAGTCAGCGCCATTGCCGATCGCGTGAAGTTCCGCCGCAAGGCTCGCTGGACCCAGATCCTTTACAGGAAGGCCAACGGTGGCGCCCAAGAAGGATTTCCGCGACACCGAGACCAATAGCGGAAGCCCCAACGCCGACTTCAGCTTTTGAAGGTTCGACAGCACGTGCAGCGATGTTTCCGGTGCGGGGCTCAAGAAAAATCCCATCCCCGGATCGAGGATGAGCCGGTCGGCAGCGACCCCGCTCCGTCGCAAGGCGGAAACCCGCGCCTCGAAGAACCGCACAATCTCGTCGAGCGCGTCTTCGGGTCGAAGGTGACCGGTGCGGGTGGCGATGCCATCCCGCTGCGCTGAGTGCATAACCACCAGCCTGCAGTCCGCCTCAGCAATATCGGGATAGAGCGCAGGGTCAGGAAATCCTTGGATATCGTTCAGGTAGCCCACGCCGCGCTTGAGCGCATAGCGCTGGGTTTCCGGTTGGAAGCTGTCGATTGAAACACGGTGCATCTGATCGGACAGGGCGTCTAAGAGCGGCGCAATACGTCTGATCTCATCGGCCGGCGATACAGGCCTCGCGTCCGGATGGCTGGCGGCCGGTCCGACATCCACGACGTCTGATCCGACTCGCAGCATTTCGATCGCCGCGGTGACAGCGCCGGCGGGGTCTAGCCGCCGGCTCTCATCGAAGAAGGAGTCCTCGGTGAGATTCAGAATGCCGAACACCGTCACCCTGCTGCGTAACATCGTTGCTGCTCCATAACATCAAACATCGACCCACGGCGTAACGCGCTTGCTGCTTGGATGCCCGAGGCATAGACTGTACAAAAAAACAGTCATAACAAGCCATGAAAACCGCCACTGCGCCGTTACCACCGCTGCGTTCGGTCAAGGTTCTGGACCAGTTGCGTGAGCGCATACGCTACTTGCATTACAGCTTACCAACCGAACAGGCTTATGTCCACTGGGTTCGTGCCTTCATCCGTTTCCACGGTGTGCGTCACCCGGCAACCTTGGGCAGCAGCGAAGTCGAGGCATTTCTGTCCTGGCTGGCGAACGAGCGCAAGGTTTCGGTCTCCACGCATCGTCAGGCATTGGCGGCCTTGCTGTTCTTCTACGGCAAGGTGCTGTGCACGGATCTGCCCTGGCAGGGCATCAACGAAGACCAGAACCTGGGCATCGCCATCACCCGCCGTGCGCTGGAAGCCCCGCTGCGCGCCATCGTGGCCAACGCCGGTGAAGAACCGAGCGTGATCGTGGCCAACGTCAAGGCCGGCGAAGGCAGCTACGGCTACAACGCCGCCACCGGCGAGTTCGGCGACATGATCGCCATGGGCATCCTGGACCCGACCAAGGTGACCCGCTCGGCCCTGCAGCACGCCGCTTCCGTCGCCGGCCTTGCGATCACGACCGAAGTGGTCGTGGCCGAAGTGCCGAAGAAGGAAGAGCCGGCCATGCCGGGTGCTGGCGGTATGGGCGGCATGGGCGGCATGGATTTCTGATCCGGTTGGCCCGGTCGTCAGGGAACCGGACCGCGCCAGCGCGGTCCGATCCCGGCAACGACCCGACATCAAGGCCCCAAGGACGGGGCCGGAGCCCGGCAGCGATGCCGGGCTTTTTGTTGTGCCCGCGCCGCGGCAATGTCTGACGCGAAGATCAGAACGCACCGATACGAACGTGCGAACACAGGCGCAACACTGAGCAGCCGTCCCCGCACCGGAGCGCTGCGTGCCGCGCCTCGCCACATCCCGGCGGCAAGCCGCGGGATGCGCGCCACTGCCGTCCGCCCACACCGGTTCGCGGTACGCGCGCCACGCGCCCGAGCGCACGCTGCTGTACGCGTTGGTAGAGGCGCACTACCCGGACTTCATTGCACGGATCGAAGCGGAGGGCCGCTCGCTGCCCGGGTATGTCCGCGAGGCGTTCGATGCCTACCTGCGTTGCGGCGTACTCGAGCACGGCTTCCTGCGGGTGGTGTGCGAGCACTGCCGTGCAGAGAGGCTGGTGGCCTTCTCCTGCAAGAAGCGCGGGTTCTGCCCGAGTTGCGGCGCGCGACGCATGGCCGAGAGTGCGCGGCACCTGGTCGAGGAGGTGTTCGGCCCGCGGCCTGTGCGGCAATGGGTGCTGAGCTTTCCGTACCCCTTGCGTTTCCTGTTCGCCAGCAAGCCAGAAGCCATTGGCCCGGTGCTGGGCATCGTGCAGCGCGTGATCGCCGGCTGGTTGGCCGATCAAGCCGGCATCGACCGCGCCAGCGCCCAGTGCGGCGCGGTGACGCTGATCCAGCGTTTCGGCAGCGCGCTGAACCTGAACATCCACTTCCACATGCTGTGGCTCGACGGCGTGTACGTGGAAGCCACCGAGCTGCCGCGGCGCGAACTGCGCCTGCACCGCGCCCGTGCGCCCACCACCGCGCAGTTGACCCAGCTGGCAGCTACCATCGCGCACCGGGTGTGTCGGCACCTGACGCGCAAAGGCTGGCTCGAAGGGGAGGGCGAATCGGCCTTCCTGGCAGACAGCGCTGCAGGCGACGACAGCATGGATGGGCTGCGGATGAGTTCGATCACCTACCGCATCGCCACCGGCCGCGACGCTGGCTGCAAGGTCGTCACGCTGCAAACGCTGCCCGGTGACGCCGGTTCGCTGGAGGGCGAAGCCGGCAAGGTCGGCGGCTTCTCACTGCATGCCGGCGTGGCGGCCGAAGCACACGAAAGCCACAAGCTGGAAAAGCTGTGCCGCTACATCACGCGCCCGGCGATCAGCGAGAAGCGGCTGTCGATAGCGCTCCAGGGCAGGGTGCGTTACCAGCTCAAGACCCCGTGGCGCAATGGCACCACGCATGTGGAATGGGATCCGGTGGATTTCATCGCCAAGCTGGCGGCGCTGGTCCCGCCACCTCGCGCGCATCTCACCCGCTTCCACGGCGTATTCGCCCCGAATGCAAACCTGCGTGCGCAGCTGACGCCCTCGGGGCGCGGCAAGCGGCCTGCGGGCGATGCGGCGCCAGTGGACGTCAGCGCCCACGACGCGCCGCGCAGCCCCGAGGAGAAGCGCCGTGCGATGAGCTGGGCGCAACGGCTCAAGCGGGTCTTTTCCATCGACGTCACCGCCTGCGTCCACTGCGGTGGCACCGTGCGGATCGTCGCCAGCATCGAGGAACCCACCGCCATCCGCGCCATCCTCGCCCACTTCGAGAAGCACGGCGCGCGGGAAGAAGCGCACTACAGGCCCGCAGCGCGCGCGCCGCCAGTGCAAGCCGCGTGACGATCTGCCGGCTGCACAGCCGACGGCGAAACCGGAATCCGAGCCGATGCGGCCACGATCCGCAGGGCGGCGCTCGGCCCGCTGTCGGGAATCAGCGAAGCATGGCTGCTGACAACGCCGCTGCGTGGCCCCGCGATGCCGAAATCCCACTCACAGACGTCCGATCCGTGCCCAAAACGGGGCTTGCGCGACCGCCGCCTACCCAGCAGACTGCCCGAAAAGGGCGTTTGAACTTCCTATACGCAAGGAACGTCTCGCCTGCCAAATCGGGCCATGTGACGGCTGACCGCTTGGCGAGCGGATGCCGTTCCGGTAGCACCGCCAAGAGCGGTTCGGTCCATGTGCGACGGGAATGGCAGTCGGGTGGTTGGGGCGTGCCCGCGACGAACGCCACGTCCAACCTGCCGGCGCGAAGCTGCACCACCGCTTCACGGGCCGGGCCTTCGGCGATCTCGACTTCAACATCGGGGTAATCCTTGCGGTATTGGCCGATCAGCTTTGCGAGGAAGCTATGCGGAATCAGGGCATGGATACCGATACGAAGCCGGCCGCTTTCTCCGGCTGCCGCCATGCCGGCGGTTTTCACCGCATGGTCGAGTTGGTCAATACCTACGGCTATCCGCTCGACGAAATGGCGTCCGGCCTCGGTCAGCCGAACGCCGCGCGCATGACGCTCGAACAAGAGGATGCCGAGGTCTTCTTCCAGTGCCTTCACGCGGGCGCTGACGCTGGACTGTGCAACGCCGAGCGCGTTGGCGGCGTGACGGAAGTTGAGATATTCGGCGACAGCGAGAGTGTGAACTAAGGTCATCATTGGCACTCGCCCCGAAAGGAGATGATTGCTCAACAGATTTAATCCGTCATTTCTCCTAAGTCTACGCATGCCAAATCGCCATGACTAAATCACAATGAAGTTGCGAATGGTCTGCGTAGTATTGGCAGACATATTAAATAGAGGATCGCGCCGACAATCCAAACCCAACCGTTCCATGCCCCGGCGGTGGCAGAATAGAGTGCTGTGAAGCCAAGCGGTCCTGCGATAGAGCTTAGATTGGTGAGGCTCGTTAGCGTTCCTTGCAAAGCCCCTTGCTTGTTACTGCTGACATTGTTTGAGAGCATTGCCTGCAAGGCCGGCATGCCAACACCCCCGGCGGCAAGCAGCAACAGAATCGGGAACACCATCCATCCCTGCGTGGCAAAAGCCAGAAGAACGAAGCCAGTCGCATCCGCAGCCATGCCAAACAGCAGCGTGCGCCGCTCTCCAAGCCGGCTTGAAAGCGGGCCGGTAACAAACGCTTGGAAGATCGCATGTGTTGCCCCAAACGCCGCGAGCGACAAACCAACGGTCGCGGTGTTCCACTGAAAACGGTCCTCGCCATATATGACCCATAGGGCTGCAGGCACTTGGCCGATCAGTTGAATAATGAAGAAAACTGCGAAAAGCGCACCTAGCCCGCGCAATGCATCATCCAGCCGTAACAGAACGAATGGTTTGATGCGAACCGGCTTTCCGGTCCCGCCATGGCTGTGATGAGTCTCCTTGAGGAAAATGCAGGCAAGCAGGAACGCGAACCCGTTGAGAAGGGCGGCGGCGATAAACGGGGCATGAGCAGAGATACCACCGAGCATGCCACCAAGTGCTGGCCCGGCAATCATGCCCGCCCCATAACAGGCCCCCATGTAGCCGAACCAGCGTGCGCGAGAACCTTCCCCCGTCGAATCGGCAATGGTTGAGGCTGCTACAGCTCCGGTTGCGCCCGTGACGCCGGACACGAGTCGGCCGATATAGAGCACCCATAAGACCGGCGCTGATGCCATAATCGTGTAATCGACTGCGGCTCCTGCAAGAGAAGCCAGAAGTACCGGACGCCGACCGTAAGAATCCGAAAGCTGTCCAAGCATGGGCGCGAAGACGACCTGCATCAATGCATAGAGCGACAGCAAGGCACCATAGTGTCCAGCGACCTGCTCTGCTGGCACAAGCTCACGCAGAAGCGTCGGAAGGACGGGCATGATGAGGCCGAGACCCATGGCGTCAAGACCCACGATCAGCAGGGCAATGATGGCAGAGCTGCGCACCTGAAACTCCAGCGCCGCTCAATGGAGCGACTTTATCAACGATAAGGAGATGGACATATAACTTATCGGTGATAAATTGTCAAGCACTGGCGAAGGAACGTGAATGACCAAACTGGACAAGGGCACCGTGATCGCGGCGGCGCTAGAGCTGTTGAACGAGGTTGGCATGGACAGCCTGACGACGCGGAAGCTCGCTGAACGCCTCAAGGTTCAGCAGCCTGCGCTTTACTGGCATTTCCAGAACAAGCGAGCGCTGCTTGATGCGCTCGCCGAGGCGATGCTGGCGGAACGCCATACCCGCTCGCTACCCGAAGAGAATGAGGACTGGCGGGTGTTCCTGAAAGAGAATGCCCTGAGCTTCAGAACGGCGTTGCTCTCTTATCGGGACGGCGCGCGTATCCATGCCGGCACTCGACCGACAGAACCGAATTTTGGCACCGCCGAGACGCAAATACGCTTTCTCTGCGCGGAGGGCTTTTGTCCGAAGCGCGCCGTTTGGGCGCTCCGGGCGGTCAGTCACTATGTGGTCGGTTCCGTTCTCGAGCAGCAGGCATCTGATGCCGATGAGAGAGTTCCGGACAGGCCAGATGTGTCCGAGCAAGCACCGTCGTCCTTCCTGCACGATCTGTTTCACGAGTTGGAAACAGACGGCATGGATGCTGCGTTCAACTTCGGACTCGACAGCCTCATCGCTGGTTTCGAGCGGCTGCGTTCATCTACAACAGATTAGAGGCTTATGCCCCTTTGCCGCCCCAACTGCCACGACACCGATCCGCTTTGCACGATGCCCATGACCTCACGGCCGAGCTGGCGGTCGATGACCGGCCGCCACGGGACAAGGGAAATGAGCGGTATCTTGCCAGACAGGATACCGCCATTCACGAGGTTTCGAAGATTATTGCGCCGCATCGGAGCGGGCTTGCTTCCAGTCGTCGGCTAGACGACTGGCGACTTCTCGGTGGCAGCATCACGGGATCGAAGGAGCGCCAGCCCCAACGACACCAGCACTGCCATTGCCGTGGCGTAACAAATCACGGGCCACGCTGTATCGCCGTTTAACAGCGTCACCGCCAATGTCCCGACGATACTGACTATCAGGCTTTGGATGCAGAAGTAGAACGCAACCGCTGATCCAGCGATGTCGTCGAACTGCGCAAGTGCGCCGTTGGCGGTAACGGACACCGTGAAGACAATGCCGACCGCGACAACCCACATCGGCAGGATGAAGCTGAAAAATGACGGCGATCCGAAAAGTTGGCCGATCCCCAACAGGATCGCGCCGGAAACGAGCAACGCCATCCCGCGCGCTACGCATCCCGCGATACCCCATTTGGCAACGAAGGACTTTGCGAAGCGGGTTGTCGTGACCATGACCAGCGCGACAGTCGCGAAGGCCAAGCTAAATCCGATCTCGGAATAGCCGGCTTGGCCTATGAGAACACGGGGGGCTGTCGAGAAGAAAACGAAGAATGTGCCCATGCCGGCACTAAATCCGACCGTGTAAACCCAAAAGGCCGGACTCGCGAAGATCGGCAAAACAGATCGTTGCGTTCTGGCCTGATCCAACGGTCGGGTTTCATGCCACCTGAAACTGGCGTTTAAGAGTGCGAGCGAAGCCAGTGCAGCCAGTGTGATGAAGATCGCCTGCCATCCCCAAAACTCGCCGATCAGCGCACCGGCTATAGGGCCGAGCGCAGGCACGAACGCCAGCATCGAACTGAAAAGGCCGTAGATGACGGCACCTTCGGGACGATTGGCATATACGTCGCGCACGGTCGCGAAGGTGGCCACCAGCATGGCCGATGCTCCAACAGCCTGAACCAGACGAAACGCAACAAAGGCTAATGCAGTTGAAGAACAAGCCGCTCCCAGAGACGCAGCAACGAAAGCCGTTGCGCCTACAAGCAGGATCGGCCGTCGCCCGACGCGATCGGAGAGTGGCCCAAAGATCACTTGGCCCACACCGAGCATCACCATGTAGAGGCTCAACGTGAGTTGGATTATGGATGGAGTCGTGTTCAGGACGCCCGGCATCGCCGGAACGACTGGAAGATAAATATCCATCGCCAGCGAGGCGAGGATGTCGAAGGGAGCCATAAGCAGCAAGGCTGCCGGCAGCGTATAGGCCCACGCGGGGCGTGTGGTGGTCATGACGAATCAACCGCTCGATTAAGGATACCGGGCAGCGTCTGCTCGTCAGCAATCAGATGGGATTGGTCTTACAGAGCGCCGCAACAACAATTCTGATGTTGCGGCTTACTTGTCTGCTGACTTGGAATTTCCCATGCTGATGGCTCCACGATTACGAAATTGAATAGCAGCTCTTATCGAATTAGTTGTTGCGTTGCAATGCGGTATCGTTGGCTCCTATAGCCCCAACCCCCGCTGCCGCCCTAACTGCCACGACACCGAACCGCCCTGCATGATACCCGCGACCTCGCGGCCGAGCTGGCGGTCGATGATCGGCCGCCACGGGACAAGGGTGAACTCGTGGCTCTTTTCCACGATGGCGAACTTGCCGCTCGTTAGCTGGACAGTCCCGGTGAACTTGCCGCTGACACTCTCACCATCCTTGGCGGCGCGGAACGGCAGCGCCTTGCCCTCGGCCATCTCCGCACCGGCGCGCGCAACTTCCCGCTCGCGCAGGGTGGCGAGAAGATTGCGCCGGTAGAAGATTCGGCCGTCCCTGTTGCGCGTGGCGTCGCGCTGTTCGATATGATGCTCGCGGCGCTGGTCCATGGCTTCGCGGACCTGTTGCCCGAAGCCGGTCGGCGCAAGGTCGGCCGTTTCGCCATGGACCAATCGCCGGTCCATCCCCGGATCGAGGATGAGCCGGTCGGCAGCGACCCCGCTCCGTCGCAAGGCGGAAACCCGCGCCTCGAAGAACCGCACAATCTCGTCGAGCGCGTCTTCGGGTCGAAGGTGACCGGTGCGGGTGGCGATGCCATCCCGCTGCGCTGAGTGCATAACCACCAGCCTGCAGTCCGCCTCAGCAATATCGGGATAGAGCGCAGGGTCAGGAAATCCTTGGATATCGTTCAGGTAGCCCACGCCGCGCTTGAGCGCATAGCGCTGGGTTTCCGGTTGGAAGCTGTCGATTGAAACACGGTGCATCTGATCGGACAGGGCGTCTAAGAGCGGCGCAATACGTCTGATCTCATCGGCCGGCGATACAGGCCTCGCGTCCGGATGGCTGGCGGCCGGTCCGACATCCACGACGTCTGATCCGACTCGCAGCATTTCGATCGCCGCGGTGACAGCGCCGGCGGGGTCTAGCCGCCGGCTCTCATCGAAGAAGGAGTCCTCGGTGAGATTCAGAATGCCGAACACCGTCACCCTGCTGCGTAACATCGTTGCTGCTCCATAACATCAAACATCGACCCACGGCGTAACGCGCTTGCTGCTTGGATGCCCGAGGCATAGACTGTACAAAAAAACAGTCATAACAAGCCATGAAAACCGCCACTGCGCCGTTACCACCGCTGCGTTCGGTCAAGGTTCTGGACCAGTTGCGTGAGCGCATACGCTACTTGCATTACAGCTTACCAACCGAACAGGCTTATGTCCACTGGGTTCGTGCCTTCATCCGTTTCCACGGTGTGCGTCACCCGGCAACCTTGGGCAGCAGCGAAGTCGAGGCATTTCTGTCCTGGCTGGCGAACGAGCGCAAGGTTTCGGTCTCCACGCATCGTCAGGCATTGGCGGCCTTGCTGTTCTTCTACGGCAAGGTGCTGTGCACGGATCTGCCCTGGCTTCAGGAGATCGGAAGACCTCGGCCGTCGCGGCGCTTGCCGGTGGTGCTGACCCCGGATGAAGTGGTTCGCATCCTCGGTTTTCTGGAAGGCGAGCATCGTTTGTTCGCCCAGCTTCTGTATGGAACGGGCATGCGGATCAGTGAGGGAAGGTCTGAAGTAACCCTGTATTTCCGGTCGACTTCAGCCCTTGCTGCTTTTGAAAGCGGGCCGTCGATCAAAATCGACCAGGTAACCCGCTCAGTTCTCCGTTTTTGGCCGCCGCGAGCACCTCGCAGCAGCCATTTTCCGCATTACAGGTGCACCTGTCCTGCGGTAGTCAGCAAATGTCGGCGCGCCATCCATAGGTTCGACAGCGCGAACAGCGTCACCAGCTGAGCGGTGTTCTTGGCCAGGCCACGGAAGCGCACCTTCACGTAACCGAACTGGCGCTTGATCACTCGAAACGGGTGCTCGACCTTCGCTCGCACTTGTGCCTTGGCCTTCTCGATCTTGCGCTTGGCTTTGTACAGGGCGCTGCGTTTATCGAGCTTCTTGTAGGTGCTGCGGCGTGCTGCGACCTGCCAGATCACTTCGCGGCCCGCATGTTCGGGGCGCTTTTCGACGCCGGTGTAGCCGGCATCGGCGCAGACGACGTTCTCGTTACCGTGCAGCAGTTTGTCGACCTGGGTGATATCCGCCACGTTGGCTGCCGTGCCTACCACGCTGTGTACCAGCCCCGACTCATCATCCACGCCGATGTGCGCCTTCATGCCAAAGTAATACTGGTTCCCTTTCTTGCTCTGGTGCATTTCCGGGTCGCGCTTGCCGTCCTGGTTCTTGGTCGAGCTGGGTGCGTGGATCAGTGTGGCATCGACGATAGTGCCCTGGCGCAGCGACAGGCCGCGATCCCCCAGGTAGCCATTGATTACGCCGAGGATGCCGGCTGCCAGCTCATGTTTCTCCAGCAAACGACGGAAGTTGAGGATGGTGGTTTCGTCGGGAATGCGCTCCAGGCTCAGCCCGGCGAACTGACGCAGGATGGTCGTCTCGTAGAGCGCTTCTTCCATGGCCGGGTCGCTGTAGCCGAACCAGTTCTGCATCAGATGGATACGTAACATGGCCATCAGCGGATAGGCTGGACGACCACCTTCACCCTTTGGGTAGTGTGGCTCGATCAGGGCAATCAATCCCTTCCACGGCACCACCTGATCCATCTCGATCAGGAACAATTCCTTACGGGTCTGCTTGCGCTTGCCGGCGTACTCGGCGTCGGCGAAGGTCATCTGCTTCATGGAAAAACTCGGCTGGCGGGATCGGCGTATTTCACCAGATTCGGGAAGTCTTTTTCAGACCTTCCTGAGGGTTTGCAACTGCGGGTCAAGGATCTGGATTTCGATCACGGCACGATCATCGTGCGGGAGGGCAAGGGCTCCAAGGATCGGGCCTTGATGTTACCCGAGAGCTTGGCACCCAGCCTGCGCGAGCAGCTGTCGCGTGCACGGGCATGGTGGCTGAAGGACCAGGCCGAGGGCCGCAGCGGCGTTGCGCTTCCCGACGCCCTTGAGCGGAAGTATCCGCGCGCCGGGCATTCCTGGCCGTGGTTCTGGGTTTTTGCGCAGCACACGCATTCGACCGATCCACGGAGCGGTGTCGTGCGTCGCCATCACATGTATGACCAGACCTTTCAGCGCGCCTTCAAACGTGCCGTAGAACAAGCAGGCATCACGAAGCCCGCCACACCGCACACCCTCCGCCACTCGTTCGCGACGGCCTTGCTCCGCAGCGGTTACGACATTCGAACCGTGCAGGATCTGCTCGGCCATTCCGACGTCTCTACGACGATGATTTACACGCATGTGCTGAAAGTTGGCGGTGCCGGAGTGCGCTCACCGCTTGATGCGCTGCCGCCCCTCACTAGTGAGAGGTAGGGCAGCGCAAGTCAATCCTGGCGGATTCACTACCCCTGCGCGAAGGCCATCGGTGCCGCATCGAACGGCCGGTTGCGGAAAGTCCTCCCTGCGTCCGCTGATGGCCGGCAGCAGCCCGTCGTTGCCTGATGGATCCAACCCCTCCGCTGCTATAGTGCAGTCGGCTTCTGACGTTCAGTGCAGCCGTCTTCTGAAAACGACAAACTGGATGTCAGGCAAGGCGCATCACGCCGTCAGAATAGAGTCCGCTTTCACATTCTTTGACACATGCTTGCCAAGGTCATAGATTTCAGCCTGACAAATTCAAGGCTTCGGGCGCAATGGAACCAAAAACCAACGCAAGCCCTGCCGCCCATCCAGCCCATGGAGGCATCTTGCAGGGACAACGCATCGGTTACGTCCGGGTCAGCAGCTTCGACCAGAACCCGGAACGCCAACTTGAACAGGTCGAGGTCGGCAAGCTGTTCACCGACAAAGCCTCGGGCAAGGACACCCAGCGTCCCCAGCTGGAGGCCATGCTCGGTTTCGTTCGCGAAGGCGACACCGTGGTGGTGCACAGCATGGATCGCCTGGCACGAAACCTCGATGATTTGCGCCGCCTGGTGCAGAAGCTGACCCAGCGCGGTGTGCGCATCGAGTTCTTGAAGGAAGGCCTGGTGTTCACCGGCGAGGACTCGCCGATGGCCAACCTGATGCTGTCGGTCATGGGGGCCTTTGCCGAGTTTGAGCGCGCCCTGATTCGCGAGCGGCAGCGCGAGGGCATCGCCCTGGCCAAGCAGCGCGGTGCCTACCGGGGCCGCAAGAAAGCCCTCTCCGACGAGCAAGCCATCACGCTGCGGCAGCGGGCCGCTGCGGGCGAGCCGAAGGCGCAGCTCGCCCGCGAGTTCGGCATCAGCCGAGAAACCCTCTATCAGTACCTTCGCAAGGACGACTGAACCATGCCGCGTCGCTCGATTCTCTCGGCTACGGAGCGCGACACCTTGCTTGCGTTGCCGGAAAGCCAGGATGACCTGATCCGCTACTACACCTTCAACGACTCCGACCTGTCGCTGATCCGCCAGCGGCGCGGCGACGCCAACCGCCTGGGCTTCGCGGTGCAGCTCAGCCTGCTGCGCTACCCCGGCTATGCGTTGGGCACCGACAGCGAGCCGCCCGAGCCGGTCATCCAGTGGGTGGCCAAGCAAGTTCAGGCCGACCCGGCGAGTTGGTTGAAGTACGGCGAACGCGACGTGACTCGCCGCGAGCACGCCCAGGAACTGCGCACCTACCTACAACTGGCCCCGTTCGGCCTGTCCGACTTCCGCGCCCTGGTGCGCGAGCTGACCGAGTTGGCCCAGCAGACCGACAAGGGCTTACTGCTGGCCGGTCAGGCCCTGGAGAGCCTGCGACAGAAGCGGCGCATTCTGCCGGCGTTGAGCGTAATTGATCGAGCTTGTTCGGAGGCCATTGCGCGGGCCAATCGCCGAGTCTACCGCGCCCTGGTCGAACCACTCACGGACTCGCATCGGGCCAAGCTGGACGAGCTGTTGAAGCTCAAGGCCGGCAGCAGCATCACCTGGTTGACCTGGCTGCGACAGGCACCGCTGAAACCGAACTCCCGCCACATGCTCGAACACATCGAGCGGCTGAAGACATTTCAGCTGGTGGACTTGCCCGAAGGCCTGGGCCGACACATCCACCAGAACCGCCTGCTCAAGCTGGCCCGCGAGGGTGGGCAGATGACGCCCAAAGACCTCGGCAAGTTCGAGCCGCAGCGACGCTACGCGACCCTGGCCGCCGTGGTGCTGGAGAGCACCGCGACGGTGATTGATGAGTTGGTCGATCTGCACGACCGTATCCTGGTCAAGCTGTTCAGCAGCGCGAAGCACAAGCATCAGCAGCAGTTCCAGAAGCAGGGCAAGGCGATCAACGACAAGGTGCGCCTGTACTCGAAGATCGGCCAGGCTCTGCTGGAAGCCAAGGAAAGCGGTAGCGATCCCTATGCCGCCATTGAGGCGGTGATTCCCTGGGACGAGTTCACCGAGAGCGTCAGCGAGGCCGAGCTGCTGGCCCGGCCGGAAGGCTTCGACCATCTGCACCTGGTCGGCGAGAACTTCGCCACTCTGCGCCGTTACACGCCGGCCTTGCTGGAGGTGCTGGAACTGCGCGCTGCCCCGGCTGCGCAAGGCGTGCTGGCAGCCGTGCAGACCCTGAGCGAGATGAACGCCTACAACCTGCGCAAGGTGCCGGCCGATGCGCCCACCGCCTTCATCAAGCCGCGCTGGAAGCCGCTAGTGATAACCCCGGAAGGCCTCGACCGGCGCTTCTACGAAATCTGCGCCCTGTCCGAGCTGAAGAACGCGCTGCGCTCCGGTGACATCTGGGTCAAGGGCTCGCGGCAGTTCCGCGACTTCGACGACTACCTGCTGCCGGCAGAGAGGTTCGCCGCGCTCAAGCATGCGCAGGCTCTGCCCCTGGCGATCAACCCGAACAGCAACCAGTACCTGGAAGAGCGCTTGCAGCTGCTGGACGAGCAGCTGGCCACCGTCACCCGCCTGGCCAAGGACAACGAGCTGCCCGATGCCATCCTCACCGAGTCCGGGCTGAAGATCACCCCGCTGGATTCCGCGGTGCCCAATACCGCGCAGGCGCTGATCGACCAGACCAGCCATTTGCTGCCGCGCATCAAGATCACCGAACTGCTGATGGACGTGGACGACTGGACGGGCTTCAGCCGCCACTTCACACACCTGAAGGACGGTGCCGAGGCCAAAGACCGGACATTGCTGCTGTCAGCGATCCTGGGCGATGCAATCAACCTCGGGCTGACCAAGATGGCCGAGTCGAGCCCCGGCCTGACCTACGCCAAGCTGTCCTGGCTGCAAGCCTGGCACATCCGAGACGAAACCTACTCGGCGGCCCTGGCCGAGCTGGTCAACCACCAGTACCGTCATACCTTCGCCGCTCACTGGGGCGACGGCACGACCTCTTCTTCCGATGGCCAGCGCTTCCGGGCGGGTGGTCGAGGCGAAAGCACCGGCCACGTCAACCCGAAGTACGGCAGCGAGCCGGGGCGGCTGTTCTACACCCACATCTCCGACCAGTACGCACCGTTCAGCACCCGCGTGGTGAATGTCGGCGTGCGCGACTCTACCTATGTGCTCGACGGTCTGCTGTACCACGAGTCCGACTTGCGGATCGAGGAGCACTACACTGACACGGCTGGCTTCACCGATCATGTCTTCGCCCTGATGCACCTGCTGGGCTTCCGCTTCGCACCGCGCATCCGCGACCTCGGAGAAACCAAGCTGTATGTTCCGAATAGCGTCCAGGACTACCCGACATTGCGCCCAATGGTTGGCGGCACCCTGAACATCAAGCACGTCCGCGCCCATTGGGACGACATCCTGCGCCTGGCCAGCTCGATCAAGCAGGGCACGGTCACCGCCTCGCTGATGCTGCGCAAGCTCGGCAGCTATCCGCGCCAGAACGGCCTGGCCGTGGCCCTGCGCGAGCTGGGCCGGATCGAGCGCACGCTTTTCATCCTCGATTGGTTGCAAAGCGTCGAGCTGCGCCGGCGCGTGCATGCTGGACTGAACAAGGGCGAAGCCCGCAACTCCCTGGCCAGGGCGGTGTTCTTCAACCGCCTCGGCGAGATCAGGGATCGGAGCTTCGAGCAGCAGCGCTACCGGGCCAGTGGCCTCAACCTGGTGACGGCCGCCATCGTGTTGTGGAACACGGTGTACTTGGAGCGCGCCACCCAGGCGATGGGCGATGCGGGGAAGTCGGTGGATGGTGAGCTGCTGCAATACCTGTCGCCGCTGGGGTGGGAGCACATCAATCTGACCGGCGATTATGTCTGGCGGCAGAGCCGCAGGCTGGAGGACGGGAAGTTTCGGCCGCTAAGGCTGCCCGGAAAACCTTAGCGTACGATTTTTTCCGTTTTCTCTATTCGCCCCTAGTTGATGGAGCGTGCGATCAAATGCAAGTTATGCTCGGCGTAAACGCGTAACGCCAGCACGCCGAGCAAAGTCAGGGAGACGCTGGCCAGGGTCACCGCCACCAGCGCCAGGATCATATGCCCCCGGCCAATGACCGAGCGCAGAGTCGGCCGCCCTTTAGTAAACCTCATGGCGCAGGCGCTCGACGGCGGGACAGTTGCAGTACGCTGGGGTGAATGCGCACGCCGCTGCGGGCAACGGAGTCCAGGTTGACTTCGAACGATACTTGCTCATCGCTCACCCGCAGGCAAAACAGGCTGCCTACGGTGCATTGGTCACCGCCTTCGCTGATGCTGAGAACCGGGTGGCCAATCAACGACGTGAACAGCCGGTTGCGTTCATCCATGCTCAGCTTGCCGATGTAGACCGCGTCGCAGGCACTGACGATATCGGGATGGTCGGACAGCAAACGGCGCACCGACACCGGACGGCCAGTGGCCTGTGTGGTGCCCTTGATCAGGTCGTCGGTGTACTGGGTGGGCCCGACGATGCACAAGCGCAACGTCTGCGGCTCAACCGGCCAACGGGCGTAGCTGAGGATGCCGAGCACCACTTGGGTGACGGCCTGGGCACGGTGCTCGGCCAGGCTGGGCGTCTGCGCAAATACGCGCGGCGCAAGCAGGCACAGCACCGTCACCAGTAACAGGCGTCTCCAACTCATACTGCGCACTTTGGGCGAGACAGCCACGTTCATGCAGCGATACTCTCAAGGGTTTTCAGGGTGATGCCGCAACGATAGCACAGCGGCGGACATCCCCACGAAGCACAGCATTCGAGGGGTTCGCTATTTTTTCAGAAAAATCAGACGTCTGAATGAGAAATATTGCCTGACCTATCAGTCATTTTTTTCAGACAGATGGTCCAACTCCAACATCAATCCACTTAGGCGCTTGACCTTGCGCCGCACCGCTTCCTCAAACACGCCGCCCCGGGGCTCGATCAGGCTGAACCAGCGCTTGGCACGGGTGATACCGGTATAGATCAGCTCTTTGGTCAGCACCGGGTTGAGGGCATCCGGCAGGATCAGCGCGGTGTGAGTGAACTCCGAGCCCTGGGATTTGTGCACGGTCATGGCGTACACGGTTTCCACATCATTCAAGCGGCTGGGCAATACAAAGCGCACGCCGCCCTGGCCATCGTTACGTGGAAAGGCCACCCGCAGCACGTGGGGGCCGCCATCGCTTTCGGGCAATTTCAGCGCGATGCCGATGTCGCCGTTCATCAGGCCCAGGCCGTAGTCATTGCGGGTCATCAGCACGGGGCGGCCTTCGTACCACTGCTCGTCACCCTCGATCAGGCGGACTTTGCGCAACGCGGCGGTGATGCGCAGGTTGAGCCCTTCGACGCCCCAGGGGCCTTTGCGCACCGCGCACAGCAGCTGAAACGCGTCGAAGGCGTGCAGCAATTGTTGCGCCCAAGCGGTCCAGGCTGGATCGTCACGCGGTGTATCGGCAGAGGGACGCGCCGATTGCAGCAGGTTCAGGTAGTAGCGGTAACCCTGGGCGCCATCGCCCTGCCCATCCAATACCAGGCGCTCAAGGGCGTGGTCATGTTCGCCCTTGAGGCTGACACAAAACAGGTCGTCGTGGCGGCCTGCGGCCAGCAGCTGGCGAGCCTCTTCAGCGTTTTGCTGGTTGACCCAACGCGCCAGTTGGCCGATACCGCTACCCTCACCGAAGCGGCGCGAATAGCGCAGCATCACCACTTGCTGGGCCAGGGGATGGCTGCCATTGAGGTCCTCTTGCAGGCCGCTGGTGCCGAGGTCTTCACCGCTGACGGCTTGCAACCAGTGGCGAGTCTGCGGGCTGTACCAGCCAGCTTCGGCATCGCGGCACAAATCGCCGAGTACGGCCCCCGCTTCTACCGAGGCCAGTTGGTCCTTGTCGCCCAGCAATACCAGGCGTGCGTGGGGCGGCAAGGCGTCAAGCAGGTTGGCCATCATTTCCAGGTCGATCATCGAGGCTTCATCCACCACCAGCACATCCAAGGGCAACGGGTTGCCCAAGTGATGACGGAAGTGCCGGGTGCCCGGACGGCTGCCCAACAAACGGTGAACTGTGGTGACCTGGGTGGGGATTTTTTCCCGCACGTTGTCGGGCACTGTCAGTGACAGCACTTGCTGGCTGATGGATTCGGTCAGGCGGGCAGCGGCTTTACCGGTGGGCGCGGCCAGGCGGATGCGCAACGGGCTGCCGGACTCCACGGCCGGCGCCTGCAACAGCGCGAGCAGGCGCACCACGGTGGTGGTCTTGCCGGTACCGGGGCCGCCGGTGACGATACTGAAGGCGCCGCGGGTCGCCAGGGCGCAGGCGAGCTTTTGCCAGTCAATCACCCCATCGGGCGCCGGTTGGTCGAACAGGCGATTGAGGCGTTGCGGCAGGTCGGCGGCGGCGTCTTCCACGCTGGCCAGGCGCAGGCGCAGGGCGTGGTCGATACGCCGCTCGTAGGTCCAGTAACGGCGCAAGTACAGGCGCTTGCCGGACAACACCAACGGACGGCTGCGGGCCTCCTCGCTGCCATCGACGGCCAGCGCGACCAACGGGCTTGAAGCCAGGGCATGGCACCAATGGCCGCCATCCAGGCCGTGCAGCAACTGCGAGGGTAGCAGCATGGCGCCGGTGTGCAGGTCGCCTTCGGGTGGCAGTGACAGGGCGAAATCCGGCGCCTTGAGGGTTTCGAACACATCCAGACAGACGTGGCCATGGCCCAATTGATGGCTGGTCAAGGCCGCCGCCAGCAGCACCAGCGGATCGGCGTTTGGGTCCAGCTCGTACAGGAAGCCGACGAAGGCTTTGTCCAAGGCCCGCAGCCAACCCCGCTCGACCCAACGCGCAAGCAACTGCATCAGGTCGGCGGCGCGATCAAGCGGCAAAAGCGCCTCCAGCGGTAACGGCGACAGGCTCATAACAACACTCCTTGTTCCCAGGCGGGCTCAACCTTGGGCGGGATGGGCTTGCCCTGGAACAACAGGTCCAGGCTTTCGATCAACTCACGGGGCGGGCGGGTGAAATACGCGCCCTGGCTCACCGACTGGCTACCGCGCAGGAACAAGTAAAGGGCACCGCCGACGTGCTGGTCATAATCGTAATGCGGCAGGCGCGCCTTGAGTTGGCGGTGCAGGGCCAGCAGGTAAAGTACGTATTGCAGGTCGTACCGATGCTCGAGGATCGAGTGTTCCATGGCGTCCTGGGTGTAGGCCGAGTCGTCTGGGCCAAGCCAATTGGATTTGTAGTCGGCCACGTAGTAACGGCCATCGTGCTCGAACGTCAGGTCGATAAAGCCTTTGAACATGCCGTTGAGCAGGACGGGCTCGGCGGCCACGCGGGACACGCCGCCATGGGTGTGCTGGCACACCAGTTTGTCGAGGGCGAGCACGTCGACGGTGTGACTGGCGAACCAGAATTCCATCTCGATCTGGTACTGCTGCAGGCCGCTGAGGGTGAAGCGGTCGTTGTGCAGCGGCAGCGGCGTTTGCAGCAGGTGCTCCAGCCAGCCGCTGAGAGTGACGATCCAGCCTTCCCAGTTGCGGCGGTTGCAGCGTGCGCCCACGGCTTTTTCGATCGCCTCCGGGGTCACGTTGAAACCTTCTTCACCGGCCCATTCCAACAAGCCGTGAAGGAAGGTGCCTGGGTTGGGACCGCGTGGAAAACGGTGAATATCCCCACCGGAGGCGACCGTTTCTCGAGGGGCATCGGGGTCGAGGCGTTCGTCATCGAACAGCTTCTGGGCCTGTGGGCTTTCGGGCGCTTCGAGGCTGGCGGCGCTCATGCTGTCGCCGATGCGCAAGGCGCTGTAGGAGGCAATCCACCAGTTTTCCGCGGCCTTGCGTACAGGCAGCAACGGCGCAAGCAAGGTCGCTTGGTTGCGCGGCGGGTGGAACTGGATGTCTTGGGCGTCTGGCACAAGGTCATAACGGATGGCCGCGCAGCCTTGCTGCAAGTCCAACAACCAGCGCGCCAGACCCGCTGATTCGCCCAACGACGCGCCGGCACCGAGCAAATAGCCCAATGCCGACAGGTGCAAGACCGAGCTGCTGTTATTGCCGCGCTTGAGGTCGGCGATGCCCAGCCAGCAGGCGTGTTTGGCGCGGGTCAAGGCCACGTAGAACAAACGCAGGTCTTCCGCCAGACGCTCGTCATCGGCTTGGGCGATCAGCTCGGCCGTGGGTCGTAGGCTAACCTGGGACTTGCCCTGTTCATCGTGGTAATGCAGCGGCAAGCGACTGCCATCCACGGGCTTGGCCGAACAGATGAACGGCAAGAACACCAAGTCGTATTCCAGGCCCTTGGATTTGTGGATGGTCACCACTTTGACCAGTTGCTCATCGCTTTCCAGACGCAGGATCTGCTCTTCACCGGCCTGCCCCGACAGCGCCAGATGCTCGGCCAAATGACGGATCAACGCCTGCTCGCCATCCAGTTCCGAGGCGGCCTGTTGCAACAACTCACTGAGGTGCAACAGGTTGGTCAGCACCCGCTCGCCATCACTGCGGGCGATGAGGGTTTGCGGTAGCTTGAAGTCGTGGAGCAGGCGACGCAGCATCGGCAACACGCCTTGGGTACGCCAGATGGCACGGTAGCCACGAAACTGCATCACCCGCGATTCCCACGCCAGTTCGTCCTGGTTCAGACGTTCCAGCTCCGCCAGGGACAGGTTCAGGGTGACGCAGGCCAGGGCCGCCCTTAATGGCCGTTCGACGTCCGGCTCGGCGCACGCCTTGAGCCAGGCCAGCAGGTCATGGGCTTCCTGGGCGGCAAACACCGAGTCTTTATCCGACAGGTACACACTGCGCACGCCACGGCTGGCCAGTTCGGCACGTACGGCTTGGGCTTCCTTGCCGTCGCGCACGAGGATGGCGATGTCTGACGGCAACACGCCCTTCAAGCGCCCCGCTTTGACAAAACCTGCGCTGCCTTGCTGGCCACCATTGAGCAACGCAACGATCTGCGTGGCGCAGGCGGCGGCCAGTTGCTGACGGTAAACCGCGTTGGAAATCGGCTGGTCGGTGGGCAGGTGCCAAAGGTTCATGGCCGGCAGCGTATGGCCGTCGACCTGCAACTGCTCGCTACGGCCTTGGGACAGTACCGAATGGAACGGCACCGGGTTATCGCCGCTGGGCTGGCGAAACAGGAACGCACCACGGCCGGTTTCGGCACGCTGGAACACATGGTTCACCGCCTCGACCATCGCATGGCTGGAACGGAAGTTGGTGCCCAGGGTGTGATGGCGGCCGGTGGTGGCCTGCCGGGCGCGCAGGTAGGTGTAGATGTCGGCGCCGCGAAAGGCGTAGATCGCCTGCTTGGGGTCGCCGATCAAGAACAGGCCGCTGTCGAGGTGGTTTTCCTCGATGCGGTAGATGCTGTCGAAGATGCTGTATTGCACCGGGTCGGTGTCTTGGAATTCGTCGATCAGGGCCACCGGGAATTGCTCGCGGATCACACTGGCCAGGCGCTCGCCCCCGTCTGCCTGGAGGGCGGCGTTGAGGCGGATCAGCATGTCGTCAAACCCCATCTCGGCGCGGCGACGTTTCTCTTCTTCGAAGCGTTTGCCAACCCAACCGGCAGCGTGTTGCAGCACCGCGGCGTCAGGCGTTGGCAAGGCGTCGAGGCTGGCTTTGAGGCCGGCCATGGCTTGGATGCCGGGGTGCTGCGGCGGCTCGCCTTTCCAGGCTTCGGCCATGCCATCGGGCGTCAGGCGGGTAAAGCCGGTGCCGATATCCAGTTGTTCCAGGGTTTCGTCAGCGGCCCAGGCGCTGATCTTTTCGAACCAGGGTTCGATGTAACGCGCTTGCATCTTGCGCCCATCGACCGCTTTGGCGGCGACGGCTTGCAGGCAGATATCCCGCAGCTCGGCGGCCCATTGTTGCCAAGGTGCCTTGAGGGTAACCAGCGCGGCGCGGCGCTCTTGCAGGCAGGTGCTGATCAGTTCGGCTGGCTCGCGGGTTTCGTCGGAGGGCCGCTCGCTGCCGAACAATGCACGCACCCGTGGCATCAGGGCCGCGGGGCCGCCCCAATTATTGCGCACCCAGTTGAGGGCATCGTCATGCATTGGGTAGCAGAACAAGCGCCAGTAGTCGCGCAGCACTTCGCCCAGCAGGTCGCTATGGTCGGTTTCCAGGGTTTGTGTGAACAGGCTGCCACTGTCGAACGCGTGTTCGCGCAGCATGCGCTGGCACCAACTGTGGATCGTCGAAACCGCCGCTTCATCCATCCATTGCGCGGCGATGTCCAGGCGATTGGCACAGGCCGGCCATTGCTGCGGATCATAGTGCTCGCGCAGGTCGGCAATCAGCGTATCGGGCTGTTCGATTTCGTCACGGAAGAAGCGCGCGGCTTCGGCCAGGCGGATGCGAATGCGTTCTCGCAGCTCTTTGGTGGCCGCGTCGGTGAACGTCACCACGAGGATTTGCGGTGGCAGCAGCTCGCGGCCGAAACCGGATTCATCGCCGCCGTGGCCGAGCACCAGGCGCAGGTATAAGGCGGAGATGGTGAAGGTCTTGCCGGTGCCGGCACTGGCTTCAATCAACTGGCTGCCTTTGAGCGGGAACGCCAGGGCCAAGGGTTTGCCGATCATGCGTTGGCCTCCGTGCTGGAAAGCGATCGCCAGGGGGCGTTGATCAGCGGGCGATACAAGGTTTCGCACCAGCCTTCGAATTCTTCGCTGGCGACCAAGGCCGCGTAGTCGGGAAATTGCCGCGTGAGGGCGGGCGTTTCGCGGCGTTCGCCGTCAGTGGTGATGCCATCGCCTTCATAGGCTTTGCTCGCAGCCGCTTGGGCCTTGGCGGGATCAGTCTGGCCGAGCCAGGCGAACGCGGTTTTCACTGCGACCGGTAGCGGCGCACTCATGCCCGTGTGCCAGGCCAAAAGCAGGTTGCCGAGGATGTCCTCGGCGCTGGCCTTGTCCAGCGGGGCCAACAACAAGGTGTCGTCACTGGCTACCAGACTGGTGCTCAAGGGCAGGCCACAGGCGCAGGCCACCACGTGATTGACCCAGGGGCGGATGAGGCGATGCCACTTGCGTGTCTTGATTGAGCCGATGCTATTGGGGATGGTGGTGACACTCAACAGTCCGCCATCACTGCGTCGGTGCAGGCCGCTGATCCAACCTTCGAGCTGGATGCCCTGGTACGCAAAGCTGATCGGTTCAGCGCCGGTATGCGGGGTGGGCCACAGCGCCAGAAGGTGTTGGTAGCGTTGCACCAGGTCCGGCAACGGCTCGATCAGCTCGTTACGCAGGCATTCACCGAAACCCACCATCGGCAGCAGGCCGCTGCCTTGCAGGCGCAGGGCCTGGGCGTTGAGCGCCTGATCAAGCTGATCGGGTTGAGTAAGCGCCGCGTTCAACAGGCTGTCGCTGAGGTTGTAACGTTGCAACGCGTCCAGCACGAAGGGTTCTTCGTCAGCCAGGGGCACTTCGGCGGCTTCGAAGAATACTTTCAGGCGCTGGCTGAAGAAGTGTTTGACCGGATTGCGCAGGAAGTCCTGTAACTGGCCAAGGCTCAGGGGTTCTTCCTGTTGGTGAGGGGCCAAGCCTTGCTCTTGGGTGATGACCGCCGGCGCCTGATGTAGCAATTGCCATTCGCGGGCATAGCTGAACAGCGGGTCACCTTCGTGGAAGTAGCGGGCGCTGAAGGGTTGCAGCGGGTGCTCCTGGGTCATTGCGTCGATCAGCGGCTGATCGTCGCTGGTGTGCTGCCAGCCGCTGGCCAAGTGGTCGCGCAGTTGGCCGATCAGCACCGAGGCCGGGCGATCACTGTTGTCACGGATGCTGCGGCCTACCCAGCTGATATACAGCTGGTCACGGGCCGACAGCAGCGCTTCGAGCAGTAAGTAGCGGTCGTCTTCGCGGCGAGAACGGTCGCCGGGGCGGTAATCACTGCCCATCAGGTCAAAATCCAGGGGTGGCTGGGCCCGCGGGTAATCGCCGTCGTTCATGCCCAGCAGGCAAACCAGCTTGAACGGGATCGCGCGCATGGGCATCAGCGTACAAAAATTGACCGCTCCCGCCAGGAAGCGCTGGGACAGGCGCCCCTGATCCAATCCGGCCAGCCATGCCTCACGTACTACCGTGAGGGGTAACTCGTCTTGCAAGCCGACGGACTCGCAAGTTTCCAGCCAGGTTTCTCTTAACTGCTCGAGCTGGCCGAGCAGGTAGTCATCGTGCTCGCTGCTGGGCAGGAAAAACAGCTGCATCAAGCGCTGTAGACGCTCGCCCCAGGCTTGCGGCGAGGCGGCTTCCGATAACGCTTGATGGGCATCGTTCAAGGCGTCAAGCAAGGCGACCAGCGGGCCGATCAAGGCCGCATCGAGGCCACCGATTTCGTCATAAGGCTCAATACCGTCGCAGGCCGAGCCAGTGCCGACGGCATAGCCCAGCAGCATACGGCGCAGGCCGAATCGCCAACTGTTTTGCTCCAGTTCCGTGGGCAGGCCTAAACCGGCGCGTTGCTCGGCATTCAGGCCCCAGCGGATGCCGGCGCCTTCGATCCAGCGATGCAAGGTGGGCAGATCACGCTCTTTGATGGCGAAGCGTTCGCGCAAGGCGGGGACGTCAAGCAGGTCGAGGATTTCGCTGACAGGGAAGCGGCTGTCGGGAAGTTTGAGCAAGTGCTCGACGGCGATCAACAGCGGGTCGCGACCGCGTTGGCCTTGGTCTGTGAGGGTGAAGGGGATGAAGCGTGGGTCATGGCGTTCGAGCTGGCCGAAGACCGCGCGAATATGCGGCGCGTAGCTGTCGACGTCGGGGACCATGACGATGATGTCCCGAGGACGCAGTGTGGGGTCAGCGCTGAAGCGATGAAGTAATTGGTCGTGGAGGATTTCCACTTCGCGCTGGGCGCTGTGGGCGATATGGAAACGGATCGAAGTATCGCGTTGCAAGTCGACAGCGGGCCACCGTTCACGGGTTTCATTCAACGGTCGCAGTTCGAGGATATCGTCCTGGAGTTGGTTGAGTAGCGTGGTGGGTTCGCTGTCGCTGAACAGGTCGATACGACCGTCGCGGAATGCCGCACGGTAGCTGTTGGGGTCATCGTAGCTGTCCAGCAAACTGATGTAATCACGGCCCTGCTTGCCCCAGGCAGCAAGCAGCGGATGGGCGTGCTGGTGCAAGGTTTGTGGGTCGATAGTGACGGGCATGCCCGCTTTGCGCGCCTGGCGTTTGTATTCGTTACGCAATAAGTCTTTGTCGGCGACGATGTCCGACCAATGATGGCGGCAGGGGTTATGCACGCAGAGCAGGACTTGGCTGAAACGGGCCAGGCCCGCCAAGGCTTCCAGCGCCTGGGCCGGCAGCGATGAGATGCCGAAGACAATCACCCGGGGAGGCAAGCCGGGAGGTGCTTGTTCAAGGCTGTTGATGCGCTCGATGAAGCGCTGATGAACGCCGGCCCGGCTTTCGGCCATGCCTGCTTCACCTACATCCAACAGCAGCGCGCGCCATAGCTCGGCTTGCCAACAGTTGGCTGGGTTGAGCGGTTTGGACTCGCCTCGACCATTGCGCAGTTGGTGCCGGCCTGCGGCCCAATCTTCCAGCCAGTCAGCACGGTAGACCTGGTATTGGTCGAACAAGTCAGCCAGGCGCTCGGCGAGTTGGTAGCGTTTGCGCAGATCGGTATCTTGCGTCAGGAAGCGTTGCAGCGGCTCGAAGTGCGGTTGATCGATCAGCTCGGGTAACAGGCGCATGAGGCGCCAGGTCAGCGGGGCTTTATCAAGCAGGGACTTGGGCGGGATCTCATCACGGCCCAAGACCATGCGATAAAGCTGCCACATAAAGCTGCCAGGCAGTTGCACGTCGATGGCTGCGGCAATGCCACAGCCGCCCATATCATCGGCTTGCGGGTCTTCGGCCAAGGCCAGCTTGAGCCACTGGGCAATGCCGTTGCTTTGTACCAGGGCGATTTCGTTTTCCAAAGGCGCCAGTGGGTAACGGCGCATCCAACTGACCACCAGGCTTCGCAGCTCGTCCAGGCGGTTGCCATGAACCACCATGAATCCAGGGCTGAGGGACGTCGCGTCCGGCATAACGGCTTCCTTGGGAAAAGCAAAATCGAGGGATGGACTTTAGCACTGTGGTGCACGGGGCGGACACAGGACGAACAGGTGTACGGGGACAAGGTGGACACTTTTCGAGCGCCCAAAACAAAACCCCAACTGCTTTCGCAATTGGGGTTTCGGAATTTAATCTTGACGATGACCTACTCTCACATGGGGAAACCCCACACTACCATCGGCGATGCATCGTTTCACTGCTGAGTTCGGGATGGGATCAGGTGGTTCCAATGCTCTATGGTCGTCAAGAAATTCGGGTACTGAGTCGTGGCCAGCTGGCCTCGCTTCAGCAAATTGGGTAAGTGATAGATCTCGGTGTTTTGTGAGCGTCGAACTTTCGGTTCATTTTCGTCTTCACACACCGCAATCTGATGCTCGTTAGAGTAGTCAAATTGCTTGGGTGTTATATGGTCAAGCCTCACGGGCAATTAGTATTGGTTAGCTCAACGCCTCACAGCGCTTACACACCCAACCTATCAACGTCGTAGTCTTCGACGGCCCTTCAGGGAACTCAAGGTTCCAGTGAGATCTCATCTTGAGGCTAGTTTCCCGCTTAGATGCTTTCAGCGGTTATCTATTCCGAACATAGCTACCCGGCAATGCCACTGGCGTGACAACCGGAACACCAGAGGTTCGTCCACTCCGGTCCTCTCGTACTAGGAGCAGCCCCTCTCAAATCTCAAACGTCCACGGCAGATAGGGACCGAACTGTCTCACGACGTTCTAAACCCAGCTCGCGTACCACTTTAAATGGCGAACAGCCATACCCTTGGGACCGGCTTCAGCCCCAGGATGTGATGAGCCGACATCGAGGTGCCAAACACCGCCGTCGATATGAACTCTTGGGCGGTATCAGCCTGTTATCCCCGGAGTACCTTTTATCCGTTGAGCGATGGCCCTTCCATACAGAACCACCGGATCACTAAGACCTACTTTCGTACCTGCTCGACGTGTCTGTCTCGCAGTCAAGCGCGCTTTTGCCTTTATACTCTACGACCGATTTCCGACCGGTCTGAGCGCACCTTCGTACTCCTCCGTTACTCTTTAGGAGGAGACCGCCCCAGTCAAACTACCCACCATACACTGTCCTCGATCCGGATAACGGACCTGAGTTAGAACCTCAAAGTTGCCAGGGTGGTATTTCAAGGATGGCTCCACGCAGACTGGCGTCCACGCTTCAAAGCCTCCCACCTATCCTACACAAGCAAATTCAAAGTCCAGTGCAAAGCTATAGTAAAGGTTCACGGGGTCTTTCCGTCTAGCCGCGGATACACTGCATCTTCACAGCGATTTCAATTTCACTGAGTCTCGGGTGGAGACAGCGCCGCCATCGTTACGCCATTCGTGCAGGTCGGAACTTACCCGACAAGGAATTTCGCTACCTTAGGACCGTTATAGTTACGGCCGCCGTTTACCGGGGCTTCGATCAAGAGCTTCGCGTTAGCTAACCCCATCAATTAACCTTCCGGCACCGGGCAGGCGTCACACCCTATACGTCCACTTTCGTGTTTGCAGAGTGCTGTGTTTTTAATAAACAGTCGCAGCGGCCTGGTATCTTCGACCGGCATGAGCTTACGGAGCAAGTCCTTCACCCTCACCGGCGCACCTTCTCCCGAAGTTACGGTGCCATTTTGCCTAGTTCCTTCACCCGAGTTCTCTCAAGCGCCTTGGTATTCTCTACCCAACCACCTGTGTCGGTTTGGGGTACGGTTCCTGGTTACCTGAAGCTTAGAAGCTTTTCTTGGAAGCATGGCATCAACCACTTCGTTAACTAAAAGTTAACTCGTCATCAGCTCTCGGCCTTAGAATCCCGGATTTACCTAAGATTCCAGCCTACCACCTTAAACTTGGACAACCAACGCCAAGCTGGCCTAGCCTTCTCCGTCCCTCCATCGCAATAACCAGAAGTACAGGAATATTAACCTGTTTTCCATCGACTACGCTTTTCAGCCTCGCCTTAGGGACCGACTAACCCTGCGTCGATTAACGTTGCGCAGGAAACCTTGGTCTTTCGGCGTGGGTGTTTTTCACACCCATTATCGTTACTCATGTCAGCATTCGCACTTCTGATACCTCCAGCAAGCTTCTCAACTCACCTTCACAGGCTTACAGAACGCTCCTCTACCGCATCACTTACGTGATACCCGTAGCTTCGGTGTATGGTTTGAGCCCCGTTACATCTTCCGCGCAGGCCGACTCGACTAGTGAGCTATTACGCTTTCTTTAAAGGGTGGCTGCTTCTAAGCCAACCTCCTAGCTGTCTAAGCCTTCCCACATCGTTTCCCACTTAACCATAACTTTGGGACCTTAGCTGACGGTCTGGGTTGTTTCCCTTTTCACGACGGACGTTAGCACCCGCCGTGTGTCTCCCATGCTCGGCACTTGTAGGTATTCGGAGTTTGCATCGGTTTGGTAAGTCGGGATGACCCCCTAGCCGAAACAGTGCTCTACCCCCTACAGTGATACATGAGGCGCTACCTAAATAGCTTTCGAGGAGAACCAGCTATCTCCGAGCTTGATTAGCCTTTCACTCCGATCCACAGGTCATCCGCTAACTTTTCAACGGTAGTCGGTTCGGTCCTCCAGTTAGTGTTACCCAACCTTCAACCTGCCCATGGATAGATCGCCCGGTTTCGGGTCTATTCCCAGCGACTAGACGCCCTATTAAGACTCGCTTTCGCTACGCCTCCCCTATTCGGTTAAGCTCGCCACTGAAAATAAGTCGCTGACCCATTATACAAAAGGTACGCAGTCACCCAACAAAGTGGGCTCCCACTGCTTGTACGCATACGGTTTCAGGATCTATTTCACTCCCCTCTCCGGGGTTCTTTTCGCCTTTCCCTCACGGTACTAGTTCACTATCGGTCAGTCAGTAGTATTTAGCCTTGGAGGATGGTCCCCCCATATTCAGACAAAGTTTCTCGTGCTCCGTCCTACTCGATTTCATGACTAAGAGATTTTCGCGTACAGGGCTATCACCCACTATGGCCGCACTTTCCAGAGCGTTCCGCTAATCTCAAAGCCACTTAAGGGCTAGTCCCCGTTCGCTCGCCACTACTAAGGGAATCTCGGTTGATTTCTTTTCCTCAGGGTACTTAGATGTTTCAGTTCCCCTGGTTCGCTTCTTGCACCTATGTATTCAGTACAAGATAACCATCTTATGATGGCTGGGTTCCCCCATTCAGACATCTCCGGATCAAAGTCTGTTTGCCGACACCCCGAAGCTTTTCGCAGGCTACCACGTCTTTCATCGCCTCTGACTGCCAAGGCATCCACCGTATGCGCTTCTTCACTTGACCATATAACCCCAAGCAATCTGGTTATACTGTGAAGACGACATTCGCCGAAAATTCGAATTTCTCAATTAAGAGAACTCACAAATTTTACCTTAGCCTGATCCGTTACCAGTGAAAGTAACGTTCAGTCTATCTTTCTATCACATACCCAAATTTTTAAAGAACGAACTAGTCAAAGACTAGAAATCAACATTCACCATCACAACGATGGAATGCTCATTTCTAAGCTTTATACAAACAGAAGCAGTAGTGGTGGAGCCAAACGGGATCGAACCGTTGACCTCCTGCGTGCAAGGCAGGCGCTCTCCCAGCTGAGCTATGGCCCCGTATTTCTACAGGCGTTTCCCACACAAAATTGGTGGGTCTGGGCAGATTCGAACTGCCGACCTCACCCTTATCAGGGGTGCGCTCTAACCAACTGAGCTACAGACCCAATTTCGGGCTGCTTCTTTTCGTCATCTTCAATGAATCAAGCAATTCGTGGGAACTTATGGAGCAGCTGATGTCGTCGATTAAGGAGGTGATCCAGCCGCAGGTTCCCCTACGGCTACCTTGTTACGACTTCACCCCAGTCATGAATCACACCGTGGTAACCGTCCTCCCGAAGGTTAGACTAGCTACTTCTGGTGCAACCCACTCCCATGGTGTGACGGGCGGTGTGTACAAGGCCCGGGAACGTATTCACCGCGACATTCTGATTCGCGATTACTAGCGATTCCGACTTCACGCAGTCGAGTTGCAGACTGCGATCCGGACTACGATCGGTTTTATGGGATTAGCTCCACCTCGCGGCTTGGCAACCCTCTGTACCGACCATTGTAGCACGTGTGTAGCCCAGGCCGTAAGGGCCATGATGACTTGACGTCATCCCCACCTTCCTCCGGTTTGTCACCGGCAGTCTCCTTAGAGTGCCCACCATACGTGCTGGTAACTAAGGACAAGGGTTGCGCTCGTTACGGGACTTAACCCAACATCTCACGACACGAGCTGACGACAGCCATGCAGCACCTGTCTCAATGCTCCCGAAGGCACCAATCTATCTCTAGAAAGTTCATTGGATGTCAAGGCCTGGTAAGGTTCTTCGCGTTGCTTCGAATTAAACCACATGCTCCACCGCTTGTGCGGGCCCCCGTCAATTCATTTGAGTTTTAACCTTGCGGCCGTACTCCCCAGGCGGTCAACTTAATGCGTTAGCTGCGCCACTAAAAGCTCAAGGCTTCCAACGGCTAGTTGACATCGTTTACGGCGTGGACTACCAGGGTATCTAATCCTGTTTGCTCCCCACGCTTTCGCACCTCAGTGTCAGTATTAGTCCAGGTGGTCGCCTTCGCCACTGGTGTTCCTTCCTATATCTACGCATTTCACCGCTACACAGGAAATTCCACCACCCTCTACCATACTCTAGTCAGTCAGTTTTGAATGCAGTTCCCAGGTTGAGCCCGGGGATTTCACATCCAACTTAACAAACCACCTACGCGCGCTTTACGCCCAGTAATTCCGATTAACGCTTGCACCCTCTGTATTACCGCGGCTGCTGGCACAGAGTTAGCCGGTGCTTATTCTGTCGGTAACGTCAAAATTGCAGAGTATTAATCTACAACCCTTCCTCCCAACTTAAAGTGCTTTACAATCCGAAGACCTTCTTCACACACGCGGCATGGCTGGATCAGGCTTTCGCCCATTGTCCAATATTCCCCACTGCTGCCTCCCGTAGGAGTCTGGACCGTGTCTCAGTTCCAGTGTGACTGATCATCCTCTCAGACCAGTTACGGATCGTCGCCTTGGTGAGCCATTACCTCACCAACTAGCTAATCCGACCTAGGCTCATCTGATAGCGCAAGGCCCGAAGGTCCCCTGCTTTCTCCCGTAGGACGTATGCGGTATTAGCGTCCGTTTCCGAACGTTATCCCCCACTACCAGGCAGATTCCTAGGCATTACTCACCCGTCCGCCGCTCTCAAGAGAAGCAAGCTTCTCTCTACCGCTCGACTTGCATGTGTTAGGCCTGCCGCCAGCGTTCAATCTGAGCCATGATCAAACTCTTCAGTTCAAACATCTTTGGGTTTTTAAGAAACCCTAAACTTGGCTCAGCAATCGTTGGTTACATCTTTGATTTCTCGCGGAGTAACTTGTGATGCTGATAATCTTGTTGACTATCAGTCTAACTCCACAAGCACCCACACGAATTGCTTGATTCAGTTGTTAAAGAGCGGTTGGTTAAGATCTTTCGTCTCAACCGAGGCGCGCATTCTACAGCAGCCTCATTTGCTGTCAAGTGGTTATTTTCAGAAGTTTTCGAAGAATTCTTCAACAACTTCAACCACTTGCGCTTGCGATCTCTCGTAAGCGGGAGGCGAATTCTACAGCGTTACACGCTGCTGTCAACACCTCTTTTTCAACTTCCTTTTGGCTTCGATGAACTGAAGCAACTTGCTGTCGAGAACTACGTAACTCATTGATTACCAAGGAGTTTTCCGTTTCGACTGCGCCGGAAGTGGGGCGAATTATAGGCTTCCAGAATCTGCCGTCAAGGCTTAATTACGCTTTTGTTGCAGAAGGCGGTTTTTTAGCAATAAGGCGAGGGATCCGGCGCATTACTGGGGGCACCCGCAGCAATAGAAGCAGCGCACCTATAGAAGCGTAGATAGCCCACTCCTTCAGATCCGCTCGCACTATCCATAACATGTGCAGCAAACCGAGCCCAAGAATCACATAGACCAAGCGGTGCAGCTTCTTCCAGCGGCTCCCCAACCGGCGCTGACTGTAGCGGTTCGACGTGACGGCCAGCATCAGGAGAGCAACAAACCCCAGCGCACCCACAATGATGTAGGGCCGCTTGCTCAACTCTACGCCGAGCTGCGACCAATCCAGCCCCAGGACAAACACGCAATAGGCCGCCAGGTGCAGCACGACATAAGCAAAGCACCACAACCCCAACTGTCGACGCACCGCTATCCACCCCGCCCAACCGCTCAACTTCTGCAGCGGCGTCATGGCAAGCGTGATCAGCAATAGAATCAACGTGCCCAAACCCAGGCGATCAACCAGCACCTTGCCAGGGTCAGGCCCTAGCGCAGAACTCCACGCCTCATACAACCAGAGCAATGGCCACACTGCGGCGGCTACAAACACGCCGATGCGCCAGATGGGATAGCGCATCAGTAGTTCTTCCGCAGATCGAGACCGGTATATAAAGAAGCGACCTCATCTGAATAGCCATTGAACATCTGCGTCTCGCGCACATTCGGACTAAACAGGCCGCTCGGCAGACGGCGCTCACGCGCCTGGGTCCAGCGTGGATGATCGACCGTAGGGTTCACATTCGCATAAAACCCATACTCATCAGCCGCAATACTCTGCCAGGTGGTTTTCGGCTGCTCACTGACCAGACTGATCCGCACGATGGACTTCACACTCTTGAAGCCATACTTCCACGGCACCACCAGGCGCAACGGCGCGCCGTTCTGGTTAGGCAACTCCCGCCCATACATACCCACAGCAAGGATCGCCAGCGGATTCATCGCCTCATCCAGGCGCAGCCCTTCTACATAAGGCCAGTCGATCAAGCCGAAACTTGAGCGTTGCCCAGGCATGCTCTTGGGATCCTGAAGGGTTTCAAAACGGATGTACTTGGCTTTAGAGGTAGGCTCGACCTGCTTGAGCAACGCCGAGATGGGAAAGCCTATCCACGGAATCACCATGGACCATGCCTCGACACAGCGCAGACGGTAGATGCGCTCTTCCAGCTCATAGGGTTTCATGAAGTCCTCCAGGGCATAGCGCCCAGGCTTTGCGACTTCACCATCTATCACCACGCTCCAGGGCTGCGTCTTGAGCGAGCCCGCATTCGTCGCCGGGTCGCCCTTGCCTGTCCCGAACTCATAGAAGTTGTTGTAGTGGGTGGCGTCCTTGAAAGGCGTGATGGCCTCATCTTTGACCGTCACCGCCTGCCATTTCGTACCCGGTAGTTTTTCCGTAAACCAGTTGGGTGCGCTGCCGGGCTCGACGTCGGCATACCGCGAAGCATCACCCGCACTGGCCCAACGCGGCAAGCTGCTGGCGGCAATACCGGCAAGCGCGCCGCCGAGCAGGCTACGGCGAGAGAGGTAGAAGGATTCAGGCGTGACATCCGATTCGTGACAATCGGACGCTTTGGGTAATTTGATTAACATGGTAACTCCGCAGCGTTGGAGAACTGATGCACCAATAGACTGCGGAGTATGGGGGAAATTACATTAAGGCAATGTTTTGTCCCGACGCAGACGCAACAAGTATTGAATCGGGCCCGAAGCGGCATAGGCCAGGAACGCCAGCAGCAAAATACGCGGCGGATCACTGAACACCACCGCAAACACCAGCACCACCACAAGGATGGCCACGAAAGGCACGCGCCCCTTGAGGTCGAACTCCTTGAAGCTGTTGTACTTGATGTTGCTGACCATCAGCATGCCGGCCGCCGCCACCATCAGGGCAACCAGGAACGACATCTTCGACCCCTGAATCCCGTAGTCGCTGAACGCCCAGACAATCCCCGCGACAACACCCGCCGCTGCCGGGCTGGCAAGGCCGATGAAGTAGCGTTTGTCGGCAGTCCCCACCTGGGTGTTGAAGCGTGCCAGGCGCAAAGCGGCGCCCGCGACATAGATGAAGGCAACCATCCAGCCGACCTTGCCCATGTCACCCAACGCCCAGGCAAACGCCAGCAGTGCGGGAGCGACACCAAAGGCAACCATGTCCGACAGCGAGTCGTACTCGGCGCCGAAGGCACTTTGGGTATTGGTCATACGCGCCACACGCCCGTCCAGGCCGTCGAGCACCATGGCCACGAAGATTGCGATCGCGGCAAAACCGAAGTATTTGCTGGCACTCGCCGCATCACCCGCCGCCAGCGCACTCTGGGCACTCATGGAGTTGATGATGGAGTAGAAGCCGGCAAACAGATTCGCCGTGGTGAACAGGTTAGGCAGCAGATAGATGCCACGATGCCGGACCTTGCGGCCTTCGGCGTCATGCCCTTCTTCGACATGTTCATCGATCGGCAGCATGCTTTCGGCGTCGGAAGCCTGGTTTGGCTCTTCGGGACGTTCGCTCATGGACTTTACCTTGCAACGGTGTGAAAAAAATTCGACAGATACTTGCAGCGAGTGTTCGCCTGCAAACGATGCAGCTTTATACCAGAACCGGCCCTCCAAACGAAAAAACGCGGCCTAAGCCGCGTTTTCCCTTGATGCGTTCGACTTAGTTCTTGGCTTTGTCGACGATCTTGTTGGCACCGATCCACGGCATCATGGAGCGCAGTTGCTCGCCGATGACTTCGATACCGTGAGCGGCGTTGTTACGGCGCTTGGCGGTCATCGAAGGGTAGCCGGTAGCGCCTTCGCTGATGAACATTTTGGCGTATTCGCCGTCCTGAATACGTTTCAGGGCGTTGCGCATGGCCTGGCGGGACTCGGCGTTGATTACTTCAGGGCCAGTCACGTACTCGCCGTATTCGGCGTTGTTGGAGATCGAGTAGTTCATGTTGGCGATGCCGCCTTCGTACATGAGGTCAACGATCAGCTTCAGTTCGTGCAGGCATTCGAAGTAGGCCATTTCCGGCGCGTAGCCAGCTTCAACCAGGGTTTCGAAACCAGCTTTTACCAGCTCAACGGTACCACCGCACAGAACGGCTTGTTCGCCGAACAGGTCGGTTTCGGTCTCGTCCTTGAAAGTGGTTTCGATGATGCCGGTACGACCGCCACCTACGCCAGCAGCGTAGGACAGTGCAACGTTCTTGGCATTGCCCGACGCGTCCTGGTAGATCGCGATCAGGTCAGGGATACCGCCGCCTTTGACGAACTCGGAACGCACGGTGTGGCCCGGTGCTTTCGGCGCGATCATGATCACGTCGAGGTCAGCGCGTGGCACAACCTGGTTGTAGTGAATCGCGAAGCCGTGGGAGAAGGCCAGGGTGGCGCCCTTCTTGATGTTCGGCTCGATTTCGTTCTTGTACAGCGAGGACTGGAACTCGTCCGGGGTCAGGATCATGACCAGGTCGGCAGCCGCAACAGCAGAAGCAACGTCAGTCACTTTCAGGCCATGAGCTTCAGCCTTGGCAACAGTGGCCGAGCCTTTACGCAGGCCAACAGTCACGTCAACGCCGGAATCTTTCAGGTTGCACGCTTGGGCGTGGCCCTGGGAACCGTAGCCGATGATGGCGACTTTCTTGCCCTGGATGATCGACAGGTCACAATCTTTATCGTAATAAACTTTCATGAGGTTCCTCTATATATCCAGGCCGTAAGGCCATTCGCTAATTGGGTTAGATGCTGAGTACTTTGTCGCCACGGGCAATCCCGGTGACACCACTGCGTACGGTTTCCAGAATCGAGGCCGTCCCGATCGACTGGATGAAGCTGTCCAGTTTGTCGCTGGTACCGGTCAGTTGAACGGTATAAACGCTGGCGCTCACATCGACGATCTGCCCGCGATAAATATCGGTAGTGCGTTTGATCTCGGCACGTTGGGCACCCGTGGCCTTGACCTTGACCAGCATCAGTTCGCGCTCGATGTGAGCGCTTTCCGACAAGTCGACCAGCTTGACCACTTCGATCAGCTTGTTGAGGTTCTTGGTGATCTGCTCGATCACCTCATCGTGGCCCACGGTGGTCAACGTCAGGCGCGACAGGGTCGGGTCTTCGGTTGGGGCCACGGTCAGGCTTTCGATGTTGTAGTTGCGTTGCGAAAACAGGCCGACAACACGAGACAGAGCGCCGGGTTCGTTCTCCAGAAGCAGGGAGATAATATGCCGCATGATTAAGTACGCTCCGTCTTGTTCAGCCACATGTCGCGCATAGAGCCGTCTTTGATCTGCATCGGGTAGACGTGCTCGCTGGTATCCACCTGAATATCGATGAACACCAGGCGGTCCTTCATGGCGAACGCCTCTTCCATTTTCGGCTTCAGATCTTTCAGATCGTTGATACGAATGCCGACGTGGCCATAGGCTTCAACCAATTTGACGAAGTCTGGCAACGATTCCATGTAGGAATGGGAGTGACGGCTGCCGTAGCTCATGTCCTGCCACTGACGAACCATGCCCAGTACGCCGTTGTTCAAGCAGACGATCTTCACCGGAAGGCCGTACTGCAGGCACGTCGACAGTTCCTGGATGTTCATCTGGATGCTGCCTTCGCCCGTCACACAGGCAACGTCGGCATCCGGGAAGCTCAGCTTCACACCCATGGCCGCAGGGAAACCAAAGCCCATCGTGCCCAGGCCACCGGAGTTGATCCAGCGGTTAGGCTTGTCGAACTTGTAGTACTGCGCCGCGAACATCTGGTGCTGGCCTACGTCGGAGGTCACAAAGGCGTCGCCCTTGGTCACTTCGCACAGGGTTTCGATCACGGTTTGCGGCTTGATGATGCTGCCGTCGCCCTTGTCATAAGGGAACAGGCCGCGATCACCGCGCCATTCGTCGATCTGCTTCCACCAGCTGGCAACGGATTCCTTGTTCGGCGTTTCGCCGATGTCCTTGAGTGCAGCGACCATTTCGGTCAGTACGCTCTCTACAGGACCCACGATTGGCACATCGGCCTTGATGGTCTTGGAGATGGACGCCGGGTCGATGTCGATGTGGATGATCTTGGCATTCGGGCAGAACTTGCTCGCACCGTTGATCACCCGGTCATCGAACCGTGCGCCCACGGCCAGGATCACATCGGCGTGGTGCATGGTGAGGTTGGCGGTGTAGCTGCCGTGCATACCGAGCATGCCGACGAACTGACGGTCCGAACCCGGGAATGCGCCGAGGCCCATCAGGGTGTTGGTCACCGGCAGGTTGAGCAACTTGGCCAGTTCGGTCAACGGAGCGGAACCGCCGCCCAGAATCACGCCACCGCCGGAGTACAGCACCGGGCGCTTGGCCGCCAGGAGCATTTCTGCTGCCTTGCGGATTTGCCCCGAGTGCCCACGCACGGCCGGGCTGTAGGAACGCAGCTTGGCTTTTTTCGGGAAGACGTATTCGAACTTCTCGGCCGGGTTGGTCATGTCTTTCGGGATATCGACCACCACCGGGCCCGGGCGACCGGACTGAGCGAGGTAGAACGCCTTTTTCATGACATCCGGGATTTCCGAAGGATGCTTGATCATGAAGCTGTGTTTCACGATCGGCCGGGAAATACCGATCATGTCGGTTTCCTGGAATGCATCGGTACCGACCATGGTGCTAGGCACCTGGCCAGAGATGATTACCATCGGAATGGAGTCCATATAGGCAGTCGCGATGCCGGTAATGGCATTGGTTGCGCCTGGGCCAGACGTTACCAGTACCACGCCGGCTTTACCGGTGGCACGGGCGTAACCGTCAGCCATATGGGTCGCGGCCTGTTCGTGGCGAACCAGGATGTGGGTAACAGCCGGTTCCTTGAACAGTGCGTCGTAGACATGCAGCAGAGCACCACCTGGGTACCCGTAGATATAGTCGACGCCTTCGTCACGCAAAAAGCGGACGAGCATCTCACCGCCAGATAAAAGCTCCACGTTGTTCACCTCTAAAACGCCAGAATACCGTCCGTTAAAAACCGACGGGTCTTAATAGGTTTACTTCTCAACAGAGCATGAGCGACGGTGGTCGCCGACTACGTCAGCACTGACTGAGCAAGTATTGGGATCGTCCCAAGTATTGCGGGCTTTTCCCACCCAGCGCGAGGTAACGCGTTGCGGGTGTTACAGGTCGGCGCGGATGTGCGCCTCATGATCTGCTGAGCGGGCCTGCTTCTGGCAGTCCCGATACAGCGGACTTTGGATTCTTCTGTTTCACGCCCTTCAAGTCAAGCAATAATTGCGCTTTTTTCCAACTAAGCGCATGAGAACGTAGAAGAAAGGGCTTTGAGGAGGGATAAAACTCGCCTGAATGTCGTCAAGCGGTAGAAATGTGCGCAAGACTGCCGGAAAAACCGGCAGTCAGGCAATTAACGAGCGTCGACGATCAATTGATCGAACTTTTTCAGCGCGTTACGCAAGCCGAGGCTCTCCCGCGGTCGGTCGGCGTAGACCATCTCGGCCATTTCCAGGATCCCTGACGCACTCGGCAAGGGCAGGTCCTGTTCAAGGATCTGCTTCATACGTGAGAGGAAGATCCATTGCAGCCACTGGTGGAAGTCTAGGGTATCGACGGAAAAGGGCTCGGCACTGCTGAGGGCTTCAACACTGGGGGAGACTTCATCCCACCAGCCCTGCACGCGCAGTTCGCGCTCGATCAGCAATAACTGCTCGGCAATCGCGGGGAAACGTGCATCCATCAGAGGCTGACCTTGGCTTTTTGCCGCGCCTGGGCTGCACCGGCTGCATCCCCTTGGGCGGCACGTGCATCACCGATCAAGGCCCACAGGCTGGCTTGCAGGTCTGGACGGCCATTGGCCAGGCTCAGGCCGCGACGAGCGAACTGCTCCGCCTGGGGCGCATCGCCCTGGGCCATGCGCACCTGGGCCAGGCGATAGAGCACTTGCGGCTCACGCGGCGCCACGCGCTGGGCACGTTCAAGGCTCGACGAGGCGCCATTCAAATCGCCACCCGCCTGCTGCTGCTGAGCGGTGGTGAGCAACGCCAGCACCGGGCCATCGAGTTGTTCGTCTGCCGACAACCCGCCCGTATTGGACGATGACGGAATACCGCTCGGCGTCGAAGGCATGTTGTAGGTGCCTTGGTTGACCGGCGCGGTTTGAATCGGCGTGGAGTTCACCGGCCCGGAAGTGCTCGGGCCAGGGGTCCATGGCTCGGCACTGATAGGCGCCGAGGTTGCAGCCCCACTGCCGGGCACCATCACCACGACGCCGGAATCCTGGGGAATTGCCTGGGTTGCAGCTTGGGCAGGCCGTTTGACCACGGTCTGACGGAAGCCGCCATTGGCCGAAATGCGGTCGTTATTGGAGACGGACGTGCTTGAGTCCACCACAGGGATAGAGCCGCGCTGCACGCTGGAGCAACCGCCGAGCAAAGCCAGAGCCGTAATTGCTGGAATCCACAACTTGTTCACTTGAAACCCTCTTTGCTTAATTCATCCAGCCCTTGACCCAATCCATCACCGAATCCGCGTCAGCAGGGGCACTGCCACCGCACGCAGGGCCGGGTGGTGGTTCGCTGCCGCGAATATACGGCATCTGCACCGCGCCCGGACAGTTGGCATCGGAGCCTTGGCCGGTGTGCGGATCAATCCAGGCCTGCACGATATTGTCCGGCTGCGGCATGTTGAGCGGCAACGGGTCAGCCTTGCGCATGAAACTGGTCCATACCTGCAACGCGCCGGTCGCACCGGTGAACGGCGTCTTGCCGTTATCGTCGCGCCCCAGCCACACCACGGCCAGTACATCCTGGCCGAACCCTGCGAACCAGCTGTCGCGGGAGTCGTTACTGGTACCGGTCTTGCCCGCCAGGGTCAGGTTCGACGGCAGCACGCTGTAGACCGAACGCCCCGTACCCTCACGCATCACGCGCTGCATGGCGTTCTGGATCAGGTAAATGGAGCCCGCATCGAAGCGCTGCTGAATCTGGAACGGGTAGCGCTTGAGCGGCTCGCCATCGGCGGTCAGCACACTGCGAATACCGCGCATCGGCGTATTGAAGCCACCATTGGCCAGGGTCTGGTACATGGTGGTCACTTCCATCGGCGTCATGGCCGCAGCGCCCAAAAGCATGGATGGGAATGCAGGGAACTCACGCTCCACCCCCAGTCGCGCTATGGTTTTCAGGACATTTGGCACACCGACCTCAAGCCCCAGGCGCGAGGTCGAGATGTTGTAGGAATGCGCCAACCCTTGATACAGGAACACCGTGCCATGGGAGCGGCGGTCGAAGTTCTTGGGGGTCCACACCTGGCCATCCGCACCTTTGACCGACAGCGGGTCATCGGACAGCCAACTGGTTAGCGTGTACTTGCTGGGTTTTTCCAGTGCTGTGAGGTAGACCGCGGGCTTGACCAGCGAGCCAATCGGCCGCACGGCATCCAGTGCGCGGTTGAAACCGGCGAAACTGGCCTGGCGGCTGCCGATCATGGCCTGGACTTCGCCGGTTTCCGGGTTGGTCACGACCATGGCTGCTTCGACTTCATCCGAACCTTTACGGCCGGTCAGGCGCTTGAAGGTGTCGTTGACCGACGCTTCGGCCTTCATCTGCAGGATGGGGTCGAAGCTGGTGAAGATCCGCAGGCCCTCTTCGGTCAAGTCTTCGTCGCGGTAGTCTTCACGCAACTGGCGCTTGACCAGGTCGATAAAGCCGGGGAATGAGCTATCCGCCAGCTTGCCGCGGGTGGTCACACCCAGTGGCATTTTCTTCGCAGCGGCCACCTGTTCAGCGGTGGCGACGCCCTGCTGTTCCAGCACATCGAGCACCAGGTTGCGACGTTCAAGCGCACGCTCCGGGTTGCGGCGCGGGTTGTAATAGGACGGCCCCTTCACCATCCCCACCAGCAACGCGACCTGATGCAACTTCAACTCGGACAACGGCTGCCCGAAGAAGAACTGGCTGGCCAGGCCGAAACCGTGCACGGCGCGCTGGCCATCCTGCCCGACGAATACCTCGTTGAGGTAGGCCTCGAGGATTTCCTGCTTGCTGTAATGCAGCTCCAGCAACATCGCCATCATGGCTTCGGTGAGTTTACGGGTGAGGCTGCGTTCGTTGGTCAGGTAGAAGTTCTTGACCAATTGTTGCGTCAACGTACTGCCGCCCTGGGTCATCTTGCCGCCGGAGGTGTTGACCCAGATAGCGCGGGCGATCGACTTCGGCGAGACACCCCAGTGGCTATAGAAATCGCGGTCTTCGACAGCGACCAGGGTTTCCAGCAGGTACGGCGGCACCTGATCGAGCTTGATCAGGATGCGATCTTCAAGGTTTTTCGGGTAAATACCGCCGATCAGCAACGGTTCAAGACGCACCACCGGCAGCTTGGAGCCATTGAGCGACGACAGCTCAGCCACATAGTCGCCAGAGAAACGCACGCGCACCGGCTGGGCTTTTTCCAGGCCTTCGTAGAACTGGAAACCACGGGTGTTCAGGTCGACGGTATTACCGCTGACCGCCGCAGCGCCGGGGCCATTGCTCACAGGTTCGCGGCGGTAGCCCAGCGCGTCGAGTTCGGTGAGGAAGTCTTCCTTGCTGAGCTTCTGGCCAGAGAACAGTTCCAGCGGGCGTGCATACACCTTGGCCGGAATGGTCCAGCGCTTGCCGGAGAATTTTTCCTGCACCACGGCATCGAGGTACACCGCAAGGCCGGCGACTGCCACAAGGCCCACCAGGCCAAGCTTGATCACCCAGCCCAGCCAAGGGCGCGGGCCGCGGGAAGGAGGTTTTTTACGGGAACGGGGAGATCGGGTTCGAGTCATGGCGGCGGATTATACGCACTTTATTGATGATCAACATGAGCCGGACAGCGGTTTGCACGACTGGCATCAGCAGCCATAATGCCCCCCATGATTTTCCCCAGACTTTGAAGGATCGCCCGTGAGCCAGACCCTGATCGCTGCCCTGCAAAACCCGGCCTTGTACCCTCATCCGGTTGACGCGTTTCAAGTCATCGAGACCCATATTTCCTGGGTGATACTGACGGGCCCCTATGCATATAAGCTGAAGAAACCGATGAACTTCGGCTTCCTGGACTTCACCAATATGGACGACCGCGGGCATTTCTGCCGCGAGGAACTGCGCCTCAACCAGCGCCTGACCGAAGATTTGTATCTTGAAGTGTTGCCGATTACCGGCACTGCCGAGGCGCCGCAACTGGGTGGCGACGGCCCGGCCATCGAGTACGCGCTGAAAATGCGTCAGTTCCCGCAAAGCCAGATGCTCAGCACGCTGCAAGCCAACGGCGAACTGACCAGTGCGCACATCGATGAGATGGCCAAGCAGATTGCCCAGTTCCACCTCAGCGCCCCCCAAGTTTCGCAAGATCACCCGGCCGGCACGCCGCAGGAAGTAATGGCGCCGGTACGCCAGAACTTTGACCAGATCCGCCCGTTCCTCAGCGACAAGGCCGACCTGACGCAACTGGAGGCTCTGCAAGCCTGGGCCGAAAGCAGCTTCGAACGCCTCAAGCCTCTGCTTTCCCAGCGCAAGCTAGAGGGCTATACCCGTGAATGCCACGGCGATATCCACCTGGGCAACGCCACCCTGATCGATGGCCGCGTGGTGATCTTCGACTGCATCGAGTTCAACGAGCCTTTCCGCTTTACCGACGTGTACGCCGACACCGCCTTTTTGGCCATGGACCTGGAAGATCGCGGCCTCAAATGCCTGGCACGGCGTTTTATCAGCCAGTATCTGGAACTGACCGGTGACTACCAGGGCCTGGAACTGCTGAACTTCTATAAAGCCTACCGTGCGCTGGTGCGCGCCAAGGTTGCGCTGTTCAGCATGCCGAGCGAAGCCAACCCGGTACAACGCGCTACCACCCTGCGCCAATACCGCAACTACGCCAACCTGGCGGAAAGCTACAGCACCATTCCCTCGCGCTTCCTGGCAATTACCCACGGTGTGTCAGCCGTGGGCAAGAGCCACGTGGCCATGCGCCTGGTCGAAGCCCTGGGCGCGGTACGCCTGCGTTCGGATGTAGAGCGCAAGCGCCTGTTTGGCGAACAGCAGGTAGAGAACACCCTGCAGGCCGGCATCTACAATCAGGATGCCAGCGCTGCCACCTACGCACGCCTGAATGAGATTGCCGAGACTGTGCTGCGCGCCGGCTACCCGGTGGTGCTGGATGCCACGTTCCTGAAACGCGCACAGCGTGACGCCGCCGCTCAGGTTGCCGAAGCCACTGGGGCGCCGTTCCTGATCCTGGACTGCAACGCCCCGCAAGCCGTTATCACCAGTTGGTTGGCACAACGCCAGGCGGATAAAAACGATCCTTCCGACGCCACGCTGGCCGTTATCGAAGAGCAACAAGCCAGTCGTGACCCGCTGACCGCCGAGGAGTTGTTGTTGAGCAAGCGTGTGGAGACCAATGAAAGCGGGACGCTCGACGCCTTGGTCGGGCATATCCGCCAGCGCCTGCCGGGCCTGTAAGAAATATTTCTTGGTCGCGTCGCCGTCTTCGGCGCGCGACCTCGCGATAGTGGCACTATACTGGCTCCATAACGCCAGCCAGAGTCGCGATCATGAGTCAGCCCAAGCTTCTTGATACCCCGCTCTACGCCCTCCTGCACAAGGACGACATTCGCGGTTTCAACCAGGAACGTCCTGAAGGCGGCACCATCGATATGCGCGGTGGTGACTTTCGCGGGCTGGACCTGCGCGACCTGAACGCCACCGGTATTGACTTCACCGACGCCTATTTTCGCTCTGCCGACCTGCGCGGCCTGGACTTGCGTGGCTGCTCACTGGAAGGCGCCAGCCTGGCCCATGCGCAGATTTCGGGTGCTTATTTCCCGCCAGAACTCACGGCTGACGAAATACTCATGTCGGTCAATTTCGGTACTCGCCTGCGCTACCGCACCAAGTAACCCCACACACCGCGTGCTGACCACATCCCCGCCTGGCGGGCGCTTTGCGCCTGCCTGCGAGCGAGCGCCGTCGCGCCATTCTTATAAGCTTTTCAGCCCTTCCTGACCAAAGAACCACGCTTTTCCTACTGAGCGCTACACTCATTTTCAGGCTGCCTGGTCACGACACCCACCGCACCATTCAGCCAACGCAAGGAGGCTTGATGAACGATGAGCTGCAACACCTGAAAAACCTTGGCAAGACGTCAGCGCAGTGGCTGCATGCGGTGGGCATCCACAGCGCGTCCGACTTGCGTCGGCTGGGGGCGGTCGATGCCTACCGAGCCGTGCGCACGCGCGGGTTTCGAGCCTCGAAGGTTCTGCTGTATGCGATTGAAGGGGCATTGATGGATGTGCACTGGAACGACATACCCGCGGAGCGCAAGGAGGCCTTGAACCGTCAGTTGGAAGCGATTTCAGTGCATCAGAAGAACTAGAGCGGCACTCAAACCCAATGTTTACGGGCATTACAAACGAGCGTTTGAGAAAACTGGATGAGGCAGAAAAACAAATATTGACTCTCAAATGATAATCGTTATGATTATCACAACTGGTCGCGAGATCAGCCGATAACTGAAAGACCATTGGTTCGGACTCTCAGATTATCTCCTCATCAGGCTAATCACGGTTATTTGACCCGGCTCTTGCCGGGTCTTTTTTTGCCCGTGAATTAACCGGCCTCAGCGCGCAATGATCAGCGGATGCCCACGCTCCGGATGCGGCTGAACCAGCACATCCAGACCAAATACAGCCTTGAGCGGCTCAGGTTGCAGGACTTTGGAGGGCGTATCCAACGCGTGGGGGCGGCCGTTTTCCAGCAATAGAATCCGGTCGCAGTAACGCGCTGCCAGGTTCAAGTCATGCAGGATGACCAGCACCGCAGCGCCTCTGTCGGCGAAATGTCGGATAGCTTGCAAGGTGGTGTGTTGGTGCAGAGGGTCGAGCATCGACGTGGGTTCATCCAGCAACAATGTCTGCCCCGCTTCACCCGGCCATAACTGTGCCAATACCCGCGCCAGGTGCACACGTTGCCGCTCGCCGCCGGACAACGCCAGGTAACTGCGGCCACTCAGGTGGCCCACATCCGCCGCTTGCAGGGCCGCGCTGATGATTTCGTCGTCGCGCACTCGCCCGGTCTGATGAGGCAAGCGACCCATGCCCACCACCTCTTCGACACGAAAAGCAAAATCCAGGGTGGAAGATTGTGGCAGCACCGCCAGGCGCTGGGCACGCTGCGCGCCGGTCATGTGCTTGAGCGCCTGCTGATCCAGCCAGACCTTGCCCTGATCCGGCTGCAACTCCCCGCACAGCGCCCCAAGCAAGGTACTTTTGCCGGCGCCATTGGGGCCCAGAACGCCCAGCACTTCGCCTGGCAATAGGTCCAAGGTGATATCGGCCAGCACGGTTTTCCCACCGCGCCGGATCTGCAACGCTTCTACCCGCAACATCAGGCGCGCCCTCGTAATAATAAATAGAGGAAAAACGGCGCACCGATAAACGCAGTGACAATACCAATCGGCAGTTCCGCCGGCGCCAACGCCAGGCGCGCCACCAGGTCTGCAAACAACAGCAAACTGGCGCCAGCCAACACCGAGGCCGGTAACAACACCCGATGATCCGGCCCCGCCAGCAACCGCACCAGATGGGGTACCACCAACCCGACAAAACCAATCATGCCCGCCGCCGCCACTGCAGCGCCAACACCTAAAGCCGTACAGAACACCAGCTCACGCTTGAGCCTTTCAACATCAATACCCAGATGATTGGCCTCAGACTCACCCAACAGCAGCGCGTTCAGCGCCTTGGCCCGGCGCGGCAACCACAGCGCCACGCCCGCACTCACCAGCAGCAAGGGCCACAACCGCGAGTAGTTTGCGCCATTGAGGCTGCCCAGGTTCCAGAACGTCAGCGTGCGCAAGGTGGCGTCGTCAGCCAAATAGGTAAAGAGCCCCACCGCAGAACCGGCCAGGGCCGTCAGCGCGATACCGGCAAGCAACATCGTCGCGACATTGGTCTGGCCATTGCGACGCCCCAGCCGATAGACCAGCGCCGTGACGCCCAAGCCACCAAGGAATGCACACAGCGACAACAGGTATGGCCCGAAGGCATCCGGCAGCCCGCCAAAGAACGAGCCACCGACAATCGCCACCGCCGCTCCCAGCGCGGCACCGCTGGACACACCGACCAAGCCAGGGTCGGCCAGCGGGTTGCGGAACAACCCCTGCATCGCCACACCCGACAATGCCAGCACACCGCCGACCGCCAGCCCCAACAGGGTACGCGGCAGGCGAATCTGCCCCAGGATCAACTCTGCCTGCTCCAACCCCTGGGCCTCTATCGGAACGCCCATCAGTTTTAGCGCAGCCCTGAGCGTGTCCACTAACGGCAGGCTGACCGGCCCCAGTGCCAATGAAAGCCAGATCGCCAATACACACAGCAGCGACAGCCCGATAAACAGCGTTTTTGGCTTAACCAGAGTGGTCATGGCGCAGGCTTAGGCTGGGACGGATAAAAACCGGCAGACAGTTTCTCCAGGCTTTGCGGCAATCGAGGCCCCAGGCCGCCTACCAGCAAGGTCGGATCCAGCTCAAAGACGCGGCCGCTCTTGGCTGCCGGCGTAGAGGCAAGGATCGGATTTTCCTTGAACAAGGCGGCACGCGCCGCGTCCCCGCTCAGGGCGCGATCGGCAAACACCAGCACCTCAGGGCTCAAACCCGCCAGCGATTCCACCGAAAACGGTTTATAGCCCACATGCGTGGCGAGATTACGCCCCCCAGCCTGCTGCAACATCCAATCAGCGGCCGTGTCCTTGCCCGCGATCAGCGGCTTGCCACCGGCATGACCGAGCAGCAACAGCACGCGTGGAGCCTTTTGCGTAGCCTGGGCCTTGGCCACCCAGTTTTTCTGCTGTGCCAGCGCCTGTTCATACCCGGCAAACAAGGCATCAGCCTTAGCCTCACTGCCGAGCAGTTTCCCCAGGTGTTCAAGGTTGCTTTTGAGCGTGGGCAAATCCGGCTGGGCCGAGAACATATCCACCTGCACCCCGGCGTTGCGAATCTGTGCCAGCACCGGCGGCGGCCCCATTTCCTCCGTACCCACAAGGATTTTCGGGCGCAGGCTGAGAATGCCTTCGGCCGACAACTGCCGCTGGTAACCAATGCTCGGCAAGGCCTTGAGCGACGCCGGATGCTGACTGGTGGTGTCCACCCCCACCAACTTCGACTCACCGCCCAGGGCCGTCACCCATTCCGACAGCGCGCCGCCGGCACTGACCCAGCGTTGCGGCAGTTCGGAGGCATGCACCCCAGGGTTGACCAGCAGTGAGGCAACAAGCGCAATAGCGCTGGTACTCAGGCGCATAACAGGGTTTCCTTCCTAGGGCAGGGCCACTCAAGCACTCATTGATGTGACAGATAACCGCTGCCAGGCATCGTATTGAGCACCCAATCAGCTGACGGGCGAAGCAGGCATTTGATAATTGTTTGCATTTGCACGTCAAGGCACTTAAGGATTGAAATGAAGTTTCTCTGCGCCTCAAGTGACCTCGCCCCCAACAGCAGCCGCGGTTTTGATATCGATGGCCACAGGCTGTTGGCGGTGCGCCGGGACGGCATTGCGTACTTCTATCTCAACCGCTGCCCCCATCGCGGCATCCCGCTGGAATGGCAGCCAGATCGCTTCCTCGATGAAAGCGCCAGCCTGATCCAATGCGCCACCCATGGCGCGCTGTTCCTGATTGAAAGCGGCGAGTGCATCGCCGGACCTTGCGCAGGCCAAAGCCTCACCACCCTGCCCGGCCGCGAAGACGAACAGGGATTGTGGGTCGATCTCTAGTCGCCCAGCAGCACCTTCAGCCGACGTTCGACGTAAATCTCCTGCGGCGTGACCCTTACGCCATAGGCCAACACCTCTACACCGGCAGCCTTGGCCTCACGTAGCGCTGCCGCATAACCGGCGTCGATTTCCACCGCCGGGCGCACCGCGTCGATCCCCGACAGGTTCACGCAATACAACTGCACGGCCCGTATACCGTCGCGCGCCAGGTGCGCCAGCTCACGCAAGTGCTTGGCACCGCGCTGGGTCACCGCATCGGGGAAAGCCGCCACCGAGCTGCCATCAAAGCCCAAGGTGACGCTTTTAACCTCGACAAACGCAGCGCCCTGGGGGTAATCCAGGCGAAAGTCGATGCGGCTTTTCTCCTGGCCATAAGGCACCTCACGCTTCAACGCAGTAAAGCCGTTGAGCTCAGTGATCACACCCGCCAGCAAGGCTTCTTCCACCAACTGATTGGCACGCGCGGTGTTGACACACGCCAGCCGGCCCTGAGGCGTTTCGGCAACCTCCCAGGTGCCCGGCAACTTGCGCTTGGGGTCCGTAGAACGGCTGAACCAGACCTGGCCACCTTCGACCATGCAGTTGAGCATCGAGCCGGTGTTCGGGCAGTGAATGGTGAGCAACTCGCCGGTAACGGTTTCGATATCGGTGAGAAAGCGCTTGTAGCGGCGGATCAGCCGCCCTTCTTCAAGAGGAGGATTAAAACGCATCAGCCTTGCCAGCTCCGCAAACCACGGGCGATCCGCTCCACCGCTTCTTGCAGCCGATCGAGGTTTTGCGTGTAGGCAAAACGCACGTGATGGCCCGCCTGGTAGCGACCGAAATCCAACCCGGGCGTAAAGGCCACATGCTCGGTTTCGAGGAAATGCCGGCAAAACGCGAAGGCATCGCCGCCGAACGCGCTGATATCGGCATACAGATAGAAGGCGCCTTCGGGTTCCACCGCGATACCGAACCCAAGCTCACGCAGGGCCGGCAGCAGGAAGTCACGACGGCGGCCAAACTCGGCACGGCGCTGCTCCAGGATCTCCAGGGTTTGCGGGGTGAAACAGGCCAACGCGGCGTGCTGGGCCATGCTTGGCGCACTGATGTAGAGGTTCTGCGCCAATTTCTCCAGCTCACCCACCGCTTCAGGCGGCGCCACCAGCCAACCGAGGCGCCAGCCGGTCATGCCGAAATACTTCGAAAAACTATTCAGGACAAAGGCGTCGTCATCGACTTCCAGCACGCTGGCGGCGTCCGTGCCGTAGGTGAGGCCGTGATAAATCTCGTCGACCACCAGGTGCCCGTTACGCGCCTTGATGGCGCCCGACAGCCCAGCCAACTCGTCCCGGGTGAGGATCGTGCCGGTGGGGTTGGCGGGCGATGCCACCAGTGCGCCGACACTGTCCTGGTCCCAATGCCTGGCCACCAAGTCGGCGGTCAACTGGTAGCGTACGTCCGGGCCGACCGGCACCAACTGCGCAGCGCCCTCTACAAGGCGCAGGAAGTGTCGGTTACAGGGGTAGCCTGGGTCCGCCAGCAGCCAGTGTTTGCCCGGATCCACCAGCAAACTGCTGGCCAGCAGTAACGCACCGGAGCCACCGGGCGTGATCAGAATACGCTGCGGGTCGATGCTCAAACCGTAGCGTTGCTGGTAGAAACCACTGATGGCTTCGCGCAACTCGGGCAGGCCGCGGGCGGCGGTGTAGCGGGTTTTACCGTTTGCCAACGCGGCTTGGCCGGCCTGGATGATCGGCGCGGCGGTGGTGAAGTCCGGCTCGCCGATTTCCAGGTGGATCACGTCGTGACCGGCGGCCTGCAGCTCATTGGCACGCGCCAGTAACGCCATGACATGAAAAGGTTCGATGGCGCGACTGCGCGCACTGTAGGGCTGAGCCATTAGCCTTCCTTAGACGGTGAGGACAAAATCTGGATTCTACCGAACCCTCACGGTAAAACATGCTCTATTGCCTGATTGGGGCTGCAAGTGCACCCTGCGCGCGCTCGTAAAACAGCTAAAATCAACATTCGAGGCGATACATACCCAGTCATGGCGGGCTGCTACGGTTTGCAACCCCTTTGCCCTGGACCTCGACAACCGGGAGTAGCGCACCCTGAATCTATCTGGTAAGTTCGCCCGCTTGCAGCCGCAGGGCCGGCAGGTGTCGGTGACGTTGCAATCCTGCGCAATGGATTAGAAGAGTGAGAGGCGGTCTATTCATGTCCACCCAAGCAAAGCAACAGCAGACTCAAGGCCTCGGCGGCTTCGAACCCTATGTCGAAAAAAAGGGCGAGGAGTACATGGGCGAGCCCATGCGCGAGCACTTCACCAAGATCCTCAACAAGTGGAAACAGGACTTGATGCAGGAAGTCGACCGTACGGTTGACCATATGAAGGATGAAGCGGCCAACTTCCCTGACCCGGCCGATCGTGCCAGCCAGGAAGAAGAGTTCGCCCTCGAACTGCGCGCCCGCGACCGCGAGCGCAAGTTGATCAAGAAGATCGACAAGACCCTGCAACTGATCAAAGACGAAGAATACGGCTGGTGCGAATCCTGCGGCGTCGAAATCGGTATTCGTCGCCTGGAGGCCCGCCCAACCGCGGACCTGTGCGTAGACTGCAAGACCTTGGCTGAAATCAAGGAAAAACAGGTCGGCAAGTAACTTTGCCGAGTTGAACGAATGGAGCGTGCGAACGCTCCATTTTTGTTTCTGGCGTTTACCGGTTATGCAGTAGTATCCGGGCCATGACAGCCTCTACTTATATCGGGCGCTTCGCCCCCACGCCCAGCGGCCATTTGCACTTCGGTTCCCTGGTTGCCGCCCTCGCCTCCTACCTCGACGCACGCGCCCACCAGGGCCGTTGGTTGATGCGCATGGAAGACCTCGACCCTCCCCGTGAAGAGCCCGGCGCCCAGGCGGCGATTCTGCATGCGCTGGAAAGCTACGGCTTTGAATGGGATGGCGAACTGGTTCGCCAGAGCGAGCGGCATGATGCCTACGCCAAAGTGCTGAACGATATGTTCAACCACGGTCTGGCCTACGCCTGCACCTGCTCGCGCAAGCAGTTGGAGCCCTACAACGGGATTTACCCAGGCTTGTGCCGCAATGCCGGCCACGAACAGCAGGATGCCGCCATTCGCCTGCGCGTGCCCGAGTTGGAATACCACTTTACCGACCGTGTGCAGGGCGAGTTCCGCCAGCATCTGGGCCGTGATGCCGGCGACTTCATCATCCGTCGCCGCGACGGCCTCTACGCCTACCAACTGGCGGTGGTGCTCGACGACGCCTGGCAAGGTGTAACCGATATCGTACGCGGCGCCGACCTGCTCGACTCCACACCGCGCCAGCTTTACTTGCAAGAACTGCTCGGCCTGCGCCAGCCACGTTACTTGCATGTACCGCTGATCGTGCAGCCAGACGGCAACAAACTGGGCAAGTCCTACCGCTCCCCACCGTTGACAGCCGACCAGGCCACGCCTTTGCTGCTCAGAGCGCTGCGTGCCCTTGGCCAACAGCCCGACGCGCAGCTGCTGTACGCCAGCCCACGAGAACTGCTGGATTGGGGCATTGCGCACTGGGACGCCACGCGCATCCCGCGCACACTGACCCTGGCCGAAGCGCAATTGAGTTGAAGGCGCTTGCAGGTTGCCCATCATCCGTTAACATCGCGGCAGATTTTTAATCAGAGGCCAACATGTACATCTATCGTTTGGTCCTGCTGCTGGTCGTCGGGATCTACCTGTTCTCCCCCGCCATCATGGATTGGTGGATCGACGCCACGGGCGCCTGGTATCGCCCTTATCTGCTATGGCTGATCCTGATCGTCGTGACCTTCATCCTGCAGAGCCAAAAAGATGCCGATGAGCTTTAGTCTCACCCAGATGCTGCTGATCAGCGCCGCCTACCTGGCTGCGTTATTCGGCGTGGCCTGGATCAGTGAGCGCGGAATGATTCCGCGGGCGATCATTCGCCATCCGTTGACCTACACCTTGTCCCTGGGCGTATACGCCAGTGCCTGGGCGTTCTACGGCACGGTGGGGTTGGCCTATCAGTACGGCTACGGCTTTCTCTCCAGTTATCTTGGGGTGTCGGGCGCGTTCCTGCTGGCGCCGGTGCTGCTGTACCCGATCCTGAAAATCACCCGGACGTACCAGCTGTCTTCCCTGGCCGACCTGTTTGCCTTTCGCTTTCGCAGCACCTGGGCCGGCGCGCTGACCACCATCTTCATGTTGATCGGCGTGCTGCCGTTGCTGGCCCTGCAGATCCAGGCGGTGGCCGACTCCATCAGCATCCTGACCCGCGAGCCCGTGCAACATCGGGTTGCCCTGGCGTTCTGCGCGCTGATCACCTTGTTCACCATCTTCTTTGGGTCTCGCCATATCGCCACCCGCGAGAAACACCAAGGCCTGGTGTTTGCGATTGCCTTCGAGTCGGTCATCAAACTGATCGCCATCGGCGGCGTTGGCCTTTATGCGCTCTACGGCGTATTCGACGGGCCGCAACAGCTGGAGCTGTGGCTGCTGCAAAACCAGACCGCCCTCGCCGCCTTGCATACCCCCTTGCAGGAAGGCCCATGGCGTACGCTGCTGCTGGTGTTCTTCGCCTCGGCGATCGTGATGCCGCACATGTACCACATGACCTTCACCGAGAACCTCAACCCGCGCTCGCTGGTCAGCGCCAGCTGGGGCTTGCCGCTGTTCCTGCTGCTGATGAGCCTGGCGGTGCCGCTGATCCTGTGGGCCGGCCTGAAACTGGGGGCCACCACCAACCCTGAGTATTTCACCCTGGGCATCGGTATTGCTGCCAACAGCCCGGCCCTGGCACTGCTGGCCTATGTAGGCGGGTTGTCGGCCGCCAGCGGGTTGATCATCGTCACCACCCTGGCACTCTCGGGCATGGCGCTCAACCACTTGGTACTGCCGCTGTACCAGCCGCCGGCTGAAGGCAATATCTACCGCTGGTTGAAATGGACCCGACGCGCGCTGATCGTCGCGATCATCATGGCCGGCTACGCGTTTTATCTGCTGCTGGGCGCCGGGCAAGACCTGGCCAACCTCGGCATCGTCGCGTTTGTCGCCACCTTGCAGTTCCTGCCGGGCGTGTTGTCGGTGCTGTACTGGCCGACCGCCAATCGCCGTGGCTTTATTGCCGGGCTGCTGGCCGGGATCCTGGTGTGGACCGTGACCATGCTGCTACCGCTGGTCGGCAACCTGCAGGGCTTCTATATCCCGTTGCTGAACATGATTTACGTGCTGGACGACACCAGTTGGCACATGGCGGCCATCGCCTCGCTGGCCGCCAACGTACTGATGTTTACCCTGATCTCGCTGTTCACCAACGCCAGCGCCGAAGAAACCAGCGCCGCCGAAGCCTGCGCGGTGGATAACGTGCGCCGCCCGCAACGCCGCGAACTGCACGCAGCCTCGCCCCAGGAGTTCGCCACGCAACTGGCCAAGCCCCTGGGCGCCAAGGCCGCACAAAAGGAAGTCGAACAGGCACTGCGCGACCTCTATCTGCCGTTTGACGAGCGCCGGCCCTATGCCCTGCGCCGTCTGCGTGACCGTATCGAGGCCAACCTGTCCGGTTTGATGGGCCCCAGCGTGTCCCAGGACATGGTCGAAACCTTCCTGCCCTACAAGGCCGGTGGCGAAAACTACGTTACCGAAGACATCCACTTCATCGAGAGCCGGCTGGAGGATTACCACTCGCGCCTCACAGGTCTGGCGGCCGAACTCGACGCCCTGCGCCGCTACCACCGCCAAACCTTGCAGGAACTGCCGATGGGCGTCTGCTCCCTGGCCAAGGACCAGGAAATCCTGATGTGGAACAAGGCCATGGAAGAACTCACCGGCATCGCCGCCCAGCGGGTGGTGGGTTCGCGCCTCAATACCCTGGGCGATCCATGGAGAGAGCTGCTGCAAGGTTTTATTAACCTGCCGGACGAGCACTTGCACAAGCAACACTTGGCCCTCGACGGCCAAACCCGCTGGCTCAACTTGCACAAAGCTGCCATCGACGAACCCTTGGCGCCAGGCAACAGCGGCCTGGTGCTGCTGGTGGAAGACCTGACCGATACACAGATGCTCGAAGACAAGCTGGTGCACTCCGAACGCCTGGCCAGTATTGGCCGCCTGGCGGCCGGCGTGGCCCATGAAATCGGCAACCCGATTACCGGTATCGCCTGCCTGGCGCAAAACCTGCGCGAAGAGCGCGAAGAAGACGGGGAAATCACCGAAATCAGCGGGCAGATCCTCGAACAGACCAAGCGGGTTTCACGCATCGTTCAGTCGTTGATGAGCTTTGCCCACTCCGGCGCCCATCAGAATCAGGACGAAGCGGTGTGCCTGGCCGAAGTGGCGCAGGATGCCATTGGGCTGTTGGCCTTGAACCGGCGCAATTTCGAAGTACAGTTCTTTAACCTGTGCGATCCGGACCATTGGGTCGATGGCGACTCACAACGCCTGGCCCAGGTGCTGATCAACCTGCTGTCCAACGCCCGCGACGCGTCGCCGGCCGGCAGTGCTGTACGTGTCAAGAGCGAGGCTTTCGAGCACACGGTCGACCTGATCGTGGAAGACGAAGGCAGCGGCATTCCACAGAACATCATGGACCGATTGTTCGAACCCTTCTTCACCACCAAGGACCCCGGTGAAGGTACCGGTCTGGGCCTTGCACTGGTCTATTCCATCGTTGAAGAGCATTATGGACAAATCACCATCGACAGCCCGGCTGACACACAAAGCCAACGCGGCACCCGTATACGGGTGACCTTGCCGCGTCATGTCGAAGCGACGTCCGCTGTGAACTGAGACCGTCGAGAGAATTGAATCAATGCCGCACATTTTGATCGTCGAAGACGAAACCATTATCCGCTCTGCCTTGCGACGCCTGCTTGAACGTAATCAGTACCAGGTCAGCGAAGCCGGCTCGGTGCAGGAAGCCCAAGAGCGATTCAGCATTCCCACGTTCGACCTGATTGTCAGCGACCTGCGCCTGCCCGGCGCCCCGGGCACCGAGCTGATCAAGCTGGGCCAGGGCACCCCGGTGCTGATCATGACCAGCTACGCCAGCCTGCGTTCGGCGGTGGACTCAATGAAGATGGGCGCGGTGGACTACATCGCCAAGCCTTTCGATCACGATGAGATGCTCCAGGCCGTGGCGCGCATCCTGCGCGACCGTGTGTCGGCCAGCAGCGCGCCTGCCGAGCAGCGCCCCACCGGCAAGGCCAGCGCCGGCGAAAAACCGGGTGTCGACAACAGCAACGGCGAGATCGGCATTATCGGCTCCTGCCCACCGATGCAGGACCTGTACAGCAAGATCCGCAAAGTGGCACCGACCGACTCCAATGTATTGATCCAGGGCGAATCGGGCACCGGTAAAGAACTGGTGGCCCGCGCCCTGCACAACCTGTCCAAGCGTGCCAAGGCACCGATGATCTCGGTGAACTGCGCGGCGATCCCCGAATCCCTGATCGAGTCCGAGTTGTTCGGCCACGAGAAAGGTGCGTTCACCGGCGCCAGCGCCGGGCGTGCGGGCCTGGTGGAAGCCGCGGACGGTGGTACCTTGTTCCTCGATGAAATTGGCGAGCTGCCCCTGGAAGCCCAGGCGCGTTTGCTGCGCGTACTGCAGGAAGGCGAAATTCGCCGCGTCGGTTCGGTGCAATCGCAGAAGGTCGATGTTCGATTGATCGCGGCGACACACCGAGACCTCAAGAGCCTGGCCAAGATTGGCCAGTTCCGTGAAGACTTGTATTACCGCCTGCATGTCATCGCACTTAAATTGCCAGCCCTGCGCGAGCGTGGCGCCGACGTCAACGAGATCGCCAACGCGTTCCTGTTGCGTCAGGGCGCACGTATTGACCGCACCGACCTGAAGTTTGCCGCCGACGCCGAGCAGGCGATCCGTCACTACTCCTGGCCAGGGAACGTGCGTGAGCTGGAGAACGCCGTCGAGCGCGCGGTGATTCTGTCGGAGAGCCCGGAGATTTCCGCCGAGTTGCTGGGCATCGACATTGAGCTCAGTGACCTGGATGACGACGACTTCATCGGCCTGGCCCCGCAGCAGGGTGGGGCCAGCAATACCAGCCATGAACCGACGGAAGATTTGTCACTGGAAGACTACTTCCAGCACTTCGTGCTCGAGCATCAGGACCATATGACCGAGACCGAGCTGGCACGCAAGCTGGGCGTGAGTCGCAAATGCCTGTGGGAACGGCGTCAGCGCCTGGGCATTCCACGGCGCAAGACCGGGGTGGCCAGCGAAAGCTGAGGGCGCAGCCCCACAGGTAACACCTGTTGATGTGAAAAAACTGTTACCGCTGACTTTTCACGTAACAAAAGCCGGGGCTTACGGTAACGAAGCCCCGGCTTTTTTTTGGCCCTCAAACCGGCAAAACCAGACCAACCCCCCGGTTTTGCTGGTCGGCGCAAAAGTTGGCACGCACCCTGCTATATGCTTAGTACAAAAACAATAACAAGCTTTGTACAAGACAATAAAAATAAGACGAATCGACTCACGCATAACAAAAACAACACGGCGGAGGCGCAGCTAACTGATTCTTTTGGAGAGGCGTTGCATTTGGGGCTTGCCCCGCAACCAGGCCGAGAACAACAAAAACTGCCCTAAGGCAGAGCCTGAACTGGTTGGATCGTAGATCAGCAACACAGCGACCAAAGCAATCCGTTTGCTCTTGACTCCCGATTGGGAGTGTCATGAAGGTGAAGCTTCGTGGCGAGGGCGATCAACAAAAACAAGAAGCCCGACACCAATAATAAAAATAGAGCACGCAACTACTTCTGGGGGAGCTTCGGCTCCCCTTGTAGTTTCCGGGATTTGACCGTCAAACGCTTGTGGCGCAATGCCTTTAGCTTGTTCCTACACCATCCCCCGACTAAATGCTAGAATCCCCGCCCATCATGCGGTCATTCTTCGTTATGGCCGAACATTCCTTCAAACAGTGCATCCCATGCTGAAGAAGTTGTTCCAGTCATTCCGTTCTCCCTTGCGTCGAACGCAACACAAACGCAGCACGCCTGAAGTGCTCAATAGCAGCCAGCATTCGCTGCAGCGCGCTCAATTCAGCCGTTATGCAGTGAACATCGTCGAACGTTTGCAGAACGCCGGCTACCAGGCCTACCTGGTGGGTGGCTGCGTACGCGACATGTTGCTCAACATCACGCCCAAGGATTTCGACGTCGCCACCAGCGCCACGCCTGAACAAGTGCGCGCCGAGTTTCGTAATGCACGAATCATCGGCCGGCGCTTCAAGCTGGTGCATATCCACTTTGGTCGCGAAATCATTGAGGTCGCGACCTTCCGCGCCGGGCACCCGCAAAACGATGAAGAGGAAGACACCAACCAGTCCTCCCGCAACGAGAGCGGGCGCATCCTGCGCGATAACGTCTATGGCACCCTGGAAGAGGACGCGCAACGTCGCGACTTCACCATCAATGCCTTGTATTACGACCCGGTCAGCGAGCGCATCCTCGATTACGCCAACGGCGTACACGACATCCGCAACAACCTGATCCGCCTGATCGGCGACCCGACGCAGCGCTACCAGGAAGACCCGGTGCGCATGCTGCGCGCCGTGCGATTCGCCGCCAAGCTCAACTTCGGCATCGAAAAGCACACCGCCGCGCCGATTCGCGAACTGGCGCCGATGCTGCGGGAAATCCCCTCGGCGCGCCTGTTCGAAGAAGTGCTCAAGCTGTTCCTTTCGGGCTACGCCGCCGACACCTTTGAAATGCTGGTGGACCTGCAGTTGTTCGACCCATTGTTCCCGGCCAGCGCCGAGGCCTTGGAGTACAACCCGACGTACACCCACACTTTGATCAGCGAAGCCCTGATCAACACCGACCTGCGCATCAAGCAGAACAAGCCGGTGACCCCGGCGTTCCTGTTTGCCGCCTTGTTGTGGCCGGCCCTGCCCAAACGCGTACTGCGCTTGCAGGACCGTGGCATGCCGCCGATCCCGGCCATGCAGGAAGCGGCTCACGAGCTGATCGCCGAACAGTGCCAACGCATCGCCATCCCCAAACGTTTCACCATGCCGATCCGTGAGATCTGGGACATGCAGGAGCGCCTGCCACGCCGCAGCGGCAAGCGCGCCGACCTGTTGCTGGACAACCCGCGTTTCCGTGCCGGCTACGACTTCCTGCTGCTACGTGAAAGCGCGGGCGAGCAGACCGATGGCCTGGGCGAATGGTGGACCGACTATCAGGACGCCAATGACAGCCAGCGCCGCGAGATGATTCGTGAGCTAGGCAGCAAAGGTGATGGCGCTGGCGAAGGCCCGAAAAAGCGTCGCCGCAGCGGTACCAAGCGTAAACGCAGCAGTGTCGATGCCTCGGGCGCTGCGGGCGAATAAACGTGGAACGTATCTACATCGGCATGGGCAGCAACCTGGCTGCCCCGGAGCAACAATTGCGCAGCGCGATCGAGGCGCTGGCGCAATTGCCTGGCACCCAGCTCGCCGGTGTGTCCGCCTTCTACCAAAGCGATTCATTGCTGCCAGGCCAACCGCGTTACACCAACGCCGTTGCGGCGCTGGACAGCCACCTGGCGCCGTTGGACCTGCTCGATGCGCTGCAAGCCATCGAGAACGATCAGGGCCGCGAACGCCTGGAACGCTGGGGCCCGCGCACTTTGGACCTGGATATCCTGCTGTTCGGTGATCGCCTGATCGACGAGCGGCGCCTGAAGGTGCCGCACTACCAGATGCATCTGCGCGCGTTTGTGCTGTATCCGTTGGCCGAACTAGCGCCGGCAGACCTGCAGCTGCCTGACGGCCAACGCTTGAGCGACCTGCTCACAGCCTGCCCATTCGTCGGCCTGGAACGCCTCCCGCAAGAATGACTCGGTCAATGTGGGAGCTGGCTTGCCTGCGATGCAAGCGACTCGGTGTATCAGCCACACCGAATGGATGCCATCGCAGGCAAGCCAGCTCCCACCTTTGATCTTCTTTGGCCGGAATACCGCGCACCCGTTGCGCAATCGCTTCAGTAACAGCGGTAACACCGCCATCGTAACAATGCGGTAACACATCCAATTGACTTCCCGTGTCCTCCTCACGACTATAGGCGTCCCGCTGCCGCCAACCCGGCGCGACAGGGCGCAATCCAGGCCTTATAAGCACTGCTTTCAAGACAGTGCGCCTGTATAAACGAAGACTCACGCGCGTTACTCGCTGTTTCCAAGCGCCTGAACGAGGACCCTTTTCATGCCAGACATTACCCTGACCACCTTGCAGAGCCTCAAGCTCAAAGGTGAAAAAATCACCATGCTGACCTGCTATGACGCCACTTTCGCCCACGCCAGCTGCAAGGCTGGCGTCGAAGTGCTGCTGGTGGGCGACTCCCTGGGCATGGTTCTCCAAGGGAATGACAGCACACTGCCCGTGACCACCGATGAACTGGCCTACCACACCGCCAGCGTCAAGCGTGGCAACAAGGGCGCCTTTATCATCGCCGACCTGCCGTTCATGGGTTACGCCACCCTTGAGCAAACCTTCCTGAACGCCGGCAAGCTGATGCAGGCCGGCGCGCACATGATCAAAGTCGAAGGTGCCGTATGGCTGGCCGAGTCGATCCGGCTGCTGGCCGAGCGCGGCGTGCCAGTGTGCGCACACATGGGCCTGACGCCGCAGTCGGTCAATATCCTCGGTGGCTACAAGGTCCAGGGCCGCAATGAAGCCCAGGCCCGCCAGATGCGCGCCGATGCCATCGCCCTGGAACAAGCCGGTGCGGCGATGATTCTGCTGGAGTGCGTGCCGAGCGAACTGGCCGCCGAAATCACCCAGGCCGTCAAAGTGCCCGTGATCGGCATTGGCGCAGGTTCCGCCACCGACGGCCAGGTGCTGGTCCTGCACGACATGCTCGGCCTGTCGATCACCGGCCACGTGCCGAAGTTCGTGAAGAACTTCATGGCCGGCCAGGACAGCATCCACGCCGCCCTGAGCGCCTACGTCAGTGAAGTCAAAAACGTGACGTTCCCAAGCGTTGAACACGGATTCTCGGCATGAACACCGTTAAAACCGTCCGCGAACTGCGGGCTGCCGTAACCCACGCCCGCAGCGCCGGCAAGCGCATCGGTTTTGTACCCACCATGGGCAACCTGCACAGCGGCCACGCCACCTTGGTGACCAAGGCCGCGCAGCAAGCGGATTTTGTGGTGGCGAGCATTTTCGTCAACCCGCTGCAATTCGGCGCTGGCGAAGACCTGGACAAATACCCGCGCACATTGGCCGCCGACCAGGAAAAACTTCTGCAGGCCGGCTGCAACCTGCTGTTTGCGCCCACGGTGGAGGAAATGTACCCCGATGGCATGAACGGCCAGACCCGTGTCAGCGTGCCACAACTGTCTGAAGGTTTGTGTGGTGCCAGCCGCCCAGGGCACTTCGAAGGCGTGGCCACGGTGGTCAGCAAGCTGTTCAACATGGTCCAGCCGGACATGGCCGTATTTGGCCAGAAGGACTACCAGCAGTTGGCGGTGATCCGCGCCATGGTCCGCGACCTGAACATGCCGATCCAGATCATCGGCGAGCCCACCGTGCGCGCCGAGGACGGCCTCGCGCTGTCATCACGCAACGGTTACCTCTCCGAGGAGCAACGGGCGGTCGCGCCAGTGCTGTACCGCGCGCTCAGCCAGATCGCCACGGCCATCAAGGGCGGTGATCATGATTTCGCCAGGCTTCGCGCCGAGCACATCCAGCAGATTGAAGCCGCAGGGCTGCGCATGGACTACCTGGAAGTGCGCCAAGGCGTGCATCTGCGCCCGGCCACGGCTGAAGATCGTGATGTGGTGATCCTGGTCGCCGCTTATCTGGGGGCGACACGCCTGATCGATAACCTGCACCTGAACCTCGCCTGACCCCGCTTTACCTTCAACCTGTTGCCCCGACGGCTGTGCCGGTATAAAAAAGTACCGGCCACAGCGCAGACAAAGCCAAGACATATCCACACGCTAGGTTTAATGTAACTGCCCTGCGCTATGGTTAGCGCTGTCTGGAACCCAATCCTTGCGATAAGACTGGATGTTCCGGGCTTTGAAGTGTCCTAAAGGCAGTCCCCGTAATAAAAGGAAACCCGCAGCGATGGCGTACTACCGCACCCCTCATGACGTTACCGCGCTGCCCGCCTGGCAAGCGCTTGTTCAACATCGCCAAGCCATGCAGGATTTCAGCATGCGCGAGGCGTTCAATGCCGATCCTCAGCGTTTTTCCCAGTTCACCTTGAGCAGCTGCGGACTTTTCCTCGATTACTCGAAAAACCTGATCACCAGCGAAACCCGCGACCTGCTGGTGGGCCTGGCCAAGGAAGTCAATCTCAAGGCGGCGATCGACGCGCAGTACGCTGGCGAACCGGTCAACTCCTCCGAGGGCCGCCCTGCCCTGCACACCGCCCTGCGCCGCCCGGTGGGCGACAAGCTGTCGGTCAACGGCGTGAACATCATGCCGGACGTGCACAAGGTGCTGAACCAGATCACTGACCTGGTCGGCCGTATCCACGACGGCCTGTGGCGTGGCTACACCGAGAAACCGATCACCGACGTGGTGAACATCGGCATCGGTGGTTCGTTCCTCGGCCCGGAGCTGGTCTCCGAGGCCTTGCTGTCCTACGCCCATAAAGGCGTGCGTTGCCATTACCTGGCGAACATCGACGGCAGCGAGTTCCACGAGCTGACCATGAAGCTGCGCGCCGAGACCACGCTGTTTATCGTCTCGTCCAAATCCTTCAACACCCTGGAAACCCTGAAAAACGCCCAGGCCGCCCGCGCCTGGTACCTGGCCCAGGGGGGCTCGGAAGCCGAGCTGTATCGCCACTTCATCGCCGTCTCGAGCAACAATGCCGCGGCCGTGGCGTTCGGTATCCGCGAAGAGAACATTTTCCCAATGTGGGACTGGGTCGGTGGGCGTTACTCGCTGTGGTCGGCCATCGGCTTGCCAATCGCCCTGGCTATCGGCATGTCCAACTTCAAGGAACTGCTGTCGGGTGCCTACACCATGGACCAGCACTTCCTGAACGCACCGTTCGAAGCCAATATGCCCGTGCTGCTGGGCTTGCTGGGCGTGTGGTACGGCAACTTCTGGGGTGCGCAGAGCCATGCGATCCTGCCGTACGACCACTACCTGCGTAACATCACCAAGCATTTGCAGCAGCTGGACATGGAATCCAATGGCAAGAGCGTGCGCCAGGACGGCACGCCCGTGTCCACCGATACCGGCCCGGTGATCTGGGGCGGCGTAGGCTGCAACGGCCAGCACGCTTACCACCAGTTGCTGCACCAAGGGACTCAATTGATCCCGGCCGACTTCATCGTGCCGATTGTCAGTTTCAACCCGGTGTCCGACCACCATCAGTGGCTGTACGCCAACTGTCTGTCCCAGAGCCAGGCGCTGATGCTCGGCAAGACCCGCAGCGAGGCCGAAGCCGAGCTGCGTGAGAAGGGCCTGCCGGAAGCCGACGTACAGAAGCTGGCACCGCACAAGGTGATCCCGGGCAACCGTCCGAGCAACACCCTGGTGGTCGAGCGCATCAGCCCGCGTCGCCTGGGCGCATTGGTGGCGATGTATGAACACAAGGTGTTCGTGCAGAGCGTGGTGTGGGGCATCAATGCCTTCGACCAATGGGGCGTGGAACTGGGCAAGGAGCTGGGCAAAGGCGTGTACAACCGCCTGACCGGCGCCGAAGAAACCTTGGCCGAGGATGCTTCGACCCAAGGCCTGATCAACTACTTCCGCGGTCGTCACCGCGGCTGAAGCCGTGCATTCAAGGCCAACGTCCGTTTGGACGTTGGCCTTGAACCCTCCCGCCCCAGGGTGCATCTTTATGACTTGTCGCAAAAACAAGAATAAGGAGCGCTCATGTTCGATATCAGCACCTTTCCCACCGCCGATGCCGTCCGCCGGGCTGCGCAACTGCGTCAAGAGGACTACCAGCGCCTCTATCGCCAATCCATCGACCAGCCAGACACCTTCTGGGCCGAACAGGCCAAGGGCTTTCTCGACTGGATAAAACCCTGGCACAGCGTCCAGCAGTCAGACATCCACACCGGTGCCGCCCAATGGTTTGCCGGTGGTCAGTTGAACGTCAGCTACAACTGCATCGACCGCCACCTGGCGCAACGCGCCGATCAGCCGGCCTTCATCTGGGAAGGCGATGATCCGTCAAAATCCTGCACGATTACTTACCGTCAACTGCACCAAAACGTCAGCCGCCTGGCCAACGTCTTGAAAAGCCGTGGCGTGAACAAAGGTGATCGCGTGTGTATCTACATGCCGATGATCCCCGAAGCGGCCTACGCCATGCTGGCCTGCACGCGAATCGGCGCGGTGCACTCGGTGGTGTTTGGGGGTTTCTCCCCGGACGCCCTGCGTGACCGCATTCTCGACGCCGATTGCCGCACCGTGATCACCGCCGACGAGGGCGTACGCGGTGGCAAGCCCGTGGCGCTGAAGCAGAACGTCGACAAAGCCCTGGCCAGTTGCCCGAATGTCAGCACGGTACTGGTGGTGGAGCGCACCGGAGCGAGCGTGACTTGGCACGAAGGCCGCGACCTCAAGTACCAAGCCGCCCTGGACGCCGCCAGCGACAACTGCCCACCCGAGCCGATGGACGCCGAAGACCCACTGTTCATCCTCTATACCTCCGGCAGCACCGGCAAACCCAAAGGCGTGCTGCACACCACCGCTGGCTACCTGCTGCAAGCGGCGATGACCTTCAAGTACGTGCTCGACTACCAAGAGGGCGAAGTGTTCTGGTGCACCGCCGACGTGGGCTGGGTCACCGGTCACAGTTATATCGTGTATGGCCCGCTGGCCAATGGCGCCACCTCCCTGATGTTCGAAGGCGTGCCGAGTTATCCGGACAGTTCGCGCTTCTGGCAGGTCATCGATAAACACCAGGTGAATATTTTCTACACCGCGCCCACCGCCCTGCGCGCCCTGATGCGTGAAGGCCACGGCCCGTTGCAAAGCACGTCCCGCGCCAGCCTGCGCCTGCTGGGCAGCGTGGGTGAGCCGATCAACCCGGAAGCCTGGGACTGGTATTTCAACGCCGTCGGCGAACAGCGCTGCCCGATTGTCGATACCTGGTGGCAGACCGAAACCGGCGGCATCATGCTCAGCCCGTTGGTCAGCGCCCAGCGCATCAAACCGGGCTGCGCGACACAGCCCATGTTCGGCGTACAACCGGTGTTGCTCGATGAACAGGGCAAGGAAATCAGTGGCGCCGGCAGTGGCGTCCTGGCGATCAAGGCCAGCTGGCCTGGGCAGATTCGCAGCGTCTACGGCGACCCGCAGCGCATGATCGACACCTACTTCAAGCCCTACCCCGGCTACTACTTCACCGGGGATGGCGCACGGCGCGATGAAGACGGTGACTACTGGATCACCGGGCGCATCGACGATGTGATCAACGTCTCGGGCCATCGCATTGGCACCGCTGAAGTGGAGAGCGCCCTGGTGCTGCATGATCAGGTCGCCGAAGCCGCCGTGGTGGGCTACCCCCACGACGTCAAAGGCCAGGGCATCTACGCCTTTGTCACCCCCATGAATGGCGTCGAACCCAGCGACGCGTTGAAAAAACACCTGCTGGAGTTGGTCAGCAAGGAGATTGGTAGCTTCGCCAAACCGGAGTTGATCCAATGGGCGCCTGCCCTGCCGAAAACCCGCTCTGGCAAGATCATGCGGCGTATCTTGCGCAAGATCGCCTGCAACGAACTGGACAGCCTGGGCGACACCTCGACCCTGGCCGACCCCAGCGTGGTGGACGGTTTGATCGACAAACGCCTCAACCGGTAGCGCCAGGATAATCCCCGGCCTGTGCAGGTCGGGGTTAGCTGTTAAACTTCGCGCCCCCTTTTTCTTATTCATCTGCAAGCAAGGCGCGCTCCATGACTCCCTTGAATCAGGCGCTGCGCGCCGCCCTCGATCACCGCCAAGACCTGATCAACACGCTGCATGCTCAGGGTACGGACTGCTATCGGCTATTCCACGGCAGCCAGGAAGGCGCTGGTGGCTTGACCATCGACCGCTACGGCCCGCAATTGCTGGTACAAAGCTTCCACCAGTCCCTGGAAACGGCAGACCTGCTGGACCTGCACCAATTGATCAACCAATACATGGGCCTGGAATTGTTGCTGGTGTACAACGACCGTGCCCGCGGCAACTCGCGTATCGACCGCGAAGACACGGTGTACCGCGCCGAGCCTGGCGCTTTGGAAGACCTGGTAGGCCACGAGTGGGGCCTCAATTACCGTGTGCGTGGGCGCCACGCCGGGCAAGACCCGCTGCTGTTCCTAGACCTGCGTAACACCCGGGGCTGGGTCAAGGACCACAGCGCCGGCAAAAGCGTGCTGAACCTGTTCGCCTATACCTGCGGCGTCGGTTTGAGCGCTGCAGCAGGCGGCGCACGCGAGGTGTGCAACCTGGATTTTGCCGAGGGCAACCTGGCGGTGGGGCGTGAAAACGGCCAGCTCAACCCGCAGTTGCCGAGCATGGAGTTTGTGCAGTCCGATTACTTCCCGGCGATTCGTCAACTGGCGGGCCTGCCCATCACCCAGCGGCGCGGGCAGAAACTGCCGAGCTATCCACGCCTGGAGCAGCGCCAGTACGACCTGGTACTGCTCGATCCTCCCGCCTGGGCCAAGAGCGCTTTCGGCACCGTCGATTTGTTGCGCGACTATCAAAGCCTGCTCAAACCCGCACTGCTGGCCACCGCCGACAATGGCGTGCTGATTTGCTGCAACAACCTGGCAAAGGTCAGCATGGAGGACTGGCGTGAGCAGGTGCTGCGCTGCGCAGAAAAAGCCGGGCGCCCGGTACGCGAGTGGCAAGTGATAACACCCGGGGCCGACTTTCCTTCCAGGGACCAACAGCCTCCGCTGAAGACCCTGATCCTGCACTTGTAGGAAGTTTCCCAGCGCCCACGGTTCTTCGGAACCGAATTCCCGTGCCATACTCCAAGGCACTCTCGTTCGACATAGATGGCGTTCACCCATGCCCAAAGGATTGATCCGCGCCGTAGGCGCCTTGTTGACCGCCCTTGCTTTGTACAGCTTGCTGGGCTTTCTGATATTACCCGGCATCGCCCTTCGCATTGCCAACCAACAGTTGGCCAACTACGCCACAGTGCCGGCGCGAATCGAGCGTATCGAACTCAACCCCTTCAGCCTGGAACTGACGCTGTGGGGCCTGAAGATTGGTGAGCCGGGCAAAGAGCAAGTGGGTTTCGAACGCCTCTACGCCAACCTGCAGATCGACAGCCTCTGGACCCGCGCCCTGCACCTGGCCGATGTGCAACTGGACAAGCCCAAGACCGAACTGCTGTTCGACAAGTCCGGCCAACTGAACCTGGCGCAGCTGTTCAAACTGCCGCCGAGCGAGCCAACCCCGGCCGATCCTGATGCCAAGCCGTTCCCACTGCGTATCGACAGCATCAAGCTGGCCGGTGGTAACGTGCATTTCCAGGACTTGCGCCCTAGCGAACCCATCGAATTCCTCTACGACGAACTCGACTTCGAGCTGAAAAACCTCAGCACGTTGCCCGACGACAATGCCGACATGACCCTGGTCGCCGCGGGCCCCGAAGGGGGTCAGATCGACTGGAAAGGCAACTTCAGCCTGGTACCGATCACCTCCGAAGGCACCTTGAAGGTTACCGACGGCAAGATGAAAGCCTGGTGGCCGTATGTGCGTGACGCCCTGCCACTGGTGCTGGAAGACGGGGTGCTCAACTTCAGCACTGACTACAAATTCAGCCTGGCCAAAGAGACCGAGCTGAACCTGACCAACACCGCCGCCAGCATCGCCCCCTTTGCGATCAAGGCCCCCGATGGTCGGCCACTGGCACGCCTGGAACGCCTGGACGTCAGCGAAACCACGGTAGACCTGGCCAAGCAGCAGGTGGTTGTCGGCAAGATCCGCAGCAACAAGCTGGAAACCTGGGCCGCCCGTGAGGCCGATGGCCAATTGGACTGGCAAAAACTATTCGCCAGCCAACCGAGCAAGCCTGCCAAGGCATCGGAGCCAGCCGCTGCCGACGCGCCTTCGGCGCAACCGGCGGCCCCGAGCAAGCCGTGGCAAGTGCTGCTCAAGGATGTGCAACTGCGTAACTACCAGGTGCACCTGGCCGACCGCCAGGCTAAACCCGCTGTCGCGCTGGAACTGGGCCCGTTGAATGTCGACGTACAGAACTTCGACAGCCTCAACCAGAGCCCCTTTGCCTTGAAGATCGACACCGGCCTGGGCAAACAAGGCAAGATCCAGGCAACCGGCGAGGTTAACCTCAACCCCGTCAGCGCCAAGCTGAAAGTGAACACCCAGGACATCGACCTGCGGGTCGCCCAGGCCTATATCAGCCCGTTTATTCGCCTGGAATTGCGCAGCGGCATGCTGGGCAGCAACCTGGACGTGAACCTCAAAAGCACCGAGCCACTGGCCCTTCAAGTCACCGGCCGCGCCCAGGTTGACCAGTTGCATACCCTGGACACCCTCAAGACCCGCGACTTCCTCAAATGGCAACGCCTGGTGCTGGAGGGCGTGAACTACCAGCACGGCCAAAGCCTGTCGATCGACAAGGTCAACCTGTTGCAGCCGTATGCGCGCTTCATGATCAACGAAGATCGCACCACCAACATCGACGACCTGCTGATCCCGCAGCCCGCCGACAGCGGCGGCAAATCGGCCGCCAAACCTGCAGCCAGCAACGAGAAGCCCTTGGGCATTCATATCGGCCAGATCGCGATCAACGACGGTTCGGCCAACTTTGCCGACTTCAGCCTCACGCCCAACTTTGCCACCGCAATTCAACAGCTCAACGGCCAGATTGGCACCATCGACAGCCGCCAAGCCAAGCCGGCCAGCGTCGACATCAAGGGCAAGGTGGACCGTTACGCGCCAGTGACGATCAAAGGCAGCGTGAACCCGTTTGACCCGATGGCCGCGTTGGACATCGCCACCAGCTTCAAGCGTGTCGAGCTGACCAACCTGACACCTTACTCGGGCAAGTTCGCAGGCTTCCGCATCCGCAAGGGCCGCTTGAATCTCGATTTGCACTACGTGATCACCAAAGGCCAGTTGAAGGCTGAAAACAAAGTGGTGGTCGAGCAACTGCAACTGGGTGAGAAGGTCGACAGTTCCGATGCCGTCGACTTACCGATTCGCCTGGCTGTCGCCCTGCTCAAGGACTCCGACGGCAAGATCTCCATCGAACTGCCGGTAAGCGGCGACCTGAACAACCCACAATTCAGCGTGATGCCGATTGTATGGCAGACCCTGCGTAACCTCGTGGTGCGCGCGGCAACAGCGCCCTTCAAGTTCATTGGCGGGCTGGTCACCGGTGGCGGCTCTGAAGACTTGGGCAATGTGTCGTTCGCCGCAGGCTCCAGTGAGCTGAACAAAGACGCCGAAGGCGCCCTGAACACCCTGGCCAAGGCGCTGAAAGAACGCCCTGCCCTGCGCCTGGAAATTGAAGGCACGGCCGCTGCCAGCAGCGACGGGCCATTCCTGGCCGCACAGCGACTGGAACGTGAATACCAATACAACTACTACAAGATCCTCCAGCGCCGTGGCGACAAAGTCCCGGCCCAGGCCTCGTTGCTTGAAGTGCCAGAGAAGGAAAAAGCACCCTTGCTGGAAGGCATCTACCGCACCCGTCTCAAACAGCAACCCCCGGCCGAATGGAAGGACCTGGGCAGCGATGAGCGCTCGGCGAAGCTCAAGGACGGTGTGATCAAGTTCTGGAGTGGTAGTGATGTGCTACTGCGCCAGTTGGGGCAAGACCGAGCCAGCACTATCAAGGATTACCTGGTAGACAAGGGCCAGTTGGAAGATGACCGCGTGTACTTCATCGATGCGCAGCTGGGGCAGGCCGAGAAAGATGGCCGAGTGATCACTCCTATGCACCTGGATGCTGAGTAACTTCTAAGCACCGCCCATCCTAATGTGTATGGCTTGCCTGCGATAGCATCACCTCGGTGCAACTGAATGACCGAGGTGCCCGCATCGCAGCATAGGTATCTACGCAATTTTGTAGGTTGCAGCAGCCGACAGTAACCACGATGCGAAGCGAGCCGCTCTTGATCTTGATCTGCTTTTGATCTTGATCTTAAGCGCCCCATCAAACCACGCTGGCCGGAATTCGACAGGGATTTGGGGGGTAAACCGGCAGGGATGCCGGTTTAGCCGCCCCGCGCCATGGATGGCGCGTGGCGGCGGCCCCCCAAATCACTGGCGGATTACGGGCACACCGAGCCTAAGCGAGGTGCCGAGTGGTGGGGCGAGGACCTTTTGGTTACTTTTGGGTCCTTCCAAAAGTGACCCGCTGTCAGAGCGGAACCCTAGGTGGCCGTTACCGCAGCAATGGATATGTACACAATCCAACTGTGTTGACTGCCAGGCCGCCTTCGCGAGCAAGCCCGCTCCCACAGTAGGATCGTTGGAGTGTCAGGTAGCTGGGCGTCGGCTGTCAGGCCGTCTTCGCAGGCAAGCCAGCTCCCACATTTGGATCGTGGTGTGTCAGGCACATCTGCGTCGGTTGGTAGGTCGTCACGGGAGCAAGCTCCCTCGCCACAGGTTCAGCGTCGCTGCGAAGTTGTGTAGACACCTATGCGTATCGCAGGCAGCTCCCACATTTTTTGGGCCTGATCATTCTGTTTCAGCCTGAAATAGAACAGGCCCCGACACAAGTGCCGGGGCCTGTAATGACCACATCCGTGTGGTCGGTCGCATGAACTCCAGAGGTGCGTCAGGTGGATATCTAACTCACCCTAAGCCGCCGCTATTCAGTCCAAACGAAACGTTCAGCATTACTCTGCTTTCAGGCCATCGGCCGATACAGCTTTAACGCCTTTGATTTTCTTGGTGATCTCTACAGCGGTTGCTTTCTGCGCAGCAGTCACAGCGGTAGGCGACGACAGGGATACAACACCCTTGTTGGTTTCAACCTTGATGTCGGTGCCAGGAATACCTTTTTCAGTTACCAGGTCAGCCTTCACTTTGGTAGTGATCCAGGTATCGCTGGTGGTCTCTTTAGCGTCGTGGGCAGCGCCTTTGGTTTTGTCGATGCCGTCAGCCTTGGTAGCACCGCCAGCCAGCAGGCCGTCAGCGGAAACTGCAGTCACGCCTTTGATTTTCTTGGTGATGCCTACAGCCATTTCTTTCTGCGAATCCGAGATTGCTACGTCGGAGGACAGGGAAACCACACCTTTGTTGGTCTCAACCTTGATGTCCGAACCTGGAATGCCTTTTTCGGTCAGCAGGTCAGCTTTGACTTTAGTGGTGATCCAAGTATCCGAAACGCTTTCCTTAGCCTTGGTCGCTTCACCGGCCGCCAAAGTCATAGGGGCTTGGGAAGTCTGAGCAAAGGCTACGTTAGCACCCATGGCCAGGGTCAGAGCGGTAGCAGTAGCGAGAGCGAACTTCTTCATACGAGTAACTCCTGTTTTATTAAAAGTCTGCAGACGTATACCTTCATGCTGCAGCGCTACCAGGGATATTGCAGGCAGTGTGCCAAGTTACCGAGCAGATTAAATCCCTTATTAAACAATGACTTATGAAAATCATGAATTTTCGAAATCGTGCAACTTGCATGAAGCGCATCGTGCCTGCATGCAAGTTGCGGCTTTTGGGCTGCGCTAAACAGCTGATTCTGCTTCATTTTCTTGCGCCCATAAAAAAAGGACTCCGAAGAGTCCTTTTTTTCAGCGTAAAGCCTGCGGGTGTTTAAACGCCCGAAGCCTTGGCTGCTGCTACGTCCTTGATGGACAGCTTGATACGGCCGCGGTTGTCCACGTCCAGTACCAGCACTTCCACTTCCTGGCCTTCTTTCAGAATGTCGGTCACTTTCTCAACGCGAGCATCGCTCAGCATGGAGATGTGAACCAGACCGTCTTTGCCCGGGAGGATGTTGACGAACGCGCCGAAGTCGACGATGCGCTCAACCTTGCCGACGTAGATTTTGCCGATCTCGGCTTCAGCGGTGATACCCAGGACCCGCTGGCGTGCTGCTTCAGCCGCTTCCTTGGTTTCGCCGAAGATCTTGATCGAGCCGTCGTCTTCGATGTCGATCGAAGCCTTGGTTTCTTCACAGATCGCACGGATGGTCGCGCCGCCTTTACCGATAACATCACGGATTTTGTCGGTGTCGATTTTCATCGCGATCATGGTCGGAGCATTTTCCGACAGTTCGGTGCGGGACTGACCAATGATCTGGTTCATCTGGCCGAGGATGTTCAGGCGCGCTTCCAGGGCTTGGCCCAGGGCGATCTCCATGATCTCTTCGGTGATGCCCTTGATCTTGATGTCCATCTGCAGCGCGGTCACACCTTTAGCGGTACCGGCTACTTTGAAGTCCATGTCGCCCAGGTGGTCTTCGTCACCCAGGATGTCGGTCAGGATGGCGAACTTCTCGCCTTCTTTAACCAGGCCCATGGCGATACCGGCAACCGGCGCCTTCATTGGCACACCAGCGTCCATCAGTGCCAGGGAAGCACCGCAGACCGAAGCCATGGAGCTGGAACCGTTGGACTCGGTGATTTCCGATACAACACGGATGGTGTACGGGAACACGTCAGCGGCAGGCAGCATGGCCTGAACCGAACGGCGGGCCAGACGGCCGTGACCGATTTCGCGACGACCTGCACCGCCCATACGACCACACTCGCCCACCGAGAACGGAGGGAAGTTGTAGTGCAGCATGAAGGGGTCTTTTTTCTCGCCTTCCAGGGTGTCCAGCAGTTGTGCGTCACGGGCAGTACCCAGGGTCGCAACGACCAGGGCCTGGGTTTCGCCACGGGTGAACAGCGCCGAACCGTGGGTCTTGGGCAGTACGCCGACTTCGATGTTCAGCGGGCGTACGGTGCGGGTGTCGCGACCGTCGATACGTGGCTTGCCGTTAACGATGTTTTCGCGAACGGTGCGGTATTCGATCTCACCGAAAGCCGCTTTGACTTCGCTGGAGGAAGGCTGGCCTTCTTCGCCGGACAGCTTGGCCACGACCTGGTCTTTCAACTCGCCCAGGCGAGCGTAACGGTCGGCCTTGACGGTGATGGTGTAGGCGTCGGAGATGGCAGCGCCGAACTCGGAGCGGATAGCGCCCAGCAGCTCGGTGGCTTCCGGGGCAGCAGCCCAGGTCCAGGTTGGCTTGGCAGCTTCGGCAGCCAATTCTTTAACCGCGTTGATCACAACCTGGAACTCGTCGTGAGCAAACAGTACGGCACCCAGCATCTGGTCTTCGGTCAGCTCTTTGGCTTCCGATTCAACCATCAATACGGCTTCGGACGTACCGGCAACGACCATGTCCAGGCTCGAGGCTTTCTGTTGCTCGTAAGTCGGGTTCAGCAGGTAGCCGGTGCTTTCGTGGAACGCAACGCGGGCAGCGCCGATCGGGCCATCGAAAGGAATACCGGAGATGGCCAGGGCAGCCGAGGTACCGATCATCGCAGCGATGTCCGGATCGGTCTTCTTGCTGGTGGAAACGACGGTGCAGACAACCTGCACTTCGTTCATGAAGCCTTCTGGAAACAGCGGACGGATCGGACGGTCGATCAGTCGGGAAGTCAGGGTTTCTTTCTCGGAAGGACGGCCTTCGCGCTTGAAGAAACCGCCAGGGATCTTACCGGCAGCGTAAGTCTTTTCCTGGTAGTGAACGGACAGAGGGAAGAAGCCCTTGCTCGGGTCAGCGGTCTTGGCGCCAACAACGGTCACCAATACGGTCACGTCGTCGTCAACGGTAACCAGCACTGCGCCGGAGGCTTGACGGGCGATACGGCCTGTCTCGAGGGTAACGGTCGACTGACCGAACTGGAATTTTTTGATAACCGGGTTCACGGTGTCCTACCTTCTTTGTGGCTCTTGGGGGAACTTGTCTTCTTGCGAAATTCTTGGGCAATGCCGGGAATCGGCCCGACGCTCGTCCAGGGTAAAACGTGTATCCAGATAAAACTTGAGGCTGGGAGCCTACCACGGGCCAACGGGAATCCCGATGACACGCGGCAGACAACCAACCTCTAGCGCAATCGCTTATTAGCGACGCAGACCCAGGCGACCGATCAGAGTCTGATAACGACCCAGATCCTTGCCTTTCAGGTAGTCCAGCAGCTTACGGCGCTGGTTTACCATGCGGATCAGACCACGACGGGAGTGGTGGTCTTTACCGTTGGCCTTGAAGTGACCTTGCAGTTTGTTGATGTTGTGGGTCAGCAGTGCAACTTGCACTTCTGGCGAACCAGTGTCACCAACAGCTTGCTGATAGTCAGCTACGATTTGTGCTTTTTCTTGAACGTCGAGAGCCATGAGGCAATCCTTTTTTCAGGAAACCACCCAAAGGGCAGTTTCAACAGGCCAGGGACAAATCCCTGTATCTAAAAATGAGTAGTGACCATGCCTGTTAACAGCCACACTCGTCCGGTCATTCTGACCGAATCAGCCGACGCGGCGCGATGCGCCCGTCTTCGCTCACTTCACCGATACCGATAAAGCGACCGTTATGATCCTGTACTCGCACCATGCCGAACTTCGGGGCATCCGGGGCGCGTACCGGCTGGCCGTTGAGCCAGTAGAACGCGCTGTGCTCCGAGAAGTGCAGCAGCGGCCAATCGAGCAAACCGCTGTCCGATGGCATCAGGAAGCGATCAACCGCTTCATTGCCGCCTTCGGCATGTACCGCTTCCAACTCTTCCAACGTGACCGTCTGGGCCAGGCTGAAAGGCCCGGCCTGGGTGCGTCGCAGTTCTGCAACGTACGCGCCGCAACCGAGCTTTTCACCAATATCTTCCACCAGGGTACGGATATAGGTGCCTTTGCTGCAGTCCACGGCCAAACGGGCAGTGTCGCCTTCACAAGCGAGCAATTCCAAGCGCGCAATAGTAACAGAACGCGGTTCGCGCTCCACTACTTCGCCCGCACGTGCCAGCTTGTAAAGTGGCTGGCCATCACGCTTGAGTGCCGAGTACATCGGCGGTATCTGACTGATTTGCCCACGAAAAGCGGGTAAGGCAGCTTCGATATCCGCACGACCAACGGTCACGTCGCGAACCTGCAAAACATCACCTTCGGCATCTGCCGTGGTGGTGGTCTTGCCCAGTTGCATCAGGGTTTCGTAACCCTTGTCGGAATCCAGCAGGTATTGCGAAAACTTGGTGGCCTCGCCAAAGCACAACGGCAATACACCGGTGGCCAATGGATCAAGGCTGCCGGTATGCCCGGCCTTCTCGGCATTGAGCAGCCAGCGAACCTTCTGCAACGCGGCATTGGAGGTAAAGCCAATGGGTTTGTCGAGCAGAATGATGCCACTGACGTTGCGACGGATACGTTTGACCTGAGCCACCGCTTACTCCTTGGCGTCGTCAGGTGTGGACGGATGCTGGCTGTCTTCAGCCACGGCGCGTTCGATCAGGGCCGACAGGTGCGCGCCACGCACGACGCTTTCGTCGTAGTGGAAGTGCAACTGCGGAACGCTGCGCAGCTTCATTTCACGGGCCAACTGCATACGCAGGAAGCCTGCGGCAGAGTTGAGCACCTTGATGCTTTGCGCGATTTCTTCGCTGTTGTCCTGCCCCATCACGGTGATGAAGATCTTGGCGTGACCCACGTCACGGCTCACTTCAACAGCGGTAATGGTGACCAGGCCAACGCGTGGGTCTTTGACTTCGCGGCGGATCAGCTGGGCCAGCTCACGCTGCATCTGATCGCCGATACGCTGGGTACGGCTGTATTCTTTTGCCATGTCTTGTTACCTGTTACTGCCACACGGTGAAACCCGTGGGGTCTGAAAGCGGCAAACGCCCGGCCTGACAAAAGCCAGACCGGGCGTTGCGTTTAGAGTCCTGACGCTGCGCGGGGCATCTGCATGCCCACACGCTGCGCGGCTCCTGAAGTGCGCGAGTTAGAGGCTGCGAGCAACCTGAACCTTCTCGAAGACTTCGATCTTGTCGCCAACCTTGACGTCGTTGTAGCTCTTGACGCCGATACCGCATTCCATGCCGGCACGTACTTCGGCAGCGTCATCCTTGAAGCGGCGCAGGGATTCCAGCTCGCCTTCGAAGATAACGATGTCTTCACGCAGTACACGGATTGGACGGTTACGGTACACAGTGCCTTCAACCACCATACAGCCGGCGATCGCACCGAATTTCGGCGAGCGGAACACGTCACGCACCTCGGCGATACCCAGGATGTTCTCCCGGACGTCGCTGCCAAGCATGCCGGTAAGGGCTTTCTTGACGTCTTCGATGATGTCGTAGATGACGTTGTAGTAACGCATGTCCAGGCCTTCCTGCTCGACGATCTTGCGAGCGCCAGCATCGGCACGCACGTTGAAGCCGAACAGTACAGCGTTGGAAGCCAGTGCCAGGTTGGCGTCGGATTCGGTGATACCACCGACACCGCCACCGACAACGCGCACTTGCACTTCGTCGTTACCCAGGCCGTTCAAGGCGCCGTTCAACGCTTCGAGGGAACCACGAACGTCAGACTTGAGGACGATGTTAAGCGTCTTCTTCTCTTCCTGGCCCATGTTCTCGAAGATGTTTTCCAGCTTGCCGGCGTGAGCACGGGCCAGCTTGACCTCGCGGAACTTGCCTTGACGGAACAGAGCCACTTCACGGGCTTTCTTCTCGTCAGCCACTACGCTCATCTCGTCGCCAGCGTCCGGCGTACCGTCCAGGCCGAGAATCTCGACTGGGATGGCAGGACCGGCTTCCTTGATTGGCTTGCCGTTCTCGTCGAGCATGGCACGTACACGGCCGTAGTTCGAACCGACCAGCACCATGTCGCCTTGGCGCAGGGTACCGTCTTGAACCAGCACGGTAGCAACCGGGCCACGGCCCTTGTCGAGACGGGACTCAACCACGACGCCACGGCCAGGAGCCGATGGAGTAGCGGTCAGTTCCAGGACTTCGGCTTGCAACAGGACTGCTTCGAGCAGTTCGTCAACGCCGGTACCCATTTTCGCCGAGACCGATACGAATGGCGTCTCGCCACCCCATTCCTCGGACGTCACGCCGTGAACCGACAGTTCGCTACGGATGCGATCGAGATCAGCGCCCGGCTTGTCGATTTTGTTCACGGCAACGACCAGAGGAACACCGGCAGCCTTGGCGTGCTGGACAGCTTCAATGGTCTGCGGCATTACGCCGTCGTCCGCTGCAACCACCAGGATCACGATGTCGGTCGCCTTGGCACCACGGGCACGCATTGCGGTAAACGCGGCGTGACCTGGGGTGTCGAGGAAGGTGACCATGCCGCGCTCGGTTTCAACGTGGTATGCACCGATGTGCTGGGTAATACCACCGGCTTCGCCTGCGGCAACCTTGGCACGACGGATGTAGTCGAGCAGGGAAGTCTTACCGTGGTCAACGTGGCCCATTACGGTCACAACCGGCGCACGGGATACCGCTTCACCTTCAAACTTCAGGGACTCGGCCAGGGAATCTTCCAGGGCGGTGTCGCTGACCAGGGTCACTTTGTGGCCCAGCTCTTCAGCAACCAACTGGGCAGTTTCCTGGTCCAGTACCTGGTTGATGGTGGCTGGAGTGCCCAGCTTGAACATGAACTTGATGATTTCAGCAGCCTTGACCGACATCTGCTGGGCCAGATCGCCCACAGTGATGGTCTCGCCGATCTTCACTTCACGCACGACAGGGCCGGTTGGGCTCTGGAAACCGTGGGCGTTGCGCTTCTTCAGCTTGGCTTTGCCGCGACCACCACGACGGAAGCCATCGCTTTCTTCGTCGGTGGTACGTGGGGCAACGCGTGGCGCAGGCGCTTTCTCTTTGACCGAGGCGCGGTGCGGAGCGTTTTTACGCTCGCCATCGCCACCACCACCGCGACGATTGTTGTCGTCAGCACGTGGTTTGTCCGGACGACGAGGTTCGTCGCGCTTGCGGGCGTCTGCTGCAGGAGCAGGTGCAGCGGCAGCCGGGGCAGCCTCACGCACAGCTTCAACAGGGGCGGCGACCGCGTCAGTGGCAGCAGGTTGCGCAGCAGCAGGCTGGCGACGCGCTTCTTCTTCGGCGCGACGCTTGGCTTCTTCTTCAGCCTTCTGACGTGCAGCGTTTTCTACTGCGCGACGTTCTTCCAGCTCGCGTTTGCGCTCGGCTTCGATTTCTTCCGGGCTGCGCTGTACGAAGACTTTCTTCTTGCGTACTTCAACGCTGATGCTCTTGCTACCCGCAACCCGCAGGGTGCTGGTGGTTTTGCGCTGCAATGTAATCTTGCGCGGTTCTTCCACTTTCGCCTTGTGGCTGCTCTTCAAGTGAGTCAGCAAAGACTGCTTCTCACTATCGCTCACACCTTCATCGGCGGCGGTGTGCGGCAGACCTGCCTCACGCATCTGCTGCAACAGGCGCTCTACCGGTGTTTTGACCTCATCGGCCAGTTGTTTCACCGTGACTTGCGTCATGCACTTCTCTCCTCAGGCCGCGCCTAATTACTCGAACCAATGGGCTCGGGCGGCCATGATCAACTTGCCGGCACGATCTTCGTCAATGCCGTCGATGTCGAGCAGATCGTCAATAGACTGCTCGGCCAGGTCTTCGCGGGTAATTACGCCGCGCACCGCCAGTTCCATCGCCAAATCCTTGTCCATACCCTCAAGCGAGAGCAGGTCTTCGGCCGGATGGGCGTCTGCCAGCTTTTCCTCAGTAGCGATGGCTTTAGTCAACAAACGATCCTTGGCCCGAGCGCGGAGCTCGTTGACGATATCCTCGTCAAAGCCGTCGATGTTGAGCATTTCTTCCAACGGTACGTAGGCAATCTCTTCCAGGCTGGTGAAGCCTTCATCTACCAGCACCTGTGCCAGTTCTTCATCGACTTCCAACTCTTCGATGAAGTTGCGCAGGATGTCACCGGTTTCAGCTTGCTGCTTAGCCTGGATGTCCGATTCGGTCATCACGTTCAGGGTCCAGCCGGTCAGTTGGCTGGCCAGACGCACGTTCTGACCACCACGACCAATGGCCTGAGCCAGATTGTCTGCGCCAACGGCGATGTCCATTGCATGGGCATCTTCGTCAACGATAATTGCCGCCACTTCAGCTGGCGACATGGCGTTGATCACGAACTGCGCCGGGTTATCGTCCCACAGGACGATGTCCACACGCTCACCGCCCAATTCGCCCGACACTGCCTGGACGCGCGAACCGCGCATACCGATGCAAGCGCCTTGCGGGTCGATGCGTTTGTCCTTGGAGCGGACCGCGATCTTGGCACGCGAACCCGGGTCACGGGACGCAGCCATCACTTCGATCAGGCCTTCGGCGATTTCCGGCACTTCGATACGGAACAGCTCGATCAGCATTTCCGGCGCGGTACGCGACAGGATCAACTGTGGGCCGCGGTTCTCGGTGCGGATTTCCTTGAGCAGCGCACGCAAGCGCACGCCGACACGGAAGGTTTCGCGAGAGATGATGTCTTCGCGGGCCAGCAACGCTTCGGCGTTGTTGCCCAGGTCGACGATCACGTTGTCGCGGGTAACTTTTTTCACGGTGCCAGAGATGATTTCACCCAGGCGTTCGCGATAGGCGTCAACGACTTGAGCGCGCTCGGCTTCGCGAACCTTCTGCACGATGACCTGCTTGGCGGTCTGTGCAGCAATACGGCCGAATTCGATCGACTCGATCTTTTCTTCGACAACATCGCCAACCTGAGCGCCCGGATGCGTTTGCGCAACCTTGCTTGGCCAGGTTTCGATGGCCGGATCATCAAGATCGTCCTCTTCGACCACCGTCCAGCGACGGAAAGTCTCATAGGCACCGGTGTGGCGGTTGATTTCCACACGCAGATCTACTTCGTCTTCAAAACGTTTCTTGGTAGCAGTGGCCAGGGCCAGCTCCAACGCTTCAAAAATCACGCTTGCCGGTACACCCTTTTCATTGGATACCGACTCAACAACCAGCAGTACTTCTTTGCTCATCGTACGCCTCGCCTTTCGCAAGCCATTGGATCCGCGGGATCCGCGTCTCAGTCAAAACTGGGAATAATGTTGGCCTTGTCGATCATATCGATCGGCAACAGGAACTCATGGTCTTCTACCTGCACCACGACATCCTGATCTTCTACACTGCGCAGAAGGCCCTGAAAGTTGCGTCGCCCTTCAAAGGGGGAGCGCAGCTTGATCTTCACTTGTTCACCGGCATATTTAGCAAACTGCTCGAGAGTGAACAGTGGGCGTTCCATGCCTGGCGAGGAAACCTCAAGGGTGTATTCAACGGAGATTGGATCTTCAACATCCAGCACACCGCTGATCTGACGGCTGACGATGGCACAATCGTCCACCAGCACGCCGCCCTCTTTATCGATATAAACGCGCAACATTGAGTGGCGACCTTGAGCCGAAAACTCAATACCCCAGCATTCATAGCCTAGGGCCACGACCACCGGGGCCAACAAGGCCTGCAACTCTTCTAGCTTGCTCGACACCTGAACCCCCTCGTGCATGTATGTGCATGCTGTGCAAAATAAAAAAATGGGCGAAACGCCCATCCTTGAAACGCCGTCGAACAGCGGCGTTGAAAGTGTCCAGCTAACAAAAAGCCCCTTAAAAGGGGCTCCGCTAAAACTGGTTGCGGGGGCCGGATTTGAACCGACGACCTTCGGGTTATGAGCCCGACGAGCTACCAGACTGCTCCACCCCGCGACAAAGCTGGGGCGGAAGTATACGACCGATCCCTTACAGGGTCAATGTAACCTTCCACCTACAAGAAAGCCCGCAACAGCGGGCTCTCCTGATAATTGGTACCGAGAAGGGGACTCGAACCCCTACACCCTATGGGCACAACCACCTCAAGGTTGCGTGTCTACCAATTCCACCACCTCGGCAATACAGCGTTTACAACCCTTCTTACTTCTGCTCTTGAGCTGGAGGTACGTCAGTCGCTGGAGTAGCCGACTTTTGCTCTTGAAGCACCGGGACATCATCAGAAGCCGGTTTTGCTTTTGGAACTTCCAACACTGCTGGGTTTGGCAAACCTACTTGAGTCAGCACATGAGCTTTCTCTTTAGCAAAGTAACCTAACCCTAAGCTGGTTATGAAGAAACCTGCGGCAAGTATAGCAGTAAACTTACTAAGAAAGGTAGAGGAACCTTGGCTTCCGAACACAGTATTTGAAGCACCTGCACCGAAAGACGCACCAGCATCCGCACCTTTACCCTGTTGCAACAAAACCAGAGCAACTACGCTCAGGGCAGCCAACAGATGAAAAACGACTACGACTGTTTCCAGCATTTTTTCAGTTTCCCGCGGCGCGACAAATCGCACCGAACTCATCTGCATTCAGGGAAGCTCCACCAATGAGCCCCCCATCGATATCCGGCATGCCGAACAGTTCGACCGCATTGGCCGCCTTCACGCTGCCGCCGTATAGAAGCCGCACACCTTGTGCGACTTCAGAATTCTCTGCCGCCAACTGCGCGCGGATGGCTGCGTGCACATCCTGCGCCTGTTGCGGTGTAGCAGTCAGCCCGGTGCCAATGGCCCAGACCGGCTCGTAAGCAATAACTGCTTTTGCAAATGCACCTACACCCAGCTCCTCGATGATGCTGCCCAGCTGACGCGAGACAACTTCAAGAGTCTTGCCCGATTCGCGCTGCTCAAGGGTCTCCCCAATGCACAACACCGGAATCAAGCCACAAGCCTGTGCTGCGGCGAACTTGCGGTTGAGCGTCCCATCCCGCTCGCCCATCATCTGGCGACGCTCGGAGTGCCCGACAAGCACATAGGAACAACCCGCATCAACCAGCTGACTCGGCGAAATCTCGCCGGTCAACGCACCTTGCATCGGCTCTACCGCAGAGTTCTGCGCGCCGACCTGAATCGACTTACCTTTCAAGCCATCAACCACTTGGTTGATATGCAAGCAAGGCGGGAACACCGCGACGTCAACACCGCTAGGCAAGGCCAAGTGACGAAGGCCGTTGATCAGCTCAGCGACACTGGCGCGGGTACCGTGCATCTTCCAGTTACCAGCTACCATAGTGCGACGCATGCTGTACCCCGTCGGTCAAAGTGGGCGCAGATGTTACCCAACCACATCACCACTGGCAAGCCGAATTCAGGCGCAAACTTCAGTTACCAGTTTTGCCAGGTCTTCGGCATGGCCGCGAACCTGTGTTTCGTCCTCGCCTTCGACCATCACGCGCACCAACGGCTCTGTGCCGGACTTGCGCAGCAACACACGCCCGCGCCCCGCCATTGCCTGGGTCACGCGTTCGCAAGCCTCTTTGACAGCAGGGTGCTCGATGGGGTTTTCGCCACCGGCAAAACGCACATTGAGCAGCACTTGCGGGCACTTGCGCAGGGCTTGGCGTGCCTGGGCCAGGCTCTCCTCGCGGCGACGCAGGGCCAACAGCACCTGTAGCGCGGCGATGATCGCGTCACCCGTGGTGGTGTGCTGGAAGCAGACCACATGACCGGAATTCTCACCGCCAACCAACCAGTTACGCTCCAGCAGCTCGGCGATCACGTAGCGGTCACCGACATTGGCGCGAATAAAGGGAATCCCCAGTTCTGCCAACGCCAATTCCAGCCCGAGATTACTCATCAGGGTGCCGACCACGCCACCTTGCAGCTTGTTACGCTCATGCAGGTCACGGGCAATGATGAACAACAGGTCATCACCATCCACGATCGTGCCGGTGTGATCCACCATCAGGACGCGGTCGCCATCGCCGTCAAAAGCGATGCCCAGGTCCGCATGCTCAGCCAGCACAGCAGCCTGCAGCTGCTCCATGTGGGTGGAACCGCAATTGTCGTTGATGTTCAAGCCGTTAGGCTGAGCCGACAGCACGGTGACCTGTGCACCCAGTTCCTTGAAGACGCTCGGCGCCACCTTGTAGGTCGCCCCATGGGCGCAATCGACAACAATCTTCAAGCCTGCAAAATTGGTGCTGCTCGGAACACTGCTTTTACAAAATTCGATATAGCGACCTGACGCGTCGTTAATGCGCGACACCTTGCCCAGCTTGCTGGACTCAACCACCGTCATCGGCGCATCCAACAGCTCTTCGATCATCAGCTCGATCTCGTCAGGCAGTTTGGTACCCTGGCCCGAGAAAAACTTGATGCCATTGTCATCATGAGGATTGTGGGAGGCGCTGATCACAATACCGGCTTCAGCGTGGAAGGTACGCGTCAGGTAAGCGATTGCCGGCGTGGGCATAGGGCCCAGCAGCATCACGTCGGCGCCGGCGGCGGACAGGCCGGCCTCCAGCGCGGATTCAAACATGTAGCCCGAAATACGGGTGTCCTTGCCCACCAGGATGCGACACGCGCCCATGCTACGGAACGCCATGCCTGCCGCCCAACCCAGCTTGAGCATGAAGTCAGGGGTGATCGGGAATTCGCCGACCCGACCACGAATGCCGTCGGTGCCAAAATATTTCTTAGTCATAAGTGCTCCATCATTCTTATTCGGCTGATTCTACAGCAGCGAGCATGCGCACCACATCGACCGTTTCGGCGACATCATGCACACGCAAAATACGTGCGCCCTTGGTCACGGCAAGCGCCGCAAGCGCCAGGCCGCCATACAGGCGTTCGCCGACCGGGCGATTCAAGGCGAGCCCTATCATGCTCTTGCGCGAAACGCCGACCAACAGCGGGCGACCAAGGGCGTGCAAGGCTTCCATGTGTTTGAACAGGCTTAGATTGTGCTGCAAGGTCTTGGCAAAGCCAAACCCCGGATCAAGGATGATCTGTTCGGGCGCAATACCCACAGCTACACACTGGGCAACCCTCTCAGCAAGAAACCCACTCACCTCGCCAACCAGGTCGTCGTAATGCGGATTGTCCTGCATGTTGCCGGGCTCACCCAGCATATGCATCAGGCAGACAGGCAAGCCGGTTGCAGCGGCCGCATCAAGGGCGCCGTCGCGCTGAAGCGAACGCACATCATTGATCAACCCCGCTCCGAGACGCGCGGTTTCGCGCATCACTGCCGGGGTGGAGGTGTCTACCGAGATGATGACATCCAGCTCACGGGCAATACGCTCAACCACCGGCGCCACCCGCTCCAGTTCCTCCAATGGAGAAACAACGCGGGCGCCAGGGCGGGTCGATTCCCCTCCCACATCAATCAACGTCGCACCGGCAGCCACCATCGCCTCGGCGTGGCGCAACGCGGCGTCCAGCTGGCTGAAGCGGCCACCGTCGGAAAAGGAGTCAGGGGTTACATTGAGGATGCCCATGACATGCGTCCGGGCCAAATCAAGAACCCGGTTGCCGCAAGGCAACCGGGTAGAGGACAAAGCAGAAGTCATTTCAAACCTTAGTGATCAGCTGCCGGGCCGCCGATAGGCGTTTCAGGGCGCTCATTTTGCACCACAGGCGGAGTGCCCGAAGTACCCGAACCACCTTCCCAGTCACGCGGTTCACGCGGCGCACGGCCCGCCATGATGTCGTCGATCTGGTCGGCGTCGATGGTTTCGTACTTCATCAACGCATCAGCCATGGCGTCCAGCTTGTCACGGTTGTCAGTCAGGATCTGCTTGGCCGTGCCGTAGCACTGGTCAATGATGCTGCGAACCTCGGAGTCGATCAGTTTGGCTGTCTCACCCGAGAAGCTGGCGCTTTGCCCACCGCCGCCACGACCCAGGAACACTTCGCCTTCTTCTTCGGCGTACATCAATGGGCCGAGTTTTTCCGACAAGCCCCACTTGGTCACCATGTTTCGTGCGATCTGGCTGGCACGCATGATGTCGTTGGAGGCGCCAGTGGTCACACCGTCGAAGCCGAGGGTCATTTCTTCAGCAATACGGCCACCATACAGCGAACAGATCTGGCTGATCAGCGCACGCTTGGAGAGGCTGTAGCGATCCTCTTCCGGCAGGAACATGGTCACGCCCAGTGCCCGACCACGGGGAATGATCGACACTTTGTAGACGGGGTCATGCTCTGGCACAACGCGACCTACAATGGCGTGACCGGCCTCGTGATAAGCGGTGTTCTGCTTCTCTTTCTCGGACATGACCATGGATTTGCGCTCGGCGCCCATCATGATCTTGTCTTTCGCCAATTCGAACTCTTTCATCTCAACGATGCGCTTGCCAGTACGGGCAGCGAACAGCGAAGCCTCGTTGACCAGGTTTGCCAGGTCAGCACCGGAGAAGCCAGGAGTACCACGGGCGATCACAGCCGGAGCTACGTCGTCACCCATCGGCACCTTGCGCATGTGTACTTTCAGGATCTGCTCACGGCCACGGATGTCCGGCAGGCCGACCACAACCTGGCGGTCGAAACGGCCCGGACGCAGCAACGCAGGGTCCAGCACGTCCGGACGGTTGGTTGCGGCGATGACGATAATGCCGTCATTCATCTCGAAACCATCCATCTCTACCAGCAACTGGTTGAGGGTCTGCTCACGCTCATCGTGACCGCCACCCATGCCAGCGCCACGATGGCGACCAACGGCATCGATTTCGTCGATGAAGATGATGCATGGCGCGTGCTTCTTGGCCTGCTCGAACATATCGCGAACACGGCTGGCGCCGACGCCGACAAACATTTCGACGAAGTCAGAACCGGAAATTGTGAAGAAAGGCACCTTGGCTTCGCCGGCAATCGCCTTGGCCAGCAAGGTTTTACCGGTACCCGGTGGCCCCACCATCAGCACACCGCGAGGAATACGGCCACCCAGGCGCTGGAATTTGCCCGGATCACGCAGGAACTCGACCAACTCGCCGACTTCTTCCTTGGCTTCGTCGCAACCTGCAACGTCAGCCAAAGTGGTTTTTACCTGGTCTTCGGAGAGCAGGCGCGCCTTGCTTTTACCAAAGCTCATCGGCCCGCCCTTGCCTCCCGCACCGCCTTGCATCTGGCGCATGAAGAACATGAACACGGCGATAATCACCAGGATCGGGAAGCTGGCCACCAGGAGTTGAGTCCAGATGCTTTGCTGTTCAGGCTGCTTGCCTTCCACAACGACCTTGTTATCCACCAGGTCACCGATGAGACCGTTGTCCTGAATGGCAGGACGAATGGTCTTGAAGCTGTCGCCATCGTTGCGCTTACCGGTAATCACGTAGCCATCAACCGCTACGCGCTCGACCTTGCCATCCTTAACTTGCTGGATGAAGTCGGAATAGTTGAGGGTCTGCGGCTCGTTAGGGCTGGAGAAGTTGTTCATCACCGTCACCAGGACAGCCGCGATGATCAACCACAGGATCAGATTCTTTGCCATATCGTTCAATTAACTACCCTCTGAAGCAAGCTCCGCTACTGGCGCGCGCTTCGCATGATATTCACCGGCCTAACTTACTACATTACCTACAACTCTGGCAGGCGCCGTCTGTAACCCTTTGTGAAACTTTGACTACGCAATATTCGTAAAGCTTCGTGACGAAAGCGATATAAAAAAACCTATCGCCCTCCTCGAATTTCTCAAAAACGCTCTTCGCTCGCCGCGCCTTCGACGCCGCGGTAGCCACGGCACAGCAGATACTGCTCCCTGGACCGGTCACGGGAAGAGTCCGGTTTGCGGGTCTGCACCTTGTCGAACAACTTGCGAATGTTCTTGTGGTACTCGTCGAAACCTTCGCCCTGGAACACCTTCACCAGGAAATCACCACCCGGACGTAACACCCGACCTGCCAAATCCAGCGCCAGTTCACACAGGAACATGGCACGCGGCATATCAACAGCCGGTAATCCACTCATATTGGGGGCCATGTCGGAAATCACAAGGTCTACCTGCGAATTTCCCACAGCCTCCAGGATCTCGGCCAATACCTTGTCCTCGGTAAAATCGCCGTGAACAAAGGTCACGTCCGGGATGCTGTCCATCTCAAGGATGTCCGAAGCGATCAATCGGCCTTGCCCACCAATCAGACGACTGGTCACCTGGGACCAGCCACCGGGGGCCGCACCGAGATCGATAACGCTCATGCCTGGACGGATCAGTTTGTCCTTGTCCTGGATCTCCAGCAGCTTGTAGCTGGCACGGGAACGATAGCCGTCCTTTTGCGCCTTTTTGACGTAAGGATCATTGAAATGTTCTTGTAGCCACTTAAGGCTGGTTTTGGAACGGGCCACGGGCCACCTCGAAAAAATAAAACGGGTCGTGATTAACTGGGCGGTCCCGGACTCGCTCGGGTAAACTGGCCGCCGCTTTTTACAAGATCAGACGCAGGGGTCAGATTATGCCGCTCACTCAAGAGCAGAAGAAACAGTACAAATCCATTGGCCACCATCTGAAACCAGTTCTGATTGTGGCAGACAACGGTTTGACTGAGGGTGTGCTAGCCGAATTCGAGCGCGCACTGAACGATCACGAACTGATCAAGATCAAGGTCAACATCCTTGATCGCGAAGCGCGCCTGGCCGCCGTTGCAGAATTGTGCAAGGTGGGCAAAGCGGACCTGGTTCAGGTCATCGGCAAGATGGCGCTGCTGTATCGCAAGAACTTCAGCGTCAACAAGCAACTGTCGAACGTTCATCGCTTCAAATGATGAAAAGGGTCAAGGGCGTGCTTCGCGCGCCCCGCCACTCCATCCCGGCGCAGGTTGCATAACCAGCACCAGGCCAGAGAACCCTAGCACAAGATAGCTGAATAACTGCCAGCGCAACGCTTGCGGCAGCCACACATACACCACGCAAAACATTGCGCATGCATACAGCGCCATCAACAGCAGTTGCCCGCGAATATCCCGCCACAAACTCTTCAGGCCTTCAGCCTTGACCAGCACCAACACCTGAAGCATCACGCACGCCGCCGCAAAACCCACCAGCAGCGCACTCAGCAATCCGTCGATCTCATCGATCAGCAGCGGCGCCAGGCCGATCAGGCCCAACGCCGGCAATACACCAATATGTAACAGCCATAGGCCGCCCACCCAAAGCATCTGAGAGAGCTGCCAAAGCATGGCGCCCGCACGCAGCGGGCGCCGTCTTTCAGATGTGACGAACTTCGACAATCTCGTACTCGATCACGCCACCCGGCGTCTTGACGGCCACCACATCACCCTCTTCCTTGGCAATCAAGGCGCGGGCCAGCGGCGAACCAACAGAGATCTTGCCGAGTTTGAAGTCAGCTTCATCCTCACCCACGATGTGATAGACAACGCGCTCATCAGTCTCGACGTTGGCGATCTCAACAGTGGTGCCGAAAATCACTTTACCGGTATGAGGGATGGAGGTGACATCAATGATGACCTGATTCTGAATCCGACCCTCGATGTCACGAATCCGCGCCTCAACCATACCCTGCTGCTCGCGAGCAGCGTGGTATTCGGCGTTTTCCTTCAAGTCACCCAGCTCGCGGGCCGTACCGATGTCCTGGCTCAGCTTTGGACGTACGACCTTGGTCAGATGGGCGTGTTCCTCTTCCAGGGCCTTAGCGCCCTGGACGGTCATTGGGTATTTGATCATGCCTTCAATCCTGCGTGTAGATCCTGCAAGCGACGCACGGTCTTTTCCGGACCGAACTTGAGCGCTTCACAGATAGCTTCGCCAGCAGCAATGGTAGTGGTGCAGTAAATCTTGTGCTGCAAGGCATTACGACGAATGGAATAGGAGTCCGCGATCGACTGACGACCTTCGGTGGTGTTGATGATCAGGGTGACTTCGTCATTCTTGATCATGTCGACCACATGCGGACGGCCTTCCGTCACCTTGTTCACGCGGCGTACTTTCAGGCCGGCAGCTTCGATCAGCTTGGCGGTCCCGGCGGTAGCCACGACTTCAAAGCCTAAGTTGATCAGATCGCGGGCAACCCCTGCAACCAGTGGCTTGTCGTCATCACGCACGCTGATAAACGCAGTACCGCCGGTCGGCAGCACTTCGCTGGCGCCCATCTGGGCCTTGGCGAATGCTTCACCGAAGGTATCGCCCACGCCCATCACTTCACCGGTGGACTTCATCTCCGGGCCCAGGATCGGGTCCACGCCAGGGAATTTGGCGAATGGGAACACCGCCTCTTTCACACTGTAGAAGTTTGGAATAATTTCCTTGGTAAAGCCGATTTCCTTCAGGGTCTTACCGGCCATCACACGCGCAGCGATCATCGCCAGGGACACACCGATGCACTTGGACACGAACGGTACGGTACGCGAAGCACGCGGGTTGACTTCAATGACGTAGATGTCTTCGCCTTGCAGCGCCAACTGTACGTTCATCAGGCCGACAACGCCCAGCTCCAGGGCCATCTTCTTGACCTGTTCGCGCATCTCGTCCTGGATGTGCGCCGGCAGCGAGTACGGCGGCAGCGAGCAGGCCGAGTCACCGGAGTGAACACCAGCTTGTTCGATGTGCTGCATGATGGCGCCGATCACTACATCGGTGCCGTCGCAGACCGCATCCACGTCCATTTCGATGGCGCAGTTGAGGAAGTGGTCCAGCAGCACCGGGCTGTCGTTGGAGACTTTCACCGCATCACGCAGGTAGCGCTTGAGTTCTTCTTCTTCGTAGACGATTTCCATCGCTCGGCCGCCCAGTACGTAGGACGGACGCACCACCAGCGGGTAGCCGATCTTGCTGGCCGCACGGATGGCTTCGTCTTCGCTGCGCACGGTGGCGTTCGGCGGCTGACGCAGGTTCAGACGCTCAACCATTTGCTGGAAACGCTCACGGTCTTCGGCACGGTCGATTGCATCCGGACTGGTACCGATGATCGGCACGCCAGCGGCTTCGAGGGCACGCGCCAGTTTCAGCGGGGTCTGGCCGCCGTACTGGACGATCACGCCTTTAGGCTTCTCGACGCGGCAGATTTCCAAGACGTCTTCCAGGGTTACCGGCTCGAAGTACAGGCGGTCGGAAGTGTCGTAGTCAGTGGAAACCGTTTCCGGGTTGCAGTTGACCATGATGGTCTCGTACCCGTCTTCGCGCAGGGCGAGGGCGGCGTGTACGCAGCAATAGTCGAACTCGATACCCTGGCCGATACGGTTCGGACCGCCACCCAGAATGATGATCTTGTCGCGACCCGTCGGCGCGGCTTCGCACTCTTCCTCATAGGTGGAGTACATGTAGGCCGTGTCGGTGGCGAATTCCGCGGCGCAGGTGTCAACGCGCTTGTAGACCGGGAAGATATCCAGCTTGTGGCGATGAGTACGCAGGTTCTTCTCGGTCACACCCAGCAGCTTGGCCAGACGCTGGTCGGAGAAGCCTTTGCGCTTGAGGCGGAACATCAAGTCGCGGTCGATAGACGACAGACCCAGCGTCTTGACCTTCTCTTCTTCCTTGATCAGATCTTCGATCTGCACCAGGAACCACGGGTCGATCATGTTCATGCCGAAGATATCTTCGACGCTCAGGCCGGCACGGAAGGCGTCCGCCACGTACCAGATACGCTCGGCGCCCGGCACGGTCAGCTCGCGCTTGAGGATGCTCATGCTTTCCGGGTTGCTCAGGTCGAGCTTCTCGTCTAGGCCGCAAACACCCACTTCCAGACCGCGCAGGGCTTTCTGCAGGGATTCCTGGAAAGTGCGGCCGATTGCCATGACTTCACCGACCGACTTCATCTGGGTGGTCAGGCGTGCATCCGCCTTGGCGAATTTCTCGAAGGCAAAGCGCGGCAGCTTGGTCACGACGTAGTCGATAGACGGCTCGAAAGACGCCGGCATCGCGCCGCCGGTGATTTCGTTTTGCAGCTCGTCCAGGGTGTAGCCGATAGCCAGCTTGGCAGCGATACGTGCAATCGGGAAGCCAGTCGCTTTCGAGGCCAACGCCGAAGAACGCGATACACGTGGGTTCATCTCGATCACGACCATGCGGCCGGTGTCCGGGCAGATGCCGAACTGAACGTTGGAACCGCCGGTTTCAACGCCGATCTCACGCAATACCGCCAGGGAGGCGTTACGCAGGATCTGGTATTCCTTGTCGGTCAGGGTCTGTGCTGGCGCCACGGTGATCGAGTCACCGGTGTGCACGCCCATCGGGTCGAAGTTTTCGATGGAGCAGACGATGATGCAGTTGTCCTTCTTATCGCGGACAACCTCCATCTCATATTCTTTCCAGCCGATCAGGGATTCGTCGATCAGCAGCTCTTTGGTCGGCGACAGGTCCAGGCCGCGAGCGCAGATTTCTTCGAACTCTTCACGGTTGTAGGCAATACCGCCACCGGTGCCGCCCATGGTGAAGGACGGACGGATGATGCACGGGAAGCCCAGGGTCTCGAGGACCGCGTTGGCCTCTTCCATGCTGTGGGCGATACCGGAACGTGGGCACGCCAGGCCGATAGACTTCATGGCCTTGTCGAAACGCGAACGGTCTTCAGCCTTGTCGATGGTGTCGGCATTGGCACCGATCATCTCTACGCCGAATTTTTCCAGGACGCCTTCGCGCTCCAGGTCCAGGGCGCAGTTCAGAGCGGTCTGGCCGCCCATGGTTGGCAGCAGCGCGTCCGGACGCTCCTTTTCGATGATCTTGGCAACGGTCTGCCACTTGATCGGCTCGATGTAGGTGGCGTCGGCCATGGCCGGGTCGGTCATGATGGTGGCCGGGTTGGAGTTCACCAGGATGACGCGGTAGCCCTCCTCGCGCAGGGCTTTACAGGCCTGGGCGCCGGAGTAGTCGAATTCGCAGGCCTGGCCGATCACGATCGGGCCAGCGCCGAGAATCAGGATGCTTTTTATGTCTGTACGTTTTGGCATGGGTTTGTCACTCAAATCCGCAGGTCAGTCGGCAAGCCGTCTTGAACAATCTTTGAAGAGCCTGCGGGGGCCACCGCGATCCGGGGCCGCCCGCAGGCCACTCAGTCAGCGTCGCTTGGCCATCTCATTGATGAAACGGTCGAACAGCGGCGCTACGTCGTTCGGGCCCGGGCTGGCTTCAGGGTGGCCCTGGAAGCTGAACGCGCTCTTGTCGGTGCGCTCGATGCCTTGCAGGGAACCGTCGAACAGCGACTTGTGAATGGCGCGCACGTTGCTCGGCAGGGAGGCTTCATCCACCGCAAAACCGTGGTTCTGGCTGGTGATCATCACAACGCCAGTGTCCAGGTCTTGTACCGGGTGGTTGGCACCGTGGTGGCCGTGGCCCATTTTCAGGGTCTTGGCGCCGGAGGCCAAAGCCAGCAGCTGGTGACCAAGGCAGATACCGAACACCGGAATGTCGGTCTCCAGCACGTCCTTGATGGCCTGGATAGCGTAGTCGCATGGCTCAGGGTCACCCGGGCCGTTGGACAGGAATACACCGTCCGGCTGCATCGCGAGCACATCGCTGGCAGGGGTTTGCGCGGGCACCACGGTCACACGGCAACCGCGCTCGACGAGCATGCGCAGGATGTTGTACTTGACGCCGTAGTCATAGGCGACCACGTGGTAAGGCAGATCGGCAGCCTCGATAGTCGCGTGGCTGTCGGTCTTCAGATCCCACACAGTGGAACGCCACTCGTATTTCTCTTTGACGCTGACGACTTTCGCCAGGTCCATGCCCTTCAGGCCAGGGAAACCTTGCGCCGCGGCAATCGCCGCCTCTTCGGAAATATTGTCACCGACCATGATGCAGCCGTTCTGCGAGCCTTTTTCACGCAGGATGCGCGTGAGGCGGCGCGTATCGATACCGGCGATCGCCACAACGTTGTTGGCTTTCAGGTAATCGGACAGCGACATCGTGTTACGCCAGTTGCTCGCAACCAGGGGCAGGTCACGAATCACCAGGCCCGCCGACCAGACACGATCAGACTCGACATCTTCCGGCGTGGTGCCGGTGTTGCCGATGTGCGGATAGGTCAGGGTAACGATCTGTTGGGCGTAGGAAGGATCGGTAAGGATTTCCTGATAGCCGGTCATGGCGGTGTTGAACACCACCTCTCCAACGGTTTGACCGTCGGCTCCAATGGCTTCGCCGCGAAAAATGCTGCCATCAGCAAGGGCGAGTATGGCTGGCTTAGTCAAGAAGACCTCCCGTAAATAAAGCCTGAAAGGGCGATCGCAGGTTGTAAAAAAGCGGAGTGACGTATGGACACGTCACCCCGCTTCTTCACTGAATTATTCTGCGCGCTTTTAGTGGACACACTAAAGCTGTAGCTTACAGAAAAAGGCTTTTTTGGTCCACCGCTAATGAGCCTTAAAGGCAGGGGAATGCGACAGGACGTCGCCTAGCGGGTAAAAACAGGGCCACAGGATAATCCTGAGCCCCCGTTTTAGCTACTGGTTAGTGCAGGTCCAGCACGTCACGCATGTCGTACAGGCTAGGCTCACGCCCTTCCAACCAGAGCGCGGCACGCACCGCGCCCTTGGCGAAGGTCATGCGGCTGGAGGCTTTGTGGGTAATTTCCAGGCGCTCACCTTCGGTAGCGAACAGCACCGTGTGATCACCGACCACATCACCACCGCGCACGGTCGCAAAACCAATGGTGTCACGCGCGCGCACACCGGTATGGCCCTCACGCCCGTACACCGCCACTTTCGACAGATCGCGACCCAGCGCATCCGCAATGGCTTCACCCATGCGCAATGCCGTGCCTGAAGGCGCGTCGATTTTATGGCGATGGTGGGTCTCGATAATCTCGATATCCGCCTCATCACCCAGCACGCGCGCCGCCAGGTCCAGCAACTTCAGCGACAGGTTCACACCCACGCTGAAATTGGCCGCGAAGACGATCGGAATATCCTTGCCCGCCTCCACCAGCAACTGCTTCTGCTCGGCACTCAAACCGGTCGTGCCGATCACCATGGCCTTGCCCGCCTTGCGGCAGAAGGCCAGATTTTTCAGCATCACTTCCGGCAGGGTGAAGTCGATCAGCACGTCGAACTCGTCAGCCACCTGCTCGAGGTTGCCAGACAGCGAAACACCGATGCGGCCCAATGAGGCCAACTCACCCGCGTCCGCGCCGATCAACGTACTGCCTGGGCGAACAATCGCCGCCGTCAGCCCGGAGGCCGGCGAGCGTTGCTGCACCGCCTCGACCAGCGTCTTGCCCATGCGCCCGGCAGCGCCCATTACGGCTATACGTCGCATATTCAGATCCTTACAGGTCGCCGAAGAAGCGTTTTACACCGTCGAAGAAGCCTGTGGTCTTCGGTGAGTGCGAGTCATCGCCTTCCAGCGAGCTGCGGAACTCTTCCAGCAGTTCACGCTGACGACGATTGAGGTTCACCGGGGTTTCAACCGCCACACGGCACATCAGGTCGCCAGCACCGCCACCGCGCACAGGCGCAACGCCTTTGCCACGAATGCGGAACTGCTTGCCGGTTTGAGTCCCCTCGGGAATCTTGAGCTTGACCCGACCATCCAGCGTCGGAATCTCCAGCTCGCCACCCAGGGCCGCATCAACAAAGCTGATCGGCACTTCGCAGAACAAATGTTTGCCGTCACGCTGGAAGATCGAGTGCTCGCGCACATTGATCACCACGTACAGGTCGCCCGTAGGGCCGCCCTGGGCACCCGCCTCGCCTTCGCCCGACAGGCGAATACGATCACCGGTATCCACACCCGCCGGCACTTTCACCGACAGCGTCTTGTACTCTTCGACGCGGCCTTCGCCGCGGCAGGAGTCGCACGGATCGGAAATGATCTTGCCCTGACCATGGCAACGCGGGCAGGTTTGCTGCACCGAGAAAAAGCCCTGCTGCATGCGCACCTGCCCGATACCGCCACAGGTCGGGCACGTGATCGGCGAGGAGCCTTTCTTCGCACCCGAGCCGTCGCACGGCTTGCAGTTGACCAGCGTCGGCACACGGATATTGACACTGGTGCCGCGCACGGCCTCTTCCAGGTTCAGCTCCAGGGTGTAACGCAGGTCGCTGCCACGCTGAGGGCCGCCACGCTGACCGCCACGGCCACCGCCGAAGAAGTCGCTGAATACGTCGCCGAAAATATCGGAGAAGTTCTGTCCACCAAAACCGCCACCGCCACCACCCATGCTCGGGTCGACGCCGGCATGGCCATACTGGTCGTAGGCCGCACGCTTATTGGGATCACACAGGCATTCGTAGGCCTCATTGGCCTCTTTGAACATCTCTTCGGATTCTTTGTTATCCGGATTACGGTCCGGGTGGTGCTTCATCGCCAGGCGACGGTAGGCCTTTTTCAGCTCCGCCTCGCTGGCGCCACGCTCCACACCCAATACTTCGTAATAGTCACGCTTTGCCATAAGTCTTTGCACTCTTAAGGACGTTCGACCTGGCCCTCCTGAACCCTGCCAAACTCGTTGAGCCCCAATACAGGCCCGGACCCAACTCACGTCAATTCAACGATCCTGGTCATTACTGCTTTCAGCCAGGGACCCGGCCAAAAACGCGGTGACTGTCATTCGGAAAGCAGGAGCATTCCCGTTCACACCGCCAGCATCCGAGCGTTGTCGCATGCTGTAAAAATTCGCATACCCCAGACACGCCAACGCGGGAGCAAGCTCCCGCGCGGCGACATCCTACCAGTCACCGCTTGTGTGCGGTCAACCGGGCGACCAAGTTACTTCTTCTGGTCGTCTTTAACTTCTTCGAACTCGGCATCGACAACATCGTCGTGCTTGGCTTCAGGCTCTGCTTGTTGAGCAGCGCCGTCAGCTGGCTGGCCTTGTTCGGCGTACATTTTCTGAGCAACTGGCGCGGAGACTTTCGACAGCTCCTCAACCTTGGCTTCGATGGCAGCCTTGTCGTCGCCTTTGATGGCGGCTTCCAGGGCAACCACTGCCGCTTCGATTGCGGTTTTCTCTTCGTCGGTCACTTTGTCGCCAGCATCAGCGATCATTTTGCGCGTCGAGTGAACCAGCGCGTCACCCTGGTTACGGGCGCCTGCCAATTCTTCGAACTTCTTGTCCGCTTCAGCATTGGTCTCAGCATCACGGATCATCTGTTGAATTTCTTCATCAGACAGGCCGGAGTTGGCCTTGATGGTGATCTTCTGCTCTTTGCCAGTGGCCTTGTCTTTCGCGCCGACGTGCAGGATGCCGTTGGCGTCGATGTCGAAGGTCACTTCGATTTGTGGCACGCCACGTGGTGCTGGTGGAATCTCAGCCAGGTCGAACTTGCCCAGGGACTTGTTCTGCGCAGCTTGCTTACGCTCGCCCTGCAGCACGTGGATAGTCACGGCGCCCTGGTTGTCATCGGCAGTCGAGAACACCTGGGATTTCTTGGTAGGAATCGTGGTGTTTTTCTCGATCAGCGCAGTCATCACGCCACCCATGGTTTCGATACCCAGGGTCAGCGGGCTTACGTCCAGCAGCAACACGTCTTTCACGTCACCGGCCAGTACGGCACCCTGGATGGCAGCACCCATGGCAACGGCTTCGTCCGGGTTCACGTCTTTACGAGCTTCTTTGCCGAAGAACTCGGTAACCAGCTTCTGAACCAGTGGCATACGGGTCTGACCGCCTACCAGGATCACGTCGTTGATAGAGCCAACGTCGATACCGGAGTCTTTCAGTGCGATGCGGCAAGGTTCGATGGTGCGTTGAACCAGGTCTTCAACCAGCGCTTCGAGCTTGGAACGCGAGATTTTCACGTTCAAGTGCTTAGGACCGGTAGCGTCTGCAGTGATGTACGGCAGGTTCACGTCGGTCGACTGAGCGGAAGACAGCTCGATCTTGGCTTTTTCAGCGGCTTCTTTCAGGCGCTGCATGGCCAGCGGGTCACCTTTGAGGTTCATGCCGCTTTCTTTCTTGAATTCGTCAACGAGGTAGTCGATCAGACGAATGTCAAAGTCCTCACCACCCAGGAAGGTGTCACCGTTGGTGGCCAACACTTCGAACTGGTGCTCGCCGTCAACTTCTGCGATCTCGATCACGGAGACGTCGAACGTACCGCCACCCAGGTCGTAAACGATCACGGTGTGGTCGCCCTTGGCCTTGTCCATACCGTAAGCCAGCGCGGCTGCCGTTGGTTCGTTGATGATACGTTTTACATCCAGGCCCGCGATGCGGCCGGCGTCTTTGGTGGCCTGACGCTGGCTGTCGTTGAAGTAGGCCGGAACGGTGATCACCGCTTCAGTCACTGCTTCACCGAGGTAGTCTTCGGCGGTCTTTTTCATCTTTTTCAAGATTTCAGCCGAGATTTGTGGCGGCGACATTTTCTGGCCGTTCACTTCAACCCAGGCGTCACCGTTGTCGGCCTTGGCGATTTTGTAAGGCACCATCTTGATGTCTTTCTGTACGACTTCTTCGTCGAACTTACGACCGATCAGACGCTTTACCGCGTACAGGGTGTTGTGCGGGTTGGTCACTGCCTGACGCTTGGCCGATTGGCCGACGAGGATTTCACCGTCGTTGGCGTAAGCGATGATCGACGGAGTGGTACGTGCGCCTTCGGCGTTTTCAATAACTTTTGCAACGCCGTTTTCCAGCACGGAGACGCAGGAGTTGGTGGTCCCCAGGTCGATACCGATAATTTTGCCCATGATTTACTCTCCCGAAACTTGAATTTGGTTGCCGCAGCAGTTGTGGCTAACTGCGGTAGCACTTAAACGCTTGACTTATAAATGGGGGCCTTGCGGCGGATTTCAAGCCTGCTCATCAATAGAAGGTGCAACGGGTGCAGGAGCTTTGCTCACCACCACCATCGCCGGGCGCATCAGGCGACCGTTGAGCTGGTAACCCTTCTGGAACACCTTGATGACGCTATTGGGTTCCAGGTCATGGCTTTCCTGCATGGCCATGGCTTGATGATGCTCAGCATTGAACGGCTCGCCGGCTTGCGGATCGATCGCTTCCAACTGATAACGCTTGAGGGTGTCCTGGAACATTTTCAGGGTCAGCTCGATGCCTTCGCGCATTGGGCGGATGTTTTCGTCGTCCGGGTTGGACAACTCAAGGCCACGCTCCAGGCTGTCGATGATCGGCAGCAGGTCACCGGCGAATTTTTCCAGCGCGAACTTGTGAGCCTTCTCTACATCCTGCTCGGCACGGCGGCGGACGTTCTGCAGATCGGCGGCAACACGCAACGATTGATCCTGCGCAGCGGCCAATTGCTCTTCGAGCACTTGCACACGAGTCGCCAGTTCATCACCGGCAGCCGAATTGGCGTCTGGAGTTTGCGTATCCTGCGTCTGTTCGTCAGCCATAGATTTCTCCTTTCAAAATCATGCGCGAACTCAACTCGCGCTTCTGCTCCGGTATATGGGGCCACAATTTTCAGGTTCAAGGGCGCAGGCGTTACCAAAAGTCTTTCGATTGACCTGGATCATTTCCTTCACGCTCATTCCACATCGCGCTAAAAAAAATCGCGACTCAAGCAAATCGAGCTAAGCGCCAGGATTGTCAGCCCCGAACAAAACACTGTATAAATAACCAGACCTAAAGCCTGGGAGCGGCCGTCATGCTCGTGCACTTGTCTGTACATAACTACGCCATCGTTGAACATCTGGATCTTGAACTGGATCGCGGGATGAGCGTAATCACAGGCGAAACCGGCGCCGGCAAGTCGATCATGCTCGACGCCCTCGGCCTGACGCTTGGCGATCGCGCTGACAGTGGCGTGGTACGCCCTGGCTCCGATAAGGCCGACATTCTGGCCACCTTCGACCTGGCGGACATTCCTGAAGCCGAAGCATGGCTGGCCGAGCGCGACCTTAATAATGAAGGGCCCTGCATTCTGCGCCGGGTGATCACCGCCGAGGGGCGCTCCCGTGGCTATATCAACGGCACGCCCTGCCCACTGGGCGACCTGAAAGCCCTGGGCGAATTGCTGATCGATATCCACAGCCAGCACGAACATCAATCCCTGTTGAAAACCGATACCCACCGCCGCCTGCTCGATGAGTACGCCGGTGCCACCGACCTTTCCCGGCAAGTTCAACTGGCCGCCCAACGCTGGCGCCAGACACGCCAGGAACTGGAACGCCTCTCCAACTCCGGCGACGAACAACGCGCCCGCCACCAGTTGCTCAGCTATCAATTGGAAGAGCTCGAAAGCCTGGGCCTGGGTGAGACCGAGCTGGAACAGCTTGAGCAGGAACACAAGAACCTGACCAACGCCGAAACCCTGCTGGGCATCTGCCGCCAAGTGGTCGAGCAATGCAGCGAGAGCGACTCCGGCAATGTGCTCAACGCACTGACCGCCAGCCTCAACCGCCTGTCCAGCGTGAACAATGCTTCCGGCTCACTGAGCGAAGCAACCACCCTGCTGACCAGCGCACAGATCCAGGTTGAAGAGGCCGTGGGCGAGCTCAATCGCTTCCTGGACCACTTCGACGCCGACCCCGCACGCCTGCAAGAAATAGAAGAACGCCTGGATACGATTTATACCCTGGCTCGCAAGCATCGAATCCAGCCGACGGAAGTCGCAACCATGCAGCAGAAACTGCTGGATGAAATCGAAACACTCAACGCGAACGACGAATCCATCGAACGACTGGGCGAGGAGCTCGCTTCGTTTGCCCGTCATTATCAGGAAAAAGCCCGGGAGTTGAGCGCTCTGCGCCAGCAAGCAGCCACCAGCCTGGCCAGCGCCGTCGAGCAGGAAATTCAGCGCCTGGGCATGCCAGGCGGGCGTTTCACCATCGAGTTGCACCCCAACGCCAGTCAAGAATTGCAGCCCCATGGGCTGGAGCACGTCGAGCTGCTGGTGAGTGCCAACCCCGGCCAACCGCTCAAGGCCCTGGCCAAAGTGGCCTCCGGCGGCGAACTTTCGCGGATCAGCCTGGCGATCCAGGTGATTACCGCACAGACCTCACGGGTACCCACCCTGGTATTCGATGAAGTGGATGTGGGCATTGGCGGGCCGACCGCAGAAATCGTTGGCCAATTGCTGCGTCGCCTGGGGGATCGTGGCCAAGTGCTCACGGTGACCCACTTGCCGCAAGTGGCAGCTCAAGGGCATCAGCACCTGTTTGTGCATAAGGTGCGCGGCAGTGACGCGACACACACAGCCGTCTCCAAGCTGAACAAATCGGAACGGGTGGAAGAAGTGGCGCGGATGCTCGGCGGTATCGACTTGACCAAGGAGTCCTTGGCTCACGCAAAAAAAATGGTGGTGGCCGCGAAGGCTTGAAGCGACATTTTCCCCTCTATAGAAAGCACGAAGGCGACCCGAGGGTCGCCTTCAATCGTTTCGCAAAGCAAAACTGCGTCGATTTTTACTTTTTCTTACGGATGTACAACACGAGATTGTGGTCGACCAAATCGAACCCATGCTCCTCAGCAATCTTGTGCTGCAGCGCTTCGATTTCAGGGCTGGTGAACTCGATAACCTCATTGGTATCCAGGTCAACCATGTGGTCATGGTGACCACCGTCAGCCAATTCAAACACCGCATGACCGCCGTCGAAATTATGACGAACCACCAGCCCTGCGGCTTCAAACTGGGTCAGTACACGGTAGACCGTGGCCAGGCCGACGTCCTCGTTAGACTCCATCAGCGCCTTGTAAACGTCTTCGGCACTCATGTGGCGCTGCTCAGCAGAATCGAGCATTTGTAGAATCTTGACTCGTGGCAGAGTCACTTTGAGACCGGCTTTGCGTAGTTCGCTATTTTCAACCATGGTTAGCTTTCTCGCGGATGCTGCTTCGCAGCTTCTCTTAATACGGGTATGATCGGCGTTTACGTTGTCCCAGCCAAGATAGTGGAAGTCGCCCACCGATGCAAAACACCAAGCTCTTGCTAACCAGTTTCACCTTTGTGGGACTGCTCGCACTCGCCGGTTGTTCATTCCCCGGGGTTTACAAAATCGACATCCAGCAGGGCAATGTCGTCACGCAGGACATGATAGACCAGTTACGCCCGGGAATGACCCGACGGCAAGTACGGTTTATCATGGGTAATCCCCTGCTGACCGACACTTTCCATGCCGATCGCTGGGATTATCTCTACAGCCTGCAGCCGGGTGGTGGTGAACGCCAGCAGGAGCGCGTCAGTGTCATCTTCAATGGCAATGACCAGCTCGTGAGCCTGTCCGGTGACTTCATGCCCGGCGTAAGCCGCGATGAAGCCTTGCTGGGCAAGGACAGCGGCACCAACGTGACCGCCCCTGCGCAGCAAGCTGAAAAACCAAAATCCGAGGTACCGGCCAAGCCAGGTTCGTTGCTGGACAGCATCCAGAAAGACATCGACAACGTGGAAACCGTGCCCGTGCCGACGCCTGAACCTCTGGACACCAGCCCGCAATAATTTTGCACTCGATAAAAAGCCCGGCATGCCGGGCTTTTTATTGTCTGCCATTTGCATAGCTATATTGCCCACAGCATCAACGCCTGGCTCAGCCCCCCCTGTGGGAGCGGGCTTGCTCGCGAAGGCGGTGTGTCAGTCAATTAATCTTTAACTGAACCACCGCCATCGCAGGCAAGCCAGCTCCCACATTAGCCATGTATTGCCCACAAAATCAGCGCCTGGCTCAGATCCCCTGTGGGAGCGGGCTTGCCCGCGATAGCGGTGTGTCAGTCACTGAATATTCAGCTAAACCACCGCCATCGCAGGCAAGCCCCACATTGGCCATGTATTGCCCACAGAGTCAGCGCCTGGCTCAGATCCCCTGTGGGAGCGGGCTTGCCCGCGAAGGCGGTGTGTCAGTCACTGAATATTCAGCTGAACCACCGCTTTCGCAGGCAAGCCAGCTCCCACAGTTGGATCGCGCGGCTCCAGGGAGATAGGTGTCGGTTGGCAGGCAGTTACCGGTTCAGCTTCGTATGGCAGTGGTGTAGATGGCTACGCTACCCTTTGGCAAGCTCAAGAATTCGCTTGCCTGGCCAATGCCGCCTTGGCCGCGCGCAACCTGCGCACTTCTTTAGGGTCGGCCAGCAAAGGCCGATAGATCTCAATACGGTCACCCGCTTGCACGCTACGCACCTGTGCATCCACGACGACCTTGCCAAATATACCCACCGGGCAAGCAGCCAGATCAACATCAGGAAAATGCGCCGCCATTCCCGACGCCCGAACCGCCTCGCGCAACGTGGTGCCCTCAGCCACCTTTACCCCCAGCAACACCTGGCGGTCCTCAGCGGCAAACACCACCTCAATCTCAACCATGCAGTTGCTTGGCGCGCTGACAGAACGCGTCCACCAGGGTATTGGCTGCCTGATTAAACAAAGGCCCCAACGTCGCACGAACAATCGGCCCGGCATAATCAAACGAAAGATCCAGGCTGATCTTGCAGGCCTTGTCCGTCAGCGCCTTGAACACCCACACGCCATGTAGCTGGGTGAACGGCCCTTCCTGCAGGTTCATTTCGATGGATTGCCCCGGCACCAGCACATTGCGCGTCACAAAATGCTGGCTGAGGCCGCCCTTGGCCACCCCCACACTGGCAACCATGTGCTCGTCACTGCTCTCCAGAACCTCGGCCGTCGAGCACCAAGGCAGAAACTCTGGGTAACGCGCCACGTCGTTGACCAGGTCATAGAGCGCCTGCGCCGGGTAGGGCAACAGGGCCGAACGTTGAATATGCGTCGTCATGTGAGCGTTACTTCCACTGCTTAAGGCAAACATCGCGAAAGAACAGCCCAATCCGCGAGAGAAAAAAACCAAAGAACTGCCCGCATTGTCCGGGATTCGTCCAACTCGCTCAAGCACACAGGTTGACCGTAGCCGACACGCTCGCAACTCCCTATAATGCCGCCCCTATGGCTAAACAAAAGAAACACCCCACAGGGACCATCGCGCAAAATAAAAAAGCGCGACACGATTACTTCATCGAACATCGGTTCGAGGCTGGTCTGGTCCTGGCCGGCTGGGAAGTAAAAAGTCTGCGTGCCAGCAAACTGCAGCTGGTCGACAGTTATGTGCTGCTCAAGGATGGCGAGGCGTGGCTGCTTGGCAGTCATATCACCCCGCTGACCACCGCGAGCACCCACGTGATTGCCGACCCGGTGCGTACGCGCAAGTTGTTGCTCAATGCCCGCGAACTCGAAAAGCTCGCCGCAGCCGTGCAGCAAAAAGGCTACGCGTGTATCTGCTTGTCCTGGTACTGGAGCAAGCACCTGGTCAAATGCGAGATCGCATTGGGCAAGGGCAAAAAGGAATACGACAAGCGCGACACCGAACGCGAGCGCGATTCCAATCGCGAGCTGCATCGCGCCGTGCGCAACAAAGGCAAGGAAGAGTAATCCTTGTGACGGTGTAGCCCATGCGGGCTACATCCCTTTGCGCCGCTCCGCACGAGCCACACGCTGAACCTCCTGACGCACCTCCTCCAACACCTCCTGCACATACAGCAAATGCCGTGTCGAGACGTCGCGCGCCTGCTCGGCCCGCCCCTCGATGATGGCCAGGTACAAGTCCCGATGCTGATTGATCAGCATGTCGCGGGTCTCCGTACGCTGCTGATACATGCCACCAATATTCGTCACTACGTTACGCTTGAGCAGGTCGAACAGCCCACGAATGGTGTGCAGCAACACGGCGTTATGACTGGCTTCGGCAATCGCCAAGTGAAACCTCGCATCCGCAGCGCCCTCCTCCACTCGGCTCACCTCGTCGGCGCGCGCATAGCAATCCTGCAACGCCTCGAACGCTGCGGTCAGCCGTTCACGGTCAACCTCCGTGGCGCGTAACGCCGCGTAGTAGGCACACGAAGCCTCAAGGGTCTGGCGAAACTCCAGCAGATCGCGCTGTGCTTCGGGATTGCTTTCCAACAAGTGCAACAGCGGATCGCTGAAGGTCGAACCCAGGGAGTCCACCACATAGTTGCCACCGCCCTGGCGACTGACCAGCAACCCCTTGGCCGCCAGTTTCTGAATCGCCTCACGCAACGATGGGCGCGACACACCAAAGCGTTCAGCCAACGCGCGCTCGGCCGGCAAGCGCTCGCCCGACTTCAGCGTGCCCTCGAGAATCATCCCCTCAAGCTGCTCGACAATATCGTCAGACAAACGGCGCTGACGCACCTGATCAAACCCCATAACTCAACTCTCCACCATCCCGACCACTCGCCGGGGCCCCTATTCTGGCCTATCGCCGTGCCGGCAGCACCTATCAGAACGCCTTCAATTTCGCTGATCAGAACACCCCGTCTTCCGACCTCCGACCAAAGTTTCGCAGGCGGCAAATTGACACACCCCTGCCCAGCCTCTTAATCTAGCCCACAGCGATTGTAAATTGGTATTACCAATTACCCAAGCTCACCAAACAACAACAATCAGGGGCCACCCCATATGCAAACCTGGCAACAGCTTTACAGCCCACTCGGCAGCCTCGGCCTGTCCGCATTGGCCGCCGTCATTCCCATCGTATTCTTCTTCCTGGCGCTGGCCGTGTTCCGCCTCAAAGGCCATGTGGCCGGCAGCATCACGCTGGCCCTGTCGATCCTGGTCGCCATTTTCGCCTTCCAGATGCCGGTAGACATGGCGCTGGCCGCGGCCGGTTATGGTTTTGCCTACGGCCTGTGGCCCATCGCCTGGATCATCGTCGCGGCAGTATTCCTGTACAAATTAACGGTCAAGAGCGGCCAGTTCGAAATCATCCGTAGCTCCGTGCTGTCGATCACCGACGACCAGCGCTTGCAGGTGTTGTTGATCGGTTTTTGCTTTGGCGCCTTCCTGGAAGGCGCGGCCGGTTTCGGCGCGCCCGTGGCGATCACCGCCGCGCTGCTGGTAGGCCTGGGCTTCAACCCGCTGTACGCCGCCGGCCTGTGCCTGATTGCCAATACCGCGCCCGTGGCTTTCGGCGCCTTGGGCATCCCGATCATCGTCGCCGGCCAGGTCACCGGCATTGATGCGTTCAAGATTGGCGCCATGACCGGCCGCCAACTGCCGCTGCTGTCGCTATTCGTACCGTTCTGGCTGGTGTTCATGATGGACGGCCTGCGCGGCGTTCGCGAAACCTGGCCGGCAGCCTTGGTGGCGGGCTTGAGCTTTGCCGTCACTCAATATTTCACCTCGAACTTCATTGGCCCAGAGCTGCCGGACATCACCTCGGCACTCGCCAGCCTGATTGCCCTGACGCTGTTCCTGAAAGTCTGGCAACCCAAGCGCACCGCCGGCGCACAGATTGCCGGCGCTACCTCCAGCGTGGCGGTCACCTCCAGCGCCGGCGGCTTCGGCTTGCCGCGCAACACCGTGGTTTCGCCCTACAGCCTGGGGCAAATTTTCAAGGCGTGGTCGCCGTTCCTGATCCTCACCGTACTGGTCACCATCTGGACCCTCAAACCCTTCAAGGCCCTGTTCGCCGCGGGCGGTTCGATGTACGGCTGGGTGTTCAATTTTGCGATTCCGCACCTGGATCAACTGGTGGTTAAAGTCGCGCCCATCGTGACCAACCCTACCGCCATCCCGGCCGTCTTCAAGCTGGACCCGATTTCAGCTACGGGCACTGCGATCTTCTTCTCGGCACTGGTCTCCATGCTGGTGCTGAAAATCGACATCAAAACTGGTCTTACCACTTTAAAAGAGACCTTCTTTGAGCTGCGCTGGCCGATCCTCTCTATCGGCATGGTGCTGGCGTTCGCCTTCGTCACCAACTACTCCGGCATGTCCTCGACCATGGCGCTGGTTCTGGCCGGCACCGGTGCTGCCTTCCCGTTCTTCTCGCCATTCCTTGGCTGGCTGGGGGTTTTCCTGACAGGCTCCGATACCTCATCCAACGCCCTGTTCAGCTCATTGCAGGCCACTACCGCTCACCAGATCGGCGTCAACGACACCTTGCTGGTAGCCGCGAACACCAGCGGTGGCGTGACCGGCAAAATGATCTCGCCGCAATCAATCGCCGTGGCTTGCGCCGCCACCGGCCTGGTGGGCAAGGAATCCGACCTGTTCCGCTTTACCCTCAAGCACAGCCTGTTTTTTGCCACCATCGTCGGGCTGATCACCTTGGCGCAGGCGTACTGGTTCACCGGTATGCTGGTGCACTGAGACCTGCACGTAATAGGGTAAGAATCGACGCCGGAGCATCCTGCCGGCGTCTGCTATTTCTGGAGGACCGATGAGCCTGCCTGCTGCTTTCCTGAGCGACGTCGCACAACTGATCCCGCAAGGTCGCCGCTTCGACGATCCACTTTCCACCCTCGCCTTCGGCACCGACGCCAGCTTCTACAGACTGATCCCACAGCTGGTGATCCGCGTGGAGTCAGAAGACGAAGTGGTGACACTGCTGCAACTGGCCCAGCGCGACCGCGTGCCGGTGACCTTCCGTGCCGCAGGCACCAGCCTCTCGGGCCAGGCCATCAGCGACTCGGTGCTGATCGTGCTGGGTGATAACTGGAACCACCGCGAAATTCGCGGGCAAGGCACCCAGATACGCCTGCAACCCGGCGTGATCGGCGCCCAGGCCAATGCCTGGCTCGCACCGTTCGGGCGCAAGATCGGGCCGGACCCAGCGTCCATCAATGCTTGCAAGATCGGGGGTATCGTCGCCAACAATGCCAGTGGGATGTGCTGCGGCACGGCGCAAAACACCTACCACACCCTGGCGGGCATCCGCCTGGTGCTGGCCGATGGCAGCCGTGTGGACACCGAAGATGCCGCCAGCGTGCGAGCCTTCCGCCAGTCACATGGCGCACTGCTTGAACGCCTGGCTACATTGGGTCGCGAAACACGAGCAAATACTGAGCTGGCGGCAAAGATCCGCCACAAATACCGACTGAAAAACACCACCGGCCTGTCACTCAATGCGTTGGTGGATTTCGATGACCCGCTGGATATCCTCAGCCACCTGCTGGTCGGCTCCGAGGGCACCCTGGGGTTTATCAGTGCGGTCACCTACGACACCGTGATCGACCACCCGAACAAAGCCTCCGCGCTGATCGTCTTCCCGGATGTCGAAACCTGCTGCAACGCCGTCACCGTGCTGAAAACCCAGCCAGTCTCCGCCGTTGAACTGCTGGACCGACGCAGCATGCGCTCGGTGCAGGACAAACCGGGCATGCCTGCTTTCGTACAGCACCTATCGGAAAACGCCTGCGCACTGCTGATCGAATCCCGCGCCGCTTCGTCATCACTGCTGCACGAACAACTGACGCGCATCATGGCGTCCCTGGCGGCGTTTCCCGTGGAGAAACAAGTCGACTTCACCGAAGACCCACTGGAAAACGCCCGCCTGTGGGCCATCCGCAAAGACACCTTCCCGGCCGTAGGTGCCGTGCGTAAAACCGGCACCACCGTGATCATCGAAGACGTGACCTTCCCGGTCGAACAACTGGCGATTGGCGTAAACCGCTTGATCGCACTGTTCGACAAACATCACTACGACGAAGCCATCCTTTTCGGACATGCCCTGGAAGGCAATCTGCACTTTGTGTTCACCCAAGGCTTCAACAGCAGCGAAGAAGTCGCACGCTATCAAGCGTTCATGGACGACGTTGCGCAACTGGTGGCCGTGGAGTTCGGTGGCTCGCTGAAGGCTGAACACGGCACCGGCCGCAACATGGCACCGTTCGTCGAACTGGAATGGGGCAGCGACGCGTATCAACTGATGTGGCAGCTCAAGCGCCTGCTCGACCCCAACGGCATCCTCAACCCCGACGTGGTACTCAGCGAAGACCCGCAGATCCACCTCAAACACCTCAAGCCGCTGCCCGCCGCCGATGAGCTTGTGGATAAGTGCATCGAGTGCGGATTCTGCGAGCCGGTGTGCCCCTCAAAAGGCCTGACCCTGAGCCCGCGCCAGCGCATCGTGATCTGGCGTGACATCCAAGCCAAAAAACGCGCAAGCGTGGACACCACCGAACTGGAAGCGGCCTACCACTACCAGGGCATCGACACCTGCGCCGCCACCGGCTTATGCGCGCAACGCTGCCCTGTAGGCATCAATACCGGCGACCTGGTGAAAAAGCTGCGCAGCCGCGAAGCCGACCGTACGAAAACCGCCGACTGGCTCGCCAGCCATTTCGCCACCGTGCTGCAAGGCGCGCGCTTTACCCTGCACGTCGCCAACGGTGCGCGCATGCTGCTGGGCGCTCCACGGTTGGCCAGGCTCTCGAGCACGCTGACCAAGCTGTCCAAAGGGCAAATACCGCAGTGGACCAACGCCATGCCACAGCCCGAAAAAGCCATCCGCTTCAGCCCCGCAGTGACAGACGCGCGCCCGCGCGTGGTTTACCTGGCCGCCTGCGTCTCCCGCGCTATGGGCCCGGCAGCCGGTGATAAAGAGCAAATGTCGCTGTACGACAAAACCCGCCATCTGCTGGAAAAAGCCGGCTACCAGGTAGTCTTCCCCGACAACCAGGACAGCCTCTGCTGCGGCCAACCCTTCGCGTCCAAAGGCTACGCCGAGCAGGCCGAACACAAGCGCCAGGAACTGATCGGCGCCCTGCTCCACGCCAGCCGAGGCGGCCTCGACCCGATCTACTGCGACACCAGCCCCTGCACCCTGCGCCTGGTGCAAGAGTTGGAAGAAACGCGCCTGGACCTCTACGACCCGGTACGCTTTATCCGCACCCACCTGATGGACCGCCTCGACTTCACGCCCCAGGAAGCGCCCATCGCCGTACACGTCACCTGCAGCACCCAACACTTGGGCGAGAGCGAGGCACTGATCGAACTGGCACGCCGCTGCGCAAAAACCGTGGTGATCCCCGAAGGCATTCATTGCTGCGGCTTTGCCGGCGACAAAGGCTTCACCACCCCGGAGCTCAACGCCCACTCCCTGCGCTCACTCAAAGACGCCGTGCAACATTGCAGCGAAGGCATCGCCACCAGCCGCACCTGCGAGATCGGCCTGAGCCAGCATGGCGGCATCGACTACCACGGCCTGGTCTACCTGGTAGACCGCGTCACCCGCGCCCGCGCCCACTGACCCGGCAAAAAAAACGAACCCTCGCGCACCAGCGCAGTCATCTGCATAGGCCTCGACAAACGAGGCCCATCAGTGATGTCGCTGGCAGCGGTTGCACGCCAGCAGCGTCGAGCCCTTTTGCGCAAGGAGACACCCTATGAAGCGTTCCGCTCTTGCTGGCTTGTTCATGACCGCTGCGATGCTCGCCTCCCCCGCTTTCGCAGCCAGTGACAAAGACCTCTGCCAGATCAACCTGGACAAAATCAACAACGGCAAAGCCCTGCTCGCCACCGACACCAGCGGCAAAAGTGGCGAAATAGACACCGCCGTCTCCCAGGCCAAGGCCGCCCACGCCGCCGGTGATGAGAAGAAGTGCATCGAAATCACCTCCAAGGCCCTGCAAGACCTGCAGAACAGCGAGAAAGGCGGCCAGTAAGCGAGAGGGCCAACCTTCGGGTTGGCCTTCGCTGACATTTTGGCGTACACTGCACAGGCTTGTCACTCACTAAGAAACAACGAGTTACAAGCACGGGGCCGTTTAGGATTCGACGCCGGTCGCGAAACTTTAGGTGCATGCCGAGTTGGTAACAGAACTCGTAAATCCACTGTTGCAACTTCTTATAGTTGCCAATGACGAAAACTACGGCCAGGAATTCGCTCTCGCTGCGTAAGCAGCCTTAGCCCTGAGCTTCTGGTACCTTCGGGTCCAGCAATCACCAGGGGATGTCTGTAAACCCAAAGTGATTGTCATATAGAACAGAATCGCCGTGCAGTACGTTGTGGACGAAGCGGCTAAAACTTACACAACTCGCCCAAAGCACCCTGCCCTTCGGGTCGCTGAGGGTTAACTTAATAGAAACGGCTACGCATGTAGTACCGACAGCGGAGTACTGGCGGACGGGGGTTCAAATCCCCCCGGCTCCACCAATTGAACGAGAAAAGACGTCCTTGGACGTCTTTTTTTGTGTCTGGAATTCAGTGAAATCAAGGGGCTCATGGCCATTCCGCCTGAATGCATAAAAAACGCCGCTCGCAAATTGCCCGCCGAGCGATCAGGCTCTCGCACTGCTGGAAACACTCAGGCCCTAAGGTGTCACCGAGAGGAGGCACTGCGTTAAAGCGCATGGGGTGCCAGATCGCCTGGTCAGCTATGGCCAGCGACACTGAGCTTTGAAAGATAAACCGGCTTCATTAGAATTGCGCACCGTGCAATGCCACACCGGCCAAATGGCACGTGCCCCCAAGGAAGGAGCGCTCTCTGATGAACCACGCCCCCACCGCACCATCTATACCTGAAACGCCAACCGAGACATTGGGGCTTACCAACTATCGGCAAGCGATATCTGGGCTGCTCGCCGATATCAAATGGTGGCTTCCCCTCGCAGCAACATTAATTTCAATTTCACTTTTAACCAAGTACTTATGGCTTATCCAGCACCCAGAGTTGATTCTGAGCTCTCTGGGAAACCCATCAAACCTCGTAGCTTGGTTATTTTTTGCTTTACTTGTTCTGGCTTCGCTGCTGCTAATCGTTTCAGTGCCGTCGCTAGCCTTCATGATGTGTATTACTCAATGTTCGCCTGGAAGGGAGCTGGAGAAAACGCTCGCCTTTCGATTTAGTCTTATAGTCGGCGCAGGGTATGGACTCCTCTCGCTTAACCTACTGGCATCAACCTTTGATATCGCCTTTGCTCCTGGGTACTTTTTCATATTTGTGGCATTTGCTGCCGCTTTGGCGGCGTGGCATGTGCTCAGCAGCGAAGCGTCACTCAAGAGAAAGGTACTGGAGCTGCCACCTGGGCCTCGTAAAACTTGGCATAGAAGAGGCTATTGTAGCGTCCGACTTGGCTGGCTCGGTGTATTGCTAGCGTTTACCTCAATGAGCGGAGTGTTTCCGGCACAACTGGGCATTATGGCTTGGCGCGGTGGCGAGAACGGCTGGGAAGCACGTGGAGCGATCGGCGTTTGCTTGTTGATCATGTGTCTTTACCTAGCGCCTGTTATGTTTTTCTATTTATCGGAAGGCACCGTTCTCCAACGAACTGGTCGAGCAGCTCTTGCTCTATTGGTATGCGTTTTTGCCAATGCCGTTTTACTTCCTGCAATCTTAGATGTGTGGGTCTATTCAGCCGGTAACCTGATTAAGATCAGAGACAATACCGAGCTAAATTATGTGTTGGACGAAAAAGACTATCCACAGGAGATTTTTAAAAAACATCTCTGGCAGTTGGAGGCCTATGGGGGGCCCGATGGGCTATACAGTGTGAAGGCCTTCCGTCAGTTTCGCTTCGGAGACACATTGTTAATCTGCCCTGGCCGCTACAGAAATATCAGCCTGAAGCAGATCGGTAGCTACGCGCATCTGTGCGTTACGTTGTCTGATGCCAAGGTGAAGGTGGCGGCGCCAGTTATAAGCAAGGACATCGCATTGCTTCCCAAGCCGGAGTGCATTTTGACGGTTCATACGCCTACACACCCTCCGCTGCTGGTTAAAAAGACAGGGACGTGCCTGTACAGAAGTTTTTATAGGTAACGTATCCAGCATACGAATCAGGTACGAGTCGGCGCCGAGGCGCCGGCTTTAGCGAATGTCTTTCGCACGATTTCAAGCTATTTTGGTGACGCTTGTCGTATTTATTGCTGCCTACTGGTTCGGCAAATCATACATATCAACCTTTATAAACCTCGGCCGATTTAGATTTTGTACCGAGGGGCATTAACCACCAAATCTGATCTTCCCCCGTGCCACTATCAAACAAGGTACATTTACGCCCATCGAGCACGATCAGCAGTGCCGGAATGGAGCGACCAGGCCGGTTTGAAAGGGAATTGGGGTTATGGACAAAAAGTCGCTTTCCGAGCGGGACATCTGCAGCAAGTACATCGCCCCAGCCGTTCAGCAAGCTGGATGGGATATGCACAAGCAGGTGCGCGAGGAAGTCAGCTTTACCAAAGGCCGCATTATCGTCCGAGGCAAACTTCACAGCCGTGGTGAAGCACGCCGCGCAGACTTCATCCTCTACCACCAGGCCAACCTACCTATCGCTGTAATCGAGGCGAAGGACAACAAGCACTCCGTTGGCTCCGGCATGCAGCAAGCCCTGGGCTATGCAGAGGCGCTGGACGTACCGTTCGTGTTCTCCAGCAATGGCGATGGCTTCTTGTTTCACGACCGCAGTGGCACAGTATGAGCGCGTCGAGCGCGAGACTATCGGGCATGCTTATCGCCCGCTTTCCCAAGCAGGGCAGCATCGGCAGGCATATAGCAGCGCCTGGTCGGTCGCTGAGCGCGCCACCATTGAGCAGGTCATCGAACTGATGCGGGATTGGGATACGGATCGTTGCGAAATGACTGTGACACTCTACGCCGTATGGAATGACTTTATCCTAGAAGGCCGCCCGGCTTCCGATGAAGCCATCGTGGACGAAGTCATGCAAAGCTGGAACGACACCAAGCTGCGCTTTGGCAAAACCGAATGGTTGGCGGTACTCGCAGAGATGAGGAAGCACAAAATCCTCATGCCCAGTGGCTTTGGCAAACGCACCATAGGCGGCATGCTCAGCTTGCCCGGTTTCGATTAAACAAATGATCCTTTTGGCAGCCCTCTGCAAGATTCGGATACGAAGCACATTGCTCAATCCAACTTCTCGCGGTATTTCAGCTGGTATTCCAAAAAAAATTACAAACTCACATTAATCAATTAAATCAAATACCTAAAAATCCGATTCAACTTACCCCGGCCCACCAAATGCACGAAAAAAGATGTCCTTGAACGTCTTTTTTCGTGCCTGGAAATCCGCTATTCGTCATACCTACCCGCCGACTCAATCAGTCAAACCTGCACCTTCACCCCCTCGCGATCACCCTGAGCCATCACCCTCACCGCAATCGAAGCACCTGCCAACAGCCCAACAATCCCCAGAACCTCAAGACCGGTAGGCAAGCGCTGTTCGGCGATCAGCCCAAAGGCGACTGCGAATACGGTTTCCACTGAAATAAGCTGCCCGGACAGGGCCATCGGTAGCCTTTGGCTGGCAAAATTCCAGGCCCATGCGCCGCCAACGGAGGCAACACAGGCCAGCGCCGTTGCGGCAGCCAGCACCGGCAGGGTGTTGCCCAAGTGCAGGTCCAAATGCGGGTAGGTGTACAGGTCCAATACGAGCCCGAACGGCACGAACACGACCACGCTCAGACCGGCGCCAACCATCATCAGGCCGGTCCATAGGCCTGCGTGTACCTTGGGGATTTTCGCCAGCATCTTCTGGTTGAGTATGCTGAACATCAGCCAGGTCAGCACCGCACCCACGGCGTAGCTGACCGCGGCCAGGTAGGAGGTCAGGTCATTGTCTAAAACGCCGACCAAGGTGCCATAGTTTGCCGCGACCAACCCGCAAACCGCCAGGATGATGGGGACAGCGAGGCTGCTCCAGGTGGTGGTGCGCTCGATCATATTGCCCGCGACCGCAATGATGACCGGTGTAGCGCTCAGGAATGCCGGTGCGATGATAGCGCCGCCATTGAGCACGCTGCCCATGATGCAACCGATGTACACCGCATAGCCAAGCACGCCCAGCAGCCCGGCGTTGAGGATTGAGCGCCTGGTTAAAACGGGGTCGCCAGGCCAATAGATACGCAGCATCACCAAGCCGATGCAGCCGGATACGATGAACCGCAGGGTGATGAAGTCAATCGGACCGAACGCGCCCATCATGTAGGGCGATAGAAAATTAAGCGCCCAGCTAAAGGTGGCAAATACCGCAGCTGCCACCCCCAGTGCGTAGGATCTGGACATTAGCGCTCCTCAGCAGGCGACCTTTGCGGGGGCATCAGATGACAGGCCCACAATAGGTGGAAGTGCGAATTTCGTCGCCGTCATTGATGTCGATAAATTGCGAGCCATAGGCGGTCTGGGTCGGCCTGCCCCAGTTGACCCCCATTCCTACGCCGCCACCGCTTTCAGACTCGCCTTCGAACATCGTTTTGTCCAATCGTGAACGCCAATCGAGAAAACGCATGGTCACCGCCAGTCGAGTCGCGAGCGGCCCTGGCAAGAGCGGTTCAGAGCGGTGCCACATCGACTTGGTAAACAGCAGTACATCGCCCAGTTCAAAGTCGTCCTGGGTTTTATACGCTTCAAACAGGTCTGTGAGCAGGCTGGGCGTTTGGAATACAGCTCTCAAATGCGCGGAAAAATCCTCAACGGCAACGCCGGCAGCCATTCGTTTGGAAAGCAGGCTTGCCATCTGGAAATTCGCCTTCGCGGAGTAGATGTCTTCGGCTAAATAAGCCATGCCCCCGCCTTGGCCTGAATTGTCAATAGGATCCAACGGAATCCAAACGCTGAAGGCTGCGTCCTGAGGGCGGATATACCTGAAACTCAGGGAATCGTAGTGCCAGGCAAACCCCTCTTTATGCGGAGTAAGCTCAAAACTCTGGGACTCGGTCATGATCAGCGGATGCCCGATTAACGTCACCAAGGCCGTCCTGAACGCGATCGAGGAATAGATGTTTTTCACCGCATCGGTTGTCCCCAGATCGTAGGTCAACCGGCTGAAGGAGTCCCCATAGGCAGACTTCGACTCCCGTGCAGAGATCACTTTCGAACGGGCCGCCTGCTTCAAGGATTGAATGGCGTGCTCAGATAAGAAGCCTTTGAGTTTGATAAACCCCTGGCGACGAAATGCTTCGATTTCGTCGCTGCTGAGCGAGAGGTGGTTAACAAGAGACAGGTCCTTTTCCTGGGATTGCATCAGCGTGGCCTCCTTTATGCCAGCGTTTGAACTCAAGCATGTAATAGGTGGGCGCTGGTAACTTGAACTCACACGACTGTTTTGCGCACTGAGGCGACATTGGAGGTTGCCTTGCCAGCCGTCGGCGATATTGCTAGTGTCAGCTCATGACTGCCTATTGCCTCACCCCGACAACCACCACCACGACCGCATCAAGCGGAGCGTGCGAGGTGTCGTGAGCCAATAACAAACGAACACTTCAAAGGCCCGCCAGCGATGGACAGGGCCTTTTTTTATGCCCTTGTGTCGCTGGTTCAAACGCAAGGAGATGCACCCATGTACGCCCTGTTGATACTCGATATCCAAGTCGGGCTTGTTCACGGCCCGGAAAAGCCCTGGCGCTGCGACGAGCTGTTGGAAACGCTCAACACCCTGATGGACAAGGCCCGCAGCGCAGGCGCACCGATTTTTCTCGCGCGTCATATCGGCCCCGCTGGCTCGCCAATCGAATCGGGCAGCCCGCTTACGCTGATTGCACAGGAACTGAAGTTGCTGGGTGGGGAAGTGGTGTTCGAAAAGCGCCGACCTAACGCTTTTGCAATGACTGATCTGGCTGACAATCTGCGCTCCAGCGGCGCGACCGGTGTGGTGGTCACTGGGATGAAAACGCAATACTGCGTCGACAGCACCTGCCGTGCTGCGCGTGACCTTGGCTTCGATGCGGTACTTATCGCCGACGGCCATACCTGTTCTGACACGCCCTTGATGAAAGCCGAGGCCATCGTGGCTCATCACAATGCCACGCTCAATGGGCCGTTCTGCCAGTTGGTTCGGGCTGAGGACTGGAGCTTTTAGCAGAGGTTTTCGGCTGGAAAGAATGCTGGCGCTGGAGACCTGAACTCCGGAAGGAAGAAAGTCGCCAGGGCAGCGCTTCGGAATTTTCCCGCAACATGCCGCGCTGTTGGTGAACTAGCGCAATCCACTTCACAACGCTAACTTCTCTGCGTCGCTGATGATCAGCGACCGGCTTTGACAGGCCGAAAAGTGTAACCTTTCACACCCCGTGATAAGACGGCATGCTTACGCATTCCGCCCTGTTCATGGCGGCTGTGCGTGGGGCATCTTCGGGTGCGCCGGGTTCCTACACTTCCGGTCTGTCAACCCGCGTACAGCTGCCACCTATTCTGTTTGACAGCAGGGGGAGGCAGCTCCTTGAACAGTGTAGGAGCTTCATCGTGAAAAAAATCACCCCCAATCCTCCCACCGCCAACCTCTTCACACTCTCTCCAGACATTCCCTGCGAAACCCTCCTGATCCAAGCCAGCGAAACTCTCGCCTCTCTCAACGCCATGACCACCGAGCTGGCCTTCGAACTGGAAGGCGCCAACCGTCACAAGCTGTTAGCCGCTCAGCAACTCACCGTGCTGGGTGAGCTGTTGGTTGAGCGGGTGCTGGTGCTCACCCAAGACAGGCAAACCTTCCAGTAACCAAAAGGCCGAGGCGCGTTCAGCGGCTCGGCCTTTTTCTGTCATACGTCTCAGACATCCAAGCGCATCACTGCCATCATATCCCCCGCCGCGGCCCTCAAAGCATTGATGACAAGGACGAACTCCCATTGAACAAAAACGCCTATGCCTTCGTAATACCGGTCGCCATTGGCATGCTGGTGTCCATGGCGCTGGTGCTGGCCTGGGTATTCGTTATCTGGCCGTCTGTGCACTTCAAGCCGTTGGCCGAGAAGATCTGCCTGATCGCGTCGCCGGTGCTGGCAATTGTGCTGATGCTCTATGTGTGGCGCGTCAGGAAAACCGAATGGCTGCGTAAAAAGCCCCTGGACCGATTGAGGTTTTTTCTCGGTACGTTCATCGCAAGTGCCATGGCCATGATCTCCCTGCTAGCAGTGGTCATCCTTCTTACAAGTGCGACGCTCGGCACCTACACAACCCAGTACGAATACACAACAGGCGGCAGCCGTAGTTGCTCGGGCATCCTGGTGTTCGATACGGAAGTGAACAAGCAGATCAAGATCTGTCATGTGGGCGGTAGCGGTGATCAGGGCTGGGCGACGGTGGAAAAGCGCAGCGGGCCTTTGGGGATTGTGGTGACGAACGCAACACCTGCGCTCAATATTTCCCCATCCGTTCACTAAAGGCACCAACACCGGGGCGGTGCAGGCCGTTCTGCCAGTTGGTTCAGGCTGAGGACTGGAGCTTTTAACAGAGCCTGACGACGGGGGAGGTCAACAGGGCCGAACTTCGGAATTTTCCCGGAAGATGCCGAGCTGTCGGTGAACTAGCGCACTCAGCCCAACAAGCCTAGCCTCCCCCTGTCGCTGCAAAATCAGCGACCGGGTTTAGCAGCTCGGTTAATATCAAGGCCTGCAAAGCCACCATCCGTTCGAGCGATGCTTTCAGTATCCGCTGATTCGTATCATGGCGGCTGTGCGTGGGGCACTTTCGGGTGCGCCGGGTTCCTTGATTCCTGGTCTGCTAACCCGCGCAAGGTCGCCACCCTATAAAAAGGGCGAGACGCCTCAGCACATCTCGCCCTCTGGCATCCCCTCACACTTCCCATTACGCTGACGGCCTTTATCAGACAACCGGAAGTCAGATACCCGTGTTCAAGCCCTTCGCCGTCATCGCCCTCGCCTTCATCCCTTCATTCGCCACCGCTGCCGATCTGGCCGGGGTTTGGCAAGGTACTTTGGGCAAGTCCGCTATCACCGTGTGTTTCAACGGCGCCGACGGGGAGCATGGCAGTTATTACTACCAGCGCATCCGTACCCCGATTCAACTGACCCAGGCCAACGACAACGCCCCGTGGGTGGAGGAAGGCAACACAGGTTTCTGGGCCCTGCAAAAACCTCAGGCCGATACCCTTTTTGGTGCCTGGAGCAAAACCGATGGCGGTACGCCGCTGCCACTGGCCCTGCGCCGCATTGGTACGGACGGCTGCGGCAGCGATGCCTACAACGCGCCCATGGAAGCCGCGCCGCTGCCGATCAAGACTGAGAAGAAAACTTTCCACAACCACACCTACCAGCTCAAGACCCAAGGCCCCCGCGTCACGCTCAAGCTGGAGGGTGACGGCCCGGCGGTGCAGAAGATCAACCAGCAGCTCGCAGCCCTGGCCGTCAATGACGAAGATCTAACCGACTATTTTTATGAACGGCGTGAATACCTGGGTCGAAACGGCTCGGTCTATACCAGTGAAATCGAGGTTGAGCCCGCCTATTGGTCATCGCAATTTCTCACCGTGCGGTTCTACCGCTGGGCCGCAGGCCAAGGCGCCATGGGCATCAGTTGGGGCCTGCACTCCTGGAACCTGCAAACCGGTGAGAGTGTGGACCCATGGACCTGGCTCGGCGGCCATCAGCAATGGCATGACGCCTATTCCGGCCACTTGAAGCTGCCGGCCGCCTTCAGCACTTGGCTGGCTAAGCAAACCACCACCGACGAGGGCTGCCCCGCGATCACCGATTACTCCATCTTTCACCTCAGCTTCAACACCCAGGGCCTGCAACTCTCGACGCCGGCCAATGGTGACGGTTGCGACAACGACTTGGCCTTCACCTGGGAGCAGTTGGAGCCGGTGCTGACCGCACAAGGCAAAGCGGCAGTGCCCAGTTTGAAGCTACCTTGATCCGCCGGAGAAAAACCCCACGGCCGTTCACCAAAGGTTAAGAATCGCGCTCGTATACTCCCTGACTACCCATGACCGGTCGCCCGATCGGTCTCATGCCTCGGTAGCCAGACTCCATGACGCGCCCCGCTCCCCTGCTGCTCTTGCTTGCTGCTCTGTTGTTCTTCTTCGCCCTCGGCAACCATGAGCTGCAAGGCTCTACCGAAGCCCGGGTGTCCGGGATCGCCATGGCGATGCACCTGGACAATGACTGGGTGGTGCCGCATCTGTTTCGTGAACCCTTCCTGGAAAAACCGCCCCTGAGCCTGTGGCTGGACGCCGGGGCGATTCGCCTGTTTGGCGCCAGCACCGGGGCGGTGCGCTTGGCGTCGGCGTTTGCCGGGCTGTTCAGTGTGATGCTGTTGTACGGGATGCTGCGTCGGTTCGGGCGGCCGCAGACGCTGGCGTTCAGTGCTGCGCTGATCCTGGCGACCATGGCCAGTTACTGGGGCAATGTGCGGGGTGTGGGTGAGGATTCATTGCTCAGCCTCGGTGTCACCGCCGCCCTGCTGGGGTTTTACCAGGCGGTACGGCCCGAGCGCGAAGGTTCGAGCACCTGGGCCTGGGCGTTGTTTACCGCCGGGATGGTCATCGCCACGTTGAGCAAGGGGGTGTTGGGCCTGGCGATGCCGGGCATTGTGATTTTTGTGTACCTGCTTTGCACCAGCCTGATGGATAAGCGCCTGCGGCTGGGCGATTGGCTCAAGCCGGCGCTGTTAACGTTGTTGGCGTTGGTGCCGCTGCTGATCTGGCTGGGGTTTCTGTTTCAGCGCGGTGGGATGCAGGCGGTGGGTGAGGTGTTATGGACCAATAGCGTCGGGCGCTTCAGTGGTTCGTTCGTAGAAGCTGGGCATTACGAGCCGTTTTACTATTACCTCGCCAAACTGCCTGAAGCCTTCTTGCCCTGGAACATCCTGGTGTACCTGGGCCTGTGGCATTTCCGCAAAAGCCTGGTGCGCAACCGCTACCGGTTGTTTTTCAGTGTGTGGCTGGTGGCGCAGTTCACCCTGCTGACCCTGGCTTCCAGCAAACGCACGGTGTACTTGATGGCGCTGACGCCAGCCGCCGCGGTGCTGGCCGCCGAATATGCGCGGGTGTTGCTGGAGTGGGCCAAGGCACACAAGCCGGCGCTGTACCGCCACCACCGAAGCATCGTCACCGGGGTGTTCACCCTGGCCATCGCCTGCTACCTGAGCGCAGCGTTCTGGTTTGCACCCAAAGCCGATGTGCGCCATTCATTCGTACCGGTGATGAGTCAGATCCAGGCCCTGCAAGACGAAGGCAGGACGGTGGCGATGTATCAACCCAACGAGCGCATCGACGGCGCCAGCGTGTTCTACCTGCAGGCCTACTTGCCGATCCTGAACACCGAAGCCGAACTGCGTACCTTCCTCAGCGCCAAGCCCGGCAACGTTGCGTTGACAGACCACACCGACCGGCTGAAAGCGCCGGTTACGGTGATCAAGCAAATGGCAGTCAACCGCCAGCCTTACTACTTCGTGGAGCAGTAAGGCCAGCGCGTGGCCTTAATGCTTGGTGAGCTTGTCCAGGTAGCCCATCGCAAACGCCGAGACCACGAACGTCATGTGGATGATCACGTACCACATCAGGTGCTCTGGATCGACGTTCTTGGCGTCCATGAAGATGCGCAGCAGGTGGATGGAGGAAATCGCCACGATGGACGCCGCCACTTTCATCTTCAGCGACGAAGAGTCCATGGTGCCCAGCCAGTTGAGCTTTTCCTTGTTCTCGTCGATATCCAGCTGCGAGACGAAGTTCTCGTAGCCGGAAATCATCACCATCACCAGCAAGCCGCCGACCAGGGCCATGTCGATCAACGACAGCAGCAGCAGGATCACTTCGGCTTCCAACATGGTGAAGATGTTGGGAATCACGTGAATGATTTCCTGGAAGAATTTCAGCGCCAGGATCAACAAGCCCAGGGACAGGCCCAGGTAGATCGGTGCCAGCAGCCAACGCGAGGCGTACATCGTATTTTCGATAAAGCGTTCCATTGAATCTCACACAGCTTGGCTAAAAATGGCGCCGAGTATACCAGCCGCCACCTAGCCCCTGTCACCGCGAGAAAACTGACCCAAGTGGCATCTGTAAGAGAATTTTTCTGCTAGTGTCGAGACCATTCACTCGGCTCGATGATGTCGGACAGGAAGACTCAGATGATGGATGTGCGATCCCCTTTGGCCGCTCTCGGCCTGTGTGCGGCGTTGCTGATGGCCAGCGGCTGCTCCCCCAAAGAAGAGCAGAAGCAGGCGACCCTCGAAGAGAAAACCACAAAGTTCGAACAGTCCCTGGACAGCATCCAGGACCCCAAGCTGCGCGATGCCATCGCCGACCTGGGCGGCTCGCTGCTGTTGCTGGAACGTGCGCGCGTCAAGCTCGCCAGCAAGCCCATCGAAGCCGAATACGGCGAAGACAGCCTGGCCCTGCTCAAGCATTACCCTACGCCCCAAGCGCTGGTGGACACCTACATCAACGGCCTTTTCGTACTGCGCAAAGCCTCGCATTCCGACTACCTGACGGATTTGCAGCCGGTCTTCCCGTTCAACTTCAACGCCCCGGACCAGTTCCCCTTCCCCCATGGCCTGGAATGGCAGTCGGTCACCCTGAGCAACAATAAAATCATTCCCTTCCAACCGGAATGGTCAGAAACCGACCCCGGCATCCAACTGAGCCCCAGCAGCTCCAACCTGACCAACCCCGACGACCTGACGGTGACCTACCCGTTTATCGAAGGCATCGAGACGGAAAACAAGAGCCAGCCACAACCCATCAGCCTCAAGGGCGCGGTGGAGGTGATCACCCCGGGCAAGGTGCTGACATTCGACCTGACCAAACAAGACGTGGGCCATAAACGCACCGACGGCAACATCACCCTCAACCTGCTGACGCTGGAAAAGAACTACGCCGAGATCGAACTGACCAACAGCCAGCCCCTGGCCGCCGAAGTGGGCGATGCGTCACCCAACCCGCTGCTGGTGCAGGCACGGGACAGCACCGGGCAGTTTCTGACCCGCTCAGGTTCGATCAACGAGAGTGCCGCGCAGGTGGCGTTCTATGAGAAACAACTGGCCGAGATGCAAAAACAGACCGCGTGGTCCGATGCCTTCGATAAACAGCTCACCGACGCGCAAAAAGCCTTCGAGCGCCAGCAGACCAGCCATTACGCCAAGGTGTACTTCAACGGGCTGATCGATAACCTGCAGGTCAATGTGCTGGATTTCTCCAAGGCCACCCTCACCCGTAAAGACCTGGACCTGCCGGTGATGCGCTTTGACAGGAACAGCCTGCAAAAGACCGTGCAGGCCCTACCAATGCCGGTCACGGTGTATGACGACAGCGCCGCCAGTTGGCTCAAAGATGCCTCGATGACCGAGGAGCAACTGAAAAACAGCGTCACCATCAGTCAATCGACCGAAGACGCCAGTGCCGCAAAGATCGTGTTCGACCACCCGTTCACCTTCAATGACGACCTGGTCGGTGCCGAGCGCAACAACAGTGACGCGCCTATCACCTTTTTCACCGCCGACGACAAGGGCGAACGTGGCGAACCCATTGAGCTGCCGACCGAAGCGTTTGAGCTGAATGCCGCCAGCGGCACGCTGACGTACGACCTCAACCTGTTCCCGGAAACCCCGGCGTATGTGGTGGGCTCGGTACCGTTGTTTTTGGCCACCATCGAGAAAGCCACGATTGACGCCGCCAAGCTGCCCAAGGGTTTGTCGCTCAAGGACAACGCGCTGATCGTCGACCAAAAGGACTTCCCCGCCGACAGCTGGCGCTTCTACGCCAAGGATGCCAGCGGCAATTACCTCAAGGAGATCCTCGGTGTCAGCCACCGCGCCGAGGAATACGGCACGGCGATGTTTGACGTGCATTATTTCTACGGCCAGCCGACCACGCTGGAAAGTTACCAGCGCACCGACCTCAGCACCGTGCAGTACGGTTTTGAGGTGAAATTGGACAGGCCTGAGAGCAAATAACCCTGGGTGGACGCGGAGCGTCCGGGGCGGCGTTACCACGCGGAGCGTGGGAACGATCGTCAGAGGGCCAGCCGCTCCTGGCCGCCATTGAGTTGGCGCAGATGGGCCTGCAGGTGCAGGCACCAGATCTGCGGCTCGTCCATTTGCTCGTAGCCGTGCAAGGTCAGGCTATCGACGATGGTGCCCAGCATGCGTTCTGCCACGAAAGGCCCATGGAACGGGCCCTGGGATTTGACGGTGGATGGCTGTTCGCCCGACATGCCGGCGGCAAATAGCAGCGTCCACATCCCGTTATCCCCGGCAAGAGGGCGAATGGAGCATTCGATACGGGTGACCAGGCCCAGGCACTGGCGGGTAAGGCAAAGGTTGCGCGACATGGCGGCGACCCTCGGTAGATCGGTGTTCAGCCCCAGCGCACGGCGAGGCTGTTTCTATCCTGCGACTCCTGTGGATATCCCTGACTCTGAGAATAGAATAAAAACGCGACAAACCAAGGTTGTAGAGACCAACGGGCGTTGGTCCCAGGCGAGAGTCAATTTTGTGGCACGCTAAACGTCCCAAATACACCATAGATCACTGTGGGAGCTGGCTTGCCTTAGTGCCAGTCAGTCAAGGCTTTTTTGTAGGAGCGAGCTTGCTCGCGAAAAACTCACAGGCGCCGCGTTCATTCAGCAAGCACGCGTTATCGTTGACGTTTTTCGCGAGCAAGCTCGCTCCTACAAAAGGCGATGACCGCTTAACTGACTTGCCTTAAGGCAAGCCAGCTCCCAACAGCAATCAGGTCGGCTTGGCTTCTGCCAACGCCTGCTGCGCCAGCTCTTTTTCCGCCTCCTTCAAATCCTCCTCGCTGATCATTTCGGCAATCGCCCGCAAGCGCTCCACCACCCGCGCATTCACGGTGCCTTCCGGGAACTGCCCCTCGGCGTCCGGCTCACCGGCATCCTCGCCCACCAGCAGGCTCAACGCCTCATCCGCCTGGCGCACCGCATAGATATGGAATTGCCCGGCACGCACGGCCTGCAACACCTTCTCGTCGAGCATCAGCGTGGCCACGTTGGCTTGAGGGATGATCGCCCCTTGCTCACCGGTCAACCCGCGAGCTTCGCAGAGGCGGAAGAAGCCTTCGATCTTCTCGTTGACCCCGCCCACCGCCTGCACTTCACCAAACTGGTTGATCGAGCCGGTGATCGCAAAGCATTGCTTGAGCGGCGTCTTCGACAAGGCCGAGATCAAGGTGCATGCCTCGCCCAGAGAAGCGCTGTCGCCGTCCACATACCCGTAGGACTGCTCCAGGGCGATACTCGCGGAAATCGCCAACGGGAATTCCTGGGCATAGCGGCTGCCCAGGTAACCGGTGAGGATCATCACGCCCTTGGAGTGAATCGGCTGGCCGAGGTTAACTTCGCGCTCGATGTCGACAATGCCGCTGCCGCCCGGGTACACCGTGGCGGAAATCCGCGCCGGTACGCCGAATGCCGAGTCGCCCACCTCCAGCACCGTCAACCCGTTGCACTTGCCCACAGCCGCACCGGCGGTGTCGATGAGGATGACGCCGGCGAGCATGTCGTCGAGAATCCGCGCCGATACGCGGCCGGTGCGCGTGGCCTTGGCCTTGAGGGCGCGCTCGATGTGCCCGGCATCGGTCATCTCGTCGCCCGCCAGGTGGCGAATAAAGTCCGCCTCGCTCACCAGCTGGAACAAATCACCAATACGCGCCGACAAACGGCCCTGATGTTCGGCCAGACGTGCGCTGTAAGTCGCCAAGCGCGCCACCGCGTCCGAGGTGAGCGGCGCCATGCCTTCTTCCGAGGTACGGGTTTTGAGCAACTGGGCGAACTGCTCCAGGCTCTCGTCGACCATCGGGATGTCTTCGTCGAAGTCCACCAGTACGCGGAACATCTCCTGGAAGTCCGGGTCTGCGTCCTGCAAGGCGTAATACAACTGGCGCGAACCGATGATGATCACCTTGACCTGCAAGGGAATCATCTGCGGGTTGAGGGTCACGGTGGCCAGGCGGCCGAGTTCGCCCAGGGGCGATTCCATCTTCAGCTTGCGCGATTGCAGGGAGCGCTTGAGCGCATCCCACACAAACGGCTCGCTGAGCATTTTTTCGGCTTCCAGGATCAGGAAACCGCCGTTGGCGCGGTGCAACGCACCTGGACGCAACTGGCGATAGGTGGTGTAGAGCGCGCCCTGGTCGGTGCTGTATTCGATACGGCCGAACAGGTTGTCGTAGGTCGGGTGCGGTTCAAACACCACCGGCGCGCCACCGTTGACCGAGTGGCCTACCACCAGGCTCGGGCAGTATTGCTCTTCGAGCAGCTTGCGCGCCTGGGCGTCGGTCTTGGCGTCGTCCACCAATTGCTCGACCACGGTTTTGAGCAGGTACACCTGCATGGCTTGCAGGTAGCCACACACGCCGGCATTTTCTGCGTATTTTTCCGACAACGGCGCCAGCAAAGGCTGTAGGGCCAGGGTGATGGTTTCTTCGTTGAACTGGCGCAGTTGGTTGTTGGACTCGCGCTTCCACTGCGGCAGGCTGGCCAGCTCTTCGTTGAGGCGTTCTTCCAGCTCGGAGATATCGGTGTGGAAGCGCTCGCGATCGGCTTCCGGCAGTTGCGAAAACTCGGCTTCGTCCAGCGCCTTGCCGTCGAGCATCGGCGTGAAGGCGATGTTGGAGCTGTCGCGGTACAGCGCCACGTCTTTTTCCAGGGCCAGGCGCTCGATCACGTCCAGCGCTTTGTCGTAGCGCTGGTTGAACGCCCGGTCGATGGCGCTTTTACGCTGTTGATACGTCGGGTGTTCGAACACTGCCGGGAAGGTGGCGACCAGGTTATCGACCAGGGCGTTGATATCGGCGATAAACGCCGCAGCGGCGCCACCCGGCAATTCCAGGGCGCGGGGCTCGCGGGGCTCGTCGAAATTATTCACATAAACCCAGTCCGCCGGGGTTTGCAGGCGCTTGCCTTCGGCTTTCAGGTAGCGTTTGACGAACGAAAAGCGGCCGGTGCCCGGCTCGCCCATGACAAACACGTTGTAACCGGGGCGTGGCATGGCCACGCCGAACTGCAAGGCTTCAACCGCACGTTCCTGGCCAAGCACACCGCGAAAGGGCTCCAAATCATTGGTGGTCGAGAAGCTGAACTGTTCAGCGGAGAAAGGGCGAGTCAGCGCTTCGGGCGCTAGACGCAAGCTGGCAGCAACAGGATCAGGCATCGGGCTTCCTTACATCAGGCGGGGCAGATGGGGCATTCTGGCTCCCGGTTGAGCGCTCTGGCAAGGCGCGCTTTCGGGAAAGCATAGACACGGCACGCGTCCTACAAAAAAATCGCCCGCCACTGAATGTTTATAAAAAAACACGGAACCCTGGGAACGTGCCTAAACTCCAAACTGCGCGGGTTGGACTAATAACTGGCCCCTAGGGTGCGTTGAGCACCTGAACCCTTGTCCATTGGTTTGCACACAAAGAGAACAAAGCTATGAAACGGATCCTTCTTGGTACTCTCTTCACCGTCGTCTCCCTCAATGCAATGGCAGAAGCACCAGGTGGCCCGAACTGCGGTTGGGGCAACATGTTGTTTGAAGGCCAGCGCGGTACTCCGGCCCACTTCCTCGCCTCCACCACCAACGGTACTTCGGGTAACGCCACCTTCGGCATGACCTCGGGCACCAACGGTTGCAGCACCAACAGCGCCCTGTCCTACGGCGGCAAGTCCTGGATTGCCATGAATGGCATGATGAACGAGCTGTCCGAAGACATGGCCAAAGGCAACGGCGAAGCGCTGACCACCTACGCGGTGGTACTGGGTGTTGCCCCTGAAGATCGCGAGCACTTCGCGGCTGTGACCCATGAACACTTCCAGCAGATCTTCAGCAAGGCTGACGTGACCGCTGACGACGTGCACAACAACACCATTGCTGTACTGAAAAGCGATGCCCGTCTGGCGAAATACGCAACCCAGGCTTAAGCTCGACCTGCCCGCGCCTTTCGAGGCGCGGGTACTATTTTTGGACCCGCCTCCCCTTTGGGTCTCACTTTTTTGACTTAAGTTGCCCCTATGCTCAAACGCTTTGCCTGGTTGGCACTCTTCGCCTGCGCCCCGCTGTACGCGGCCCCGCACCTTGATGATCAACGTTTGCAGCAACTGGCCAATGATCCGTTCTGGCTGTCGCTGGGGCACTACGAAGCCGGCAAAGTCAGTGGCTGGCGCAGCTATGTCAGCGACAAGAAATTCTTCCTCGCTCCCGATGGCGCACACCATCCGGATGCGGAACTCAAGGCCACCGTTGATGCGCTGTACGCACCGGCCAGCCTGGGTGAAAAGCACGCCCAATGTGTTTACCCCGCACGTACCCGCTGGCTCAAGGCGCAGTTGCAACTCAACGACCTGCCCGCCCTGGAATGCAAAGAGTTCACCCAGTGGTTCAAGGACGTCGCGCCCCATAGTGCGGTGATGATCTTCCCGGCGGCCTACCTCAACAGCCCGTCGTCGATGTTCGGCCACACCCTGCTGCGCATCGACCAGGCCGACGTGCAAAGCAACAACACCGCGCTGCTCAGCTATGCGATCAACTTCGGTGCCTATATCGAAGGCTCCGACAACAGCATCCTCTATGCCTGGAAGGGCCTGATGGGCGGTTACCCCGGCCTGTTCGCCCTGGTGCCTTACCAGGAAAAACTCTCGGAATACCGTAGCCTCGAAAACCGCGATTTGTGGGAGTACCGCCTGAACCTCACCGAGGTCGAGACCAAGCGCATGGTCGAGCACGTGTGGGAGCTCAAGCAGATCCAATTCGACTACTTCTTCTTCGACGAAAACTGCTCCTACCGCCTGCTCGAACTGCTGCAAGTCGCCCGCCCCGGCCTGCGCCTGACCGAACAGTTCCCGCTCACCGCGATCCCTACCGACACGGTCAAAGCGGTAAAAGACGCAGGGCTGGTAGAGAAGATCGACTATCGCCCATCCCGTGAACGTGAACTGCTGGAACGCGCCAAGCCACTCGATAGCGATGAGCAACAGTGGGTGCTGAAAATCAGCGATGACCAAAAGCAATTGCAGGAACCTGCATTCAAAGCCCTGCCCCGCGAGCGCCAGGCACTGATCGTGGACGCCGCTTACCGCCTGGGCCGCTACCGCGCCAACGGTTTGGAACGCGATGCGACACGCTCCCAACGCAGCTTCGAACTGCTGCGCGCAATCAACCAGAACCCGGCGCCAGACCTGAAGATCACCCCGCCTGGCCTGCCGGAAAACGGCCATGAGTCGCGCACCTGGCAAGCCGGCATCGGCACCCGCGGCGACAAAGCCTTCGGCGAATACGGCCTGCGCATGGCGTATCACGACCTCAACGACAACGCCGAAGGCTTCCCCCTGGGCGCGCAGATCGAAATTTTGCAAATGAAATTGCGCCAATACGAGGGCAATCACTGGCAGCTCCAGCAACTGGACCTGGCCACCATCCGCTCGCTGACGCCGCGCAATGCGCTGCTGCAACCCTGGTCGTGGCAAGTCACCGGCGGCCTGGAACGCGTGCCGGGCAAACACGACGACGAAACCCTGGTCGCCCACGTCAACGGCGGCGCCGGTGGCACCTGGCAACTCTCCGACGACATGCTCGGCTTCGCCCTCGGCACCGTGCGCGTGGAGCACAACAACGACTTCAGCGAAGCCATCTCCCCTGCGGCCGGGTTCAACACCGGCGTGCTGTGGAAAAACCCGTTGGGCAACCTGAGCCTGGAAGCCAAGGGCGACTTCTTCACCAACGGCGAAGTGCGGCGCAGCATCAGCCTCAACCAGCAATGGGAACTGTCACGCAACCTGGGCCTGCGCCTGAGTGCCCAGCGTGAGTACAGCCACCTGTCCACGCCGGTAAATGAAGTGATGCTTGAAGTGAAGTGGTACCACTACTGACGCAGCCTGGTAAAAATCAAAAGCTAGGCGGCGCTCGCTCTCTGTAGGAGCGAGCTTGCTCGCGAAAAACGTCAACGATAACGTGTGCTTCCTGGATAAACGCGGCGTTTGTGAGTTTTTCGCGAGCAAGCTCGCTCCTACAGTTGGTTTGCACTTGACCAAAAGTCCGGCACATCCCTCTGACACCCCTTTCACATACAGCTGACAAATCCCCTTCTAGACTCTCCTTATCAGCCGTAAAACGGCCAGGGAGTACGCCATGTGGCGGTATGCGGTCATGCTGTGCGCGGTGGTGGGGTTGTCGGGTTGCCAGTCAACCCATCAGGAATTACTGGCCAAAGGTTATCCACCGGCCTTCGCCGACGGTTTTGACGACGGTTGCAGCAGCGGTCGCCAGGCCGCTGGGGTGATTACCGGGGAGTTTCGCAAGAATGTGCCGCGCTATCTGAAAGACCGGCCATACGCCGAAGGTTGGGAAGATGGGTTTCGTCAGTGCAAGGCCATGCGCGAGAGCCAGGAACTGCGCGATTACGAGGAAAACCGCAGGGACGACCGCGAACACGATTGGCAGCAGGAAAAAGATCGCGACGCCGCCAAAGCCTATCGCTTGCGCTGATCGTGACGCGGAGCGTCACAGGATGCATTCCCACGCGCAGCGTGGGAACGATCAGCCCGCGAACGTGGCCCAACTTCCATAGGAAGGAGAACGCCATGAGCCGAGCTTTTGTAAATGAAGACAACGCGGCGGCACAGGCCGATCAGCCGGTGGAACGCCAGGTCAGCGAGCAGCCCAACCGCCTGACGGCGCAAGGGTTGGCGCAGTTGCAGGCCAAGGTGGCGCAGTTACACGCGGAGCACAGCGACGAAGCCGCCAAGGGCGAGCAAGCTGATAAACAGCGCCAGGCCGACCTTGAGCGGGATTTACGCTACTTCAACCAGCGGGTGCAAAGCGCCCAGGTAGTCGTGCCGGCCACGTCCACCGACAAGGTACAGATCGGCAGTTGGGTCACGTTCGCCAACGAGCAGGACGAACAGCAGCGCATCCAGTTAGTCGGGGAAGACCAAGCCGATGCCAACGCAGGTTTGATCAATTGGGGCTCACCCCTGGGCCGTGCCTTGTTGGGCGCCCAAGTGGGCGACGAGGTGCTGTGGCAGCGCCCCGTCGGCGATCAGTTGATCGAAGTGTTACGCGTCGAACCCGAGATTTAAACGATGCCTTGGGCCAGCATCGCGTCAGCCACTTTCACGAAGCCTGCGATGTTGGCGCCCTTGACGTAGTTGATGCGGCCGTTTTCTTCACCGTAATGCACGCAGGCATGGTGGATCGACTGCATGATGTTGTGCAGCTTGCTGTCCACTTCGCCTGCGGTCCACAGCAGGCGCATGGCGTTCTGCGACATTTCCAGGCCGCTCACCGCCACACCACCGGCGTTGGACGCTTTGCCCGGCGCAAACAGGATGCCCGCGTCGATAAAGATATCCACAGCCTCCAAGGTGGTCGGCATGTTGGCGCCTTCGGCCACGCAGAGGCAGCCGTTGCGCAGCAAGGTGCGCGCAGCGTCGGCGTCGAGTTCGTTCTGGGTGGCGCACGGCAGCGCGATATCGCAGGCCAGTTCCCACGGCGCTTGGCCTTTGCGGAATTCCAGGCCGAAACGTGTGGCCAGTTCACTGATTCGCCCGCGCTGTACGTTTTTCAGCTCCAACAGGGCGGACCATTGTTCTTCGGTCAAACCGCTTTCGGCGTACAGGGTGCCTTCGGAGTCCGACAGGGAAATGACCTTGCCGCCCAGGTCCATGACCTTGCGCGCCGCGTACTGCGCCACGTTGCCGGAGCCGGACACCGCCACCCGCTTGCCTTCAACACGCTGGCCTTGGCGCTTGAGCATTTCCTCGGCGAAATACACACAGCCAAAACCGGTGGCTTCCGGGCGGATCAAGCTGCCGCCGTAAGTCATGCCCTTGCCGGTCAGCACCGAGGTGAATTGATTGCTCAAGCGTTTGTACTGGCCGAACAGAAAGCCGATTTCCCGCGCGCCCACACCGATGTCGCCGGCCGGTACGTCCACGTCCGCACCGATGTGGCGGTACAGCTCGCTCATGAACGCCTGGCAGAAACGCATCACTTCGGCGTCGCTCTTGCCCTTGGGGTCGAAATCCGAGCCGCCTTTGCCGCCGCCCATGGGCAGCGAGGTCAGGGAGTTTTTGAAGGTCTGTTCGAAGGCGAGGAATTTCAGCACGCCCAGGTTGACCGAAGGGTGAAAGCGCAAGCCGCCTTTGTAGGGCCCAATGGCGCTGTTCATCTGGATACGGAAACCGCGATTGACCTGGACCTTGCCGTGATCATCCACCCACGACACCCGGAACGTGATCGCGCGCTCCGGCTCGCAGATGCGCTCCAGGATGCCCGAGGTCAGATAGTGCGGATTGGCTTCAAGAAAGGGCCACAGGCTGCGTAAAACTTCTTCTACAGCCTGGTGGAATTCCGGTTGGTCCGGGTCGCGTTTCTTGAGGCGGGCAAGGAAGGAATCGACGGATTCGGTCATGAAAAGTCTCGGCAAATTGATTGTTGTTAAACAGAGATTGAGCCGGACTTTATCAATTCGTTTCGCACCGCGACAGGGCAAAATGTCGCCTTTGTGAAATTAAATGGTGCAATAAGTATAAATAACTGCCTTTTTTTGCCCTTAAATGGGGATTTCGCTCTGAGTTTTGCACCAACAGGTAGGCCGTTATCGCAGGCAAGCCAGCTCCCACATGACCGGTGTACTCGATCAAATGTGGGAGCTGGCTTGCCTGCGATAGCGGTGGTGCAGTTACAGATGCATAGTCCTTTATTGGATGAAAATCAGGCCGATTTGCCGCGCTGTCCGGCGACCAGGGCCTGGGGCGTTGCCGGCTTCCAGCCCAGCAGGGCAATCGCCAGCGACAACAGCTGAAAACCTGCGACCAACGCCACGCAGCCCGGCCAGCCCCATTGATTCCAGAGCATGGCCGGGACCACAGCGCCGGCGCTGCCGCCCAGGTAATAGCCGGTCAGGTACAACCCCACGGCGCCGGACTTGTCCGGGCCTGCCGTGGTGGCGATATAGGCATTGGCGGATGCCTGCGCCAGGAATACGCCGGTCGAGCTCAGGGCCAGCCCCAGCACGATCAGCCACAGGGACGGCAACAATGTCAGCGCCGAGCCACAGATGCCGAGCGCCACAGCGCCGGTCAGTAACTGCGATTGTGGGCGCGATTTGCTCAAGCGACCCGCAACAGGAATGACCACCAGCGCCAGTAGGAACACCGCATACAAAGTGCCCAAGGCCGCAGCGCCCAGGTTGAACGGGGCCTGGCTGAGATACAGCCCGGCATAGGTAAAGGTTGCGACTTGTGAGAACAGCACACAAAAACCGACGCCATAAGCCGCCAGCAAGGGTTTGCGCAGAAGCCGGCGCACCCCGCGCATGCCCACGGCCGCAACGCCGGGCCGCGCCACCGGGTTGGCCGGCAACAGCCACACAATCAGCAGGCCGACCAGCAGGCTGATCACCGCCAACAGTTCGAAGGCTTCGCGCCAGCCCACATATTGGGTCATGACACCCGAGACAAAGCGCCCGGCAAACCCTCCGAGCACCGTACCCGCGACGTACAAACTGGTGATCTCGGTAACGCTGGCCGCACGCCAGCGATCGCCGATATAGGCCACGCTGGTGGCGAACACCACGGGGATCAACATCCCTTCGACAAAACGCCACACCAGCAACTCGGCAAAGCTGTCTACATAGGCCGTCAGCAGCGTCGGCAGCGCCAGCAGCAACGCGGCCACGGCAATCACCGTGCGTTGCTCGAAACGTCCGGTCAGACGCCCGACAAACGGCGCGGTCAGCGCCACGGCCAGCGTGGTCACCGTGATGCTCCACCCTGCCTGCCGGGCGCTCACCTGGAAGCTTTCGGCAAACGCAGGCAGGATGCTCTGTGTCGCATAAAGATTCAGAAACGCCGCACAGCCACACAGGAACACGGCGAAGCGGGCGTGAGGCAAGCGCGGGTTCATGTGATCTCTCGTCTTATAGTCGAGGATGTTTATAGAATACCCAGCGCAGGGAATACCAATACCGAATTCGGACCGATCAATACCCAGGAAACAGAATGCTTGATCTACGCAAGTTACGTTACTTCCTGACGGTCGCCGAAGAGCTGCACTTCGGCCGTGCGGCCCAGCGCCTGCACCTTGCCCAACCGCCCCTGACGCGGCAGATCTCGGCCCTGGAAACCGAGCTTGGCTTTCGCCTGTTCGACCGCACCAGCCGCACGGTCACACTGACCGCCCAAGGCCAGCACTTTTTGCCCTATGCCCGCGCGGCGCTGGAGCACGCCAGGCTTGCACAAGACATCGCCGCCAAGCTGGCTGCCGGCTCGACCGGCCAACTGGTCGTAGGCTATGCCAGCTCGATCGCCCTGTCGGAACTCTTCAGCCAAACCCTGCAAGCCTTCGCCCAGCGTTTTCCCGATGTGCAACTGACCCTGGTGGAGAGCGCTTCCGGTAGCCTGCACACGCACGTGCTGGACGGGCGCATCGACGTCGGCATGAGCCGCCTACTGCCGGAGGCTGGGCAAACCGGCGTCGAGGCTTTGTCCTTGGGGCAAGAACCGCTGGTGGCGGCGCTTTGCAGCGACAACCTGCTGGCGGACCAGGACGAAGTCACCCTCGCCCAGCTCAGTGAGTACCCGTTGATTCTGTTCCCCAGCGACTACGGTTCGGGCCTCAACGGCTCCATCGAGCACCTGTATCAACGCCGCGGCCTGGCGCTGCGCCCGGGCCCTGCGGGGCGCCAGATCACCTCGATCATCGCCCTGGTGGCGGCAGGCCAAGGTGTCTCGCTCGTGCCCCAGTGCACCCGCACCCTGGCCAGGGAAGGCGTGGTCTACCGCCCCTTGGCAGACCCCGAAGCCTGGGTACACCTGCTGATACTCACGCGCTCACCGTCACGCTCATTGTTGGTCGAGGCGTTTATGGGGGTGGTCGAAGAATTGCTGCGCAGCCGCCCGGCCCTGGCGCCCACGACGCTTCCGGCATAACGCGGGCAAAAAAATACCCCTGCGTGAGGGGTATTTTTTCAACAGGCTGTTGCGGCTATTGCAGCATCAGGCCAGTTTTTTGTGACGCACACGGTGCGGCTGGGCAGCGGCCTCACCCAAGCGCTTCTTACGGTCGGCTTCGTACTCGGTGTAGTTGCCTTCGAAGAACACCGCTTGGGAGTCATCTTCGTACGCCAGGATGTGGGTCGCGACGCGGTCAAGGAACCACCGATCGTGAGAGATCACAATGGCGGCGCCCGGGAAGTCCAGCAGGGCTTCTTCCAGGGAACGCAGGGTTTCAACGTCGAGGTCGTTGGACGGTTCGTCGAGCAGCAGGACGTTGCCGCCTTCTTTCAGGGTCAGGGCCAGGTGCAAGCGACCGCGCTCACCACCGGACAAGTCCTTGACGAACTTCTGCTGGTCGCCGCCTTTGAAGTTGAAACGACCGACGTAGGTGCGCGACGGGATTTCATAGTTGCCGATGCGGATCTGGTCGGAACCGTCGGAGATCTGCTGGAACACGGTCTTGCTGCCGTCCAGGTCGTCGCGGCTCTGGTCCACACAGGCCAGTTGCACGGTGTCACCGATCTCGATGCTGCCCGAGTCCGGGGTTTCCTTGCCCATCAGCATGCGGAACAGTGTGGATTTACCCGCACCGTTACCACCGATAACGCCGACGATCGCGCCTTTTGGCATGGCGAACGACAGGTTGTCGATCAGCACGCGGTCGCCATAGCCTTTGGTGACGTTCTTGAACTCGATGACCTTGTCACCCAGGCGCGGGCCAGCCGGGATGTAGATCTCGTTGGTCTCGCTGCGCTTCTGGAATTCCTGCGACTGCATTTCTTCAAAGCGTTGCAGACGAGCCTTGGATTTGGACTGACGGGCCTTGGCGCCTTTGCGCACCCACTCCAGTTCTTCCTTCATGGCTTTTTCGTGGGCCGATTGCTGCTTGGATTCGGCGGCCAGACGGTCGGACTTGGCTTCCAGCCAACCGGAGTAGTTGCCCTCGTAAGGGATACCGGCGCCGCGGTCGAGTTCGAGGATCCAGCCGGCGACGTTGTCCAGGAAGTAACGGTCGTGCGTGATCGCAACCACGGTGCCTGGGAAGTCGTGGAGGAAATGCTCCAGCCAGGCGACGGAATCGGCGTCCAGGTGGTTGGTCGGTTCGTCGAGCAGCAGCATGTCAGGGGCCGACAGCAGCAGGCGGCACAGGGCCACACGACGCTTCTCACCACCGGACAGGTGCTCAACCTTGGCGTCCCAGGCTGGCAGGCGCAGCGCATCGGCGGCGACTTCCAGTTGGCGCTCCAGGTTGTGGCCATCGCCCGCTTGCAGGATCGCTTCAAGCTTGGCCTGTTCGGCGGCCAGCTTGTCGAAGTCGGCATCCGGTTCGGCGTAGGCAGCGTACACCTCGTCGAGGCGCGCCTGGGCGTCCTTGATCACGCTGACGGCCTCTTCGACCACTTCACGCACGGTCTTGGTCGGGTCCAGGATCGGCTCTTGCGGCAGGTAACCGATGTTCAGGTCCGGCATCGGGCGCGCTTCGCCTTCGAACTCGGTGTCGACGCCTGCCATGATTTTCAGCAGGGTGGATTTACCCGAACCGTTGAGGCCGAGCACGCCGATCTTGGCGCCTGGGAAGAAGGACAGCGAAATGTTTTTCAGGATTTCCCGCTTCGGCGGAACAACTTTTCCCAGCCGATGCATGGTGAAGACGTATTGAGCCATGGTGAACCTAGCGTCAGTGACTGATGAATTAAGCGGACGAAGCCCGTGCCAGGCCATGCGCCGCGCGGGCCTTTGACTATCATCAATGCCAGCGAGCAAAAAAAAGCCTGAATGTCTGGGGCTGGAACGCCCCCGCGTAACCGGCAAAGCTACCTGAATGCGCTGGGGCAGTCCAGCCAGGCAGGACTGGCACTTTGCCACAACTCAAGGCATGCTAGCCGCCCTTCGGGCGTCCGGCTTATAGTGCACGTCGCGCGCCAGTCCAGCCAAACCGCAGGATCACAGTTTGTCCAACGTCACGCCGCCCACGCCCTTGCGCGCCGCTCATATTGCGCCGGGAGCGCCCCTGCACGGCACCTTGAAAGGCGCGTTGGCGACGCTTGTCCTGCTGTTGCTCGCCTTATTGTTCTGGCAGTTGCTTGACCAACTGCAGCAAAACCAGAAAAACCAACAGCAATACACCATCGACTACAGCGCCGACCTGGCCGAGCAGATCAGCCAGAACATGGCCCTGAGCGCGCAGATCGCCCTGAACCTGCTGCCCATCCTCGAACCACCGCGCACTGCCGAACAGCAACAGGCCTTGATGCGCTCCCTGCAGCGCTCCTTGCCAGACTTGCGCAGCTTCGCCCTGCTCGCCCCCAGCGGCGCCCTGATCAGCGACACCGCCCAAGGCAGCCGAGACAGTGCCCTGCTCGAAGACCTGGTCAAGCGCAGTCACGCCCAGTCCTACTACCTGAGCAACGACAATGACGGCACGGTCATCTATCTGTTGCTGCACCAACCCAGCGGTGGCTCCAAGGTGTACTGGGCCTTGCGCCTGGCGCCCAATTATCTGGCCAACCTCACGCGCCAGGATGTCCAGGGCCAACGCCCGATGTGGGCGATCGAGAACAACCTGAACCACCGTGTGGTCAGCCGTGACAGCGGGATGCCGGCGCAGTGGTCCGGCGCCCTGACGCCGGAAGAATTGAACCGCAGCGTGCTGGTCACGCCGTTGAGCAAAAGCGATTGGCAACTGCGCGGCATGTTTGACCGCGGTGCGGTGCTGGAACAGCTGCTGCCGGCCTTTATCGGCAAGTGCCTGCTCGGCCTGGCGTTTTCGCTGATCCCGGTGATCGTGCTGCTCAACATGCGCCGCCGCCAACGCCAGGTGAATGAAGGCCGGCGGCGCTATCAGGACATCTTCGAAGGCACCGGCGTGGCCTTGTGCGTGCTGGACCTGTCGGGGCTCAAGGCGTTTTGCGACAAAACCCAGGTGCAAAGCCGCGAGCAGTTGCACGCTTGGTTGCAGGCCAACCCCACGCAGCGCAAGCAACTGCTCAAGGAGTTGCGCGTCACCGAGGTCAACCAGATGGCCGTGCGCCTGCTGAACGTCGCGTCCTGCGAGCAAGCCTGGGAGCGCCTGATCGATGATTGCCCGAGCAATGCTACGTCCATCGGCTATCAGGTGCTGGAAGCCGTACTGACCCGGCAAAAACAGCTGGAGCTGGAAATCCAGCTCAACGACGTGGCCGGCAACGAACAGTACCTGTGGCTGGTGATGCGTTTGCCGGAGCAGCAAGATGACGTCAAGGCGGTGATCCTCAGCATCAGCGACATCACCAGCCGCAAGCTGATCGAGTTGTCGCTGGTGGAGCGTGAAAGCTTCTGGTCGGATGTGGTGCGCACCGTGCCCGATCACCTGTATGTGCAGGACGTGATCAGCCAGCGCATGATTTTCAGCAACCATCATCTGGGCCACACCCTGGGCTACAACAAAGCCGAACTGCAGCAAATGGGCGAGTACTTCTGGGAAATCCTGCTGCACCCCGAAGACGCCGAGCATTATCACGACTTGCGCCAGCAGCAACGCCAAGCCGCTTATACGACCCAATTGCACTGCCAACTGCGCTTTCGCCACCGCAATAACCAGTGGCGCCGCTTCGATATCCGCGAGCAGGCCCTGGCCCGTGATACATCAACGGTGGTCACCCGGATCATCGGCGTGGCCAAGGACATTACCGACCAGATCGAGGCCAGTGAATCGCTGCGCGACAGTGAACAGCGCTACCGGATGCTGGCCGAAAGCATCAGCGACGTGATCTGCTCCACCGACAGCCAACTGGCGCTCAACTACATCAGCCCCTCGGTCAACACCGTGCTGGGCTATGACGTGGACTGGGTGTTCAAGAACGGCTGGCAGTCGATCGTTGCCAACCCTCAGCAGTTGACCGGCATTTACAGCCTGATGGAGCAGGTCAGCCGCGCCCTCGGCAACGCCGAGGCCTTGAACACCTTGCGCGATGAAGTGCAGACCCAACTGTTTCTGTTCGACTGCCTGCGCGCCGACGGGCGCAAGGTGCCGATAGAGCTGCGCCTGGTGCTGGTATGGGATGAACATGGCGCGTTTGAAGGCATCCTCGGCGTGGGCCGCGATATCAGCCAGCAACGCCGCGCCGAAAAAGACCTGCGCATGGCGGCCACGGTATTCGAACACTCGACCTCGGCGATCCTGATCACCGACCCGGCCGGTTATATCGTGCAGGCCAACGAGGCGTTCAGCCGGGTCAGCGGCTATGCGGTGAGCGATGTGCTCGACCAGTTGCCCAATATGCTCACCGTCGATGAGCAGCAGGAAGCCCACCTGCGTTATGTGCTCAAGCAATTGCACCAGCACAGCACCTGGGAAGGCGAGGTGTGGCTCAAGCGTCTCAATGGCGAGCATTACCCGGCCTGGGTCGGCATTACTGCGGTGTTCGACGACGAAGGCGACCTGGCCAGCTACGTGTGTTTCTTCAGCGATATCAGCGAGCGCAAGGCCAGTGAGCAGCGCATCCACCGCCTGGCCTACTACGACGCCCTGACCCACTTGCCCAACCGGACGCTGTTCCAGGACCGCTTGCACACCGCGTTGCAGTCCGCCGAACGGCAGAAGTCGTGGGTGGTGCTGATGTTCCTCGACCTTGACCGCTTCAAGCCGATCAACGACTCCCTCGGCCACGCGGCCGGCGACCGTATGCTCAAGGAAATGGCCACGCGCCTGCTCGGCTGTGTGGCCGAAGACGACACCGTAGCGCGCATGGGCGGCGACGAATTCACCCTGCTTTTGCAACCACGGGTCAGCCGCGAAATGGCGCTGAACCGTGCGATCCATGTGGCCGAGCAGATCCTCGCCAGCCTGGTCAAACCCTTTGTGCTGGAAGGCCGCGAGTTCTTCGTGACCGCCAGTATCGGCATCGCCCTGAGCCCGCAAGACGGCAACGAGCTGAGCCAACTGATGAAAAACGCCGACACGGCGATGTATCACGCTAAAGAACGCGGCAAGAACAACTTCCAGTTCTACCAGGCCGACATGAACGCCAGCGCCCTGGAGCGCCTGGAGCTGGAAAGCGACCTGCGCCACGCCTTGGACCAGAACGAATTCGTGCTGTATTACCAGCCGCAATTCAGCGGCGACGGCAAACGCCTGACCGGCGCCGAAGCCCTGCTTCGCTGGCGCCACCCGCGTCGCGGGCTGGTGCCGCCTGGGGATTTCATCCCGGTATTGGAAGAACTCGGGCTGGTGGTGGATGTGGGCGACTGGGTGATCAGCGAAGCCTGCCGCCAGCTCAAGGCCTGGCACCAGAACAAAGTGCGCGTGCCGAAAGTCTCAGTGAACATTTCGGCGCGGCAGTTCTCCGACGGCCAACTGGGCACGCGCATCGCCACCATCCTCAAGGACACCGGCCTGCCACCGGCGTGCCTGGAGCTGGAGCTGACCGAAAGCATCCTGATGCGCGAAGTCAACGAAGCCCTGCAGATCCTCGCCAGCCTGAAGAACCTGGGCCTGAGCATCGCGGTAGATGACTTTGGCACCGGCTATTCATCGCTCAACTACCTCAAGCAATTCCCCATCGATGTGCTGAAGATCGACCGCACCTTCGTCGACGGCCTGCCCTCGGGTGAGCAGGACGCGCAGATTGCCCGGGCGATCATTGCCATGGCCCACAGCCTGAACCTGGCGGTGATTGCCGAAGGCGTGGAAACCCATGAGCAGTTGGACTTCCTGCGTGAGCATGGCTGTGATGAGGTGCAGGGCTACCTGTTCGGGCGGCCGATGCCGGCGAATCGGTTTGAGGTGCAGTTCAGTAATGATGCCCTCTTCATGTTTGACTGAAAGCTGTGGGGGGCTTAGGTTTTTTTGTAGGAGCGAGCTTGCTCGCGAAAAACTCACAGGCGCCGCGTTCATTCAGGATGCACGCGTTATCGTTGACGTTTTTCGCGAGCAAGCTCGCTCCTACAGATGTACGCCATCACACCCACCACCCCCCAGATGAACCCCACTTGTCCGCGACATGATGTCCTTTCATATGCCATCTAAAACCCATTGGGTTAGAATGCCCTCCTTTTCTGCCCCCGATCCTTGAGGACCGCCATGTTCAGCCGTGATTTGACTATTGCCAAGTACGACGCCGATCTCTTCGCCGCCATGGAGCAAGAAGCCGTGCGCCAGGAAGAGCACATTGAGCTGATCGCTTCGGAAAACTACACCAGCCCTGCGGTGATGGAGGCTCAAGGTTCGGTTCTGACCAACAAGTACGCCGAAGGCTACCCAGGCAAGCGCTACTACGGTGGCTGCGAGTACGTCGACGTGGTTGAGCAGTTGGCCATCGACCGTGCAAAAGAGCTGTTCGGCGCCGATTACGCCAACGTTCAGCCCCACGCCGGCTCCCAAGCCAACAGCGCCGTGTACCTGGCCCTGCTGCAAGGCGGCGACACCATCCTGGGCATGAGCCTGGCCCACGGTGGTCACCTGACCCACGGCGCCACGGTTTCGTCCTCCGGCAAGCTGTACAACGCCGTTCAGTACGGTATCGATGCCAACGGCCTGATCGACTACGACGAAGTTGAGCGTCTGGCCGTCGAACACAAGCCAAAAATGATCGTGGCCGGTTTCTCTGCCTACTCGCAGATCCTGGACTTCCCACGCTTCCGTGAAATCGCCGACAAGGTTGGCGCCTACCTGTTCGTCGACATGGCCCACGTGGCCGGTCTGGTGGCTGCGGGCGTTTACCCGAACCCAGTGCCTTACGCTGACGTGGTCACCACCACGACCCACAAGACCCTGCGCGGTCCACGTGGCGGCCTGATCCTGGCGCGTGCCAACGCCGAGATCGAGAAGAAGCTCAACTCCGCCGTTTTCCCGGGCGCCCAAGGCGGCCCGCTGGAGCACGTGATCGCGGCCAAGGCGATCTGCTTCAAGGAAGCACTGCAGCCTGAGTTCAAGACCTACCAGCAGCAAGTGGTCAAGAACGCCAAGACCATGGCCAGCGTGTTCATCGAGCGCGGCTTTGACGTGGTGTCCGGCGGTACCGAAAACCACCTGTTCCTGCTGTCGCTGATCAAGCAGGACATTTCCGGTAAAGATGCTGACGCTGCCCTGGGCAAAGCCTTCATCACCGTGAACAAAAACTCCGTGCCGAACGACCCACGTTCGCCGTTCGTCACCTCCGGCCTGCGCTTCGGCACTCCGGCAGTGACCACCCGTGGCTTCAAGGAAGCCGAGTGCAAGGAACTGGCCGGCTGGATCTGCGACATCCTGGCAGACCTGAACAACGAAGCCGTGATCGACGCGGTACGTGAGAAGGTCAAGGCCATCTGCAAGAAGCTGCCGGTATACGGCGCGTAATACCAAGAAGCCCACTGTAGGAGCGAGCTTGCTCGCGAAAAACGTCAACGATAACGCGTGCATCTTGGGTGCATGCGTTGCCTGTGAGTTCTTCGCGAGCAAGCTCGCTCCTACAAGTGGGCTTTTTTATGCCTGATAGATCCGCTCAAAGCCTTGGCGGATCTTGTCTTCCGGCAGCTCATCGGCAATAAACACAATCACACTTTCGCGCGCCTCGCCCTCGGCCCATTCGGTATCCCAGTCGAAGCCATAGAGCTTCAACACGCCCTGGAACACCATGCGTCGATCCTCCCCGGCAATATTCAGCACGCCTTTGTAGCGCAGCAGTTGCTTGCCGTGGTCTTCCAGCAGTTCGTTCATGAACTCGCTGAGACGGTCGATATCCAGCGGCTGGTCGGTGCGCAGCACCAGGCTGGAAATACGGTCGACCGAAGGCGCTGCACTGACCGGGCGCAGGCTCATGCCGGCGTTGAGGTTGAAACCGCGCACGTCCAGCAATTGGGCCAAATCAATCTTGCCGTGGTCTACCACGCGAATCGGCGCACGGCGGTTGATGCGGGTGAGGCGCTGGCTGAGGGCGTCGAAGGTAGCGTCGTCTACCAGGTCGCGCTTGCTCACCAACAAGCGGTCGGCAAAGCCGATCTGGGCCTGGGCGATGGTCTGGGTCAGATGATGCTCGGCGTGGGCCGCATCCACCAGGGTGATGATGCCGTCGAGGATATAGCGCTCGCGCAGTTCTTCGTCGATGAAGAAGGTCTGGGCCACCGGTGCGGGGTCGGCCAGGCCGGTGCATTCGATCACCAGGCGGTCGAAGGCGATCTCGCCGCTGTCCAGGCGTTCAAGCAGTAGGTATAGGGCCTTGGTCAGGTCGGTATGGATGGTGCAGCACACGCAGCCGTTGGACAGGGTCATCACTTGCACCGGCTCGTCGCCCAGCAGTTGGGTGTCGATACCGGCGTCACTGAATTCGTTTTCGATCACGGCGATTTTCAAGCCGTGCTCGGCTTTGAGCAGGTGGCGCAGCAAGGTGGTCTTGCCGGCGCCGAGGAAGCCGCTGAGGATGGTGACGGGGATGGGAGAGGACAAAGAGATTCTCCTGAAAAATGGGGACGCAAAAACAACTGTAGGAGCGAGCTTGCTCGCGAAGAACGTCAACGATAACGCGTGCTGTCTGGATGCACGTGGTGTCCTTGGGTTTTTCGCGAGCAAGCTCGCTCCTACAGGTAAGGCAGTTTTACCAACTTAACAGCACTTGGGCCCACCCTTGCCGCCGTAACGGGCTTCCTGGCGTTCCCGGAAGAACGCCTTGTAGTCCATCACCGGCTTGTCCGGGTGTTTGGTTTGCATATGCTCGACGTAAGTGTCGTAGTCGGGCATGCCGACCATCAGGCGGGCGGCCTGACCGAGGTATTTACCGAGGCGACTGATGTCATTGAACATGTTTGCAATCCTCGTTTACGCGTCCGGTACAGCCTGGAACGGGGCTTCTTTATCCGTACGCTCTTTGTTGCCCCAGGCGGCGACACCCACCTTCAGCGCATAGAACAGGATGCTGAACACCACGAACAGGAACAGCGCCGTCAGCGTTGCGTTGGTGTAGGCGTTCCAGATCACGTGCTGCATCTGGTCGATGCTCTTGGCCGGGGCCAGGATCTGGCCGTTAGCCAGGGCATCGCTGTATTTCTTGGCCAGCGACAGGAAGCCGATCGCCGGGTTGGCGTCGAACAGCTTGATGAAGCCCGCAGTCGTGGTGCAGATCAACAGCCACACTGCTGGCAACATGGTCACCCAGATGTAGCGCTGGCGCTTCATTTTGATCAGCACAACGGTCGCCAGCATCAGCGCGATACCCGCCAGCATCTGGTTGGAGATACCGAACAGCGGCCACAAGGTGTTGATACCACCCAGCGGGTCGATCACGCCTTGGTACAGCAAGTAGCCCCACATGGCCACGCAACCGGCCGTGGCGATAAGGTTGGCAGTCCAGGACTCGGTACGCTTGAGCGCCGGCACGAACGAACCCAGCAGGTCTTGCAGCATGAAACGACCGGCACGGGTACCGGCGTCGACCGCCGTGAGGATGAACAGCGCTTCGAACAGGATCGCAAAGTGGTACCAGAACGCCATGGTGTTTTCACCCGGCAGCACACTGTGCAGGATCTGCGCGATACCCACTGCCAACGTCGGCGCACCGCCGGCACGCGCCAGGATGGTGGTTTCACCGATATCGTGGGCCACGGCAGAGAGCGCCTCAGGAGTAATGGCAAAGCCCCAACTGCTGACCGTCTGCGCCACGGTAACCACGTCGGTGCCGACAATGGCAGCCGGGCTGTTCATGGCGAAGTACACGCCAGGCTCGATCACCGAAGCGGCAACCATCGCCATGATGGCCACGAACGACTCCATCAGCATGCCGCCGTAACCGATGTAACGGGCGTGGCTTTCACTGGCCAGCAGCTTGGGCGTGGTGCCCGAGGAGATCAGCGCATGGAAGCCCGAGACCGCGCCACAGGCAATGGTGATGAACAGGAACGGGAACAGGCCGCCCTTCCACACCGGGCCGGTGCCGTCGATGAACTGGGTGAGTGCCGGCATTTTCAGGTCAGGCATGGTGACCAGGATGCCAATCGCCAGGGCGATGATGGTGCCGATTTTCAGGAAGGTCGACAGGTAGTCGCGGGGCGCCAGGATCAGCCACACCGGCAGCACAGCGGCCACGAAGCCGTAGCCGATCAGCATCCAGGTGATCTGGATACCAGTGAAGGTGAACGCCTTGGCCCACACCGGGTCAGCGGCAATCTGCCCGCCCAGCCAGATCGAACCCAGCAGCAACAGCACGCCGATGATCGAGATTTCACCGATGCGGCCCGGGCGGATGTAGCGCATGTAGATGCCCATGAACATCGCGATCGGGATGGTCGCCATCACCGTGAAGATGCCCCATGGGCTCTCGGCCAGGGCCTTGACCACGATCAGCGCCAGCACCGCGAGGATGATGATCATGATCAGGAAGCAGCCGAACAGCGCGATGGTCCCGGGAATGCGGCCCATCTCTTCGCGAACCATATCCCCCAGGGAACGGCCGTTGCGACGGGTGGACAGGAACAGGACCATGAAGTCTTGCACCGCACCGGCCAGCACCACCCCGGCAATCAGCCAGAGGGTGCCGGGCAGATAGCCCATTTGCGCCGCCAGCACCGGGCCGACCAACGGGCCTGCACCGGCAATCGCCGCAAAGTGGTGACCGAAAAGAATGTGTTTGTTGGTCGGCACATAGTCCAGACCATCGTTGTTGACCACCGCAGGGGTTGCCCGCCGAGGGTCGAGTTGCATCACGTTGTTGGCGATGAACAGACTGTAGTAACGGTACGCAACCAGGTAGATGGCCACTGCAGCGACCACAATCCACAAGGCGTTGATCGCCTCGCCGCGGCGCAAGGCCACTACGCCCAGGGCGCACGCTCCTACAATTGCCAGCACCAGCCAGGGTAAGTGGCGTAGCAGGCTATTATTATTTTTCATTTTTATATTCCAGCCAGGGTGGACAGAAAGGACAGCCAGCCCGAGTTTAGCGCTACTGGCCTCAAAGACCAGCCCCCTACGTTGGTCTAGAGCCTTCAACCGGTAAAAAAAGCCGAAATAATCACCCCTTGATGGCCCGGGGCTACACTCCTCCCATTCACAGAGGGCTTTACCATGACCGAGCATGCGTCTGAACGTCGCCGTTTTCGCCGGATTGCCTTTGATGCTACGGCCGAACTTCGGCAAAACGGCAGCGAATGGCCGGTGAAACTGCTGGATCTATCACTCAAGGGTTTGCTGGTGGAACGGCCTGACGACTGGAAGGGGAATAAAGCGCTGCCCTTTGATGTCGACATACGCCTGGACCAGAAGACACATATAAAGATGCAAGCGCGGCTGACCCATGAAGATCCTGGGCAATTGGGCTTCGTATGCAAACACATTGATCTGGATTCGATCAGCCATTTGCGTAGGTTCGTTGAGTTGAACCTGGGTGATGAGCAAGAGCTGGAGCGCGAGCTGGGCGCCCTGCTGGAGATCTAGCTGCCAACATGAATCAAGGGTGGGAGCTGGCTTGCCTGCGATGGCGGTGTATCAGACAAGGATGGGTAAGCTGACCCGCCGCTATCGCAGGCAAGCCAGCTCCCACAGGGGTTCAGCAGTGTTGCGGATTATTCGAACAGCGCATCCAACGCCTGTTCCAAGCGTGTCACTGCAATAATCTGCAACCCCGGCGGCGCCTCCTTCGGCGCATTGCCCTTGGGCACAATCGCACGTTTGAAGCCATGCTTGGCCGCTTCCTTCAAGCGCTCCTGCCCACTCGGCACCGGGCGTACTTCGCCCGACAAACCCACCTCGCCAAACACCAGCAAGTCATGGGGCAACGGCCGGTTACGCAGGCTGGACATCACCGCCGCCATCAACGCCAGGTCGGACGCGGTCTCCAGCACCTTGACTCCGCCCACCACGTTAAGGAACACATCCTGATCGTGGGTCGGAATGCCGCCATGCCGGTGCAGCACCGCCAGCAACATCGCCAGGCGGTTCTGGTCCAGGCCCAGGGTGACGCGCCGTGGGTTGGCCAAATGGCTGTCATCCACCAGCGCCTGGACTTCCACAAGCATTGGCCGAGTGCCTTCCCACGTCGCCATCACCACGCTGCCTGGGACTTCTTCCTGGGCGCGGGTGAGAAAAATCGCGGAGGGGTTCGAGACTTCTTTCAGCCCCCGGTCAGTCATGGCAAACACACCCAGTTCGTTGACGGCGCCAAAGCGGTTCTTCACCGCCCGCAGCAGGCGCAGGCGACCGTCGGACTCCCCTTCGAAATACAACACGGTGTCGACCATGTGTTCCAACACCCGTGGCCCGGCCAGTGCGCCTTCCTTGGTCACGTGGCCGACCAGGAAGATCGCCGTGCCGCTCTGCTTGGCGTAACGCACCAGCAGCGCCGCGCTTTCGCGCACCTGGGACACGCCGCCGGGTGCCGATTGCAGTTGTTCGGTGAAAATCGTCTGGATCGAGTCAATGACCATGACTTTGGGCTTTTCGATGCGCGCCGTGGCGATGATGCTTTCGATGCAGGTTTCGGTCATCACCCGCAACTGATCCTGAGGCAAGCCCAGGCGCCGGGCGCGCATGGCCACTTGCTGCTGGGACTCTTCGCCGGTGACATACAGCGCTGGCATACGGCTGGCGATGCTGCACAGGGTTTGCAGCAGGATCGTGGACTTGCCGATGCCCGGGTCACCGCCGATCAGCACCACCGAGCCGTCCACCAGGCCCCCGCCCAATACCCGGTCCAGTTCGCCGGAGGCGGTGGAAAAGCGCGGGATCTCTTCGACGCTGACTTCGGCCAGGGTCTTGATCTGCGCCTGTTGCCCGGTCCAGCCGGCACGGCCGGTGGGGGCCGCGGCACCGCCGCTCTCGATCATGGTTTCAGTCAGGGTGTTCCACGCGCCGCATTCGGAGCACTGGCCCGCCCATTTGGGAAAGGTCGCGCCGCACTCTGTGCAGCCGTACATGCGCTTGGCCTTTGCCATATGAGAACCTCCAACCGAAAAACCGCGATGATAGCTCAGCGCGACGCTGGGGTCCGGATTTCGCCATTAGCCAAACGTGAAGCGCTGTTACCCACCGGGTCCTCGGCGTTCAGATCGGCGCCTTTGGCTTGCAGCGCCCCCAGCAACTCGACGCGCTTGAATAACCCGGCGTACATGGCGGCGGTCTGCCCTGCGCCGTTGCGTTGGTCAGGGTTGCAGTCGGTGGCCAACAGGCGCTGGGCGATTTTCAGCTCGCCTTTGAAGATGGCGCCCATCAACGCTGTGTTGCCGCGTTGATCCTGCACACAGGCGTCGGCGCCGGCATCGAGCAGACGCTCCACATACGGGCCCTGGCCGTGATAAGCAGCCAGGATCAACGCGGTGTAGCCCTTGTCGTCCTGGGTATTGAGACCGTAGCCGGACTCAATGAAGGTGTTGAGCATATCGAGGTCGCCACGACGGGCGGCGTCGAAATAATAGTCCTGTAACTGTGCCTTGAGCGCCACCGGGTCGGGAGACTCGGCATGGGCAGCGAAGGCCAGCATGGCCATCAGTAAACCGATAGAGATGCGCATAGGGTGTTCTCCTGCCAAAGGTCGACGCCCGTGAAGGCGCCGACCGCAACCAACGAATCAGTCAGTCAGTTTTTCCGCCAGCGCCTTCACGCGAGCCAGATCGCCCTTGGCGACTTTGGCTACGCCGGTGCCGTATTCCGGATCCGCCTTGTAGAGGAACGACAGGATGATGTGCTTGCTCTCATCATCGGTGGTGGCCAATGAGCCGCCGAAGTTGTTGATCAAGTCCTCGCGCTCTTTCTTGGTGTAGGAACGGTACAGATCACCGGCCTGCTTGAAGTTCTGCTCACGCTGGATCTTGGCCTGCTGGGTGCTGCCCGCCAGCGGCGCCTGGCTGTAGCGCGCGGTTTGTGGCTCTTCGCGTGGCAACAGGCGGCTTGGTTGGTAGTTCACGCCGGTGGTGGTCTTGCCGAAGTTCATCGCGCCGTCCTGGTTGCCGTTGTTGACGGTGACCCGTGGAGCGTTGATCGGCAGTTGCAGGGCGTTCGCGCCCAGGCGGTACATCTGCGTATCGGCGTAGGAGAACACCCGGCCTTGCAGCAAGCGGTCTTCCGACGGCTCGATACCCGGTACCAGGTTGGCCGGGGCCATCGCGACTTGTTCGGTTTCCTGGAACACATTGGCCGGGTTGCGGTTCAGCACCATTTGCCCGACTTTGCGCTCGGGCACATTCGGCCAGATCTTGGTGGCATCCAGTGGGTCGAAATCAAACTTGGCCAGGTCTTCAGGCTTGAGCACCTGCACATACAAGTCCCACTTGGGGAAGTCGCCTTTGTTGATGTGCGTGACCAAGTCATTGGTCATATGGCTGTAGTCACGGCCTTGCACTTCGCTGACTTGTTTTGGATCCAAATTCTTGATGCCCTGCAGGCTCTTCCAATGGAACTTGACGTAGTGCACTTCACCTTTAGTGTTAATCAACTTGTAGGCATGTACACCATTGCCGTCCATTTCGCGGTAACTGGCTGGGGTGCCGGAGTCCGAGTACAACTCGGTCAGTGTACGAGTGGACTCTGGAACATGGGAGAAGAAGTCGAAACGACGCGAGTCATCGTCCAGGTTAGTGCGCGGGTCCGGTTTAAAGGCATGGACCATGTCCGGGAACTTGATGGCATCGCGAATAAAGAACGTGGGGAAGTTATTGCCGACCAGGTCCCAGTTACCTTCGGCGGTATAGAACTTGGTGGCGAAGCCCCGTGGATCCCGCAGGGTTTCCGGGGAGTGGTTGCCATGCACCACCGCCGAGAAGCGCACGAACACCGGCGTGGTTTCACCGGCGGCGAATACCTTGGCCTTGGTCAGGTCGCTGAGGTTGTCGGTCACGGTGAAGGTGCCATGGGCGCCCGTGCCGCGCGCGTGCACCACGCGCTCCGGGATGCGTTCGCGGTCGAAGCGCTGCAGCTTCTGGATCAGTTGCACATCCTGCAGCAACACCGGGCCATTGGCGCCGGCGGTCTGGGAGTTCTGGTTATCACCGACGTTGGCCCCGTTATCGCGGGTCAGGTTGGCGGCTTGTACGGAGAGGGAAAGCAGGCTGGCGGTCACCAGTGCCAGCGCATGGCGCGCCGACACGGGCCTGCGGCTGATTGGAGTGTTCATCGAGGTTTCCTCTGGTTTTTTTTAATGCACATTCAGTTGTGCTTGCCAGAGGCTAGTGACCTGCGAGTCAGAAGATAAATAGAAAAACACCACAGGTCCGATTAAGAAAATAATCTGGTAACTCGCTGAAATAGCCGGTAATTCGCGCGCGACTGGTGGCACTTTGCAAACTATTTGCGATTTAATGTGTCGATAAAAATCGACAGTGTTAACAGTTGTGTCGAGCAAGCGCTGTTCGACTGAATTACACTGACCTCCACCCTCCTCAACTGTAACAAGGAATAACCTATGGGCGTGATCAGTGAGTTCAAGGCCTTCGCGGTCAAAGGTAATGTGGTCGACATGGCCGTCGGTATCATCATCGGTGCTGCCTTCGGCAAGATTGTTTCCTCATTTGTAGGCGACGTGATAATGCCTCCCATCGGCCTGCTGATCGGTGGCGTGGACTTTGCCGATCTGGCCGTCACGCTCAAGGCCGCACAGGGTGATGTACCCGCGGTTGTGCTGGCCTACGGCAAGTTCATCCAGAGCATCATCGACTTTGTGATCGTCGCGTTTGCAATCTTCATGGGCGTGAAGGCGATCAACCGCCTGAAGCGCGAAGAGGCCGTGGCCCCAAGCCTGCCGCCGACGCCGAGCAAGGAAGAAGTGCTGCTGGGCGAGATCCGCGATCTGCTCAAGGCACAGAACAACAAGCCGTTTTAACCTGCGGATGCAAAAAAGGCGCCTCGTAAGGCGCCTTTTTTCTACCAGTAGTTTTCTACCGCCACCTGGCCAGGCCGTCGGCTCAGGCTCAGTTGCATGTCCCGCTGCTTGAGCAACTGGCGCGTGTCATCGACCATCTGCGGGTTGCCGCAAATCAGTACGCGCGAATCCTGCGCCGTCAGCTCCACGCCGGCGGCCCGCTCCAATTCGCCATTTTCGATCAAGGCCGTAATACGCCCGTTCAACGCGCCCGGATGCAGCTCGCGGGTAACGATGGGAATGTAGGTGAGCTTGTGGGCGTAGTCGGCCAGGTATTCGCGCTCACCCAGTGTGTTGATCAGCGACTGGTAGGCCAGTTCCTTGGCTTCCCGGGCACTGTACACCAGGATGATGCGCTCGAATTTTTCCCAGGCTTCGAAGTCCTGCAGGATCGACAGGAACGGCGCAATGCCCGTACCGGTTCCCAGCAACCACAGGTCGCGCCCGTCGACAAAGCGGTTGAGGGTCAGAAAACCCGTGGCCTGGCGCTCTACCAGCAAGGTATCGCCCACCTTCAGGCGGCTCAGTTCACTGGTGAACTCACCACCGGGGACCACGATGGAAAAGAAATCCAGATGCTCGTCAAACGGCGAAGACACGATGGAATAGGCACGCCACACGGTGCTGCCATCCGCCTTGGTGACGCCCAGGCGCACAAACTGGCCGGCGGTAAAACGAAAACCGGCATCGCGGGTGGTGCGCAGGGTGAACAGGCTGGGGGTCAGCGATTGCACATCGAGCAGGGTCTGGCGGGTAAATTTCTCAGCACTGGCCGTCATGGGGGGCTCCGTTTTGCACAGGCCGTTAGTGTCCCTCAAAACAGACCGCGCAAACACCGATGATTGGTACTGGCTTTGCAATCGCTGAAGTCCCGCGCAGCTGGCCAGCGCGTTTTTGAGCTAGCCAGGGGCCAAGCCACGGGCGCCTCACTGGAACTAATTATTTGGCTATTAATGCCCCCCGAACACCTCACTAGATGAAACGGCACTTACAACGACATCATTTTGATACTGTTTTTTAGACATTAAAAACGTTGAAAAAACTTTCGCTGCCAAGTGCCCTTATACAAAACTCCAAGCCTTGTACAAAACCGGCGTGCGAAACAAACCCTGTAAGTAAAATATTTTTCAGACTCAGTTGTAGGACTTCCCCTACACTTGTTTTCGAGTTGCATTGGGAGATCAGGACGTACCCAAGTCACACAGAAACCTATGGAGAGTCACCGATGGTCAATTGGCATAACACCCGGCTGCCCAAGCTGGAAGGCGAGAGTGAAATCACCAGTGTGTTTGAGATGGTGATTAACCACACCTATGAGCTGGGTTTCGAATATTGCTCTTTTACGATGAGCTCCCAGTCACAAGACACTCAAACAAAACCCATTCTATTTAATAACTATCCAAACGAATGGAGTCACATTTATAAACAAGCACACTACTTCGATGTAGACCCCGTTGTAACCCACTGCAAAAATTCGGTACTGCCCATTCTCTGGGAGCAAAAAACCTTTGCCAACACCCCCCAGTTGTGGGAGTTGGCTCAGTCCTGCGGGGTGCATTTAGGCTGGACCCAAGCCGTGCATGATTTCCAGGGTGTATTCAGCATGCTGACCCTGGTTCGCAGCAAGGGCGAAGTCAGCCCTGAAGAGCTTTACGAAAAAGCCGGCCAGGTGTTGTGGCTTTGCCACGCGATGCATGCGGTCGTCGCGCAGAAGTACGCCGACGCGCCCGACATCAAAGCGCCCAGCAAATTGACCGCCCGGGAAACGGAAATCCTCAAATGGTCTGCGATGGGCAAGACGGCCTCCGAGATTGCCGCGATTCTTTGCCTGTCCGAACGCACCGTGGGCTTTCATATCAGCAGTACCTTCAAGAAGCTGGGCGTGCATAACAAGATCCAGGCGGTGCTGCGTGCCGCTAAAGCCGGGCTGTTTTAACCTACGCAAAACACCGCATGTCATCGCGTTGAAAAAAACGTAACATTTACGGCCAATTCTGAGTGTTGAGGGTGCGCTTCCCATGGTTGCCCCGCCGTTCACTCAGACGGTCCGTCGATTACCCAGAGCCTTGCCCCGCCATGCCCCTGCTTGACAGCCCTTTCGCCCAGCTCGACCTGATTCGTCAGCCAGAGCAACACAATGATCCGCTGCAAGCCTTCGATGCCGCCGACGAATACCTGCTCAGCCACCTCGCCGCGCAGCAGCCTACTGCCGCCACCCGCGTGCTGGTCCTCAATGACAGCTTCGGCGCCCTGGCGGCCAGCCTTCAAGGCCAGGTGCAGGTGACCTCCAGCGGTGACTCGTTCCTCGCGGCCCAGGGCCTGGAAAAAAATCTGGTGCGCAACGGCAAACCCTTTGATGCCGTGCCCTTCATACCGGCCAGCCAGCTTGCGACCGGGCCATTCGATCGCGTATTGATCCGCGTGCCGAAAACCCTGGCGTTGCTGGAAGAACAACTGATCCGCCTGCAAGGGCAACTGGCGCCCGGCGCCGAGGTGATCGCAGGTGCGATGGTCAAGCATTTGCCCCGGGCTGCGGGCGAATTGCTGGAGCGTTACATCGGCCCCATGCACGCCTCATTGGCGGTCAAAAAAGCGCGGCTGTTGATCGCCAGCGTCGAGCAGCGCCCTGCTGCGGTTTCGCCCTACCCAACCCGCTATACCTTGGATGCGCCCGTCATCGAGTTGCGCAACCACGCCAACGTGTTTTGCCGCGAAGGCCTGGACATCGGCACCCGCGCCTTCCTGCCGCACCTGCCAAAAAACCTGGGCAGCGCCCGCGTGGCGGACCTGGGCTGCGGCAACGGCGTACTGGCGATTGCCAGCGCCCTGCACAACCCCGATGCGCATTACACCTTGGTGGATGAGTCGTACATGGCGGTGCAATCGGCCGCCGAAAACTGGCAAGCCGCCTTGGGTGAACGGGACGTCACCGTGCAGGCCGGCGACGGCCTGGCCGGCCAGGAGGCGCAATCACTGGACGTGGTGCTGTGCAACCCACCGTTCCACCAACAACAAGTGGTCGGTGACTTCCTGGCCTGGCGCATGTTCCAGCAGGCACGCGAAGCGCTGGTGGTCGGCGGAGCCTTGTACATCGTCGGCAATCGTCACCTGGGCTACCACAGCAAGCTGGCGCGGCTGTTCCGTGGCGTCGAGCAAGTAGCGGCCACGCCCAAGTTCGTCATCCTCAAAGCGCGTAAATAAAAACCCCTGCTTACTTGTAGGAGCGAGCTTGCTCGCGAAAAACGCCAACGATAACGCGTGCTTACTGAATAAACGCGGCGTCTGTGAGTTTTTCGCGAGCAAGAACTAGGCGTCCCCCTCGCTCCTACATTATTGGTATTGGGGTCAGTGGGTGCTCAGGCCTGCCGCATTCATGAACATGCGCATCAGACTGGCCACCACGAACAGGGCCAGCACGCTGCCGGTCCAGATCATCGCCAGCCACCCCAGGCGCCGCCACAATGGCTGCTTCTCGGCCTGTTCAATCTCGTGCAACGAAGGTTTGGACATGTTTCAACCCTCCTAGTGATAGCCATCTTCGTGGGTGACCTTGCCGCGGAACACGTAGTAGCTCCAGAAGGTGTAGCCCAGGATGAACGGGATGATGAACAGCGTGCCCACCAGCATGAAGCCCTGGCTTTGCGGCGGCGCGGCGGCATCCCAGATCGATACGGACGGCGGGATGATGTTCGGCCACAGGCTGATCCCCAGGCCGCTGTAGCCGAGGAAAATCAGCACCAGCGTCAACAGGAACGGCGTGTAGTGCGCGTTACGTGCCACGGCGCGGATCAACCCGTACATGGTGACCAGCACCAGGATCGGCACCGGCAGGAACCAGAACAGGTTCGGCAGGGTAAACCAGCGCGAAGCGATTTCCGGGTGGGTCAGCGGCGTCCAGATGCTGACGATACCAATCACCGCCAACACCACGAAGGCCAAAGGCCGCGCCAGGTTGTGCATCTGCTCCTGCAACTTGCCTTCGGTCTTCATGATCAGCCAAGTGCAGCCGAGCAAGGCATACGCCACGATCAGCGCCACACCGCAGAACATCGTGAACGGCGTGAGCCAGTCCAGTGAGCCGCCGGCGAACTGGCGGTCCACCACCGGGATGCCGTCGATAAAGGCCCCCAGCGCCACGCCCTGGAAGAAGGTCGCCGCCAGCGAGCCGCCAATAAACGCCTTGTCCCACAGGTGACGCTTGTGGTCCTTGGCCTTGAAGCGGAACTCAAAGGCTACGCCGCGAAAGATCAGCCCGATCAGCATCAGGATCAGCGGCAGGTAGAGCGCCGACAACACCACCGAATAGGCCAGCGGGAACGCGCCGAACAACGCCGCGCCGCCGAGTACCAGCCAGGTTTCGTTGCCGTCCCATACGGGCGCCACGGTGTTCATCATCACGTCACGGTCGACTTTGCCCGGGATAAACGGGAAAAGAATGCCGATCCCCAGGTCGAAGCCGTCCATGACCACGTACATCATGATGCCGAAGATGATGATCACGGCCCAGATCAGCGGAAGATCAATACCCATCTCAATTCCCCTTGTGCTGGATGTGGTCGTGGTCGTTATCACTGCCATCGTCGGCAGCAGACAACGGACGTGCCGGGGTGCGTTTCTGGCCAGGGCCGCCATGGGCCGGCTCGGTACTGTCGTGGGTCACGGGGCCTTTGCGCACCAGGCGCATCATGTAGCCCAGGCCCGCGCCGAACAGCGCGAAGTACACCACCACGAACAACACCAGGGTAATGGTCATCTGCGTCAGGCTATGCCCGGAGGAGGCATCCGCCGTGCGCATCAAGCCGTAGACAACCCAGGGCTGGCGACCGATTTCGGTGGTGAACCAACCGGCCAGAATCGCGATCAGGCCAGACGGGCCCATCCACAGCGCCAGGTACAGGAACGGTTTGGACGTGTACATCTTGTCGCCCCGGCGCAGCCACAGGCTGAACAGACCGGTGAAGATCATCAGGAACCCCAGGCCGACCATGACCCGGAACGACCAGAACACAATGGTCGAGTTGGGACGGTCTTCAGGCGGGAACTCCTTGAGCGCCGGCACCTGCTTGTCCAGGGAGTGAGTCAGGATCAGGCTGCCCAGGTACGGAATCTCGACCGCGTATTTGGTTTTCTCGGCTTTCATGTCCGGCCAGCCGAACAGGATCAGCGGCGTGGGCTCGTTGCCGATATTTTCCCAGTGGCCTTCAATCGCCGCGATTTTGGCCGGCTGATGTTTGAGGGTATTAAGGCCATGGAAGTCGCCGATCACTGCCTGGATGGGCGCAACGATCAGGGCCATCCACATCGCCATCGAGAGCATTTTGCGGATCGCCGGGCTGTCCTTGCCGCGCAGCAAATGCCAGGCCGCCGAGGAGCCAACGAAGAACGCGGTGGCAACAAAAGCAGCCGTGGCCATGTGCATCAGGCGGTAGGGGAACGACGGGTTGAAGATCACTGCCAGCCAGTCGGTCGGGATCACACGGCCATCGATGATTTCAAAACCCTGGGGCGTCTGCATCCAGCTATTGGAGGCAAGAATCCAGAATGTGGAGATCAGCGTACCCACGGCGACCATCACCGTGGCGAAGAAGTGCAGCTTGCGCCCCACCTTGTTCCAGCCAAACAACATCACACCCAGGAAACCGGCCTCGAGGAAGAAGGCCGTGAGCACTTCGTACGTCAGCAACGGCCCGGTGACGGCGCCGGCGAAGTCCGAGAAGCGGCTCCAGTTGGTGCCGAACTGGTAGGCCATGACCAGGCCCGATACCACGCCCATGCCGAAGTTGACGGCAAAGATCTTCGACCAGAAATGGTAGAGGTCACGGTAGGTGTCGTTGTGGGTCTTGAGCCACAAGCCCTCCAGCACCGCAAGGTAACTGGCCAGGCCGATGGTGATCGCCGGGAACAGGATGTGGAATGAGATGGTGAACGCGAATTGAATTCGGGCGAGATCTAGCGCCTCCAAACCGAACATAAGTCTTCCTCTGTCAGGTAATACCGGCTGCTGGCTGGGAGCCTGCACCCACTGCCCCCACGGATATGGAGTGTGGCGAATTTCAATTCGTTTCTTTTATTACCCATCGCGTGGGGAATCTGGCCTTTCGACCACCAGAACAATCCCGGGGCAGGTTTTGATCTGGATCAAGCATCGTTGAAAGAGTAGTCCCATTTTTGCTGTAGGACTGTGTGGTCTTTTGCCGCGTGACAGCTTGCCTCAGCTCAGTTCTTGCAACTATTTGTTACAGCTTGATGCTAATCTCGCCCTTCTCCCGTTGCCGACCTGATTGCCGATGCCCAGTGAACCTGCGTTGCTGTTACGTCACCACCGCCCTTTCATCGCGTTCTGGCTGGCGCGGATCTTTACCGCCAGCGGTTTCCAGATGCTCACCGTGGCGATCGGCTGGAACCTCTACCAACTGACCGGCAATGTGCTGGACCTGGGCCTGGTCGGCCTGGTGGAATTCGTGCCGCGCGTGCTGTTCATGCTGCACACCGGGCACGTGGCGGATCGCTATGAACGCCGCCGGGTCGCAGCCATCTGCCAGACCTTGCAGGCGCTGATTGCCTTGTCCCTGGCCATCGGTGGCCTGACCGGCAACGTAACCCGCGAGATGATCTTTATCCTCGCCTTCCTGTTGGGCGCCGCCCGTTCATTTGAAATGCCCACCACCCAGGCGCTGTTGCCGAGCATCGTGCCCAGCGCGCTGTTCCCCCGCGCCGTGGCGGCTTCGCAATCGGCCCAGCAACTGGCGACCATCGTCGCACCGGCCGTTGGGGGGTTGCTCTACGCCTTTGGCAGCGTGTGGGTGTACGGCCCCACTGTGGCGCTGTACCTGATCGCCTGCGTGCTGACCCTTAACCTGCCCGCACGCCAGACCCCGCTGAACAAAGCCAAGGCCACCCTGGACTCGCTGCTGGCCGGCATTCGTTTTATCCGCAGCCGCCCGGACATTCTCGGTGCCATCTCCCTGGACTTGTTTGCCGTGCTGCTGGGCGGCGCCACCGCGCTGTTGCCAGTGTTCGCCAAGGACATCTTGCTGACCGGCGCCTGGGGCCTGGGCCTGCTGCGGTCGGCGCCGGCCGTGGGCGCGTTGCTGATGTCGTTATGGCTGGCGCGCTTTTCGGTGGACCGCCAGGTGGGCCGCGTAATGTTCACCGCCGTCGGCGTGTTTGGGGTGGCAACCATTGCCTTTGGCCTGTCGACCTCATTCTGGTTTTCCCTGGCGGTGCTGGTGGTATTGGGCGCGGCGGACATGATCAGCATGGTGATCCGTGCGTCGTTCGTGCAGTTGGAAACGCCAGATGAAATGCGCGGGCGGGTGAGTGCGGTCAATGGCCTGTTTATCGGTGCGTCCAATCAATTGGGCGAGTTCGAATCCGGGATAACCGCCCACTGGTTTGGCACCGTGCCTGCGGTGGTGATGGGCGGGGTTGGTACGCTGGTGGTGACTGGGGTGTGGATCAAGCTGTTCCCGACCCTGGCTAACCGGGATCGCATGCATGTGCCGGTGGAAGAAACCAAGCCATAGGCGTCACCGCCATACCTGATGTTGGAATACAGTCAATGTGGGAGCGGGCTTGCTCGCGAATGCAGTGTGTCATTCAGTACATCACTGACTGAACCACCGCATTCGCGAGCAAGCCCGCTCCCACATTTTAAAGGACCTTATCCAAGGTAATCGGAAACGCCCGCACCCGCTTGCCGGTGGCGTGGTAAACCGCATTCGCCACCGCCGCCGCCACCCCGACAATGCCGATTTCCCCCACGCCCTTGGAGCCGAGTGCATTGACGATCTCGTCGTGCTCTTCGACAAACAGCACATCAATCTCGCCAATATCGGCGTTCACCGGGATGTGGTACTCGGCCAGGCTGTGGTTCATGTAACGCCCCAGTTCATGGTCCACCTGGGTCTCTTCATGCAGCGCCATGCCAATGCCCCACACCACGCCGCCGAGGATCTGGCTGCGGGCCATCTTGGGGTTGACCACGCGCCCGGCGGCAATGGCGCTGACCACACGGCTGACCTTGATGGTGCCCAGGTCTTCATCCACCCGCACTTCGACGAACACCGCCGAGTGAGTAGCGCTGGCATAACCCTCGCGCTTCTTGTCGGGCTGGCTGTCGACCTGTACCTCCAGGGCCTCTTCACCGCTGTCCTTGACCAGTTGCGCCAACGACACGCTCACGTCACCGCCGTGTAGCTGGCCGTCTTCAAACCGAACCGAATCGGCCTCCTTGAATACCGGGTACGTCTGCCGGGCGATCTCCAGTAACCTGGCATTCAGCGCTTCGCACGCTTGCTGCACGGCTGTGCCGACGGACGAGACGGTAAACGAGCCGCCCTGCAACGGCGCGGTGGGCAATGACGAATCGCCCAGCACAAAGCTGATATCGGCCATGGCCACGCCACTGGCCTGGGAGGCAATCTGGGTCATTACCGTGTAGGTGCCCGTGCCGATGTCGGTGGTGGCGCTGCTGACGGTGAGTTTGCCGTTGCTATCGATGTGGGCCTTGGCACTGGCCTTCATCTGCATGGCTTCCCACACCCCGCCGGCCATGCCCCAGCCGATCAATTGGCGGCCGTCACGCATGCTGCGCGGTTCCGGGTTGCGCTGGCTCCAGCCGAAGCGTTCGGCGCCTTCGCTGTAGCACTCGCGCAGGGCCTTGCTCGACCAGGGTTTGTCTTCGTTCTGGTTACGTTCGGCGTAGTTGATCAGGCGCAATTGCACCGGGTCGATGGCCAGGGCGCAGGCCAGTTCGTCCATGGCGCACTCCAGGCCAAGCACACCTAGCGCGGCGCCGGGGGCGCGCATATCCAGCGGAGTAAACACGTCCAACGGCGCCAGCTTGTAGGTCAGCTGCACGTTGTCGCAGTGATAGAGCATGCCGCTCCACTCCACCACGTGCTCGCTGAAATCCTCGAAGCGCGACGTCTGGCCAATCGCGGTATGCCCCAGTGCCAGCAAGCGCCCATTGGCGGCGGCGCCCATCTGCAAGCGCTGCAAGGTGCGCGGGCGATAGCCGAAGGTGAACATCTGCTGACGAGTCAGGGTAACGCGCACCGAGCGCTTGAGCGCCATGGCCGCCATCACTGCGAGCGGCAATTGGTATTGCGGGCGCAGGCCCGAACCGAAGGCGCCCCCGACAAAGGCAGCAAAGATGCGCACCTGGTGCTTGTCCAGGCCGAAGACTTTTTGCACGTAGGCCTGGCAGTTCTGCGGGCCCTGGGTCTTGTCATGGATATGCAGGGTGCCGTCGGGCTGATACAGCACGGTGCTGGCGTGAGGTTCCATCGGGTTGTGATGCTCGATGGGCGTGCTGTAGTGCAAGTCCAGACTGATTGCGGCACCGGCCCACTCAGCGTCGAAGTTGCCTCGCGGTTTGGGTGGGGTCTGGGGCGACGGGTGCGCCGCCGCTTGCTGGGTGAGCAGGTCGGTTTCGAAGGCTTCAGGCGCGTAGTCGATCTGCACCAGCGAGCCGGCGTGCCGCGCCAGTTCGAGGTTATCGGCAATCACCAGGGCCAGGGGCTGGCCGCTGTAGAGCACGCGGTCGTTATACAGCGGGCGAAAAGGCGAGCCATCGGCCGCATCGGCATCGGCGAACGCCTCGTCATAGCTGGCGATTTTCGGTCGATTGAGGTGATGGATCACGTCCACCACACCTGGCAGCGCCAACGCCTTGGATGCATCGATGCGCAGCACCCGGCCTTTGGCGATCGAACTCGACACCACGCTGCCATGCAGCAGGCCGTCCTCGGGAAATTCACCAGCGTAACGCGCTTGGCCGGTGACCTTGAGCAGACCGTCGACGCGGTCCAGGGGTTTGCCGATGGCGCTCATGGCTGTTCTCCTGCGACGGCGGCGTCGCTCAGGGCACGAATGATTGCGCGCCGGGCCAGCTTGACCTTGAAGCCGTTGTGTTCCAACGGTTCGGCGTCTTGCAGCAGGGCGTCGGCGGCGGCGCTGAAGGTTTCGCGGCTGACCGTGCGGCCGATCAGCAAGGCTTCCACTGCGCGGTCACGCCAGGGTTTATGGGCCACACCGCCCAAGGCCAGGCGCGCGTCGATGATTTCATCACCGTCCAGCTCCAAGGCGGCGGCCACCGACACCAGGGCGAAGGCATAGGAGGCACGGTCGCGGATTTTCAGGTAGTGGCTGTGGCGGGCCAGATGATCGGCGGGCAGTTCAATCGCGGTGATCAGCTCATCGTCGGCCAATTGGTTGTCACGTTGCGGCGCATCGCCTGGCAAGCGATGGAAGTCGGCGAACTCGATCACCCGCGCGCCGCCGCGTCCTTCTACATGCACCCGCGCCGCCAGCGCCGCCAGGGCCACGCACATGTCCGAAGGATGGGTGGCCACGCACTGTTCACTGGCGCCGAGGATCGCATGGATACGGTTCAAGCCGTTGCGCGCCGGGCAGCCACTGCCGGGCTGGCGCTTGTTGCACGGCACCGCGGCGTCGTAGAAGTAATAGCAACGGGTACGCTGCAACAGGTTGCCGCCGGTACTGGCCATGTTGCGCAACTGCGGCGACGCCCCGGCGAGGATGGCCTGGGACAGCAACGGGTAACGCTGCTCGATCAGCGGGTGCCAGGCCAGGTCGGCGTTACTCACCAGCGCACCGATACGCAGGCCCCCCTCGGCGGTCTCTTGAATGTCATGCAGCGGCAAGCCGGTGATGTCGATCAGGTGCTCGGGATGGCTGATGTTTTCTTTCATCAGGTCCAGCAGGTTGGTGCCACCGGCGATAAAGCGTGAGGCGGCGCTGCTCATCTGCACGGCCTGCTGCACATCGGTCGGCCTGCTGTAGTGGAAGGGATTCATGACTCACCTCCCTGGCGACGGCAGGCCGGCAGCGCGTCTTCAATGGCATCGCGGATGTTGTTGTAGGCGCCGCAGCGGCACAGGTTGCCGCTCATCAATTCCTGGATCTGCGCACGGTCGTGGGCGCGGCCTTCATTGGCCAGGCCCACGGCAGAGCAGATCTGGCCGGGGGTGCAATAGCCGCACTGGAACGCGTCGTGCTGGATAAAGGCCTGTTGCATGGGGTGCAGCTGGTCGCCGTCGGCCAGGCCTTCGATGGTGGTCAACTCGGCGCCGTCGCACATCACGGCCAGGGTCAGGCAGGCATTCACGCGTTTGCCGTCACGCAATACGGTGCAGGCGCCGCACTGGCCGTGGTCGCAGCCTTTTTTGCTGCCTACCAGGTCCAACTGTTCGCGCAGCAAGTCCAGTAAGGTGGTCCAGGGCAACACGTTCAGTTGGCGAGCCTGGCCGTTGAGTGTCAGGCGTATCGGGTGGGCGACGAACGGCTGGGCCGCCGCGCCATTGGGGGTCGCGCTCATAAACACCTCACGGGTTGGTGTACGTCCGCGGCGTTCAGGAAAATCGCCGTCTTAGGGGTACGACTTCCCGGTTTTTTGAGCGTTCAAGATGATTGATCAGCGGATATTGAGCTGGGCTTTCAGGGTGTTTTGCGGTGGGTTGATCGAGGTATTGGTGAATTCGAACCAGCCCTGGGCCTGGACGTTCAGGTCGAACACATAGATGTAGCCCATCAAGGTGCCCACGCCGTTGCACGCCTCACTGATGTTGCCGACCTGGCACACCGCTGTGCGTTGCCCATTCAACTCGGCGCCGTTGAAGCGGCCCATGGGGCTGTTGCCCAGGCCGACTTCCATCACCGAGACCTTGGTGGGCCCGCGGTGCTCGCACATCTGGGTGGTGTTGACCCGCTCCGGGATCGCTTCGCTGCAGTTGGCCGATTCCACCTTGAACACCCGCACCTCGCTCAAGGCCGGTGCAGTCGCGCCCCACGCCGGTGCCGCGCCCAGCCACAGGCCGATACTGGCGATCAGAGCTAGACTCCACGGGTTGGCTTTTTTCATGCTGTCGATGACCGGCTGTTGAACGTCGGCGCAGTATGCCTCAAGCCCATGCGCCACACAGCCTCGGCTGCTGGTATGATGCGCCGCTTTTTCCGATCCTCTCTGAATCCACAAGCGCTTGGCGCAGTTTGTGCTTTGACTTAGAGGTCAACAAATCACGACGCACACTAGCGTCACAGGGAGCCGGCATGCTGGAAAAGCTGTTTCAACTCAAAGCCCACAATACCAATGTGCGCACCGAGATTCTCGCGGGGATCACCACCTTCCTGGCCATGGCCTACATCCTGTTCGTGAACCCGAGCATCCTCGGCGAGACCGGCATGGACAAGGGCGCGGTGTTTGTCGCCACCTGCCTGGCGGCGGCCATTGGTTCGACCGTGATGGGCCTGATCGCCAACTACCCGATTGCCCTGGCACCGGGCATGGGCCTCAACGCCTTCTTCACCTATACCGTAGTCCTGCACATGGGTCACACCTGGCAGGTGGCGCTGGGCGCGGTGTTCATTTCGGCGGTGCTGTTCTTCCTGCTGTCGATCTTCCGCATTCGTGAGTGGATCATCAACGCCATCCCCCTGCCCCTGCGCTCGGCGATTGCCGCCGGCATCGGCCTGTTCCTGGCGCTGATCGCCCTGCATAACGCCGGTATCGTGGTGAGCAACCCAGCCACCATGGTGGGCCTGGGCGACCTGAAACAACCGGCACCGATCCTGGCCACCCTGGGTTTCGTGCTGATCGTCGCGCTGGAAGCCCTGGCCGTACGCGGCGCAGTGCTGATCGGCATCCTGGCGGTGACCGTCGCCTCCATCGTCCTGGGCTTCACGCCGTTCATCGGCGTGACTTCGGTACCACCGTCTCTGGCCCCGACCTTCCTGCAGCTGGATATCAAGGGCGCGCTGGACATCGGCCTGGTCAGCGTGATCTTCGCCTTCCTGTTCGTTGACCTGTTCGACAACTCCGGCACCCTCATCGGCGTCGCCAAGCGCGCCGGCCTGATGGGCAAGGACGGCCATATGCCAAAAATGGGCCGTGCGCTGATTGCCGACAGTACCGCCGCCATGGCCGGTTCCCTGCTGGGTACCTCGACCACCACCAGCTACATCGAATCGGCCGCAGGCGTGAGCGCCGGTGGCCGTACCGGCTTGACCGCCATCGTGGTCGCGATCCTGTTTTTGCTGGCGCTGTTCTTCTCGCCACTGGCCGCCAGCGTACCGGCCTACGCCACCGCGCCAGCCTTGCTGTTTGTGGCGGTGCTGATGAGCCAAGGCCTGGCCGAAATCGACTGGGACGACATTACAGTGGCAGCGCCGGTGGTGATCACCGCCCTGGCGATGCCCTTCACTTACTCCATTGCCAACGGCATCGCCTTCGGTTTCATCGCCTGGACCGCCATCAAGCTGCTTTCGGGCCGCTACCGTGAGCTGAACCCGGCACTGGTGATCCTGTCGATCCTGTTTGTGATCAAGCTGGGCTGGTTCAACGCATGACTTTTGACGCCGCAAGCTACACCGCTCAACTGCAAGACAAGGTCACGCGCCTGCGTGACCTGCTGGCACCGTTCGACGCGCCCGAGCCGCAGGTCTTCGACTCGCTGCTGCAGCACTTTCGCCTGCGTGCGGAGTTCCGCCTGTGGCGCGAAGGCGGCGAGCGCCACTACGCGATGTTCTCCCAGGAGGACAAGCGCACGCCGATCCTCATCGAAGAATTCCCCATCGCCAGCCAGCGCATCAACCAGTTGATGCCGCAACTCAAGGCCGCCTGGCAAGCCAGCGCTGCCCTGAGCCACAAGCTGTTCCAGGTGGAGTTCCTCACCACCCTGGCCGGCGACGCGATGATCACCCTGTGTTATCACCGCCCGCTGGATGAGCATTGGCACAGCGCCGCAAACAAATTGGCCGCTGAGCTGAATGTGAGCATCATCGGTCGCTCCAAGGGCAAGCGCGATGTGATCGGCCATGACTACGTGGTGGAGAAACTTGACGTCGGTGGCCGCACCTTCAGCTACCGCCAACCCGAAGGCGCGTTCACCCAGCCCAACGGCACGGTGAACCAGAAGATGCTCAACTGGGCCTATGAAGCCCTGGGCGACCGCCCGGACGATTTGCTGGAGCTGTATTGCGGCAACGGCAACTTCACCCTGCCGCTGGCGACCCGCGTGCGCAAGGTGCTGGCCACCGAGATCAGCAAGACCTCGGTGAATGCGGCCCTGAGCAACCTGGATGAGAATGGCGTGGATAACGTCACCTTAGTGCGCCTCTCCGCCGAAGAACTCACCCAAGCCCTGAATGAAGTGCGCCCATTCCGCCGCCTGCACGGCATCGACCTGAAAAGCTACGCGTTCGGTAGCGTCTTCGTCGACCCGCCCCGCGCTGGCATGGACCCGGACACCTGCGAGCTGACCCGGCGCTTCGACAATATCCTGTACATCTCCTGCAACCCGGAGACGCTGGCGGCGAACATCGCGCAACTGCACGACACGCACCGGATCACCCAGTGTGCAATGTTTGACCAGTTCCCGTGGACGCACCATATGGAATCGGGTGTGTTGCTGACCCGCCGATAAACCTGCAAGGTAGGCGCGAGCTTGCTTGCGAAAAACGTCAACGATAACGCGTGCTTCCTGGATGAACGCGGTGCCTGTGGGTTTTTCGCGAGCAAGCTCGCTCCTACAGTTTATTCAAGTGTCTGTTGTCTCTGGGGGCTGCGGGACTTCCTTGCGTGGCCGGCCACCCTTCTTGCCATTGGCGCGAGCCGCTGCGGATTTGGCCGCGCTGCTTTTGCGGCCATTGCGCGATGCCACCAGGCTGGTTGCCAGGTCCATCAGCGGCTGGCTTGTAGCGATCAACCCTGTGATCGAAACATCCAGGTCCTGCGTCTCACAGCTAATCGCCTTGCCACCGAACGTCACTTCCAACTGCTGGAAATCCTTCGCTGAAAACCCTTCGAACTCCGGCAGGCCAGCCACCGGCAACACGACGCGGCTGCCATCGCTGAAGCCAATGGAGAGGCTGTCGTTTTCATAACGCACGTTGCTGGCGTTGGCGTACAGACGTTTCAACTTGCGCCCACGGGCGATTGCCTTGTCAACGTCGGCTTCAGTGAGAGGTACATAAGGTGTGACTTTGGCTTTTATGATTTTCATAAATTAATCCCCACGCAATCTGGCGCTCTTACCAGATTCAAAATTGTCCGTTGCGCTACGACGTCGTGCCTGGCGCTCGCGATGACGTAGACACCTTGTCGAATGACCAACCCCGCGACCAACTCGCCAGCGTCCCAATTCCAGGAATGATTCTCCAGGCAAACCGTCTGCAGTTTTTCCCACCAAATCCTGCGTGCCCGTGCCAAGTAGTGCCGCTGCATGATCGCCCCGCGTATCTCTTTCAGAAGTGCTAGGGGTGGCCGCCTCCGTTCAGGCTCTACGTCCCACAACTCAACTTCCCCATCCAGGAAACGGAAACGAAACCGTGCATCCCATCCCTTGCCCCTGACATGCACATGGGGCGGGCAATGCTCATCCCTGAAAAACACCGAAATGACATAGCCTTTGTAAGCACCTACCCTCATCGTAACCCATCCGTTAGGTTATTTTCCGCCAGGTAACAATTTCCCTCTGCCACCCGACAACCGGCTCCTATTCCCGAAGCTGTTTCACAGATTAGTCACCACAAAAAACCCGGCGAATGCCGGGTTGTAACCACTCATGCCGAGGGTTGGAAATACCCGGCCAGTGCCCGCAAGTCCTGCTCGCTCAGCAACCCCGCGTAATACTTCAACTGAATGCGCGCCAGCAGGTAGGCATGCCGGGCATTGGCCAGGTCACGCCGGGCGGTGAACAGTTGTTGTTCGGCGTCGAGAACGTCGAGGTTGACCCGCTCGCCGCCACTGACGCTTTTCTGGGTGGCGGTGACCAGTGCCGTGGCGGACCTGACTGCCATTTCATAGGCCCGCACCTTGGCCGCGCCGCTGGTGTTGAGGTTGAATTGCTTGCGCAACTCCACCAACGTGGCAGCGGTTTGCGCGTCCAGCTCGTATTGGGCCTGGGACAGTTGGTTGGCCGCCTGACGGGTGGAGGCCGAGACCGAGCCACCGGCAAACAGCGGCAGGCTGACCTGGATGCCGACGCTGTTGGTGTCGTACTTCTGGTTGTAGCTGCTTTCTGAATCGGAATGGGTCTTGCGGCTGGTCGCGTACAGGCTGACCTTGGGCAAGTGCCCGGCGCGCTTGCGTTCCACTTCATAAGAGGCCACGTCGAGCGCGTGGTGCTGGGACTTGAGTTCAGGGTTGTTGGCCATGGCCAGTTCACGCCAGGTTTCGAATCGGTTGGGCTCAAGCGGCGCGATCTCAAATGGGCGCGCCAGGGGCGCCAGTTCTTCGATTTGCAGCGGCTGGCCGACAATGGCTTCCAACTCACGCAAGGCACTGTCCTGGGCATCCACGGCTTCGATCTCTTCGGCCTGGGCCAGGCTCAGTCGCGCCTGGGTTTCGAGCACATCGGTACGCGTGCCTTCACCGCCTTTGAGCAGACGGTCATTGAGCTGCAGGCGCTCGGCAAACGCTCGTTTCTGGGCACGGCTCAATTCGATGCGTTCTTGTGCCAGCAAAGCCTGGCTGTAGGCGCCCAGCACCCGCACGGCCAGCTCCTGGCTCTTGCCGCGAAAACGCTCATCGGCCATCAACGCCTGGGCGGTGCCTTGGCGAAAACGCGCATAGGCTTCGTAATCGAGCAGCGGTTGCTGCAAGGTCAGGGCCGAGGCGTAGCTGCGGTAATTGCGGTCGCTGGTGACGTTACCCAGCGCCGTGCTCTGGGTGACCTCGGACTCATTGCGCGAGTTGTTGTAGCTCCATGACAGGTTCGGCAGCAATGCCGCCCGACCGATCACGCGGTTTTCTTGCCCGGCCTCCCGCGCCTGAATCGCCGCTTGAAAGGCTGGGTCGTTGCGCAGCGCCAAGTCATACACATCCAACAACCCCAGGGCGTGCGCCGCCGGTGTACAGCTTAAACAGAGGGTGAACAACAACGCCTTCATTCTTCCACCAGGGCCATATGGGTGCGATCCAGCAAGGGTTTGAACAGGTAGTTGAGCATCGAACGCTCACCGGTCTTGACGAAGGTTTCCACCGGCATGCCCGGGCGGATCTGCACGCCGTCCAGTTGCTGCATGCCCGCCGCGCTGACCTGGGCCCGTAGCGTGTAATACGGTTCATCGGTGCGCTCATCCACCTGGCGATCGGCCGAGACCAAGGTGACTTCGCCCGCCACCCGTGGCGTGGTGGACTGGTTGAACGCCGAAAACATCAATTCAACCGGCAAGCCCGGGTGCACCTTGTCGATCATCTGCACCGGCACCCGCGCTTCCACCAGCAGTGGCTCGCCCTCGGGCACGATATCCATCAGCATCTGGCCGGGTTGAATCACCCCGCCTTCGGTGTACACCTGTAACCCCACCACCACGCCAGACGCCGGTGCGCGGACCAGGCTGTTGGCCAGTTCGAATTCGGCAGAGGCCAGGCGATTGCGCAAGTCGTCGCTGCGGGTGCGGGTCTCGGCCAACTGGCTGCGCAGGTCTTTCTGAAAATCTTCACTTAACTGACGGATGCGCAAACGCAGCTCCAGCACTTGGCGCTGCAACTGGCCGATACGCCCGACATCCTCGGCAATGGCGCCGTCGATTTGCGCATGCAGACGCTCGCTGTCGAGCAGGCGATTGCGCGGGATGTAGCCGTCGCGCGCCAACTCGCGCAGCCCCTGAAGTTGCTCATTCAACGCCGCGCGCTGCAAAACCTTGCTTGCCTGGGAGGCCCGCGTGCCGCGCAACTGCGCCTCAAAGCCAGCGATAGTTTCACGCAGGCCCGCCTGTTCGGTAGCCAGTGCCTGGGCACGACTGTTGAATAGCTGGCGTTGCAGGCTCAGGGTGTTCGCGGCGTCGGGATCGGCCAGCAGCTCGGGGCTGAACACAATGGTCTGCAAGCCTTCACTCTCGGCACTCAAGCGCGCTTCGCTGGCCAACGACGCCAGGTATTGGCTGCGCAATGACTGCATCTGCCCGCGCAACGGGGTTTGCTTCAACCGCAACAACACCTGGCCCGCGCTGACCCGGTCACCGTCACGCACCTGGATACGCTCGACGATCCCGCCCGATGGGTGCTGCACCGTCTTGCGATGCCCCGACACCATGACCTTGCCCGGCACCGCCACGCCCTTGTCCAACGGCGCCAGCGCCGCCCAGCCGAGGAACCCGGCAAAGCCGCCGAGCACCAGCCACCAACCCAGGCGTGAGTATTTTTTGTCATCCAGCGCCAGCACGTTAGACGGGTCACTGAGCAAAATGGGCTTGCTCTGGCTCATGCGGGTTTTCCTGCACCGAGGCGGTAGCTCATGCTCATGGTCGAGACCGGTTTGTTTGCCGCAGTTTTTTGCCGCGCCTCCAGCACTCGCGCCGTGGGGCCGAACGCTTGCATCTGGCCATCCTTGAGGATCAGCAACTGGTCGGTGAGGCTCAGCACGTTGGGTTTGTGGGTAATCAGGATCAAGGTGCGGCGCTGCTGCTTGAGCTGGGTGATGGCCTGCAGCAACGCCTGTTCGCCCACTTCGTCGAGGTTGGCGTTCGGTTCGTCCAGCACGATCAGTGCCGGTAACCCATACAGCGCACGGGCCAGGGCCACCCGTTGCTTTTGCCCGCCGGACAAGCCCGCGCCGCCCTCCCCCAGTTGCGTGTCGTAGCCCTGGGGCAGTTGCAGAATCAATTCATGCACGCCGGCCATTTGCGCAGCGGCGAGGACGGTGTCGGCCTCCACCGCTTCAAAACGCGCGATGTTCTGCGCGATGCTGCCGGCGAATAACTGGATGTCCTGGGGCAGGTAACCGATATGCGGGCCGAGTTGTTGCTTGTCCCACAGGGCCAGGTCGGCGCCATCAAGGCGCACCTTGCCGGCCAAGGGTGCCCAGGCCCCCACCAGCACTCGGGCCAGGGTGGACTTGCCGCACCCCGACGGGCCGATAACACCCAGTACATCCCCGGCCGGCAGGCTGAAACCCAGGTTAGCCAGGGCAGGCCGGCGGCTGCCAGGGGCGCACGCGCTGATCTGCTCCACGCTCACCTGGCCCTTGGGCACGGGCAGGCTCATGCGCGCCGGTCGCGCCGGGTTGTCCTGCAGCATCAGCGACAAGCGCTCATAGGCCAGGCGCGCCGAACCCCATTGTTTCCACACGCCGATCAACTGGTCGATGGGGCTCAGCACACGGCCCATCAGGATCGACCCGGCAATCATCATCCCCGGCGTTATGTCGCCGTTGACCGCCAACCAGGCGCCCAAGCCCAGCACCAATGATTGCAGGGTCAGGCGCACGCCCTTGGACCACGCGGTGACCACCGCAGTCTTTTCACTCGCCAGGTTCTGCTGCACCAGAAACGCCTGGTGCTGGCTGAACCAACGCCCGCGCAAGGTGGCGAGCATGCCCATGGCTTCAATGGTGTCGGCGTTGCGCAGGTTGGCCGTGGCCTGCTGGCTGGCGCTGATCGACAGTTGGCTGGCCAGGGCCATCGGTGCCTGGCTGACATAATGATTAGCCCAGGCCAATGCGATCAGCAGCAACGCGCCAGCCAATGCCAGCAGGCCCAGCCAGGGGTGGAACAGGAAGATCACCAGCAGGTACACCGGAAACCACGGCGCATCGAAAAAGGCGAACAACGCCTGGCCGGTGGCGAACTGGCGCAAGGTGGTCAGGTCGTGCAGGGCCTGGCCCGCCGCCTGGGTGCCACCCTGGAGCTGTGCTTCATAGGCCGCGTCGAATACACGTTGGTTCAAACGCATGTCCATCTGCGTACCGAGGCGAATCACCACCTGACTGCGCACCCACTCCAGCGCGCCCATCAAGCCGAACAGGCCGAGGATCATCAGCGTCAGCATCAGCAGGGTCATCTGGTTGCCCGAGGCCAATACGCGGTCGTACACCTGCAACATGTACAGCGCCGGGGCCAGCATCAGCAGGTTGATCACCGCCGAGAACAGGCCGATGTTGAAGAAGGCGCTTTTATAGGCGGTGAGTGCAGCCAGCATCTCATTCGCGCGCTTGGCACCGGGCCGAGTCATGAAGGGCATCCCATTGAAGAGTCAAGCAAGGGCCCGCCCGGTGCGTTGACAGCACCTGTGGCGCGCCCACAGAATTTGCAGCCGCCGCCGCCCTGGCCTGCAAAAACTCGGGCGGCGACGGTGTTTGAGCAAGGCCGATGAAAGAGCGATCTTTCATCGGCTTTTTTGCATCAGGCGGCCAGGGCGAAGTCGTGCGGCGCGTCCTGAATGCCCACCAGGCCCACATCGGCAGCCGCAAACGCAGCCGGCTCCTGATGGGCCACACCGGCAGCGGCCAGTTGATCGAAGGTGGAGTTGACCGACAGGCTTGGGTCGATGCCTTTGAGCAGGGTGTCGATGGCCGAGGCCAGCGCCGAACTGTCGCCGCTCATCAGGCCGTACACGACTTTGTGCACCTGGCCATCGCGGCCTTCGGACTGCAGGCTCGACAGGCCCAGGTTGGTGAAGCTGACTTCCTGGTTGGCGATGGTGTAGCCACCGCTGCTCGCGCCGCCGGCGAGGGTATCGCCCAGGGTCAGGCCGTCGAGCGAACCCCACAAGGTGTGGGTCGGCGGATTGAACAGGGTGTAATGCAGGCTGCCTTCAGCCACCACCGCCGCATCGCTGACGCTGCTTGTCACGCCATATTGGGTGCCGTCGAACGGCCCCGGGTTGAAACCACCGGTGTTCACACCCTCTTTCACCGAACCTTCACGGTGGTTGAGATCACCAAAGTAAGCCGACCAGTCGTTCAGGTATTGGGCGACGGTGCTGGCGGCGTAGGTCGTGCTGTATGAAATAGAAATGCTCATGCAAAACTCCAAGTCATTGGGTGGTCACTCCCCAGCAAGCCGGTGCCTGCTGTGGTTTTGCCCGTCACTGGGCAAAAGCGGTCAGAACTGATATTCAACGGTGCCCTGCACGGTGCGCCCACGGCCCAGAGTGAAGGCCAGCACATCCCCGAGCGGCACCAGATAGGCGCGGTCGGTGACGTTCTCCATGGCCAGGCGCAGGGTCAATTGGTCGGTGGCGCGGTAGCTGCCATACAGGTCGTAGACGGTGTAGGGCTTCCAGTCAGCGGGGTAGACGCCAGTTTGCGAGGTGGTCACCCCGGCGGCGCCCTTGACGTAGTAGCCGGCGCTGTAGCGGGCACGCACACCCACGTCCAGCTTGCGCTCAAAGAACCGCGCGCCCAGCGTGGCGGTGCCGCGGTCCATGGGCATGTGTTCGGAGGAGCCGAGGATCGCGCTGCACCCCACGCCGGCATTGGCCGCGTCGTCCGGCACCATCGCGTCTACCGGTGCACGGTTACCCGGGCGTTTCTGGGTCTTGGTCACGCCGCCCAGCCACGCGGTTTTGCTGCAGAACTTATTGCTGCCAAGCATGCGCGTGTAGTTGAACTGGCCGTAGGCAAAACCGGCGTCGTAATCGAGTTGGTATTCAAGCCCCCGAAAACGCGTGGTCTCCAGGTTGTTCACATAGGCCGCACTGCCGATATTGACGTTGCCATAACCCGGCGGCTGCACGCCCAGGGCCATATAGGAAAAGTCATCGACCCGGGTGTTGAAGTAGGACACCTTCATGCCCACGCGATCATCGGAAAACAGCAGGTCTTCCTTGAGCACATTGAAGCCGACTTCCCACGCCGTAGACCGCTCCGGCTTCAGGTAAGGGTTGGGGAAAATCGACTCCGAACCGCCGCCGTGGGGCCGGCCGCTGACCATGGTTTCGGTCACTGCCGGCGGGCGCCAGCCCTTGCCATAGGTGGCGAAGAGTTGCAGCCAATCCACACCCGGCTTGACCGACAAGCCAAACGTCGGCGAAAAACGGCCCTCCTCGCGATCCACATCGTAAGTGGTGGGCACACTGATCTGGCGAGTGGTGCCGATGATGAAGGTTCGGGTGTTCAAGCCGGTATCGCCGCGCAGCCGATAACGGTCATAACGCAAGCCGGCGTTGAGATTCAGCCAATCGTCGTAGTCGAAATCCAGGCGCCCGAACAGGCTGCCCATGGCCCGATCACCTTTGGGCGTGATGCTCTCCGCCGCCGAGGCCGTCAGCGCCGAACCCGCCTCTACCCCCTGGTTGGAGTCCGGCCGGACCTTGTCGTAGAAAAACTCCAACCCATAGTTGGCCTTGAGGGTGGCCAGTTCCGTCAGGGCAAAGGTCGAGAGGTTCTGCGCCTGTACGCCGTAGGTATTGGTTTGATAGGTGACGTCGTAAGCCTTGCTGATACCCCGGGCCAGGGTGGATTGGTCGTTGCGGGTATCGACATGGTAGAGCTTGGCCTTGAAGTCGATCAGCGGGTTGTCTGGCGCATAGCTGTAATCGAGCGCGAAGTTCTGCGCCTTGACGTTGCTGCTGCCGAGCTTTTCCCATAACTGGGGCTTTTCGGCGGTCATCATATTGACGTCGTCGTAGTCGACTTCGGTGACCAGGTAGCTCAGTTGCAGACGCTGCTCAACCGGAAGATTAAGCCCCAGCTTGAGCAAGCGTGAACGCATCACCGAGCCCGAATAGGCAACGGTGGAGTTCTTGATCCGCTCCTCACTGGCCGGCATGTACGCCGCGCCGCTACGCAGCTCGCCAATGCTGCCCTTGGTGCCGGGGTTGTAATCGCCGAGGTGACGCTCGCTGGCGGCCAACAGCATGTCCCAGACATCGGTGCCCACGGCAAACGCCGAACTGCCGATAAAGTGCGTGCCGTTGCTGCGCCCACCCAGCCCCGAGGTGAGCCGAATGCGCCCGCCGATTTGCTTGCCATCCTTGAGCAAATCAGCGGCTTCAAGCGTGCGGAAGTTAGCCACCCCGCCAATCACCCCCGCACCGCCCTGGGTGGAGGTCGCGCCCTTTTCGATCACCACCTCGGACAGCAACTGCGGGTCAACATACAGCGTGCCATTGCGTTGCTGGTGACCACTTTGCTGGTAATTCTGGCGCATGCCATCGACCGACATATTGACCCGGCCATAGTCCTGGATACCGCGGATATTCACCGACAACCCTGGGTCTTGCTGGCTGACAGCGGAGTAGACGCCCGGCGCCTCTTCCAGCATCTCGGCGGCATGACGCGGCGGGTTGCGATCCAGCTGTTCGCGCCCCACCACACTCACCGAGCGTGGGGTTGAATACACCCAATCCTGCGGGTGCAGGCCGGTGACCGTGGTGGTGGCCAAGGCCAGGGCACCGGCTTGTTGTTCCACCCGGGTGAGGGTGACCTGGCGATCCCCGGTAAAGCGGTACTCCACCGGGGCGGCGCCGAGCAGGCGGCCCAGGCCTTCCTGCACGTCAAAGCGACCCTTGAGCGCGGTGCTGCTCAGCCCGTGCAGGCGCTGGCTGTCGAACAGCACCTGCAGGCCGGCCTGGTCAGCGAACGCCAGCACCGCACTGCCGAGGGATTGCGCAGGGATATCGAACGTCAGCATGGCGGACTGAGCCGTGGCAGCTGGAGGCTGCGCATAAGCCGGGACGGCCACGGTGAACAACCCCAGGTGAATGGCCAGGGCTAAGCGGCTGCCGGTGATACGCCCCTTGGTGAGTGCTGACATTGGTGGTGATCCCTACGCTGAGCATTTTTTGTTTATGCGAATACTTCTCACCTAGCAAGACGTGCGAGGCGCGGGAAGTCAGTAATATTTTTTGCAGGAGCGAGCTTGCTCGCGAAGAACTTCAACGAAAACGCGGTGCCCTGGGTATTTTCGCGAGCGAGCTCGCGCCTACAGGGGCATCGGTTTTTAACGGGGGAAGGTCAGTAGATCAGGCTGAGGCCAGCCAGCTCCACGCGTTGCACTTGAAGCTCTTGGGTCAGGGTGGCCAGGGCGCTGTCGAGCATGTCCAGGCGGAAGACGCCGCTGACTTCGCGCTCGCCCAGGTCCGCGTTAGCCAACACCACACGCCCGGGGCGGTAACGGTTGAGTTGCTCGATGACCTTGGCCAGCGGCTGCCGGTCGAAGATCAACACACCACGGTGCCAACTGGTGGCGCGATCCACATCAAACTGATCCAGGCTGACCACCCCGTCCTGGGGGCTGTAGCGCGCAGCCTGGCCCTGTTGCAGGACCTGCTCGGCAGGGCCGTTTCTGGGTGAAGCCGGCACTGACACTTCGACGCTGTGTTGCAGCACACCCACCCAGGCCTGGCTCTCGCGTTCACGTTCGACCACAAACCGTGTGCCCAGCGCCCGGGTCTGGCCGCCGGCACTGTGCACCACGAACGGTCGGGTTTCTTCGCCGGCCATCGGCGCCACCTGAAAAATCGCCGAGCCCTGGAGCAGGTTGACGCCGCGCTGTACGCCGTCGTACTCAAGGCGAATGGCGCTGTCGGAATCCAGCTCCACCACGCTGCCATCGGCCAGGTGCACCGTGCGCACTTCGCCTTTGTGCGTGACGTAGTCGGCCTGCAAGCGCAGCAAGGCATCCGGCCCGCGTACCCAGCCGATGCCCGCCGCCACCACGATCAGCGCCACGGCGGCCGCACGTTGCCACGGCCGTCGACGTTTGGCGCGGCGCAAGGGTGTAGCGGCCGCGGGCGGGCGCTGTCGGTGTACAGCCTCGTCCTTGTGCACCTCGCCCAGCGCCGCCCAGGTCTGTTCGGCAAACCGCAGGGCCGCTTCGTGGCGGCTGTCGCGGGCGATCCACTGGCGCAGTTCGGCTTGTTCCTGTTCGCTCAAGGCACCGGCGTGCAGACGCACCGCCCACTCGGCGGCCGCCTCGGTAATGCTGTGCTGTTGCGGTCCCTGGCTATTCACGTGTGAATCTCGAATTCTCGTTATATAGACGCTGTGACGTCTGGCCTGGCGTATTTCGGTAATTCATTGGTCGGATGGCGTCACCTCGCCTTCCTGCAAGCGCTGCATCACGTACGCCAAGGCCTTGGCCAGATGCTTTTGCACGCTGCTGTCGCTAATGTCCAGATGCCGGGCGACCTGAGCGTGGGTCATGCCTTCGATACGGTTCAAGCGGAAAATCTGCTGGGTGCGCGCCGGCAATTCCGAAAGCGCCTGCTTCAATGCCTGCCGCTGTTGCTGCGCCATTGCCTGAGCCTCCAACCCGGCCACGTCATCTTCAATCTCGGCCAGCGCCTCGTGGGGCACGGTGTCGGTCTTGCGCCGTGCTTCCTGGCGAATATGGTCGATCAGCAGATTGCTCGCCGTTCGATAGAGATAACCCTGGGAGTTGTCGATACGCTCACCGGCCGGTTTTTCTGCCAGGCGCAGGAAGCTCTCCTGCACCAGGTCTGCGGCCAGTTGCGGGTCCCGTACCCTGCGGGCCAAATACCCGCGCAGCGTATCGGCGTGCTTGAGAAACAGGCCCTTGAGATCCACGTCCGACAAACCGACTCCCTGGAATGTTAAGGAAACAGGCGGGCATCTTAAGCGTTGTCGAGAATGATTTTCAATTGATATCTAATCCGATTGAGCCTAGCGTTTGCCTTGATTAAACGTTCGATCACCGAACAGATCCGCTGCCATCCATTGACCAAATTAACCAACCAGTACATTTTGATTCCACAACCAATAAGAACTGTGGAGAAGCCTCTATGCCGCCCATCGTGCTGGTGCTCAACGGCCCCAACCTCAACCTGCTCGGCACCCGCGAGCCTGCCACTTATGGCCATGAAACCCTGGCCGACATTGCTGCCCTGTGTGGGCGCAGCGCCGACAAACTCGGGCTGACCATCGAGTTTCGCCAGACCAACCACGAGGGCGAATTGCTTGACTGGATCCACGCGGCCCGCAACCGCTGCGCCGGTATCGTGATCAACCCGGCGGCCTGGACCCACACCTCGGTCGCGATCCGTGATGCCCTGGTGGCCAGTGAAGTGCCGGTGATCGAAGTGCATTTATCCAACGTGCACGCCCGTGAAGCCTTTCGTCATCACTCGTTTGTGTCACCGATCGCCAAGGCCGTGCTGGCCGGGTTTGGCAGCCATGGCTACCACCTGGCCCTGGAACATTTCAGCCATACGCTGAAGGGACGCACCTGATGAAACCACGCATTCTCGCCGGCCTGATCGGCGCCGGCATCCAGGCCTCACGCACCCCGGCACTGCACGAACAGGAAGGCGACGCCCAGGGCTTGCGTTACCTGTATCGCCTGATCGACCTGGAGCCGCTGCACCTGGACCTCAACGCCCTGCCAGAATTACTGCGGGCCGCCGAGCTGATGCACTTCACCGGGCTGAACATTACCTACCCGTGCAAGCAGGCGATCCTGCCGCTGCTCGATGAACTCTCCGATGAGGCCCGGGGCATTGGCGCGGTCAATACGGTGATGTTCAAGGATGGCAAGCGCATTGGCCATAACACCGACTGCCTGGGGTTCGCCGAAGGTTTTCGGCGCAACTTGCATAACGTACCGCGCCAACGCGTGGTGCAAATGGGCGCCGGTGGCGCGGGCGCGGCAGTGGCCCATGCACTGTTGGCAGAAGGTGTGGAGCAGTTGAGCATCTTCGATGTCGACCGCACCCGCGCCCAGGACCTTGTGGATAACCTTGCCCGGCAGTTCGGTGCCGGTAGCGCTCAAGTCGGCAGCCACCTGGAAAACGCCATGGCCGAAGCCGATGGCCTGGTGAACACTACGCCGATGGGCATGGCCAAGCTGCCCGGCACGCCGGTGCCAGCCGCATTATTGCGGGCCGAATTGTGGGTAGCGGAGATCGTGTACTTCCCGCTGGAAACCCAACTGCTACGTGACGCTCGCGCCTTGGGTTGCCGTACGTTGGATGGCGGCAATATGGCGGTGTTTCAGGCGGTGAAGGCGTTTGAGTTGTTCTGCGGTGAAATGGCGGATGCAGACAGGATGCTGGCGCATTTCCAGAGCATGAATACCTAGGGATGCAACCCCATCAAAATGTGGGAGCTGGCTTGCCGGCTCCCACATTGATTGTGGTTCAGCCATGAAAACGGGTGTTCTCAGGCTTGCAGATAGCGCAGCACCGACTCGCAAATCATTTCCCGGTGGCGCTGCTTGATCGCCTCATCCGACAGTTCGATCTGGAAAATCTCGCTGAAGGTGTGCCGGTTGGACACCCGATAAAAGCTGAACGAGTTGATCAGCAAGTGCACATCCAGCGGCTCCAGCCCTTCGCGAAACAGCCCCAACTCAGCCCCGCGGCGCAAGGTCTCTCCCAGCCCTTCCAGGATTTTGCTGTTCATCGCCTTGATGGTCTCGGTGCGCTTGACGTACTCGGCGTTGTGGATATTTTCGATGCTGACGATGCGCACGAAGTCCACGTTCTGGTCGTGGTGATCGAAGGTGAACTCGACCAACCGGCGAATCGCCTCACGGGGTTCCAGGGCGGTGAGGTTCATGCGCGTTTCGGTGTTGCGGATATCGCCGTAGAGCTTCTCCAGCACCTCGACGTATAGCTGCTCCTTGCTGCCGAAGTAGTAATAGATCATGCGCTTGGAGGTATGGATGCGCTCGGCGATGGCGTCCACGCGTGCGCCGGCCAGGCCCTGCTGAACAAACTCGACAATGGCTTCTTGCAGAATATTTTCGCGGGTCTTTTCCGGATTGTTCTTGCGACTCTTGCGCGGTGCGTCAGCTACCGCGGGGAGATCGGGACTCGAGGTCATGGTGCGCTCACGGCCATTGTTGTGCAGGCGCTGATTATGGGCCGCGGCGCTCCCCGAAGGAAGCACCCACCCTGCCCTTATAAACGGGCCTGGCGCACCGCACCGCTGCGCGACTTGGCCATCGCCGCCAGACGCACCGCCACGTTAGCCGCGCCGTAGCCGGCATAGCCGTGCTTGCGCTGGATGATCTCGAAGAAAAACCGCCCTTCGAACGGCTCGGTGTACACATGAAACAGCTCACCGCCCTGGGCGTCGCGGTCGTACAGCACGTTGTAGTACGCCAGTTCGCTGAGGAACTCATCGTCAAAATCGAAGCGCGCCGCCAGGTCGTCGTAGTAGTTGAGTGGGATATCCAGCAGCGGCACACCGGCTTCCTTGGCCCGGCGTACTTGCGCAAAAATGTCCGCGCAATCAAACGCAATATGGTGCACACCCGAACCGCGATAGCTGGAGAGCGCGTGGGAAATCGCGGTGTTGCGGTTTTCGGAGATATTCAGCGGCAGGCGAATAGAGCTGCAGCGGCTGCGCAATGCACGGCTTTTCACCAGGCCGTAAGGGTCGGGCAACACCACTTCATCGTCGGCTTCGAAATCCAGCAGGCTCTTGTAGAACAGCACCCAACTGTCGAGGCTGTCGGCCGGCAAGGCCATGGCCATGTGGTCGATGCGCAACAAGCCGCTGCTGGCGGGTGTGGCCGCCTGCAGGTTGAAATCGGTGTCGTACAGCCCGCCTTCGCTGGGGTCGACCAGGTAAATCAGGCTGCCGTCCGGCGCACGTACGGCGGCCAATTCCAGCTCGTTGGGGCCGACCAGGCCGCGATAAGGCTGGCCCTTGTAGGCCACCGCCCGCTCCAGGGCCTTGGCACTATCCTTGACCCGCACCGCCGTGGCGCATAACGACGGGCCATGGGCCTCGAAAAAGTTATGGGCGAAGGAATAGGGTTCGCAGTTGAGGATCAGGTTGATATCACCCTGGCGCAGCAGGCTCACATTCTTCGAGCGATGCTGGCCGGCCTTGGCGAACCCCAGGCGTTCCAGCCAATTGCTCAGCTTGGCGCCGAGGCTTTCATCCACGGCAAATTCCAGGAATTCGATCCCGTCGTACTCGCTGGCCGCCGGGGTTTCAAACAGGATGTCCACCGGCGTAGCGGGGGCTTCCTGCGCCAGGCGCTGGCGGGTTTTTTCTTCCAGGTACAGCAACGAGCGCAAGCCATCTGCCGCATTCGCGCGGGTGGGCGCGGCGCGGAAACCATCGTTGAAAATTTCCAGGGACAAGGGCCCGGTGTAGCCACTTTTGATGATCGGCGCGAGAAAGCCCGCCAAGTCAAATTCGCCCTGGCCTGGGAAGCAACGGAAATGCCGGCTCCACTCCAGCACATCCATGGCCAGGATCGGTGCGTCGGCCATCTGCACGAAGAAAATCTTGTCGCCGGGGATCTGGGCGATGGCACTCGGGTCGCCCTTGAGCGACAAGGTGTGGAAGCTGTCGAGCAACACACCGAGGCTCGGGTGGTCGACCTGGCGCACCAGGTTCCACACCTGCTGCCAGGTGTTCACATGCTTGCCCCACGCAAGGGCTTCATAGCCGATGCGCAGGCCGCGCTTGCCGGCGTGTTCGGCCAGCAGGCTCAGGTCATCGAGCAAAATACGTTCGTCGCCCACGCTGTCGGCCGAGGCGTTACTGCACACCAGCACCAGGTCGGTGCCCAGTTCCTGCATCAAATCGAATTTGCGTTCGGCACGTTCCAGGTTGCGCGCCAGGCGATCGCGGCGGCAGCCTTCGAAGTCGCGAAACGGCTGGAACAGGGTGATGGCGATGCCCAGGTCGGCACACATCTGCCTGACTTCCCGGGGGCTGCCGTCGTAATACAACAAGTCGTTCTCAAAGATCTCCACCCCATCAAACCCGGCGGCGGCAATGGCTTCGAGTTTTTCCGGCAGGGTGCCGCTCAAGGACACAGTGGCAATAGAACGTTGCATGGAAGACTCCCGGCAATTGTTGTTTGTGGCAAATTATTCGCCCCCAGCCTACAGGCAGCAATTAAAATGTACGAACCGGTTAGTTTTTGGTGCGATTATCGAACACTAAGCCCCTTTTGCGAATTGACGACTTTTTAACCACTGCGCACCATCGACCGGGCAATTCGTTCACGTAACAAAGACCCAGAACACACCATAAGAATTTCAAAAAACGGGTACAAACCTCATGCCTCTGCAAAATCCAGCCCTGGCCGCGCGCCCGGGCAACCCGCACGCCGGTATCGGCGACAAGATCCGCGGTGCCCTGGCCGTGGGTAAAACGCGCTGGGGCATGCTGGCCCTGGTGTTCTTCGCCACCACCTTGAACTACATCGACCGCGCCGCCCTGGGCGTGATGCAACCGATCCTCGCCAAGGAAATGAGCTGGACGGCGATGGACTACGCCAACATCAACTTCTGGTTCCAGGTCGGCTACGCCATCGGCTTTGTGCTGCAAGGCCGCCTGATCGACCGGGTTGGCGTCAAACGTGTGTTCTTCTGCGCCGTGCTGCTGTGGAGCCTGGCCACCGGCGCCCATGGCCTGGCCACCTCGGCGGTCGGCTTTATGGTCTGCCGGTTTATCCTCGGGCTGACCGAAGCGGCCAACTACCCGGCCTGCGTCAAGACCACACGCTTGTGGTTCCCGGCGGGTGAACGCGCAGTGGCCACCGGTATCTTCAACGCCGGCACCAACGTCGGCGCAATGATGACGCCCATGCTGCTGCCGTTGATCCTGCACGTGTGGGGCTGGCAGGCAGCGTTCCTGTGCATGTCGGCACTGGGCGGTATCTGGCTGGTGCTCTGGGGCTTGAAGTACTACAACCCGGAAGACCACCCCACCGTTAAACAATCCGAATTGGACTACGTGCAACAGGAAGTCGAACCGGAACAACCCCGCGTGCCGTTCAGCCGCATCCTGCGCATGCGCGGCACCTGGGCCTTCGCCCTCGCCTACTCGCTGACCGCGCCGGTGTTCTGGTTCTACCTGTATTGGCTGCCGCCGTTCTTGAACCAGCAATACAACCTGGGCATCAACGTGACGCAGATGGGCATTCCACTGATCATCATTTACCTCACCGCCGACTTTGGCAGCGTGGGGGGCGGGATCCTGTCGTCATTCCTGATTGGCCGTGGGATGAACTCGATCAAGGCGCGGCTGTTGTCGATGCTGCTGTTCGCCTGCTGCATCGTCGGCGTGATCATGGCGGCGGGCTCCAGCCAGCTGTGGGTCGCGGTGTTCGCCATCTCCCTGGCCATCGGCGCGCACCAGGCCTGGACCGCCAACATCTGGAGCCTGGTGATGGACTACACGCCCAAGCACATGATGAGCACGGTGTTCGGCTTCGGCGGCATGTGCGCGGCCATCGGCGGCATGTTCATGACCCAGATCGTCGGCCATATCCTCACGGTGACCAACAACAACTACACGATCTTGTTCACCCTGATCCCGGCGATGTATTTCATCGCCCTGGTGTGGATGTACTTCATGGCGCCGCGCAAGATCCCAACCGTAGACGTTTAACTAACGCCGCCGCTGCTGCCAGGCAGCGGCCAACCCGCTCATGCAGATCACCCCGATACCCACCACCGTGGTCATATCGGGGGTATGGCTGAACACCAGCCAGCCCAACAACCCCGCAAACACGATCTGGCAATAGCCAAACGGCGCCAGCAAGGCCGGCGCCGCGAAGCGGAACGCCTGGGTGAGCATCAGGTGCGCGGTCATCCCGCAGGTGCCCAGCGCCAGCATCATCACCGCGTGCCACAGCGTCGGCACTTGCCAGAAGAACGGCACCATCGCACTCATCACCAAGGTGTTGCACAGGCCGGCGAAGAAGTTGCTGGTGGTCGGGCTGTCGTATTGGCTGAGGATGCGCGTGAGCAACTGGTAGAAACAGAAGAACAGCGCCGAGCACAGCGGCAGCAATATCGCTGGGGTAAACAACTCGCCGCCGGGGTGGATGATGATCACCACGCCGATAAACCCGCAGATCACCGCCAGCCACTGGCCACGGGTCACGTGCTCACCCAGCAACGGCACCGACAGCGCCGTCACCAGGATCGGCGCCAGGAAGTTCACCGCTGTGGCTTCGGCCAACGGGATGTAATGCAGCGCCGTGGTGAAGAACAGGCTGGTGCCCAACAGGCATAACGCCCGCACTACCTGCATGCCCGGCCGTTTACTGCGCAACACGCGCAGGCCCGATTGCGGCAGGAAGATCCCGGCCATCAGCAAGGTGTGCACCATGTACCGCGCCCACACCACCATCACGATCGGGTAGAACCCGGCCAGGTATTTGGACAAGGCGTCGTGGCTGGAGAACAGAAACGTCGCCAGCACAATCAGCAGGATGCCTTTGAACGGATGGTTGACGCCGGAGAGCGGGGTACTGACAGTCATTGAATTCTCTTGTGTGGCGAGCGGGACGCTGAGCACTGAACCAAGTAGCGCTCAACCCGGTAATCTAGCAGCCGGGCCGGAGTCTGCCCCAAGAGCATAACCAAACACCGGGCGAACAGCGCACTAAATCGATGGATCCGAGTCCAACGCTGCACGCTCGCCCCGGCGTTGCACACTTTTTAACCAAGGCCTTGCCGCTATGAAAAAAATCCTCTTTGCCCTGTCTGCCCTCGCCCTGCTCGCTGCTTGCGATAAAGCCCCGAAAGAAGCCCCCAAGCCCGCGCCCGCTTCCGTGCAAGCGACCCTGGTACCAGAGACCCCGCCCACCGATAAATGGGTCGGCAAGTGGATCGGTGTCGAAGGCTTGCACCTGACCATCGCCAAAGACGACAGCATTGGCCGCGGCCACTACCTTCTCACCATGCAATACGGCCTCGACGCCGATGACGCTGGCACCTTCAAAGGTGAGGCCACTGACGACGGCATCGCCTTCACCCGCCCCGACGGCCCGCAGCTGTTGCGCGCTGGCGATGGCGCCGCCACCGGCTTGAAGTGGCTGGCAGATAAAAAAGACTGCCTGATCGTTGCTACTGGCGAAGGCTATTGCCGTTAATACCGACCATAATCAATCACGGTTAGCACACAGAGGATTGCTCCCATGCTATGGAAAAAAGGCCGACGCAGCGACAACGTGGTGGATGCCCGTAATGACAGTGGCGGCGGCGGTGGCGGTATGCGCTTCGGCGGCGGCAAGGGCCTGAGCCTCACGGCCATCGTCCTGATCGTCGGCATTGGCTGGCTGACCGGCCAGGACCCGATGCAGATTCTTGGCCAATTGACCGGCCAGATGGAGCAGGCGCCGTCGGTCAGCACCCAGCCGCGTCAGGCACCGCCAGCCAACGATGAGCAAGCCGACTTCGTGCGCGCGGTACTGGGCGACACGGAAGACACCTGGGGCCAGGTGTTCCAGGAAAACGGGCTGGCGTATAAGAACCCGAAACTGATCCTGTTCCGTGGCCGGGTCAACTCTGCCTGTGGTGGCGCCACCTCAGCCAGCGGCCCGTTCTACTGCCCGGCTGACCAGCAGGTGTACCTGGACCTGGACTTCTTCCGGGAAATGTCGCAACGCTTCCAGGCCGCCGGTGACTTCGCCCAGGCCTACGTGATCGCTCACGAAATCGGGCATCACGTACAAACGTTGCTGGGCATCTCGTCCAAGATCCAGGCGGCGCGCCAGCAGGGTCGGCAGATGGAAGGCGACGGCGGCCTGCTGGTTCGCCAGGAACTGCAAGCCGACTGCTTTGCCGGTGTGTGGGCCAACCATGCGCAAAAACGCCTGAACTGGCTGGAACCCGGCGATATCGAAGAAGCCCTGAACGCGGCCAATGCCATCGGCGATGACCGCTTGCAGCAGCAGGGCCAGGGACGCGTGGTACCGGACTCCTTCACCCACGGCACCTCGGCCCAGCGCGTACGTTGGTTCAAGACCGGCTTCGCCCAGGGCCAGATCACTCAATGCGATACCTTCGCGGCCAAGAGTCTCTAAATGATCAAACGATTGGGGTTACTGCTGGGTATGCTCGTGTCCTGTTGCACCTTCGCGGCCGAACACGGCGTCAAGGTGGTCAGCCCCGATCGCTTTCATCTGGAGGCCGGCGACCTCAGCCTGGGCCTGAGCCAGGATTGGCGCCAGCCGCTGCCCAAGGTCACGCGCGCATTGATCATCGTGCATGGCCGCCTGCGCAATGCGCAAACCTACCTGCAAAGCGGCATCGACGCCGCCGCGCATGCCGGGCTGGGCGGCAGTACGCTGGTGATCGCACCGCAGTTTGTCAATCAAACGGACGTGAAGCGTAACCACCTGGACGATCAGGTTTTGCGCTGGAAGGGCAACGACTGGATGGCCGGCGAAGGGTCCACCGGCCCAGGGCAGATCAGCTCTTATGGCGCTCTGGACCAGATCATCAAGCACTTGGGCAACCGCAAACTGTTCCCGGCACTGAAAGAAATCGTGATCGCCGGGCATTCCGGTGGCGGCCAAGTGGTGCAGCGCTTCGCCCTCACCGGCCACGATCACCCATTGCTGAACACTGAAGGCATCCGCCTGCGGTATGTGGTGGCTAACCCGTCGTCCTATGCGTACTTCAGCCCGCAACGTCCGGTGACGTTCGATGCAACCAGTTGCCCGGGCTTCAACGACTGGAAGTACGGCATGCAAAACCTGCCGGGTTACGTGGGTGACCGAGGTGCCCAGCAACTGGAACAGGCCTACGTCTCACGCGACATCACTTACCTGTTGGGCCAGCAGGACACCGACCCCAACCACCCGGCGCTGGATAAAAGCTGCGAGGCCGAGGCCCAGGGCGCGTATCGGCTGATGCGTGGGCACAACTACTTTGACTACCTCAAACAGCGGCATCCGCAGTTGGGTCACAGGCTGGTGGAAGTGCCGGGGGTGGGGCATGACGGGGACAAGATGTTTACCTCGCCAGAGGGAGAAAAGGTGCTGTTCATGCAGTAGTCACTGACGAAACCCAATAAAAAATGTGGGAGCTGGCTTGCCTGCGATAGCGGTGGGTCAGTCGACACGCTATCAACTGACAGTCCGCTATCGCAGGCAAGCCAGCTCCCACATTTGATCTCTGTCGCCTGGGTTAGATCATTCGGCGCAGCGCCGCACAATCCTCGGCATGCCAATCCGCCAATTCCGGCCACGGGTTGTCCGGCAGGTTCACCAACACCGTCTTGGCCCCCGCTGCCCGACCACAATCCAGGTCAAAGCGATAATCCCCAACCATCACCATCTGGCTCGGTGCTACGTCCCAAGCCGCCGCCAGCTTCAGCAACCCACCCGGGTCCGGCTTGTGCGGCGCATCATCGCGCCCCAGCACATCCTCAATGGCAAAGCAGTCCGCCAGGCCAATCGCTTCCAGGGTGATATGCGCCAATTCCCGCGCATTACGGGTCAGGATCCCCAAGCGATAACCGCGCCCGGCCAATTCCCGTACCAGCTCAACGGCACCTTCGGCCGCAATGGAACCCAGCGCCAGTTCGCGCTCATGCTCCAGCAACCAGGCATGTTTGGCCTCTGCGACATCTGCCGGCAATGCCGCGAGGTGCGTGAGAATGTCGTCTTCAGGCGGGATCTGCAGCGCCACGCGGATAGCCGCAAAGTCATGCACCGCCACCGTGAGCGTGCCGTCCATGTCAAACACCCAGTGCTTAACGTCGCAGAGGCTCATGCCCAATCCTTGCGATGGCGGATCAAACCTTCCTGGGTCACCGACGCCACCAGTTGCCCGGCGCGGTTGTACACGCTGCCCCGGGAGAAACCTCGGGAGTTGCCGGCCCACGGGCTGTCCATGGCGTACAACAACCAGTCATCGGCACGCAGGTCGGCGTGGAACCACAGCGCGTGATCGAGGCTGGCGACTTGCATATCCTTCTGCCACACGGTCTTGCCATGGGGCAGCAGCGAGGTGGTCAACAGGCCAAAGTCCGAGGCATAGGCCAGCAGGTATTTATGCAGCGCTGGCGTGTCCGCCAAGGCACCGTCGGCACGAAACCACACGTACTTGACCGGGTCGGACGGCTGCGGGTTGAACGGGTCTTTTTCGGTGACCGGGCGCACTTCGATGGGCTTGGGGCACAGCAGCTTGTCGCGCATGTGCTCGGGGATCAGGTGCGCACGTTGCTGGGTCAGCTCCAGCTCCGACGGCAGGTTTTCCGGGCCCACTACCACCGGCATGGTGGTCTGGTGCTCGAAGCCTTCTTCGTCGTACTGGAACGAGGTCGTGCAGGTGAAGATCGGGTTGCCCTTTTGAATCGCGGTGACACGACGCGTGCTGAAACTGCCGCCATCGCGCACGCGGTCCACCGAATACACCACCGGCAAGGCCGCATCGCCAGGGCGCAGGAAATAACCGTGCAGGGAATGCACATGCCGCGCTTCGTCTACGGTCTGGCTGGCCGCCGACAGCGATTGGCCGAGCACTTGGCCACCGAACAGTTGGCGAAAGCCCAGGTCCTGGCTGCGGCCGCGAAAGAGGTTTTCCTCGATCGGCTCCAGGGTCAGCAAGTCCACCAGATCTTCCAATACTTGGCTCATTGAAACTCTCCTCAAAGCAAAACGGTATCTACCTGTAGGAGCGAGCTTGCTCGCGAAGGTCGTTAACGATGACGCAGCGCTTCTGGTTTACCGCAGCGCTCTTGCGTTCTTCGCGAGCAAGCTCGCTCCTACAGGTTTCTGTTGAGCATGACCGCCTGCTTATCCGTGCAGCGTGTCCAACCATTGGGCGCGGGTGATGCGGTACAACACGTGAGGGCGCAGCGGGTCACCGGCTGCGACTTTCGGGTGTTCAAAATCTGCCTGCGGATCGTAATGCATACCGATGGCCTGCATGACTTTTTGTGAGGGCAGATTGCTCTCGGTGGTGAAAGCCAGGATTTCGTCCAGTTGCAGGCGGTCAAAACCACAGCGCAACGCCGTCCAGGCGGCCTCACTGGCATAACCCAGGCCCCAATGCTCACGGGCCAGGCGCCAGCCGATTTCCACCGCCGGGGTAAAGCCGGCTTCGAAGCTGACATTCGCAAGCCCCGTCAGGCCGATAAACTCACCGGTGTCCTTGCGCTGCAAAGCCCAGAAACCAAAGCCATATTCAGCAAAATGCCCGCGTATCCGGCCAATCAGCGCCGCGCTTTCCAAGTGGCTCAATTGCGCCGGGAAGTAGCGCATTACCTGCGGGTCGGCGCACATGCGCGCAAACTCCGGCAGGTCGCTGTCGCGCCATTGGCGCAGCACCAAGCGTGCACTTTCCAATTCCAGTATCGGCTCCATGGGTCCCCCCTGCCTTGCCATGTGCGTGAGTGTACAGCGCTGTTAAGATCCTTCGCAGGTTCCCGTCAGAAAATCCCATGCCCTTGCCATTGATCTACCACGAAGACTACAGCCCTGAGTTCCCGGCGGACCACCGGTTCCCCATGGACAAGTTTCGCCTGCTGCGTGACCACCTGGTGGACAGCGGCCTGACCCAAGACAGCCAATTGCTGCGCCCGTCGCTGTGCCCGGCAGACATTTTGGCCCTGGCCCATGAACCTGGGTATATCGAACGCTACATGGGCGGCGAACTGTCCCGCGAAGACCAACGCCGCCTCGGCCTGCCCTGGAGCGAAGCCCTGGCCCGGCGCACGGTGCGGGCGGTGGGCGGCTCGATCCTGGCCGCCGAACAAGCCCTGGAACATGGCCTGGCCTGCCATCTGGCGGGCGGCACCCACCATGCCCATTACGATTATCCGGCGGGTTTCTGCATTTTTAATGACCTGGCGGTAATCAGCCATTACCTGTTGGCCAGCGGCCGGGTCAATCGTGTGCTGATCTTCGATTGCGACGTGCACCAGGGCGACGGCACTGCACGCATCCTGCACGACACGCCGGACGCCATCACCGTGTCGCTGCACTGCGAAAAGAACTTCCCGGCCCGCAAGGCCCAGAGCGACTGGGACATCCCGCTGCCCATGGGCATGGGCGATGGCGATTACCTCAAGGTGGTGGATGACGCGCTCAATTACCTGCTGCCGCTCTACCAGCCAGACCTGGTGCTGTACGACGCCGGCGTGGATGTGCACAAGGACGACGCCCTCGGTTACCTCAAGCTGACAGACGCAGGCGTCGCCGCCCGTGATGAAAGCGTGATGCGCCACTGCCTGGGCCGCGACATTCCAGTAATGGGCGTAATCGGCGGCGGCTACAGCAAGGACCGCCCCGCCCTCGCCCGCCGCCACGGCATCCTGCACCACAGCGCGCAGCGGGTATGGACGTCATCAGGCTGTCATTGAAGTGTGAGCGTTACCCACAATGCCTGTGGAACGGCCTGTGGATAACTTGAGCGTAAGCGGCTGCAAGCGTTTGGGAGCATGGCCTGTAGGAAAGTGTACGTTTTTTGATCAGGCAGCGCCGTCGTGGTCGGGTAGAATGCTCGGCCTATTCATACCACCGTAGCCCTGCCCATGCCTCAGACTTCTGCCCACCACGTCTCCATTATCGGCGGCGGCCCCGCCGGGCTGATGGCCGCCGAAGTCTTGAGCCAGGCGGGCGTGCGCGTGGACCTGTACGACGGCATGCCATCGGTGGGGCGCAAGTTCCTGCTGGCCGGCGTGGGCGGCATGAATATCACCCACTCCGAAGCCTACCCGGCATTCCTGTCACGCTACGCCGAACGCGCGCCGCACATGGCGCCGCTACTGCGCAGCTTTGGCGCCGAGGCGTTGTGCGAATGGATTCATGGCCTGGGCATTCAAACCTTCGTCGGCACCTCTGGCCGCGTATTTCCTACCGATATGAAAGCCGCGCCACTGTTGCGCGCCTGGCTCAAGCGCCTGCGGGAGCAAGGTGTGGTTATCCACACCCGGCATCGTTGGACCGGCTGGAATGCCGAGGGCGATTTACTTATCCACAGCCCGGACGGCGAAAAAGTTGTCCACAGCGACGCCGTGCTACTGGCCCTGGGCGGCGGCAGCTGGTCGCGCCTGGGCTCCGACGGTGCGTGGCTTAACCTGTTTGAAGGCAAAGGCCTGCCCTATGTGCGGCTGCAACCGAGCAACTGCGGGTTTGAAGTGTCGGCGTGGAGCGAGTTGATGGTCAGCAAATTCGCGGGCGCGCCGTTGAAAAACGTCGCCATTGGCCTGGGGGATGACAAGCCTCGGCTGGGCGAATGCGTGATCACCGCCACGGGTATTGAGGGCAGCTTGATCTACGCACTGTCAGCGCCGATTCGCGAAGCGATCAACCGCGACGGTGCGGCCACGGTGCATATCGACTTGCTGCCCAGCAAACCGCTGGACAAGGTGCAGGCCGCATTGGCCAAGCCTCGCGGCTCGCGGTCGATGAGCAAGCATTTGCACAGTCAGCTGGGGTTGGATGGCGTGAAAGCGGCGTTGTTGCGCGAGCTGACGCCCGCTGAACACTTCACCGATCCGGCGCAATTGGCGGTGGATATCAAGGCGTTGCCGCTGACATTGGTGAAGACGCGGCCGATGGATGAGGCGATCAGCACCGCCGGTGGTGTGCCGTTTGAAGCGCTGGATGAGCGGTTGATGCTCAAGCCATTGCCAGGGGTGTTTTGTGCGGGGGAAATGCTCGATTGGGAAGCGCCGACCGGTGGGTATTTGCTGACCGGCTGTTTTGCCAGTGGCCGGGCGGCTGGGCTGGGGATGTTGGAGTGGCTTAACCGCTGAGCGCTGCGGTGGACTCAAGGCCGCCATCGCAGGCAAGCCAGCTCCCACCTTTGACTGTGTTCACCATTCAAAAGGTGGGAGCTGGCTTGCCTGCGATGAGGCCATCAGCCACAGCGCAAAATCACTTCTTCTTACGCGGCCCAGTGTTAAACACCGGCACCTTGCGCACCGGCTTGATCGAAGGCTCAGCCGGGGCCACTTCCCCACTGTCCACCCATTTGCCCAGGTTGCGCTTGCCGCCACCGCCAGACGCCTTAGGCTTCTTCGGCTTTTTCGGTTTCTTCACCACCTGCCCGCTGGCATCGGTGTCTGGCACGCGGTGCTCGGGCTCGAAGTCCGGTTCCATTTTGCGCGTGAGGGTCTGGCGGGTCAGCATCTCGATGGCCGAGAGCATGTTCACCTCATCGGCACACACCAGGGAAATCGCCTCACCGGTGTTGCCCGCACGCCCGGTACGGCCGATGCGGTGGATGTAGTCTTCGGCCACGATGGGCAGGTCAAAGTTGACCACCAGCGGCAGGTCTTCGATATCCAGGCCACGGGCCGCTACATCAGTAGCCACCAGGATCTGCACGTCGCTGGCCTTGAAGCGGTCCAGTGCGCGTTGGCGGGTGGCTTGGGGTTTGTCGCCATGGATGCCGTCGGCGTTGATCCCCAGGCCCTGCAACTTGTCCACCAAGGCGTCTACGCCGTTGCGGGTCTTGGCGAACACCAGCACTTGCTTCCAACGGCCCTTGCGCATCAGGTGCACAAACAGTTCCGGCTTGCGCTTCTTGTCCACCGGCACCACCCACTGCTTGACAGTGTTGGCGGCGACGTTGCGCGGGCTGACTTCGATGCTCAGCGGGTCGTTGAGCATCTGCCCGGCGAGCAGGCGGATGTCATCGGAGAAGGTCGCGGAGAACAGCAGGGTCTGGCGCTTTTTCGGCAACATGCGGTAGATGTTCGCCAGTTCTTCGGAGAAGCCCAGGTCGAGCATACGGTCGGCTTCGTCCAGCACCAGGGTTTGCAGCTGGTTGAGCTTCAGCGCGTTCTGGCGGAACAGGTCGATCAGGCGGCCAGGGGTGGCGACCAGAATATCCACACCCTTGCGCAGCTTCATCATCTGCGGGTTGATGCTCACGCCGCCGTACACCGCGTAAGTGGTCAGCGGCAGGTGTTGGGCGTACTCGGCAACGCTGGCGTGTACTTGCTCGGCCAGTTCGCGAGTGGGGCACAGGATCAGCGCACGCGCCGAGTTGGCGGCGACTTTCGGCCCTTCCATGGTCAGCAGTTGCAGCAGCGGCAAGGCGAAACCTGCGGTCTTGCCGGTGCCGGTCTGGGCTGCGGCCATCAGGTCGCGACCGGCCAGCACGGCCGGAATGGCTTGGGCCTGCACCGGCGTCGGGGTCTGGTAGCCAAGCGTCTCAAGGGCGCGCAGCAAGGGTTCGATCAGGCCAAGGGTGGCGAAAGTCATGTAGTTACCGTAGGAAAAATTCAGCGCAAGGGCGTAATGCGCGGCAGTTTACCTTATTTCCGGTTTGGGCTTGCGCCATTGGGGCAGGCTGATCAGCAACACCGCGCTGATGATCACCAGCATTGCCAGGGCTTCTTCCAGGCCGATGCTCTCACCCACGAACACAATCCCCAGTAACACAGCCACTGCAGGGTTCACATAGGCGTAGCTGGTCGCCGCCGCCGGGCGTACGTGCTTGAGCAGGTACATATAGGCGTTGAAGGCAATGATCGAGCCGAACACCGTGAGGTACGCCAGGGCCAGCCAGCCTTCCAGCGGCGGCATGGCCTGCAGGTGCTCGCCAGACAACGCGCTGACGATCAGCAGCGCGACGCCGGCCACGAGCATTTCCGCGGCGCTGGCCATGGCGCCTTGGGGCAGCGGCAAGTGGCGGCTCCACACCGAGCCGAAGGCCCAGGACGCCGCCGCCATCAACAGCAACACCGCGCCCAGGGGACTCGACTGCAAGGTACTGCCCATGTTGAGCATGGCAATGCCGATGATCCCCAGCAGCACCCCGGCCCATTCCAACCGCGTATTACGCGCGCCCCAGAAAAACCCACACAGCAAGGTAAACAGCGGCACCGTCGCCACCGCCAGCGCGGCCACGCCGGACGACACGCCCATATGTTCGGCCACACTCACGCCACCATTGCCCACGGTGAGCAGCAAAATGCCGATCATCCCGGCCGCCTTCCACTGCGGCCAGGTCGGCGCCGGCACCCCGCGCCACCGGAGGAAGCCGTACATTAACGCGCCTGCCGTGCAAAACCGAATGCCCGCCAGCAACAGCGGCGGCCAGTACTCCACGCCAATGCGGATCACCAGATAGGTGGAACCCCAGATCACATACAACGCAAAAAAGGCGGCGATCAACGGTAAGGGAAAGCGACGTGGGCCAGGCATTGGGCGGCTCTATGGCAGGAAATGGGAGACTTATTCTAGAAACGAAGGTGGATAAACTTAAGTTACAAAACCTGTTTAAAACGCCAATACACTTCTCAAACCATGGTTATCAAGGCTATAAACCGTGCTTTCGAAAGCGATGCGCAACCGGAGCCTTATCATGGACAAATACGACCGCATGCTCCTCAGCGCCCTGCTTGAAGATGGCCGCGCTTCCTACGCGCAACTGGCACGCACCGTAAACCTCTCCGCCCCCGCCGTGGCCGAACGCGTGGCCAAGCTTGAGGCCAGCGGCGTGATCACCGGCTACCAGGCCAAGGTGGATTTATCCAAGGTGGGCTTGCCGATTCAATGCGTGATCGAGTTGCGGCTGACCAATCATGGCAGCCAAAAGGTGTACGACGCCCTGGCGGAAATACCCGAACTGACCGAATGCCACCGCGTCACAGGCGACCCGTGCGTGATCATGCAAGCGGCGGTGGGCTCGATGCCCGAGCTGGAAAACCTGATTAACCGGGTGGCGAAGTTCGGCTTCAGCAAGACCTCGATTATTTTGTCCAGCGCCATAGAGCGGCGGGTGCCGTTGGGGCAGTTGGAAGCCAATGGGAAAAATGCTGGCTGACCTGCCCAAGCGACGCGGTCAACTGTGGGAGCTGGCTTGCCTGCGATGGCGCCAGTGGCCTCACCGGTTGCCCGCCGCCCCCCCTGTAGGAGCGAGCTTGCTCGCGAAAAACCCGAGGGCGCCGCGTGCATTCAGGACGCCAGCGTCACCGTTGGCGTTCTTCGCGAGCAAGCTCGCTCCTACAAAGGGCTCGATCTGCGCTGGACGATCAGATCGACTATCTGCTCGATGGTCGTGATGTGATCCCAATCCTCCTGCGTCGCTTGCAGCTTGAACTGCCATTTGATCTGCATGACAAAGCAGGTCAGGTCGTCATCAATGATGTCGAAGTCATGGATGAAATCGGTTTGCTCCGACACCTCGCTTCGGTCGATAAAGCCGATGATATCGACGAATAGCTGGATCACTTTTTCGCTGATGTCGGCTCTGGTCAGGCTACCTTCCATTTCTCGCCTCATAGGCACACTTACCAATACTGACTAGGTCAAAGACTGCAAGCCCGGCAGCAACGAAGGGTATGCCTCGCCCGATGATGCCAAATACCCGAACCGTGCCAAACGTTGCCTTTGCCATTCTGGCCATGGTGGGTTGCCTGATCAATGTACGAGGGAAAAAGCGCATGCCGATCAGGCTAGCCAGGTTCGTGGTTTTGCTGGAGCCGACGTGAACCCAAGCACCCACCGCAATTTTGCTTATCGGTATGCCCGCCGCGCCAGTGATCACGGTGGCTGCCGTGAGGCCGTAGTGTTGCTGTGTACATTTCCAGAGTTCATCAAACGTCGTATCCGGCACAGCGGGGTCAGCGTGAATCGGCTTGAGTAACTGGTAATGAGGGCCATGACTCCAACCTGGCGAACTCGGCAACACCATGACTGCCGGGCAGCTTGTCATCGTGTTGCCCACATGAAACGCCATGCTTGAACTGGAGCCCAGATCAATGCCATTTGATTCAAGTTCCAACTTGCTTCGCATAATCGCTGTATGAAGATCGCTTTCCTGCATGACTGTAATCCCTGTGCATGAGTGACAGACGGGATGGTAGGTCGCAGTAAGACGCGATAGAGGAGTAAAGAGGAAAACCAGAAAGGTCCTAGGTCATAGCCGGATTTGGCCTACCGACCATTCAGCGCTCAGGTGAAAGAGACCTCAAAACCTCCGTGTTTCAGTGGCCAGCAAGACCGATCCCTTTCATTTGCGGGACGTTTCCGAGAGAATCCCACGGCCTTGTTTCCGTCGGATTCGGTAGCTAGTCTCGCTCTGTCATCGAATGTTCGGTGACCGGACGTGCAAGTCCGATGGCAAGCAAGATCATAAATAAACCTACAGCCAATATGCCTGTTATGGCGGCTGTGCGTGGGAGGCCTTCGGGCCTGCTGGGTTTGGATCCTTGCCCCGGTCTTGCACACCTACGCACAGTTGCCACCCTAATTCGCGTGCAAGCGAACGGTGTCGACTTCTTCCAGCAAGGAGTTTCACCATGGTCAAAAAAGTCACCCCCGATCCACCCCAGCCCAAAACCGACTTCCTCAGCGAAGACGCCCTGCTCCACCGTCGTGCCATCGACTACTACCTCAAGGCATCCGCCCCGGATGCGCCGATCTTTATCCTGAATGACAACCTGAGCTTCGAAGACGCCCTGGCCCATGCGGCGGAGTTGTTGCACTGCGCGGTGGAGACAGCGAATGCGTCGGGTGAGGTGATGAAGGCGCCGCAGCGGGCGGTGATGCATTTGGTGGAGATGGCGAAGGGGGTGGTGGACCAGGCGCTGGAGTGCGCACAACCTCGATAGTCGACGCATAACCCCCTGTGGGAGCGGGCTTGCCCGCGAAGGCGGTGTGTCAGTCAACTTATTTAGCGACTTGCTGATCGTTCCCACGCTCTGCGTGGGAATGCCGCCCTGGACGCTCTGCGTCCGCTCTTAAAGTCGTGACGCGGAGCGTCACCAGATGCATGCCCACGCGGAGCGTGGGGACGATCAGCGCCAGGCCTTAGAACCCGCGATGTTTCTTCAGGTGCTCATTGATCTTCGCGGCAGGCACTTTCTGCAACGTGCACAACAGGTCATGGGACAGCTCGCGCAAGCCATGAGTCTGGCGCAGTTCCTGGGCCAGGTGCGCCGTGAGGTTGGCGGCCATTTCCGCGTCCGCCAGCGCCCGGTGAGCCTGGCCGGTGTGGGGCAGTTTGGCGTAGGCGTTGAGGGTGCCGAGCTTGTGGTTGGGCGCAGCCGGCATGAGGCGGCGGGCCAGCAGCAGGGAGCAGGCGAACTTTTGCAGGCGGGTGCGGCGGATCAGGCCGAGCTCAAAGTCCCAGAACTTCTGGTCGAACGCGGCGTTGTGCGCCATCAGTGGCGTGGTGCCGACGAACTCATTGACCTCGTTCATCACCCGCTCAGCCGGTGGCGCGCTGCGCAGCATGGCGTTGCTGATGCCGGTGAGCTGTTCGATAAACGCCGGTACACGCACGCCGGCGTTCATCAGGCTCTGGTAGCGGTCCACGATTTGCCCGCGTTCGAGGATGACCACGCCAATCTCCGTGGCCCGGCAGTGGCTGCTGGGGGTGATGCCGGTGGTTTCAAAGTCGATGACCGCTATGCGTTCCAAACCTGTTCCTACTCCGTTCAACGATCTATTTGAGCAACAACGCGCCTTCGATCGGCACGTAGTGGCTGGCGGCGCGTATCAATGAGTTGGCCGTCAGCCCCGGCACGCCGTAGGCCACGGCCCGCACGCCATGCTTGTGGATAATGCGCTCGAGCAGCATGTCGAAATCACCGTCACCGGAGGCCAGCACGACCTCGTCGACATGGTCGGCGGCGTCCATGATGTCCAGGGTGATGCCCACGTCCCAGTCGCCCTTGGCCGAGCCATCGCTGCGCTGGATGTACGGCTTGAGTTTTACCGTAAAGCCCAGGTTGCGCAGGATCTGCTGGAACTGCTGCTGCTTGCTGTCGCCACGGTCGATGGCATAGGCGTACGCCTCGACAATCTGCCCGCGCGCGCTGATGTCAGCCCACAGAGCGGCGTAGTTGAAGTGGCAACCATAGGCCTGGCGCACGGTGTAGTAGAGGTTTTGCACATCGGCGAACACTGCAATTTTTTTCACCGCACTTCCTCATGGACAGCCAGGCGCCAGCGCCCGGAAAGGGCGCCAGTATGCCAGCCAAGGGAGCGTTTCCGGGAAAAAATCAGACCGGAGCGCCGTGGCGTTCCGGTCTGCGTGGGTCAGACGAAAGAATCGTCGTCGCCAAAGGATGAGGAATCGTCCGAATAATCGCTGTCGGTGTTATCACTGCCCCAGCGGTCATTACCGGCGAACTGCTGGTCGTCGTTGCCCCAGTTGCCTTGATCGCTGGCCGGTGCCGGTTGTTCGATGATCTCTTCCACCACCTGGGGCTGCGAGTTGTGATGGAACAGGCTGCTGATCCCTTCGGCCAGCAACACACCACCGGCCACGCCGGCGGCGGTCTTCATGGCGCCACCGAGGAAACCACTGCCGGCTGGTGCGGCGACCGGTGCTTGCGGCGGCTGGTAGTTCTGCTGCGGCGCAGGCTGGCCAAAAGCGGGCCGCGCCGGTTCACGCCAGCCCCCACCTGAGTTACTCGGCGCAGGCTGTGGCTCCCGGGAGCCGCCGCCAAAGATGCTCGACAGGAACCCACCACCGCTGGCCGGCGCAGGTTGCGTGGCCTTGGCCCGTTGCAACTCGTCCTGCAATTGCTGGATCTGCTGGGCCTGTTGCTTGTTCTGCGCGTCAAGGCTTTGCAGCGCATGTTCCTGCACCAGAATCGACTGGGTCATGTAGTAGCCGACGGCGGGTTGGCGAGCCATATGCTCCTTGATCCGCGCTTCGGCCTGTGCGTCGCGGGGGGCTGAGTCCGTTTCGGCTTGCTGCAACCGTGAAAACAGTCCATCGATCAGGGTTTGCTCTTCGCTGTTCATGGCGACCTCGTAGATTGCCGATAAAAATTCTCGTCCCGCCTGTGATCAGGCCAGGTGCTTTTCAGTTATGGGGATGTTACGAGTTGTTTCAATGGTCTTTACTCAAGGTTTACGTTTGCGCCCCTTTGAGCCTGATCGGTTAAAGTGTCGCCCTCTGCTTCCAGGCCTGTGATGACCCTGATGAATCCGTTAGACGTTTTGCGCGACTCCTTCCGTTTTACCCAGCGCAACCTGGGCGCCATCGTCCAGCTGTGCCTGCCCTTGGTGATCCTCGAAGCCTTGCTGCAACAGGTGCTGGACCACACGCTGGGCCCGGATGCGTTTCGCGGCTACAGCGTGGTCGTGGGTTTATTGGTGTACCCGCTGTACACCGGCGCCCTGATCCTGTTTCTCGACGCCCGCACCCGAGGCGAGTCGCCGCGCACCAAGGATGTGTGGGCCATGGCCTTGAGCCTGTGGCCGCGTTTCGCCCTGCTGACGGCCATGAGCACCTTGCTGATTCTGCTGGGGCTGTCGCTGTATTTCCTGCCGGGCCTGTGGCTGATGGTGGTGTTGGCGTTTGCCGAATACCTGCTGGTATTGCGCGGCATGCCGGCGTTGGCGGCGATGAAGGAAAGCCTGCGCCTGACCCGTGGGCATTTCTGGCGCATCCTGGTGTGCCTGCTGTGCGTGATGACGCCGTTGTGGCTGCTCAAGGGCGCCAGCGCGGCGGCGTACCCTGAGCCGGCGCCGTTGCTGGGGCTGCTGATGGACAGCGCCCACAGCTTCCTGCAACTGTTCACCAGCGTGGTGTTGTTCCGTTTATTCATGCTGATCGGTGGCGACGCCGACGTGCGGTGATATGCTCCGTGGCTCTTCTGACACGCACATAAGCCGAGCCGATGACCCGTTTATTGCGCATCACCCTGTTGAGCCTGTTGATCATCGCCGGCCTGCTGGCCGCGCTGATCTACAGCCTGACCTGGCGCCCTGCCGACAAAGAGACCCTGCCTGTCAGCTGCGTGGCACTCCGCGCGCCGACGCTGTTGCCGGGGCAGGCGCTCAAGGTCATGACCTGGAATGTGCAATACCTGGCCGGCAAGAACTACGTGTTCTGGTACGACACCCCGGACGGCAGCGGCCCGGACGATCGCCCCACCGTCGAAGACATGGCGTTCAGCCTCGACGAAGTGGCGCGGGTGATTCGCGACGAACAACCCGACATCCTGCTGTTGCAGGAAGTCGACGAAGGCGCCAAGCCTTCCCACTATCAGGACCAGCTTGCGCTGTTGCAGGAGCGCCTGGTGGATCTGTACCCGTGCAGCACCCAGGCGTTCGACTGGAAAGCCGACTTTGTGCCCAGCCTGCACATCTTCGGTAGCGTGGGGCGCAAGCTCGCTACCCTCAGCCGCTACCAGATCGAACACGCCGAACGCCTGCAACTGCCGGCCGCCGAAACCAACTTCATCAGCCGCCAGTTCCAGCCTAAACCTGCGTTGCTGCTGACTTACCTGCCCTTGAGCGACGGAGGCCAACTGGCAGTGCTCAACACCCGCCTGGACGCCGGTGCGCCTGGGCGCAGTGCCGTGCGGGAGCAAGTCACGAGTACGGTAAAACTGCTGGATAAACTCGAAGGTCGCGGCACACCCTGGTTGATTGGCGGGGATTTCAACCTGCTGCCACTGGGCCAGTTCTTGCGCCTGGACGCGAGCAAGCGTGGCCAGTATTCGCCGGACAGTGAGTTGCATCTGCTGTGGGACAAGTACCCGATGATCCCCAGCAACAGCCAATCCAGTGGCATCGACCGTGAGAAATGGCTGACGCACTTCCCCAACGACCCAGGCCTTGATGGCCCGGATCGCACGCTGGATTACCTGTTCTACAGCTCGCGGATCAAACGTCTGGAAGCCAAGGTGCGCCAGGAAGATACGTTGCGCATTTCCAACCACCTGCTGGTGATCGCCCGCTTCCTGCTGCCTGCCGCGCAATAAGCCCTAGGGTTTCAGGAGCGGCTTAAGCCACTCAAGGCTGGCAACCGTGGTGCCGGATGGGCGGTATTCACAGCCGATCCATCCTCGGTAGCCACGCTGCTCCAGCGCCGCGAACAAGCCAGCAAAGTCCATGGTCCCGGTGCCCGGCTCATGACGCCCCGGGTTGTCGGCGATTTGTACATGGACGGTCCTGTCGTAAAACTGCGCCAGCACCCCGGCTGCATCGCCGGTCAACAGCTGGGCATGGTAAAGGTCCAGAATCATCCCGACACTCGTAAAGGTTTCCAGCACCTGCTGGGCCTTGCTGAAGTCAGACAGGTAATAGCCTGGCATCGCCTGCGGGCTGATCACTTCAATCAACGTTCGCAAACCCTGATCTTCAAGGTACTTGACCGCGTATTCCAGGTTATTGGTGTAGGCAACCGCGCTCTCATCCTGAGGCGTGGTCACGCCCGACATGATGTGCACATCCGAGCAGTTCAGCGCCTTCGCATAGCGGGCAGCCTCGCACAGCCCATCGCGAAATTCCTGCTCCTTGCCCTGCAAGGCAGCGATGCCTTTGGTCACACCCGCCGGCGCCGCGAACTGAATCAACGGCAGGTTGTATTGGGCCAGGTGGTCGGCGAGCAGGCTGGCGTCGAATTCATAGGGGGACGGGAACTCCACCGCCCTGAAACCGGCAGCGGCGGCGGCTTCGATGCGTTGCAGAAAAGGCAATTCGTTGAATTGAAAACCGAGGTGAGCATTGAATTTGAGCATTGGGTACCTATCCATCCTGGGAATAAACAAATCATCAGCCTGGAGCCTCCTTCGCGGCTCCAGCGCCACACTATCGAAAGTGGTCAGTGCGAATACTCATGCTCTTCGTATGGTATTTTCCCACTCCAGTGCGGTGGGGGCATCTGCCCCGACGGGAACGGACTGAAGCTAACCATTCGGAATAGAACCTGTGATCAAGAAAGACCTCGCCCTGCAGTTGGCCCCCCGCGTCATCGACCTGGTTCGCGCCCGTTCGATGAAAGCCGGTGAGCCCTTGCGCGAGCAGACCTTTGCCCAAGCGCTCGGGGTGTCGCGCTCGCCGATTCGGCGGGTTTTTGCCTTGCTCGCCGAATGGGACCTTGCCATTCAAGAGCCCAATCGTGGCTACTTCCTCAAACAAGGTGCCGGGCAGATTCAGGAGGCCGCAGTGCCTTGCGCCAGCGATCCTTTCGAGGACTTTTACCTGCGTGTGGTCGACGACATTCTGGGCGGTGAAATACCTGCGCACTTTTTCGAAGCGCAGTTGTTGCGGCGTTACGAGGTGCCGCGGGGGCAGTTGCTCAAGGTGCTGAACCGGCTGGCCAGCGAAGCGATGGTGGAGCGTAAGCCGGGCCAAGGGTGGGGCCTCAAGGACTTCGTGCATAACACGCAGGCGCACATTCAAAGCTACCGTTTCCGGATGGCCATCGAACCGGCGGCGCTGCTTGAGCCGGGTTATCAGGTCAATCACGCCGCGTTTGCCCAGGCCAGGCAACAGCAACAGGCCCTGATCGACGGCGAGATCCAGACCCTGTCCCGCGCGCAACTGTTCCAGGTGGGCGCCCAGTTTCACGAAATGATCGTGCAGTGTTCCGGCAATGTTTTTTTCATCGACGCCATACGCCACCAGAATCAGCTCAGGCGCTTTATGGGCTACAAGGCCAACATCGATCGCACGCGTCTTAAGGCGCAATGCCAGGAACACATCCATTTGCTCGACCTCATCGAGTCTGATCGGCGTGAAGAAGCCGCACAGTTTCTCTGGCGCCACCTGGATCAAGTCGGTCGACTCAAGACTGATCAACGCGCAACGCCAGAAGACAGCCAAATCTAGAGCACGTCACTGGCAACCCGTCAGTGGCGTAATGCCGTGCAGTTAAGGCTTTTTGTAGGAGCGAGCTTGTTCGCGAAAAAATCACAGGCGCCGCGTTCACACAGAAAACACGCGTTATCGTTGATGTTTTTCGCGAGCAAGCTCGCTCCTACAGAGGGCGCTATAGGCTTAACTGCACGGCATTACGTCAGTGCCGCAGCTTCGCCATCCCCCGCCCGATAAAGGGCCAATCAGCCTAGCACAATTGTTTCTAATCGAAACACAATACAAAAAAATCACCAAACAGTTAATTTTTTCACTACATATTGTATTTCGTTACAACAATAGGCAATCATGCGCGCCGCTCGGACACGGATCCGCATCGAAATCGCACAGGGATGGTTGCCATGAACGAAAGGACGTTGGGTAGCGCAGCGGGAGTCTCAAACCTCCTGTTCGGGGGGTACAACACAGTGGTTGCCCTGCTAGGCGTGATGCTGGCCTATAAGGGCGGCGTGCTGATGGCCGCGGGGGGGTCGCCTTATTACGCGATGATAGGCACCGCGCTGTTGTTATCGGCCATCCTCATGGGCCTGAAAAAGCCCCTCGGCCTCTACCTTTATGGCGCGGCCTCTGTGGCCACCTATGCCTGGGCGGTGTGGGAGTCTGGTTACGATGGCTGGGCCTATATTCCACGCCTGGCGTGGCTGGCGGTTCTCAGCGTGCCGCTCCTGGCGTTCTGGCCCGTGGTACGGCGTGATTTTGCCAACGCCAGAAAAAGTCATTACTTCACCATCATGGGTGTGCTGCCGCTGGTGATGGGGGCTACCATCCTGGTGCCGCTGTTCTTCCCGAAAAGCGTTCACCTTGCCGACTCGGCGCTCGCCACCACACGCCCCACCGCAACGTTCAGCCGCAGCACCGTCGCCTCTCCAGACGGCAATATTGCCGCGTCACACACCGAGACCAACTGGACCGCTTATGCAGGCTCCAACCTGGGCAACCACTATTCAGCCGCGTCGCAAATCACGCCTTCGAATGTGTCGGGCCTGGTCAAAGCCTGGGAATACCACCACGGCGACGTGAAGCAACCCGGTGAGAAAACCAAGTACTTGAACGAAGCCACGCCGATCAAGGTGGGTAACTCGCTCTACACCTGCACCCCCAAGCAAATCATCATTTCCCTGGATGCCACTACCGGGAAGGAGAACTGGCGATTCGACTCCAAAGTCGACCCGGACTACTTCGCCAATGGCGGCGCCTATTGCCGTGGCGTCTCTTATTTCGAAGTCCCCAATGCCAGTGGCTTGTGCGCCTCGCGCATCATTTGGGGCACCAATGATATTCGCCTGGGCGCGGTAGACGCCCTGACCGGCCAGGCGTGCCCCGACTTCGGCAACGCAGGTTTTGCGGATTTGAAAGACGGGCTGGGCACCTTCAGAAAAGGCTCAACCGGCATCACATCTGCCCCTCTGGTCATTCGCGGGGTGGTGATCACCGGGGGCCGCGTGCTCGACTCGGATGTACGCCCTGCCCCCTCGGGCGTGGTACGCGCCTACGATGCAGTGACCGGCAAACAGAAGTGGGCCTGGGATTTGGGCCGGCCAGACACCAACGCCCCCGCTCGTGACAACGAGACCTACACCCTCAGCACCCCCAACTCGTGGGCACCGCTGTCGGCCGACGATGAACTGGGCCTGGTGTATGTCACCACCGGCAACGCAGCGGGCGATTTCTATGGCGGCACCCGCACAGAACAAGAAGACACGTTCAGCTCTTCTTTGGTCGCACTGGACGCCACCACCGGTAAGGTCCGCTGGCACTTCCAGACAGTCCACCATGATCTATGGGACTACGACCTGAGCCCGCAACCCAGCCTGATTGATTTTCCGACGGCTACCGGGCCACGGCCGGCCGTGATTCAGGCGACCAAATCCGGCCAGTTGTTCGTGCTTGACCGCGCCACCGGCGAACCACTGGTAGATGTCGTGCAAGCTCCCGTTCCACAGGGCACCGCCCCGGGCGACTACACCGCAGCCACCCAACCACTGTCCCCCGATATGCCGAGCACCATGGGGCGCCCATCGAAAACACCGGAAGTACTGACCGAAGCCAACGCCTGGGGCCTGACGCCTTTCGATCAGATGCAATGTCGCCTCGAATTTCGCCAGGCACGCTACGAAGGAATCTTCACTCCGCCGGTCGTGGGCCAGCAAAGTCTGATCTTCCCCGGCCATCATGGCGGCTTGAACTGGGGCGGAGTGATGGTAGACCTCAAGCGAGGGCTGCTGATCATCAATAATCAGCGCCTCCCTTATATGCAGGGGCTGGTGCCTCGCGAAGAACTCGATGCCATCAATGCCAAGTCGTTCCAGGAGTCGCCGGGCAATGCTCAGGGTTTTCGCGTCCAGGCCGGTTTGCCTTACGGCGCGATTAAAGATCCGTGGATGTCATCCCTTGACCAGCCTTGCATTGCGCCACCCTGGGGCTTTATCGCCGGTATCGACCTGCGCACTCGCGATGTCGTCTGGAGCCGCCCGTTCGGCACAGGCTATGACAGTGGACCTTGGGGGATCGCCTCCCGGATGCGCTTCGAAATCGGTACACCGAGTGATGCAACGGGCGTGACAACCGCCGGCGGCGTGACGTTCATCGGTGCCGCTATCGACCGGTTCATGCGGGCTTACAACAGCGAAACTGGCGAACTGCTCTGGGAAGAACGCCTTCCGGCAGGCAATCAGGCGTCGCCCTTGACCTACATGAGCCAGGGTCGACAGTACGTCGTGGCGGTGGTTGGCGGTCATGACCGGATCCCAACCAAGTTGGGCGACAGCATCATCGCCTGGGCCTTGCCCGCGCAATAAATCGCGTGCTGTTTGAGAGGCTCGCTATGACCGTATGGATAGACATGTTCTATCCCGTAAGTCATGGCGTAGCTTCTGGTGTGACTAAGTTCTCATTACTTATTGCGGGAAGGTTACAAGTAACGACTATCACGGCTGCCCGTTAATCACGCCTCAACACTCATTTCTACGCAAGATTAAAAGCGCCTGACTCTCAGCGCGCTCGCAGGCGATTGCGCCCGGCTTATTCACCCCGTGAGAAGCCAGCGCATCGATATATACGCTTTACGCTTTATAAAATGGGACAGGAATTAATAATGCTCGAACTTTCTGATGGTTTGTATCTATTGGTGGGCGTCAGTTTTATCACTTCATTCATGACGGCTGCCATTGGTGTGGGCGGCGGGATTGGACTGCTGGCGGTCATGCCTCAATTTATCCCTATCTCTGCGGTCGTACCGGTTCACGGTTTGATTCAAATGGTCAGCAACGCCAGTCGATTCGCGTTTGACTTCAAAAGTGCAAAAGTGGAAATCCTGCCCAAATACGTAATAGGTTGCCTGGTCGGCGCCTTCATCGGCTACTTCTTCATCGGCAAATTCCCCGAGCAATACTTATCACTCATTCTCGGCTTCTTCATTCTGGCCATCACGTGGACCAAGATCGTCGCGCGCCTGGGTTTTATATTTAAAAACTTTGCCCTGGTGGGCTTCTTTCAAACCTTCCTTTCGTTGTTCGTGGCCGTAACCGGTTTGATATCGCAGCCCATCCTGATGAAGATGAATATTAATAAAAACGAAGTCATTGTCACCCACGCCATGCAAATGAGCGTACTGCACGGGCTCAAGGTCGCCGCCTTTGTGATTGCAGGTTTTGCGTTCATGGATTACGCCAACCTGATCATCATCATGATTACCGCCTCCACATTGGGTTCTTACCTGGGCGGCTTTCTCAGAGACCGTATATCGCAGCGTGTCGGCGCAATGCTGTTAAAGGCAGGGGTGACGTTTTTTGGTTTGAAGATGATCTTCGATCATTTTTTCAACGGCCTATAAAAAGTTCTTCCAATAAAACAAGGAGCGTGAAATGAGCACACGTAAGTTTGATTTTTTTGAGACCAAAGAAATCTCGAGCTTTCTGAAAGAGCATGGCTATTGCATCATCAAACCTCGAGACCACTCTCTGGAAGCCTTTAGAGAGGCCGCCGGAAAGTTCGGGCTGATTCAGTTTCATACCAAGTCCGATGAACATGGTGTGGTGGGCGGTGGCGAACCGATCAACAAGGACTGGCAACGGTTCAAGGATGATTATCATGGTGAACTGTCGAGCGATTTTTTCCCGCATACCGATGGATCATTCTTGAATGGCATCGCCTACGTCGAGGGCACTGCGAAAAAAATCACGCCCCCCAAGTTTGTCATTCTTCAGTGCGTTTCAAAGCCTGAATTTGGCGGCGACAACTTCCTGGTGGATGGGCAGAAAATCTACAACGACTTGCTTGCCAATAATACCGAGACGTTAAACATATTGATGACCAGCGGCAGTGTCACCTACTGCCGCGACGATTTGTTGTCCATCGATTGCGCCGTCTTCGAAAAGATCGACGACCAAAAGTTAAGAATTCGCTACCGGTACGACAGCACCGCTTTTATCCCCGAGTGGGCCAACGCTGCGTTCAAATACATCCAGACCCACTATTCCACCAACGAGCACTACATCACCCCTGTCAGCCTTGAACCGGGGGATATTTTGGTGATGGATAACCTGCGGGTCCTCCATGCACGGCATAAATTCATCGATGGCAACCAGCAGAGAAAAGTCAGAAGGCTGTGGATCGCCGATGATACAAGCACCACATTCAAGAACATCCTGGATCAGTCACCGGTGCGCAGGGCCATGCTGCCCTTTCGGAACTACAATATCGCCCAGTCTGAAACAGCCGAACATTCGTTCATCGAGTACACCTGCGGCATCCACGCTCAATCGAGCCAGTCGTTGCTGAACGCGCATAAGCAATTCGATAGCGCACTTGAAGCGCTTTAAGTCCTTCAAGGCAACCTTCTTGCGGTGATTACACCCTTTCAGATAACCCCCAGTCATCAAAAAAGACTGGGGAGTTACTTATACTCAAGGTTTTCTGGGCTTGATCCTGGCCGTCGCTTCGGCCACCAACGGGTCATCCGGCCAGTAATGCTTGGGGTATCGCCCCTTGAGATCCTTCTTCACCTCGGCATAGGTACTGCGCCAGAAGTTCGCCAGGTCCTGCGTGACCTGCACCGGCCGGCGCGCCGGGGACAGCAAGTGCAACTTCACGGCCAGGCGCCCGCCGGCAATGCGCGGGGTGTCTGCCAGCCCGAACAATTCCTGCAAGCGCACCGCCAGGATCGGCGGCTGCTCGCTGTAGTCCAGGCGTACCGATGACCCCGACGGCACTTTCACATGCTGCGGCGCCAGCTCTTCCAGGCGTTGGGGCAAGGGCCAGGGCAGCAGGTTGTGCAGGTAGCTGGAGATATCCAGGTTGGCGAAATGGCTGAGGCGCGAGACCTTGCCCAGGTAAGGCATCAGCCAGTGTTCGAGGCTGGCGAGCAGGGCCTTGTCGCTGAGGTCGGGCCACTCGCTGGTGTTGCCGGCATCCAGTTGGCGCAGCAGCATCACACGGGCTTGCCACTGACGCAGTTCCGGGGTCCAGGGCAGCAACTCCAAGCCTTTGCGGCGCACCAGGTTGACCAGCGCCTGGCTGCGAGCGGATTCGTCGAGGCCGGTCAGGGGTTCGCGGCTGAGTACCAACTCGCCGACTTTACGCTGGCGCTCGGCGCGCAAGACGCCTTCGCGCTCGTCCCAGTCGAGTTGGTCGACGTTGCGCACTTGCTCGGCCAGCACCGTGTCGAACAGCGCCGGGTCAAAATCCGCCGCCAGGTAGATGCGCTCTTCGCGCTGGCCCTGGCGGCTGCCCAGGTCGGCGATCACCAGCCAGGGTTGTTTCATCAGGCTGTCGGCTTCGGCAAACAGCGCCGCTCGGCCATTGGCCAGGCGGTATTCAGCGCCACCGGGGCGGCGTTGCTGGGCCACGCGGTCCGGGTAGGCCAGCGCCAGCAAGGCGCCGAGCCAGCGCGGGTGGTCGGGGTTGTCCACCGGCTGCGTCGCCTTGCCGCGCAGGTAGCCCCGGTATTGCCGGGCCAGTTGCTTGGCGCGCTGCACGCCCCCCTGGGTGCCGCGCGCACGTTCTTCACCGGACATCAGCGCCAGGCGGCTGTGCAAATCGGCACCGCCGCCGCGCAAGATGTCGCGTTCGCCCAACAGGGCTGCCACGTCACAGGCGGTGGCGGCGAGGCCCAGGTCCTGGCCACGCAATAACAGATGGGCGATACGCGGGTGAGCCGGCAACTCGGCCATCTTCTGGCCATGGGCGGTGAGGTTTTCTTCGTCCAATGCACCGAGGCGCTGCAACAGGTCCTGAGCCTGGGCATACGCGGCCGTGGGTGGTACGTCCAGCCACACCAATTGGTTGGGCGTCACACCCCAACGGGCCAGTTGCAAGGCCAGCCCGGCCAGGTCAGCGGCGAGGATTTCCGCGCTGCCATAAGCGGCCAGACCGTCGTGCTGGTCTTCGGACCACAACCGGTAACACACCCCCGGCTCCAATCGCCCTGCCCGGCCGGCGCGCTGGGTGGCGCTGGCGCGGGAGATGCGCTGGGTGTCGAGGCGGGTCATGCCGCTGCCGGGGTCGAAACGCGGCACCCGCGCCAGCCCGGCGTCGATCACCACGCGCACGCCGTTGATGGTCAGGCTGGTCTCGGCGATGTTGGTGGCCAGCACCACTTTGCGCTTGCCGGCCGGCGCCGGGTCGATGGCGGCGCGCTGGGCATTGAGGTCCAGCTCGCCATGCAGCGGGCACAACAGCACGTCAGGGCGATCACCCAGAGCGTCGGCCAGTTGCTGGTTGACCCGGCGAATCTCCGCCTGCCCCGGCAAAAACACCAGCACGCTGCCGGTCTCGTCATGCAGGGCTTCGAGGACGGTCTGCACCACGCGCGGCTCGATAAACTCGCCGGTCTGGTAGGGTCGACCCCAGCGCATCTGCACCGGGAACATGCGCCCTTCACTGCGCAGGATCGGCGCATCATCCAGCAAGCCGGCCAGGCGTTCGCCTTCAAGGGTGGCGGACATCAGCAGGATTTTCAGCGGCTGCTCGTCGCGGAACAACTCGCGGCCGTTGAGGCTCAAGGCCAGCGCCAAGTCAGCATCGAGGCTGCGCTCGACAATTTCCCCATAATGTATTTTCTTGTCAACCTGCCAAAGCCATCTAATATGGGCGTAAGACAGAACTATTGGTTAACAATTTCAATGACAGTCATCAAATACTCAAGATCATTACCCAATTACCCTCTCCAGTGGGTATCGGCGGAAGCTGAAGAAATAATTGGAGCGCAGATGGTCGATGCAGACGCTTCGGACAGCCAAGCTCTACGCCTGATCGAGTGCGTCGCCCACGTGTCGGAGACACCACTGGGTGCGACCTGCCTGACTGATGGCTCCATTGAAAAGGTGGTTGGATTGCTCGTGGCGGCCCTTAAAGATGGCAGCCTCGTAGAGTTAGGCGCGCAGATACGCCGCAGGTACATCAAAAAATTCACATCGCTACTCGTTCCGGATCCGAGCAATGACAGCTCATTCGACTCGGAGCACCTCTCAGGCGGGGCTGCAGAAAATTGGGGGCGGATGCTCGCGGCCTGTGCGAAAGAAACCCTGCAGTACTGGGGCGGCTGGCCGTTGTTTAGCCGGAAGCGTCACACCAAGTACTTGAATATCCAGCAGGTCTGGATTTCCCATGGCAGCGCCTTCGCCGAGCAAGTCTACGGAGCCCTGCACAGCTACTACCTGAAACAGGCAAGGCCCGCCATCGCGGTTCACAACCGAGTCCTCAATCACATCGCCCTGAACCAAGACAAATGGCCAGTAGATGCGTTTCAAGACCCCGACAGGGTGAGCGAGCTTTTCACGGACGTGATGAACGACTCGTTCCTGGACATGTATGACCGTGAGCGTGATACCGACGCGTATGCCCGCATCTGGAACACCAGCATGTTGTGCTTTGAACAGTCGCTAATCGCCCGAGACATCTGGGCGGCCCCCTACGATGGCTTACCCAGAGCCCCGGTGAACGGAAGCGACACTCGCCATTGGCACCGCGTAGGCAAAGACGGCGGCGAGTTCATTGGCAAAACGATCACTCGTGTTCCCGTCGAGGTCACCGATGAGCAAGCCATGAAAATGTTGTTCGAGGACGTCCAGTGTGACCTGAAAACCGTGCTGGACTGGGCGCAAGACAGGGCCCATAACCTAAGAGAGCGTGCTGTGCTTCGTAGGTATATCGGGACAAGGTCAGACACCAATACGGTGCTGGCCGATCACAGCCCTGGATACATCTCAGAGTGCCGGACATTTGAAACCGACGGTTTCATTAGCAACACTAATTACATCAATTCCACATATGGCAAGTTTCTTAAGGCAGAGCTGGCCTGCAACTTTGGCCTTCCCATCAGCCATAGCCTCTTCCCCTTTCAGTTGCTACTTGTTAATCAGCAACCTGCAATAACACCGACTTTTCTTTATGACCTGCGATTGTTCAAACCGAACGGAGACCCGTACGGTTTCAGGCGTATTGAAGGCGTATATTATTTAACTGGGCGAAAAGATCGTCTAGGGCCTGAGAAGGCCGAACAAACCCTAGAATTAACTACAGCGGCTGCCAAACTTGTCATGCAGGTGATCCAGATCACTCAGCCGCTACGTGACCGGCTCAAAAAAGATGGCAATGACGCTTGGCGATATTTGTTGCTCACCTGCGGCACGGCCATGGAGTACCCAAAAAAATCATCCCCCACCCAACTCAACAAGCTGACCCTTGCAACATCTACCGGGCAAAAATTCCTCTCGCAATTGTCATATTTTACTGCCAAACGGGGCGAGGAGCTTTTCAATTTCTTGTGCAGGGTTAGCTTAGCCAGTGTACGAGCCACAGTTGGCTTAAACGTCTACATCGAAACAGGCAGTATTTCAAAAATGGCGAAAGCCCTTGGCCACACATCTCGTACTGTGACGCTGGGCCATTATCTTCCAAAGGCGATTCTAGACTTTTTTGAAGTCCGGTGGGTGCGCATATTCCAACGAAACATGGTATGCCTGGCAATGGAGGATAGCCCGTACCTCTTCCAGGCCAGCCATTTTAAAAATATGGAAGAACTCGACACATTCTTGAAGAATCACGCGCTGAGCGAAATCCCTTATCACATGAAAGATCCCGAAAGGAATGAGTCCTCGACGACAATCCCCAATACCGTTTACGTTCATGTCAGCGTCGGCGCTCTCACTATCCTGTTGTCCCTCGAAAAGGCTGTTGAACGAGCAAGGAAAGATGCCGTTACAGCGTTACATTTCATCAGTGGCTACGCTGCGTACTGGACTCGGTTCTGCAAAGCGCTTGTGAATGACATTAACAAAAGTCACGACCGAGTGTTAAAGGGTTACTTGGAGACTGCACGCACGCATGCAAACGCTGACTTAGCTGAAGAGTTTATTTATGAAGCCGCATAGGGAAATCCCGGAGAAGCTCTCATTCCTGAAGACGTTGAAGAAGTCCTCCTCCGAAGGCTACAGAAAAGCCCCCTGGCTGCTGAATGATTTCAGTCAAAACATTTGGCATGTGAGTTTTGAATACAAGGAACCTAAACACCTTAACTGGTGCGTGGAGTTATATGATGGATCAGTGCTAACTGAGCCGAAAAATGAGCGACTTCTGACTAGCTTCAAGTACTTCGTGGTTATCGCCACGAGTAATCATGGCAATTATGACGCACACACCAATGGCCTTAAAACCCAAGTGCGCAGCTACGGCATCGCTCTGAAAATAATCGATCATCTTCTGCTCAACGCCGAGGCCTATGGCCTGTTAAAGACAGGCCTGGCTGGGCTCAGTGACCAGAATCTCAAGGGATTGCTGAATCAGTTTGCTCAGAGTAGCTCGTCTGTAGAATCGGTATACGAGTGGCCTGAACGTCTCGCCTCATTTTTAGTGAAACTTCGCTCGGATACCTCCGATAGCGCGATCAACCAACTGCTCGCATCCTTCCCTCACCTTTCGATGGTTACCGAGCAGCAAATTGAACTGAGCCCCCTTCCAATTCCGATGGATGAAGTACCTGCAATCCGGGCCAGTTTAATTCTCAATGGTTATGCAACTAGTTGGCCACCAGAGGCGAAAGCCTCGTTCGTCAACATGCCAAAAATCAGCCATCACATTTTATCATCAACTGTGAAAGCAAAGGATGTTCGAAAACCTATTTATCCGATTTTAGATATAGATAACGATGACTTCTACCGTACAGAATACGAGGCAATGCGGGTATCCACGACCGAAGGCAGCAAAATGACCGACAGTATTTTCTTGGCGTATCGGAAAGTGCTGTACTCCATGGGTACACTTCACAAGCTCGGAGCCGATGCACCGTCACCTAAAAGCTTACAAGCAGTCCAGAAGTTCGTTGCTCACGATAGCAAGGTTGGAGGGTCTTTTCGAACAGCCCCTTCAGAGGTGGTGCTAAGCAGCGTAAAAAAAGCCATCGAATTCCATTATAAATATGGCAGTGACATTGTCTTGTTGATGAGCAGACTGCTTAAAAAATGCCAATCGGAAAACGTGACTCTCAACAAGATCACAGACAAAGACGTCATGAGCCTCTGCCCCGAGTCACTTATGGCACTGGGGGTAAAAAAGCTGGGTATCACCGCGCTAAACGTAGGCTCACCCTATGGCCCCGTCTCGGCCAACCGAAAGGGGAGTCGAACAAACTATTACAAGAAGCTCAGGGCGAATGTTGGCTTCCTGGAGCTATTCGGCGTCTACGTTGGCTGCGTACAAATCGTCACTGGGGCAATGACCGCCCGGCGGCTTGGGGAGTTGACCGATCTCCCAGCCAAAGGGAGCTTGGACAAAAGTCGGCAATGGTTGAAGTTTTGGCTGCGCAAAAGCAGTCGAGGAATGATGGGACGGCGCAAAAGCATCATGCGCCCCATTGAGCCTGTGGCTGCGGAGATGATTGGCAATCTCGAAGCGTATCATCAGACGCTTCTTGAGACTGGTTTCACCGATGAAGACCTGCCGCTGTTTTCGTCTCCCACGTTGACTGCAAAGGGCACGATCAGCTCCGGAGTGTCCGTCTACTTGAGAAACCTTGATCTGTTCTGCGACTACTTTGAGACGGCCCTTTGTGACGGCAAACGCTACTACCTGCGTCAACACCAGCTCCGTCGGTTCTTCGCCATGTTGTTCTTTCACTGCGCCCAAGATGGCGATGAGTCGACAATCCGATGGATGCTGGGGCACGTTGACCTAGAGCACCTGTGGCACTATATCAACGAAAATATTGATGGCACGATTCTGGCCGGCGCCAAGGCGCAACACCTCGCACAACAGATCTATACAAAAGGCGAAGAGGGTTACACAGACCTCATGGATCTGATCAATGAAACCTACGGCACGCAGAACTATGTCAAAGGTGATGCGGCGAAGCTAGAAGAGCGCATCGAGCAGTTGGTGAACAACGGTTTGGTCGATGCTGTACCTGAGTTCATTTTGCAACCAGGTGGCACCAAATTGAGAATTGTGACTACAGTCCGGAGAAATATTCATGAACAGGACTGAGAAATACAGGGCCGAGGGCCAGGCCGCAATCAATTCACTCAGGGAATTCTTGTATTACGTTATTTCCAATCCTGGCGAATTCAACGCCCGTGCAGACCTTGTTAAGGCCCTCGGGAGCCAAGCGGGCATGGTGTCGCTCGACGACCAGGTCGACACAAAAAAGGGATCGATCAAGCTCGTTCCAATGTCACTCAACACCGCTAAAAAACATGCATCGACTTGTTTGCCTCAGGGCTTCGAAACGCTTGAAAAACTTCGAGCTGAAGCCCTTTCAACACTTTCAGCCTTGGCTGCCGCGCCTGCAAAGAAATTGACAAAAGAGGGGTTGAAGAGACAAAAGACAACCCTTGAGGATGAAGTTGAATCGCTGATAAATTCAAACTTTGTTCTTTTGCAGTGCCTCTCAATAGCCATGGGTGCTCTAGAATCCGTTCGAACAGAACGGGATGGGCAACAACGAGAAAAGATAATTTTTGATACGAGTGCAACATTGAAAGCAGCACTCAGCATAAACAAGCCTCCTTTTAACTCCCCCGTATCAGACACTAACGTGACCCCGATCGGTAAAGGGCGGGCAAAGAAGTGAGCGCAGACTCGATTAAGACTCGAAGAGTTGTTAAAAAAGTTACGCTCTTCAGCCATTACTCCCTGAACCGTCTTGCCGTAAAGGAAGCTGATAATCTCACATTTCTCTACTGGCCCAACGGTAAGCCCTGCCACCTCGCTAATCTATACATGATTTCGCTACGAAATCGCGTCAGCATGGGCCGCAGAAGTGGACTGGCGCGTCGAGGTAAAGGAGGCGGTACGATAGGTGGATATGCACACAAAATAAATAAATTACTGAAATTTGCTTTTGATCTAGGAACAGATCTGACTGATTTGAATGACGGACTGTTTAGCGACTTCATAGAAGATCTTAGATTAGAAAAAAGCAAAAGATACACCACTGAACTGGCAAGGAACGAAAATACTCTTCACGACATAGGCAGCGCGTGCCTTTATTTTCTTGAATTTATAGGCTCCCTATTTGAAAATGACAGATTCGTCGCAAAAAATGGGATTATCAAAGCCTACCAAGAAAAGGTCAAAAATCCCGCAGGATACGACACATTTGTCTGGAGACATCATTCTTTCAGTTCTGGCGAGGCCGGTGAGAAACGTAAACCTATAGATCAGCGCACAGTAAAAGATTTACGTGAAACAGCAAACAAACTTCCAACATCCGATCATATTGCCGCGCGCACGCAACTTATAATATCGATGCTTGAGAACCTCGGGTGCCGTAGAACTGAATTAGCGGAAGTATTAGTAGAAAGCGTTCTAGAGGCCATGGCAATGAAATTTCCCAGCCTGAATATGATCACACTCAAGCGAGGCAGGCCACATGTCAGAACAGTGCCCGTCACTCGCATGCTCTTGAATGAAGTACACAACTATATTGTTCTGTATAGGATAGACGTCATTGACAGGTGCCTAAAAGGAAAAGATCACGGCTTTCTTCTGGTTGCCGAGACCACCGGACAGGCCTACAGCCCGGATAGCATCACCAATGAAATCCGTTTACTTCGGAAAAAGGCCAATATAAGCGAGCCGGCCACTGCTCACCTGTTCAGACACGCCTTCATTACAAATCTATTTGTTCTAATGATCGAGAGACATCGTTTCAAAGATGAGGGCAGTTTCAAGAACCAATTCATAAGCGACACGTTCTTCAAACATCAAATCCTTCAATTGACGGGGCAAAAGACTCTCGCGGCATTAGACACCTACATCAATATAGCCTTCGCACGCGTCAATAACTACACAGCTTCCGTATCTGCTGCTGATCTGTTGAGAATCCATAGACAATTCGATGATTATTTTGATCGTCTGCTTTCAGACTACACCGATGGCCGAATGTCCAAAGAAAAGTTCTACAGCGCATTGGCCAAGCTCAGATCCGCACGCGACTCCGACTACGAGGGTGCCGAAGAACTGGAGACCAGGTTCAGAGATGGCACCTCCGGCACGCTATTCCCAGAGTAGTAGCGTGACCCACCCTCCCCCATTGAACTCATGCCGTCACCCAGTCTAAAAACATCAGAGGGCCTTTCTAAGGTCAAAAGCTGCCTGAACAGAACCCTCTGCGGCGACCTGAACAGCGTGGGAAATATCCTCGGAACGTGGTCATACCAGCACGGCTTTCAGCAAGCCAAAAACGTCCGTTTATCCTAACGTTCGGCCACTTTGTCCCGAATGGCCACATAAGCCTCGACAACCCGGTCGAATCGCCCTTGCATGATGGCCGCCTGCTGCTGCGCGCCGTGGATCAGGAGCGCCCTAGCATGGGCAGCGTCCGCCTCGGTGTTATGTCTAGCAGCGTGATAGCCTAGCTGGGACGAAAAATGATGAAACTCGTGAGTTACTGTGTGGCTGCCTGACACCAACTGTATAACCGCTTCATCAAACGGATCAATCGCCTGCAGTGGCACCTCTGCGATGGACTTCCTCAGCAACACCCTCTCGGAGTACAGCAAGTCACGTCGCTCCATGACAAACTCGACCATGTCCTTAAACGGCACGCCCTTTTTCAAGTCACGCTCAACGACATTGTAGAAGTCTTGGTAATCGTTGTAGACCAGCTTCGCAGCATTGAAGGTGGGAAGGATGTAATGCTCATATGAGACGGCCCTGTGCCGTTTCCTCTCGTTGAGCAGAGCGATAAATGCATCAATCAGCATTTTAAATAGATCAAGTGCCATATTGCCTTCCATGGTTTTAGTCTTGTATGAGCGATCACAAGACTGGTCGTCGAATTACGTAATGAGCAAAACAACATACCAACAAAATCGCATACCGAGAAAGTTTACGTCCCGCGAGGCTTCGCCCGCGCCGTCGCCTCTGCCACCAGGGGATTTTCGACCCAATAGTGCTTCGGGTACCTGCCTTTCAGGTCTTTCTTGACCTCTGCATGAGTCGTGCTCAAGAAGCTCGCCAGATCCTGAGTAATCTGTACCGGGCGCCTGGCAGGCGAGAGCAAATGCAGCTTGAGCACTTGGCGTCCATTTGCAATCCGAGGCGTCTCGGACAACCCAAAAAGCTCCTGCAACCGTACTGCGAGGACAGGCGAATGCTCGTTGTAGTCGATCCGGATATTGGAGCCAGAGGGCACCTAAAGCGTCTGGGGCGCCAAAGCGTCCAGCTGTTTAGGCAACGGCCATGGCAGTAAAGCATTCAATGCAGCACACAGATCCACCCGCGCGAAATGGCTCATTGCCGCAGCTCAGGCGCCCAGGCGAGGAGCTCAAGCCCCTTTCGGCGTACATAGTTTACCAACGCAAAACTGCGAGCCTCATCAGAGAGGTCGGTCGGGGGGGGGGGGTAGTGGAAAGAACCAATTCACCAATACGCCGCGTCCGTTCCGCTCGAAGTACGCCCTCGCGCTCATCCCAGTCCAGCTCATCAACCTGGCTGACCTGATCTGCCAGAACATTCTCGAACAGACTTGGGTCGAGGTCAGCTGCCAGATAGATGCGCTCCTCGCGCTGTCCCTGACGGCTCCCAAGATCTGCCACAACCAGCCAACCATGCTTCATAAGGGCGTCATCATCAGCGAACATTGCTACCCGTCCATTGCTCAGGCGGTATTGGGCCCCGCCCGGATGCCGTTGTTGAGCGATACGATCGGGGTATGCAAGCGTGAGCAGGCATCCAATCCATGCCCCCTCCGGGGGACGGCTCTCGTGTACCAAATCCCGGCTGCGCCTGGTTTTGGCCCTGCGGGCTTCCATCCTCAAGCCTCTGGCCCATCCTGAGCCGGCGCGCTCCGCTTGAGGTCGTGCCTGATACCCGAGCCCCCCAAAGACACTTCCCGCGAAACCAACCTGGCGATGCCCTTCCCGCAGGCTCTTGCGAACCCGATTTACCTGACCTATGATCGAGATAGGCGGTGATGGTCGCCTGGCGCCTGTTTCGCGAAGCAATAGCCCATCGTAGATACACCCCCTCGTTTTACATCGGCATGTCCCTAACTAGGCGCTCCCCGGTGAACAGGCAATCGGTAACCAAAGCGTCGAATGGTTTTGGAGACTTTGCTATGTCCGATTTTTCCCCTCTCAGCATCATTAAATCGCAAGCCAAGCAGCATGCTCGCCAACACGACATGAAGCTTTCTGCTGCCCAAGAAACGCTTGCGCGTCAGGCAGGGTTCGAGGAGTACCACGAGCTCGTTGCCGTCGCCCAGCGAAACCCCACGGATCCTCGTTTGATGCTCGCCGCCTTTGGCGTGCGTGACTTCAAGGACGCGATCCACGAGGACGATGTGTTCTCCGAGCTGGATCAAGAGCTGGAGCACCTGCTTTCCGGCGCCATGACCGAGACCAACGCCGGTGAGTTTACTATCGGTGAATACGAGGTAGAGTCTGCCGCGTATGAAGTTGCTACTGGGGTGCTCAAGCTGGGTCTGTCCATCACCTACGAAGGCCAGCAGGATCCTGACCGGGTGTACTACGGCAGGGCTTTCTTCCTCAAGGCGTATGTTGATCTGATTCGCCGCGACGGCAACTGGTCGCTCGGTGAGGACGGTGTTTCCATCACCAGTAGCGAAACGGACGCAGACCGTGATCGCAGGACTGAATGGGAGTATATGGCGCACCAACAAGCCGCTGAAAGCGAGGAGAACCGTCCCCGCAGTAGCATGTCGCAAGCTCTGGCCAGTGAGCTGAAGATATCCCTGGAGCATGCGAAGCTCCTGGCAGACGCGGAAGTAACGGCGAACACCTCGGATGACGGAATGATTTACAGCTATTGGGTGGACGTTGAGCCGTATGCCGAGGGAGCTCTGCGGGCTGACCTGCTGGCCCGGTTCGGCACCCTGGAGTTCGAGCTGGACGTCAATTTCTTCGACGACATCCATCCTGACATGTAACTGAACTGGGGGTGGCTGGCTTCGGATGCTGGCCACCTTCAACTCCGTCCTCACGTTCTGCGATAGGGATGACTTCAGCATGCAGCTGATCAGTGCGACCCCGGCAATGCGGCGTTTCTGTAGGCATATGAAGCTCCTGCAGGAGCTGCCTGAAGCCCCGACTCAACTTCGCCCAGAGTCGTCCTCTTAACTGTCACCGTTTCCCGCCACGTCGACGTTGGACGAGACCAATCAAATCCGCAAAAAATCCGAAAAATTCGAACCGATACCCCGCTGCAAGCCAAGCATGGTAGAAGTTTCAGGGCTTATTTGACTCTGAGAAACTGATGTTCAAGCTTGCATCATCGATCAGTGAAGCGGCTAACGGCTCTCACCTACGGGGGCAGCTGTTATGAACCGCACCCCGGCTTCGCCAGGTTCCGGCCCTGCGGGCTTCCATCTGCTCGCCTCTGGCCCAGATTGGGCCGGCGCGCTCCGCTTGCAGTTTTGCCCACAAACGCTAATCACTGATCGCTCCGTTGAGTCACCGCCTGCTGCTCATTAGTTACGTCCATTTCCTGCGCATCAGCCGCTGAGCTACCATCGAGATACACCTGATCAGCCAGGTTCCGGGGAGGACACACATGCCGAACGTTTGGTCAAAGCTGCCAGAGATCATAGGCGCCTGGGTTGGCCTGGCAATCGGACTGTTCTTGATGCCCCTCTTCCTCCTCCCCGCCTTCCTGTTCGGCTGGATTATGTGTGACTGGGCTTCGCCGGCAGCCATCTATTCGTTCCTCTACGACAAGACCTTCATGACCATCGTCGGGGTAGCCTTGCTGCTGCTCCTGATTTGGACGGAGGGGTTTAAGGCATCGCTGGATGAGGCACCCTTCCTGGCTAACCTTAAGGCAACCGACACGGCTCCCGGCCGGCTCTGGAGGGTATTTCTCTACCGGAACAGCAAGCTCGCTCAGGCGTATAGGAACATCGACGACTTCGAGCAATACCTTTTGCAAGTTGACCCAGACCTCTACAGGCATCATACCCAGGCCCTGTCCTTCTTCCCCGCCTGGCTCGAGGAATATGTAGGTGGTCACACCCGGCGTGGACATGTTCGCTACACACAAAATGGGCCAGTGAATGTCAGGTCGCACTATGTCAGTGGCCACACCAGAGCGAGACGTCGCTGACGTGACGGATGAATGTGGAAAATTAGATGCAGCTGATCAGCGTCACCCGGGCAATGCGGCGTGTCTCGCAGGACAGCCACTCGTTCGTGATCACTAGAAACGGTAGATCGACTTGCAAGCTAGTGCCGCCTGGGTCTGATGCCAAAGAAAGCTAAGCTTCCGGCTATGCCTAGGCCTTTTCCTTCTTTCTATTTGGCGGCTCTTTGTCCTTGGCAGATTTGGCAACAATCTCCTTCGCCTTCTGAAATGGCCGTCACTGAGGCTGTGCAAGTGGGATAAGTCGCTGATGGGAGAAAGGCCAGTGAGCCGCGAGCAAAGTGCAAATTCTGCCATGCATCTTGGGGATCGGCCTGAGGTAGGTCGTCTGTTAATGACCTTTCTCAGCTGGCCCGCCGAGGGCGTGCAGTTGGTAGTCGGTGACCGCCTGGAAGCGATGCTCAGCCATCAACCGCAGGCGTTCCAGCTCCATCCCCTCGACGCCATCAGCCTGGGCTTGATGGTAAACCTTCAGGGCTTTAACAGCCTCGGTGTACAGGGGGTGGTCGGGCATGAGCATCATGCTTGGTTCCTTCTTCACGATTTCTCCCCCTCGTGTCCATCCAATACGATGCCATTCCATCAATGGGGCTATCAAGGCTCCGTGACCACGGTAAGGATAGTGGAGTAGACGCATTTTCAGGCTGATATGACACGACTTAAAAACAGCCCGCGCAGGCCAGCCCATCTGGGATCAAGCGAACATTGCTATAGGTGAAATGCACAGGATAGCCTGCCATCGGAACGGAAACGACAATATTCGCCTAAGAGCAAATTGATGCTGTTGAGCCATAATTTTTTAAGGCCGAGGCCTCAAGGGAGCACTGGTAATCATGCTAAAGTCAGCGATTGGCTTTGCCACTAGGATTAGGATATGAGTGAGCCGCCCCGCACCTCCAAGGTACAGGCTGACATTTCAGCTGATGCTGAAGGATTTGAACGTGAAGAGGAAAATACCACAAGTATTTCAGAGCCCTTCGACCCTTCAAAAATTCGAGTTCAGACTGAACGAAAAACTATTGATCTTATAATCAGACGATATGTCCATGGTGAGATTGATTTGGCGCCTGACTTTCAACGGAGAGCTAGGCTCTGGCCTCTATTTCGCCGTAGTCAGCTTATTGAATCATTGCTTCTAAAAATTCCACTCCCTGTTTTTTATGTTGCAGCTGATCAATCTGATCACTGGGCAGTGGTAGATGGACTTCAGCGCATCACTACAATTGTTGATTATATTCACGGCGATTTTGCTCTGAGCGGCCTAGAGTATCTTTCCAACCTAGAGAATTGCCTTTACTCTGACTTAGACAGAGCAATGAAGCGGCGAATCGAAGAAACAGAGCTTGTAGTAAACATCATTCAACCAGGTACGCCTGATGAAGTCATGATGAATATTTTTAAGAGAATCAACACAGGTGGTATTGCTTTAAACGGCCAAGAAATTCGTAACGCAATTCATAAAGGCCCTGCGCGTGAGTTTCTACGCAGGCTTTCCATATGCTCAGAGTTCCTACTCGCTACCAATGGTAGTGTCAACGATACTCGAATGGGAGCTCAGGAGCTTGCACTCCGATTCATCGCTTTTTTTAGAATGAATAGCCAAAGCAAGCCAAAAAATCTAGATGGGCTGTTGAATTCGACTATGAAGTTGATTAATTCAATTGACGACTTCGAAAGGTTCGAGTTAGAAGTTGACTTCAAGCGCGGCATGTCTTTGGCGCATGAAGTCTTTGGAACCGATGCATTCAGGAAGCCATCAGAAACAAAAAAAAACCCCATCAATAAAGCTTTGTTTGAGACCTGGGGTGTTAATCTGGCAGCGCTCCACGAGGCAGATATTGGCAGACTCTTGAAGAATAAGGATCTTCTCCTCGACAACTATTTTTCGCTCTACAGTGAAGACAAGTTTTTTGTCGACGCCATAACCACATCTACAGGTCACAATGCGAAAATAGTTAAGCGATTTATGGCGATCGCTAATGTCATTAAGTCCAGTCTGAACGGAAATCGGATATGATAAGCAATATCGAACTGCTAAACTTCAAGTGTTTCAAGAGGGCTTCGGTAAGCTTTGGCGATCTGACTATTCTAACCGGCTTGAATGGGATGGGAAAAAGCAGTGCCATTCAGGCACTTTTGATAGTGGCACAGTCACTATCAGACGATTCTAGTAAGGGCAGGCTGCTTACCAAAGGCAAGTATATTGACCTAGGCATGCCTTCCGATGTGCTTCATGATTACGCCAGTACAAATTCTATCGGTATCAGAATCTCTGGCGCGGGCTCAAGAGCTACTTTTAAGCTGCGCGCCCAAGCTCCAAACAAGAGTGTCTATTCTTACAGCAATATTTTTAGCGCGTTGCGTCTTGAGACTTTTAGCGAAGCTCTTTGTGAACCCTCATCTAATAGTGGTATCTCAAAGTTCCAGTATTTGCAGGCAGAAAGAAGCGGGCCTCGGAAATATTTGCCAGTAGGCGATGATCAAAGTGAAACCTTTGAGATTGGCTCTCAAGGTGAATATGTACTCCACTTGCTGGCTATACACGGGTCAACCCCTCTTGAGGCTGATGACCCGAGGGTAATATCTGGTGATGGTCTTCGACTTATAGATCAAGCTGAAGCATGGCTTAAACTGGTCAGCCCAGGGGTAAGTATAGAGTTAAAAACCTTGTACGAAGCCGATCTGATTCAAGCAGGTTTTTCTTTCAGCTCCCCTGGCTCGCTTCGTAGCAGGCCGTATCGGGCAACTAACGTAGGTTTCGGGATTAGCTACGTTTTACCAGTTATTGTAGCTTTGCTCGCAACCCCTGTAGGCGGACTTATTATTGTTGAAAACCCAGAGGCTCATTTGCACCCACAAGGTCAGACTTGCCTTGGTAAGTTATGTGCAAGGGCAGCAAAAGTCGGAATCCAGGTTGTAATCGAAACTCATTCTGATCATTTTATGGATGGAGTGAGGATATCGGTTAAAAACAAGATGCTTGCACCTTCGCAAGTTAAATTCCATTATTTCCACAGGTCGGCCACTCATACACATATTAAAACTCCAGAAATAGACGAAAAAGGTCGGCTAAGTGAATGGCCTGAAGGGTTTAATGACCAACACAGAAAGAATGCGGTTCAGCTCTTGAAGCCATAATCCAAGGAAGGGAAGATGCCTGATTTCGTATTTAACTATTCGTCTGCCACTCCTGAGTTCGAAGATTCTAAGGATGTACTTCCAGTTTTGGCCGAGATGCTTAAAGCAATGGCTAACCTAGAGGATGATTTCCCAGAGAAACCCGTTTTTAGGATGAGAGATAATCCATGGAAGATTGAAGTCGCTGCTGTGCCTGGTTCAAAGTTCACTTTGGGTGAGGCTGTAGAATTGCTTTTCCGTCACAACTATGAGTCGCAAGGTACTTATTTCTATAGTCTTGTTCTAATGTCGCCTTCTTGGGATGAGTTAGACGAAAGCGTCGTTGATACAATTGCTGAGCTCGGGGATATCAAGGAAGACCCACTGCTGCCTGGTACACATCTCTTAGCTATAGAAGCAGAGGAGGAGGGGCTGGTTTGTGGTGTTACTGGGTCTGTTTTGACAAGTCTTTTGCGCCGTCCTGTGCATCAAAGCTCCCAGGTCGGATTCATGTGCAATGGTGAGAGTTTTAAATTCCACCATGTGTCATCTGCGTTGACTGGTGCGGAAATAAGCAAGCGCATCAAGGATGACATTTTCACCCAGTTAACCTCTAAAACCTTCTCAGATCTAAAGGCTGAGCTGTTTCCCGATTTGCTTTTTGGCCAGGAAGTTGATGGACTTGTAAAAACTTTCCCAAGTAACTTCTTGAGCCTTTTGTTTTCGCGCCTCAAAGATCTTGACTCTGTATCTCGCTATTGGAATCGTAATGGAGCAATGCCAGAAAATTGTATGGAGTTTAAGCCAGAGTCAGATTTCACCATGAATAAGTATGGAGGGCAACGCAATAGGAAAGGGTATGATGGCGAGCAGCGAATTTTTGAATTGCATGTTTGGGTCGGGTGTGGAACGAGAATCCATCTTTTCAAACATGATGATCTTAGGAAAATCGAAATTGGCTACGTAGGGCCGCATCTTGATACTAAACTTCACTAGCCATGGAGTTACGAGAGTGGGCATCCGTTAAGCTTGAGCTTCGTGGTAGAGCTACAAGCCTGAAAGACCTCTAAGTTAAGGGGAAATAGGTAAACTTAATTTGCTGAGATCTCTCATCACGATCTGTCCCTTTCGCCATGGCTATCCCACTCACAGCCTTGCCAGCATTGCGCAATCCAAGCAACGTGAGCCAGGGAAGGATAGTCGATGAAGAACGTCAGGCTGATACGCCGTGGCGAGAGCGCCGCCAACGCTGGCGAGCCCACCAGGGATCACGCGAGCATGCCTTTGACGGCAAAAGGCCTGGAGCAAGCCCGTATGGTCGCTCAGTCGGTCACTAGCGCCCCAGGCCTCATTCTGGCCTCACCGTTCCTTCGCGCCCAAGCTACCGCGCTTGCCACAACCGCGCTCTATCGCGCATCCGTCTTCGAGACGTGGCCGGTTCACGAGTTCACCTACTTGGCGCCGGCACGTTGAGTAGATACGACGCTCGCACAGCGGCGGGGCTGGGTCGATGCTTGCTGGCAGAGATCAGATCTGTTCGAGCAGACAGGCGAGGCCAATTCACGAACCTTTAATGGCCTCGGCGAATTGGCATTTTCGTGCCCGCCTTTCCGGAATTCAAACGGCTCGTTAGACTCGGCATAACGCGTTCGACGACCAAGCTACGCAGACCACTTTCTTGATCAGGGACGACAGCAATATGCCTTCCATGCGCCCCTCGCAGTACGCCATGCAGCAGCGTACCGACAATGGCCCCTTCCTCCTGTTTGAACGTGACGACTACATCGCTGAATTCGAGGAAGACGTGCCCTCCCCGCACCATGCAGACAGTGGATTCGAGCCTGAAGAAGACATTGAGGCCTACGGAATTTCTCGAGTGTTCTATAGCGATGTGCCGCTGCCAAACAACTCGCCGGGCTGGCATCTGATATTGGAAGTGACCTCGGAAGATCTGACAATCTACCCCATCTATCCCAGGGCAGGTCACGTCAGATACGGAGAGGCAAAATACGACAACATCAAGTCGATCATGATCACTCGTCCTCTCTATCGGCCATATACCCACCCTGAAAGCCAGGACGATCTGGAAGAATTGCTGAGCGTTCTCCCGGAGGGCTTCGCTAAAGACTGGCGGCACGGGCTCGGGTTTCTCTACGAGTACCGCTTCATCGTTCAGGCGGTGGCCAGCATTCAAGGGGTGAAAGCAATCCAGCTTCATGGCCAGGATGGGCGAAACGACACCGTGGTGAAGGGAGACACCTATCTTCTGGGGGTTGAGCAATTCCAGCGATTGAGGAAGCATCTGGATCGGCTGACGCAGCGCCATCAACGGGAGACTGCGGAGGACAAAAAGCTGGTCTGCTATGCGGGCCTGCTACACAAGGCATCCCCTGAGAATTATCCAGCGAGAGCAAGGCGGCTTCCTCCCGACTTCCTCGCCAACCTCGTAGCTCTAGGATCTGGGCCAACTCGCCTTTCCCTGAAGGATCAAAAGCAGGCGGCGGTTCTCGCTCAGCAAAACGTTCCAGCGCTCGCCAAAACATCTCGACGCACCCTTTACAACCTCAAGTCGGAAATAGAGCTCGTCACCCTCGGCCAACTCATCGAGGCGTACCGGGGCATGCTGGACGGCAACGCCAATGAGAACAGGTGGCAGCGCTTCCTCAGTGAAAACTCGTTCGTCCTCGATATGGCCTTTGGGTATCCTGTGAAGGTGATTGCAGAACAACCCTATGTCGGTGGCAAGGACATAAATGGACAGGGAGGCCAGTATTCCGACTTCGTAATGGCGGCAAAGGCCACGGGGAACCTCGCTCTGATCGAGATCAAGCACCCTCAGCACGACCTACTGGGGAAACCCTACCGCAAGACCTACGTCCCCTCTTATGAGCTCAGCGGATCCGTGGCTCAGGTGATCAGTCAGCGGAGCGTTCTACAGAAGAACATCCTTGGGCTGACCGAAGATCTCAATGAGCGAGTCCATGCACATGCCGTTGCGGCTATCGTCATCATCGGACGCAACCCAACGAAGGTCGTTGAGCAGCGGGCCTTTGAGCAATACCGGAACAGCTTAAAGGATGTTTTGGTGATCACTTTCGATGAAATGCTGGAACGGCTCGAAGCCATTCACAAAGCCTTGGCACCGAAGCATCCAGTAGTTCTCGAGCCCATCAGCGACGAAGACCTGCCCTTCTAAACTGCCCGCATCACGAGCACAAAGAAATCGCCTCAAGGACGGTTTCTTTGACGATGTTAGGCTCAAAGGATCTGCCTTAGGATACAAGGACATCCGTTCACCATGGCTATCCCGCAAATCTAGGAAACGTTGGGGGCGGCCTTCGCCCCATAAGCTCTTGACGAAAAATACGAAAAAAGCTTTCATTTCAAGGTCTGAGATGCTGACCACTTGGTGTACCTTTGGAAATGGCAACCACCCCTTCGCTTGTACGATCACTAGGAGAGCTTCAACGCCTCCTAGGTGACTATATGCCAGTGGAACCTCCAAATCCCGCATCAATTCTGCCACGTCAGGAGCATATTCAAGGGCTAATTGATCGCATTCAGAAATCAATGGATGCCGCTAGAGCGCAAGTGTTGCTCTGGAAAAAAAAGGCCCAAAACTTTCTCAAACACATCCAAAAATTTTGTCGAGCCAAATTTCTTTTATCTCAGCTATCAAGCATTGATCTTCACGCTTCGCTGATTAGAATCCTTCGACTCCTAGCACATCTCACGTGCATCCGCACTCCCCTTTTCAAGTACGGCCCTGAACTTTCATATTATCGCCATCGGTTACGCTAAATCTCGGATAGTTCAATTACTACTCATAAAACCTAATGATAATCCGAGATAAACTATGACCACACATAACCAAGCTTCATTCTGCACCGCCACGCTCAATACAGCCAAGGGCCCGGTAGACTGGCTCCTGCCTGCCAGAAGCATCGCTGTGGCCCAGACAGTAACAGTGCCTGATTACTGCACACTTGAATTTCATGACTTTATCTGGCTTGAGCTAGAAGGCTTCTACGACGGCGACTACGGCTACACTTTTGTATTTAACTACAAAGGCCATGAGTGGCATTTAGACCAGAATCATTTTGGATTTAGTTACTTGTATGAAAGATATATAAATCATATCAACCAGCATGAGCGCGAGCGGAACGAAAACTATAGTTAAATATCAACTAGAGCCAAGATTACCTGGAGAGCTTAATGAAACACAAGCTCTCCAAGTCTTATCCCTTCCTACTCGGAAAATTTCGGTGTTCGCCCCGCCGTGCTCACTTTAGCCAAAATTTAACCTCATAAAGCTCGCTCCGCCTCCGCCACCTATCCGGTAGAACGACATAGGAAGGCCGCGGACATGGCTGGAGAGCAAAACGTAGAGCCAGCGGAATGTTTGCTTGTCGACACCTACTCGCTCTCCGATATCCTCAAGAGGCATTAAGTATGCAGTTTGGCTATGGAGCAGATTCTTTTGACTCTTAGCTGGCAGGGACTGGAAAAAAGGATTCGCCCGAATGGCACTGCCTGAAAATGACTCTCGTCCATGATTTTACTCACTAATAAATACCAGCCGGATTACAAACCCCTCGTGAATCCCACACTGCTCTTGCAGTTCAACCGAACGGGCTTCAGTGCCTACCTCCACGGGAGGCATTATGTGTCGAGTGTGCTCCACCAAATGTTGACTATGTGACCGGTCACGCCTCGCCTGCCCGAATCAAGTTCGCCCAAAAACAGCCTCACTCGTCAAGGTTTTCTAGGCTTCGCCCTGGCCGTCGCCTCAGCAACTAATGGATCTTCGGGCCAATAGTGCTTGGGGTATCTACCCTTGAGATCTTTCTTCACCTCCGCATAGGTGATGCGCCAGAAATTGGCGAGATCCTGGGTGACCTGCACAGGCCTACGAGCCGGCGACAGGAGATGCAGAATAAGCGGCTGCTTGCCCTGAGCGATGCGAGGAGTTTCTGCTAGCCCAAAGAGCTCCTGCAGCCGCACAGCGAGAATTGGTGGATGCTGCGAGTAGTCGATACGAATACTCGAGCCGGAAGGCACCTGGATTGTCTGAGGAGCCTGAGCCTCCAGTTCTTTCGGAAGCGGCCAAGGCAGGAGATTTCTCACTATCGAAGACAGATCCAACTGGCTGAAGTGGCTGAGCCTGGTAACTTTACCCAGGTACGGGGTGAGCCACTCGTCAAGTGTATCCAGGAGGTTGACATCGCTGAAGTCGGGCCACTTGCTTACCGCCTGGCCATTTTGGATATCAAGCTGACGCAGCAAATCGACCCTCGCTTGCCACTGCCGCAGCTCAGGATTCCAAGGCAGAAGCTCGATTCCCTTACGCCTCACTAGGTTGACCAAGGCCAATGAACGGGTTTGCTCATCAAGACTCGGCAGGGCTGTCGTCGACAAGATGAGTTGCCCAACCTTCAACTGCCGCTCCGCCTTGAGCACCCCTTCCCTTTCATCCCAGTCGACCTCATCGACAGACCTCACAAGGTCGGCCAGCTCGTCATCGAACAGGGCCGGATCGAGGTCACTCGCCAGGTAGATCCGCTCCTCACGCTGTCCTTGCCGGCTACCCAGGTCGGCCACCACCAGCCACTCGTGCTTGGTGAGAGCATCGGGCTCTGAGAACACGGCAGCCCGACCGTTGGATAGACGATACTCGGATGCACTTGCACGCCTCTGCAGGCCGATTCGGTCAGGGTAGGCGAACGCCAGTAGGCACCCTACCCATCGTGGGTGAACGGGCTCGCTGACGGGGCTAGAGGCCTTTCCATGTAGGAGGGATCGGTACTGCCGAGCAGACTGCTTCACCCGCTGGAGGGAACCACCACTACGACGTGAATGTTGTTCGCCTGACAAAGCACTTAGTCTGGTGTGAAGGTCGCCACCTGCACCACGCAGGATGTCCTTCTCACCCAACAGCGCCGCGATGTTGCACCCAAGGTCATCCAGGCCCATTTCGTTGCCTTTGATGAGCATGTGAGCGATCCGTGGATGCGCTGGAAGCTCACTCATCGCCGAACCGTGCGGTGTGAGCTGTCCAGCATAGTCGAGTGCGCCGAGGCGCTTCAGCAGGTCTCTGGCTTGGCCGAAAGGGGCTGATGGAGGTTGGTCGAGCCAGGTCATCTCTTCCGGCTTCATTCCCCACCGGGCCAGCTGGAGTGCCAGCGCTGCGAGATCCGCTTGCAGGATCTCTGGGGTGCTATAGCCGGCCATTTGCTCGTGCTGCGATTCCGACCACAGGCGATAGCAAACACCTCGCTCCAAACGCCCTGCCCGCCCCGCACGCTGGGTAGCACTGGCCTTCGAGATACGCTGCGTGTCGAGTCGGGTCATGCCACTGCGAGGATCGAACCTTGGAGCTCGCTCGAGACCACTGTCCACCACGACCCTTACGCCTTCGATGGTCAAACTGGTCTCGGCGATGTTCGTGGCCAGTACGATCTTCCGGGAGCCTTTGGGTGCTGGCTCAATAGCAGCACGCTGGGCGTTCAGGTCGAGGTCACCGTACAGCGGGCATACGATCACCTCTGCACGGCTGCTCAGCTGCTCCTTGAGGTCTTCTGCCACCCGCCGAATCTCTGCCTGCCCAGGAAGGAAAACCAGAACGCTTCCCAACTGTTCATTGATGGCGGCCAAGCAGGTGTCTGTGACTCGCGCATCGATTCGCTCCCCCGGCTGATAGGGGCTACCCCAAACCGTCGTGACTGGATACATCCGCCCTTCACTGGTGACCACAGGCGCATCATTCAGCACCTTTGAAAGGCGAGCACCTTCCAGCGTTGCGGACATCAGGAGCAGCTTCAGCGGGGGCTCATCACGTAGCAGTTCGCGAGCACTCAGGCACAGAGCAAGTGCGAGGTCAGACTCAAGATTTCGAAGGTGGTACTCATCGAAGATGACCACGCCCACACCGTCCAGTGCAGGGTCATCTTGAAGCCGGCGAGCCAGGATACCTTCGGTGACCACCTCAATCTGGGTTCGCGGGCCTACCTTGCTTTCAAGGCGAATTCGGTAGCCGACAGTCTCACCAACCTTCTCACCCAGCTCACTCGCCAAACGCTCAGCAGCCGCCCGAGCAGCCAGTCGGCGAGGTTCGAGCATCAGGATTTTCTGCCCACCAAGCCAAGGTTCGTTAAGCAGTGCCAGGGGTACTCGAGTGGTCTTGCCCGCACCAGGTGGCGCTTCAAGGATCACTTCGTGGCGGTTGGCCAGGGCCTCTCGTAGGTCTGGCAATACGAGGTCAATAGGTAGAGAAATCATCGAGGCTCCCAAATCAGGGAGGCAGTATACGACGGGCTATGTGGATAGGTGATTCAGCCATAAGGCTGTGAAGGGTAAGCTTCGGCGTACCGCTGCGGCAAGCACTCGTTCAACGGATCCTGAGTTACGTCCGATGCCGAAGCGATTTCGACCGTGGTCTTGTGATAGCCGACGCCCTGACCATGCCCGAGAGAACCGTGCACCTCCGGAAGCACTGAATTGACCATCTCTGCGAAGCCAGGCCCGAACACCGAAGCGACCCGCGCTATAATTTCGTTCTTCAGAGCATCGGTCATGAAACATACTGCTCATCAATCTGGGCGACTAGTGATGGAACCCGTTTCCAGAGCTCCCCCTTGTTAGGAATCGACATGCTGATCCAGCTCGATCTGAATGTGAATGACGCCGAGGCGCTTTTGCGCCATTGCGCTGGCCACGAGCCAGACACAGGGGATTTTCGAGAAAATGCTCGGATTCGGGAAGCACTGGAAACGCTTGCGGTAGCTCTCGAAGACGCGATGTCCCCAGCCCATGGAAGCGGCGAATCGCCCGAAACGATTGATCCGCAGCTGTTGGACGCAGCCCTAGGGTTGTTTGGCGACAAAGCGAAAGCCATGAGCTGGTTGTGCACCCCCCTGCGTGCGTTAGGCCAAAAAAGCCCGAAGGATGTACCTATCGCTGAAGCTTTGACACTGATTGGGCGTCTTGAGCATGGCTTCGGCGCCTGAAAGCCACTCGTTCTGACGTTGAGTTGTAAACTGATTTTTGTGGTTGTAAACCTGCGTGGTTTACAAGTTAAAAAATTGATTTACAGCTTTACTCTCCTCGGCCCTAGCCGAGCATTATCGCCGCTTCGCAATCGCCCCTCGCCCGTCCGCGACAAGCACCGCGTATAGATCTGCCGGCGTAGAGCCCACATAAACTTCCCGACTTTGGGCAGCGCGCACAGGCGCCAGCAAGGCTATTTATTGGCTCGTTTGAAAGCGATTAGAGCGTCAAAGGCTTCTCGGATTGATAACCCGCTCCTCTGCTTTTGTACCAAAAATTCTGCATCCCACTTAGCTGGATCGAATTCTTCTCTGGCATACCTGACAAGGTCTAGCCACAGGGCCCATGGCAGTGCTGTTGCGTGGCTGTGACGGCACCGATAACTCGGACGCTCCAGCAGCGCAGGTTCACGAATTACCAGCTGATCGCACACCCTGCTTAGGACATCAAAGGGGGCATCGCTCATTCCAATCAGCGAGGGATGAGTAAAGCGTGCGATCGACTGTACCGGCGCACCAAGATCGATCGTGTGCAGACTGGCCAAGCGCTGAACCTCAACCTCAAACGCTTCGGCGCCAAGGGTGGCGGCGAGCCGTTCAACAACATCTAGCTCGGGTAGGTTATGACGCTCAAGGCTGATCACGTGCCTCTCCATGCATGCTAGCTCCTGCGTGCGTAATTGCGTCCTCATCCAATCGCCAGCTTGATCGAACTCGCACATCATTTGTGTGAATTCTTCTTCCGATAGCAATCGTGGATTTCGCGTTGTGAGGGTCATTGTGGGGTGGCAAGGGCTGATCGTCATTGACGATTGTGCAGGTGGACGCTTGGGCGCCTGCTGGCTTTGCCATCTTGGGCGGGCCCATTCGACGGCCTGCCTGCAGAGCCTTCAAGCTGAACGTCCCCGATTGGCTTCAGTCATCATCGAGTTCACGCCGATGCTGCTCCACATACTCTAGGTCACGTTCCCAAGCCTGTAAAAAGTCGATCCAGTCATGGAAATAGAAGCCCTCGCTCACGCGCGCAGAGGGGCCTAAAGCTACCCCAAAGCGCGTCCTCCATGGTTCTGGAATGTCTGCGTCGCGAATGATCCAGCAGCCGATTTTATGAGGTTCTTTGGGAAGCTCTGAGAGCTGCTCTAACGTGAGCAGGCAGACGCTGATGGGGTGCTTGTGATCGAGTCGCTCAATGTCATCCAGGCGCTCCAGGATTGCCCTGGCGCCTTGGTCGCCTGGAAGAAGGTCAGCAAGCTCCCGGATTGCTTGCCGTCGATCGCGCTCTCGCTGCCAGTTGTAGTTCATGATTGATCCATAAGAAGTACAAAGGTGCTCCGGCTAAAACAACCTCATCTAAGCTTTACTCATCCTTGAAGCTGTGGATCCAAACCGCGTAGCTCTGGCGGAACGGGAAGGTGTTGGCGAAGCATCAACGCGAACGCGGTCACACGTTCTGTTCACTCGCGATCACATAGTGCCCCCCGGCCATGCTCCTCATAAGTTTGAAGCCCTGCCTGACCTCGACGCATTCCAGGGGCGGTGTCGCAACTGTCATCCCGTTTTCAGAGGCGCGGGATTGATCGAAGTACACTTCAGCGGCGTATCGCTGCCCTGCCCTCGCCGCATTGAGAAGGTACGCGTCAATGCATACGCCCCACTCAACGCCCTGGGCCCTGCTGACCTCCTGGGGAATGCCTTGCTCAATGCCGGACAGTTCTTCGAGGCTTGGAAGTTCACGCTGCCGCGCAGAATTAGCCATAAAATCGATCTCAAATAGGGTAAAAGCCGTTGCGCTGTGTTGCTCTGGGACACGCTCAGCCCTTCTGGGGCAGTGGCACCTCAAGGCAGCAGGTCGGCACGATTTAGCGATTTATTGCAAGCCGACGATCATCACGACCTTCAAACACTTTGTGGCTCCGACACGAAATGGCAGGAGCCACCATGCCACAGCCCATCACCAGCACTCGCCTCAGGTGCATTTAGGCGCAGAAGATCGGCATATTTATATCTCATGCACCATGTAACTGTACACAGCAACATGGCTATATCCTCGATTTTCGAGGGATACGTAGTGTTGAAGCCGGCCTTGGCAGCAGTCGTGAGAACTTTGAGAGGCAGCCTGGAGCTCTCTCAAGAGGAGCTGGCAAGCGCCGTTTCTCAGACCTTCCTGAGCCGGATCGAAAACGGCCAAAGCAGCCCTACACTGGATAAGTTTGCGGAGCTTGCACATGCGCTCGAACTGAGCCCGTTAACTCTCCTAGCGCTGATTCTCTCGACCAATGACAACACCCCTACCTCGATCGTGCTCGCTAACGCCGCCAAGGAATTGGAGGCAATAGAAGCAAAGGTGAGCGCCGCTGACATCGCGGCACACCTAGCCGGGAAGGAGGTTCTGAAGCGGCCAGCCGCCCGACCCGCCGACCTCGACAAGCTTAAAAAGGTGCTCCAGTGCAAAGCCGATGGACTGAGCAAGTCAGAGAGCGCGCGGCGACTTGGTTTGAGTCGATCAACTATTGGTTTTTTGTGGGAGCGATCGCTGCCGGACGCAGATTGATCGAAGAGCACCATCTCTCAAAGGCACGATTTTCAGCTCGCCGCCCTTCATTGATATAGCCGGAGTAACTTGAGCGCTGGAGCCTCACGTTTGTAAGGCAGTGCTACTTTTCGACAACTCACTGCTCGTTCTACTGACATAACAGGAGGCGGATCCTGGCCTTCGACGTCGAGCCATGGACAGCAGCAGCCACCTCCACCTCAGCGTGAAATGACTCATTTCATTAGGCGCCCCCAAAGACCACTGACTGGTTGCCGGTAGCAAACAGGGATTCGTAAACTCCTAAATCTTGGACTGACTAGAGTGAGGTAATGATATGGATGACGATTCGCTTCCGATGCTTGACCCGCAGTTAGAGGACATCCAATGGCCGGCAGACTTCTCCGGCCAGCAGCTCTTCATCCAGGGTGCGGATTGGCAACATAACGCGATGCTGAACTGGTCTCACTTTCGTGCCGATCTCTATGCTTTTGCATACAAAGACGCAGCTGACGGCCTTGTGGAGGCTATGGCTAATCGTCAGGTTCCACTGGACAGCGGCATTTACCCTTTGCTTTTTCTGTACCGCCATTCCTTGGAGCTACAGTTCAAACTGATGCTAACCAGTGCTCGCGCGCTCACAGGCAAAGAGCCCAAGGTGTATGACAAGCACCGGTTGATGCCCCTGTGGTCAGAATTGCGCCATCTGCTCAATGAGCTTGGTATGGAGCACTCAGACGCCAATGCTAATGCTGCGCACCAGTTTATTCGCCAGTTGGACGACGCAGACCCAGACTCGATGGCATTTCGCTACGCCACGACCAACAGTGGTAAAGACCACCTGCCAGACATTACGCACATCAACATCCGGCACTTGCGCGAGGTACTCAACAGTGTGTTCGTTTGGCTAAACGGTACGTACAGCTGGATTGGAGAAATGGAGCAAGGTCAACCTGGCGGCTGAACACGCAGGCGTGACACCCAGATGGCTCTCCTACCCTTTGCATGAGTCTAGCGAGGCACTGCCGGCAATGAAACGAAGTCGCCTACAACCAGGCGCTGTTGAAAAATGCCAGGGAACTCGAATCAAGATAGTCGGAGGAACCCACAAAAGCGCAGGCGCTAGAGCCCTACCTGCTGCAGCCACATGTAGATCAAGCGCCCTTACAACAGACCGTGGGCCGCCCCGCAGGGCTGTTGCAGCTCTACTCAGTCGCCGATCCGAACGCCTTCACGCCCCCTCAAACCATCTTTCTACGCCATAACCCCCTTTACACGAAATTTTTCAGGCATATAATCTCGCTATCCGAAACCCGAGATCGACTACATGACCCCAAACCCAGAAGCAATTGCCGCTATGCTGATCACCAACGTTCCCCGTGACCTTGTGATGGGTGTCGAAGATGCCTTCACCGCTGGCGCGCTCCAGGCTTTTGGGTTGACGAAGGATGTCAGGAAGCAGCGAAAAACTGCACTGGGGTACATGCGGCACATTCAGATGAACGAGCGGTTCAGCGACCTGCTGGAAGCGTCAAGCGCCGAGCTGATGTCTTCCCAGGGCAACCGCGTAATCGTGGGCGTGGCAGGGATGTTCAAATTCGCGCGCTTGAACATGAACACCACGAATTGGAATCGCCCAAACCGTAGCGTCACCCGGCGCGAGCTGGCCGAAGCTAATGAGGCCATGAGCCAACTGGTGCAGCCATCACTTTTCGGGCCTCAAGATGTGACCTCTGGGACATTCTTCTTCGTCGCACGTTTCAGCGGTTCACTGCATCACCATCCTGAGAAGCCGTTGCAGGTCTACATCGCGGTGCCCAATCCCAAAATGGATGGGTGGTTGTTTCGGGAACCTTTGAGCCAGTTCTTGGATCGCTATGAGGCGGCCCCGAAACAGGCCGACAATGCAAAAGTAAAACTCAAAGCGGGCTTCATCGAGCTCGGAGGACAGAAAGAAACATGAGCCGGGGCATCACAGATTTCCAACCAGGAAGATTGATTCAGGCACTGGCTGCCCGAGCCCTTTCCCAGGTACAACTCGCTGCCATGGTCGGCGTATCGCCGTCTACGATTAGCAAGTGGAAATCGGGGCAACAGGCTCCCGAAGCGGAGGCGCTGGATAGCCTCTCCAAGGTCATCAATGTCAGTCCTGAATGGTTCACCCGCCCTCTTCCCAAGAAGGGCTCGCTGCCTCTTTTCCGAAGCAATGCGTCTGCGCATGTCTCTGCAAGAGCCATGCTAGAAGCCCGGCTGGAATGGACGCAGGACATTGTCTTGGCGATGAGCGAGTTCGTCGACTTTCCGGACGTAAACTTACCTGTGAGATCGTTCACAGATCCTCAGCAAATTGCCAATTCCGATATCGAGGAAGCTGCCAGCGAGTGCAGAGACCTCTGGAGTCTTGGCCGTCGGGCTATCCCCGATTTGGCACTGGCTGTAGAGGGTGCAGGCGTGATCGTGGTTCGAGAGGAAACGGGTATCGCCCCGATCGAAGGGCTCTCCGCTTGGAGTCACGAACTTCAGCGGCCATTGATTCTGCTGTCTGCAGACAAAGGGAATGGCTTTCGCAGCCGTTTCGACCTTGCTCATGAACTTGGTCACCTCATTCTGCACAAAGGCATTGACCGCTCAACCGACCCTGAGCGCTACAAACTAATGGAGTCGCAAGCTCATCGTTTCGCTGGAGCCTTCTTGTTGCCGGCTGAAACGTTTGCAGCCGACGTGCGAACACCAGTAACGCTGGACAGCCTTCTATTGCTCAAGCAACGCTGGGGCGTCTCTGTTGCAGCCATGATCATGCGACTTGAAGCACTCAAGATTATCGATGCTGATGAGAAACTGGTTCTGTTCAAACGTAGGTCAGCCCGGTGGGGGGCTAAATCCGAGCCAGGCGATGATGCGCGCGCGCCTGAGCAACCCCGGCTCCTGAAACGCACCATCGAGTTGTTGTCGTCTTCCGGTGTCATGCCGATTGAGTCGGTGTCGAGCTACATCGGTTTGGCTGCAAACGATGTGGAGAAGCTGGCGGGCCTACCCGAGCGGTATCTGTCCGGTAAAGCTTCGGTCTTCCATCTGGCGAAGCTGAAATCCATGGTCAGCGGCGATCCGTCCGTCAAGCCTGCTGATGGTGGTGTGGTGGTTCCCTTCAATCGGAGTAGCTGACCGCTTTGCTCACGGCAAGGTGGCCTCAGAGGGCTGAGGCATGCAGCTCGCCTGTGTGTTATTTTGCTCATTTGTGGGCGATACCTTAGCTGCAAGGCCCCCTTCCCCGGTTGAAGTACTGCAATCATTACGGATGCGCCATGGCCTTCTGTTTTCAGGAATAGTCCTCATCCTGTACTCCCAGACTCCACATAACGGGTGTCAACGCCACTCGATTTGCGTTTGTCTCGTCGAACTCCAGACAGGCGTGTCTCTTCTGTGAGTGTTCAAACAGCTCAGGAACGGCGCAGCAGATTGTGTGCACCGGAAAGATTCAAATCAAGAAGGGACAGAATCATCCCTTCTTTAGCGATGACTAATTGACAAATGGTTCGACCGGCACTGCCACTCCAAACTTCTTCAACTGCAAGAATTTTGAACCAATAATCTCTGCGGGAATTTTACGTTGTAGGAGACCAAAAAAGTTCTCATCGTGCGTCGATATAATCACTTGCTTTTTAAACTGCAAGCAAATACTGCGCAACAAATCAATTGTAGATAGTATATTGATAGAGTCCATAGACTGAATAGGATCATCAATCATGACCACATCGACTGGATCACCATTATCATCTTTGGCGTGGAGCGCGCTGGCCAGGAAAACACTCAAACTCAGAATATTAGACTGCGCAGCGCTAAAGTAAAGAATTGGCGAAATATACGCGCCATTCTCATCGCTTACTACAATATTTAGGCCTGGCTTATCGGAATCGAAATCAGCCTTAAACTCGACTTTCTTGAAGGATGGATGGGGATCAATTTTTTTATAGATCGCGTTAATAAGCCCTTCATAGAAAAAGTCATCAATAAGTGTCTTGAGCTCACCCACAATTGCATTTTTTTCTTCAGCCAGCGTGGTATCGACACGATTGCGCTGATCCAAATCCCTTTCGACTCGCGTCAACTCCTCCTCTAAGGATAATCGCTCAATGTACGGCTTGAATGAAGCCAACAATTCCATCAAGAGCTTAAAGCTGCTTATCTTCTTTTCCAGTTCCTGTGCTTGCTGCCGACACTGCTGCACTTTTTTTACGATCAGTGCCTCCACTGTTGTCAAATCATCTTGCGGGGTAGCCACTACAAGATCAATCAAACTATCATAAAATGCAGTCTGCGATGCTTGCGCCTGGGCAAGACTCAGATCCAGATTTTCTTTCTGCTCTTTGAGTTGCGAAAGGCTGATCCAATTACCTTCGGCTAGCATTTCCTGATGTAGCGCATTTGCCTTAGCTACCAGAGCCTCAGCTGCTAGCTTAAGTTCCGCCACTTCAGCTTCAAGCGCAGCCGTCCTGAGTGCGCAATACTCTTTAAGATCCACAGGCATCAAACCATTCACAGAGAGGTATCTATGCACCAATGCGTAACTATCCGCATCAGTTTTGCTTGTCGCCTCAGCTACTAAAGCCTGATAGTCCGAATCATTCTGCGTAATGACTTTTTTGAGCGTTCCGATCTTTTCCCCAAGCTCCGCTTGTCTAGTCGTCAGGCTCGATCGCTTGCCTGTAAGCTGAATGAGCTCCACTCCGGCTCTGTTCAGCAAATCATCACTGGACAAACCCCAAACCGACTGTTCAAGCTCATTGATCCTAATGACTGTCGCTTTAAGCTCTGAGTCCAACGCCGACATCTCAACCTTTGCCTTGGTGAGCCTCTCGCCAGAATCCTTGACCTTGACTCGCAGGATTGCAGTCTGCTCGGCATGAGCCGTTAGTGCCTCGCGCGTAATGGTCTGGATTTCGTCATTCAATTCTCTTTGTCGCGCTCTAGAGATGGCAAGCTTTTCAGCATTGTCATGGCTTAACTGAGAGAGCAGGCTTTGGCCTTTGACTATGTCGAGTAGCACCGCCTCAGACTCATGGGGCGTGCTGCAAAGTGGACAAATCTTGGAAGGCCACGCACTGAGGTATTCGAGGCCAGAGGCGACAATTCGCTCGTGCAGTTCCATTTGCTCAGCCAACGCTTTCTGGGTAGTATGAATAGCTAGATCATGCCCCTCCATCAACTCTAGATCATTAAAACACTTCGCCAATGAGTCAATTCTTTCCTTATTGAGAAGTGTGAGCCCTACACTTCCTGACAACAGGGATTCAGCAGAGACTTTCTGAGCAGATACCGCTTCAAACTCACGCCCTAGTTCTAAAAACTTAGACTCATCCAATCGAATGGAGATTTCTTTATCTGAAATCTGTTTTTCTATCACTGATACCCGAGCGCGGCGGGTCGCCAACTCACTGTAAACAGGCCCTGAATTTTCAATAGAGTTCCTGAGAACCAAAGTTCGTTCATCTGCCAACTGAAGTTCTTGTTTGACATCGGAAACCTCTTTTTCGACTCCGACAAGTTTAGCTGACGCAACTGAGTAGGCTTCTTTTACTTTCGCTTGCCTCGCGGATAGTTCTTGAAGACGCGAAACAGTATCAAAATAATCATCTGTTTTTTCTGCAACCCTACAAACTTCCTCAAGACGCGCAGTCGCCTGCTGCAAGTCTGCCCCATTTTTAGTATGAGAGTTTAAGAGACCCTGATATTTTTCTCCATCAGCAACCCCCTTTGACAAGCGTGCAAAATTAGACTTTTGCGCCACCAAAAAACTGCTATGCAGTGCAACTTCGGGAAGTTTAGCGAGGCGGCCAGTGAGCGTCTCTATCGTACGTGCGTTGGCATCATACGCCACACCTAGCTCATGTTGTCTTGATATGAGACTTGAGTTAAGAGCATTCTCGGCCAGGGATGAAAAATTCTCATCGGCTAAGGCGATATTTTCACCTGCCGCGTTCAGATTCGATGCTAGGCCATTAAAATTTTCGAACAAAGAGCTATCAACAGGTTGGTCGAGTTCATCAATAATGCTTTCACGCCGTTTATCAAGTGCACTGAGGTCGGCCTTGTTGTCGCTAATCAGCACCGATAATTCCTTGCGAGCGATTTCGAGGTCACCCCCGAAACTCTCCATGAATTTGACGTAACGGTCTTGCGGTTTCGCCTCTCGGAGAAATCTGTCAATCTCATCCTGGCTCAAAATCACTCGGCGGAAAAACTCATTTTCCTTCTTCTTGTTATCTCCAAACTTTAAGTCACGACCGTTCGTTCGAATATTAGGTAATCTTCGCGAAAATGGCTCAGGACGCGTAGTTGAGACAACTACTTCAGTAGGAACTTTATCATTCACGTATTTATTACGGAGTATTTTCTGTCCGACGTTCTCATCCTTGGTGATTTTTGCAGCACCCTCAAAATTTACCTTGTTATATTCTCCGCCGAGTCGTTCCAAGTGGTTAGTGACAGCCCATTCGACCGCATCATAAAAAGAGCTCTTGCCGAAACCATTTGGCGCATAAATTGCCACAAAATCAGAAGGATCGCCGTTGGCTTGAGTAAAATCAAAAGTCCCTTCGGATTTCAGCTTATAAGCACGAAACGCTTCGATCTCAACCTTTTTGATTTTCATTTTTGTCCAAGAACTTGATTATAGAGGTGATCATTTCAGCTCGTTTTTCTCTAGACTCTAACTTCTGATCCAACGGCGCACCACGGACATAGTCTTCCAGCGACAACAACGCCTCCCTGGGCTCAGTCACACGAGGATCAAGCACTAGATCTGAACCTAATAAATGCTTCTCCAGCTCCACAGCCAACTGAGCTGAGTTCGGTATCTCAGTCAATCCATCCAGGATAATTTTTCTAGCTATATACTTGTTATTCTCAATTTCATACTTATCCCAGAGGGGAACGTGATCACGAGTAACAAAAGCCAGGTATACATTCCAGGCTGCCAAACCGCCCGATGGTTGGTGATAAACAGAGACCACACTCTGAATTGCGCTCCAATGCTGGACTACGTCAGCGGGCGTATCCAATATGCAAGCAATACACGAAATAAAAGAAAGCGCATCATCCGAGCAAAACATGCGGAATTCGACATGCTCAAACTGCGAGCTGATAAATTCGAAATCAAATTCTTTGATTAATAGCTTCATCTATCTTATCCCTGAACAAACGCAATTGAGCCACGCCATCAGGCACCGACCTGTATTCCCGTTCTTCGAGGACGACGCATCGGGAGCGAAGCGCTTCCAAATGGGTCAATTTGAAGCTCTTATAAATTGAGGCTTCAACTGCATCCACAGCAAACGGGCCTTCATTTGGCACTACAGCAATATTGCTTACTATGCTGTCGACCGAGAAATCTTTAGGCAAGCATATTGCCGTCGCTTGCGGAGACGCAACAATCAAAATACCATCTCTATCGAGCAGTTTACGTGCTGCTTTGAGTAACTCCTCAATACGGCGAATCCAATTTGAACCGTCACTGGTATACAGCATCCTCCGTTTGCGCTCGGTTGCCTTCAGATACTCGGAGTCTACCGACCCAGAATTATCAAGGAGCGCGCAAATCACTAGAAACTCTAGGTATGCAACCCACAGTTCACGCGCCTTAAGCTCGTTAGGTCGTTTACTATCAACAAGAAGACTCATCCCGTATAGAGTCATCACCTCGTAAGGTGGAGGCATTCCATTATTTATAAGGTGTTCAGTGAAGCCTTCAAGCGCGGCTTTCAGACTCTCGACATTTCCAGGTGTGATGACATCGAATTCGAATACTTTATTCTTAAGCCGGGAAAAGCACTCCATAAATGCAGGCACCATAGCAGCGCCATTATTAGCGACTATTAGCTCTTCAAACCTGAACAAACTATGGCATCGAGCACGGCCAAATTGCTGATCGTGGCCAGTACCATCCATTCTAAACTCTACGCCAACAAGATAGGGGAAACCACTATCAACGTGGTAAATGCCTCCCCCCGACATTCCGCGTATGGTTTCTGTACCTGGAATGCCTGCCACGGTCAAAAGGATGAGCTCATCGACCGCACTGGTCATGTGGCCATCCCAGTGCTTGATTGGATCTGATGTACCTCTCTCTGTTGCCGGAAACCCAACAAACGTAATATTGTCCTGAAGTTGCAAATGCGCTGCAGGTAGAGACTGCTGCGCAACATGAGGTTGATGAGCAACCTTTAGAACGGCGCAATCGTAAACTCTGGCACCATCTTTTTTAACTGGGAGAAACACATCAATGACATCAATGTTGCGCCCTTGGTAGTCAGTGACGATGATACCATCAACCACTTCATCGATTACATGAGCAGCAGTCAACACATAGGAGTAATCTTGAGTCATGGCGTTTACCAAAACGCCGCTCCCGCCATTAACCATGACACAATACGAGTGGATGATTTCGGAGACTGTCATATTATAACCTGAGTTCACCGCGAAGAACGCCTAGGCGCAAGGAGTATTCCTCAACCTCATGAGGCAACAGCAAAGGTGCAATAACACTCGGGTAATTGAATAAAATCTTGCCGCTTGTAGATTTTATTAGTCTTGCAATAGCCCTTTTATTGGGGAGGCCATGTTTGACACCATTCGTTGAAACAACATAGCGCGAGCAGTCCAAAAGTGATACAAACTCATCGCTAGTATTATATTGACTTGCATGGTGCGAGATCTTGACAAGCTCCAACTTTAGCTTATTGGTATTAGTATACCCCCACGACCGAAGGCTATTTATCACAACATCATCATGGGCGTCCCCAAGAAACAGCATACTCTTACCATCGCACTCCAAAATGAATGCAATGGAACTACCATTGTAGTCCGAGCCATCGCTCTGAAACTCATCGTCTTTCCAAATATCGGCCAGAGACAGATGATAGTCATTTTTATCGGATGACGTTTCACCTGAATCTTCCTCAGGCGGCCACTTATGCAAGAGTTTATTTAGCTGCTCTATCCCGGGAGATAAGATTTTAAATCTCATTGGCCCAATATCATAGCACTGTCCTGCCATGATAAGCGGAGCGCGATCACAGCCAATTTCATCTAATAACGCTTCTAGCTCTTTCCCCTGTTTCACGCTCGTTTCAGGGCTTTCGCTGGACAGAATTATATTGTTCTCTGAAATTTCCGGAGAATCAAAATAGCGCGTAATCAATCGTGACGAGTTGAACCAGATTTTCTTAACCATCACCCTAAGGTAATCCGGCCTTTCGAACGCTTGGATCAAACCTTTGATATGGTCATCATCTATATGGGTCAGAACGAGCAGGTCGATCTGCTGACCTTTGGATTTCAGTTCATCCAATACGATACAGAGGGCTCCGGGATACCGCCCTCTGGGCCCGTACCTGAAGGTCTGCGATGGCCCTCCATCAATGAGCACGTTGAATACGCCGACAGGGCCCTCATGGGTAACGAGGATGCAGTCCCCATGGTTCGCTTGAAGCACGCGTACGACGACACTCATTTGGACTCCCTGTCGAAACCATGCAAGCTTGAGCTATTAAAATGACATTAGCATAGGACGTTACAGCTCGACTTCCAAATAAAGCTTCACCCGCACCATGTCATGCACGTAGGTGTTTCAGGGTAAGCAACGGGGATGCGAGCTGAGTCACCATGGAACCAGTGAAATAAGTCAGCCACAATCTACGATAGCAGGAGATGACTTTGACAGCGTAGTGAGCGAAAAAAGGGACGCTGGCGATCCAACAGCAGTGAAAGCCAAACATGGCCCAACACATTAACGTCAGTCCGGGCCACAGCTAGGTGAAAGGTTGAGAGCGATGGAGAAGCGAACCGCGATAGCCGGCGATGCCAGAGCCCGAGCATGGCTGGAACAATTCCACCTTGGTGACCGCTCGCGCGCCCAGAAACTATTAGAGGCGTTTGCCTTCGTCTCACGAGATGACTTCATAGACCAAATGCGCGCCATGCTGCTTCGTGAAAGCCAAGCCGTGCCAGGTGCGATTGCATTGTATGCTGAGCGTGAGCTCAGACATAGATGGGGTAAGCCGCATCGCCTTTTCAAAGAAACCAGGCGATCTGTTAAGCGGGCGATCGGTTCGAAAGGGCCAGACGCAGTGAAGCCAACCAAGGCTTACGATCCTTCAGTTGGCAGCGAAGGAATCGTCGCGCAGATGATTTCTGAACTCTGCCATGAGCATCCGCAGAAATTTCTCAATCATCCCGGCCCAGACCAGATCAGAGACAAACGCGCGCGGGCGTTCTGGGTCGTTACCGATCTGATAGGTAGCGGCGATCGCGCATCGAACTATCTAGAGGCCGCTTGGCGTTTACGATCCGTCCGCAGTTGGTGGTCAGGCAAATTGATGAAGTTCGCGGTGATGTCGTATTCCTCGACGGTACCTGGTGAGCGCAGGGTAGCAAGGCATCCTTGTAGGCCTACGATAAGCATCGTCCTGCCATGCCCTACCATCGACACGAGTTTTTCCGCCAAGGAAGCCGAGCAGATGAAATTGCTCTGCACCGCTTACGATCCCACTGATGGGGAGCCAGGGCATCCCCCGTGGGTGTGGCATGGCCCTAGCCTGGGATATGGCAATGGAGGCGCTCTACTCGTTTTCGCTCACGGCGCTCCTAACAACGTCCCCCTGATGTTCCACAAAGCCTCGCGGGACAAGAAAAATACTTGGACACCACTGTTCCCGGCCAGGGTATCTGCAGGTATCAGCAAGGACGTTTTCGGAATCGATCTGACCGCCGAAAGCATCAGCGCCCGCCTGGACAACCTTGGCGACAAGCGCCTCGCCAGATCAAAGGCGGTGTTAAAATCCGATCAGCAAACCGGTCAGACATTTCTGCTGTTGAGTGCTCTCCTGCAGCCTCTCAGACTGAACGAAAGGCTGCTTGCAAATCGTACGGGCCTTAAAATGCACGAGTTAAGGGTACTGCTCCGGAACATGGGCCAGTACGGCTGGATAGACTCGCAACGCCGGCTTACAGACCAAGGCTATAGCCAGCTCGCACACGCCAGAAAGCACGAGCTTCTTTCCGAAGTGCCGATGACTGTTGGCAATCAAGAGACAGAACCGTACTATCCCACCTCGTTGAGGCATCCAATCTAGGTTCTAGCTTCGGCGTACGTTCCTGGAATGTTGCTGCCATGATGGGTTGGATTCTCAACTCATCACCGGGCGCAGATTACTGCTGCCCTATGTCTTAGCTCCTGCTTGCGGTTAAGCGCTCACGCCACAGCCTAGTGGCGTGGCCTTCTGCCTGCGGCGCGAGCACTCACCCTGCGGGTGTCAAAGTAGATGAAGGATTGGACGCCTCAACACTATCGCCGCTCAAAAGGTGCCAGCGACGTTCCGACCGCTGTCATGAACGCTGCGATCGCGACCTCGCAAATGACCGTCGCAATCAACCCTTCGTTTCCGCCGATACTGACTCTCAACCACCTCGCCCATATGACTCAGGTGCCATACAAACACCTGCGCGATTATGTCACCCGCGATGTTGAGTCATACAAAACCTTCAGAGTGAGGAAGCGAGCTCGACCAGGAAAACCTACCTCATTCCGTGTGATTTGTGTGCCCCCGCCGAGCCTGGCAGTCGCTCAACGATGGATTGCGCAGCACGTCTTAGCCAAAGCCAGACCTCATGCCGCTAGCACAGCATTCGCGCCGAAATGTAAGTTGATTGAGGCCGCTGCTCCTCATTGCTCAAGTCGCTGGCTGATCAAAGTCGACGTGCAGCGGTTCTTTGAGTCGATTTCTGAAATCGACTGCTACCGCGTATTCCGCAGCCTTGGATATCAGCCGCTAGTGTCTCTGGAACTGTCGCGGCTATGCACGAGGATCGGTCACTTCAGCCGCATGCGTCGCGCTATCAAGTGGCGCAGGAAAGCACCCTTGGCGAAATCTAAAATTCTCAAATATGCATCGCGCGCACTAGGCCATCTGCCGCAAGGCGCTGCAACCAGCCCTATGCTCGCCAACCTCGTAATGAGAGAAGCAGACACTTTGCTTACCTCGCTAGCCGACCGATTTGGCCTCACATACACCCGCTATGCGGATGACCTGACCTTCTCTACCACCGACACCGCATTTGAGCGGGAGAGTGCCCGTAACGCGGTCAATGAGGTTTACGGAATACTCCGTCGGTTTGGCCTAACGCCAAATCTTTCCAAAACAAACATTGTGTCCCCGAGAAGCCGAAAAATCGTACTGGGACTGCAGGTTGGTCAGGACGTACCGAGGCTGACTCGCGCTTTCAAAATGAAGATGCGGATGCACCTGTACTATCTGGAGCGCGAGGATGTTGGGCCACTGGCACATGCCGAGCGCCGGGGTTTCTCAGCCGTTGCGGGCATGCGAAATCACCTAATGGGACTTGCCGCATACGCAATCCAAATCGAGCCAGAGTACGGGATGGGTGTGAAGGCACGACTGGAAGCGGTGCAGTGGCCGATTCTTTATTGATTGCCCTGCCGCCGAGACGGACGGGCAATACGATCATTCAGCCCATCACCCACCTGTACAACCTGATAACGCTACTCACTCTGAACCTATAGGCCTGCAACCACTCACGGCTTCCACCAACGCCACCGCAGTCGATCGTCCTGATCCAGAACCCACATGGGTGCGGTTTCATCTCGCCGACCTCGTAACTTAAGGCAAAGCCATCGACCTCGCTAAGAAGCTGGCGGAGAACAGGGTCGTAGGGTGCGGCCAGTTTCGAGCAGATACCTGGAGCTATCCCCTCGGTTTTGAGCAACCGAAGCGCATTGATTACGTCGGGATACACAGTGAGGAGTGGAGCTCATCCTCCAGGTCATGCTGCCAGAACGTCATCTGCGCTGGACTCACACAAATACCAAACGTTTCGGCAGCAGCGTCCAGGTTGAGGCTGGAGGTCATCAAACGACGGATATCAGCGGCACTTGGTCTGCGTCCGTGGAGAGCGCCCAGGCGAAGGAGCTGCCTGTAAGGATGGCGCTTGCGTCCAATCTGAACGACTTTTCCGAAGGCGTCGAAAATCGCGACTGCGATCGGCATGCGGTGGAGCTCCTTTTTGTGTCACCTTCCGCAAGCATACGGGCGTCGCCGCAGCGCTGCGGCTGATCCGCGCGATCAAGGGCTCGGCCTCAATCCACTCCCCATCAGATGCATGGCTAAGGCTCTTCCAGGCAAGAGCAGGAGCAGGAGCATCAAAGCCTTTTGAGCTTTGACTTCAAAGCCGAGGCAAAGGCGTCGACTGGGATTACGCAGCTTGACAAGAAATATGGGGTTTCAGGGATTGTGGGAAAACGTGGAATTCGTCAAAGATCAACAGGCCCACGCCATCCAGCGCCGGGTCGTCCTGCAGGCGGCGGGTGAGGATACCTTCGGTGACCACCTCGATACGCGTATTGGGGCCGACTTTGCTGTCCAGGCGGATGCGGTAGCCCACGGTTTCACCGACCTTTTCGCCCAGCTCACTGGCCAGCCGTTCGGCAGCAGCACGCGCGGCCAGGCGCCGGGGTTCGAGCATCAGGATGGTTTGCCCGGCAAGCCACGGCTCATGCAACAAGGCCAAGGGCACGCGGGTGGTTTTACCGGCGCCGGGGGGCGCTTCCAGCACGGCTTCATGGCGATGCGCCAAGGCGTCACGCAGGGCGGGTAAAACATCATCGATCGGCAACGAATTCATACTGGCTCCAAAGCAGAGCGGCGAGTATAACGGCGAACTGCATAATCCCATTGGGAACAGAGTCAGATGTGGGAGCGGGCTTGCTCGCGAATGCGGTGGGTCTGCGACATATCGGATGGCTGATACACCGCTTTCGCGAGCAAGCCCGCTCCCACATTTGGACATCATCGCCTTGTAGACTCGCTTATAGTCATTCTTCAAATGCGTTCAGGAGACTTTTTCATGCGTATCGCTTCCCGTGTCATCGGCGGTGTCCTCGCCGTTACCCTGCTGAGCCAACTCACCGCCTGTGGGTCGATTTTCTACCCTGACCGTCGTGGCCAGATCGACGGCAAGATCGACCCGACCATCGCGGTACTCGATGCCCTCGGCCTGTTGTTTTATGTGATCCCCGGCCTGATCGCCTTCGGTGTCGACTTCGCCACGGGCGCCATTTACTTCGAACCGGGCAAAACAGCTCAGGTCGCCCCCGAGAAACTGCACGAAGCCATCGGCGCCGACGGCACGGTCGATAACGCCAAGCTGCAAAGCATCATCCAGAAAGAAACCGGCCGTACCTTGCCGCTGGACGACCCGCGCCTGATCCAGTTCAAGGGCAGCGTGCAGCAACTGGCGGCCCTGGGCCTGCAGCCTGCCGCGTAAGGACTGCCCATGACCAGCAGCCCCGAACACGCAAGGCTCTTGCGCCTGGCCACCCGCGCCTCGGTGGGCGTGGCCTGTGTGCTGATTGTGACCAAGGCCATCGCCTGGTGGCTCAGCGGCTCGGTGAGCATGCTCGCCGGGTTGACCGACTCACTGCTCGACGGCGTGACGTCGCTGTTGAATTTGCTGGCAGTGCATTACGCCCTGCGCCCGGCCGATGACGATCACCGCTATGGGCATGGCAAGGCGGAGTCGCTGGCGGGGATGGCGCAGGCCTTGTTTATCGCCGGCAGTGCGGTGCTGATTGCGCTGCAGGCCTATGAACGGCTCAAGCATCCGGAGCCGGTCGGCGCACCGTGGCTGAGTATCGGCGTAATTATTTTGTCCCTGGCGCTGACCGTGGCCCTGCTGATGCTGCAACACCGAGTGGTGCGCGAGACCGGCTCCAACGCGGTGCGTGCCGACTCGCTGCACTACCGTTCAGATTTGCTGCTCAATGGCAGCATCCTGATTGCGCTGGTGTTGGCAGGTTTTGGCTTTCATCAGGTCGACGCCTGGTTCGGCCTGGGAATCGCCGCCTACATCCTGTGGAGCGCGATCCAGATCGCCCGGGAAAGCTTTGCCGTGCTGATGGATGAAGAGTTACCGCCAGACGTCAGCCAGCACATGCTGGAACTGGCCCGTGGCGTGCCCGGCGTGCTGGGTGCCCACGACTTGCGCACGCGGGTTTCCGGTAATCACTGGTTTGTGCAATTGCATCTGGAATTGCCGGGGGAATTGACCCTGTCGGTGGCCCACGGCATCAGCGACCAGGCCGCTGATGCCATTCACCGGGAATACCCGAGAGCCGAAGTGCTGGTGCATGCCGACCCACGGGAAGTGGTCACCGGCAACAAGGCCTAGTACTGCACCTGATACCCGCGACTGCCCAGGCAGTTGCCCTGGGCCTGGCGGTAGGTTTGCACCACTGCCGGATCGGGGGCGTAAGTCACGGTGCGCGGGTCGAAGCCACTTTGCTGCACCGCCCAGCGATAACAGTCGTAGCCGTCCTGCTGGACCTGGGCGGGCGATTGGCCGTTGGCCGGGTAAGCCACCACGTCATAACCGTTGCCTTGAGGCGCCGGCGGGGGTGATGGCACCTGCGTCGGCGGTTGTACCACCACGTATTGCTGGGTGCTTTGCTCGTAGGCGTAATAGGCGCCTGCGGCGAGGAACAACAGCGAGCCGCCTACCCACACTTCACGCGCGTAGTCCGGCAGGTAATGCACGCGAATGCCATAGGGCGGCGTCACCACTACGTAGCGAGGGCCTTGGGGCCGGTACCAGTAGCCACCCGAGTAGAAGTAATCCTGGCCACGGTAAGGCACGCGGTAATTGCGGTCTGGGAAACGGTCGATGACATAACCGGGGCGATGCTGCGGGCCTGGGCCCCAGCCATTGCCATGACCGTCGGGGCGACCTGGCCAACGGTTATCGTTGGGATGGTCATTGCCTGAACGCGAACCAGGGCCACCGGCCTCCCAATGCCGGTTGTCATCGGGGCGTCTGGGAATATCACGGTAATAACCCTGGCGCGGCTCCTGGGTCTGGCGCACCGTATCGGGCCGGCCCTGGATCGGCAGGTTATGCTCAGGCCGCGGCCCACCTTCGGGGCCCCGTTCATGCTGCCCCTGCGGCCCACGCCCCTGGCCCGGTGAGTTATCACGTTCGTCGGCCATTGCCTGGGAGCCGACGCTGACCACCAGCAAACCAACACCTGCCATACGCCAGATGCGCTTCATGCTTTTCCTCACTGCGGATTGGGGCTTGATCATGAGACTGGAAAAGCCTCGCCCGGTTCTGAGACAGGTTATCAGTCACGAGAACTATTTTCTGAAGGCAAAACGCGCACAAAGAAAAAGGGGTGACCCGTCGGCCACCCCTTGAGAATTTCGTCCTGGCTCAACGCTTTTGACGTTGGCTCACCTCACGCCGTCTTGTGGACAGTGTGCAGCCTGGAGGCCGGCTCAACCCTGCTGGGGCGGCGGCCGCAACGGGCCTGATTGGGCGCGCTGCTGTGGACTGTTGTCCAGGCGGTGATTCTGTTGGTAATCATAGGCGTGCCGGGCGGGCAGAGGATTGCGAAGATTGCGTCAATAAACAGTGCTTGCGCAATTTTTAACCCTTCATGGATAATTCACCGCAATAGTTACGACAAAGGCCAACCCAATGAGCAAGCTTGACCGATACGACCTGAGTATTCTGGCGGAATTGCAGCGCGACGCGAGGATCTCCAACCAGGAGCTGGCCGAACGCATCGGCCTGTCGCCTTCGCCCTGCTCACGCCGGGTCAAGCAGTTGGAAGACGACGGCTACATCGCCCGCCAGGTCGCCCTGCTCGACCGCAAGATGCTCGGCCTGAGCCTCACCGCTTATGTATTGATCGGCATGGACCGTCACACACCGGAACGCTTCGAGAATTTCGAAGCCGCCATCCGCACCCTGCCGCAAGTGCTGGAATGCAGTTTGGTGACCGGCATGGATGCGGACTATCAACTGAAGGTAGTGGTGCCGGACATGGACCATTATCAAAAGCTGCTGCTAGGGCACCTGACGCGGATTGAAGGCGTGACCAGCGTGCGTTCCAGCTTTGTGCTCAATCAGGTGCTCAACAGCACCGAACTGCCCCTGACCCACCTACGCACCTGAGAACAACAATGTTCAACTGTAGGAGCGAGCTTGCTCGCGAAAAACGTTAACGATAACGCGTGCCTCCTGAATGAACGCGGCGTCTGTGAGTTTTTCGCGAGCAAGCTCGCTCCTACAATGGCATCAGCCCCCCCACAGTTTGACCATGCAGGACTCAGGTCAATGTTGCGTCTAGGATGCTGCCGTATACTGCTCGCTTGTCTTGTCGGAAGAGCCCCATGAACAACATCGACCCCGCCCTGTTTGAAGAATGGATGATGACCGGCCTTGTCACTATCCTGATCATTTTCATGGGCTTTATCGTCTGGGACCTGGCGAAGAAATCCAAGGCCGGACGCTTTGGTTCGTTCATCCTGTTTTTCGTGCTGGGCCTGGGCGTGGCGGCGTTCATCATCAAGAGCGTGGTGATCGGCCTGATCGAATCCGGGGCGTTATAAGCGCGCCGGCACTGCCTTCCACTGACCTTGATCCAGGCCGTCGATCGACCACTCACCAATACGCACGCGTACCAGGCGCAGGGTCGGCAAGCCCACCGCCGCGGTCATGCGCCGTACCTGGCGGTTACGCCCTTCGCGAATCACCAGTTCCAGCCAGTGGGTGGGCACGCTTTTACGAAAACGCACCGGCGGGTTGCGCGGCCATAATGCTGGTTCATCCAGTTGCCGTGCTTCGGCGGGCAAGGTCATGCCGTCGTTGAGCTCCACGCCGTCACGCAGGCGTTGCAGTTGCTCTTCGGTGGGCTCGCCTTCTACCTGCACCCAGTAGGTTTTCGCCAGCTTGTGCTTGGGGTCGGCAATCCGCGCCTGAAGCTGACCATCGTTGGTCAACAGCAGCAAGCCCTCGCTGTCACGGTCCAGGCGCCCCGCCGGGTAAATGCCGGGGATATCAATAAAATCCTTGAGGGTCGCGCGCCCGCCTTCGTCGCTGAACTGGGTCAGCACGTCGAAAGGTTTATTGAACAGGATCAACTTCGGCTCGGCCGGTGGCGCCTTGGCAACCCGGCGAGCGGCAGAATGCGGAGGTTTCACGCCAGGGCGACGTGAATCGGGACGGCTGGGACGAGACATGGCAAAGGAACATCTAACGGTCAGGACCGACAATGCTAGTGGCCTGACCGCTAAATGACCATCCCAACCGCTTAGCGGAACGGCGGCTCGTCGAAGCTGCGCAGTTTGCGCGAGTGCAAGGAGTTGAGTTCGGTGCGCAACAGGTCGACCGCCTCGATGCCGATCTTCAAGTGCTGGCTGACCGCACGCTCATAGAACGCGTTGGCCGAACCCGGCAGCTTGATCTCGCTGTGCAAGGGTTTGTCCGATACGCACAACAAGGTGCCGTAAGGCACGCGCAAACGGTAACCCTGGGCGGCGATGGTGCCGCTTTCCATGTCCACGGCCACGGCGCGGGACAGGTTGATCAACGGGCGCTCCTGGGCCCAGCGCAGTTCCCAGTTCCGGTCGTCGTAGGTCAGCACGGTGCCGGTGCGCAGGCGTTTTTTCAGCTCTTCGCCTTTTTCGCCAGTGACCTTGGCCGCCGCCTGCTGAAGCGCCAGCTGCACTTCAGCAAGGGCCGGAATCGGGATGTTCGGCGGTACCACGCGATCCAGAATCCCGTCGCGGCGCATATAGGCGTGGGCCAGTACGTAGTCGCCGATGGTCTGGGATTGGCGCAGGCCGCCACAGTGGCCGATCATCAGCCAGCAATGCGGGCGCAATACGGCCAGGTGGTCGGTGATGTTCTTGGCGTTGGACGGGCCCACGCCGATGTTCACCAGGGTCACGCCGTGGCCGTCAGTGGCCTGCAGGTGATACGCCGGCATCTGGTAGCGGTGCCACACCACGCCGGCAGCAATGGCCGAGGCTTCGCCGTGGTCCATGCTCTTGTCGATCACCACGTTGCCGGGCAGCACCATGCGGATAAATCGCGGGTCGCTGCGCAGTTGCTCCAGGCCATGCAGGATGAACTGGTCCACGTAGCGGTGGTAGTTGGTCAGCAGGATCCACGGCTGCACATGGCGCCAGTCGCTGCCGGTGTAATGCACCAGGCGACGCAGGGAAAAGTCCACGCGGGCGGCATCGAACAGGGCCAGGGGCAGCGGGTCGGTGTTTTCCCAGTCATACAGGCCATCGGCAATGCCATCGGTGGCGGCGGACAGGTCGGTACTGGGGAACACGCGGGCCAGGGTCGCGGCGGTAACGCCGGAGCCGGCCAGTTCATCGCCCTGCTCCACCACATAGGGGTACGGGATGTTCTGCTGGCTGACGCCCACTTCCACTGTCACGGTGAAGTCGTGCATCAGCGGCACCAGTTGCTCCAGCAGGTACTTACGGAACGCGGCCGGGTGGGTCACGGTGACGCTGTAGGTACCCGGCAGTTGCACCTTGGCATACGCCCGAGTGGTCTGTGGGACTTCACCGTGGCAGTGGTAGGTCAGGCGCAGTTCCGGGTAGCGAAACAATGCGCGCTGCGCGGCGTCGGGCTCGACGCGGTCCTTGAGGTATTGCTTGAGCGCCTGGTTGAGCGCGCCAGTGGCACGCTCATGCAGCGCCGCCAGCCGGTCCACGGCTTCTTCGGCGGTTTTAACGACAACAAAAGCTTCGGTCACGGTAAGCATCCTGTGTTCTGACTTGCAGGCCTTTATCTTGCCTGTATCCAGGCTTCACCGAAACCACAGGATTGGAATGCACCTTAAAATGTGGGAGGGGGTAATACCATGTAGGAGCGAGCTTGCTCGCGAGAAACCCATAGGCGCCGCGTTTATTCAGGAAACACGCGTTATCGTTGACGTTTTTCGCGAGCAAGCTCGCTCCTACAGTTGACCGTGTTTATTCAAGGAAACGTCGGGGTTGAGCGGGCGACAATGGCTTCCACGTCGACGCCACGCGGCAAGGTGCCGTATACCCGCCCCGACGACTCACCCAACCGGCTGGCGATAAACCCATCGCTGACCGCCGCATTACCCGCCTCCAGCAACAACTTGGCCTGCAACGCCAGGGCAATGTCCTCGGTCAGTTGCCGCGCCCGATACTGGATGTCCTGGGTGTCCATGAACGCCGCCTTCAACTGCTCGATATGCCGTGCCAACTGCTTGTGGCCGTGGCCATCGCCCAGTTCGACAAACAGCACTTCAAGCACACCGGGCTCTTTGGACAGTGCACGCAATACATCCAGGCACTGCACATTACCGGAACCTTCCCACGTCGAATTCACCGGTGCCTCGCGGTAAAGGCGCGGCAGGATACTGTCTTCCACATACCCGGCACCGCCCATGCATTCAGCGGCTTCGTTGATCATCGCGGGTGCGCGCTTGCAGATCCAGTATTTGCCCACGGCCGTGACCAGCCGGGCGAATTTGGCTTCATGCGCATCATCCAGATGATCCAGGGCGCGCCCCATGCGCAGGCTCAAGGCCAGGGCCGCTTCGCTTTCCAGGGCCAGGTCGGCCAACACGTTCTGCATCAGCGGCTGCTCGCTGAGCACGCGGCCACCCACCTGGCGATGGGCGCAGTGATGGCTGGCCTGGGTCAGCGCCTGGCGCATCAAGGCGCTGGAGCCGACCATGCAATCGAAGCGCGTCATGGCGACCATTTCGATGATGGTTGGAACGCCGCGGCCTTCTTCACCGACCATCCACGCCAGGGCGCCGCGAAACTCCACTTCGCTGGAGGCGTTGGAGCAGTTGCCGAGTTTGTTCTTCAAACGCTGGATGTAGAACTCGTTGCGCGTGTCATCCGGGCGGTGCCGGGGCAGCAGGAAACAGGTCAGGCCCTTGTCGGTCTGGGCGAGGGTCAGGAAACCATCGCACATCGGTGCCGAGCAGAACCACTTATGCCCCACCAGCTCGTAGGCTTGGCCGGGGCCACCTGCGCCCACGGGGTAGGCGCGGGTGGTGTTGGCGCGCACGTCGGTGCCGCCCTGCTTCTCGGTCATGGCCATGCCGATAGTGGCGCCGGCCTTGTGGGCGATGCCGACATTGCGCGGGTCGTACTGGGTATTGAGGATTTTCGGCAGCCAGAAGTCCGCCAGTGCAGGTTGCAGGCGCAAAGCCGGGACGCAGGCGAAGGTCATGGTCAGCGGGCAGCCGCTGCCGGCTTCGGCCTGGCTGTGCAGATAGGTCATCGCCGCACGCGCCACATGGGCGCCAGCCTGCGGATGGGCCCACGGCAACGACGGCAGGCCATGTTCGACGGCGGTGCGCATCAGCTCGTGATAAGCCGGGTGAAACTCCACCAGGTCGATGCGATGGCCATAACGGTCGTGGCTGCTGAACACCGGCTTGTTCTGGTTGGCCAGGAACCCCGCCGCCATCAATGGCCCACCCGCCAGCGCGCCATAGGCATCCATGCGCGACTCGGCCCAGCCAGCGCCAAAGCGGCGCGACCATTCCTGCAAAGGCACGTCGATGCGATACAGGTTGGTGCCGTCCAGGGACGGTGGCTGGTTGGTGACGTCGTGGGTTTCGGCAAACTGATGCAGGTTCATGACGGGCCTCCTGGAAAAAAGGCCGTATCGATTTCAGGCTGCCTGTAGGAGCGAGCTTGCTCGCGAAAAACCTGAGAGCAACGCGCTAACCCAGGAGAGGCGCGTTAGCGTTGAGGTTCTTCGCGAGCAAGCTCGCTCCTACAAAAAAACACAGATCGATTGAGGCCGGTTTTTTCAGTTAAGCACTGCCACTGCGCTTAAAAAAGTGGCATACGCGCCGAATGTTCGGCGCTTTCACCCTCATCCGCGCACAGCACGCTACGCTCAAGCGCCGCCTGCAAAGCATCGAAACGCACCGGCTTGGCCAGCCGATCCGTCATGCCAATACCATGGCAACGCTCACGCTCCGGCCCATTGGGCGTAGTGCTCAGGGCGATCACCGGCAATTCACCGCAGCCAGGCAGTGCGCGAATCTGGCAGCACAACGAAAAGCCACCCTCTGGCACGTCCAGCAGCACGGCGTCGAAGCTTTGCCCTTGCAATGCAGCGAGGGCCGCCGGGCCGCTCTCCACGGTTTTGACCCGATAACCAAGCTTGAGCAACATGCCACGCACCGCCAGCTGGCCCACGCTGTTGTCGTCCACCAGCAGCACCGTGCATTCCTGAGGCGCACGCTGTGCAGGCAGCGTTTGCGTGGCGGGCGTCACTTGCTGCGGCACCGAGACGTCCACCTCCAACTGGAAGCGGCTGCCTTTACGGGGTTCCGAATGGTGGGTCAGACGCCCGCCCAGCAGTTCGATCAACTGCCGGCAGATCGCCAGGCCAATGCCCAGGCCGCCGTATTCACGCGTCATCGAGCCATCGAGCTGGAAGAAGCGCTGATACAGCGTGGCTTCATCGAGAAAGGCAAAACCGATACCGGTGTCGGTGACGATAAAGCTCAGGTGCAAGGCGCCGTCCCCTTGGGGCACGCCCACCACGCGCAAACGCACCGCGCCGACGTGGGTGAATTTGAAGGCGTTATCGAGCAGGCAATCCAGGCACTGGAGCAATTTGTCGGCATCGCCGATCAGCCGATCCGGCACCTCATCGGCCACATCAATGGAAAACGCCAGGCCCTTGCTCTGGGCACTGCCGGTGAACTGCTGGCGCAAGGTGTCGAGCGTGCCGCGCAGGCTGAACACTTGCGGCTGGGCCACCAGGCGACCGGCCTGCAACTCGGTGAGGGTGAGGATGCCGTTGACCATGCGCATCATGTCCCGCGCCGAACCAGCGGCGGTTTGCTGGTATTGCGTCATGTCATCGTCCAATGACACGGTTTGCATCAGCTCCAACGAGCCGATCACACCGTTCATCGGCGTGCGCAGTTCGTGGGTCAGGGTGGCGAGAAATTCGTCTTTGAGGCGGTTGCTGCGGGCCAGTTGCTGGTTGAGCGCTTCGAGTTTCTGGCTGGCATCGAGCAGAATCTGTGCCTGCTGTTCGCGCATGCCGTTGATGCGGTCGGCCAGGGCCAGGGACAACAGCGCCACTTCAATGGCCGAGCCGAGCTGGCTGGCGTACATGGTCAGGAACACGTTAGGCAGGTAACCCAGCACCATCAGGGTATTGACCACCCCGCCGAGCAGAAAGGCCGACCAGGCGATGATGAAATAACGCGCCATGCGCTGCCCGCAATACCAGGCCTTGATGGCCGCCACGAAGATGGTCACGGTAAACACCAGCGCCAGCGCAGTGGCCAGGCGCAGGGCCACGGCGTAACTGGTCAACAACGCCAGCGCCATCACCATCCCACCACAGGCCGCCAGCGCCAGCAGAATACGGTTGAGCCAGCGGCTGTGCTGCGCGGTGTGCAGGAAGCTGCGCGCGAACAGGCTGCCGAACAAGGACGCCGAGCCGATCAGGAAGGGCACCGCGGCATTCGCCCACCACGGGTTGTTCGGCCAGAAGTATTCCACCGCCACACCATTGACCGACAGCTGATACAAGCCGAACGAGGCGATATAGAGGATGTAATAGAGGTAGCTGGTGTCGCGCACGCTCAGGTAGATGAACAGGTTGTAGATCAGCATGCCCAGCAACACACCGTAGATGGCCCCGAGCACGTACAAGCGCAGCGGCTGCTCCTCCATGTAGGCGGTGCCGGCCCACAATGTCAGCGGTGCCTGGATCGAGCCTTGGCTTTGCAAGCGCAGGTAGACGGTTTGTTGCTGGTCGGGCAAGAAGCTGAGTTTGAACAGGTAGTTGCTCTGGCTCACCTCACGGCTGGAAAACGGCAACGCGCTGCCGGTTCGGGCGGTGAGGCGGTAATTCCCGGTGCCGTCGTCCTGGTAAAGGTCCAGGCGATTGAGCGGCGGGTAGGCCAGTTCCAGAAACCAGCTGCGTGGTGCGCGGGGATCTGTGGCGGTGTAGTGCAGGTTGACCTTCAGCCAGAACACCGAGCGTGAATAGCCGGCATTGAGGGTGTCTTTGTCATGGGTCTTGAACTGGGCGGCATAGGCGGGAGAGCTGACATCGGCGATGGTCAGGGCATCGGTTGGGTCTTCGAGCACTTGCATGACCCGGCCCAACGGGAGGCTTCGCGTGTTCTGGTTGAACTCGACGGCGCTGGCGAGCATCGGCAGCCCGCACAATAAAAAAATCAGCAAATAGCGCATAGAGCCCCAGCGTAGCCTGGTCCGGTTGTGTCAAAAGCCCCCCATTCCTTTTGAGAAGACGTACACCGGCGATACAGTAAGTTGTCTGGATGCACTTTAGCATAGCCAGTAAAAGCCATTAGCCACTGTCGGAACTTTTTTTAGAACGCCTCTAGGGCAATGCTTTCAGGCCAATTCATTGCGGTTTTCAGCCACGCAAAGCGACACCCCAGCGGCAAACTTCTGCCATCGCCATACAGCCACGCAAAAAGCGTTTGGTGGTAAGCTCGCGCACCATGAATATCTACTGCTCTCGCCCCGTTGTCCTCTGTCTCTCCGGCCACGACCCCAGTGGTGGCGCCGGCCTGCAGGCAGATATCGAAGCCCTGCTCGCCCAGGGTTGCCACGCGGCCCCGGCCGTCACCGCGTTGACCGTGCAAAACACCGTCAATGTCAGTGACTTCCGCGTGCTTGACCGTGAGTGGGTACTGGCCCAGGCCAATGCCGTGCTCGCCGACTCTGAAGTTGCGGCAGTCAAGCTGGGCATGCTCGGTTCCACCGCGATGGTCGACACCGTGATCGAACTGCTGCAGGCGCACCCGCATTTGCCGGTGGTCTGCGACCCGGTGCTGCGCGCCGGCGGCGGCGGTAGCCTGGGCAAGGACGAGGTCGGTTATGCGATGCGCGAGCGGCTGCTGCCCTTATCATTGATCGCCACCCCCAACCTGCCCGAAGCGCGGATCCTCGCGGAACTGCCCGACGGCAGCGCCGACGACTGCGCCGAGAAGCTGCTGCCGTATATCAAGCACCTGCTGATCACCGGCGGCCATGGCGATGAGCACGAAGTGCACAACCGTCTGTACAGCCGCGACGGCACGCGCCAGACCTTTACCTGCCAGCGCCTGCCAGGCAGTTATCACGGTTCGGGTTGCACCTTGGCCAGTGCGCTGGCCGGGCGCATTGCCCAGGGCGAAGGCTTGGCCAGCGCCGTGCAAACGGCCCTCAACTACACGTGGCGTACCCTGCGCGATGCCGAACAACTCGGCCAGGGCCAGTTCGTGCCGCGCCGATTGCCGCTGGATTTCTGCTCGTAACTTATCGCTCGTCAGCAAGGGGTTTGCCCGATGAAACTACGCGGCCTTTACGCCATTACCGACAGCCAGCTGTTGGCCGGCAAATTCCTCGCCTACGTCGAGGCGGCGCTGGACGGTGGCGTCACCCTGTTGCAGTACCGCGACAAGAGCAGTGACGAGGCACGCCGTCTGCGTGAAGCCGAAAAGCTGCATGAGCTGTGCTCGCGCTACAAAACTCAATTGATCATCAACGACGATGCCGAACTGGCCGCGCGCCTGGGCGTCGGCGTGCACCTGGGCCAGACCGACGGCCCGCTGACCCCGGCCCGTGCGCTGCTTGGTTCCAAGGCGATCATCGGCGCCACCTGCCACAGCCAGATCGAACTGGCCGAACAGGCCGCCAAAGAAGGCGCCAGCTATGTGGCCTTTGGCCGCTTCTTTAATTCCACGACCAAACCCGGCGCACCCGCCGCCACCGTTGACATGCTGGCCCAGGCCCGCAAGCGCCTGCACTTGCCGATCTGCGTGATCGGCGGCGTCACCCTGGAAAACGCTGAGCCGCTGATAGCCCACGGGGCCGACCTGCTCGCCGTGGTCCACGGCCTGTTCGGTGCCGACAGCACCCAGGAAGTGACGCGCCGCGCCCGTGCATTCAACGACCTTCTTAAATCTTCAGTTTAGAGAGCCCGATCATGTCCCGTTCCGAAACCCTGTTTGCCAACGCCCAGAAACACATCCCCGGCGGTGTGAACTCCCCCGTGCGTGCGTTCAAAAGCGTGGGCGGCACGCCGTTGTTCTTCAAGCATGCCGAAGGCGCCTACGTCACCGATGAAGACGACAAGCGCTATGTCGACTACGTCGGCTCCTGGGGCCCGATGATCCTCGGCCACAGCCATCCGGACGTGCTCGACGCGGTGCGCCAGCAACTGCAACACGGCTTGTCCTACGGCGCCCCGACCGCGATGGAAACCGAGATGGCCGAACTGGTCTGCTCGATCGTGCCGTCGATGGAGATGGTGCGCATGGTCAGCTCCGGCACCGAAGCCACCATGAGCGCGATCCGCCTGGCCCGTGGTTTTACCGGCCGTGACAACATCATCAAGTTCGAAGGCTGCTACCACGGCCACTCCGACAGCCTGCTGGTAAAAGCCGGCTCCGGCGCGCTGACCCAAGGCGTACCCAATTCCGCTGGCGTACCTGCGGCGTTCGCCAAGCACACCCTGACCCTGCCGTTCAACGACATCGCCGCCGTCGAGCAGATGCTCAGCGAAGTCGGCCAGGACGTGGCGTGCATCATCGTCGAGCCAGTCGCCGGCAACATGAACTGCGTACCCCCGGCACCGGGTTTCCTTGAGGGCCTGCGCGAGCAGTGCGACAAGCACGGCGTGGTGCTGATTTTTGACGAAGTGATGACCGGTTTCCGGGTCGCCCTTGGTGGCGCCCAGGCTTACTACGGCGTCACGCCGGACCTGAGCACCTTCGGCAAGATCATCGGCGGCGGCATGCCGGTAGGCTGCTTCGGCGGCAAGCGCGAGATCATGCAACACATCGCCCCGCTCGGCCCGGTCTACCAGGCAGGCACCTTGTCGGGTAACCCGCTGGCAATGGCCGCCGGCCTGACCACCCTGCGCCTGATCAGCCGCCCGGGCTTCCACGCCGAACTGACCGACTACACCACACGCCTGCTCGACGGCTTGCAACAGCGCGCCGATGCCGCTGGCATCCCGTTCGTGACCACCCAGGCCGGTGGCATGTTCGGCCTGTACTTCAGCGGCGCCGACGATATTGTCACCTTCGATGACGTGATGGGCAGCGATGCCGAGCTGTTCAAGCGCTTCTTCCACCTGATGCTCGAAGGCGGCGTGTACCTGGCGCCGAGCGCCTTTGAAGCCGGCTTCACGTCGATCGCCCATGGCGAAGCCGAACTGAAATTGACCCTGGATGCTGCCGAGCGCGCCTTCGCGGCCCTGAAATAAGTGACGGCAACCGCTGACGTTGCCCCTGGCAGCGTCAGATTTGCTACTTTGCTTACAGACAATTCCTGGTTTTTTCGAGAATTGCCCTGCAATCCGGCAGATAACTTGCCCAAGCAGCAGAAAAACGAGTAAAGACTTTGTAAGCAGAGGCCTGCTTATTTCATAATGCGCGCTTATTGGACTCCCTCGAGGGTCCCGCGCCCCGTCAGAGGTAAGTCGATTCCCATGAAACGCACCGGCCGCACCCTGGTTCTGGGCTGCCTGTTGCTCCTTCAACCGCTACTGGCACATGCCCAGGCCGGCGGCAACTCGTTGTTAATCCCAGCGATGGGTCGTTGCACCCTCAATACCCAGCCAGACAGCCAGGCCGAAGCCCTGAGCGCGTGCCAGAAACAGGCCGAGGACGGGGATGCGCAGGCGCAATACGAGTTGGGCGAGTACTACCACGACAGCAAGAACCCGGCCGTTGATCTCAACAAAGCGTTGAGCTACTTCGAGAAAGCCTCGTTGCAGGGCCACGCCCAGGCGCAATACCAGTTGGGCAACATGTTCTTCAAAGGCGAAGGCGTGCCGGCCAACAACGTCCAGGCGTACATCGTGCTGAAAATGGCCGCGGTCAACGGCGCCGAAGACGCACTGGACACCGCCGACGAAGTCGCCGAGCACATGCAGCGCGATGAACTGGAAGTGGCAACCCAGGTGCTGGGGCAGATTTTCCGCAACTATCTGCAAGAACTGCAGAGTGCTGATGGGCGTTCGCCGTTCTCACCCCTGCCCTGATCAAGGCGATAACAGGTAGCCCTGTCGATACGCCACAGGCCCGGCAGTGTGAGCAATCGTCATACCGGCGGTCGCCATTCGGCGTACTGACCGCACATACAAAAGCCCTTCATGCTTGCACCTCACCTGGGTAACGCTATCCGTGATCGGGTCGATAATGTCCGCCACGCATTGCCCTGCCTCCAGGTAATCGCCCACCTGTGCGCAAAATACAATCAAACCGCCCACCGGACTCACCAATGGCTCTACCCCTGCCAGGGGTGTCGACGGATTCAGCAAAGCCGGCAGCGGTGGCGCCTGACCATCAATGGCCCCACGCAACATCAGGTAATTGAGCAGCGCTTCGCAATCCTGCCGGGCCAGCCCGTGATCGACATCGGCAACGCCCCGTAGCTCTAAGGTCACCGCAAACCCCGGCGCCGAAAATCGGCCGGGGAAGCGCGCCTGCATCTGCGCCCAGAACAATGTGTAGCAATCGTCGAACGAATGGCCCCCCGCGTCTTCGGCAAAAAAACAGGCACGGCTGCCCAGGTAGCAGGCCAGAGGTTCCACCTGCGGCCAGGTATCCGGTGCGAGATAAAGGTGCTGTACCGCCTCGAAGTCACAATGCAGGTCCAGCACAACATCAGCGTCACAAGCCAGCGTTTGCAGGATCAGACGCATGGATTGCAATGCTGTGGTCGGCACCTGGCTGGCGAGGGTTTGCCGCAGAGCGGTGCGAATCAAGTGCAGGTTGCGTACCGGGTCCTGCGTCAGTAAACCTTCGACCTGATCCCCAACCGGCTGGCTGACGTCGATGAAAAAGCGATTGAAGTTCTCTCGACTGCCGTTATCGAAGCGCCCCTGGGGCACGTCCATCAGCACTTGCTCCAAACCCGGCGGGTTGGCCACTGGCACCAACACCACCTGCCAGCGCAGCGCACCTGCCGCCTCAAGGTCCGCCAGCCGCTGCTTGAGATGCCACAGCACCAACATGCCCGGCAACTCATCGGCGTGCAGGGACGCCTGGATATACACCTTGCCCTGCGCACGCGCCGGGCCGTAATGAAAACTATGAATGTGCCGCGTGGTACCCGGCACAGCTGCCAGCAATGGATGTAGATGAGTCTGCATAACGCCTCCTATCGGCCCGCATCGAGAAAGCTGAGCCAGCGCCGTTCAGCCAGCCGAAACAGGCCGACCAGGGCAAATGTAATACACAGGTAAAGCGCGGCGGCCAGGCCGAAGGCTTCAAAGGTGAGGAAGGTGGCGGCGTTGGCATCCCGTGCAACTTTCAGTATGTCCGGCACCGTGGCCGTGAAGGCCAAGGTGGTGGAATGCAGCATGAAAATCACCTCGTTGCTGTAGTACGGCAACGATCGGCGCAGCGCCGAGGGCATGATCAGGTGCACATACAGCTTCCAGCCATCGAACCCAAGGGAGCGAGCGGCCTCGATTTCACCCCGCGGCATTGCCCGAATGGCACCCGCCAATATCTCGGTGGTATAGGCCGCCGTATTCAGGGCAAAGGCCAATAGCGTGCAATTGAGCGCCTCACGGAAAAATGCATCCAGCAACGGCTGCTCGCGCACGGCGGCAATGCTGTAGATACCGGTGTAGAAAATCAGCAACTGGATGTACAGCGGCGTGCCACGAAACAGATAGGTGAAGCCTTGCACCGGCCAACGCAGCCAGCGCCGTGCAGATGTCCTGGCGATGGACAACGGCAATGCCAACGCAAGGCCCAGCCCCAATGAAGCACTGGTCAGCCACAAAGTCATGGCCAGGCCGGTCAGTTGCTGACCGTCCGAATAGATGAACGGCCGCCAATACGCCTGGATGAGTTCGATCACTGTGATGACTCCTGCAAGCCACCGGCGTAACGGCGCTCAAGCCATCGCAGCAGGAGGTTTGAAACACTGCTGAGCAGCAGATAGATCAGCGCCGCCAGCAGCAAAAAGGCCAGCAATTGCTGACTGCTCTTGCCTGCTGTCTGGGCCACCTTCACCAGGTCTGCCAAGCCGATGATCGACACTAACGCTGTGGCCTTGAGCAAGACCATCCAGTTATTGCCCAACCCCGGCAGAGCGAACCGCATCATTTGCGGGAATATCACATGCACGAAGCTTTGCCTGAAGGTAAAGCCGAGGGCTTTGGCGGCCTGGAACTGGCCGCGAGGCACCGCCAGTAAAGCCCCACGGAAGGTCTCCGTAAAATAGGCCCCGTAGATAAACCCCAGCGTCAGCACACCGGCGCTGAACGGGTCGATTTCAATGTAGGCCCAACCCAGCTCACTGGTCAGACGACTCAGGCCTGTTTGCAGCCCGTAGAAAATCAATAGCATCAATAACAGGTCCGGCACACCGCGAATCAATGTGGTGTAAAGCTGGGCGCAGATACGCCATGCCTTGACCGGGGAAAGCTTGGCGCCCGCGCCGAGCAGGCCAAGAGTCAGCCCCAGCAGCAGCGACAGCAGCGCCAGTTGCAGGGTGACCCAGACGCCGTGCAGCAACATCGGCGCAAACCCACCCAGGGTCGCGGCGAATTGGGTGAAAGTCGGTAGCATGTCTACGCCCTCGGTGGTGGTTGAGGGCGGTTATTGACCGCTGAACATGTTCACACCTGCAAAGTACTGCGCTTGCAGGCGGGCGTAGGTGCCATCGGCATGCAACGCAGCCAATCCCTTATCCAGCAGGTTTTTCAGGGCGTGATTGCCTTTGGCTATGCCTATGCCACTTTTGGACGGCATCAATGGGCTTTCAATCATCGGCCCCAGCATGAATCCAGCGCCTTGGGGTGAGCGCAGAAACCCGCTTTGCGCTTGCTGCGCATCCTGCAATGACGCTTGCAGGCGGCCTGTCAGCAGGTCTGCGTAAACTTGCTCCTGATCGGCATACGCCACCACTCTCAGGCCCTGGCTGACGAGCACCTGCCGGGCATAGACCTCCTGGGTGCTGCCTTGTAAATAACCGACGGCCATGCCCCTGGAGAGCTCGGTACCGGGCCGCAGCACCATGGCGGTGGGGCTTGAAAACACCTCTGAGGAAAAATCGATGACCTTTTGCCGCGCCGCAGTGATTGTCATTGAGGCTAAGATGGCGTCGATCTTTCCGGCATTAAGGCTGGGGATCATGCCGTCAAAGTCACTTTCAACCCATTGGCAGCGCACATTCAAGTGTGCACAGATTGCATTGCCAATATCGATTTCAAAGCCGACCAAAGTTCCCGTGTTGTCTTTATAAGCAAAGGGTGCATAGTTGGGATCGGCACCAAAACGGATCACCGTATAGTCATTGGCAAACAGCGATGTATTGATCAAAAAAGTGGTGAATAACATCAGGAGTATTTTTTTCATTATTGTATTCCTCGTTATTGATTAAACAGTAGGACTGACTACACCTCGATAAATGGAATTTCTCGTCGAACTACCAGCGAGCCTTCGGGCGCATCGAACTCGCGTGCGATGCGATGCCCTGAATACACAGCCGCCGCGATAGTGCCGGGCGCCACGCAGTCGCCGACCAGCGCCAGCGTACGAATGCCAGCCACCTGCAGGCGTTCGGGGGTGTCTTTCAACGCCTGGTACAGCCCCTGCTCAGGCTCGCGGGAGGTCACCAGCAGCAACGATGCAGCAGGCATGCGACGGGGGCGCTCGGTATAGACGCAACCGGCGACCACCCCATGCGGCCCAACGCTGACCAACGTATGGGACAGCACGAGCGTGACACCCAACTGCAGCAGACGCCGCTGAATACGGTGCTGCTCAAGGGTGTTATGGGTCCAGGCCGCCACGTCTGGCGCCGGGGTGACGAAAATCACCTCAATGCCGTGCGCCACCAGGTGTTCGGCCAGCACGCTGCCCATGTAATAGTGATCATCATCGAACAACAGCACGGGCGAGGCCGGCAGCACACCCGCCATCAGGTCGTCCGGCGTCAGCACGGGCATGCACTCCAGGCCCGCAGGCGCTTGGCGCAAGGCGCGCCCCAGGCCATCGCGCCGCCAATGGCAGCCGGTGGCGATGAATACATGCTCGGCAGCAAAATCCAGGACGTCTTCGGCTTGCATGGGGCTTTCCCGATAGGTCTGGACTGAAGAAAGGCGGCTCAGGGCGTCCAGCCGGTAGTCGATCACCCGCGCCCAACTCGCCAAGCCCGGCAACCGGGCTTCCTGCGCCACACGCCCGCCCAGGGTGCGCAGGCTGTCAACCAGCGCCACGTCCATGCCGCGCCCACCCAATATGCGTCCACACTCAAGCCCTGCGGGGCCCGCGCCGACCACCAGCGCCTGCCCTGGTCTTTGTACTCGCGCCACCACCTCAGGGTGCCAGCCGCGCCGCCACTCCTCGCCCATGGTCGGGTTTTGCGTGCAACGCAGCGGCGTACTGGTGTGGTCGCCGCTGACACAGACATTGCAGCCGATGCACTCTCGGATCTCCTCGGCGCGCCCTTGCTCGATCTTCTTGGGCAAGAACGGGTCGGCAATCGAAGGGCGCGCCGCACCAATTAAATCCAGCACGCCACGGCGCACCAGGGAAGCCATGGTATCCGGTGAGGTGAACCGCCCTACGCCCACCACGGGCTTGCGGGTCAGTGCCTTGAGCCCCAGTAGAAAAGGTTCCTGGTAACCCTCCGCCGCAAAGCGCGCTGTCACACTGTCGTTGGACCAGTCGGCGAGATTGACGTCCCATAAGTCCGGCAAGTCCGCCAGCATCGAGAAGATCCCAGCCCCTTCTCCTTCGCGGCTGAGGCCATCAGCCATCTGCTCATCCACCGCCAGGCGTACCGCCACGGCACACCGGTCACCTACCGCATCGCGGGTATCTTCAATCAGTTCGCGCAACAGGCGCACGCGATTTTCGAGCACCCCGCCGTACTCATCGGTACGACGGTTGTTACGTAGTGTGAGGAAATGAAACGGCAGGCTCAGGTCGTGCCCGGCATACACATAGATGATGTCAAAGCCCGCCTCCCGCGCACGCAACGCAGCCGCCCGATGCAGGGCCCGCAACTGTTGGATATCGGCACGGTCCATGGCCCGCGCCTGCACCGGGTCATAACTGCGTACCGGCGTATTGGACGGAGCCCAGGGAATTTCGCGACTGTAACGGTTCGGTGCGGAATAGCCATTGAACGCCAGCTCTACGCCGGCCAACGAACCGTGTTCATGCACCGCCTCACACATCCGAGCCAGCGCGGGAATGTCGCGTTCATCCCACAATCGGGCCTCGATATAAGGAGAGAATTCGCTCAGCGGGCTGATTTCACACTCTTCGGTACACACCACACCCCAGCCACCCTCGGCTTTTATCCCACGCATGCGGGCCATCGCCGAGGGATGCACATGGCCCATGCCATTGCAGTGTGGCACTTGGTAAAAGCGATTACGGGTACGCACCGGGCCTATCTGCACCGGTTCAAACAAAATGTCATAGCGAGGATCGCGCACAGGGCTACTCCCGAACAGGTAAGTTCGTTAATGACGGTGTGATAAAAACTCGGTGCTAATGAATGGCGTGGCTTGCGGTAGTTGAAACGAGGAAACGTTGAGGCTTTATTATTATTGATATATTCATGATGCCCTCTCTGAATAAACAAAATCTGCTATCTTTCAAACAAAATGTCTATCCATAGAGGGTCAGTTTCGGAAACGCCCTACAAATTAATTGCAGATCACTTCTCAGGCATTGGCATCGGAAACGGCATCACATTGCTCACGCCCCGGGCCTCACTGATCTTCGGCGTACCCAGGCGCTCGACCTCATCGATGCGCACAATCGAATGCATGGGCACAAAGCTGCGCACCACGCCTTCGAACTGGGCCTTGAGCTTTTCTTCGCCCGGATCGACCACCAATTGGGTGCGCTCGCCAAAGACGAACTCTTCCACCTCCAGGAAGCCCCACAGATCACTTTGATAGATCTGCTTGGCGTACATTTCGAACACCTGGCCCTGGTTGAGGAAAATCACCTTATAGATTGGAGCTTCACGTTTGGTCATGGTGGGCGAACAACACATGGGGATATAAAAGAGGGCGCGAACTATAGCATGGCACCCGATGCACAGCGCTAGGAACCAATGGGCATGCCCCCTATAATGCGCGGTTCTTTACCACCAGTTGACGATTCCCATGGCCAAGAAGCTTTACATCGAAACCCACGGTTGCCAGATGAACGAGTACGACAGCTCGCGCATGGTCGACTTGCTGGGCGAACACCAGGCCCTGGAAGTCACTGCCCGCGCCGAAGATGCCGACGTGATCCTGCTCAATACCTGCTCGATCCGCGAGCGGGCCCAGGACCGTGTGTACTCGCAGCTGGGCCGCTGGCGTGAATTGAAACTGGCCAACCCGGACATGGTGATCGCCGTCGGCGGTTGCGTGGCCAGCCAGGAAGGCGCCGCGATTCGCGACCGCGCGCCCTATGTCGATGTGGTGTTCGGCCCGCAAACGCTGCACCGCCTGCCGGAAATGATCGACGCCGCACGCGTCACCAAGCTGCCGCAGGTGGACGTGTCGTTCCCCGAAATCGAAAAATTCGACCATCTGCCCGAACCCCGTATCGACGGGCCGAGCGCCTATGTGTCGGTTATGGAAGGCTGCAGCAAATACTGCACCTTCTGCGTGGTGCCTTACACCCGTGGCGAAGAAGTCAGCCGGCCGTTTGACGATGTGCTGGCAGAAATCATCCACCTGGCTGAAAACGGCGTGCGCGAAGTGACCCTGCTGGGCCAGAACGTCAACGGCTACCGCGGCCTGACCGATGACGGGCGCCTGGCCGACCTGGCGGAATTGATCCGCGTGGTCGCCGCCGTCGACGGCATCGAGCGCATCCGCTACACCACCTCGCACCCGCTGGAGTTCTCCGACAGCCTGATCCAGGCCCACGCCGAAGTGCCAGAGCTGGTCAAGCACCTGCACTTGCCGGTGCAATCGGGTTCGGACCGCATTCTGTCGGCGATGAAGCGCAACCACACCGCGCTGGAATACAAATCCAAATTGCGCAAACTGCGCGCCGCTGTGCCAGGCATCTGCATCAGCTCGGACTTTATCGTCGGCTTCCCGGGTGAAACCGAGAAAGATTTCCAGCAGACCATGAAGCTGATCGAAGACGTCGGTTTCGACTTCTCCTACTCGTTCGTCTACAGCCAGCGCCCGGGCACCCCGGCTGCCGACCTGCTGGATGAAACCCCGGAGGCGTTGAAAAAAGAGCGTTTGAACGCGCTGCAACATCGCCTCAATCAGCAGGGCTTCGAAATCAGCCGACAAATGGTCGGTTCGATCCAGCGCATTCTGGTCACCGATTATTCGAAAAAAGACCCGGGTGAATTGCAGGGGCGTACCGAGAACAACCGGATCGTCAACTTCCGCTGCGACAATCCCACGCTGATCGGCCAGTTTGCCGATGTGCACATTGATGCGGCGCAGCCACACTCGTTGCGTGGCTCGTTGATCCAGTAACCCATCGATATTTTTGTCTGATGGAGATCAAAATGTGGGAGCGGGCTTGCTCGCGAATGCAGTGTGTCAGCCAATATAAATATCGACTGAACTGGCGCATTCGCGAGCAAGCCCGCTCCCACATGGGACCTGGGCCACATTCAGGTTATTTAAGTGCTTTCGCACACCGACGCCTGGCGTTATTCTCTCTCTCACCTCATCAGCCAAAGGGCGGCTAAAAGCAACCTTGAACGCACCCATAGCAGAACCCCATCGCTTTATCCTCGAGCCTTTTGAGGCTCGCCGTTTCGCCAACCTGTGCGGACAGTTCGACGAGCACCTGCGCCTGATCGAACAACGCCTGAGCATCGAGATCCGCAACCGCGGCAATCAGTTCGAGCTCATTGGTGAACCCCAACACACCACGTCTGCAGAAAACCTGCTGCGCCGTCTCTACCGTGAAACCAAGGGTAGCGAGCTGTCGCCGGAGACCGTGCACCTGTACTTGCAGGAGTCGGCTGTGCAAGACCTGGCGAACAACCCGGTGGCCGAAGCCAGCGTGGCCTTGCGTACCAAAAAAGGCATGATTCGCCCACGCGGCTTGAATCAGCAGAAGTACGTCAAGGAAATCCTCGGCAACGACATCAACTTCGGCATCGGCCCGGCCGGTACCGGCAAGACCTACCTGGCAGTGGCCTGCGCCGTCGACGCCCTGGAGCGCGAGCAAGTGCGGCGCATCCTGCTGGTGCGCCCTGCGGTCGAGGCCGGCGAAAAGCTCGGCTTCCTGCCCGGCGACCTGGCCCAGAAGATCGACCCGTACCTGCGCCCGCTCTACGACGCGCTGTACGAGATGCTCGGCTTTGAATACGTGGCCAAGTTGATCGAGCGCCAGGTGATCGAGATCGCCCCGCTGGCCTACATGCGTGGCCGTACGCTCAACAACAGCTTCATCATTCTCGACGAAAGCCAGAACACCACTGTCGAGCAGATGAAGATGTTCCTCACCCGTATCGGTTTCGGCTCAACCGCCGTGATCACGGGCGACATCACCCAGGTCGACCTGCCCAAGGGCACCAAGTCGGGCCTGGGCCAGGTGATCGAGGTGCTCAAGGACGTGCCGGGTATCAGCTTCACGCACTTCATGCCCAAGGACGTGGTACGCCACCCGCTGGTGCAGCGCATTGTCGAAGCCTATGAGCGTTTCGAACACCGCGACGACGCGCCCGCCAAGGACGCTCGCCACGATGCTTGAGCTAGACCTGCAGCTGGCCACCGACGCGCCCGCCCCCAGCGAAGCCCAGTTTCGCCAATGGTGTGAGCTGGCCTTGCGCCAGCGCACCGCCGACTCGGAGCTGACCATTCGTCTGGTGGACGAGGCCGAAGGCCGTGAGCTGAACCACACCTGGCGCCAGAAAGACTACGCCACCAACGTGCTGTCCTTCCCCGCCGATGTGCCCGACGAATTGCTGGATATCCCGTTGCTGGGCGACCTGGTGATCTGCGTCGCGGTGGTCGAGCGAGAAGCTGCCGAACAAGGCAAGGAACTTGAGGCCCATTGGGCCCATCTAGTCATCCACGGCTGCTTGCATCTCTTGGGTTACGACCATATAGACGATGACGAAGCCGAGGAAATGGAAGCGCTGGAACGAACGTTGCTTGCAGAACTGGGTCACCGCGACCCGTATGCAGACGACGAAAGCTGATCAACACTCAACTGTCATATCAAAGGATTTAGAGTAATCGCTATGAGCGAAGACCGATCGAGCAACGGGCAGAAGTCATGGCTGGGTAAACTGACCCAGGCTTTTGCCCACGAGCCGAAAAACCGCCAGGAGCTCTTGGAGCTGCTGCGCGATGCACACCAGAACAAATTGCTGGACAGCGAAGCGCTGGCCATCGTCGAAGGCGCCATCCAGGTGGCTGACCTGCAAGTACGCGACATCATGGTCCCGCGCTCGCAGATGATCAGCATCAAGGCGACCCAGACCCCACGGGAATTCCTCCCGGCGGTGATCGACTCGGCGCACTCGCGCTACCCGGTGATCGGTGAAAGCCATGACGACGTCATGGGTGTCCTGCTGGCCAAGGACCTGCTGCCGTTGATCCTCAAGGAGAACGGTGACAGCTTCAACATCAAGGACCTGCTGCGCCCGGCCACCTTCGTGCCCGAGTCCAAGCGCCTGAATGTGCTGCTGCGCGAGTTTCGCGCCAACCACAATCACATGGCCATTGTGATTGACGAATACGGCGGCGTGGCCGGCCTGGTCACCATCGAAGACGTGCTGGAGCAGATCGTCGGCGACATCGAAGACGAGCACGACGTCGAAGAAGACAGCTACATCAAGCCGCTGCCCAGCGGTGATTTCCTGATCAAGGCGCTGACGCCCATCGAGAACTTCAACGAGTTCTTCGACAGCGAGTTCTCGGACGATGAGTTCGACACCGTCGGCGGCCTGGTGATGAGTGCGTTCGGGCATCTGCCCAAGCGTAATGAAACCACCGAGATCGGCGCCTATCGCTTCCGCATCCTCAATGCCGATAGCCGTCGTATCCATCTGATCCGTTTGACACCCATCGCCCGCTAAGGACTGACATGCGCCGTCTCACCTCACCCGGCTGGCCCGGTAACTTGCTGGCCGTGGTGGCCGGCGCCATCACTACCCTGGCGCTGGCACCGTTCGATATCTGGCCGTTGGCGCTGGTAGCGGTCGGCCTGTTCTATATCGGCCTGCGGGAACTCTCGCCCCGCCAGGCCCTGGGCCGTGGCTGGTGTTTCGGCTTCGGCCTGTTTGGTGCCGGCACCAGCTGGATCTACTACAGCATCCACCACTTCGGCGGCGCTTCAGTGCTGCTGGCGGGGTTCCTGATGCTGCTGTTCACCGCCGCCATCGCCTGGTTCTTCGCCCTGCCCGCCTGGCTATGGGCGCGCTGGTTGCGCCGTAACGAAGCACCGCTGGCGGATGCATTGACGTTCGCAGCGTTGTGGGTCGGCCAGGAAGCCTTTCGGGGCTGGTTCCTTACCGGTTTCCCGTGGTTGTACTCCGGTTACAGTCAACTCGATGGGCCATTGACCGGCCTCGCGCCATTGGGCGGGATGTGGCTGATTTCCTTCGCGCTGGCACTCACCGCCGCATTGCTGTGCAACCTGCCGCGCCTGCTGGCCAGCAAGCGCAATGCCTTCATCGGCACGGGTCTGTTATTGCTGGTTGCACCCTGGGCCATTGGCCTGGCACTCAAGCATCACGCCTGGACGTCGCCGTCTGGCGCGCCGCTGAGCGTGGCCGCGATTCAGGGCAACGTCGAGCAAAGCATGAAGTGGGACCCCGACCAGCTCAATGCACAGTTGGCGCTGTACCGCGACATGAGCCTGAGCTCCAAGCGTGTCGACCTGCTGGTCTGGCCGGAAACCGCCGTGCCGGTGCTCAAGGAGTCCGTGGAGGGCTACCTGGGCATGATGGGCAAGTTTGCCGCCGACCGGGACACCGCGTTGATCACCGGGGTACCGATTCGCCAGGAAGTGCACCACCAGAAGCGCTACTTCAACGGCATCACCGTGGTCGGTGAAGGCGACGGCACCTACCTCAAGCAAAAACTGGTGCCGTTTGGCGAGTACGTGCCTTTGCAGGACATGTTGCGCGGGTTGATCGCCTTCTTCGACCTACCCATGTCGGACTTCGCCCGCGGCCCTTCTGACCAGGCCATGCTGCAGGCCAAGGGTTATCAGATTGCGCCGTTCATTTGCTATGAAGTGGTATACCCCGAATTCGCCGCCGGCCTGTCGGCCCAGAGCGACCTGCTGCTGACCATCAGCAACGACACCTGGTTCGGCCGCTCCATCGGCCCGCTGCAGCACCTGCAAATGGCGCAAATGCGTGCATTGGAGGCTGGCCGCTGGATGATCCGCGCCACCAACAACGGCGTGACCGGGCTGATCAACCCGTTTGGGCAGATCACCGCGCAGATCCCGCAGTTCGAGCGTGGCATTCTCTATGGGGAGGTGGTGCCGATGCATAACCTCACGCCATACCTGCAATGGCGCTCGTGGCCGTTGATCATTGTGTGCCTGGCATTGTTTGGCTGGGCTCTGCTGGCCGCACGAATGTCCAAAACGCTCTGACCTGTGGGAGCTGGCTTGCCTGCGATGGCGATAGGTATCTGCACAACTGTGCAGTTCGCCGCAGCCGCCGGTAACCACGATGCGAAGCGAGCCGCTCTTGATCTTGATCTGCTTTTGATCTCAGGCGCCCCGTTAAACCACGCTGGCCGTAATTCGACAGGGATTTGGGGGGTAAACCGGCAGGGATGCCGGTTTAGCCGCCCCGCGCCATGGATGGCGCGTGGCGGCGGCCCCCCAAATCACTGGCGAATTACGGGCACACCGAGCCTAGGCGAGGTGCCGAGTGGTGGGGCAAGAGCGTTTTGCTTACTTTTGCGCTTTTCAAAAGTGAGCCGCCGTCAGGGCGGAACCCTAAGTGGCCGTTACCGCAGCAATGGATATGTACACGGTCCAACTGTGTTGACTGTCAGGCCGTCTTCGCAGGCAAGCCAGCTCCCACATTTGGACAGCGGCGCGTCAGTTAGAACAGCGCTGGCTGTCAGGTCGTCACGGGAGCAAGCTCCCTCGCCACAGGTTCAGCGTCGCACCAGAATTGTGTAGATACCTATGCTGCGATAGCGGTGTATCAGTGCCCTGAGTGCTCACTGACCCACCGCCATCGCAGGCAAGCTCCCCCAATTGATCTCCTGTGTTGCACCTATCGGTAGAACAACCGATACCCCACCTGCCCCACCGCCTCATTGATCAACTGCCCGCTTTGCCACACCGCCTTGACCTCCGGCATCCAGCCACCCAGCGGCCGGCCATGGTCCACACCCAAAAAGCCCACCGGCCCCGGCACCACGGTGAAACCGGCTTTCTCAAAGCTCCACACCGAACGCGGCATGTGCCAGGCCTGGGTCACCACCACCACCCGCTTGATCCCTTGAGGCAACAGAATCTCGGCGCTCATCTGGGCGTTTTCCCAGGTGGTGCGGCTGCGCTCTTCTTTCCAGCGCACGCTAACGCCGAAATCATCCTGCATCGACACCGCCATCAGCTCGGCCTCACTGGGCGGCGTGCCGTAGTGCAAGCCGCCGCTGGTCAGCACCGGCAAACCGGATGCCTTGGCCAGCCGCGCAGCAAAACGCTCACGTTCCAGGCCAATACCAGTGGGCTGGTCGCTGCCCCACGCAATGTCCCCACGCTCGCGCCCCGAGCCCAGCACCACAATCGCGTCGGCACGCTGGGCCAATGTAGCCCAGTCTTCCCGGGCCAAAGGCGGCTCTGTCTCCAAGGCACGGGCGCCCCACTGCACCATCACGGGCAGGCTGATCAACCACATCCCGCCAAGCCCCAGGGCAAAACACAAGCCCGCCAGGCGCGGACGGCTGCGGCGAAACCACCAGGCACACGCCAACAACAGCAGAAAAATACCGGGCGGTAACAACAGTTGTTTAATGAAATAACGAAAAGGCATCGGGCATCTCCAAAGATGCCCGAAGCCTAGATGCAACGGGGTTTTGCAACAATCCTTACCGACAACATTTTAATAACGCTAACGGATAACGCGGGGCTCACTTGCACCGCACAGACCGCAAGTTCTCTGACCTGCGGCCGGTCGCCAGGTCTTTGAGCCAGATGACCTTGGCCGAATGAGCCGGCGGGGATGCCTGCCCATGGGAGGCGCGGTCGTGATTCAACGCCAGGTAGTTATTGATCAATTCAAGTTCCGCCTGGCTCAAGCCTCGCAACTCCAGCTCCAGAGGCCGCTCATCACGCAATCGGCCTGCGGTTCTTGCAGCATCCAATGCCCGACCCAAACGGTCGATCAATCCCTCATACAACTGCGGTTTCGTTAAAGTTCGCTGCGATTCAACCATCCCCTCACCTCATTGAAGAAATACTTGCTCCCCACTAAACAGCGTAGCCCCCGTTGCTGCGCCTGCCCGGTGCCGCGACAGACGGCCCTTGGCGCGCAATCAGGGTTTCCCTCGATAGAGTGGGGTCATGTATGCTACGGCGCTTCCTGTAACTCCACTTCCCGCAGGGTTTGGGCACGGACGCGCCGCTTCTTGGTGTCGAACAACCCGGACAGTGCACCGAAGAGGATTAGGCCACCCCTATCCAGTTCAAAAGTAGCCATGCACGAACAATATCAGCCCCGTGAAATAGAAAATGCCGCCCAAACCTTCTGGGACGAGCAAAAGTCCTTTGAAGTCAGTGAACAGCCAGGCAAGGAGACGTACTACTGCCTATCGATGTTCCCTTACCCCAGCGGCAAGCTACACATGGGGCACGTGCGCAACTACACCATCGGCGACGTGATTTCGCGCTACCAGCGCATGCTCGGCAAGAACGTGTTGCAACCCATGGGTTGGGACGCCTTCGGCATGCCGGCAGAAAACGCCGCGATGAAAAACAACGTGGCGCCCGCCAAGTGGACCTACGAAAACATCGCCTACATGAAGACCCAGCTGCGCAGCCTGGGCCTGGCGGTGGACTGGTCCCGCGAGGTCACCACCTGCAAGCCTGATTACTACCGTTGGGAACAATGGCTGTTCACGCGCCTGTTCGAAAAAGGTGTGATCTACAAAAAAAGCGGCACCGTGAACTGGGACCCGATCGACCAGACCGTCCTGGCCAACGAACAGGTGATTGACGGTCGCGGCTGGCGTTCCGGCGCGCTGATCGAAAAGCGCGAAATCCCGATGTACTACTTCAAGATCACCGCCTACGCGGATGAGCTGTTGTCGAGCCTCGACGACTTGCCGGGCTGGCCTGAACAGGTCAAGACCATGCAGCGCAACTGGATCGGCAAATCCAAGGGCATGGAAGTGCAGTTCCCGTACAACGTCGACTCCATCGGCGAAGCGGGCGCACTCAAGGTGTTCACCACCCGCCCCGACACCCTGATGGGCGCGACCTATGTCGCCGTGGCCGCCGAACACCCGCTGGCCACCCAGGCCGCACAGAACAACCCTGAGCTGCAGGCGTTCATCGCTGAATGCAAAGGTGGCAGCGTGGCCGAAGCCGACGTCGCCACCCAGGAGAAAAAAGGCCTGCCGACCGGCCTGTTCGTCGAGCACCCGTTGACTGGCGAAAAGCTGCCGGTATGGGTCGCCAACTACGTATTGATGCACTACGGCGACGGCGCCGTCATGGCCGTACCGGCCCACGACGAGCGCGACTTCGAATTCGCTACCAAATACAGCCTGCCGATCAAGTCGGTGGTGCGTACCAGCTCGGGCGACACCAACCCGGCCCCGTGGCAAGACGCCTACGGCGAGCACGGCACCCTGATCAACTCCGGCGAGTTTGACGGCCTGGACTTCCAGGGCGCTTTCGATGCCATCGAAGTCGCGCTGATCAAGAAGAACCTCGGCGCCTCGCGCACCCAGTTCCGCCTGCGCGACTGGGGTATCAGCCGCCAGCGCTACTGGGGCTGCCCGATCCCGATCATCCACTGTCAAACCTGCGGTGATGTACCGGTACCGGAAGATCAACTGCCTGTTGTGCTGCCTGAAGATGTAGTGCCGGACGGCGCCGGTTCGCCGTTGGCGCGCATGCCCGAGTTCTACGAGTGCAGCTGCCCGAAATGCGGCGCGCCGGCCAAGCGTGAAACCGACACCATGGACACCTTCGTGGAGTCCTCGTGGTACTACGCCCGCTATGCCTCGCCGCACTATGAAGGTGGCCTGGTGGAGAAATCCGCAGCCGACCATTGGTTGCCGGTGGATCAGTACATCGGCGGTATCGAACACGCCATTCTCCACCTGCTGTATGCGCGTTTCTTCCACAAGCTGATGCGTGACGAAGGCCTGGTGAGCTCCGATGAGCCGTTCAAGAACCTGCTGACCCAGGGCATGGTGATCGCCGACACTTACTATCGTCGCGAAGCCAATGGCGCCTACACCTGGTTCAACCCGGCGGATGTCGAGCTTGAGCGTGACAGCAAGGCCAAAGTCATCAGCGCCAAGTTGAAAGCCGACGGCCTGCCGGTGGAAATCGGCGGCACCGAGAAGATGGCCAAGTCCAAGAACAACGGCGTCGACCCACAGTCGATGATCGACCAGTTCGGCGCCGATACCTGCCGCCTGTTCATGATGTTCGCCTCGCCGCCTGACATGAGCGCCGAATGGTCCGACTCGGGTGTCGAAGGCTCGCACCGTTTCCTCAAGCGCGTCTGGCGCCTGGCCCACGCCCATGTCAGCCAGGGCCTGCCGGGCAAGCTGGACCTCGGCGCCTTGAACGACGAGCAGAAAGCCGTGCGTCGCAGCATCCACCTGGCTATCCGCCAGGCCAGCCAGGACGTCGGGCAGAACCACAAATTCAACACCGCCATCGCCCAGGTGATGACGCTGATGAACGTGCTGGAAAAAGCCCCGCAGGCGACCGAACAAGACCGTGCGCTGATCCAGGAAGGCCTGGAAACAGTTACCCTGTTGCTCGCGCCGATCACGCCGCACATCAGCCATGAACTGTGGAGCCGCCTGGGCCACAGCGGTGCCGTCATTGATGCCGCCTGGCCGGTGCAAGATGACAGCGCCCTGGTGCAGGACACGCTGCAACTGGTCATCCAGGTTAACGGTAAACTGCGTGGCCAGATCGACATGCCAGCCAGCGCCAGCCGTGAAGAGGTTGAAGCGGCTGCACGTATCAATGAGAACGTGCTGCGCTTTACCGAAGGCCTGACCATCCGCAAGGTGATCGTGGTGCCCGGCAAACTGGTCAATATCGTCGCCAGCTAAATCGGATCGGGCGCGGGGCTTGGGCCCCGCGCCGAACTAAACCTTTAGGGCCCGAGAAGGCCCACCTGGTTTCAAGGGGAGCAACAAAATGATCAAACGCAATCTGCTGGTTATGGGCCTTGCCGTGCTGTTGAGCGCTTGCGGCTTCCAGCTGCGCGGCACCGGCACCAATGAGCTGTCGCTCAAGGAACTCGACGTCAGCGCCCGCAACGCCTACGGCGAAACCGTCACCCAACTGCGCCAGACCCTGGAAAACAGCGGTGTGCACGTGTACAACGGCGCGACCTACAAACTGATCCTGACGGATGAGCGCGAAACCCAGCGCAATATCAGCTACGCCAGTGCTGGCCGTGCGTCCGACGTCGAGCTGAACACGGCGCTGATGTTCGAAATACAAGGCCGTGATCAGTTGCCGCTGATGGGTGACAAGATCCAGGTGCAGAAAGTGGTGAGCCACGACGGCAACAACCTCGTGGGTTCGGACTCCGAGACCATCCAGGTGCGCAAGGAAATGCGTCGTGAGCTGATCCAGCGCATGATGACTCGCCTGCAAATGCTCACCCCGGAAAAACTGGCTGAGCTGCAGCAAGTGGCCGACAACAAGGCCAAGGCTGACGCCGACGCCCTGAAAGCCGCGCAGGAATATGAAGACAACACGCCGAAACAGTCGCCTGTTGAAGTCCCTGTCGAGTAAGCCAGACGGGGCGCCCCTGGCGCCCCGTTCGCCCCGCCTATGAAACTTGCCCCCGCCCAACTCGCCAAACACCTGCAAGGTGGCCTTGCGCCTGTGTACATCGTCAGCGGCGATGACCCGTTGTTGTGCCAGGAAGCGGCCGACGCGATCCGCACCGCCGCACGCCAGCAAGGTTTCGATGAACGCCAAGTGTTCAGCGCCGATGCCAGTTTCGACTGGGGCACGCTGCTGCAAGCTGGCGCGAGCATGTCGCTGTTTGCCGAGAAACGCTTGCTGGAACTGCGCCTGCCCTCGGGCAAGCCGGGCGATAAAGGCGCGGCGGCCTTGATGGAATACTGCTCGCGCCCTGCCGAAGACACCGTGTTGCTGATCAGCCTGCCCAAGCTCGACGGCAGCGCGCAGAAAACCAAGTGGGGCAAGGCCCTGGTCGAAGGTCCACAGACTCAGTTCATCCAGATCTGGCCGGTGGACAGCAACCAGTTGCCGCAGTGGATTCGCCAGCGCCTATCCCAATCAGGCCTGGCGGCAACACAGGACGCCGTGGAGCTGATCGCCGCTCGGGTCGAAGGCAACCTGCTTGCCGCCGCCCAGGAGATCGAAAAGCTCAAGTTGATGGCTGAAGACGGGCAGATCACCGTCGAAACCGTGCAAGGCGCAGTGGCCGATAGCGCGCGCTTTGATGTGTTCGGCCTGGTGGACGCCATCCTCAACGGCGAGCCCGCCCACGCCCTGCGCATGCTCGAAGGCCTGCGCGGCGAAGGGGTGGAACCACCGGTGATTCTCTGGGCCCTGGCCCGTGAGTTGCGCGTGCTGGCGAACATTGCCCTGCAATACAGCCAGGGCACCCCGCTGGACAAATGCTTCAGCCAGGCCCGGCCACCGGTATGGGACAAACGCAAACCCCTGATGAGCAAAGCCCTGCAACGGCACTCGGCGCAACGCTGGGCGCAACTGCTGCTGGAAGCACAGCGCATCGATGCACAAATCAAAGGCCAGGCAGCCGGTTCTCCGTGGATGAGCCTAAGCCGTCTGTCGCTGTTGATGGCCGGCCAGCGCCTGGCGTTGCCTGCCGAGTAACCACCTCAGCACCACCACAAAACCCTGTGAGAGCTGGCCCATTTGCTCCTGACACAGCTCTGTAGCGCTCAACAGTAACCACGATGCGAAGCGAGCCGCTCTTGATCTTGATCTGCTTTTGATCTTGATCTCAGGCGCCCCGTTAAACCACGCTGGCCGAACGCAGGCTTGAATTCGTGGGTAACCCGGCAGGACGCCGGGTTAGCCGCCCCGCGCCATGGATGGCGCGTGGCGGCGGCCCACGGATTCAAGCCTGCGTTCGGGCACACCGAGCCTAGGCGAGGTGCCGAGTGGTGGGGCAAGAGCGTTTTGCTTACTTTTGCGCTTTTCAAAAGTGAGCCGCCGTCAGGGCGGAACCCTAAGCGGCCGTTACCGCAGCAATGGATATGTACACCATCCAACTGTGTTGACTGCCAGGCCGCCATCGCAGGCAAGCCAGCTCCCACATTGGGATCCTGGGGCGGCAGGTAGATAAGTGCCGGCTGTCAGGCCGTCGCGGGAGCAAGCCCCCACATGGACTCTGCCCACCACTTATTTGCGACATTTCCCACCTATCGCCGGGCTTTACAGCCGACCCACTTCAGCAGATGATTTGCACCGCCACATTCCACCCCAAGCGAGAGAACCCACCATGAGCAAAAAGCCATCCAAGCATGGCCCCAACAAGGCCAAATCCATCATCGCCCAGCCCTTGTTCCGCAGCCGCCAGGAACGCGCCGGCAAAGGCAAAGGCAGCTACCGCCGCGAAGCCTTCCAGTCTAATAGCTGGGAGGCTTCTTACTTTCTGGCTGCCTGAAGGCAAGCGCCCCTCTGGCATGATAAGGTCTGTACCTGATTGGTAATCCCTGGACCTGTGCATGCCCTCTAGTCTTTCCCGTCGTTGGCACCTACGCCAATTGATCGCTGCCTCCAGCCTCATTCTGCTCGTCGCCTGCGCCGAAAAGCCCACGGCTGCGGACGCTCAACCCCTGCCCAAGCTCCAGACGGCCCCGGCTATCGCGCCCGCCGTGGTGGCCCCATTGGCAGTGGACAATCTCGATATCCAACCCACCCAGACCTTTGCCGAATGGCAGGCTGGCTTCCGTGCACAAGCCCTGCAAGCCGGGATTACGCCCGCGGTGTTCGATAACGCCTTCGCCGGGGTCACCCCCGATATGGCGGTGATTCGTGCCGACCGCAGCCAGCCAGAGTTTTCCCGCCCGGTGTGGGAATACATCGAGGGCGCCCTGTCGCCGCTGCGCGTGCGCAATGGCCAGGCGTTGCTGGTCAAGTACGCCGATATCCTGCAGCGCATCGAAGAGCGCTATGGCGTTGACCGCCAGGCGCTGGTCTCGGTGTGGGGCATGGAAAGCAACTTTGGCCAGTTCCAGGGCAATAACTCGGTGATCCGTTCCCTGGCCACCCTGGCTTACGAAGGCCGTCGCCCGGCCTTTGCACAAGCGCAGCTGCTGGCGGCGCTGCAGATCATCCAGCATGGCGATATCCAGGCTGACCAGATGAAAGGCTCCTGGGCCGGGGCGATGGGCCAGACCCAGTTCATCCCGACCACCTACAACACCCACGCCGTGGACTTCGACGGTGACGGTCGCCGCGATATCTGGAACAGCCCAGGCGATGCCCTCGCCTCTACCGCGCACTACCTGCAAAGCTCCGGCTGGCAGAAAGGCCAGCCATGGGGCGTTGAAGTGCAGCCGCTGCCGTCGGGCTTCGACTACAGCCTGGCCGATGGCGGCGTGCGCAAGACCGTGGCGCAATGGCTGCAACTGGGCATCCAACTCCCCCCTGGCGTGAGCCTGCCGGCCAATGTCGACCAGTTGTCCGCCGCCCTACTGCTGCCGGCCGGCTACCGTGGCCCGGCGTTCTTGGTGCTGGATAACTTCCGCGCGATCCTCAAGTACAACAACTCGTCGTCTTATGCACTGGCGGTTGGCTTGCTGTCGGAGCGATTTGGCGGTGGCGGTGTGATTCGGGGCAGTTGGCCCAAAGATGAGCTGCCATTGAGCCGTTCGCAACGCATCGACCTGCAGACGGCGCTCAGCGCCAAGGGCTACGACGCGGGTAATGCCGACGGGATTATTGGCGCCAACACGCGCAAGGCGATTCGGGCGGCGCAGCAGGCGCTAGGCTGGCCGGCGGATGGGTATCCGACGGTGAAGTTGCTGGAGTCGCTGCAGAGCCGCTGAGGTGATCGCTCCCACGCTCTGCGTGGGAGCGCGGCCTTGGACGCTCCGCGTCCGCGGCTGGAGAGGCTGACGCAGAGCGTCACTGGAGGCATTCCCACGCAGAGCGTGGGAACGATCAACGCAGAGCGTGGGAACGATCAAGCCTTGAAGACTACATCCTGCTCCAATACCACCCGCTGCTCCCCCGCATCCAGGCGCACCAAGGCGCCCATCGGCAATGTCAGGTTCGGGTCGCAATGCCCACTGCGCCAGCCCGCCAGCACCGGAATGCACAGCGGCGCAAAGGTCTGCTTCAACAGACGCGCCAGCGCCAGGTTATCCACACCCGCCACATCCCCTACAAGCACACCGGCAACTTGAGCCAGCTTGCCCGCCAACCGCAGGTGAGTCAGCAATCGGTCGATGCGATAGAGCGGTTCGTTGACGTCTTCGATAAACAGAATGATGCCATCGGCGTCTATTTCGTACGGCGTGCCCATGACTGCGGCGATCATCGACAAGTTACCGCCCAGCAAGCGCCCACAGGCCACACCTGGCTCGATGGTGGTCAGCGGGTAGGCCATCGGGTGCGGCAGCACACTGCCGGCGCCCCGTTGGCCACGCAGCAGGCTGAACAAGGAGGACTCGGTGGGCGGCTGTTTGCCGCCGAGCAGGTCGGCATTGAGCATCGGGCCGTGAAATGTCACAAATCCCGCGTAGCGGTTGATCGCCAGGTGCAAGGCGGTGATATCGCTGTAGCCCACAAACGGCTTGGGGTTGGCGCGTAGCAGGTCGAAGTCCAGCGCGTCGAGCAAACGGGGCGTGCCATAGCCGCCACGCAGGCAAAGGATGGCATCGATGTCGGGGTTGGCGAAGGCGGCATGCAAATCCCGCAGGCGCACTTCATCACTACCGGCCAGGTAGCCGTCGCGCTCGTGCACACCTGGGAAAATGTGCAGGTCGTAGCCACGGGCACGCATCCATTGCCGGGCTTTTTCAACATCCAGCTCGGCGGGGCCGGCGGGGGCGATCAGGCCGAGGGTGCCTTCGGGGGGCAGTGCAGGTACGGCGGCACTCATCCATGGTTCTCCCAATATGACGCAGAACGAAATGTGGGAGCTGGCTTGCCTGCGATGCAAGCGCCTCGGTGTATCAGTGATACCGAGGTGATGCTATCGCAGGCAAGCCAGCTCCCACACAAGCCAGCATTTGCACACCGATTTTGCGGTGCTGTTTACGAAACCAGGCTCGCCTTGACCAGCTTGGCCTGCTCATCGGCGTGGTACGAAGACCGCACCAACGGGCCCGACGCTACGTTCTTGAAGCCCATCTTGTAGCCTTCCTCGGCGAACCAGGCGAAGGTGTCCGGGTGCACGAAGCGCTGCACCGGCAAGTGGCTGCGGGACGGTTGCAGGTACTGGCCCAGGGTCAGCATGTCGATGTCGTGCTCGCGCATGCGCTTCATGACTTCGATGACTTCTTCGTCGGTCTCACCCAGGCCCAGCATCAAGCCGGACTTGGTTGGAATGTGCGGCATCATCTGCTTGAACTTCTGCAGCAGGGTCAGCGACCACTGGTAGTCCGAACCCGGGCGCGCAGCCTTGTACAGGCGCGGCACGGTTTCCAGGTTGTGGTTGAACACATCCGGCGGCTCGGCAGCGGTGATTTCCAGGGCGACGTCCATACGGCCACGGTAGTCCGGCACCAGGGTTTCGAGCATCACGTTCGGCGACAGCTTGCGGATCTCGCGGATGCAGTCGGCAAAGTGCTGGGCACCGCCGTCACGCAGGTCGTCGCGGTCCACCGAGGTGATCACCACGTACTTGAGTTTGAGGTCGGCGATGGCGATAGCCAGGCTTTCTGGCTCGTTGACGTCCAACGGCTTCGGACGGCCGTGGCCCACGTCGCAGAACGGGCAACGACGGGTGCAGATGTCACCCATGATCATGAAGGTGGCAGTGCCGCCAGAGAAGCACTCGCCCAGGTTCGGGCAGGACGCTTCTTCGCAGACGCTGTGCAACTTGTGTTTGCGCAGCAGCGACTTGATACGGTCGACTTCCGGCGAAACCGGGATGCGCACGCGAATCCAGTCAGGCTTCTTCGGAAGTTCCGTGGTCGGGATGATCTTGACCGGGATGCGTGCAACCTTCTCGGCGCCGCGCAGCTTGACGCCGGCTTCCACCTTGGCACGCGGGGCCGGGGCTGGACGCTCAGTGATGTCCAGCGTCGGGATCATGGTTTGCACAACATCAGTAGTCATATCAATCGATTCCGCCCGTCAGGGTCGTCTGCTCTGCATAGTCGAGGTGTTTGACGAGCTGCGCGCGCAGCCGGGCACTTACCTCGGCAAATTCAATGGATGTTGCATGGTCACTCAACTGGGTCATCGCAAGCCCGGCGTAACCGCACGGGTTGATGCGCCGGAACGGCGCCAGGTCCATGTCCACATTCAAGGCCAGGCCATGAAAGGAACAACCGTGGCGAATGCGCAGCCCCAGGGAGGCGATTTTCGCGCCATCCACGTACACACCTGGCGCATCGGGCTTGGCCACGGCGGTCACGCCGTAACTGGCCAACAGCTCGATCAGGCACGTCTCCATGCGGCTGACCAGGTCGCGCACGCCAAACCCCAGCTTGCGCACGTCCAGCAGCAGGTAAGCCACCAGTTGACCGGGCCCATGGTAAGTCACTTGGCCACCTCGGTCGACCTGCACCACCGGAATATCACCCGGCAGCAGCAAGTGCTCGGCCTTGCCGGCCTGGCCCTGGGTGAAGACAGGCGGGTGTTCCACCAGCCAGATTTCATCCGGGGCCGAGGTGCCGCGCTCATTGGTAAAGCGCTGCATGGCATGCCAGACCGGCTCATAGGCCATCCGGCCGAGCTCGCGAAAGCCCAGGGTTTGCGACATCACAGCACCATGTGCACGAAGCCGGTGGCCCGCAGTTCGCTGTTGATGTCGTAGAGCTGGTCTTGACCGGTCGCAACGATGTGCAACTGGATAGTCGTGTACTTACCGGTGGTGCTGGAGCGCTCATCAACCCGGTTATCGTTGATCGTCGCGTGTTTACGCACGATCTCAAGAATCGTGTCTTTGCGGCCGACACCGGTGTCGCTGATTACCTTGATAGGATAATCCGTCACAGGGAACTCGATTTTTGGCGCTTTTACTTCTTTATCGGTCATGGCAGAACAGCCTCGTAAGCGCTAAGCCGTGGCGACGGGCAAAGCCCCGCGTTGGATCAACGCGGGGCTTTGCAGGTGCACACAATCAGTTGAACAAGCCGTAGAAGAATAGACGGATGCTATCCCATACGCGGCGGAAGATACCACCCTCCTCGACAGCGTCCAGCGCGATCAGGTCGGCGCTGTGCACCACCTTGTCGTCCAGCTTGACTTCAACCTTACCGATCACATCACCCTTGGCGATTGGCGCAACCAATTGCGGGTTCAGGGTCATGCTGGCGGCAAGCTTTTTGAGCTGGCCTTTAGGCATGGTCAGGGTCAGGTCGTCGGCCAGGCCGGCCTTGACTTGCGAAGTCGCGCCCTTCCACACCGGCGCGGTCGCCAGTTCAGCACCCTTCTGGTAGAAGGTCTGGGTTTCGAAGAAGCGGAAGCCGTAAGTCAGCAGTTTTTGCGTCTCGGCCGCACGGGCCTGCTCGCTGTTGGTGCCGAATACCACGGCGATCAGGCGCTGGCCATCACGTACGGCGGACGACACCATGCAGTAGCCGGCTTCGTCGGTGTGGCCGGTTTTCAGGCCATCGACGGTCTTGTCGCGCCACAGCAACAGGTTGCGGTTAGGCTGCTTGATGTTGTTCCAGAAGAACTCCTTCTGGGAGTAGATCGCGTAGTGCACCGGGTCAACACGGATGATCGCGCGCGCCAGGATCGCCATGTCGTGAGCCGACGAATAGTGCTCTGGGTTTGGCAGGCCGGTCGGGTTCATGAAGTGGCTGTTGGTCATGCCCAGCTCGCCGGCGGTCTTGTTCATCATGTCGGCGAAGGCGTCTTCGCTGCCGGCGATGTGCTCGGCCAGGGCGACGCTGGCGTCGTTACCGGACTGGATGATGATGCCGTGCAGCAGGTCGCTCACAGTGACTTGCGAACCCACCTTGATGAACATCCGCGAACCACCGGTACGCCAGGCGTTTTCGCTGACGGTCACCGGGTCGTTTTCGCCGATCTGGCCGCGACGGATTTCCAGGGTCGCGATGTAGGCGGTCATCAGCTTGGTCAGGCTGGCAGGCGGCAGGCGTACATCACCACCGTTTTCGACCAGCACGTTGCCACTGGCGGCATCCATGAGTACCCAGGACTTGGCGGCCAGTTGCGGGGAGGCCGGCACCATTTCAACCGCCCAGGCGGCTGGGGTGATGATCAGCGAGATAAGCAGGCACGTACGTTTGGCTAAGGTGGTGATGTTCATCCGTCTCTCGAAATTGCTTATGGAAACTTGCCCTCGCGGGCAAAACTATTCAGACAGCCCGCTTCCAGACTGTCACGTGTTCGGTTGCCCGCTCACCCCTTGCCCCTGGGTTTTTATTGTTCAACGAGCCAACAACCAGGGTTCAGGCGCGCAGGCGCGCCTGAGCCATCAAACCGTTACTGCTTATTCTGCGGTGACCACGCTGGGTTGCCCCAGGTTGGCCAGGCGCACGCTGTTCTGCACTTGCGCCACTTCGCTTGGCGAGCCGATCGGGCCCATGCGTACACGGTGCAAGGTTTGCTGGTTACGCACGATGGAGCTGATGAAGACCGGCGCGCTGACCATGCCGCTGAGCTTGGACCTTAACAGTTCTGCCGCATCCGGGTTGGCGAAAGCGCCGACCTGCAGGTATTGCCCACCGGCCATGGACGCGCCCGCAGCCGCGTGAGGCACGACCACGGTATCAGGCGCATGCTGCGCCGGTGGCGGCGTCCATTGCTCGATCTTGCCGGTGGAGGCCGTCACTTGCGGTTGCGGGGTTGGCGGTTCGTTGAGCATCAACGGCGCGGGTTTGCCACGCTGGGCCCAATACTGCGCCGGGTCGATGCCTTCGACTTTGACCCGTGCAGTGCCGGTTTCGGCATAACCGAGTTTCTTGGCGGCCGCGTAGGACAAGTCGATGATGCGGTCCGAATAGAACGGCCCACGGTCATTGACCCGCAGGATCACGGTACGGTTGTTGTCCAGGTTGGTCACGCGCACATAGCTGGGCAGCGGCAGGGTCTTGTGCGCCGCGCTCATGCCATACAGGTCATACACTTCGCCGTTGGCGGTGTTCTGGCCATGGAACTTGGTGCCGTACCAGGACGCGGTGCCCGACTGCACGTAGGTTTTGGATTCCTGCAACGGGAAGTAATTCTTGCCCAGCACGGTATAGGGGTTGGCCTTGTACGGGCCAGTGTGCAGGGTCGGCGTGGCGTCCGGGATCTTCGATACATCCACATCCCACCACGGCGCGCCGTCTTTGTGCGCGCGGTTGATGTCCAGGCCCGGTTGGGCGCGGACCACCGCACCGCCCGCTTTCTTGGCCGGCGCACGGTTAGGGGTGGTGGAACAACTGGCTACCAACAAGGACAACGCGGCGAACGCCACCAGCTTGAGCGGTTTTTTGAACGGCGATACCCGCATTACTTGTTGCCCCGTGCTTGAACCAGCTCATCTGACAGCTGATGCACGGCCATGGCGTACATCACACTGCGGTTATAACGCGTGATTGCGTAGAAATTCTTCAGGCCCATCCAGTATTCAGGGCCATTTGCGCCTTCCAGGCGGAATGCCGTCACCGGCATGTCATCGCGTGGCGCATTCTGACTCGACCAGCCCAGCGCTCGCAACTCCCCAACGGTCTTGACCGGTTCGATACCTTGGGTCAGGCCCTCGTCGGCGCGCTCGCCCGTGACATCGGCGCGGACAACCACCGGCTCGCCGGCCACCCAACCGTGGCGCTTGAAGTAGCTGGCCACGCTGCCGATGGCATCGTCAGGGTTGCTCCAGATATTGATGTGCCCGTCACCGTCGAAATCCACCGCATAGGCGCGAAAGCTGCTCGGCATGAACTGCGGCAAGCCCATCGCCCCGGCGTAGGAGCCCTTGAGGCTCAGCGGGTCGACCTGCTCTTCGCGGGCCAGCAACAGGAATTCGCGCAGTTCCTTGCGGAAGAACTCGGCGCGGGGCGGATAATCGAAGCCCAGGGTCGACAAGGCGTCGATCACCCGGTAGCTGCCAGTGTTGCGACCGTAAAAGGTTTCGATGCCGATGATCGAGACGATCACCTGGGCTGGCACGCCGTACTCCTGCTCGGCGCGGGCCAGGACTGCCTCGTGCTGGCGCCAGAAATCCACGCCACGGGCGATGCGCGCATCAGTGAGGAACATCGGGCGATAGTCCTTCCACTGCTTTACGCGTTCGGCGGGCCGGGAGATAGCGTCGAGGATCGCCTGCTTTTTCTGGGCTTCGCGGAACACGCCCATCAGTTGCTCACCGGCAAAACCGTAGTCGCGGGTCAGCTCACCGACAAATTCGGCAACCTGGGGAGAGCCATCGTAGTCACCGGCCTGCGCCTCTTGCGTTGCCCCCAGCAGCCCGATCAGGCCCATCCAGGTCGCATGCCGAGTCGCCCAGCCGCGCATTACTTGCATTGACATCTTCACCTTATTCAAACCTGTGCGATCCACTTGCGATGCGTATGAATCGACATCAAAACCCCAAACGCTGACAGCAATGTCACCAGCGAAGTTCCGCCGTAGCTAATGAATGGCAACGGCACCCCAACCACCGGCAGCAGGCCACTGACCATACCGATGTTGACGAAAACGTAAACAAAAAAAGTCATGGTCAGGCTGCCGGCGAGCAATTTGCCGAACAGCGTCTGCGCCTGGGCCGTGATCACCAGGCCGCGACCAATCAACAGCAGATAGATCAGCAACAACGCGCAAATGCCCACCAGGCCGAACTCTTCGCCCATCACTGCGATGATGAAGTCGGTATGGCTCTCGGGCAAGAAGTCCAGGTGGGACTGGGTGCCCAGCAGCCAGCCCTTGCCAAATACTCCGCCGGAACCAATGGCCGCCTTGGACTGGATGATGTTCCAGCCGGTGCCCAACGGGTCGCTCTCCGGGTCGAGGAACGTCAGGATCCGTTGCTTCTGGTAGTCGTGCATAAAGAAGAACCACATGGCCACGGCCACGGGCACGGCGGCGGCCAGCACGCTGAGGATCCAGCGCCAGCGCAATCCGCCCATGAACAGCACGAACGCGCCACCGGCGAGGATCAGCAACGAAGTGCCCAGATCCGGCTGGCGCACAATCAGCACGAAAGGCACGCCGATCAGGATCAGGCTGATCGCCACGTGTTTGAGCTGCGGCGGCAAGGTGCGCTTGGACAGGTACCAGGCAATGGTGGCCGGCATCAGGATCTTCATGAATTCCGACGGCTGGAAGCGAATCACCCCGGGGATGTTGATCCAGCGTGTGGCGCCCATGGCGTTGTGGCCCATGACGTCCACCACCACCAGCAGCAACACGCCGGCGACATAGCCCAAGGGCACCCAGCGCGCCATGAAGCGCGGCTCCAATTGAGCGATCACCACCATCGACAGCAGGCCCAGGCCAAACGAGGACGCCTGCTTGATCAGCAAGTCCCAGTTCTTGCCGCTGGCCGAATACAGCACGAACAGGCTGCCGGCCGCCAGGGTCAGCAGCAGGATCAGCAAGGGGCCATCAATGTGCATGCGTTGCAGCAACGTCGCACGGCGACGCATCACATCTTCGCTGGAGAGGATGCGGTCAAAATTACTCTTCACGGGCCGTAACCTCGGGGCTTGAAGGGGGGCCGCCATACTCGGGCTTGAGCCGGCCATCGTCGGCCAGCAGCCAGGCGTCCATCACCTGGCGCACCACGGGGGCCGCGACGCCGGAGCCGGACTCGCCGTTCTCGACCATCACGGCCACCACGATTTTCGGGTCTTCCGCCGGGGCAAAGCCGACAAACAAGGCGTGGTCGCGGTGGCGTTCCTGCACCTTGGAGCGGTCATATTTTTCGCCCTGCTTGATCGCGACCACCTGGGCCGTACCACTCTTGCCGGCAATGCGGTACTGCGCGCCGATCGCCGCCTTGCGCGCGGTGCCGCGAGCGCCGTGCATGACCTGCTGCATGCCGTGGTTGACCTTGGCCCAGTCGGACGGATCACGCAGCACGATGTCCGGAATCGGATTGTCGTCCACCGGTTTTTCGCCTTCGATGGTCCTGGCCAGGTGCGGTCGGTTCCACACGCCTTTGTTCGCCACCAGCGCCGTGGCCTGGGCCAGTTGCAGCGGTGTGGCCTGCATATAGCCCTGGCCGATACCCAGGATCAGGGTTTCGCCGGGGAACCACGCCTGGCGGCGGGTCGCACGCTTCCACTCCCGCGACGGCATCAGGCCGGGGGATTCTTCGAACATGTCCAGGGAGACTTTCTGACCGAGGCCGAACTTACCCATGTAGGCAGACAGCCGATCAATCCCCAGCTTGTGGGCCAGGTCGTAAAAATAGGTGTCGTTGGAGCGCATGATCGCGGTATCCAGGTCGACATAGCCGTCACCGGAGCGGTTCCAGTTACGGTACTTGTGGTCGTAGTTGGGCAGCATGTAATAGCCTGGGTCGTACACCCGGCTTGAAGCCGTGACCACGCCAGCATCCAGGCCGGCAATCGCTACCGCCGGCTTGATGGTCGAGCCCGGTGGGTACAGGCCGCGCAACACACGGTTGAATAGGGGCCGGTCGATGGAATCACGCAGCTCGGCGTAGGCCTTGAAGCTGATGCCAGTCACGAACGGGTTGGGGTCGAAGCTGGGCTGGCTGACCATCGCCAGCACTTCGCCGGTTTTCGGGTCCAGCGCCACTACGGCACCCCGCCGACCACCCAAGGCCATCTCGGCAGCTTCCTGCAACTTGATGTCCAGGCTCAGGACAATGTCCTTGCCCGGCACCGGGTCGGTGCGCTTGAGTACCCGCAATACGCGGCCACGCGCATTGGTCTCGACTTCCTCGTTACCTACCTGGCCATGCAACTCGGCCTCATAGAAGCGCTCGATGCCGGTTTTGCCAATATGGTGGGTGCCGCTGTAGTTGATCGGGTCGAGGGTTTTCAGCTCTTTCTCGTTGATCCGCCCCATGTAGCCAACGGAGTGGGCAAAGTGCGGCCCTTGCGGGTAATGCCGCACCAACTGCGCCACCACTTCCACACCCGGCAGGCGGAACTGGTTCACCGCAATGCGGGCGATCTGCTCTTCGGTCAGCTCGAACAGAATAGGCACCGGCTCGAACGGCCGGCGCCCCTGCCGCATGCGTTTCTCGAAAACCACCCGGTCTTCCGGGGTCAGTTGCAGCACCTCGACGATGACATCGAGCACCTGCTTCCAGTCGCCGGAACGTTCGCGGGTCATGCTCAGGCTGAAGCTGGGCCGGTTATCGGCAACCACTACGCCATTGCGGTCGAAGATCAGCCCACGGGTCGGCGGAATCGGCTGCACATGCACCCGGTTGTTTTCCGACAGCGTGGAGTGATAGTCGTACTGGATCACCTGGAGGAAATACAGCCGCGCAATCAGCACGCACATCAGCACCACCACCAAAACAGCACCGAACACCACCCGCGCGCGTACCAGACGTGCGTCTTTCTCGTGGTCCTTGATGCGGATCGGTTGGGTCATCGGGGGCGGCGCAGACTATTTGTGGTAAGGGTGCCCGGACAGAACTGTCCAGGCGCGATACAGCTGTTCACCGATCAGAATCCTTACCAACGGGTGCGGCAACGTCAGCGCCGACAGCGACCAGCGCTGATCGGCCCGCGCACAGACTTCCGGCGCCAGCCCTTCGGGGCCGCCGACCATGAAATTGACCGTGCGCGAATCCAGGCGCCAGCGATCCAGTTCCACCGCCAGTTGCTCGGTGCTCCAGGGCTTGCCGTGCACTTCAAGGGTGACGATGCGCTCATTGGGGCCGACCTTGGCCAGCATGGCTTCGCCTTCCTGACGGATAAAGCGCGCCACGTCGGCGTTCTTGCCCCGGGTATTGAGCGGTATTTCCACCAGCTCAAGCGACAGCTCAGCGGGCAGACGCTTGGCATATTCGTGCCAGCCTTCTTCCACCCACTTGGGCATGCGTGAACCAACAGCGATCAGACGCAGGCGCACAGCCGTTCCTTATTCCTGGTCTTTGTTGAGCTTGTCGAAGTGCGCGTGGCCCACTTCCGGGCTGTGGTGCTTGCCATCGGCAGCACGGCTCTGCTCGGCGCCTTTCCACAGACGCTCCAGGTCGTAGAACTGGCGAGCGTTGGAGGTCATCATGTGAACGATCACATCGTCCATGTCCAACAGCACCCAGTCGCTGTCGCCCTTGCCTTCTTCACCCAATGGCTTGACGCCCTGGGCTTTGACGGCTTCGCGAACCTTGTCCAGCATTGCGCCGATCTGGCGGTTGGAGGTACCGGTGGCGATGATCATGAAGTCGGTGATGCTCTGCTTGTCGCGCACGTCCAGTACCTGGATGTCCTGGGCTTTAACGTCTTCCAGGGCAGCCACGGCGACTTTCACCAGCTCTTCGCCAGCCAGTTCCGGGCCAACGTGGGCTTCAACCGGCAGCGGCGCGCTTTTGAAGGTGCCTTTGCGCTTAACTTTGCTTACGTCTTTGTTCGTCATATAAAACTCGTTTTGCTCGTATGTTCGGGCGCTTGCTGCACGGTTCGTGCGTTCAAGCGCGCCTTTTTAGTTCGACGCACGGTAAAGCCCGTGCGCATCGATGTAGGCCAGGACCGCGTCAGGCACCAGGAAACGTACCGACTTCCCGCTGGCCAGCAGTTGACGGATCTGGGTGGCGGACACCGCAAGCGGGGTCTGCCAGACGAATGCAATATTCCCGTTCGGCCCGGTCAGGGCCAAGGGGTCACTTACCGACCGCGCGGCCAGCAGGTTGCGCAAGGCATCCGGCGGTTCGCTGTCGGCATCCGGGCGTTGCAAAACCAGGATGTGGCAATGCTGGAGGAGTTCCTCCCAGCGGTGCCAAGAGGGCAGGCCGCAAAATGCGTCCCAGCCCAAAAGCAGAAACAATGGGTCATCTGCAGCCAATTCGGCGCGCATCAGCTCCAGGGTGTCGATAGTGTAGGACGGTTTATCGCGCTTGAGTTCGCGATCGTCCACCACCAGCGGCGATATACCTTCTACGGCAACACGCACCATTTCCAGGCGTTGCTCGGCGGCCACCTGCGGCGTGTCGCGGTGGGGCGGCCGGAAATTGGGCAGCAGGCGCAGCTCATCCAGCGCAAGGGCATCCGCAACTTCCAGGGCACTGCGCAAATGGCCGATGTGCACGGGGTCGAAAGTACCGCCGAGCAGCCCGATGCGTTTAGTCATCAAGTGCGCACATGACCGTCGCCAAACACCACGTACTTCTCACTGGTCAGCCCTTCGAGGCCCACCGGGCCGCGTGCGTGGAGCTTGTCGGTAGAAATACCGATCTCAGCCCCAAGGCCATACTCGAAGCCGTCGGCAAAACGCGTCGAGGCGTTGACCATCACCGAAGCGGAATCCACTTCGTTGAGGAAACGCCGGGCATCGCTGAAATGCTCGGAAACGATGGAGTCAGTGTGCTTGGAGCCATAGGTATTGATGTGTTCGATGGCCTGGTCCAGATCGTCGACGATGCGGATCGACAGGATCGGGGCCGTGTACTCGGTGTACCAGTCCTGCTCGGTCGCCTCGATGACGTCCGCGCCCAGCAACGCACGGGTGCGCTCGCAACCGCGCAGCTCTACCGACTTGTCACGGTAAATGGCAGCCAGCGGCGGCAGCACGCGCTCGGCAATGCCGGCGTGCACCAGCAGGGTTTCCATGGTGTTGCACGGCGCGTAGCGGTGGGTCTTGGCGTTGTCGGCGATGCGGATCGCCTTGTCGAGGTCGGCGGCAATGTCGATGAACACATGGCAAACGCCGTCCAGGTGCTTGATAACGGGCACCTTGGCATCGCGGCTAACGCGCTCGATCAGGCTCTTGCCACCTCGCGGTACGATCACGTCGACGAATTCCGGCATGGTGATCAGCGCGCCCACGGCGGCACGGTCGGTGGTTTCCACCACTTGCACCACTTCGGCTGGCAACTCGGCCACGGCCAGGCCCTGCTGGATGCAGCCGGCGATGGCGCGGTTGGAATTGATCGCCTCGGAGCCGCCACGCAGGATGGTGGCGTTGCCCGACTTCAGGCACAGGCTCGCGGCGTCGATGGTCACGTTCGGGCGCGACTCATAGATGATGCCGATCACGCCCAGGGGCACGCGCATCTTGCCTACCTGAATGCCGGACGGCAGGTAACGCATGTCGCGAATTTCACCGATGGGGTCAGGCAGCTTGGCTACCTGACGCAAGCCTTCGATCATGTCGTCGATACGCGCCGGGGTCAGCGCCAGGCGGTCCAGCAGGGCTGGCTCCAGGCCATTAGCGCGCCCATTGGCCAGGTCCAGCTCGTTGGCGGCAGTCAGCTCGGAGCGCGAAGCATCCAGAGCATCGGCAGCCGCCAGCAGCGCACGGTTCTTCTGCGCAGTACTCGCACGGGCGATCAACCGCGAGGCCTGCCGGGCAGCGCGACCCAGGCGGGTCATGTAGTCAAGAACGGACTCAGTCATGGTCAGGGAGTCTTGGCAAAGAGGAAAGCGGCAGATTATAGCTGTGACGCCGCCCGACTGACAGCGGTGAGGGGCGGATGGTCGAAATGAACTGTAAAAACCCCAGGTTCAGGCGTAATTAAGGTGAGAGTTGTTATGATTCGGTCACATTTAGCCGTATCAACCCTTGACCGCCATGCCCGACTTTTCGCCCCAGCTCCCCGCCAGCCCCCTGCCCGATAGCTTCTTCGACCGCGACGCGCAACTGCTTGCGCGCCAATTACTCGGAAAAGTCATTCGCCATCGCGTGGGCGATCTCTGGCTTTCGGCGCGAATTATTGAAACCGAAGCCTATTACGTGGCCGAAAAAGGCAGCCACGCCTCACTCGGCTACACAGAAAAGCGTAAGGCTTTGTTTCTGGATGGTGGCCATATCTACATGTACTACGCCCGTGGCGGTGATTCGCTGAATTTCAGCGCCCATGGCCCGGGCAATGCCGTGTTGATCAAATCGGCTTATCCCTGGGTCGATGACGTTTCCGGCGCAGCGAGCCTGGCGCAGATGCTGTTGAACAACCCCAACCCCGATGGCAGCCCACGCCCCTCGCAAAAACTGTGTGCGGGCCAGACGCTGCTGTGCAAGGCACTGGGCCTGAAAGTGCCGATGTGGGATGCCAAGCGCTTCGACCAGGAACAGCTGTATGTCGAAGACGTGGGCCAGGTGCCCACGCAAATTATCCAGACCACGCGCCTGGGCATCCCCAGCGGGCGCGATGAGCACTTGATGTACCGCTTCGTCGATGCTGGCTATGCGCCTTATTGCACGCGGAACCCGCTGCGTCGGGGGCAGGTCGAAGGCCGGGATTATTTTTTGATTTAACCCGCGACACATCCCATGTGGGAGCTGGCTTGCCTGCGATAGCGGTGGGTCAGGCAACTTCAATGCTGGCCATGCCGCCGCCATCGCAGGCAAGCCAGCTCCCACAACTGAATCTTCAGTGTTTTTGAATATGTATGCATGGAGTGGATTGTATGGGCCAATGGCTCGATAGCATCACCGGCTGGTTGACCCTCAACCCACAATGGCTGGCAGCAGCGGTGTTTATCGTCGCGTGCGTGGAGTGCCTGGCGATTGCCGGGCTGATCGTGCCAGGCACGGTGTTGCTGTTTGCAATCGCCGCGTTGGCCGGCAGCGGCGCGCTGTCGTTGAGTGAAACCCTGCTGCTGGGCTTCCTCGGCGGCTTGTTGGGCGACGGCGTCTCCTATTACCTGGGCCGCCATTTCCATCAGAACATCCGGCGCCTGCCCGGCCTGCGCCAGCATCCTGAATGGATGAACGGCGCAGAAACCTACTTCCACAAGTACGGGATCGCCAGCCTGTTGGTCGGACGTTTCATTGGCCCATTGCGTCCCATGCTGCCCATGGTCGCGGGTATGTGCGACATGCCCTTCCCGCGCTTTGCCGCCGTGAGCATCATTGCCGCAGCGGGCTGGACCGTGGCCTATCTGCTGCCAGGCTGGGCCGCCGGCGCCGCGTTCCGCCTGCCGTTGCCGGAAGGCTTCTGGCCGGAAGCGGCGATTATCGCGGCGTGCCTTGCGGTACTGTTGGGGCTGAGTGTGAACAGCAGTTGGCGTGGGCATCGGCGTGCCACCTTGTGGATCGGTTGCGTCAGCCTGGTGTTGTTGATCGCGCTGTTTATCGGCTACCCCCACCTCAATGACTTCGACCAGGGCCTGAGTGCACTGGTGCAGGAACATCGCAGCCCGTGGCTGGACGAAGTGATGGTGCGGGTCACCCAACTGGGCGAGTTCAAGAAGATGTTTTTCGCCAGCGCCGTGTTCACTGGCCTGTTGCTGCTGGCACGGCAATGGCGCCATGCCGTGTTTGTCGGCGCCACCCTCGCCGGCGCGGCAGTGATCAACACCGGCACCAAGCTGTTCTTTGCCCGTGGCCGCCCGGAAATCCTCACCGACCCGCTGACCAGCTTCAGCATGCCCAGCGGCCATGCCTCCGGTGCATTTGCCTTCTTCCTGGCGCTCGCGGTATTGGCCGGTCGCGGCCAACCCACGCGGCTGCGCCTGACCTGGATGCTGCTGGGCTGCATTCCCGCGGCGTTCATTGCCCTGTCACGGGTGTACCTGGGCGCCCACTGGCCGACGGACATCCTGGCCGGCACGTTGCTGGCGATGACCGTGTGTGCGTTCAGCCTGACGGCCATCCAGTACCGCAGCCCATTGCCAGCCATGTCGCAAAAAGCCTGGTGGCTGGTGCTGCCCGCCGTGGTGGCCGTGCTCGGTTTTATCGCCTTTACCGGCACGCCCCACGCCCTGCTCAGGTACGCCTACTGACCCTTGGCCGGGCCGATCCAGTCCACGGAGGCGCTGCGCCGTTCAACGCAACGTTCGCGGCGCTCCAGCAGCATCTCATCGGCCACTTCGGCGGCGCGCTCGGCGATGTACTCCGCGCCCCGCGAGGCTTGCTGCTGGAGTAATTGCGTGGTCACGCTGACAAAATAAGCGTCCCACGCGACTTGTTCCGAGGGTGTCAGCCGAATCATGGTTATCTCCGATCATTGTTGTGTGATCGGAAAATAGTGCAGGCGACGCAGTGGAGACGACCGAGCAAAGTCTGAAAGCTCTGTCAGGCAAATCCGAACCTCAGGTGAACAGCTCGCCCTGCAGTTCATCGAGCAACATCTGGATCGCATCCAGCCGTTGCTGTGGGTCGTCCAGTTGCAGCAAGTCGATCTTGTCGGCCTCGGTAAACGGCAGCAGATAGGCCAACCGGTTGCCCAGGGCTTGCTGGCCTTCGACGTCACCGCCCATGTCCAGCGAAGCCACCATCGGGTGCTCGGCCAGGGCCTCAAGCAACGCCAGCAAGTCGGCGTCTTCTTCGCCCAGTGGCGGGTCCGGCAACTCTTGCAACCATTGCACGTCGGCCACCAGCAATTGGTCTTTCTGTACGTCGGTCTCATGCACGCGGAAACGACGCCCCCCTTCGACGCGAATGCCCAGCAGGCCGTTGTCCTGCTGTTTGAAGTCACGAATCAGCGCTTCACAGCCGACAAGCGCATAACCGTCAGGGGCCATGCCCACCTCTGAGCCATCCAGGATGCACACCACACCAAAGCCTTCGCCCTTTTTCATGCAACGGCCGATCATGTCCAGGTAGCGCGCCTCGAATATCTGCAAGTCGAGGGTGCAGCCCGGGAACAGCACAGTGTTGAGGGGGAATAGCGCCAGACTCATAACGGCTTCCTTAAAACCTGGTTTAAACAATGACCGACACCGCCAACGGCAGGAACACCGCCGTGGCCACGCCCATCAAACTCATGGCCAGCGCCGCGAAGGCGCCGCATTCTTCGCTTTCCTGCAAGGCCACCGAGGTGCCGACGGCGTGGGCGGTCATGCCCAAAGCCATGCCGCGCGCTTCGGGGCTGCGTACACCCAGGCGCGTCAAGAGCGCTGGGCCGATCATCGCGCCGACCACCCCAGTGATCAACACAAACACCGCTGCCAAGGCCGCCACGCCGCCGATCTGCTCGGCCACCAACATGGCAATCGGCGAGGTCACTGATTTGGGCGCCATGGTCATCAACACTCTGTGTTCGGCACCAAACCACCACCCCAACGCCACACAAAGGCCGGTGGCCAACACCCCGCCTACCACCAGCGTAGTAAAAATCGGCCAGAACAATTGGCGAATCCGTCGCAGGTTCAGATAAAGCGGCACCGCCAGGGCCACGGTCGCAGGCCCCAGCAGGATGCCCATGATCTCGGTGCTCTTGCGGTATTCGGCGTAGCTCAGGCCGCAGGTGAGCAGCACGCCGATCACCAGCAACATCGACACCAGCACCGGCTGCAGGAAGATCCAGCGGGTTTTCTCGAACCCCGCCAGCACCAATTGATAGGCGCCCAGGGTGATACCGATACCGAACAGCGGGTGATGAATGACCGCCGTCCAGGCGCCCTGCCAGTCGAGGATCATTGGTCCTTCTCCTTGCGCTTGACCATCTGCTGCATCAGCACACCGACAAAGCCCATGGCGATCACCAGCGACAACACCAACGCCCCGACGATGGCCCAGAAATCCGCCACGATGTCCTTGGCGTACACCATCACCCCCACGGCCGGCGGCACCAGCAGCAGCGGCAGGTAACGCAACAGGCTGCCGGCCGCCAGGCTCAGGGGCTCGCCGACTTCACCCCGCCAGACCAGAAAGCCCAGCATCAGCAACAAGCCGATGATCGGCCCCGGCAGCACCGGCACCAGCAAATGATTGATCGCGGTGCCGATCAATTGAAACAGCACCAGCCAGGTCAGGCCACGTAACAGCATCCCGCTCTCTCCCCCTCAACGCTCGCGTGCATTATAAGCATGCCCGCCCTATGCTCCGGCATTCGCCAAAAGCATCTTGGGTTGACCGGGCTGATTGCCCATGATGATCTACATTGGTTCTCTGTCACCGATAAAAACGCCCGTTACCGATGGGCAAAAATGATGAACCAAGGAGAGACGCAATGCCCTATGTACCCGTAGCGCAGCTCAAAGATTACGTCGGCAAGGAACTGGGACGTTCCGAATGGCTCACCATCGACCAGGCGCGTATCAACCTGTTCGCAGAAGCCACTGGCGATCATCAGTTCATCCACGTCGACCCGGTCAAGGCGGCGCAAACCCCGTTCGGCAGCACCATCGCCCACGGGTTTCTGTCGCTGTCGCTGATGCCCAAGCTGATGGAAGACATCCTGATCATGCCCGAAGGCTTGAAGATGGCCGTCAACTACGGCCTGGACAGCGTGCGCTTTATCCAGCCGGTGAAAGTGAATTCCAAGGTGCGCCTGAACGTCACCCTCACTGACGTCACCGAGAAGAAGCCGGGCCAATGGCTGTTCAAGGCCACCGCCACCCTGGAAATCGAAGGCCAGGAGAAGCCGGCTTACATTGCCGAGTCGCTGTCACTGTGCTTCGTATAACCACCACACCCCCACTGTAGGAGCGAGCTTGCTCGCGAAGGTCGTCATCGATAACGCGTGCTGGCTGAACAAATGCGGCGCCTGTGAGTTTTTCGCGGGCAAGCCCGCTCCTACAGGTGATGGATCCTGCGCATAGACCACTAGGTTCGGCACCCCGGCTACGGCATACTCGGCGCTCAATTATCCGGATCCCGCTATGCGCCCACTCGCTCCCCTTGCCCTTGCCCTGTTGCTCACCGCTTGCGGAGACGGCGAATCGCTGTTGCCGCCCGATGCGCGCCTGCCCGATGGCGGCCGCTACCGTGGCGATGTGGTCAACGGTTTGCTGCAAGGCCAAGGCCGCGTGGACTACCCCAATGGCAGCTGGTACGCCGGCCAGTTCGACAAAGGCCAGTGGCACGGCCAGGGCGAATGGCACGGCAGCAATGGCGAAGTCTATAAAGGCGAATTCAAGCAGGGCCTGTTTGATGGCCAGGGCAGCCTGACCACTTCGGGCAGCAGCTACGTGGGCGGCTTCAAGAACGGTCGACGCAACGGCGAAGGCACCCTCAAAGAGGGGCAGATGACTTATCGCGGCGAATTCCAGGACGACCAGTACTCAGGCCTGGGCCGCCTGGAACTGGCCGACGGCAGCCAGTACCAGGGCCAGTTCGCCCACGGCAAGCCCAATGGCGAAGGCCAGCGCAATGACGACAGCGGCAACCAGTTCAGCGGCCGCTTTGTCGATGGCCAACTGGAAGGCAATGGCACTTTTAATAGCGCCGAAGGCGATATCTATGTCGGCCAGTTCAAGCAGAACCAGCTCAACGGTAAAGGTCGCTACGAGAACGCCGACGGCGATGTATGGATCGGCCAGTTCAAGGAAGGCGCGCTGACCGGCAAAGGCGAACTGATCGGCGTCGATGGCAGCCACTATGTCGGCCAGTTCAGTGACTGGCGCTTTACCGGCGAAGGGCGTCTGAACCTCACCGATGGCAGTTTCTATATCGGAGGTTTCGACAGCGACAACTATCAAGGCCGTGGCACCCTGGTGCTCACCGACGGCACCGTGCAGTCCGGCACCTGGGTCAACGGCCTGCGCGTGCGCGACGCCGAGGGCACGCTGCTGCCCGACCCACTGGAGACCGGCATACTGGCCCAAGGCCGCTTGCTCGATGACGCCCTGGCAGCCGTGCCCGCGTCCACCCCGGCCGTGGAGCTGTACACTCTGGTGCTGGCCGGTGACGGCAAACAAAGCGTGTTCCTGCGCGAAGCCGATTACGTCAGCAACCTGCTCGCTACCCGCTTCGGCGCGCGCGGGCAAGTGCGCCTGGTCAACCACCGCGACCATATCGCCGACCGCCCCCTGGCCACCCGCGAAAGCCTGCGCCGCTCCGTGCAAACCCTGGCCGAACGCACCGGGCCGGAAGACCTGGTGTTCATTTACATGACCAGCCATGGCACCCATGAACATGAACTGGTGCTCGACCAACCGCGCATGGAACTGGCCGACCTGCCCGCCGATGAACTGGCGGCCGTGCTCGCACCACTGAAAAACCGTGACAAGGTCATCGTGATCTCCGCCTGTTACTCCGGCGGCTTCATACCGGCGCTCAAAGATGAGCGCACCCTGATCATGACCGCCTCCCGTGCAGACCGCGTGTCGTTCGGCTGCTCGGAAGAAGCAGACTTCACCTACTTCGGCGATGCCCTTTTCGCACAAGCCTTCAACCAAACGGATGATTTGCAACACGCCTTCAAACTGGCACAACTGCACGTGGCCGAACGCGAACAGGCGGACAATTTCGAAGCCTCCGAACCGCAGATCTGGGCGCCTAAAAGCGTGATCGCCCATTGGCAATTATTACGTAAACAGCAGGCACGAAAGGCGCTCGAAAGCGTCTCAATGAATAGCAAGGAAGCCAAAGGCAACTAAGCTGTAACGTGTAACAAGGGGGAAACACCATGTACCTGACACCGCAGCATATCTTGCTGGCCGGGGCTTCCGGCCTCACGGGCGAACACCTGCTCGACCGCCTGCTCAACGAACCCACCGTGACCCGCGTGCTGGCACCCAGCCGCAAACCATTGGCTGAACATCCACGCCTGGAAAACCCGGTGGGCGACCCGGCGGTGTTCCTGCCGCAACTGAGCGGCCGCGTGGATATCGCCTTCTGCTGCCTGGGCACCACAATCAAAAAGGCTGGCTCGGAAGCTGCGTTCCGTGCGGTCGACCTGGACATGGTGGTGGCCTTCGCCAAGCGCGCACGGGAACTGGGCGCGCGGCACCTGATCGTGATCAGTGCGATTGGCGCCGACCCGAAATCCTCGGTGTTCTACAACCGGGTCAAGGGAGAAATGGAACTGGCGCTACAAGCGCAAGACTGGCCGCAGCTGACCATCGTACGTCCGTCGCTGCTGCTGGGCGAACGACTGGAACCGCGCCTGGCCGAGCAGTTGGCCGGGCCTTTGTCACGGCTTATTCCGGGCAAGTACCACGGTATTGAAGTCTGCGAACTGGCCCGCGCCATGTGGCGCCTGGCGCTGGAAGAACAGGATGGCGTGCGGGTGGTGGAATCGGACGAGGTGCGCAAGCTCGGCAAGTAATGATGCTGGGCTGGTACTGGCCTCATCGCAGCATCGGTATCTACACAACTCTGTAGCGCTCAACGCAAACCACGATGCGAAGCGAGCCGCTCTTGATCTTGCTCTTGATCTGCTTGTGATCTTGATCTCAGGCGCCCCGTTAAACCACGCTGGCCGAACGCAGGCTTGAATTCGTGGGTAACCCGGCAGGACGCCGGGTTAGCCGCCCCGCGCCATGGATGGCGCGTGGCGGCGGCCCACGGATTCAAGCCTGCGTTCGGGCACACCGAGCCTAAGCGAGGTGCCGAGTGGTGGGGCAAGAGCGTTTTGCTTACTTTTGCGCTTTTCAAAAGTGAGCCGCTGTCAGAGCGGAACCCTAAGTAGCCGTTACCTAAATAACGGATATGTACTCGGTCAAATCCAACATCCTGGTCGGCTGTCAGGCCGCCATCGCAGGCAAGCCAGCTCCCACATTTGGGATCGCGGGGCGTCAGGTAGATATGCGCTGACCGCCAGGCAGCCACTGCCTTACAGCCCGCCCGTGGCGTTGAAGCCCACACCCAGCACCGTCAACACCGACAGTGGCAACAACAAGGTATCGAACAGCGCACTGGCCGGCAGGTCGAGCTGTGGATAGCTCGGCGCCTCGGCGCCAAAGCGGTCCTTGGCGCAACAGCCACCATTGATCGCATACAGATCCAGCCGCGTGCCGGCATACACCACCGGTGCGCCCGGTTGCGCCGCATCCAGCGTGCGCGCCGTGGCGCAGCCGGTAAGTTGCAGCGCCATCAACAGCAGCAGCGCTTTATTCATCGCCGCCCAGATGGTGCTCACCCCAACGCGGCAGCATGTCCTGGGGAATGTTCAACAGGTTGAGAATGCGCGCCACCACAAAGTCCACCAGGTCATCGATGGTCTGCGGCTGGTGATAGAAGCCAGGCGACGCCGGCAAAATGGTCACGCCCATGTTCGACAACTTGAGCATGTGCTCCAGGTGAATGCTCGAATACGGTGCTTCGCGCGGCACCAGGATCAATTGGCGGCGCTCCTTCAAGGTCACGTCCGCCGCCCGTTCGATCAGGTTGTTGCAGGCACCCGTGGCAATCGCCGACAAGGTACCGGTGGAGCATGGCACCACCACCATGGCCGCCGGCGCACCGGAGCCCGAAGCTACCGGCGACATCCAGTCTTCTTTGCCGTAGACCTTGATCTGCCCCGCCGCCGCACCGGTGTACTCGGTGAGGAACGCCTGCATCATCTGCACTTTGGAAGGCAGCGCTACATCAGTCTCGGTCGCCAACACCAACTGCGCCGCCTTGGAGATCAGAAAATGCACCTCACGGTCTTCACGCACCAGGCAATCGAGCAGGCGCAGGCCATAGGGCGCACCGGATGCGCCAGTCATCGCCAGGGTAATGCGCTCCGGCCCGCTCATTTCAACGCCTCGGCCAGCTTGCCGTGCAGACCGCCGAAGCCGCCGTTGCTCATGACCACCACGTGGGTGCCGGGCTGGGCCAAGGACTTCACCTGCTCAATGATGCCTTCCAGCGAATCGCAAACTGTCGAAGGTATGGTGCACAGCGCAGCAATGCCCGGCAAATCCCAGCCGAGGTTGGCTGGCGCATACCACACCACCTGGTCGGCATCGTTGACGCTTTCTGGCAGGCCATCACGGTGCGCGCCGAGCTTCATGGAGTTGGAACGCGGTTCGACGATCGCGATGATCTGCGCATCGCCGACGCGCTTGCGCAGGCCATCCAGGGTGGTGGCAATTGCGGTTGGGTGGTGGGCAAAGTCGTCGTAAATGGTAATCCCATTCACGTCGGCGACTTTCTCCATGCGCCGCTTCACACTCTTGAATGCGCTCAAGGCGGCAATGCCCATGGCCGGCACCACGCCAACATGCCGGGCGGCAGCCAGGCTCACCAAGGCATTAGCCACGTTGTGCTGGCCAGTCATGCCCCAATCGACGATGCCTTGGGCCTGGCCTTCGAACAGCACTTCAAACCGCGAACCGTCATCGCTGAGCAACCTGGCCTGCCACTGCCCGCCCGCGCCGGTGGTTTGCACCGGGGTCCAGCAGCCCATGTCGATCACACGCTGCAACGCAGGCTCGGTAGTGGGATGAATGACCAGGCCTTCGCTGGGAATGGTGCGCACCAAGTGGTGGAACTGCCGCTCAATCGCCGGCAGATCGGGGAAGATATCTGCGTGATCGAACTCAAGGTTATTCAGGATCGCCGTGCGCGGGCGGTAGTGGACGAACTTGGAGCGCTTGTCGAAAAAGGCGCTGTCGTACTCATCGGCCTCGATCACAAAAAACGGTGTCTCACCCAGGCGCGCCGACACCGAGAAGTTTTGCGGCACACCGCCAATCAGGAAGCCCGGGCTCATGCCTGCATGCTCCAGCACCCAGGCCAGCATGCTGCTGGTGGTGGTCTTGCCGTGGGTGCCCGCCACTGCCAGGACCCAACGGCCTTGCAGCACATGGTCGGCCAGCCACTGAGGGCCGGAGACGTAAGGCAAGCCTTTGTTCAGTACGTATTCCACCGCCGGGTTGCCGCGCGACATAGCGTTGCCGATGACGACCAGGTCCGGCACCGGGTCGAATTGCGAAGGGTCGTAGCCTTGCGTCAGCTCAATCCCTTGCGCCTGTAGCTGCGTGCTCATGGGTGGATAAACATTGGCATCGGAGCCTGTTACGTGATGGCCCAGCTCTTTGGCCAGAACCGCCATCGAACCCATGAACGTACCGCAGATACCCAGAATATGAATGTGCATAGTCGACCTCGTAAACATCGAGGCAGGTTAGCGTAGGGTGGGAAAGTTCGCACGCATTAGCTGAGGGCGAAACGCCCGCCGGTAGGATCCGGCGGGCAAAAGCGATGACTTAAACCGTGGTGCCCGCGTTGTTAAGCTCAGCGCTTTTCAAGGTCATGATTCGGTCAGCGGTTTTTTTCAAGGCATGGTACCGACGCTCGATCACGCCTAAGCGGCCACCGGTACCAGGGGACGTTTGCGACTCGATGTGAGGTTTGAAAATCAGCTCGTTGTCCTCGGCAATTTGTTTCATATGGGTTTCTGAAACGTCCAGTAACTGCTCAAGGTTACTCATGCGTGCCCCGCGCTCCTTGGGCCAGGCGTCGTCCATGACAAGCCGGTCTCCGGTGTTTCCCGCCAGCGTGATGATGAGATTGGCAAACTCCAGCAGCACCTTTTCTACGCGATCCAGATGGCGTGTGGCCCCAGGCGCAGGCTCATCGGGTGTGGATGGCGTAACGACTGGCGGCGCTGGCTTCTGACCGGCTTGCACACCGCCAGGCAAATGCGGTGGCGGAGGCGGCACCGGCGACGGTACGTATTGGCCCTTGATCGCTTCCCCCGCAGCCACGGACCCGGCATAAGCGCCCACATTGATCGGCGCGCTGACCATGCCATTGATGCCTGCGTTGATGAACGCGTCCTTGACCATCTTGCCGGTAGAGGGCGATGTAGAAATAACGCCCGCCTTGACCAGCCTGTCGGCATCCAACAGCCGCTGGGTGACATCGGCCACACTGACCTTGGGCGATTCCGCCGGTTTTACAGGGGGGGTGCCACCGAGAGGGGGCGTCTGAGGCCCCTTGGTCAGCGCGTCCTTGAGCCTACTGGCCGTCGACTGGCCTGAACTGCCCGCGGTCACGCTGGTGCCAGAGGTGTCGTGGGTTGTCGTCGGTTTTTTCCCTCCCGTCGCGGTTTGGGGCCGGGTAGGCGTGGGACTGACCGGGGCCGGCGGTACCCTGGGCGACGGCGGGGGAGACACGGGCGGTGTGGGCCTGGACCCTCCCCCGAACCGCCGCCCGAAGATTCCACGCTTGACGCGCACCTTCGGCGTTTGATCTGCCTCCGGCTCAGACAACTGCGTGCCAGGCTCAGGCTCAAGGGGGTGCATCGGTTCGCCCCAGCCCGCCATCAAGGGCTGCGGTGCAGGCGCGGGCGTAACATCAAGTTGAACAGGGAGTTGTGGCACAGGAGTCGTTATTGGACTTGTAATATTCATGTGTTGTCACCCTAGAAGTTTCAAACAACGGTGTTTAAGGGCAAGTGATGCTCTGCCCTTATTCCATCAGTGCTTAAAACAACGCGCCACGTTCCGGGACGACGTGAGTGCGTAGAGCGATAAAAAACCTTAAATCACGTGGGACAAAAAACGAATAGTCCGCAATAACTGAGTTATTCCGACAACTGTCGCGCCCCTAATGCATAACCTCCCGTGAAATCCCATGTTTGCGTAACTTGCGGTACAGCGTATTGCGACTGACGCCCAACTGTTCAGCCACATGGCTCATATGCCAGCGCTGCTGCGCCAACGCATCGAGTAATGCCTGGCGCTCGGCGCTCTCCAGCGGCGAGGCGCACGGCGCATCCACCCTCTCCCCTTGGGGCCGCGCCTGTCGAATCAGAGCCGGCAAGTCTTCAAGCCCGACTCGCCCGCCCTCACAAAGCGCCACTACTGTGCGCAACACCGTACGCAACTGCCGCAGGTTTCCCGGCCATTGGAATGCCAACAAGGCTTGGCGCGCAGGCTCGTCGAGCCTCACCTGCTCGGTACCCGCCTCTTGGGCCAGGAGGAAGTCCAACAGTTGCGACTTGTCAGTGCGTTCGCGCAACGGCGGCAGCGCCACTTCCAAGCCGTTCAAGCGGTAATACAGGTCTTCGCGAAAGCTGCCATCGGCCACACGCTCCAGCAAATTGCGGTGCGTGGCGCTGATGATGCGCACGTTCACGGCTTGGGGTTCACCACCGATAGGCACCACCAGGCGGTCTTCCAGCACCCTTAACAGGCGGGTTTGCAGCGCCAGGGGCATGTCGCCGATTTCGTCGAGAAACAGCGTGCCGCCATCGGCCTGTTGCAGCTTGCCGCGCATCCCCTCTTTAAGGGCGCCGGTGAAACTGCCGGCGCGATAGCCAAACAATTCGCTCTCGATCAGGTTTTCTGGAATCGCCGCACAGTTCAGCGCGACAAAGGCCTTGTCGCCCCGCAGGCTAGTCTGGTGCACGGCCTTGGCGAAGGCTTCTTTACCACAGCCGGTTTCACCGTTGATCAGCAAGGGCACGTCGCGCTCGAACACTCGCGAGGCCTTGCGCAGCTCATTTTGCAACGCCGGGTCGCCCAGGCAGATACCCAAAGGCCGTGGCGCCTGCGGCTTGATGATAGGGGCCGGCACACTGCGCGGCTGGCCTCGCAGCGCTGCAAACAGAGGCCGCCCCTCGCGGGTGCGCAGCGGCCAACTGGCCGTGGCGTTCGCGCTGGCCCGTCCCAGTAACTGATCCAGGGAACAGTCGAAAAACGCTTCCACCTGCTGGCCCACCAAACCGCCGCGCAACTGCCCCAACAGGTTCAGGGCGCTCTGGTTGACCGCACAAATGCGCCCTTCGCCATCGAACGCCAGCAAGCCTTCGCTGAACAACCCGACCGACTCGGCCTGCAGGTGAAAACGCAACAGCCAGTGATGTTCGAAGTGGCGCAGGAAATAGCAACTTTCGATCATCTTGGCCGACAGGTTCACCAGCGCCATGGTGTGGAACTGGCTCTGGCGCGACACGGCTTCGCGGGCCGAGGACACATCCAAAACCGCGAGCAATTCACCGTGAGGGTCGAACACCGGGCTGGCCGAACAGGTCAGCCCGGTATGGCGGCCGCGAAAATGCTCGTCACGGTGGATCGTCAACGACTGCCGTTCCACCAGGCAGGTGCCGATACCGTTGGTGCCTTCGCAGGCTTCGCTCCAGTCAGCGCCCAGCCATAAGCCAGCGCGCTCGAAGATCTTGCGCTCCGACGGCGCGGTGACACAGTTGAGGATCACCCCGCGCGCATCGGTGAGCAGCACCGCGTGACCGGCGCCGGAGAGTTGCTGGTGCAGGCTGTTCATTTCGCTGCCGGCGATGTGCAGCACTTGGCGCAGGCGCTCGCGACTTTCCAGCAGGCGCCCGTGTTCGAGCACGGTGGGCGCGATGGTCAGCGCCGGGTCGAGGTGGTAGTCCTCCACGCAGCGCAGCCAGGAGCGGGCGATGGACGGGTCGCTGCCAGGCCCCTGGGAAAGCTCTTGGCCCCGGGTGACGGTCAAGACTTGCTGGGCATGGCGACTGAAATGATCGTTATGCATGTTCTTATTATTCTCCCTGCGTGAGAACGCCCAGCATCCCCCAGCCATCCGGCCATTGCAATCCCGGCCCGACCCACCGGTCACAGGCTGTACCGTTTGTGGCACAAACTGTCACCTGGCCTGTATCGCCCCTGTCACGGCAACGCCTTGCAACAAAGCCCAACCCCTTGATTTTGCGGGCCCACACAGCAGTGGCCCAACCTTTGCTCTACGCTTTATAACGCGCTTGCCGCGCTGTACTCCAATAAACATAAAAGCAGGAGATGCCCACCATGCGTTATGCACACCCCGGTACTGAAGGCGCCATCGTTTCGTTCAAGGCCAAGTACGGCAACTACATCGGCGGCGAGTTCGTGGCGCCGGTCGATGGCAACTACTTCTCCAACACCTCGCCGGTCAACGGCAAGCCGATTGCCGACTTCCCACGCTCCACCGCCAAAGACATCGACAAGGCGCTGGACGCCGCTCACGCAGCCGCCGATGCCTGGGGCAAAACCTCAGCCCAGGACCGCTCGCTGGTGCTGCTGAAAATCGCCGACCGCATCGAGCAAAACCTCGAACTGCTGGCCATCACCGAAACCTGGGACAACGGCAAGGCCGTGCGCGAAACCCTCAACGCCGACATCCCCCTGGCCGCCGACCACTTCCGCTACTTCGCCGGCTGCATCCGCGCCCAGGAAGGCAGCAGCGCCGAAATCAACGAACTCACCGCCGCCTACCACTTTCACGAGCCGCTGGGCGTGGTCGGCCAGATCATCCCGTGGAACTTCCCGCTGCTGATGGCCGCGTGGAAACTCGCGCCAGCCCTGGCCGCCGGCAACTGCGTGGTGCTCAAACCCGCCGAGCAAACGCCGCTGGGCATCAGCGTGCTGATGGAACTGATCGGCGACCTGCTGCCGCCAGGCGTGCTGAACGTGGTGCACGGTTTTGGCAAGGAAGCCGGCGAAGCCCTCGCCACCAGCAAGCGCATCGCCAAGATCGCCTTTACCGGCTCAACGCCTGTGGGCTCGCACATCATGCATGCGGCGGCCGAGAACATCATTCCGTCCACGGTTGAGTTGGGCGGCAAGTCGCCGAACATCTTCTTCGCCGACATCATGAAAGCCGAACCACAATTTATCGAAAAAGCCGCCGAAGGCCTGGTGCTGGCGTTCTTCAACCAGGGCGAAGTGTGCACCTGCCCTTCCCGTGCTCTGGTGGAAGAGTCGATCTACGAAGACTTCATGAAAGTGGTGATGAAAAAGGTCGAGTCGATCAAGCGTGGCGACCCGCTGGACACCGACACCATGGTCGGCGCCCAGGCGTCCGAGCAGCAGTTCGACAAGATCCTGTCCTACCTGGAAATCGCCAAGGGCGAAGGCGCGCAACTGCTCACAGGCGGCAAGGTCGAGAAGCTCACGGGCGACCTGGCCACCGGTTATTACATCCAGCCGACCCTGCTCAAGGGCACCAACGACATGCGTGTGTTCCAGGAAGAAATCTTCGGCCCGGTGGTGAGCATCACCACCTTCAAGGACGAAGCCGAAGCCCTGGCGATTGCCAACGACACCGAGTTCGGCCTGGGCGCTGGCCTGTGGACCCGCGACATCAACCGCGCCTACCGCATGGGCCGGGCGATCAAGGCCGGCCGTGTATGGACCAACTGCTACCACCTGTACCCGGCGCATGCCGCGTTTGGCGGTTACAAGAAGTCTGGCGTGGGCCGTGAGACCCACAAGATGATGTTGGATCACTACCAGCAGACCAAGAACTTGCTGGTGAGCTACGACATTAATCCGCTGGGCTTTTTCTAACCCCACAGAAGCAACAACCGTCACTGTAGGAGCGAGCTTGCTCGCGAAGAACGCTAACGATAACGCGAGCAGCCTGACTCCCCGAGGCGCTCGCAAGTTTTTCGCGAGCAAGCTCGCTCCTACATTAGCGGCGTGTATCAGCCAAATAAGGGGTAGCAGGCAAGCCAGCTCCCACATTTGATATCACACGCAATTGCTACCTCGTTCGGCACACAGATGCCGAGTCAAAAACAATAAGAATGGAAGGTACTTCCCATGCCTAGCGAACCCACTGGTTCTTCTGTCGACTTCGAAAAAGTCGGCACCGATTATTTTCAACAACGCGAACTGAAAAAAGGCGCCGCCGGCTGGGTATTACTGGTTGGCCTTGGCGTCGCCTATGTCATCTCCGGCGATTACGCCGGCTGGAACTTCGGCTTGGCCCAGGGCGGTTGGGGCGGCATGTTCCTCGCCACTTTGCTGATGGCCACCATGTACCTGTGCATGTGCTTTTCCCTGGCCGAATTGTCTTCCATGATCCCCACTGCTGGCGGTGGCTACGGTTTTGCCCGCAGCGCCTTCGGCCCTTGGGGCGGGTTTCTCACCGGCACTGCCATCCTTATCGAATACGCCATCGCGCCCGCCGCCATCGCGGTGTTTATCGGCGCCTATTGCGAGTCGCTGTTTGGCATTGGCGGCTGGATGATCTACCTGGCGTTCTACATCATCTTTATCGGCATTCACATTTTTGGTGTGGGTGAAGCCTTGAAGTTGATGTTCGTGATCACCGCCGTCGCCGCGATTGCCTTGGGCGTGTTCCTGGTGTCGATGGTGCCGCACTTCAACGTCGCCAATCTGCTCGATATTCCGGTGACCGAGGCCAAGGGCGCCAGCAGCTTCCTGCCGTTCGGCTACGTCGGCGTGTGGGCCGCCATCCCTTATGCCATCTGGTTTTTCCTGGCGGTGGAAGGTGTGCCGCTGGCCGCTGAAGAAACCAAGAACCCCAAGCGCGACCTGCCGCGTGGGCTGATTGGCGCCATTGTGGTGCTGACCAGTTTTGCCCTGTTGATTCTGGTGATCGCGCCGGGCGGTGCGGGCACTTATGCGCTGATCAAATCCGGCAACCCACTGGTTGAAGCCTTGGCGTTGTCCTACGGCGGTTCCACCTGGATGGGCAGCTTCGTCAACCTGGTCGGCCTGGCCGGTTTGATCGCGAGCTTTTTCTCGATTATCTACGCCTATTCGCGGCAGATCTTTGCCTTGTCCCGTGCCGGTTACCTGCCGCGCAAATTGTCCGAGACCAACAAAAGCAAGGCGCCAGTACTGGCACTGGTGATCCCCGGGATTATCGGCTTTGGCCTGTCGCTGACCGGCCAGGGTGACTTGCTGATTCTGGTGGCGGTGTTTGGCGCCACGATTTCCTACGTATTGATGATGGCCGCCCACATCACCCTGCGCATCCGTCGCCCTAAAATGGAGCGGCCATACCGCACGCCCGGTGGCATCTTCACCTCGGGTGTGGCGCTGGTGCTGGCTTGCGTAGCCGTGGTGGCGGGCTTTTTGGTAGACCCACGCGTGGTGATTGGCGCGGCGATCATCTATGGAGTATTAATTGCTTACTTTGCTTTCTACAGCCGGCATCACTTGGTAGCAGGCACGCCGGAAGAGGAATTCGCGGCGATCCAAGCCGCAGAGGCCGCCCTGCACTAACTGCCGAAAACCTCGACGCGGCGCCTTGCCCACAGCAGGCCCGCGTCATCAAGGAGACACTGTATGGCAAGCTTTTCCCACGCGGTGGGTGCTCAAACCTACCGCTTCGACAGCCTCAAGGACGTGATGGCCAAGGCCAGCCCCGCACGCTCCGGGGACTTCCTCGCCGGTGTCGCCGCGCAGAATGACGGTGAGCGTGTGGCGGCGCAGATGGCGCTGGCAAATATCCCGCTCAAGCACTTCCTGCAAGAAGCACTGATTCCTTATGAAAGCGATGAAGTCACCCGGCTGATCATCGACACCCACGATAACCAGGCGTTTGCAGCGGTCAGCCACCTCACTGTCGGCGGCCTGCGCGACTGGCTGCTCAGCGATGCGGCCGATGAACATACCCTACGCGCCTTGGCGCCAGGGCTGACACCGGAAATGGCCGCGGCCGTGTCCAAGATCATGCGCGTGCAAGACCTGGTGCTGGTGGCGCAAAAGATCCGCGTGGTCACCCAGTTTCGCGGCACCCTGGGCCTGCGCGGGCGCTTGTCCACGCGCTTGCAGCCCAACCACCCCACCGACGAACCCGCCGGCATCGCCGCGAGCATTCTCGACGGCCTGCTGTACGGCAACGGCGACGCCATGATCGGCATCAACCCGGCCACCGACAGCATCGCCTCGATCTGCGCCATGCTGGAAATGCTGGACGCGATCATCCAGCGCTACGAAATCCCCACCCAGGCCTGCGTGCTGACCCACGTCACCACCTCCATCGAAGCGATCAACCGCGGCGTACCGCTGGATCTGGTGTTTCAGTCGATTGCCGGTACCGAAGCGGCCAATGCCAGTTTCGGGATCAACCTGAACGTGCTGCAGGAAGGATACGACGCGGGCTTGAGCCTCAAGCGCGGCACCCTGGGCCAGAACCTGATGTACTTCGAAACCGGCCAGGGCAGCGCCTTGTCGGCCAATGCGCACTTTGGCGTCGACCAGCAAACCTGTGAAACCCGTGCCTACGCCGTGGCGCGGCACTTCAAGCCGTTTCTGGTGAACACCGTGGTCGGTTTTATCGGCCCGGAGTACCTGTACAACGGCAAGCAGATTATCCGCGCGGGCCTTGAAGACCACTTCTGCGGCAAGCTGCTCGGCGTGCCCATGGGGTGCGACATCTGCTACACCAACCACGCCGAAGCCGACCAGGACGACATGGACACCCTGCTGACCCTGCTCGGCGTGGCCGGCATCAACTTCATCATGGGCATCCCCGGCTCCGATGACATCATGCTCAACTACCAGACCACCTCGTTTCACGACGCGCTGTACGCCCGGCAAACACTGGGTTTAAAACCGGCGCCGGAGTTCGAGCAGTGGTTGGCGAAAATGGGCATCTTCACGCAGGCTGATGGCAAGGTGCACTTCGGTAACAGCCTGCCACCGGCCTTTCGTCACGCCTTGGCGCAATTGGGATGAAGGAGCCGACTGTGCAACCAGAATTGCCTGACAACCCGTGGCTGGAACTGCGCCGCCTGACCCCGGCGCGTATTGCCCTGGGCCGCACCGGCACCAGCCTTCCCACCAGCGCCCAACTGGACTTCCAGTTTGCCCACGCCCAGGCGCGGGACGCGGTGCACCTGCCCTTCGATCACACCGGCCTCAGCCGCCAATTGGCCGAACGTGGCCGAGACAGCCTGTTGCTGCACAGCGCCGCTACAGACCGGCACATGTACCTGCAACGCCCGGACCTTGGGCGGCGCCTGAGCGATGAGTCGGCTCAAACGCTGCGCGACTACGCCTCGGCCCAGCCCGGTGGGGTGGATTTGGCCATCGTGGTAGCCGATGGCCTGTCGGCACTGGCGGTGCATAAACACACGGCGCCGTTTCTGGCGCGCCTGGAAGAACAGACCCACGCCGAAGGCTGGTCCTTGTCACCGGTGATTTTGGTGGAGCAAGGCCGCGTGGCGGTGGCCGATGAAATCGGGCAGCTACTGGGCGCCAAGATGGTGGTGATTCTGATCGGCGAACGGCCGGGGCTCAGTTCGCCAGACAGCCTGGGCCTGTATTTCACCTACAACCCCAAGGTCGGCCTCACCGATGCCTATCGCAACTGCATCTCCAATGTGCGGCTGGAGGGCTTGAGTTATGGCATGGCGGCCCATCGCTTGCTGTACTTGATGCGCGAGGCGTGTCGCCGGCAGTTGTCGGGGGTCAATCTCAAGGATGAGGCGCAGGTTCAGACCCTGGAATCCGACGACCCGGACCTGATGAAGGGCAATTTCCTGCTCAGCCCGGCGGATGACCGATAGCGGCACGATTGCGCTTTTTGGCGTCATTAGGCAGCATCGAGTCACGGCCGCTCGTGTGGTCATACCCCATTTGGAAGTTGAGGCCTGGCATGCGGATTACTCAAGCGACCCTGGAACACCTGGACCTGTTGACCCCGTTGTTCGTCAAATACCGCGAGCTCTATGGGGCCTTGCCGTTCCCGGACTCGTCACGGGCCTTTTTGGAAAAGCGCCTGCGGCGCAAGGAGTCGGTGATCTACCTGGCCCTGGCCGACGATGACGACAAGCGGCTGCTGGGGTTTTGCCAGCTGTACCCGAGTTTTTCTTCGCTGTCGCTCAAGCGGGTGTGGATTCTCAACGACATCTATGTGGCCGAGGATGCGCGTCGTCAACTGGTGGCCGACAACCTGATGCGCACGGCCAAGAAAATGGCCAAGGACACCCACGCGGTGCGGTTGCGGGTATCGACCAGCAGCGATAACGACGTGGCGCAGAAGACCTATGAGTCGATTGGGTTTCGCGAAGACACCGAATTCAAAAACTACGTGTTGCCGATCAACGAAGACTGAAAACCGGTAAGCCAAACACCGCCATTTCCTTGTGGGAGCTGGCTTGCCTGCGAAGACGGCCTGACAGCCAACACGGTTGGATTGTGTACATATCCATAGCCGCGGTAACGGCCACCTAGGGTTCCGCCCTGACGGCGGCTCACTTTCGAAAAGCGCGAAAGTAAGCAAAGCGCTCTTGCCCCACCACTCGGCACCTCGCCCAGGCTCGGTGTGCCCGTAATCCGTCAGTGATTTGGGGGGCCGCCGCCACGCGCCATCCATGGCGCGGGGCGGCTAAACCGGCATCCCTGCCGGTTTACCCCCCAAATCCCTGTCGAATTCCGGCCAGCGTGGTTTAACGGGGCGCCTAAGATCAAAAGCAGATCAAGATCAAGAGCGGCTCGCTTCGCATCGTGGTTACCTTTGGCGCTACAGCGTGGCGTTAATACCTATGGCCATCGCAGGCAAGCCAGCTCCCACACTTGATCCGGCGACTCAGGCGAAGCCCAACCCCTTCACAATTTCGCGACACTCCCCGCTACAAAAGCCACACGCTTTTCACCTCTCAATCCGTATAATGCCGACCTTTCAGGGTTGTAAGAACCGCGACAATTACTTGTAGCCTTATTGCCTGAGCTTCCGCACAAGCCCGCTGAGCCGGGCTATTCACACAGGTGCCATCCATGGATTTCAACCCGCTCGACCTTATCCTGCATCTCGACGTTTACCTCGACATGCTGGTAACCAATTACGGTCCGTGGATCTACGCCATTCTGTTCCTGGTGATTTTTTGCGAAACCGGCCTGGTGGTCATGCCCTTCCTGCCGGGCGACTCCTTGCTGTTTATCGCCGGTGCCGTAGCGGCCGGCGGCGGTATGGACCCAGTCTTGCTGGCCGGCCTGCTGATGCTGGCGGCCATCCTCGGCGACAGCACCAACTATGTGATCGGACGAACGGCGGGCGAGCGGTTATTCAGCAACCCGAACTCGAAAATCTTCCGCCGCGACTACCTGCAAAAAACCCACGACTTCTACGACAAGCACGGCGGCAAAACCGTGACCCTGGCGCGCTTCCTGCCGATCCTGCGCACCTTCGCGCCGTTCGTCGCGGGCGTGGCCAAGATGCCGTATCCGCGCTTCTTCGGCTTCAGCGTACTGGGCACCATCCTGTGGGTCGGCGGCCTGGTGACCTTGGGTTACTTCTTCGGCAACGTGCCTTTTATCAAGAAGAACCTGTCGCTGCTGGTGGTGTTCATCATCCTGCTGTCCCTGGTGCCGATGATTATAGGCGTGGTGCGCAGCCGCTTTGGCCGCACTTCTTCCGAAGCCAACCCGCACTGACTGCCCGTGTGGTCCTTCAGCGCCTGGCGTCGCCGGCGCCTGCTGGCCAAGCACCCGATTGCCGATGACACCTGGCAACGGGTGCGCCACCACCTGACCTTCCTCGACGGCATCACGCCGGAGCAAGACCAGTGGCTGCGCGAAGCCTGCGTGGTGTTCCTCAGCGAAAAACACCTCACCGCCCTGCCCGGCGTCGAACTGCACCAGGAACAACGCCTGCTGCTCGCCGCCCAGGCGCAACTGCCGCTGATGAACCTGGGCGACCTCGACTGGTACCAGGGCTTCCATGAAATCGTGCTGTACCCCGACGACTTCCTCAGCCCGCAACGCCATCGCGATGCCAGCGGCGTCGAACACGAGTGGGACGGTGAACACAGCGGCGAAGCCTGGCAACAAGGCCCGGTGATCCTCGCCTGGCCCGGTGTGCTCGCCAGCGGCCAATGGGAAGGCTACAACCTGGTCATCCACGAACTGGCGCACAAACTGGACATGCTCAACGGCGACGCCAACGGCCTGCCGCCCCTGCACCACGACATGCGCGTGCAGGACTGGGCCAGCGTCATGCAAGGCGCCTTCGATGACCTCAACCGCCAACTGGACGCCAACCCGGACGCCGAGACCGAGATAGATCCTTACGCTGCGGAAAACCCGGCGGAGTTCTTCGCCGTCACCAGTGAATATTTCTTCAGCGCCCCGGATTTACTGGCCAATAGTTATCCACAGGTGTACGCCCAACTCAGCCGCTTTTATCGCCAGGATCCCCTGGCCCGCCTGGCCCAACTGCAAGCCAGCGACCCGCGCTACTCGCCACAGGGCGAATGACCGTACGACGCTTGGCACATGGCATCGGCGTCAGAATATGCCTATAATCGCCGCCACTTTTAGGCCAATCCGGCCATGTCATATGGCCAACTAACGGGGGCAACGCCCAATGAGCTACAGCAAGATTCCGGCTGGCAAAGACCTGCCGAACGACATCTACGTCGCCATCGAAATTCCGGCCAACCACGCGCCGATCAAATACGAAATCGACAAAGACAGCGACTGCCTGTTCGTTGACCGTTTCATGGCCACCCCGATGTTCTACCCGGCCAACTACGGTTTTATCCCTAACACCCTGGCTGACGACGGTGACCCCCTCGACGTGCTGGTGGTGACCCCTTACCCGGTCACCCCAGGCTCGGTTATCCGCGCGCGCCCAGTTGGCATCCTGAACATGACCGACGACGGCGGCGGCGACGCCAAAGTCATCGCAGTGCCACACGACAAGCTGTCCCAGCTGTACGTGGACGTGAAGGAATACACCGACCTGCCGCCACTGCTGCTGGAACAGATCAAGCACTTCTTCGAGAACTACAAAGACCTCGAAAAAGGCAAATGGGTGAAGATCGACGGTTGGGGCAACGCAGACGCCGCCCGCACCGAGATCATGAAGTCGGTTGCCGCCTACAAAGGCTGATACCCGCGCCTCATTGCTACTGCAAATAAAGAGCCCCGTTAATTCGGGGCTTTTTTATGGGCCGAATTAAACATCAAGTTCAATGTTTATTTGCAGCGTTTAACTAAGTTGCACGCCTGAAAGATCCAGCCACAACTAAGCCAAATCCTACAACCGCAAATCAACGCATGGTTTATTTGATTAGACTTTCCGGCCAGTAAACTCTGCGTTTATGAATACATCAGGTGATCGTTTAAAAGCGCTACTACGGGAAGTTCATCTTTCCGCCTCCGACTTCGCCAAGAACCGCGGCGTCACGCCTCAGCACGTGAACAACTGGTTCAAACGCGGCGTCCCCATGGGCCGACTCAACGAGATCGCAGAACTGCTGTGCGTCTCAAGTCGCTGGTTAAGCGACGGCAAAGGCCCCAAACACCCGCCCGCCAACTACCTGTTGGAAGGCCCCACCGCAAGGATTGCAACCGCCCGCGAAGACACAGGCAAATACCTCACAGGCCCCGCCTGCCGCCCGGAAAAAACCGACGTGGAGATCCCTCTCCACCCCACCTTCACCTCAACCGAACGCATCCGCGTCTCCCTGCACAGCCTGGAAACCCTCAACGTCAACCCCGACCGCGCCGTAGGTGCTTACATGGTCGACAACAGCATGATCGACATCATCCAGCAAGGCGCCACCCTCGCCATCGACCGAGGCCGCACCCAAATCATCGACGGTGAAATCTACGCCGTCGAACACGACGGCATGCTGCGCATCAAATACCTCTACAACCGCCCTGGCGGCGGCCTGCGCATGCGCAGCCACAACGCCAGCGAACACCCGGACGAATACCTCAACCACGAAGAACGCTTCGAGCAGAGCTTCAAGATCGTCGGCTGGGTATTCTGGTGGTCCACCCTCAACAACCGCCGCCCACCGGTGCCACTGGATGAACACCTGCTGGGCTGGGAAGGCTCTAAATCGGAACCGGAGGTGGGCAACTGAAGTGAATGTGGGTATCATGCGCCGCACATTTGGCAGGGGTCGCTTTTAGCTGATTCCCTGCTGGCGAAGCGGAGGAGTTCCCGCGAATGCCCTTACTATTCAGCCTGACGCAATGTGGGCTGAGCGATTTGAAGGCTGGTGAGGTTTGTCAAAAACAAGCTGAGGCAGTCCCCGAGAAGCCGGCCACAAGCCGGCTTTTTAATGCCCACAGAAATCCACCAACGTCTACACCCCCTAGAAACTACTGGGGTCACCCCGTACTATCTGTCTCAAGAGATCCACGAAAGACCCGTAAAATCCACCGCCAAGGTGTGGGTCAGAGTGTGGGTTGAAAAGTGTGGGTCGGATGAGAAATCGCTATGGGCAAGTTAACGAGCAAGACGATTGAGTCCTTGGCTAGAACATCAGCGCCAGGGAAAACCAATGACGGCGACGGGCTTTATTTTCAGGTATCCAAAGGCGGCACCACGAGCTGGATCTTTCGCTACAAACTGGATGGACGAAGCCGTGAAATGGGTCTCGGCCCCTACCCAACCGTAACACTCAGCGAAGCTCGCCAACTCGCAGCGCACCAACGAAAGATACTCGCTACCGGCGCTGACCCGCTCGCCACCCGCGATGCCGAAAGGGAGGCGAAACGCGAAGCAGAACGCCAAGCTGCCGCACGTCGCACGACATTCGAGGAACTCGCAGGCGAATACCTGCAGGCGCATGGAAGCAGTTGGTCAGATAAGTGGCGCAAAGGCTGGCTACGCAAGCTGGAACTCTATGCGTTCCCCATTATCGGCAAGCTGTCGACTGACACAATCCAGACGGAAGATGTGCTTAATGTACTGCATCCAATCTGGGCAACCAAAACCCGCACAGCAGATGAGGTGCGCGGCCAAATCGAGCAGATATTAGATGCGGCCAAGTCTCGTCGCTTGCGAGAAGGCGACAATCCAGCTCAATGGCGCGGCCACCTGGACAACCTTCTGAGCAACGTGGAAAAGAAAAAGGCGCGGCAGCGGCAGCACTTCCCCGCCATGCACTGGCGCGACCTGCCGAAATTGATGGACACGCTAGCCAAAAATCAGGGCCGGGACGCCTGCGCTGCCCGTCTACTGATTCTGACTGGCGCTAGGTCCCATATGGTCCGTCTTGCTCAATGGTCCGAATTCGACCTCGCAGCAGGAACTTGGGCGCTTCCAGCTGAGCGCATGAAAATGAGAAAACCATTCGTCATTCCCCTACCCGCTCAGACTATAGAAATGCTGCAAGGTATGTCCCGTACCAACTCGCCTTACCTATTCCCAGGCCAAGGCATAAGCGGTGTGATCCATGCTAACGCTGTGCGTAACCTGCTGCATAAACTCGGGCATGACGAGATCACACGACACGGATTCCGCTCAACCTTCCGTGACTGGGCAAACGAGTGCACTCACTATCCTCGCGAGATATGCGAGCTTGCACTTGCTCACGATGAGCGCGACCAAACCGAAGCTGCCTACTCCCGCTCTGATTTTTTAGAGAAGCGCAGAGCACTCATGGAAGACTGGGCAGCATTCTGCTCGAATACGCAGATCGCACCAGGCGATGCCTTGACTCCGTTGGCGCTAAAGCTCGACAGTTCTGTAAAGAGATGAAAAGGCGTCAGGTGCGAAGGGGCCGGGGCGTTTTGGATTTGCCTTTCAACAAGTAGTACCCACCCAACATCAGCAAATACCCAACCCACTTGTATGGCAGCAATTTCACCATGAATCCGGCTGCTGTCCAGTCGTCCCAAGAGCGGCCCACGCCGCTGAGAAACAATGCCACTGTCAGTAGTTGGGTAAACACAACGTATGCCCCCCCAAACTTCAGCAGAAAAATCCATACGCGCTTGCGTTTGGCAATGTACTCCGACTCGCTGCCAGCACTCGACCGTATGCCACCCAGCACCGCACCAAGGACCAAAAGGCCTACCGCCCCAGACACGAGTGAAAGTGCGGTGGACGCTTCTTCCAGATCCCCTTTACCACCATGGAGGTAGATGTAGTAAGCCAGGAAGGCCAAATAGAGGGCGAAACCAATCCTGAAAGGACGGGACATCATCGCAAAACCGATCAACGCGACGACGATACCAATAACTACCACCATCTATTGCTGCTCCTCCTAGTTCGCTTGATAACCAAGCGAGATCGATCACCAAAAATGCGGCCAACATAATACCAATAGGCTATCACCATAGAAATGGAGCCGTCGCCAAATGCTCACTGTCGAGAAGACAGCCTGGCCAGTTTTCCTTCTATCCCTCCCGCTTACAGTTATACGAATAGCACCTGAATACTGGTTAAACATACAGGTAAAGATTTCAGGCATGAACCTCCACGCAAGGCCTTGAAAATGTGTTTTTCCGCTGAAGGAAGCCCCGGAATATGGGCGCTTTGTTGACAGTTTACGATACCGAATCAAAGTGCCATCATGTAGGCAACACAGATCGCGCCGATCTATAGGTTTCACCCAACGCCATCTCATCCGGGAAGCGATATGCCATCAGTTATAGGGCATGCGCGATCAACACCCTACATACAAGGACGTGTGCATGCCTTTGCCCCTCCCCTTCAATTGCACTCAGTGCTTTTGGAACAAGATATCGACGCCAAGCAGTGACGCATTGGCCTCGTGAACGGCACTGAACGCGCCCTAAATGCGGCAACCGCGGTTGCATCTTTCTCGCGCCAGAACCCTTCTCGCACGACGACTAAAAACCGGCAGCTAATTGAATATCCCAGCGCATATGCCTCTGTGCACCCTATGCCGAGTCTTCGCGCAGACCATCAACACTTAAAGGATTGTCACCATGCTCGAAAGCCAGAAAGAGTTCGCCACTTACTTGAAGAAAATGCAGGCGCTACTCAATGGCCAAGCGTTTTCATTCGATCAGTCATTGCTTCCAAAAGTGATGGAGACCGAGCTTGTAGTTCCCGTAATCGGGGCTTTCAGCGCCGGTAAAAGCTCACTATTGAACGCGCTGATGGGCAAGGACATATTGCCGGTTGGGATTGCGCCGGAAACTGAACTCGCGACCGAACTGCGTTACTCCTCCGAGCCCTACCTACTGGCGATCAAGCCAGACGGTGTGCAGGAACGTTTGCCTGTCGAAGCGTTGAGTTCAATCAATCGTCGCTCCAGCGAGTTTTCACACTTGCGCTTGTACCTCGACAGCGAGGCGTTGAAATCCATTGCGCCTCTGGTACTGGTCGACATGCCTGGGTTTGGCTCGTCACTGGAAAACCACAACAAGGCAATTGCTTACTACCTGCCGCGCGGTGTGCACTTCGTGGTGCTGACCAGTATCGAGGACGGCAACATTACGCAGTCGATGCTGCGCAAACTCGACGAGCTGAAAACCTACAACACTGACTTCACGTTCTTATTGAGCAAATGCAACCTGCGCGCCGCCGACCAGGTGGAAGAAGTGCAGGCGTACATTGACGACCAGCTCGGGGTGTATTTCGGCGAGCATTGCCGCAGCATCGCACTCGGCAACCGGGGTGGCGACGAACTGACTCGTGCGTTGACCGCCTTGCAGCCCGACGCTCTGTTCTCGCGTTTGTTCATCGACATCCTCAAGGACCAGAACTTCGAAGTGCTGGCGCAGATCAACCTGGCGCTGAGCATGCTGAAAAAAGACAAGTCCGAGAGCGAGCAGACTGCACGTGCACTCGAACAGGCCTTGGCCAAGCTGCAGGAGCAACGCAAGGATGTGGAGTCGGACCTGAAAGATCGCTACTCGGGAAAAATGCTCGATCGTAGCCTGCGCGGCCTGGACAACGCGCTTAATGAATCCCTGGAAGAGCTGGTCACGCTGGGTAGCAGCAAAAACCCAAGCGCCCTGTCGAATGCCATCTCCGACATCATCCGCAGCAGCCTGGCCAGCACGATCAAATCTGAAGTGCAGGACATCTCCACCAACATGGTCGACCGGATTGCCAGCAACCTGAGTGCCACCAGCAGCCAGATGTCCGTGCTGGACATCAGTGGTAACTGGAGCGAGGAGCTTTCCAGCAAGGTCAAGTTTTCGCTGGAGCGCACCACGGAAATGCTCAGCGACTGGTCTACTCGCCTGAACAATCGGGCCGAGAACGACAAGAGCAGTGGCGTCATGCTCTACCGCAGCCTTTCAACCGTGCTCGCCGTCACCACCACCGTGGTCAGCCCACTGGTAGAGCTGGTGATCATCTTCCTGCCCGAAATCCTCAAGATGTTTAATGGCGGCGGTAACGAGAGCGAGAAGTTTCGCCAAAAGCTGACCGGCGAAGTATTCCCCAACATCAAGGCGGAACTACGCGGAAAGATTCCGGCAATCATCGACGAGCAGCTCAACGCCATGCTGAAGAAGATCAGCGACGGCTTCGAAGAGCAAATCACCAAGCAAAAACACGTGATCGACTCAATCGCACAAGAAAGTCTGCAGCTTGAAGCTCAGATCAGCGAGAAGACCGCTGTTCTGGAGAGCCTTGCCAACGCAGTAAAGGCCGCTGCAAACGAACACCTCTACAAGTAAGGCGGACGACCCAATGGATTACCAATCACTCGTCGCTTTTAGCGAAAGCCTGCACACCCTAGCAGGAAGTAATCAGGACCTGTTTGAGCGCGAAATCGAGCAATTCAAGCGGATGAACGGCATTGACCAACCGCAACAGCTCGCACAAGCATGCCAGACACTGCAGGACCAAAACAGGCTGATGAACATCGGTATTGTTGGCCGTGTGAAAGCAGGAAAGTCGTCGTTGCTTAATGCGTTGATCTTTGACGGCGAGCCGATCCTGCCCAAAGCCGCAACGCCCATGACCGCTGCGTTGACCACCATCACCTGGGGCGAAGTGTTTCAGGCCAAGGTCGAGTTCTACAGCGAGACGGACATCGCTGCGATCAGCTCCAAGTCGGGACAGTTCGAGCGACGTCTGGCCACGCGCAAGCTCGAATGCCTGGAAGAGCTGGTGAAGCGCCGTAACGCCCAGGCCAATGGCGCGCCCCTCGATATGGCGCAGCTGACGCTCATGGCCGATAAAAAAGCATTGAGCGAACTGCAACGCGAAGAAGGCTTGTTCGCGGCATACGACCAATACCAGCGCATGAAGAAGTCCGGTCTCGACGCGGCCACCCTGCACTTGCACAGCGAGATTCGAGCAGGTAACCCGAAAGAGCTGGCGGATCGTTTGCACAACTATGTGGGTGCCAACGGCACGTACATGCCGTTCACCAAGACGGTTCATGTCGCCATGCCGCTGGAGGCACTGCGCGATATCTGCATTATCGACACCCCCGGCATGAACGATCCGGTCCAGTCGCGCGAAGAGCGCACGGTCGAACTGCTGAAAACCTGCGACGTGGTGTTCATCGTCAGTCCGGCCGGACAGTTCCTCAATGAGCAAGACCTTGAGGTGATGGGTCGTATTACCCAAAAGGAAGGCATTCAGGAACTGATACTTGTTGCCAGCCAGATTGACACACAACTGTACGGTAGCGAAAAACGCGCACGCTTGAGCGATGCAGTGGAAGCCATCCGTGCCCAGCTGTCGGCACGGGCGCAGAGCACCCTAACAGACCTCAAGCTAAGCAGCCCAGAGGTGGGCTCGGTATTCGACAACCTGATTGGCTCGGTGCACCGTAACCTGCTGCATAGCTCCGGGTTGTGCCACAGCCTCAACCGCCGCTTCGACTCGCACGAAACCTGGGACTCGAACGAGCAGGTGACGTGGGAAAACCTGTCCACCGATTACCCGGATTACTTCACCCGCGATAACCAGGCACTGTCGTTGAGTAGCCTGGACAGCCTGGCAAATATTGACGCGATCAACGTCATGCTCGCACAGGTGCGTGAGAAGAAAGCCGAGATCACGCGCGAAAAAATCGCCAACCTGATGGTTCGCAAACAAAAGAACCTTGAGGCATTCAAGGCGCTGATCATCAACCTGGCGCGCAACCAGGTCGTCCAGATCAAGAACGCCAATGTGGATCAACTGGACGAACAGCTGGCTTCGTTGGAGTCGAAGCGACTGGATCTCTCGCTGGAACTGGATGTCAGCTTCAAATACACCATGGCTGACTACCGCCAGAAGTTGCGTGACGACATGCGCAAGAAGGCTGCGCAATTGCTCCGTGAGACCCAATCCACTGTTAAGGAGGCAGAAGGCTCTTTCAGTGAAACCATTACCGTCGACAACGACGGGGCTGGCAGTTGGATTGCCCGGAAACTATGGGGCGGCGGTACTACAGAAAAAACGGTCGTCCGCGCCAAGATCATCAGTAGCCAGGTCATATCCACAATCAACGAGTTCATGAACGACATCCAGGATGAGCTGGGCTCCAAGGTTGAGAGCTCTCATCGCGGGTTGAACGAAGAACTGGCCCGGACCCTCACGCCCAAGATCCGTGAGGTACTTGAACATGATGCCAATGGGCAAATGATCAAGCTCGCGATTCTTTCGATCATTCAATCGATTCCGGACGATGACTTTGATTTGAGCATTCCATTGCCCGACAGCCTGAAAAGCAACGGCACGCTCAAGGGCTACGAAGCCGAACGCTTCAAGGACGCAGCCGATGACTTCATCGGTTCGCTGGGTAGCAAGGTCAAAAGCAAGATCAGTTCGTTTATCAACGATGTTGAACGCAAAGCGCCTTCCACCATCTCCGATTCCTTCGTCGACGAGATTCAACGCAGGATCAATGTGCTCAAGGATCAGGTCGACAACGCGGCTCAGAACATTGATCGGCTTGAACGTCTGGCACGCAAGGCCGAAGGGGTCACCCTGTGAGCAACCCGCCAGCTATTCATGAACAGGCAAGGTCGACGCTGGAGTCGCTCTCCCGGTTCTGGCAGTTCAAACGCAAAAAGCTGGTAGCTGAACTTCAGGGCCACCTGGACGATGCCCAGTGCCAGCTCGACACGTTGTTCAGCACCAAACAACAATTGACCACGCAGTGCGCGGGCCAGAACGACGAAATCGGCGTTCTAAAATCGCGCAACGACTCGCTTGTCAAGGCGCTGCAGGTTGAAACAGCCAATTTGGCGTCGACCGCCGAAGCCCTTGCGCAGGAGAAGGGCAAGCTTCAGAAGGCCATGCTCGCGCTCGCCCAGGCCAAGATTTACACCAAAGACCTGGAAGAGCGACAGGCTCAGGCCTTGGCCCAGATCGCAGGCCTCGAAGAGCACCTTGTCGATCACAAACAGCAGCTTGTCGACAAGGAACAGTGCATCCAAGAGCTTCAGCGCACGCTGGCCGATACTAGACAGCAGATCGAAGAACTGAACAACGTCAAACAGATGTTGACCGATCAGTGCTCCGAGCAGGCAGAGCAGATCCGCACGCTGGAGTCGCGCAATGAGGTGCTCACCGCCCAGTTGCAGGCAGAACGGGTCAATGCGGCAGAATTGGAAGAACGTAAGGCCCAGGCGCTTGCTGAGATCGCCACGCTTAAAGACAACCTAGCGGATCACAAGCAAGAACTGGTCGATAAGGAACAGCGTATCGCTGAGCTTCAGTACACGCTGTCTGACGCGCGACAACAGATCGAAGCACTGAACGACGCTAAACATAGGTTGACTGAGCAGTGCACCGGGCAGACTGCGCAAATCAGCTCGCTGGAGTCGGACAATGAAGCACTCACGGCCCAGCTGCAGGCAGAACGGGCTAATGCTGCTGAACTGGAAGAACGCAAGGCTCAGGCACTGGCGCAAATAGCCGAACTGGAGACCTACCTGGAGGAGCATAAAAGCCAGTTACTGTCCACGGAGCAGAACGTCGACTTTCTGGAAAGCCTGACCGAACAACTCAAGGCCTCCCAGCAGCACCTGGAAGACAACTACGCAGACATCAACAAGCAGCACCTGTCGCTCACTGAAAAATTTTCCCTGGTGAGCAAAGTCCTGGCCCAGCAACCGCCCAGCAATGAAGAGCTGGCCAAGTTCGCCGACCTGATCAACCACGACTACATGGAGTTCGCCAGTCGCGAATCGTCGTTGGCCGGTGAAGCCCAGGCAGTGCTCGATATGCAGGCGATCCTCGCCGAGATGCAGATGCTGAACAACTTCCCAAGCATTGCCGGCAAAACCATCTTGAGCATTGCTGGCGGCTTCAGCAGCGGCAAGTCGGCGTTCGTCAACAGCTTCATCCGTAACCCAAGCGTGCAACTGGCGACCGGCATCAACCCGGTGACCGTGGTACCCAGCTATGTTGTGTGCTCCGAAGAAACCCGGATCAAGGGCTATTCGTACAACGGTGGGGCCATCGACCTGGAGCCCAGCCTCTACGCATCCATGTGCCACGAATATGTCCAGGCCTTCGGTTTCGACTTACGGCGCATCCTGCCCTTCATCAGCGTCAAGGTTCCCATGGACCCAGACCTGTTCGGCAACCTGTGCATCATCGATACGCCCGGCTACAACCCTGGTACCACGGGTGGTGCTGCGGCTTCCGACCGCAGCACTGCAGCCTCCCTGGTCAATCAGGCATCGGCACTGGTCTGGGTCATCGGGCTTGACCCGGCTGGGACCATCGACCAGTCCGACATCGAGTTCATCGAGTCCACGCCGTTCCGCGCAGAGTCGCTGTACATCGTCCTGAACAAGGCTGATGTGAAGTCTCAAGACGATATTCTTGAGATCATGGAGCAGGTAGCCGACGACCTGAGTTTCGCTGGTATCGAGTACGCAGGGATGTGCGCCTATTCGTCCACGCGCAAGAAAGACTATCCATCAAGCGGCCTGACGTTCGACCAGTTCCTGCGCTCAATCAACCGTAAAGTGGATGTGTTCGGAAAAGTTACCAGCAAACTCGATGCCGTATTCGATGCCTACAAGCAGGCCATCCAAGCCGATATCGGGCAGCTGGAAGGCCGCAAGGGCGAGTTCAACGCGTTCAAGCTCGATGCGCTGGAAATAGGTGGAACGGCGTTGTTCGACAGAATTGATCGAGCATTCCCCATATCAGAACAAATGTTCGATTCTTCTGGGCTGGAAAAACTGGTGGATGAATGCGAAGTCCTTCGTCGAAAGCTCAAGCTGGCCGCTCGAAAAGCGCTGGAGGTTTGCGAGCTCGTTCGGACGAGAACCTCTGTTGAGCCTGATGATTTTCTCCGCACTCGAATACGCCGGTAAGCACCTGTACGCAGATTGTTACGCACCCAGGCCTGCCTGTTGGCAGGCCCTTGCTGGCCAGGGTGCAAACCCTGGTCTGTGCGTTGTTCGATCAAACGGGCGACACCATCACCCGCCTCCCCTCAAAATCGCCGCCGCGCCAGTAGCTCTGCCAGCGCCCCCTCAAGCCACCCTGCGGTGCGCATCTTCAGCGCTTTGTTCCCACACTTTGGGCACTGCTCAAACCACTCGCCTGGCCTCAACGCATCACTTTGCGGCGCCACTGTTTTCGTCCAACCGCACGTTTCAAATTCAAAGATGAAGGGCCTTGGCTTGATTGGCATTTCTACTCTCCTTGGTACTTATGCAAACTCACTGCCATCAGTGCTTTCAACTACCGGGATACGACTGCTCGATCAGTTGATCAAATTCGCCACCTATCCCGCAGTAGTCGCGCGGAATGCGCTCAAGATCCTCAGACACTTTCACGATCACCTCGCGTAACTCCAAACGCTCGAGCCAGAGGGCAGGAATGGAAGCGGCACCATGCTGTGCACCCAACAAATGCCCGGCGATAAGCCCTGTGCTGACGCTATTGCCACTGTGATTCACCGCCGCAATCACCCCCTCTTCGAGCGATCGCGCTGTCAGCGCGCACCACAGTCCGATCGCCAGCGCTTGTTCGGCGACAAAGCCACCGCCAAGATCGGCAATGCTTTGCGGGGTGGGCTTATAGCCCTCGTAAAAGAAGAACAGTACGCGTTCAATAAGATCGCGCGTTTCTTCCATACCCGGCAGTTGCCCATACTTGGCCAAACTTTGAGTCACGGCGTGTTCCAGGCTGTCTTGTAGATCGACAACGCGCTGAAGAATGTCGGCGAATAGTCCAGCCGCCAAGTAGCCCGTCGGATGCCCGTGAGTCAGACGCCCTGACTGGGCAGCATAGTCAAAGGCATTAGCAAAGAATGCGCAGGGTGCAACGCGCATTAATGCGCCACAGCCTTTGCTGTTGTTCTCGGCAACCGCGCCCAACCGCCGACTGGCCTTGAGAGCACGCAGACAGGTATCCCCTGGGGCGCGGCGAGACCAGAGCTCTGGTTGCTTGATCAGCCAACCATCCTCGCTGATCGGAATCGCAGCAGGGTAATCCTGGGTCATCAACCAGCGCAGCAAAGAATGATGAACAATGCTGGGAACGTGGCATACCCCTCGTGAGTTGCCGCGCACAAAAGCCCGCATCAAGCCTTCCGCAGTGAAAAGCATCATTTGCGTGTCGTCAGAGATGGCGCCGGTGATGCCGTAAGCCGGGACAAAATCGGTGATTCCCTGTGGACCGAACATAGCTTCGATCGCTGACCACTCCAGGAACTCCACTGGGGCGCCTAGCGCATCGCCGACAGCGCCACCCAGCAGGCAGCCTTTGACGCGTTCAAGTCTGTTCATATCTTTCCCTTATTCCTCGGCCGGGATCAATTCCTGCAAAACCACCAGCTTTCTTTGCAACTGCTGAACGTGCTCTTTCTCAGCTCGCAACGCTGAACGCAGTTCACGGTTTTCCACTTCCCAGATCCGCGCCCAGCGAACACTCTTTTGGCAACCCAGAGCCATCTGCCACAGTTCGTTCAACCTCAGACACTGATACAGAAGCACCAGCAGGATTGTCCCCATCATCACCAACGCACCGGTCGAAACCGCTTCAGCCATATTCATATCCACTTCCTTTTCGTGACCCTGATCCATCCAAGTACAAATACACGATATGTAGTGTTTGACGACAGGTATAGAATGTAGACTTATACAGGTAAAGAAATCACGCAGGTAAACGGACGTAAAAGGTTGAGCTGGCAGGGAACAGCCTCAGCAAGAAGTAGCTTTTCGCCACCACTTAAGGGAGGATCTGCCCCAGACAGAAATGCTTGATTGAAGTGAGATCAAGCATTCCCGGCGCCAGCTAGAGCAGGCAAGGGCTTGAATAAATTATCAAGCGACATATGTCCTGAAACTTTACATATGACAACTGCTAAGGAAGGCGCCGACTCGAAAGTACCCTTACCGACAAGTCGACCTCATGCATGACAAAAGCGCAGTACTGATTCTGGAAGCCCCCTGGAACATCTATGAAGGGGATATCAACCGCAGTTCCGTCGAGCCCTTTTTCCAGGGCCTGGCCAAACAATCCAATGATGTCGAGATTCTGCATTCACGTTTCTACGACGTGAACAGCTTCAGGTTGGCATTCGCTGCACTGAGCAAGCACAAGTACAAGAATGCCATCGTCTATGTCGCCGGCCATGGTGACGGACAGCGTGTGGGTGGCGCCAGGATCCTCGACATCATGGTCCAGTGCAGCCTCAAATCAGTGGCAGCCAATATCACCGGCGTCGTTTTGGGCTCGTGTTTCTCTGCTGGCACTGCCGACCGTTCGCAGGCCGACACGATCAATGCCTTGGTCCAGGAGTCGAACCTTGCCTGGGTGGCTGCCTACAATTGCGCCGCGTTCTGGCATGAAAGCACCATGATAGACCTGTCCATCATCCGCCAGATGATTCGCGCCAAGGAGTCGCACTTCCAGGATCGTGGCGACATTAGTGAGCAACTGGCGATGGGGATTGAATGTTTCAGCCCTCACTTCGCTGTGGGCAGCAACGGCAAGTCCGGCAGTGATGGGAAGTTGATCAGCCTCAAGCAAGGCATCTCGTTCTTCTCGCAACCCCGGGGCCAGGGCAACCGCTCCCGCTGTGTCACTGACGAAGTCTGGGGCATGTGGAAAGGGCTGCAGCTTGAAACCCTGGACGTGTTCGAGGAGGCCTGAGCACCTGCACAAAGCACACTGCCCCTCCCTGTGATATTTCTGTGATATGTCGCCTACAGCGACAGGTCTTTATTGTAGAGTGATGCGATCCACGCAATCGTACACAGGGAAGGGCAATGAAACGCAAGCAATCCGTTGAACAGGTACGTTGGGACCTGGCACTGCGCTACAGGCTGATCGAGACCGTCGCCTGGTGGGAAGGCCGCCTGACCACGGGGCACTTGATCCAGAGTTTCGGCATCAGCCGGCAGCAGGCTTCCAAAGACATCAATACCTACATCACCGAGCATGCGTCAAAAAACCTGGCATATGACAAGCAGCTCAAAGGTTACGTGCCCACCAAGCAATTCAAGCCCAAGTTCATCGACGACAGCGCCAGCGCTTATTTGCACCTGCTTTACCAGAACAACGAACGCGCCCCACACATCGATGGACTTGCCCTAGCCTACGCCCACACCAAGGTACTTGAAGTCCCGGATCGCCCGATTCGCCCGGAGGTTTTGCGCCCATTGCTCAAGGCCTGTCGCGATGGCCTGCGTCTGGAAACCGAGTATGTGTCACTCAACACTCCAAACGTGGAAATTCGCCTTATCGCCCCTCACACACTGGTCTACACCGGTATGCGCTGGCATGTGCGGGCTTACTGCGAGAAGAACGGCCAGTACCGCGACTTTGTGCTCAGCCGTCTACGGGGCGAGCCGGATTTGCTCGACGAATCGCCAAACACTCGTGAGCTGGATGAAGACTGGAACACTGAGATACCGGTGATATTTTCCGCCGATGGACGATTGAACGCGGCGCAGAAGGCAATCATCGAAACCGATTTTGGCATGGTTGATGGCCAGTTAGTGGTACCCAGTCGCAGGGCGCTGGTGAAGTATGTATTGCAACGCTATCAGATCGACCCGAGAAACCAGGCCACTAACCCCGAGGCACAGCAAATCGTGGCCACCAACCTTAAGGAGCTGCGACCTTGGCTCATGAATGACTGACCCTCAAGCTTCTCCCGAGTCGATCACTGTCTGCCAGGCGTTTCGACTCGGTGACATCCATGACCGTCCGGTCGACATTTCGTGCCAAGTACGCCAAGCGCTTATGTAGTTGTCAATTTCCCGAATCAACAACTGCTCCGCTATTTCGTGATAGCCAGAAAGAATGGCCAGATTTCGAGCGGTATTGCCCTCGCTGTTCTTAGCGTGATGCTTGTTATCCGGTTGTTGTTTATGCAGACCACATTCCAATTCCGCGATGACAAACCAAGTGATTTCGCTCGCTGCTTACACTGAGTTGAAGGCATTCACGCGCGTTTGAATATGCGCGAATGCTTTGCCTTTAGGAAGGCAAAGCAACGAGAGCCCACCATTTGCCGCCAACTGCTGCATCCCCGACACTCCTCAGAGCATGTTCTACACCAATTCCGATTCAAAAAAATCTCAGCCACATATTACTGCAATGACATCCCCCCCAAGGAGATTCATCCCATGTCATTGCAGTGTCCTCGCTGTCACTCCCCCAAAGTCGCTTCTTTCCATCACGCCATGAAAGTCGGCGCGGCCATCGGCACCGTGGGTGGTGCTGCGCGTGGCGTCAGCGCTGCATTGGCTGGCGGTCAAGCTGGTGCGCTTATTGGCTCTATCGCCGGGCCTTTCGGTATCACGCTCGGCTCAGTTTCTGGGGCCATTCTCGGCGGATTAGCCGGCGGCGTCGGTGGCTGTGCACTCGGCGCCCAACTGGGTGAGTCGCTCGATCGCCATATTCTGGCCCACAACCTCTGCCTGCTCTGCGGCCACCGCTTCAACCTCCCTACCTGATTAGGTCCTTCCCCTTCTATCTATTACGTCCGGACGGTGCTGCGCTCTGCGTGGCGCTTTATGCCGGCTTGCACCTAAAGGAATTACAACCATGGCTCATCTCGTCGAAACTATGGCCTATGCTGGCGAAACTCCCTGGCATGGCCTGGGCAATCAGCTCACTCAGAAGCAACCCATCGAAGTTTGGCAACGCGAAGCCGGCATGGACTGGGAGATCCAGGAAAGCCCGGTTCACTTCAAATCAGAGACCGTCGGCCACCTGGGCGCGATCCATTCCTTCCCCGAGCAGAAGGTGCTCTTCCGCTCGGACACCAAAGCACCGCTGTCGGTGGTTTCCCAGCGCTACCACACCGTGCAGCCTCGGGAAGTCTTGGAGTTTTATCGTGACCTCACCGAGGTCTCCGGCTACGAGCTGGAAACGGCCGGCGTGCTCAAGAGCGGGCGCAAGTTCTGGGCGCTGGCGCGTACCGGGCAAGGAGCAACGCTCAAGGGTAACGACCAGGTCAACGGCTACCTGCTGCTGGCCACCTCTTGCGACGGCACCCTGGCCACCACGGCAACGCCTACCACGGTCCGGGTGGTGTGCAATAACACCCTGACCATTGCCCTGGACGGTACCAACCGAGCCATCAAAGTTCCACACAACACCCGCTTCGATCCGAAGGCAGTGAAGAAGCAACTCGGCATAGCCGTCTCCGGTTGGGACGAGTTTATGTACCGCATGCGCCATCTTGCCGAACGCAAGGTGCAATGGCATGAAGCCCTGGGTTTCTTCATGAACGTGCTGTGCGAGGTCAATCCGAGCAATCAACTACCGGAACAGCTACCCAACGAACGCGCCCTGCGCAAGGTCCAGGAGCTGTACGAGGGCCGTGGCCGAGGCAGTCAGTTGGACTCGGCACGCGGTACCGCTTGGGGCTTGCTCAATGCCGTTACCGAGTACGTCGATCACGAGCGTCGTGCCCGCAGCAACGAGTACCGCATGGACTCGGCCTGGTTCGGCCAGGGTGCGCAGATCAAACAACGCGCCCTGGATGCCGCTCTGCGTCTTGCCGCCTAATCACACCGCACATTACCCACCGCGCTCGGTCAGCTTCGTGCTGGTCGGGCGTTTTTATGTCAGCAGGTGAACACGATGAAAGCAACGTCATTGAATAGCCATACCCGCAAAGCCCGCCCTGCCTTGCGCCTGGTCAGCACCAAGGAACTACCGCGCGAGGACTGGCTGCAAATCCGCAAACAGGGCATCGGGAGTTCGGATGCCGCCGCTGCTGTGGGGCTGAACCCCTATAAATCGCAATTGGAGCTGTGGCTGGAGAAAACCGGTCGCGACACCGCGTTGCCCAAGGCCGATCCTCAGGACGAGGAAAGCCCGATGTACTGGGGCAATGTCCTCGAACCAGTCGTGGCCTGGCATTACAGCAAACGCACGAAGAACAAGGTTCGGCGCATCAACGCCGTACTGCAGCATCCTGATCCTGAGCTGCCATGGATGCTGGCCAACATCGACCGCGAGGTGATCGGTACTGACGATGTGCAAATCCTCGAATGCAAGACAGCCGGCATAAACGGCGCACGCCTCTGGAAAGAGGGCGTGCCTGAGTACGTAGAACTGCAAGTGATGCACCAGCTCGCCGTCACCGGCAAGCAGGCGGCAGATGTGGCGGTATTACTGGGCGGCCAGACGCTGAAGATCCACCGCATCGAACGGGACGAGCAGATGATCGCTCGCCTGATCGAGCTGGAGCGCAAATTTTGGCACTACGTCGAGACCGACACCCCACCGCCTGCTGATGGCTCAGCCTCGGCTGAAATGGCACTGCGCGCGCTCTATCCGGAGGACAACGGCCAGACCGTTGATTTCAGTGGCCGTGCCGGTTTAGCAGCAGCCTACCTGGAACTCAAGGCAGTGCGCCAATCCATCAGCGAGAAGGAAACGCGCGAAGCCCAGCTCAAGCAGATGCTGCAACAGGCCATGGGTGACGCCACCCGCGCGGAGTTCAGCCATGGCTTTATCAGCTGGAAGAAATCCAAGGACAGCAACGTGCTCGATGTAGAACGCATGCTGAAGGATAAGCCCTACCTGCAGGTTCGCTACATCAAGCTCAAGGAAGGCAGCCGACGCTTCCTGGTCGGCTAACTCCCAAACCGCTCAACCATTCCCTCCCCTTGGCCAGCCCATGCAGTTAGCGCTGCGTGGCTGGCCTTTTTTCGTTTGCAGGAGAACCACCATGCTCAAAGGTCTGGCTATCACCCCGCCGGTACTCGGGCGAATTTCCATCGGCAAGATCGTGGAGAAAAACGGCAAACGCCTGCCGGAAAAAGACGATCAGTTCACCCTTACCTCGCAGGTCCAAAGTCGTGACGGCTGGCTGCTACACCCCCTCAATGAGGAGCTGCGCAAGGGCCAGGATGGCAAGCTGCGCAGCATTCCGATCCGTTTGCTGTTCAACGAGCCGGACCTGAACTTTCGCGCGGACTACAGCTTGTTCGACCGCACCACCGGCCGACCGCTGTGCGTCGGCAATGGCGAGACCTGCAAGCGCTTGACTAAGGACGGTATCCAGTCGCTGCCCTGCCCTTCACCAGATGGCTGCTCACTGGCCCAAGGCAATGCCTGCAAGCCCTACGGACGACTGAACGTGGTGATCGGCGACGATGATCCGCTGGGCAGCTTTGTGTTTCGAACCACCGGTTTCAACAGCATCCGCACCCTGGCGGCACGACTGCAGTACTTCAGTGCCATCTCCGGCAACCGCCTGGCCTGCCTGCCGCTGGAGCTGCGTCTGCGCGGGAAGTCCACGCGGCAGAGCCACGGTACACCGATCTTCTACGTGGACATCACAGTACGAAGCGGACTAGGCCTGGAAGACGCCTTGTTGGAGGCCAAACAACGGGAGGAGACCCGTCAAGCTGCGGGCTTTGACCAAAGCGCCTTGGACCACGCGGCCCTTCAGGGATTTAGCAATGGGGCCTTCGAAGACAGTCAAGAGGATACCAGTGCCATCGTCGAAGAGTTCTTCCCCACCATTGAAGATCAGTCTAGCCCTGTAGAGCCCCAAGCCCAGCGGACAGCACCTGCCAAACCCTCACTGACCCAAAAGCTGGAGTCGCAAGCCACGAGACAGAACAGCAGGGCCTCGGCCCAGTAACGACCCTCTCAAACGCCCCAGCGTTCTCCCACATTCGTACAGGACTACCCGCATGAAATATCACAAGCTCAAAGCAGGTGAGACGACCGGCACCTACGTCATGGAATCACCGGTCACCGAGGCCGACATCCTGCGGATGGCTCAGCAACTGGCGATGAGTCGTCTATCTAAAGGCAGGGCGCTGACTGATCCGAAGCAGGTATTCAGCCACCTGCAAACACTGCTGCAGTATCACGAGCACGAAGTCTTTGCTTTGCTGTTGCTCGATACTAAACACCGAGTAATCAGCTTTCGGGAGCTATTTAGAGGCACTCTGGATGGTGCCAGCGTGTACCCGCGGGAAGTGGTCAAGATCGCCCTAGAGCACAATGCCGCAGCTGTGATCTTGGTGCACAACCACCCATCCGGTGACCCCGAGCCCAGCCAGGCTGATCGCTCACTGACCTGCACGCTCAGAGAGGCGCTGAATCTGATAGGGGTGAGAACGCTGGACCACATCATCGTTGGCAGTGACGGCTGTGCATCGCTGGCTGAACAGGGTTACCTGTAAGGAAGTGAGTATGAAGAAACTGCTACGGATCTTTGCTGCCGTGTTCATATATGCCGGCATCCTAGCCGGCTGCATGGCAGCGCTACTGCTATTGATCCTCATGGTGCGCTTTCCGCCGCTGCTGATTGCAGTAGTACTCAGCGGCTGGATCTTCAGCCGGCTACGGAACGCTTCAGACAAAAAATCTGACTAATCGTGGGCACCAACCAACGTCAGTCGCCAGCGGGCGACTGACGTTGGTTGGTGGACCACCTTCTTTTTTTCACCCGTCTACTGCAACTTCAGACCGCAGGCCTGCCCTGCGGGCAAGGTCGACTCTTTGATTTTATTCTCAATAATTTGCCCAAAAGTAGGCGATTGATTTCTATAACCCCTACTCCACAATCGCCTTCAATAACGCATCCCGCGCATCCTGGTAGAACTGGATGTCGATCTTGGTCGCCATGTCATCAGACAGGTCATACAGCTGGCGTCTGGCTGTGACAGGCATGAGCAGCACGCTGGCGCCCTTTTCTACCGCCAGCTCGGCAATGTTCACTGCGCTGCTGATCGGCTCGATCGAACCGCCCAGGTTTATCTCGCCGACGACAATCACTCCGCCCTTCACCGACTTTTTCAGCAAGCTGCTGCACATAGCAATCAGCGCGGCCATGCCCAGTTTGGAACCGCGTTTGGCGGCATCGAAGGCTTTGAGCTGCACGGAGAACTCATGGGCGCGTGGGTCGCGGTCCCCGATGAGCTGAGTGGCTCTGGAATACAGGTTCTGCTCGGCATAGCGGAGCGACTCCTTGAAGGCCGCGGGTGCCGGACTATTGAGGATACGCACCCCAGAGCCCGGGCCTTCATTCACCTCAATGCGATACAGGCCAGCGTTATCGTCGATATCCGCTCCACCTTCGCTGATGGTCCAGATCTGGCCTGGCTCCAGAGGGTCATCACCGATTTCGTTGTCGGCGCGCAGCTCGGGCGTAGCCACGAACTTCTCGACCCCGTCGTCACCAATGAAGTAGCTGAAGTGGGTGTTACGAAACTCCGCCGCTCCGACTCGTTTTTGCTGTTCCTTGACCCGGCGCCGTACCTCGAGCCCCAGACGGGTGGCCCATTCCAAATCTTCGTCGGACACAATCATGTCTTGGCCTGGATACATCAGTTTGAGCAAGCCTGAGACGGTTTTATTGACCGCATTGGTATCGCGGCCACTGAGTGCTCCGCCTAGGTGAACACGATTCTGCATAGCAGACACGCGGCTCTGGAAGCGCAGACGGCTCATACACTCAGAGAAGAAGTCACTGACCAGGCCAAAGTGGTCAGTGGTCAGTTGCTTGTTCATTTTGGGTACATCCCAGCCAGGTAGATAACAATGGATACGGTCCATCCAGGCGGTGTCATCACGCATTTCTGCCGGAAGTGGGCCAAACAGATGGCCTACGCGCTGCTGGTGTTCAACATCCACATCGAAGTTTCCGACAAACACCATGGAGCCATCGGCTCGAATGCTTTCCTTCCCACGGCTGAACTCGCCGGACTCCATGTAGCCCTTCATGATGTTGATCCCTTCCTTAGTATCGAAGGAGATCCCGCTGACCTCATCAAAGCAAACCACATCGTACTGGCATACCAGGCCGCGCTGCCCACTAGCGTTGTTGACGAACATCTTGGCGATGGTCGCCTTGCCGCCTGAAATCAAATGCGCGTAGGGCGAAATTTGCTGAAACAGATGGCTCTTACCTGTGCCACGCGGCCCGAGCTCAACCATGTTGTAGTTACGTTCCACGAACGGCACCATGCGCAACAGAATGGCGTCTTTAGCGCGCGGTGAAAGCTCATTGGATTCCAAGCCAATCGAGCGGACCAGAAAATCCCGCCACTCTTCGCTACTGAATTGGGTTCGGGCTTCAGCCATGACATCCAACACATTGCGCTTGGACATTTGGATTGGACGTAACTCGGCAATACCAAAAGCGTTCCCTTTCTCTTCAGCAATGACACTGTCGTACGTCAGCGTCACCTCAGCATAAAAGCCGCCGGTCAGCAGACGCTCGTTATCGTCCACAATTTTGTCAGGGATGCGAACCCGGCTGAGATTCAAGCTGGGTAGGGAAGCAAGGTAGCCACCTTCCTTTTCCACAAAACGCACGCTGACAATATCGATCAGTTTGGCCGAGCCGGTTTTATAGGCTCGTGCCTTGAACAGCTCTTCCTCGCCAGCACGCACGGTGCGATCGGACAGCTGTCGCTGAACAATCTCCAATCCCTCCTCGATTTCAACGGGATCTGTCGAGGCGCAATATCTACCCAGCATAAATTCGACGACATAGGTCGGAACCGGAAATTGACGCGCAAAGGTGCGCACCAGATCTTTGCGAACAAGGTATCCCTCAAAGACCTCCGCGGACTTGCGGTCCAGCGTATCCATTTCCACTTATTCGTCTCCTACCAGAGTTGGTTTTTTCGCCAGTACATTGCCCTGGCCATCCAGTAGCACCAGTACCGCAGACGTGCCCTCATACTGATCATCCACCAGCAGTGTGCACTTGCCCTCTTTCAGCGGCTTGCGCTTGGTGATCTCTGAATCCGGGTCAGCCGGGTGCGTTCTGAGTACCGCCAGTACGCCTTCAGCACTGGTTTGGGCCTGCACTTTGCAAGTCAACCCCAACCAGCGCAGATCCGAAAGTGTTGCAGAGATCGCGGAGGTAGTAACCGGAGCTTGTGTGCTGCGTACCTCTATCACCGGTGTCAAGCATTCCTGCAAGCTCAGGCCACCGTGGTCATAGTGCTGTCCCGCCTTGAAGCTACAGGCACCTGGAGCCATGGCAATGCTGACCGAACTATTCCAGTACCAACCTACCTGCTGATAACCACTGTCCACGGAGTCCTTGATAACAGCGCAACGGCTCCAGCGGGTTTCAGTTAAATGCTTGGCCAATTCGACCTTGACCATAGGTGCTGGGGTCAGCATCCAGCCATGGTCGGTGACAATACGGATCTTGCGCCACCCTGCAGATAAGAGTTCTTCAACCCGCTCCACCACCTCGGCCAGCAAGGTATCAATACGCGCCGCCAACTTCAGACCCTTTACGTGGCCTTCTTTATCGATATCGCCGCTTTGCACCCAGGCATTGGACGCTGGGTCACCTGAATCGCCCTCTTCCAAGTACTGCCAGCCTTTTTCCTGCAGAAACTTCTTCAAGTAATAAGCTGAGAAATCCTTATCATCGTCTAGCAAGCTGGGCTCAAAGTCACGATCAGTGGTTCTGCCAGTCAAACGGTTATGCACAGGGGTTACCGCTGCTTTCGCGGTTGCCGTAACTGAAGGCAAAGCCGCCCAGTTTACCGATAGCTTTACTGCTCCCAACCGTTGCAGAGCCTGATTCAGGCGTTGGGCGATGTCGTAACGCAGGCCATCGACGAAAAACACCACTTCACCTGCCACGGCGTACTCAGCCGTAGCTTCATTCACCTGGTTGCTGCCCGGATAGCCCTTGGATTTGACCACACCTTGGAAATTACACGTCACCTCATCCAGCCAGGGCGTGTAGATCAGCGCGAGAATCTGCTGCACAAGCACTTGCTGGCTCGCTGACAAGGCGAAAGCCAAGGCTTTGAGCATCTGATCATCGGCCTGCCAGTAGTGGTCCCGATACTGCGCGGCCATTTCTTCCGCATCAGCGCCAGCAAACACCTTGGTGGTTTTCTCAGCCACTTGGCTCAGGTGCTCAAGAACGCCGGCCATTGGAGCCAGACCGAGCTCAGACCATATCCAGGTACGCCGCTGCGCATGCCGTTGCTCCAGTGCCTGCAAGCTCTGACGAATCTGGGCTGCCCCCTGCTCTAGCAACTTTTGCAGCATCTGTTCCAGATATTGCTCTTCACTAACATTGATGGCCGGATAACTTTCACCGCTGGCGGCCAAATCAGGCTGAACCTTGAGCAAGAGTTGTGGCAAATACGGGTAATGCTGGCAGGACTCGGTGTAACGCTGCCACACACTGTCCCAAATACCCTGGCGCTGGCACAGCAGTTCGGCGGCCGTTAGCTCACCATCCTGTTCAGGGCTGAAGTGGTACTCGGTTTCGCAGATGCCTGCCAGCGCCTGCCAACGGGACGCATCCCAGCGTTCACGGCAGCTCTTGCTGTCGTTCATCCAACTGAGAAGGTCTCGTACCGGGTCACTGCTGACCAGTTTATTGAAATCTGCTGCCTCCAGGCGCCGGTTGCTCAGCTCTTCGCGCTCACTTTCCAGAATCTCATTCAGCACCCTTAACATGGCCTGCTGAGTCTTTTCATCTTTAGCCACATCCAGCCCGACACCGCCGTTACTGGAGACCAAAAATGCATTCACCACCCAATCCCGACCAGAGTTGTTGTAGATCCACCAACAGCCTCGATACTGCAATTCAGCCAGGGGCTTAAGCGCCTCCGGGCAATCCGCAATGGCGCGCATATCACGGCGCTCAACGCCGGGGAGATACACAATCGGAGTTCGATCGCTCGGCAACTCAACCTCAGATAGCGCTCGCTCCACAACGCACTTGACCCAGATAGCTGGACCTTTTTTCAGCTGCGGTGCGTAGTCGCCCAACACGACCAACTCTGGCATAGCCGCTTGCAGCAAAGGCAGCGCCGACTCCCATTGGCGTAGTTTGTCGGTCCAGAGAATAACGCTGGGGGCTGCTTGCACGTTCGAGTTGTACGCAGCGCTGGCACGAACTTCCTCGGCCAGCAGGTCAATCAGCTTCATGGAATTCCTTAGATTCAGAGGGCGTCATTGGGTCACAGGCAACGACTCAATGCGCGTCAACCAGCCATTGAACAGCGCGCATTTAGCGCGCATCACGTCCAAACCAACTTCCAATGCAGCCAGCGTCCCCATCAATGGCTTTTGATAGTCAGCCATCAATGCCTCGATCCGCTTGCTAGGGGCCGTTACAGGGCTGTTGTTGATGTGCTCTGGGCTCTCGAACTGCGCACTGATTGCACCGAGAGGCTTGCTCAGCGCGGCTCTGTCGACGCCGTTGGCAAAGGCTACGGGGTCGCTAAACAACAAAGCCTCAAATTCGTACATCTGAACAAATGGGATAAACCGGCGCATCGGATCTTGCCCGATTAAACGAGTAAGCTCAGCTACCATCGCATCCTGTACGGCTGTAGCTTTGTCCTGTATGTCCGCTTGAGCGACCAGAGTCTCCTTACCTGGGAAACCCTGCGGTAGGCCGTAATAGTCAAAAAATGTAGTGCAATAAGCGGTGCGATCACCCAGCAACCGATTTTTCACATCAGCCTGTAGGCGTTCAAACTTGAAATTGCCGCCCTTGTGCCCTGGCTTGCCAACGAGCGCTGGAACTAACTGAACACCCCTAGGAAAAAAGACCGGTGCCAGTAGTTCATTGACAAACATTTCCTCAGTTTGCCCTTCACAAATGACGTGCACCCGGATCATCGCGAAGGCCTCCCGCCCAGGACGTTCTTCTCCCAGAGCTCGCCGATACTGTAATCCTCTAGCCAACTGGTGAAGTCCGCCTCAGCCAGCCGCTTAAATACCGAGCCTCCCTCTTCGCGCTCAACAACGATCAGGTCTTCAATTTCAAACTCGTTGAGCAAGGGAACAGATTGAGTAGAAACAATCACCTGGGTTCGCGTAGCAGCCGAACGTATCAGCGCTCCAAGCAATGTGATCGCATAGGGATGTAACCCCAGCTCGGGCTCATCAATAATGATGGTTGTGGGGGGATCAGGCTGGAGCAGTGCGGTCACCAGACAGATAAAGCGAATGGATCCATCCGACAGCTGGCTTGGCCAGAGTGCGTAATCACTGTCGTTCTGCTTCCAGAGCAAGCGAATCTGCTGTTCCTCTGTGGGCAAGGTCGTCGGCTTAAGTACAAAGTCATCAAAGAACGGCACGGCCAGACGAACCGTCTTGCGAATCTGGCTGTACACATCAGGTGCTTCGCTGTGCAGCCGAAAAAGGAAAGCAGCCAGGTTCGAGGCGTCCATGCGCAAGAACGCGTTGTCATGCACAGCACCCTGGCGCTTCACGCCCGCCGTATCACTGGTGTCATGGAAGTGGAATACCTTCCACCCTGAGATAGCTCCATAGCAAAAAGTCGCGATTTTTTTAGACGTCCCGCGTTCCATCTGCTTTTTGAGATTCGACTCAGACTGTCCAGCCCCGAGCCTGGGGCGGGTTACGCCGTGGTAGGGTCCATTGAAATAAAGCATTTCAGACGTGAAAGTGAATCCGCCATCCACCGTCGGCTCCAACACAATGTCGTAGCCATTAGCACCAAAACGAATAGATGTGGTCAGCGCAGAGGTTTCCTTGACCCCGTAGCTGAGGATCCTATCTGCGCCACCTTGCTTGCTTGCCCACACCTGCAGTCGCCCCTCCACAAGCTCTGAGAGCATGCGGAAATAGGCGACAAAGTTGCTCTTGCCGGCACCGTTTGCACCAATCAGAACGTTAAGGTTCGACAGGTGCAGGTTTTCCATCTTGCGGATGGATTTGAATCCACTGATAGAAAGATTGTGGATCGCGCTCATATCGTCACCGGCACCGTCATTGGGATGTAATAGCCAGAGGATACTTCTCCAGCACCACTTGAACCACTTGGCCGGTTCTGGCTTTCAGCTTGTCGATTGTCCAGCTGCTCTCAGTAGCCAGTGCTTCGTTCAGATAAAGGCCGTTGTTGTAACCCACCTTGCGGCCTTGGCTATCGGTGCGGCTCTTCTTCTCTTCAAAGCTCTTGTTGCCCAGTGCGCTGTTGTAGCCAGAGATAGTCAGGTTACCCAAGCAATGGGCATAAGTCTGGCGGTGTTGCTCGGCCAGGCCAGCATCGCCATCGGCAATCATCTGCACCCAACTGCTGGGGATGTTTTCGCCCTGGGGGAAGATATGCTCGATGGTCCAGACGTACTGTTTGCCTTTCAGTGCCCACAGATCGACCTGGGTTTCGCGGGTCATGCGGCTTTCTTCAAGGGCACAAAGCACAAAGCGGCAGACCGCCCTGTTGTCTTCGTAGATAGGACCTTTAAGGCTTTTCTCGAACTGCTCATCACTGGCGCTATCAGCTTTGAGCCTGTGCTGAATATGATTGACCACATCACCAGCGCGCAGCTCCCGGATCGTCTCAGCCACATCCATGAAAATACGAGTCAGATCACGGGTGGGCGGCAGGTCGGTCGTGTTGCGGCGAACAAAGAAGGCAATCAAGAAGCCCACAACCTGTTCCAGGTGCTCATGCTGCAGCTCCAACTCGGTTTGCCGCTCCATCAGCACCATCAGCAGCAAATAAGCGGCAGCACCCTGAATGCGGTCTAACGAGAGCAGCAGGTTGGAGAGCTTGGGCTGATCAGGCACTGCACGGTAGCCAACAATCTGGGCATAGCGGCTGGACAGACGAATCATTGCGTGCAGAAAGCCCTCGGCATCATGGGCGATCAGCTTTTCATACACCTGCATCAGGTTCGACTTGGTGGCCACCGGTACTGAAACGATGTCCTTCAAATTGGGTTTGAACGCGTTGTAATACTGGCGAAAAAAACGCTCCTGCAGGGCATAGTCATCGCCGAGAGCGTCAATCACCTTCTTCCAGCGGTTGTACTGCTTGTCGATGCTGCCAGGGTCTTTTGACTCCAGCACTGCCAGTAACTTGTTCTTGATCAGGTCAATGGCCGTCAGCGGTACACCACGATTGTTCAGCGACTCAAACAGGGTATAGGCATCGGAATGTCCAGCGACCTCAATCTTGACCAGGGTGGCGGTGTTCACTTTCTCCAGCAGAGCCTGCAAACTGGCGATGGGGTCAGCGCTGTGCTCCAGGTACAGTTCGATGCGGTTGATAAAATGCCGAAAGGCTTTCATCACCCGTCGATTGCCGGCATTCGGCACAGTCTCTACATCGTCCAAAATACCGGTCTGGCCGAGCACCGCGAAGTAGTCCTGTTGATTGTTGTTCTGCACCTGAGGGATCAGGCGTGGCTGATCCTGCTTTTTCTTCAGTACCAGCTTGTGCTTAAGGTTATGCAGCTCAATCTGCTGATCCATGCCCAGATTCGGCAGGGTGCGGTAACTCTGATAAATCGCAGCCAATAGCAAAGACAGCGTGGTCATGCGCTGTTGCCCGTCGACCAGCTCTAGGCTTTGCACCGACAGGGCATCTTGCGATTGGTTGATGCAGATGATCGAGCCGAGGAAATAATGCAGTTCGTTATCCAACAGATCCTCGAAAAGCGCATCCCACTGCGCCCGGCTCCAGGTGTACTCACGCTGGTAGCGCGGGATGGCATAAACCACCCCGCTCTCGATATCGAGCAGGGTGGAAACCGGGTAGTTGTAAACGGACTTGATCATGAGCTAGCTCCTTGCCGCCTGCTTTTCAGCCAAGGACAGGTGGTGATCGTTAATCCGCGCACCTTCGCCTTCGTCGTATTGCAGACCGAGGGTGTACCAGGGGGCTGACTCGACGTCTTTGCCGCGATCTTTGGCCCATTTGATATTGGGTACCCAACGCAGGATGCCGGCACCTTTTTTGCCAACGTCGCGGGCGTAAAGGAACGGGCGGATGTTGAGGCGCACGCCGTCGTTGAGATCGGGGGTCCAGCCAATGGGTTGCTCTGCCAAGGGCTTCCAGCGTACGAAGATGTCGTAGGGCGCCTCGCCTTCGAGGATGGCTTCGAGTTCGCGCTTGAGGCCTTCAGCGGCGAGCAGGCGCTCTTGGGCACCATCTTCACCGTTGGCCATGCCAGCTTGCTGGGTGCGGATCCAGTCACCCAGGTAGGTGTAGATCAGCCGTTCGAGGCCAGCTTTGTCGAGTTTTTGGTAATTGACTAGGGCGCTAAAGCCATCGTTGAGGCCGTCCCAGATGTGCCAGATAAACGGCCGGTGCTGGAACAGTTTGCAGTGCTGTTCGAAGAACTTGTCGCGCAGCCAGAGGCTCAGGGACTTGCTGCCGACGGTTTCCAGCAGACGATTTTTCAGTGGCGTGGTCCAGGCGTCGCCGTAGGCGGCTTGTAGCAGAGCTTCCAAGCGCTGGTCGGCGGCCTTTTCACCGCGCACGGCGGGCAAACAGACAATGCCATCGTCGTCCACATAGGCATCCAACGCCTGGCAACGCTGCACCCAATCACGCTGCTCTGCGGCCAGCTCCATCTCCGGATCCAGCTCCGCCGGCCATCGGTAGCCGAGCAGGCGGGCGACGGCGACTTGCAGCACGCTTTCATCGATTCGCAGCTCACAGTGAACAGTCCACTTGGCCTGCTCGTCCCAGATCACCGAACCGCAGGGATGGCCGTGGAAAATCCATTGATCGGGATAGTTGGTGTAGGCCTGAGGGAGGCCGTTGGGGTATTGCTCATTGGCGACTTTGGTCCAGTGGTCGAGGTCGAAAGGAACCTTAGTAAGTGTTGCAGGAGTTACATTGAGTTTCTGATCAAGTGAGCGAATGTTTAAAGAATAAGTTTGACAGCTCACATATGCATACAGCGCGGGGACGTGCTTCGGATTCTTAGGCGTAATAGATGCAGTCGTTTGATCATAGAAGGCCCCGTTGTAAAGAGTTGCATCCAGCGAGCGCATCAATCCCACGCTTACTCCCTTACGTCCAAGAGCAACATTATCTCTACCTGGACGAAGCATGCCGTCACCGCCTGACACCCAATCAATAACTTTTTGTTGACCTGAGAAATGAGCAGTAGCTTCTGTTGTGCCTACAAGTAAGCGCCACCGATTTGATATTTCCACCTCCCAGAAAAATCTAGACCACTTGTCACCATCTCCAGAAACGATACCTCGCGGGCAAACTGCATACTCCAAAAGGAGGCTTCCTGATCCTTGAGACTCAAAAGTTATTCTCGCATCAGGATTCCCCAGCTGCCTCTCCTGCTCCACACTCTTCACTCTACCCGTCAGCAACCCCGCTGCTTTCTCCGTCGCCGTGCGCGGCTCAGACACATCCACCCCACGAATCCAGTTCACTTGATCACCGCTGTGCAGTAGATCCGCAAACTGGCACGCTGCATTGCCCCGACTAAGGGTAATCAATGCAACAAAAGCACCTGCCGCAGCTGATGATTCAAATGCACCTTCACCCATCCGTGCAATGAGATGCCAGCCATCATTCTGCAACAGCTTCTCACGGAACTTTTTATAGGTAGTGAGGAATAGCCAGTTCTGCGGTAAGACAATGCTGGCCGTGCCACCTTGGGTACAAAACTCCAGGCATCGGTCGAGGAAGACCGTAGCCAGATCGTTTTTTCCGGCGGGGTAATAGGCCTCGCAGAAGTCCTTTAGGGTGTCGTTCTGTTTTCCTCGCGCCAGGTAGGGTACGTTGGTGATCACCCAGGTGTACTGATTAGCTAGCAGCTCGGCGGCCTTGGCCAGACCCTGGGCGACGATGCCAGCTTCCAGGCGGTTGTTGTGGGCAGAGACCTCTGTCTCCGCTTCATTGTGTTGTTGGGTTTGCTCCTGCGTCAGCGCCTCGCCTAGTAGTTGCTGCAACTCGCTCCATTGAGCGATTTGCGCGGCTTTGCTGCGACGCGGATTGATCAGGCTGCCAAGTACCGGCGCATCCTGGAAGGTCTGGTACATCCAGTCCAAGGCAATGGTCAGGTTATGCTTGCCGGCTTTACGGCTAAGTTCTTTCCATTCGTCGCGTGCGGCGGCGATGGACAGGCCGCTACATGCCAGATGCAACTCCGGCAGGCTGCGGTAGCCAACGGCCTGCGGGTAACGCCAGGCTTCCAGCGCCACGGCAAAAGCAGCCAGTTCCACGCAGCGCTGGTCCAGCTCCAAGCCATGAAGGTTGTCACTTAACACCCGGTCAATGGCCTGCAGCGCCGTCAGGTTCTCGGCCTGCATGCGCATGGGCACCAGCATCAAGAAGGCAGCCACCAGAAAATGGCCAGAGCCACAGCAGGGATCGAGGGTTTTCAGCTCACTCAGCTGTTTAGGCCAGGCATCGAAGGTGCCGGAGGCAGGTTGCCATTGCTGGGTCGTCTCATCTTTAACGAAACGCAGGTAGCTCAGCGGCACACCAGGGATGGCGGCTTTGTCGCGCAGTTCCTGTTCGCAAGTGGCGTGCTGCCAATCGCTATCGCTCAGGCTCTGGCCGGCCCACCAGGCTCCCAGGCTGTTATCCAGCAGAAAGCTGACCATATAGGGTTCGGTGAACAGCTGGGTGACCGGCGAGAGTTCGTCGGCACCGATCTTGACCTCGGACTTGTTCACCTCTTCTTTGCGCTTGCTCTGCCAGAACTGATAGACCCAGCCCAGGCTGTCCTGGGCCTGAAAGGTTTCCAAGTCCAGGCCAGTCACCAGCTGCTCCAGACTGCGCTGATGTTCTGGGGCAAGCTCCAACTCGAACACCGGCGAATCAATGCGAAAGATCTGCGGCAGCATCTTCGAGGCCAGCACCCCGGCTAGCTCCCACCCGCTTTGGCAGCGACGTTCCAATTCGTCACGGGCTACATCCGGGTCTTGCACCAGCTCATTACATTCGGCCAAGGTCAGCGACGTGTGCTCGTCGTACATAAGCAGGCTGTTCTGCTCCAGAAAACGTGCAAACAACATCCGGTGCCAATGCTCGTAGGCCACTTCGGTGACCAGCTTGCGGACAGATTGCTGGCCGTTAGCCTCTTTACTGTCACCTAGCTGGCGGCCGTGGGCACGCAGGCGGGTGCGCAGTTTGCGTTGCTCATCACTCAGGTAGTCGGCTGGTTTGGCATCACCCACACTCAAACGCTTAACCGCCTGGGTGGCAGCCTGCTCGGCGATGTCGCGAGCTTTGACAACGGTAGCTTCTAGCGCACGGCGTAGGGATTTATCGAGGGGCTGTCGAGTCATCAGAAAGTCACCGGTCCATCGTTGAGTTTGTCGAGAATCTGTTGCTTGACTTCAGCCAGCCAAGTGTCGACGTCGGACTCCGTCTCAAAGGTTTTGCGCGGCAGGTTGATGCGCTGCAGCTTGGGTTGCAGCAGCTGCACGGCTTCCATACGCGCGCTATCGAATTTACTGGCCAGCGATTCGGTGCGGTCAGTCCACTGTTCCAGGCTGACGTCATTGAGACTGTCGATAATGGCCTCGGCGTCGTTAAGCACCGGTTGCGCCAAGGTGAGCAGTTTACGTTTGCCGAGGATGTCGTTTTTTTCCTGCTCGCTGAGTTGCTGCCAGTGGCTGTCGGCTTGCAGTTGAGCCAAGCATTCGGCATACCGATCCTGATAGGCCTGCACATGGAACTGAATTGCATCGCGCAGCTTATTAACCAGCTGCTGGACCAGGCCGGATACCGGATTGGGATCATCCAGCAAGGACCGGTGGCTGACTATGGCATCTACCTCAGTCTGGATAGCGGCATGGAAAGACAGACCACGACTGAGGTCGAGCAGGTTTTTCAGCAGCGCCCAATCACTGCGCCGCGCTTCGATGCGTTGGGCAATGTCGGCCCAGTCCTTGACCGCCTGTTTGATGGAGTCTTGCTCATCTAGCACATGCTTGAGTTGTGCGTTACCAGAGTGGCGCGCCAGCTCGTCGAAAATACGGCTGTCGGGGGTTTTAGGCAGCGGGGCTTCCCCCCCTGCTCGCTTGGCTAGTTCGCGTCCTTTTTCAGCTAGAAATGGCAGTTTGCTAGCTTCTTCACCGGGCTGGCAATCGATGCCGCTGCTGCTAAGTACACCGCGTATTTTGATCAAGTCTACCGGGCGGATGGTGATTCTTTCCGGTTTAAAACTGGTTTGGGTGATCTGCTTGCGATCCAGAGTTGTGGCAGTAACCGGGTTATTGCGATTGTCGTACGCAATGAGAATGCCGGTGGCCATCAGGATAGCGAGGCCTCCATCGATGGCATCCTGCGGCCAACCGTAGGGAGCGGCCAGAAAGTGCTCACGAATCTCGTTACCTTTTTTCGACACGCCGATATAGCGCTTGATGGCAGCGCACACGGGCTGCTGCTCGGCATCACCGCTGTAACTCAGCGCTTCCAGGGCATTTTGCCCACCCTCTTTGCTGGCACGGTCATACACTTTGCCCCAGCCGGGGTGATCAGCTGCATCGAAGTCGCGGTAGAGGCGAATCAGCGAGGCTTTAGCAGCAGCTTCTACCCGGTCGGCAATCGTGTTGCCGTCGACCTCGTTACCACCGGCTTGTAGCACTTGCACACCGTCGAAGATTTCCCTGAGCAGCGCTTGTACCTGCTTTTGCGCATCACGATAGCGGGTTTCCATCGCGCTGCGGGCGTCTTTGCCGGCATCGGTATTGGGGATGCCGCGCTTTTCCAAGGTGGCCTGAGCAGCGTGTTCAGCAAGGATGGCGTTTGTTAACTCGGAGCGATTACGTCCCGGCACAAATACGAAAATAGTCGGATCTCCGGAGTGACAACTGCGAGCATCTGCAAGGAAGCTTTTTTCCGTTATGCCTAAGCCGATCTCGTCCTGCACCCAGGCGTAGACTTTTTCTTTGGTGTCTTTGGGCAGCTCGGAATCGAAGCAAGGGATTACCTGGCGCGGTTCGTTGCACTTGCCCTGGGTGAGTCGTACCTGGGCTACCTGGCGGCGCAGTTCTTTATGCAACAGGTCTACGCGGATATTTTCGATACGCTGCATATTGCCGCGCAGGTCGGCCTCTTCCTGGCGCAGGGTGTCGTACCACTGGGCGCTCTCTTGAGTTTGCAGGCGGTACTCTGTACCTATGCTGGTTTGCATGGGCATAACCAGCCCTTCGTCAGACAATGCCTGAAGCTGTTTGGGCACTCTGGTACGAATGGAGTCTTTGCCGTTATTGAGGTCATCAATCAGCAGGTCAGCAAGCATATCGGCGGTGGCACGCACGCCGCAGTCAGCTGTTGGATCAGAGGGAAGTTTGCCGATCAGCAGCACCAGTCCGAGAATGCGGGACTTGAGCTTTTCGTCAGTATCGCCGGCGGACAGGCGACCAATGGTTTCGGCGATTTCTTTAGAGATGACGCCGGTCTGCAGAAGGTTTACTGCGATCTGGTTGTAGATGAAGTCAGCCGGCACCACATGGCCCAACGGCAGGTCGGCGGTGGCCTGGGCGGCCTCGTGGATGACCTTCAGCTGGTTACGCAATTGCGAGACGGTGCCGGTGGTATCGACGATACGCAACACTCGCTCCCAGAAGCGGCGGCGTACCGGCAGCAGGGGGTAATCGGCCAGCATGACTTTTTCGTCATCCTGGTGGTGCTCGATTTTGGTGCCGCGCAGCTGACGTGAAATCTCGCCCAAGTGAGATTTCAGCACCTGCTCCAATTGCGGCTTGACCGAGGCTTTTTTCTGCAGAATGACCTTGCGGATCACCGACTCGACATCAGTATCGGATAACTGAATTGGAATCTGGAAGCGACCGAGTAGACGCTGCAGATTAGGCATGCCTGACAGGGCGCTCTGGCCAGTGGCAACAAAAAGCAGCTTGTTCTGGAAGATGGAGTGCTTGCAGCAGGTTTCTACCACCTCCTGGACTTGATGCGCCTTGTCGGTATCAGAGCCGACGTATTGTTGCACCTCATCAAGTACCACCAGAGTGAGCGGAAACTGGCCTTGCGCCGCTAAGGCATCATAGATGGCGTCAACCATCTGCTGGTTGGTTACATCCTGGAGGTTGGGGTACTGCTCGCGCAGCAGCTGACGCACCTCTTTGACGTCTCCGCCGAGGGTACTGTCTATATCAAGCAATGCACGCGCGATGCTGCGGGAGACATAAAGGTCTTCCAGCTCATCGCCCCAGCTGTCGCCCTCGGCCTCAACCTTGGCTTTAACCTGATCAAAGATGCCTTGCTTTTTCAGCCACAGCACAAAGCGGGCTTGATGGTACTGCTCGGGCAGGCCGGCAGACTTGAACACAATATTGAGCAGCGCCAGACGCACGTTATTGTTGGCGCCGGAGCCCAACGTACCGGAGGCGGCATGCAGACCGCCGTGGCGGTTTGCGGCGTTGCTTAGTTCTTTGAGGTGGTCTTTGACCTCCTGCGGCAGGTCGGCAATATCGCGGGCAGAGACACCATCGCTGAACGGCTGGTTAGTCCACAGCGCGCGGAGCATTTTAGCCAGGTGCGATTTACCCGACCCGAAGAAGCCAGAGATCCACACACCGGGCTGTTCGTGCTGGCTGCCCAAATTGCGCAGGTAGGCTGACAGAATCTTGTCGAGACCGGCTTGGTACTCACCGTCGCAGACGAAAGTCTGCAGCTCATAGCGCAGGGTCTTGAGTGCCTGGGCTGACTGGTCGTCTTTTACTTCGGCGACGCCGTTGTTTTCCAGACGGTTCTGCTGGGGGTCGAGCTGGTAAATTTCGCGGTTCAACATCCTGGGCGTACTCCATTTGCGCCTACTGCGCCAATCTGTGCGTTAGTGTCTTTATGCAACTGAGTTCAGTTATCAGCGGTGATAGCCGTAGCCTGGTAACCCCAGCCGTCGCGGGCATCCAGCAGGCGGTAGCCGTTATTGATGTATTCTCCAGGGAAGAGCACCAACAATCTCCCTGGAACATGCTCGGCCAGCTGTTTAACAAAGTCGGAGACGGAGGCAAAACCAAACAGGGTGCCGCAGCCAATGAGCGCGACAACTGTCTTGTCATCAGCTTGGCTATTGATTCGCTCAGCTAGCTCTTCGACCGACTGGCGGACAAAGGTCTTGTACTTGGGAGCCAGGGTATCTGGGTCCTCAAAGTAGTCTTCGCGGTATTTCTGCTTCGCCATCCAGTCGGAAAATAGGCGGGTAATATCCAGCTCCAGCCAGGGGTGGCCTGCGCTTTCGGTGACCAGTCGAAATTCTTCAACGCGAGCACGCAGCTTGAGCTCGTCTTCCTTGTGGTAGACGGCAAACAACACCCGCTGCTCATCGGCCAAGCCTTTCATCCAGGGCAGGCTGATATGGCTGGCGTAGCTCTTAATAAGGCGGTTCAGTCGGTTACTCATGCAACCAAGACTCCTCTTCCTTGCTTAGGTAGTCGGGGAAGGTCACTTCCACCACCTCACTGGAGTGTTTGAAGTTAATCATCCCGCTGTAGCTCGCCTGACGGGCCAACTCCAGCAATCGCTCCTGGCGGCTACTGAGCAGGTGGGTCCATTCGCTGGTGAACAGCCGGTTGCCGGTGGCTCCCTGCAGATAAGCGAGAAACAAGGCAAACACCACGTTGACCGGGCGCACCTCTGGCTCGGAACGGTGCTTTTTAGTGCGCCCTTTCAGAAAGCCCGCATTAGTCCAAGTGCCGTTGACGTTTTGTGCCAGTGATTTGAGCATCGCTTTGCTGTAGCGATCCGGACATTGCTCGTCCAGCGCCTGCTCCATTTCCTCACGAGGCAGCCATTGACCTGGCGCGAGCGAAAGGATCTTTTCCTGGGACAGGTGCAACAGCGGGTCCCGAGCCAGCGCCATTTGGCAAGCGAGCATGGGTCTTGCCGATTCGTCGCTTTCCCATAAACGGCGAAAGGTCCGAAACAACGGGATAGTGATATCCATGCCATAAAGGTCGATGAGATGTCGCCACGTCAGTTTTCTTGCCTTCTCGGTCGGCTTATGTAGGACGTTGAATAGCTCTATGTCTTCCTGGTATTGGGCGGAGATTGTCTCAACGCCGCGACCATGAAACAGCTCGGTAATTTCTGCCAGCATCATAGTGCGGGCGGAATGAGCACCGTTGCGGCCGAACTTGAAGCCGAATTTTTGCTGGGCCTCGGTAGAACTCATCAGCAGCTTGTCTCCGTGGGAAAGCCGGGGGCGATGGAGAGGTTGGCTACGGCAGCCACTTCTTCAAAGTCGCGCAAAGCAAGTTGATATTCGTTTGGGGACAGTTCAGCTTGAGGGCTGCAATCAACACCCCAACGGCGCAGCAGATAGCCGGCCATTGCGGCACGCGCCGATACTCGAATGGATTGACCAGGAGCGAGCCCGTAATCCAGTTCGATTGCACGAGCATAAGTCGCGCGGGGATGCGGGATCAGCTCCAGCGCCAGCTCATGATTCCACTCTTGATCCTGGGCCCGCGACTCAACCGCTGTGTCGATGACACCTCCGACCTCCTCTGCCGAGGTAATGCGTGTCAGCACAAAATCCCTGAACTGGGCATGCGTCCTACAGTAGGCGCGCGCATGCCAGCGCAGGCCAGTATTGACCAGGCTATGCGGTACGATTTCGCGAGTGGTTTCGCCGCTGCTTATCGACAAATAACGGATCAATAGCGCCTTGCCAGCATAAATAGTCCGCGATACCACTGCCAGGACATCCAGATCTGGCTGATTCAGTGTGGGGGCAGCATCGACCAGAATTGGCTGAGCGCAGGCTTCTAAGCCCACCCCTTGCCCCAGGGTCAGAGTTTGAAGAGTGTGCTCACGGTCGTAGGTAAACAACGGCTGGAAGCCAGGGGTACGCCGATAGACTTTGTCGCTATGGTCGTAGTCGAGATTGTCCGGTGCCAGTTGGCGATACAGGGTGAAGTCGCGCGTGGCGTTAGACAGCGCTATGCCAAAGCGCCGAACCAAGTCCTGTCGGGTCACCTGGCCACGAAATCGCACCAGGAAATCGATCTGCCACAGGCGTTCGCGTTGGCTGGGTGAAGCTCCACCTGATGCCAGGTTCGGCATTTAAAGTAATCCTTGTCCATACTGCCATCATTAGTCCTGCTAAAAATGATGATAACAGGCCGTGATAGTGACGAACCAGAGATAATTAGGCGGACATCTCAACCGGCGGGCCTGTGCTTGCCAATAGATTGGTGATTCAACTGAACCCCGCGTCAAAGTAGGAGCCACAGCTAGGGCAGATCACATTGGTCACCTGATCGGCGACAGTGTTGTGGTACGTCCACATCGTTCCGTTCTTGAATAGCGGCGCCGCACAACCGTAGCAATGGGTCCTAACGGTCCACACTCCGCAGTGCTTACAGTCAAGAAGCCATCTCGTCGCCCCGCTTTTCGTACTCTTTGCCTGGATTGCTGCAGAAACATGGCGTTCGCCACAACCTAGGCAGAAGCTGCAGGATGTCCAGGTGTTATTGTCATCGCGTTCTTCATACGGCTCAGGAAATGAACTCTGCAATACCATTGCCAGCAGGCGCTTGAGGTGCTGAGTCGAGCGTGCCCCGGTGGACGCCACGCCGGTCTGTATCCACCCCTGGCGATGGGATTGCGTCCTGCCGTAATCACTATGCGCCCCCCATTCGAGGGGTGACGCCGCGGGACGAGCTGTGAACTCGCAAGGCTGCAGGATAAAGACCTTTCCGCTTCCCACCGCCTTGTCGTAGCCTTTCGCCAGAACCAACTCGTCAAGCATACGGTGCAACCCATCTTTCTTCCAGTTGCTCCTGAACTTGGCGTCCATCACGATGCCTCCGCGCCATCCACTTTCGCGATCGAAACGCTCAGACTGTTCCTTGCCCGTATAGATAACCTCTAGAACGAAATCAGGCCGTCGCCCTGTGGGCATGTCTGCCTGGCAGGTGAGGGCAACCTTAATTTCCAGGTCGTCACGCGAAAACTCGAACTTGACGTTGCTTGCCCGCGCGAGCGAGGTCGCAACCAGTTTTTCTTCCCAGCCACGCTCGGGCTCGAAGCGGAAGTCATGCATCAACAACTTGAAGATATTAAGCAGACACCATTTTTCATAGATATCACTGGCATGAAGGATCCCTATGCTGCTGATCTCGTCCAATTTCGACAGATCCAGGCCGCCGCGATCGAAGAGTTGGCGAACTTTATTAAATGCCGACACACAGGCGGCGTAATCCGGATTGGATACGAGCCGCATTCCCAGTGGGAAATTCGGACTGGGCGAAATGCCCAAGCAACCAAAGCCAGTGTCGATTTCCACCAACCTTCGCGCCCGCCGCGCTATTTCCTCAACTGACAAAGAAATAACTCTCTTCTTTTCCAGAGATTGTTCCGCGCGCCGCTCACCGATGTCCGCTTCGCGCTTAAGCTCACGCAACTCATTACTGGAAAGACGAACAAGCCAATTGTTTTCCTCCAAGTCTCGTCTCTTCCCTGCCCTTTTCTCAAGCGCGCTCGTTTGCGACGAAACCTCATGCACCGAGGTGAAGGTGATCTGGCGAAATCGTTGCCCTTTGGACGTAAGCTTCACGCAAGATTCCACGCACCCTGAGAGCGTAAAGTCTTTGCAGAAGTGATGTGTTCCGAGAATTAGCTCGAACAAATCTTTAGGCAGCACAACCACTCTGTAGTCGACAGGGCTGGCCACATTGCTCTCCACAGTCTCCTGTGGCGTGTAATAAAAAGAGAACTCGAAAAAATATCTATTACCCAAACGAATCGGAAACCGACCCACTCGGCCCGCCTCATCTCCGGACAGATCTTTGAAGTCCGCAAGTGCATCCAGCTTGCGCTTGATCTCTTCCGTCTGCTGATCGAACACCTCGGGATCAACAAGGCGCATTTTCATTTCACGGTTGCGCCGGGCGCGCTCACTCTCCTGTAAAGCTAGCCGGTCAAGAAAGTCGGACTGCAGTGAGGCCGCCGAAATATAGGCATCGACCACTTTCAGGGAAACCGCCAACATATGCCGTAGGTAGCGGTTCTCGGCGGTGTCCGCCGATTCGTTAAAGACCCTGCCCGTGAGCTGGCGGGCTTCTGGATTACGCGCATACTCGCGGAAGCTCACCGTATTTGGACGCAACTTCGCAACAGGCTGCGGCGCCCGCCCCTCCCGAATGGTAACCGAGGGAGATGCCAGAACCCGTTGCGACGCAACATGCAATTTTTCCAGCGCCTCAATGAGCTCGGCCCCAGTCCCTGCACCTTTGCCCGCTGCGGTGGCTCCAGCGGTATCGTTCATGATCATCCAGAGCAGATCACCCCGGAAGTCATCGACATACGCCTGGATATCGGCGCAACCAAATGCTGACAGGTGATTTTTAACCTGCAGCATTACATCGCCTATCCGGAAATTGTAGACACCTGCACTCCGTTGAAGCTCGCTCAGATGGCGCTTACCAAAGTGATCCCAGCCATCATGATGCAACCACCAGCACCCACCACCTAGCTGATCTGCAACCCGCAGCATAGGGGCTTCCTGTCCCGATGCAGTCACGAAAACAGGCACTACTTCTTCAAACCCAGACCCAAGGCGAATACCGAGCCACGGATGAAAATCGTTGAAAATCGTGCATTCAACAATAAACCCACCTTCAGCGAGCGACTCTATCTCCAGCGGTACCGGCGCAACCTCGATTGCCCGGGCGACACCTTCCGACCGCCAGTCAATCATCAGATAGCGAGCTTCAATTTCCGGAAGCATTACCGGGCCCAGAAGTTGGCAATGCCGTTGTTGCCTTCAGCGCGCGCGATCAACTCATCTAGGGATTCAACAGCAGACTCGGTCACCTGGCTCTGGTCAAGGCCATCCAAGGTCTGTGCCAGTGAATCCCTGAGGCCAATCAGCACATCCCGTCGTTTCTGCCCATTGGTCGAAACCTTCTCCACATCGAGGATGATTTTTGGAAGAATCTTGTGCAGTACGATGTTATTTAAAGCAGCCACTGTACCAATTTCGGCTTCCTCACCTCTACGGATGTAGTTGAGCGATTGCCGGATTGCTCGCAGGCCGAACTCGATGCCCAGCGGATCGAGATAGTCCCGCGCCAGGCTGACCAACAGTTTTACCTGCGGATCGGCCTGATTGAAGGCCGGGTACTCGGCGCGGAAACCGATATCGGCGGCCAGCATGTTCATCGGTAGATCCAGGTCTAAGTCGAACTCCGTCAACTCGCCCTCAACCTCATCCCAGTCCATCAACACCGGGTTCCGGAACCGCAGGACGTGCGCACGATCGAGGATCTTTGGCGAAAGATAATGCGTAGTCTCATCCACGTTGATCGCCCCGATGATCCAGACATTCGTCGGGAATCGGAATCCGGCCGGAATGTCGATTAGTCCCGAGAGCGATCGCCTGATCTTCGCGTGGTGATTGAGTACAGTGTCAGCCTCTTGGAAGCCCGCCAGTCTGCGAAGCTCAAAATTGGCCTGATCGTTCATCAGAATATCGCTGAACGAGGCGTCGTCCGGAAGACCAGCGCGCTTCCTGGCCTCTTCCTCCAGCGCAAGGAAGATTTTGTTATCGATAACGGCCTGTTTCTCCTCCGCCGAAGAGTACAGGTGGATCCAGGGCGCTTCGCCGCGTGTTTCAAGCAAACTCAGGAAGTCGGCAAAATAGTACTCCACGCGCGCAAGGTTCATTTCATCGAGGCAAATGAAATACGGAATCTCTGGCTCGCGCGCGGCATCGAGTAGCGCCATCAGGAACTGTGATGGGTGGTAACGCCGCTCAATTGGATTGTAGTAGCCAAGCAGATCGTCCGAACCGGTCCAGTTGGGCTTCACCGGCACAATTGTGCAGCGTCCCCCGACAGCGGAGGCCACAGCTTTCACCAGGCTGGTCTTGCCGGAGCCAGAGTCACCTGCGAGTACGATCAGGTCGTTGCTGCGCAACAGGGTGATGAAGTCGAGCAGGTGCGCGCGGGTATAGCGGATGCCCTTGCGCCAAAGATGCGCCTGGATAAACGAAGCTAGCTGCTGGAGGTTTCCGGCAAGCGCCTCCCGGAAGATGTGCCCTTCTCGTACATCGGGCGTCCCTTTGGGGGGGAACACTTTTTCTAGATCAGCCCTGTCGACGAGATCGAGCGCGACCATGCGTTCGCCTCTTTCCCTGAGGAGGGCTTCCAGTTCGCTGTTTTTTTTATCCAACACCTCTCTCTTCTTCATATATTCCGCGTCAAGCAATTCGATGCGATCCATTCGCTGCAAAACTTCTCGCTCCACTCGCCCAAGTTCATCATCGAACAACCGCTTCTCCGAGGTCACCTCTTCGAGCGTCGAACGCACCGAGCGCAACCTCTCCTCGACCTCAGCCGTCTCACCAGCCAAGCGTTCATCAATGGCTTGGCGGGCCATCTCCGCGATCAGCGGCACCGACTCTGAATCGATGCTACGAACCCCCCAGCTTTCAGGTATATGGCTGAGCGCCGCCAGAGTGCCGCGACGGACCTTGCAAGTGAATGGATCGTCTTGCTTCTGCCTTTCTTCCAGTGGCGACAGTTCCAACTCAGCAACTGCGTAGGTCGCACTTCCCCAGCGACTCTGGAAATCCTTGATCTCTGATCCCGGCACAAACACCCGTTGGTGCACTCTTGAATTCCTTGACGGAGATCCAAGCTTGATACCTGTCTCTGCATGATGCAGGCCCTCTAGGAACCCGAAAGAGTCCCCTTCGGCCAGCCGCAACCGCCCGATGACTTTTATGTGCGCGGGGGTGTACTGGTCCCATGCCTGGGCAAGAAACTTCAGCAGATCCGCCTCCGACCAGGCGAGCGATGGCGACTCCTGATCGGAACTCACTCCGCTCGTAGCATTGTGCATAATTTGGTCAAGCGAATCGGTTGTCACATATTCCCCTGGGATTGGTTTTGCTGGTTCACGCACTGTTAGGAAGGCGTTCTTGCACCGCCTCCCTGCGTGTAGCCTTGAACGATGCGGAACTTTAACCGGCTAGGTGGTTTCGGGCCACCGATTACGGCACAGATTTTCTGGCTTGCTCCAAGCAGTCAGCGTGGTTAGACAGAATCCTCGCCATCGGAACACTTCTATGGTTTTTAGCGCCGTCTATGGAGGAGAGGTGACTCCCCAAAGGGGCAAGGGCAGCGCCGCATCATTATGGCTTCCCCTCTCAAATTCATATTCAAGTCCAGCTGACATCGCCCGGCTTGTCTTAAACCTTATCTACAGCTTGTCTAAACCTTGTCTTTTTCAAGACCGATTAACGTCCACCGACCTTGCTGCGAACTACCTCTTTTTACGATGGTTTTGTCACGCTTCGACATGGCATGGAGCAAATTGCGCAGCTTGTTCTGCTTTTGCTTCTCGTCTAGGACGTTCGAAAGCTTGTCTAAAATCAGCACATCAATATCCCGCCGGGTCGCAGATCCGTATTGAGCGAGATAAGCCAGAATCGTGTCCTTGTAATAGGCGTCATTGAACGCTCGATTACGGATGTAGTCGCCTTTGTTGTCAGTGGTTTGCGCGATCTGAGCGGCGGCGTAGTAATTCGGCTTACGCCCCTCGATCAACCCCTGCTTACGCAGCATTGCTGCCGCATCGTCAGTGATCGGCTGTTTCTTCTGCACCCGATCTAGCAGCATCACGGTGTTGAGCGGCAAATCCTGGTGCTCTAGCAACAGACGGGTGTAGTTCTCGTCAATCACATGGCCGTAGATCTCCAGCACCACCTTGTTCGCATTAGACTTGCTGTAATCGGGCAACGGAAAATAACGCTTACGCTGCGACAGGGTCATGGTGCGGATACCAAAACCCATGGTGTCGATCATGTTCAAGCTGACCATGGCCTGGGTCAGCCAAGGATTACGATACCGACTAGGGGTCTGCTCGCCGCTGAAATAATCCTCAGGCTTTCCCTCGAAGAAACCGCCAGCGTTCTCGAATACCAAACGGTCAACCCGCTCAGTCAGCAAAATACGCGAGCGCAGTTGGTAGTCTTGGTGAGCAATGCAGTTGTGCAGCGCTTCCAGAATCACCCGTGTGTCGTACTTGCTCACCTCAGTGGCGAGCAGCTGATTTTGCGGGAACAACTTGTAGCCTATATTCCGGATGCGATGCAGTACCTGCGTAGTACTGAGCAGAAAGGGTGGACTGAAGTGCTCATAGGCCTGTTCCTCGCCCATCAGTTTCCAGGTGATTTGCGCCAGCGTGGGCAAAAAGTGGCACGCCTCAGGCTTGCCTAGCAACAACAACGCGGTGTGCGTGATCTGGCCCTGAATGGTGATCTTGGCTTTATCCAGGAAGGTCGCCAGATCCCAGTCCGCAATTTCAGCAGCGAAAGGCGCATTGCGATGCTTCTCGGCAAACTTCTCTCGGGCCAAAGCAACAGCCTGGGGATCAAGGTCATCGAGCGTTGCCCCCTCGACAAGCTGTGCCGACCAATCACTGACATCGATGGCCTCATGCAGGATTGCCTCCAGACGTTCCTGGCGCATTTCCACCAGTGAATCATCCAGCCGCTGCCAGGCTCTGTCATGGGCGTACACCGGCCTCCCCGGCCGATGCTTGGGAATATGGAAGACCCACACCGTCTTGCCGGTATCGGCTGTGGTGAATGACTCGACACGGAAGGCTTCCGAGTCGAGTGCCCGGCAGCGCTCAAGCAGGCGCTGACGCACATTGTCGACTGTCTGGTTGTTGAAGTCCTGAATGCCGACAATACGCAGCGTAGCATCCTCCACACCAATCACCAGATGCCCACCCTCCATGTTGGCGATGGCCGAGATATAGCTGATCACATCACTGCTGGCACTGCCAACCAAGGCATGACGCAGGTTCTTGAACTCCTTCCACTCACAGGCGGCATTCTCTTTGGGGAAATGCTCACGTAAGTGGCGCTGCAGGGCTGCTTCGTTCATTGCAGATAATCCAAAAAAACGTGGTTGAACTGCATCCAACTCAATTCGCGACGCCGCGCGTCGCGAATTGGCTTAACCGATAAAAACGGAACGCACTGTGTACCAAATCATCTTGTACATGGCGAATGCAGAGCACTATGCCAAGCGTCTAAGCTGCAGGCGGGCTGCCTCATGCGGTCTCCGGCTCCGGTGTCACACTGTTCAACTGCTGATCTTGCCAGGCCGCGTAGGTCTGTCCTGTGCTTTCCACCGTCCACTCTATACGGCCATTGGCTGCACGTCCGTGGATAACAGCGGCCGCCGCACTGGGGCTGCTAAATGCGTAGTCCCGGGTAAAAACCTTCCGGCCGCCATCGACAGTCTGTAGCACACCATCGGCAACGAGCAGCTTAAAAAGGTTCTCGTAGCTGTGAGCCGTGTTACCCCACTCGGCCCGAGCAGTTGAGCCCTTAAGCACTACAAACTCGCCATCAATTTCTTGTGCGGCGGCACTCGCCCCATATTTGGACGCCGTCATAACAAAGCGAGGTGACGCGCTAAGCGGCTCACCCACAGGGCTGTCCACCATGCTCGACGGCCTGACCAGCTCGCGCAAAAAGTCAAAACCTAATACCGGCAGTACGGTGCGAATCTGCGCCAGGAAGAAGGCCATGTCGGCGCGGTCGGACTCCGGCAGGTTGCCGTAGTCGTGGGCGGTGCCGTTGACCAGCTCACAGCGCCCGACGGTGTTGGCGATGCCAATCAGCAGGCTTTCCAAGTGCTTCACATGGGTCTTGGTCAGGTTCTGGTCTTTGCTGGTGACCAGGCAGACCTTTTCCCAGAAATCCTTACCGCCTGCTGTACCTTCGGAGGCCTCGGCGCGATTGTGCTGCTTCAGGCGCTTGGCCACGTCATCGGACTCGCCGATATACACCTTCGAGCGCAGGTTGTTCTCAGGATCAGGGCCTACCAGAAAGTACACACCCGTACGCCCGCACTCGGGGCGCTGCACCAACTCGGCCAGCTTGCTGCGCGGGCCGGTCAGCACATGGCCGGTCCAGTTCATGATCTCGGCAGTGAGCAGGCCATTGGGCGTTCCGTCCACCAGAAACAGGCGAATACTGCGACCCTGGCTCATACCGCCTCCTGTTGAACGATCTGACCGATCCGACCGCTGATGATAGTGGGGATCAAGGTAGCCCTGCGTTCTATAAGGAAAGTGGGTTCCAGCACGCATTCCAGCCGGCGCAATACGGTAACCGGCAGGATGTTGCGGCCGAATTCGGACTGCCTGAAGTCGCCACTCAGCACGTCGGCCACGTTCCAGATGAAGTCGGCTAGGTTTTGCTGTTGCTGATTCACGCTGGAATCCTTTAAACGAGTGAATGCAGGGAGCTGAGGATCAATGGTGACATGACACCAGCCTCCCTGTGCTGAACAATTACTGATGGCCGAACCTTAACCGCTCATAAAGCTGGGAACCAGCATGCGGGCTGATGCCTGTAAAGATTTCAGGCAGATAGCCTGCGCAACGCACCTTTGCGCAAACACTTCGCCCTCATGGGCTTGAGCCGCAGATGTTGATCATTTTTGACCAGGTAACGCATGGCGTAATGCACATTACCCCGTGCAATCAGATCCCTTTTGTGGATTAGGCCAACCCCCACCCTATCTTGGTATTTTTCTTTTTCGAGGTTGCAGTTGTTGAAGTAGCCCTGACCACGGGTAATACGCTCCCACAGCTCACCGATCCGCTGCGCCCTGTAGATATCTGCGCTCACATGAGCACCGTTGAAAAAGAAGGCAGCATGGATGTGATAGCCCCGATCCTCCCCCTGCTCAACGCTGCATATGTAGCCGGTCTCATGGTCGAAAATCAGGTTACGCTCTCGCTCAGCCATCAACCGACTCAGATCGTCGAATACGTGCTCCACACGTGACCTAGCTTGAGCCTCGGCAAGGTAATACAGATCAACCCTGATCACGCAGGTACGGGCGTAGCGATCAAGTACAACATCAACGTAGCGACCGACTTCGATCTTCTGCTGAATTGCCTCGTAGCGCTGATCGTGCTCCCTGCGCTTGTATTGCTTTTTGATGAGTAGTGTTCGGATGTGTTTAGTCAGTTCATTCAACGTCTCGCTGGTGCTCAGATAGCGGGCCTCACCTTTGTTCAAGCAAGTAATGCCACATGGGCTGCGCTCCATCCCAATGGCCTGACAGGCCTCCCGGAAAAGGCTCAAGTGCCAACTGTACTGATACTCCTCGTCACCCTCGAATAAGGCGACCATCTGCTCGATCCCATCGAAGTATTTTGACAGTCTGGTTTCATTGACCTGTTCATCTCCATGCTTCGAGTAAGTGATTCGGAAGGCTTGGCTATCTGTACGCTGGATGGCGTTGATCAGTCGCTCAATCTGAATGGCTATATCGGACTGAGAGCAATGGATGTAGGTATTTCGCTTGGTCATCGTGGTGTACCTGATTGGTTGTTTGCATATCAGGTGCGTGATGTGTATTTATTTAATCGATGACCTACCCCATCAGCTGGGGGGTGGTGGCTGGTTAGCTATCCGCATGTAAGCTATTGATTGACTATGGATTGATAGTCTAGAGCTATATAACTAGATCCCGCTCCGAGCCCCCGTCGCCATCCCAACCTAGCAAGTCAATGAGGAGTAACATTGCCGTGCCAGCCGAGAAATTGAACCATCTGAATCCTGGGAGAGTTAGCTGAGAATTCAGCCATCCCCATACGGCATAAACGCCATGACCTGCCAAAGCAGGTCATGGCGTTTATGGTGGTTTCTAGCTGGCCATACTCAGGCGGCTAGGTCGGACTGAAGCACCCTCAGCCAAGTCGCGCTCTTCAATCCTTGCCAGGATCCAATCGTGCACCTCGCTCTCGACCCAGCCGACGCAGCGGTCGCCCAGAGATACCGGTTTCGGGAAGGTGCCTTCCGCGATGTATTTGTAGATGGTCGACCGGGCAAGACCTGTCGAGTCGATGACTTCTTTCAGACGGATGATTCGCATGAGCAGGCTCCTCTGTGGCTCAGAGGATCTGCAAAGGCGGTATGAAAAAACTCGAAGGCTCGGACACCTACTCGGTTAGCAAGCCAAACTCGTAGCGGTTCCGCACATTCAGGTCAGCCTCGCTGTCGAACTCACGAAGGAATCCACCACGGACATCCTTATAGACAATGCAGGCCTTCTGATTCTCGGGAACCGGATAGACGATCAGGGAAACGACCCTCAAGCGGTCATCCCCCTCTTCCAACCTTGGTTTCGGCTCCGGGATCAGCCTGATCAACTTGGGCTTGTATCCCGGCCAAGCCTTTCCATTGAGCCTCTTCTTCAGGTGCTCCGCCCACTCAAATGCCACTTCAAAGAAGTGGTCGGGCGCTCCAGGCCAGTAGTAACCGGCATCGCTCTGCCCCGGCTTGCCGACCTTCAATTGCTCTAGCTCTCGGAAGATCATGCCGTCCAAAGACGCAGGAACGTTGCCATACTTCTCACCCTGCCCCTCTCCCCATGTCAATGAAAGTAGATGCGACGTGTACCTGGCCACCTTGTGATAGAGCACATCCAGCACCGCGGGCCCCAAAGAAAGAAGAGCCCCTGTAACATCAGGAGGCAGGCCGCTGGCCAGCCTTTCATTGCGAGATGGCCCAGCCTCCGCATAAACCAGCACGGCACATCTAGGGTGCTGCTCACCCAGTTGCGGATGATCGAGGTTCAGGTAGTAGGTACTGCGAACCTTGGCCCCAACGAAAAAGCCATTGGATACACCCGGTATATGAACACGAATGAAACCCAGGCTGACTAGCCGCTTCACCTGGTGCTTGAGCGCAACTGAACTCAAACCCGTCATTGCTCGAAGCTTCGCCTCCCCCACCACGGTCACAACCCCACACTGATCGGCAAAGGTTAAAAGGGCAGCCAAAACCATTCTCGTGGCAGCCCCCAGGCGTCCACAAGCGCCAGGAGCTGCCGGCCGCCCATCCTTACGTATCTGCTTACGAGCAGCCTTCTCGTTCCCCCCATCTACTTCATGCAGAGGCCCCTCGGCATAAATCTCCGGCTCATTAAAGAGACGCAGGACCAGTTCCTGATGAGCAAGCGTACTCCCTCTTGGCCGAGCGAGCAGATCAAGGAGGTACTGCGACGCCTCATATTCCTGCCCCGGACGCCCCACCTTACCTGCCTGTTTTTTGTTCACCAACAACCCAGCTTCGGCCAACTCTCGCGTGGCGTCTCCGACCAACCTATCCGTCAAACAGAGGAGCTTCGCAACCGGCTTGACCTTGATCGAGGTAGTCAAAAGGGCCTGCTCTCGGCATATCAGGGCCTGAAGAAAGAACCTAGAATCAGAACTAATCTCTAGGTCTTCCGATAAAGCTAACAGTTCCGACACAGATTCCACCAAAATATCGCGAATTTAGATGAGATTTTATACCTATAAAATCAGAATATCTAATTCATGTAACAGTTCTGTTAACAACTCCTCGAACAGGCCTGTTCACACATTCATTAACAACGCATGATAAGATCCTGCTAACAGATCAATAAACAAATCCGTTAACGAAAAATCATAGCTATGAGCTATCGCTACCCTGCCGAGGGTACTGATCAGGAGGAACGGGGTTGAAAGGGACAGAGATGAAACCGAGCTGGCTCAATGAGAAGGACAGCGATGAGTGGCGCTGGGCTGCCAGCTACCTATCGCGCCGATGTTCTTCGTCGTTGCAAAACAGCCTGAGCGCCCTTGCAGATAGCAACTTCAGCTATCTGGTCAGATCGATCCATGCCCTCGAATCCGAGGCTGAAGGTGTAAAGCTCATCGAGCGCTTGAGAAGCTCCATCAGACAAAGGCGGTATCGCCTATCCAAAGGAGGCAGAAAGACCTGCTCCTTCACACTGCCGCTTGAAACCAAGACCACGCTCAAGAGACTTGCAAAAAACCACAGAACAACTGAAACAGCGCTGATCCAGCGCTTTATCGAAGATGCAGCTAACCTGGCCGAAGCGCAAAAAGAGACAAGGCTCCAGGAAAACCTGATGGCGAAGGTCACACGCAACACAAGCAAGCTTGCGAACGAACTAAATCAGATACGGATTGAGGAGACCAAGAAGCAGCTGCGCCATTGCCTGAAGCGGCTCACGCTGTGGGAGACTTCAATGGGAAACGAGCTACCAACGCTAACCGCTGACGAGGAAGCAAAAGCGATTGCGAACGTAGAGAATCGAATGCGTGTAATCCAGGAGGCTGTCGATGCTTCCGTAGCAATGCATGAGATGATGAGCCCAAGGTCTGTCTAACGACCAGGCCCACCCCCCCCTTAATAGGGAAAAAGCACAAAACCCTCCCGATCACAGGCCCAACCCATTCACCGCCAAAGTATGGGTCAAGGTGTGGGCTAATCCTACGTATAATATTTTTATCCTTATTTATCTGATAGTTACGATATAATAAAGCCGGCCACAAGCCGGCTTTTTAATGTCTGCTGAACACACAATACACCGTCGCGCGCCGTGCTGGCGACGAGCGAAGTTGTCCAGCAGGCCGCTGCTCAAATGATAGGGAATGTGTTGATATGTCGCCAATAACGACATGAAGGTAAAACGTGTCGCCAAAAATGCCAGATAGCGACATGAACCGGTAAATGAGCAGGCGGCCAGTACGGCATTGAATCAGCACCTTGCTGACCCAATGCCAATGTCACCTCACCTGGGCTGCAAACACTCCACCGCCCTATCCGCCACCATCTTCGCCATCTCCACCAAATGCATCACCGCTCTCTGCGGCGCAGCCACTGACTCGCCGATCACCTGTGACGTAGCCAACGCACAATGCAACAGCTCAGCCACCTGCACCCAGGCATCCTCGAAGCTCAGTTCTTCATTGACCTTGAATGGGTTGGTTGCGCCTGACGACGGCAAATCTGAAACAACGTTATCCATAGCAAAACTCCAATCGATAATTTGAAGCTGCCATTTACGCGACTAAACGAAAGGTGGCAGCTGTACGCAGGTTAGTCGACCGGTCGATTGGAACCCGGCGCACCCGAAGGTGCCCTGCGCACAGCCACCATAAGATGCAGGCGATGGGGTGCCTGACTCATGAGTTGCTTATGCGCCAATCGAATCCGGGCGACTAAACCCGATCACTGAATTAGCAGTGACGGTCAGCAGCCTAGTCACCCAATTCCACTGGCGCAAGCGGTTGGGATTCTCTCGGAAACGTCCTGCAAAGGAAAGGGATCGGACCTGCTGGCTACTCAAAATCAGGCAATTCACTCCTGTTCTGCACAGCAACCCGGAGACCTGAAATCGGGCGTCAACCATTGTCCACTTTAAGTTGACAGTAAGACTCCTCCCACCCGATTTATCCCTCATCACCCACCCATTAATCTGTGCCCATGTTGAACGCAACGCCCAACCAACCTAAACAAAAAAGGATTCAACCATGAGCGCTCCAACCTACAACCGCTTGAACAAAGACGACGCCATTGTTCTGCTGGTCGACCACCAGACCGGCCTGATTTCCCTGGTGCAGGACTTCTCCCCCAACGAGTTCAAGAACAACGTGCTGGCCCTGGCTGACCTGGCCAAGTTCTTCAACTTGCCGACCATCCTAACCACCAGTTTCGAGCAAGGCCCTAACGGCCCGCTGGTGCCGGAGTTGAAGGAGATGTTCCCGGACGCGCCATATATCGCTCGCCCTGGTCAGATCAATGCCTGGGACAACGAGGATTTCGTCAAGGCGATCAAGGCCACCGGTCGTAAGCAGATCATCATTGCTGGTGTAGTGACGGATGTGTGTGTGGCGTTCCCGACGCTGTCGGCGCTGGCAGAAGGCTTTGAGGTGTTTGTGGTAACGGATGCGTCGGGCACGTTCAACACCACGGTGCAGCAGGCGGCGTGGAGCCGAATGACGCAGGCCGGTGCACAGTTGATGAACTGGTTCTCGGTGGCGTGTGAGTTGCACCGCGACTGGCGCAACGACATCGAAGGGCTGGGGAATCTGTTGTCCCAGCGGATTCCTAACTACCGCAATTTGATGAATGGGTACGCGGCGCTGACTGCCCAGTCTAAGTAAGTCACCACGCTGTATGACAAGCCTGCTTTGAAAAGCAGGCTTTTTCATTCCACGGCTTACCCGGCCAGCAATTGACCAACCACCGCCTCCAGCTTCGCCACAGCGTCTACTCGCTTCGCAGTAGATATCCGCCTGACGTTATGCAGCTTCCATTGCACAGCAGGCAACTCTTCGATCCCAGGCAAACTCAACTTCGCCCAGTCAGGCTCTCCTTGTTTTAGCGAAATCAGAAAGGCGGCATCCTGCTCGCAGAATTGTTGCTGGATCGCGGTCAGCAAAGCCTCTCTGGTTACCTCTAATTCTTCAAGAGTGACCGGCGTTCGTGTCATGCCAGCAAATTCAGCCTGAAATATATCCGCCAGTGGCTTCCATCGTGGAGCAAGCAGCTCAGCCATAGGCCGCCCATGACTGATCAAATACACCAAGAAGCCCTCAAAAATTTCGCGTGTCAGCCCTTCTTCTCGAAGCATCAACATCACATCGAAAAGGTCTCTTGGGTGTTGCCGATCCAGTGCAGCGCAAATTTTACCGCCGTAGAGGTCGGGCAAGGACACCACCGCTATCGAGGCGAAACCAAACTCATCCTCGACCAACGGCACTACGTCACGTTCCAGCGGCTGCAGGGCAGTCCCGCGCAGCACTGGCGAAACTTCAATTTTAATTTGGGAGTGAGCGTTTCTTACAAGAATCCGAAGCTCATCGTCTCGATTTGCTTGAACGGTCGCGATGCTCGAAGGGAGGGCTCGTGCTATGGCACCAGCAATGCGCTCCAACGCCTGACGAACGTCGGCCAATGCCTGCTGGCGGGCAGAATTGGGCAGATACGCCAGGTCTATATCTACCGACAACCGAGGCAAGTCCCGCACAAACAGGTTAATGGCGGTCCCCCCTTTCAGTGCGAAACATCGTTCTGCCGCTACGTAAGGAATGACCTGCACCAGCAGACGAACCTGAGCGGCATAACGTGGATCAAGTGGCATTGGCAAAACGCTCCGGAACGGTAATGAGGAACTCTTTATCGAGTCGACCGCCCCGGATGATTTGCCGCTTGCCCTTACCCATGTCGATGCTGGAACGATCTATTCGCCCATACCACGCATGGTTCGCGTTACGTGCCAGCAACAGGAACACGCGTTTGACGCGGATCGAGTTGCACGCTTCAAGCAGTTTTTGCAGGCGTTTGGGGCTGAGTGTGGCCAGACCGCTCAATACATCGGTCACACCGCTGAACAGCATTTCATCGTCGCTTTGATGGATAAGCTCAAGCACCGCACGCTCCGGGGTGGAGATTTTTAGCGCAAATTGGCGGTACGGCACTTGGAAAAGTTGTAACGCCATATCTTCCAGTTCCGCAAAGAGCGCGCCTCGGTAGAAATTTACCTGGGCCTCCCATTCGTGCTTGCGAAACCAGCCTGGCAGAAGAGCTTCTGATGTGCCGAATAGATCGACTGTCTGCGTTCCGAAGGTCAGGTAGTGGCTGTAACCGGCCAGGCTCAACGCCGTCGCACCACCCGGCCAAATCTGCACCGTTGCGTCTTGTTGCAGTGCGAAGACACCGCCGTGCCAGTCAAGATCGTCGCCGCTGCGTTTCCACGCACCATGCCCCACACGCTCTACCCAACCCGTGTGCTGATACTTTTGAATGAGGCTCGGCCCAACGCCGTGTTCGTGCAGCCACGCTTGAGTGGCTATGGAGCCCGGTGGCCATTCAGCGAGAAGATGGTTTATTTTCATGATAGATATCACCCTATAAGGGTATTTATATGAAAAATATTAAACCATGAGAATGCTGGGCATGGCTATTCTGGCGAAGCTTTGATTGCAGCCGTGAATGGGTACGTCAATACCAGGGCGCGGTGACGCGGAGCGTCAGTGGATGCATTACCACTCGGAGCGTGGGAACGATCAACTTCCTTAATCCAGGATCAAGTGCGGCAGAAACCGGCTTGAGTCCTTGGTGATCAAGCTATTGTCCTCGCGCACACCGATGCCGGCGGCCTGGTCGCCAATTACCCAAGAGCCGATCAGCGTGTAGCTATCACCAAATTTTGGCAGCGGTGCGAACTCTTGAAGGATGAAGGGCGCATCCGTGTAGGGGCCGTCTTCTTTTACGGTCAGGCCTTCGGCGGTTTGCAGTTCGATGTTGGCGCCTTCCCGGGAGAAGAACGGTTTGCGCACCCAGCCTTTTGGCACGGCTTTACCTGGGTCGGTATCCAGGTGGGACGCGAGCAGGTTGGGGTGGCCTTTGTTGAATTCCCACAGCAGCGGCAGGATGCCTTTGTTGGAAATAATGGATTTCCACGCGGGCTCAAAGAACTGTGTGTCGCTCTGGGCAATCGCGGTACCAAAGGGTTCGTGGAAGATGAACTCCCAGGCGTGCAGTTTGAACAGGTGGGGGATCCAGCGATCTTCAAGGTCGACGAAGCGGCCCTCGCTGGTCAGGCCGATGTCTTCGATGTCGATGTGGCGTGATTCGATGCCGACCTTTTCGGCGACCAGGCGCAGGTAGTCGGTGGTGCCTTTGTCTTCGACCGAGTCTTTCATCGAGGCGAAGTAGAACGGCTGGCTGACCTGCAGTTGCGCGAAGGCCTGGTGCAGTTTGGTGTCGATGCTGTTGAACTGGTCGGCGTGCTTGGGCAGCAGGCCGCGTTCGATGCATTGCTCCAGCCAGCCCCACTGAAATGCCGCGGCTTCGTAGAGGCTGGTGGGGGTGTCGTAGTTGAGTTCCAGCAACTTGGCGGGCCCGCTGCCGTTATAGGAGAAGTCCATGCGCCCGTACAGGTGCGGGTGGCCTTCGAGCCATGAGGTGCGGATCATGTCGTAGAAGGGCGCGGGGATGCTCAGGCGTTCAAGCAGCTCTTCGCTGTGGACCACGCGGGCGACGAGGTCCATGCACATGTCATGGAGCTCGGTGGTCGGGTCTTCGAGGTCGCGCTCGATTTGCTTGAGCGTGAACTGGTAGTACGCGCTTTCGTCCCAGTAGGGTTCGTCGTCGATGGTATGGAACAGGAAGCCGAGACTCTCGGCGGTGTGTTTCCAGTCATGACGCTCTGCGCATTGGATCTTCTTCATGGCCGGTTTCCTTAGCTGCTCGACCCGCCGCCCCAGCCGCTGCGTGCGCTGGCTTTGCTGCCGAAGCCGCCCCGGGAGGTGGCCGATGAAACCGAGCTCGACTTAGGGGAAGAGCGCAGCGTGTTGGTGTAATTGCTGCTGCCGTACCGGGCCTGGTTGGAACGGCCAAAGGTCGCGCCATTGGACACGCGTTGGTTGAGCGTCGAGTTACCGTAGTTGCCGCGATCATCGCGATAGCGGTACACCGGTTCCGAGCGGTAGCTGTTGCGGTTGTTGCTCAGCATGTTGCCGATCAGCAGTCCGGTCAGCAGGCTGCTGGTAGAGAAGCCTGAGCCGCCGCCGCTGGCCTGAGCGTTGGCCGCTTGCGCATTGGCCGCGTCGACCTGGGATTGGGTCACCTGGCCTTCGGCGGTCAGTTCGAAGCCGCCCAAGCGTGGGATGAACTTGCCGGTGGAGTCTTGCTGGCACCAGTCGGCGACAAAGTCGGCGTCGCAGTCGGCCTGGCTGTCGTACACCGGCGCTATGCGGCGATGCTCGGCCATGGCGGTCATGTAGGCGTCCGAGCAGACGTCTACCGGAAGCTTTTCATCGGCGCATTGCTGTACCGATTGGAAGTTGTACTTCTTTTGCAGGTCGTAGGTTTTTTCCGTTGGGCCGCAGCCGGATATCGCCATGGCGACCGACGCTGCCAGCGAAAGCTGGACGTACTTGCTTCGTTTCATCGGGAGCTCCGTGGACAATCAGTTCGAGGTGGGCGTCATGCACGCGGCATTCAGCATGCCGACGCTGATGGCCACCGCGGCCACGTAGATACCGGCCGCCAGTTCGCCCTTCTTGATGCGCTCGGACGTGCCTTTGAGCACCAGGCTGGTCAGCAGGAACGCCAGCAACTGGACGACGGCGGCGATCACGGCCCAGACGATGAAGTCGAGAACGTTGATCGAGTAGGCAATCACGTTGCTGGCCGGAATGGCGAAACCGACGATGGCACCGCCCAGGGCGACCGCTGCGGAGGTGTTGCCCGCACGGATCAGTTCGAACTCCTTGTGCGGGGTGATGCGGGTGTAGATGAACTGGAACAGCGCGAACAGTACCGCAGCCCCCAGGATGTAGAGGACAAAGCCGAGCACGGCGGCTTTGTTGAGGGAGATGGAGAGTGCTTCTAGCATGGACGGCTTCCTTTTTTAGAGCGTAGTCAGGTCGGTGGTGTACAGCGAAATGCCCAGGGATGTGCTCAGGCTGATGGTGCCTTCGGCATCTTCTTCGACGGAGAACAGCAGGAACTCTCGACGGTCGGTCAGGCCGGTGTCGCGGGCGTATAGCATCGAACGGTGCTCGACGTTGTAGGTGGCCTCTGGGCTGGTGACCTGTTCGCTCATCGCCACCAATTCGGTCTGGCCGTCCTCACTGCCCCACTCGCGGAAAAACTCGACACCGTCGTGGGTGTAGGTCGGCAGCCCGATCAGGCTCTGTGGGCCGGCCAGCCTGCGCAGTTCCGCTTCGCTGCTGATGGTGACGTAACTGAGGTAGTTGAACAGAATCACCGACTCGACCTGGCCCGCGATCTGGCCGGTGGTGTGCACCTGCAGCCAATAATCTTCGTCGTTCATGTAGTAGCGCGACAGCCAGGTGGACTGGCCGAGGTCGATGGTGCCGTTGCTCCAGATTTCCTGGGAGCCGGGGATCACCACGTTGGTTTTTTCATCGAGCAACAATTTCAGGGTGGTGTCGAACATCACCCCCTTGCCCGGCGCCAGGCCCAGCGGGCCGGTGGCTGGCAGGCTTGGGCTGGCGGTCCGGTTCGAGTCGGTAGTGGCTTTTGGGGCCTCAAGCCCCATCAACTGTTTAAGCCATCCCATGGGAGATTTCCTTAAGTCGAGTGGACGCGATGTAGAAGAGTTCGCCGCCTTTGACCTGTGTGGCATTGGGCGGGTTGATCGACGCCTGCTGAACACCTTGGGCGCGATAGCCGATGAGGGTGGCGTTGTGGCGCTCCTTCATCTGCGTGTACAGCTCGCCGAAGGTTGCCTCAAAGGCATCGGGCAATTTCATCAGGTACTGGGTGGCGCCCTGCCCCACGCACAGCAATTCATTGATGACCACCGACGAGCCCGGATCCTGAGAGGCGCGCACCAGCATTTCGATTGCCATGCTGGACGTGCACTCCAGGCGCGGAGCGTAGGAGCTGGCGAGTGCGGCGATTTCACTTTCGTTGAAGTGGGCGACCACATGCCCGACGGGGCTCAGTTGGTTTACCGCCAGCACGGTGGCCAGGGTCAGGTCATCAGACGGGGTTCGCACCAGCACACGCTCGGCACCGGGCACACCGGCACGCAGCAACAGCGCGGTGGAAGACAAGCTTTCGCCGCGGATGAACGCTGCTTTGCCCGGCATCGGGTTTTCTTCAAGGCTGCAATCGCAGATCACGATCAAGTTGTCGTTGGAGGTTTCGTCTTGCAGCAACAACTCAATCACCCGCTCGCTGGACGCGCCCTCCCAGCCGATCAGCACGGTATGGCCGACCTTGCCGGTGAAATCACCTTTGCCCTTCATGCCTTTTCTCCATGCATCGATAACACTGCTGGTGGTTTTGCCGATGGCTGCCGTGAGCAACGCAATGCCCCCGAGCATTATCCAGGCCGCCACAAAAATTCGCCCCGCCGAGGTCTGCGGTGCGAGGTCGCCATAGCCGACGGTGAGTGTGGTGGTGAGATAGAAGTAGATAAACGTGGCGGGAGCGGTGAGGTGTTGTTCGCCCAGCAACACCAGGCCCAGGTAAGCCGTGCTCAGGTGGATACCCAAGGCAACGATCAGCCCTGCCCAACCGAAGCGGTGAAAGAGCGACGAGGCGTACATGCGTAACAAAAGGAAAATCGACATTTAGCCCCTGGCTCCCTGGGTACTTGAATCCTGACGACAGCATCGCCTCGGCTTCTGGATGCTCAAGTGCGTTCACCCGGCATTAAACCCGCTGCGCGGCCTGGATAGAAGTACCTTGGCTGCAATAAATCCAGCGAGCGCACCAAACAGATGCCCCTCGAAGGAAATGCCCTGCCGGGGAAGGAAGCCCACGATCAGGCCGCCATATAGCAAAGCCACCACAGCGGCGGTTAGCAGGTTGCCCCAGCTTCTGTGGAACCAGGCGCGAGACAGCAGGTAGGCCCATAGCCCGAACACCCAGCCGCTGGCGCCGACGTGTATGCCTGAAAAACCAAACAGCCAGACCAACAAGCCGCCCAGCAGAATAACGATGGCACTGACGGCAATGAACCGGTTGATCCCTTCGATCATGACCAGGGAGCCCAAAACCAAAAAGGCAATCAGGTTGGCGCTCAGGTGGGCGAAGGAAGCGTGCAAAAACGGTGAGGTGAGGATGCCGAACAGGCCTTGCACCGTTCTGGGGATTAGCCCGAACGACATGAGGCTGTAACCGGTGGCCACATTGAGCAGTTGCAGCGCGACCATGAAGAGGGCCAGGCCTGCGATTGTCTTGAAACCGTTCAAGGCGTTCACCCTGACCTCAACATACAAAAGAAGAGCACTGCCACTGTGGCAGTGCTTAAATGTGCGGATTGTTACTCAGCCGACTTTTGCTTCAAGCGCTCCAGAATCGCATTGGCACTGCCTTCGTTCGGCGTGATGCCGGCATCGCGCAGTTTGCGCTCCAGGTCCGTCCCCGTCGACGCTTCAGCCAGTTCATCCTGGGCTTGCAGCTCAGCGGCACGTTGCTGCTGTTTGGCCTGCAAGCGATTGAGCGTACCGACGGCAGTTTCCAGCTTGCCGTTGGCACCGCCGCTGGCAATGGAGGCGCTAACCTGAGCCTTTTGCACGCTGTCGCGAGCCTTGGCCATGTCCACTTGCTGGCGCAGGCTTTTGATGCGGCTCTCGGCCTTGGTGATGTCTTTGCGCATGCTCTCAGCATACCCACCGAACTCGGTGGTCTGCTTTTGCTCCACATCCCGCTCGTTGGTCAGGGTCGAAATGGCTTCGGCCACTTCCAGGGCGAGGTCTTCACGGTTGGCCTGGATAGCGGCCATCGCCTTGGATTCCAGGTCTTTGATCTTGGCGTCGTACTCGCCAACACGATCAGCCGCCAGTTTGTGCTTGGCCATGATGCTCACCAGCTCACGCTTGGCGTTGGCCAAGGCGTTGTCTGCATCGCGAATTTCCTGGTCAAGGATGCGCAGGGCCTGTTGGTCGACGATCGATTCGCCGACTTCGCTGGCACCGCCACGCAACGCGGTGAACAATTTGCTCCAGATGGACTGAGTCATTGGATTTTCCCGAATAATTAAATGAAGAAACGTTCGAAGGCTTCGCTGGCGCGCTGCACGTTATCAACCAGGGTTTTCACCTCGGTCACGATGTTGGTCAGGCTGGAGTCGGAGCTGAGCGCACCGAACATGTTGTAGACCACCTGCCCGTTCGGCATGGACTCGATACCGATGGACGACAACGGGAACATCTCCCGGCTGCGCAGCACGGCGTCGTTGAAGGCCGGCACGTCGTTGATGGACTCAGCGTCAACCAGGACGGTATCCACGATGATTTGCTCGCCCACCACCGCGATGTAAATCGGCAAGCCACCAAAGTCGTTCATCTCAAGCTTGATGCTGGACTCGGAGCCTTGGACGAGAGAAAGCGTAATGTCATTGGACGTCACGTCATCCAGGGCCTGAAGAGCACTGAAGAGGCGATCGATATTCCAGTTGGTACCTGCGCTCATGAAATTCTCCGACATGAATGAGCCAGCCAGGATCGGTTGGCGTAGCTGTTTCTCCATTTGCTTGAGCAGGCTTCGGTTTTCGGGAAGCACCCAAGTCTCGTGTTTCACATAACCGGCCGCCGCCAGGCCCGCACGCATCTGCTTCATGTAAAAGCTCGACGGCTTTTTTGCGGACGGCTTCAAGCGCTCTCCCTTGAGGCTTGCTGAATCGGTATCGAGCCCAGTTGATGGGCTCGATGGAGAGCTGCTGTTCATGGTACTGACCTCGCTGTGAAAAACTCACGCGTGAGAAAATCTACAGGCAATCCGCAAGGTACTCAATAGCTCACGCGTGAGATTTTTCCTTACATTTTTCAGCCACCGAAAAGACCCAGCCTACCCCGCCAACTCTCGCTCGATTTGCTCGTCTGCCGAGAAGTTTGTCCAAAAGCGCGACTTGATGGCACCAAGACAATTGTGCAGCAGCCTGTTGCACAATTTTCCGAACCCGACCACGCCTTAGCAAAAGCACGCCTGTACTTGAAATCGCGCGGCGAAGAACCCTGATGTCAGGGAAGGCAGGCTAGCCAGCCCACAGTACCGTCACAAGCGTTCATGAGCACTTCAGGAAGGGTCCTGCGCACCTCACAGAAAGGTCCTGCTGGCCCTTGACTCTCCCCTATACGGCAACCCCTACCCTGAATGCCCTTTTCAGGACCTATCACCATGAGTCAGCGCATCCTGGTCATCCTCGGCCACCCGTCCGCCGATAGTTTTTGTTCCGCTCTCGCGCACACTTATATCCACGCCGCTAAAACGGCCGGCCACGAAGTCCGCGTCCTGCGCCTGGGTGATCTCAGCTTCGACCCGATCCTTCATCATGCTTACACCCAGGCTCAAGCGCTGGAACCCGACTTGCTCAGTGCCCAATCCGACATCCTTTGGGCCGAGCACCTGGCGTGGGTTTTCCCTGTCTGGTGGGGCGGTATCCCGGCACTGATGAAGGGCTTTATCGACCGCGTTTTCCTCCCCGGCTTTGCCTTCAAATACCGCGCAGGCAAGGCATTCCCAGACAAGCTGTTAAAGGGCCGAACCGCGCACTTGTTAGTGACCCTCGACACGCCGCCGTGGTATTACCGCTGGGTTTATCGCATGCCGGCCATCCACCAGATGCGTCGTACCACACTGGCGCTCTGTGGCATCACGACGAGCAAGACGCTGCTGTTGGGGCCGGTGCTGGGCTCTACGCTGACGCAGCGGGCCAAGTGGCTGAAACAGGCCAGCGCACTATTTGAAAAAGGGAGTTTTCATGTACATCGGCAAAGCCGCGCAGTTGTCCGGCACAACCATCAAGGCGATTCGTCACTATGAGGCGATCGGGCTGATGCCGGCGCCTGCGCGTCAGGGCGGTTATCGCGTTTATACCGAGCAGAGTGTCGAGCGGCTGATGTTTATAAAGTGCGCGCAACAGCTGGGGTTCAAGCTCAAGGAATTGCAGGAGATTTTGCTGGGGTACGAGGGTGATGCGCTTCCTTGGGACCGGGCTGAACAAGCCATCGCCGACAAGAAGCGCACGCTGGCCGCGCAAATCGCCGTATTGCAACAGATGCAGGCTGGGCTGATTGAGTTCGAAACCCAACTCAAAGGCGCTCAAGGGGACTGCTCGTCACTCAGTAGCGTCGCCATTTGAAGTAGCCCTTGCGTATGAATTAGTGCCGCCTTTTGCAAGCCCATTGCTCGGAGCCTTCTAGACGATGAGCCGAATACCCAGCACAATCGGCTCACAAAATGAGCCGAATAGACCCTCTATTCGGCTCACGCACCCAGGCACTCATCCATGGATCATCCGAACTGGATCTGGCAACACACCGACTGGCCTCACTTTCACTGGCAGCCTGGGCGGCTGGCGGCCTTGCTGCGCGAGTGTGGGCAGGCCCAAGGCAAGCTACTGGGCATGCTGGGTTCTGTCACCCAGGCAGTCAGCGCGCAGAATGAATTGGATGCCCTGCTGCAAAATATCCTGACCTCTTCGGCCATCGAGGGTGAGCAGTTGAACGTTGGTTCGGTGCGCTCCTCCCTGGCACGACGAATGGGTTTGGAAGCCACGAAGGACGGCCAGGTCAGCCGCCGCAGTGAAGGGCTGGCCGATCTGATGATGGATGCCACCGAGCAATTTGCGCAGCCGTTCACCCTCGCGCGCCTGATGAATTGGCACCATTTGTTGTTCCCAGAGCCTGAGGCAGGCTTTGCCACACGAGAACTCAGCATCGGGACGTTGAGGGGCAATGAGCCGATGCAGGTGGTGTCGGGCAGGCTTGATCGGCCAACCGTGCATTTTGAGGCGCCGCCACGTCAGGGCCTGGAGCACGCTGTGGAGGATTTCCTGGAGTGGTTCGAAACCAGTCGCAATCAACCTGAACTGGATCCATTGGTTCGTGCAGGTGTTGCGCACTTCTGGTTCATCACTTTGCATCCTTTCGATGATGGCAATGGTCGCCTGACACGCGCTATCACTGACTTGGCCTTGGCTCAGGGTGAACACCACGCCATTCGCTTTTACGCCATGTCGGCCAGCATCCTGGAGGACCGGGCCGGTTACTACACCGCCTTGGAGTCCAGTCAAAAGGCCACACTGGATATCACCGACTGGCTGGAATGGTTTCTTAAAACCCTGTTGCGCAGCCTGCAACAGGCGATGACACGGATAGACCGGGTGTTGGCCAAAAGCCGGTTCTGGCAGCAGCACCGTGACGTCTCGCTCTGCGTCGAGCAAGTCAAGGTACTCAATCGCCTGCTCGAGGGTGGTGAGCGGGGCTTCGAACAGGGCATCAGCGCCGCGCAATACCAAGCGGTGGCCAAAGTGTCCAAGGCGACTGCGACGCGGCACCTGGCAGACCTGCTGGAGAAAAACTGCCTGGTGCGCCTCCCCGGGGGCGGCCGCAGTACGCGTTATCACGTCAATCCCCCTTAGGAGTAGCCCCCCACTCATTTGCCCCAATCCCCCATGTCTGCTAGTGTCGCGCCGGTTTACCGTCTACCGGAATTGCCGCCATGGCCCGCAAAAAAGTTGCACTCGATTTCGAACAATCCCTCGCTGACCTGCAAGCTTTGGTCGAGCGTCTGGAGAACGGCGAGTTGTCGCTGGAAGACTCGTTGACGGCGTTTGAGCAAGGCATCGGCCTGACCCGCGACTGTCAGAGCGCGCTGGCGCAGGCGGAGCAGAAGGTTCAGGTGTTGCTCGAGCGTGACGGGGAGTTGGCCGAAGAACCTTTCGATGCGGAACAGCCGGAATGATCAGCGCGTATCAGGCCAGTAGCCAAGCCCGGGTGAATGCGGCGCTGGAGCCCTTGTTTGTGGCGCCAAGCCCGGAAATGACGCGCCTCTATGCAGCCATGCGCTACAGCGTGATGAATGGCGGCAAGCGTGTGCGCCCGTTGCTGGCCTATGCCGCCTGTGAAGCTCTCGGGGCGCCGGCAGCCGAGGCGAATGGTGCGGCGTGCGCGGTGGAGTTGATCCACGCTTACTCCCTGGTGCATGACGATTTGCCAGCCATGGACGACGACGACTTGCGCCGCGGCCAGCCCACCACCCACAAAGCCTTCGACGAGGCTTACGCGATCCTGGCGGGCGATGGTTTGCAGAGCCTGGCGTTCAGCGCATTGCTGGACCCGCGTTTGAGCAGCGTCAACGCCGAGATCCGCCTGCGCATGGTCACCGCCCTGGCCCACGCCGCAGGCCCGGCTGGCATGGTTGGCGGGCAAGCCATCGACATGGGCTCGGTCAGCCTCAAGCTGGATCAAAAAGCCCTGGAACACATGCATCGTCACAAGACCGGCGCGCTGATTGAAGCCGCTGTGCAGTTGGGCGCCCTGGCCAGTGGCCGCGCCGACGCCGAGCACTTGGCAGCCTTGCAAACCTACTCCCGCGCTATCGGCCTGGCCTTCCAGGTGCAGGACGATATTCTCGACGTGGAAAGTGACACCGCCACCCTGGGCAAACGCCAAGGCGCCGATATCGCACGGGACAAGCCGACTTATCCTGCATTGCTCGGGCTGCAAGCCGCCAAGGCATATGCCATCGAGCTGCGTGACCACGCCCTGGACGCCCTGCGACCTTTCGACGCGGCGGCCGAGCCACTGCGTGACCTGGCGCGGTATATCGTCGAGCGTCGCCACTGACAGCCGCGGCCATTTGCGCCGCATATCGGCCAAGTTCGGCGCTCTGCGTGGGCAGTTTGCACGGCTTGAGGTAAACTGCCGCCTCTTCTATACCTATAACGATTCGCCTGATGCCCACGACGTTTCAAGAGATTCCCCGCAAACGCCCGTCTACGCCCCTGCTCGACCGTGCTACCACGCCGGACGGCCTGCGTCGACTGGGTGAAGCCGAGCTGGAAACCCTGGCCGATGAGCTGCGCCTGGAATTGCTCTACACGGTCGGCCAGACCGGTGGGCATTTTGGCGCCGGGCTGGGCGTGATCGAGCTGACCATCGCCTTGCATTACGTGTTCGACACCCCGGACGACCGGCTGGTGTGGGACGTGGGCCATCAGGCGTATCCGCATAAAATCCTCACCGGCCGTCGCGAGCGCATGGCCAGCCTGCGCCAGAAGGACGGCCTGGCCGCCTTCCCGCGCCGTGCCGAGAGCGAGTACGACACCTTTGGCGTCGGCCACTCCAGCACCTCTATCAGTGCAGCGCTGGGCATGGCGATTGCCGCCCGCCTGCAAGGCAGTGAGCGCAAGGCGATCGCAGTGATTGGTGATGGCGCGCTGACTGCCGGCATGGCCTTCGAAGCGCTGAACCATGCGCCGGAAGTGGATGCCAACATGTTGGTGATCCTCAACGACAACGATATGTCGATTTCGCGCAACGTGGGTGGCCTGTCCAATTACCTGGCGAAGATCCTCTCCAGCCGTACCTATGCCAGCATGCGCGAAGGCAGCAAGAAAGTGCTGTCGCGTCTGCCTGGCGCGTGGGAAATCGCGCGTCGCACCGAAGAATATGCCAAGGGCATGCTGGTCCCCGGCACGCTGTTCGAAGAGCTGGGCTGGAACTACATCGGCCCTATCGACGGCCACGACCTGCCCACCCTGATCGCCACGTTGCGCAACATGCGCGACCTCAAGGGCCCGCAGTTCCTGCATATCGTCACCAAAAAAGGCAAAGGCTTCGCTCCGGCGGAAGTCGACCCGATTGGTTACCACGCGATCACCAAACTCGAACCCCTCGATGCCCCCGCCGCCGCGCCGAAAAAGGCCAGCGGGCCGAAGTATTCCGGGGTGTTTGGCGAATGGCTGTGCGACATGGCCGCCGCCGACCCGCGCCTGGTGGGTGTGACCCCGGCGATGAAGGAAGGCTCCGACCTGGTGGCGTTCAGCGAGCGTTTCCCGCTGCGTTACTTCGACGTGGCGATTGCCGAGCAACACGCCGTGACCTTCGCGGCCGGCATGGCCTGCGAAGGCGCCAAGCCGGTGGTGGCGATCTACTCCACCTTCCTGCAACGCGGTTATGACCAGCTGGTTCACGATGTAGCGGTACAGAACCTCGACGTGCTGTTCGCCATCGACCGTGCCGGCCTGGTGGGCGAAGACGGCCCGACCCATGCCGGCAGTTTCGACCTGTCGTACCTGCGTTGCATCCCCGGCATGCTGGTGATGACACCGAGCGACGAAAACGAACTGCGCAAGATGCTCAGCACCGGCCACCTGTACAACGGCCCGGCCGCTGTGCGCTACCCGCGCGGCACCGGCCCGAACGCCGTGATCGAAAAAGACCTGGAGCCGATTGAAATCGGTAAAGGCATCGTGCGTCGCCAAGGCAGCAAAACTGCATTCCTGGTGTTCGGCGTGCAACTGGCCGAAGCCTTGAAAGTCGCTGAGAAGATCGACGCTACCGTGGTCGACATGCGGTTCGTCAAGCCACTGGATGAAGCGTTGGTACGCGAAATTGCCGCCAGCCATGAGCTGCTGGTGACCGTCGAAGAAAACGCCATCATGGGCGGCGCCGGTGCGGCGGTCAGCGAGTTCCTGGCGCGGGAGAACATCCTCAAGTCGGTGCTGCACCTGGGCTTGCCGGATGTGTACGTCGAACACGCCAAGCCGGCGCAGATGCTGGCTGAGTGCGGGCTGGATGAAGCGGGTATCGAGGCGTCCGTTCGCGAGCGCCTGGCGCTACTGACTCTGTAATCAGCCCCAACTGTGGGAGCTGGCTTGCCTGCGATGACGGCGGCACATTCGCTAACAATGTGTCAGATACACCGCTATCGCAGGCAAGCCAGCTCCCACAGTGGTTTTGCATGACATTCGAATGCTATGGACAGCCCATGAAACGCCTGTGCCTTGCCCTGCTACTGCTTCCCTGCGCCGACCTGCTCGCCGACACCCGCGACCAGGCCCTGAAGCTCTCCGACGTGGTTATCAGCGCCAACCGCCAAGTCCAGGCGCGTAACGACAGCAGCGCCGCCAACACCGTCTTCACCCGCGCCGACATCGACCGCCTGCAACCCAGCAGCGTCACCGACCTGCTCAGCCGCGTGCCCGGTGTGCAAGTTGCGCCAACCGGCGGGCGTGGCAGTTTGCCGGGGATTTTTATTCGTGGCACCAAGTCGGCGCAGAGCCTGGTGCTGGTGGACGGCCAACGCATCGCCAACACCACCTCCGGCGACAGCGGCTTGCAATACCTCAACGTCGATCAGATTGAACGGGTGGAAGTGCTGCGCGGTTCGCGCTCGGTGATTTACGGCAGCGATGCGATTGGTGGGGTGATTCAGGTGTTCACCCGGCGTAATGCCGAGCAAGGCTTGCAGCCGCGCTTGAAACTGGGGTTTGGCAGCAACCAGACCTGGGAGCGCAGCCTGGGCCTGTCGGGCGGCGATGAACACACGCGCTTCAACCTGGGCGCGAGCCTGGATGAAACTGCCGGTATCAACGCGAGCCACGCGTCGTTCCCCAGTGACGGCGACCATGATGCCTACCGCAACCAGTCCATCAGCCTGAACCTCAGCCATTCGTTCAGTGATGAGCTGGAGGTGGGCTTCAATCTGCTGGATAACCGTGGCAAGTCGGAGTACGACAACAGTTATGGCCGCTATGACGGCGCCACCGGGCAGAGCCTCGGCCAGAAACCCTACACCGACTACACCGTGAGCAGCGCCAGCGGCTATGTCGATGCCAAGCTCAATGACAGCTGGCAGTCGCGCCTGGAGCTGGGCCACAGCGAAAACCGCGACACCAAGCGCGATACCCTCAGCGATGATTACAGTGCATTCAACACCTACCGCGACTCGGTCAATTGGCAGAACGACCTGACCCTGGATGAGCAAAACAGCCTGATTGTCGGCGGCGACTGGTACGAAGATCGTTTCCACGGTTCTACCACCTTTACCGAGAACAGCCGCTGGAACCGGGCGGCCTTTGTGCAGCACCGCTTCAAGAGCCAGTGGTTTTCCACCGAGCTGGGCCTGCGCCGCGACCAGAACCAGCAGTTCGGTGGCCAGAACAGTTGGAGCGGCACCCTGACCGTGCCGGTCAACCCTGACAATGACCTGCTCCTGAGCTATAGCGAAGGCTTCCGCGCGCCGACCTTCAACGACCTCTATTACCCCGACACGCAGTACAGCAACCCCAACCTGCAACCCGAGACCTCAAAGAGCTACGAGCTGCAATGGCGCAGCCAACTGACCGACAGCACACGCCTGGAAGCCTCGCTGTATCGCACCGACCTGAGCGACGCGATCATCCTTGACGCCGGTAAGCCGCAAAATGTGGCGTCGGCGCGGATCAACGGCTTTGAAGCGGCGCTCAAGCAGGAACTGTTTGGCTGGCAGGGCAACTTGGGCCTGTCGCTTATCGACCCGCGTGACCGTGACAGCGGCCACACCCTGGCACGTCGCGCGCGGCGCACGGTGAACCTGGATCTGGACCGGCAATTTGATCAGCTCGGTCTCGGCGCGAGTTGGCAGGCGATCAGCAGCAGCTACGACGATGAAGCCAACCGCAACCGTCTGGGCGGTTATGCCTTGTTGGGGCTGCGCAGTAGTTGGGCGTTGAACCGGGAGGTGTCGTTGTCGCTGAAGGTGGATAACGTGCTGGATAAGTCTTATGCACGGGCCAAGTACAGCTACCTCGGGGAAAGCCAGAATTATCGTGAAGAAGGTCGGGTGTGGATGTTCGGGGTGACGTGGACGCCTGAGATCTGAGTAGCCTGAACCGGCGTCATCGCAGGCAAGCCAGCACCCACAACTGAAATGCATTCCCCTGTGGGAGCTGGCTTGCCTGCGATAGCGGTGTTACAGGTTCGGCGCAATCACCTGGCACAACCGCGCTACCGCCTCTAGCATCTGCCCACTCGGGCGTTCCAGACCCTTGTCCGGCACCAACCGTACCCGAGCAGCCATCATTGGCCATGCCTTCCAAGCGTCCTTCTGAGCCTGATCCCCTACCAGGATCACCTCCGGATCACGCGACAGCACCGACTCGATATTCACCTGCGGCGCCGGCAACTTCAGGTCATCAAACACATTGCGCGCGCCGCACACGCTGAGGGCATCGCTGATGATCTGCCCGCCGCCCACGGTGTACAGCGGTTGGTTCCACACTTGATAAAACACCCGCAGCGGCTCGGCCCGCCGGTAGCGCTGGCGCAACTCGGCCAAGCGCTGGCGCAATTGTGCGGCACGCTCGCGCCCCGCCTCAGCTCGGCCCAATTGCTCGGCAATGGCTTGCACCTGAGTGGTCAGTTGTTCAAGGCTGTGGGGTTCGGCGACGTACACCGGGATGTTCAACCGCTGGAGCTGCTCGCGCTGGGCCGGGCCGACGCTGCCAGGCCACAGCAGGATCAGGTCGGGCTTGAGGCTGAGCAGGCGCTCCATGTCCAACTGGCCGTAGTCCCCGACCGAGGGCACCTTCGCCAACGCCACGGGGCGCTCACCACCATCAAGTACGCCAACCAGCAAGTCGTCGGCGCCCAGTTCAAGCACGATTTCAGACAGTGACGGCGCCAGGCTGACAACCCGCTCCACCGCCAACGCCTGGGCACTGAAGACCAGCAGCAGCGCCAGCCAGTAGCGCTTCATCCCAACTGACGCGGTATGCGATAGAGGTAGAACAGCACCAGTGTCGACAGCGCCAACAGAAACAGCGGCACCGCCTCCAGGCCGACGAACACCGCCAGCGCACCGATCCAGGCCGGTAGCGCTGCAACCAGCAAGGCCGTGCGCCGACGCGCCGCCAGGGTGATCCAGGCTGCGGGCTCTTCAGCAGTATCAAGGGCTTTGGCGGTGGCGATCAGCGCGTGTTTATAGGCATGAAAATAACGCAGGCTGAGAAACATCGAGGCCACGCCGGCGATGAAAAACGGCATGGCCAAGACGGGCAACAAGGATTCAGCACGGCCAAACAGCAGGTTGATCACGAACAAGGGCAGCAATGCCAGGGCCAGGTACTGCCACCAACCGAAGGACAGTCGCCGTTTCACCTGGCCACGGGTCACGCGCGGTCGACCTCGCCCTGGTGCTCGTTGCCCATCATGTGGTCGAGCTTGCTGGCTTTGGTGGCCAGGTAGAGTTTGTTGTGCGGGTTATGCCCGGTGTGCAGCGGCACGCGCTCGGCCACAGCGATGCCCATCTCGGTCAAGGCTTTGACCTTGCGGGGGTTGTTGGTCATCAGGCGCAGGGATTTGACCCCCAGGTGCTCGAGCATCGGCAGGCAGATGGCGTAGTCGCGCTGGTCGGCAGCAAAGCCCAGGCGCTCGTTGGCCTCCACGGTATCGGCGCCGCCGTCTTGCAGCTCGTAGGCGCGGATCTTGTTCAACAAGCCAATGCCCCGGCCTTCCTGACGCAAGTACAGCAACACGCCACGACCTTCACGGGCGATGGCCTGCAGTGCGGCCTCCAGTTGCGAGCCGCAGTCACAGCGCTGGCTGAACAGCGCATCGCCGGTCAGGCACTCGGAATGCACACGCCCCAGCACCGGCTCACCATCGGTGATGTCGCCGAGGCTGAGCACAACGTGCTCGCGCCCGGTGGCTTCTTCAAGAAAGCCGTTCATGGTGAACGTGGCAAAAGGGGTAGGCAGCTTGGAAGCGGCGACGAAAACGACGGGCACCGTGTGCTCCTGATTTCAGATTTCACAGAGGCGGGCATTGTAACAGCACGTTCCTACAGACGCTTAAGCTGAATTATCGCTGATAAAGATCAATAGGTTCGATTGGCCTTTGGATTGATTCTATGTAGGCGCGAGCTTGCTCGCGAAAGTCGTCAACGATGACGGGGTATCCTGGGTGAACGTGGCGTTTATGAGTTTTTCGCGAGCAAGCTCGCTCCTACAGGGGGTAGGGTTGTTTCCAGCGGTCGAAAATTGCTTTCAGCTCACCGGTCTTGACCAGGCTGGCCAAGCGCTGGTCATACACGGCCATCAATGCCCTGCCGCGCTCGGTGTCGGCGAAGGCTACGTAGAGCGGTAGTTCAGCAATATGGGTGAGTTTGAATAGCGCCGGGTCTTGCGCCTGGCTGAGTACGTATTTGGCTTCGGCAAGGGCATCGATATAGAAATCGGCACGGCCGTGTTGCAGCATCGGCAGAATGCCGCTGCGCCGCTCGATCTGATTAAAGCGCTGCACGTTGGGCAGGTACCCCTCGTATTTGTAACCACGCACCCAGGCCAGGCGGTACTTGCCCAAGGTCGCCAGGGTCGGCGTGGGTGCAGTGGCCAGCCCGAGAGCATAGACATGATCGGCGTCGAAGTTCCAGCGCGGGTACAGCACACCACTGGCCTCCTCGCGATAGGTGCCGACACAACCATCCACCTCACCACGCTGGGCCAGGCCGATCGAGCGGGTGTAGGGCACGCTGCGGGTGTGCACGGTGATGCCAGCCGGTTCAAAGACTTGTCGCAACACGTCCCAGGCCAGGCCGCTGCCATCTTTGTTGGTGTAGTCGTTCCACTCCTCACTGGCCAGCACGATTTTGCCGGGCACGGGAGTGTCCGCCTGGGCCAGGGAAGCGAAGGTACACAGCACGATCAGCAGCCAGCGGCATGCAGCCATAGTCACGGCCTCTTACTCGGGATAATCGTATAAAGGGTAGCGCAGAGCGCCGGCTTAGGGCGTCTGGCGAAAATGCTGGTAGCCGCGCACGGCCGGGGTGATGTCCTGGCCGTCGCCGTCGAGCAGCGTCACGCCCTGCCCCGCTTCGACGCGGCCGACCACATGCACTGGCCAGCCAGCGGCCTGCAACGGTGCCAACTGGGACGGCGGCAAGGTAAACGCCAGCACGTAGTCGTCGCCTCCGCTCAACGCCGCCACGTGAGCCTGGTCTTTACCGAAAAACGCCAGCAAGGCCGCAGACAACGGCAACCGCTGGCGCTCAACCACCAGGCGCACCGCTGACGCCTTGGCGATATGCCCACAGTCAGCCAGCAGCCCATCGGAGATATCCATGGCTGCTGTCGCCTTGCCCCGCAACGCCAGCCCCAGAGCCAGCTGCGGTTGCGGCGACCAGTAATGCGCCAGCAGCGGCTCGGCAATGACCGCGTCAGCCGTGCGTTGCCCCACTACCAGCGGCAAGGCACCCGCGGCATTGCCCAACTCGCCGCCGACACACAGCAGGTCGCCCGGCTGTGCACCGCTGCGCGTCAAGGCCTGGCCAGCCGGCACGCGGCCGAACACGGTCAAGGTGAGGCTCAGCGGCCCACGGGTGGTATCGCCGCCCACCAAGCCTACGCCGCAGCTTTGCGCCATGGCGTTCAAGCCTTGGGCATAGCGTTGCAGCCAATCGGCTTCGACGCTCGGCGTGGTCAGGGCAAGGGTAAAGGCGAGGGGGTGGGCGCCCATGGCGGCCAGGTCGCTCACCGCTACGGCCAGCGAGCGCTGGCCGAGCAGGAACGGGTCACAGGGGTCGGCAAAATGCACGCCAGCCACCAGCGTATCGGTGGAGACTGCCAGTTGCTCCCCGGCGGGAAGCGCCAGCAAGGCGCAGTCGTCGCCGATCCCCAGGGCAATGCCTTCGCCGCCTTGCGCACAGGGCGCGGCGGCGAAGTAAGTGCGGATCAGCTCAAACTCACCCATTGAAGACTCAAGCGCAGGTTAGCGCTTGTGTTCCTTCACTTCGGCTTCACGCAGACGCGGGGCCAGCTTGTCGAGCACGCCGTTGACGAACTTGTGGCCGTCGGTCGAACCGTAGACTTTCGCCAGCTCGATGCCTTCGTTGATCACCACCCGGTACGGCACGTCAACGCGCTTGAGCAGTTCCCAGGTGGACAGGCGCATTACGCACAGCTCAACCGGGTCGAGTTCTTCGATGGTCAGGTCCAGGCAAGGCGCCAGGGCTGTGTCGATCTCGCTCAGGTTGGCGTGCACGCCGTGCAGGATGTCGTGGAAGTAGCTCTGGTCGGCGAAGGTGAAATCGTTATCGACGCGAAACTGTGCCTCGATTTCGTTCAGCGAAGCGCCTGCCAGGTGACGCTGGTACAGCGCCTGGGTCGCAAGTTGACGCGCCTTGCGACGCTTCTCGCTCTTGGACGGCTTGCCGGCATCAGCAGGACGCGGCTCCTGAGGGTTGAACTGATCGCTTTCGTCGGAAATCACTTGGCCTCCAACTGCGACAGCAGGCTGACCATTTCCAGGGCGGACAAGGCAGCTTCGGCGCCTTTGTTACCGGCCTTGGTGCCGGAACGCTCGATGGCTTGCTCGATGGAGTCCACGGTCAGTACGCCGAAAGCGACTGGTACGCCGAACTCCATGGACACCTGGGCCAGGCCCTTGGTGCATTCGCCGGCCACGTATTCGAAGTGCGGGGTACCGCCACGAATCACTGCGCCCAGGGCGATGATCGCCGCGTATTCACCCTGCTGAGCAACTTTTTGCGCAACCAGTGGAATTTCGAAGGCGCCAGGCGCGCGGATAAGGGTGATATCGCTCTCGCTCACACCGTGGCGAACCAGGGCGTCAACCGCACCGCTTACCAGGCTTTCAACCACGAAGCTGTTGAAGCGGCCAACCACCAGGGCATAGCGGCCTTTGGGGGCGATGAAGGTACCTTCGATGGTCTTCAGGGTCATTCGACAAATCTCTTAAAGAGCCGGGACGCGAAAAGTGCGTCCCTCAGTGATGATTTAACCGCGAACAAGGGGCAAAAATCGCCGGCCTTTATTCGGAGGGCACGTATTCTACAACTTCCAGGTCGAATCCGGATATCGCATTAAATTTCATCGGTGCGCTCATCAGGCGCATTTTGCGCACACCGAGGTCGCGCAGGATCTGCGAACCGGCACCGACGATGCTGTAGGTGGTCGGCTTTTTTACCGGCACGGCATCAGCAGTTTCGCGGATATGCGCCAGCAACACATCACCATCGAGCGGGTGGCCGAGCAACAGCACCACACCGCTGCCCGCCTCGGAAACCGCGGCCATGGCGGCGCGCAGGCTCCAGCGGCCCGGCTGCTTGACCATCAACAGGTCACGCAGGGGGTCCATGTTGTGCACGCGTACCAGGGTCGGTTCTTCGGCGCAAATGTTGCCCAGGGTCAGGGCCATGTGCACGTCGCCTTCCACTGAATCACGGTAGGTCACCAAATTGAATTGGCCCAGTTCGCTGTCCAGCGGCTGCTCGGCAATCCGCTGAACGGTACGTTCGTGGATCATGCGGTAGTGAATCAGGTCGGCGATGGTGCCGATCTTGAGGTTGTGTTCGGCAGCAAAGGCTTCGAGTTCAGTACGACGGGCCATGGTGCCATCATCGTTCATCACTTCGCAGATCACCCCGCTTGGCTCGAAACCGGCCATGCGCGCCAGGTCGCACGCGGCTTCGGTGTGGCCGGCGCGGGCCAGGGTACCGCCCGGTTGGGCCATCAGCGGGAAGATGTGGCCCGGGCTGACGATGTCTTCGGCCTTGGCGTCTTTGGCAGCAGCGGCTTGCACGGTGCGGGCGCGGTCAGCGGCGGAAATGCCGGTGGTGACGCCCGTGGTGGCTTCAATGGATACGGTGAACTTGGTGCCAAAACCCGAGCCATTGCGCGGCGCCATCAGGGGCAGCTTGAGCAATTCGCAGCGTTCGCGGCTCATGGGCATGCAAATCAGCCCACGGGCGTGCTTGGCCATGAAGTTGATGTGCTCGGGCTTGCACGCCTCGGCGGCCATGATGATATCGCCTTCGTTCTCGCGATCTTCGTCATCCATGAGGATGACCATCTTGCCTTGGCGGATGTCTTCAACCAGTTCTTCGATGTTATTGAGCGCCACGCGGCACCCCCTTGGTCAGGATTTCAGGTAGCCGTTAGCGGCCAGAAAACTTTCGGTGATGTTACCGGCTGCAGGCTCTGCGGCCTTTTCGCCCAACAACAGGCGCTCCAGGTAACGGGCAAGCAAGTCCACTTCCAGGTTCACCCGGCGGCCCGGCTGGTACGAGGCCATGATGGTTTCGCTGAGGGTGTGGGGAATGATGGTCAGTTCAAATTCGGCGCCATTCACGGCGTTCACGGTCAGGCTGGTGCCATCGACGGTGATCGAGCCTTTGTGGGCGATGTACTTGGCCAGCTCTTTGGGCGCGCGGATACGAAATTCCACGGCGCGGGCGTTTTCGCTGCGGGCGACCACTTCGCCGACACCGTCGACGTGGCCGCTGACCAGGTGACCGCCTAGGCGCGTGGTCGGCGTCAGGGCTTTTTCCAGGTTGACCGGGCTGCCGGCCGCAAGATCATTCATTGCGGTGCAGTCCAGGGTTTCCCGGCTGACATCGGCGGCAAAGCCGTTGCCCGGCAGCTCGATGACGGTCAGGCACACGCCGCTGACGGCGATGCTGTCGCCCAGCTTGACGTCGCCGAGGTCCAGCTTGCCGGTTTCAACCAGCAGGCGGACATCGCCGCCTTTGGGGGTCATTGCACGGATGCTGCCGATGGATTCGATAATGCCGGTGAACATTTCGTTCTCCTGAAAACGAGAGGCTGGCGCTTAGGCGCAGGCCGGGAATTATACGCTCGCTGCTGGGACGGGGATGGCAGTGACTCGCCAGTCGTCGCCCACAGCGCGCATGTCGGTGATCTTGAGTTGGGGGGCGTCGGCCAACTTCTCAAGCGGCCAATCCAGCAACGGGCGGGCAGCGGAGCCTAAGAACTTGCCGGCGATGAATATCACGTACTCATCCACCAGGCCTTGTTGGGCAAACGCACCGGCAAGGCTTGGGCCGGCTTCCACTAACACGTCGTTGACGCCACGGGCAGCCAGGGCAACCAATGCTGAGCGCAGGTCCACCTGGCCTTCCACGCCCGGTACTACCAGGCACTCGGGGCCACGGGGGAACTGGTTCTCTGGGGTGACGCAGGTGATGACCAATGCCGGGCCGGCCTTGAAGAACGGTGCGTTGAGCGGCACCCGCAGGCGGCCATCGATCAACACGCGCAGCGGCGGGCGCGACATGGCCAGGGCGGTGGTTGCTGCGTCCAGGCCCAGTTCGGCGGCGCGTACGGTCAAGCGGGCGCCGTCGGCCAGTACCGTGTCGGCGCCGGTCAGCACCACACTGGCTTCGGCGCGCAGGCGTTGCACCGCAGCACGGGCGGCGGGGCCGGTGATCCACTGGCTTTCACCGCTGCCCATCGCCGTGCGGCCGTCCAGGCTCATCGCCAGCTTGACCCGCACAAACGGCAGGCCGTGCTCCATGCGCTTGAGGAAGCCGGGGTTAAGCGCCCGCGCTTGGGCTTCCAGCACACCGCTGCGCACCTCGATACCCGCCTGGGCCAGGCGCTGCATGCCCCGCCCGGCCACTTCCGGGTTCGGGTCCTGCATGCCGGCCACCACCCGCGCGACGCCGGCGGTCACCAGCGCATCGGCGCAGGGCGGCGTACGGCCATGGTGGCTGCACGGTTCAAGGGTGACATACACCGTCGCGCCACGGGCCTTGTCGCCAGCGGCGCGCAGGGCATTCGGTTCGGCATGGGGTTCGCCGGTACGCTCATGCCAGCCTTCGCCGACAATCTGCCCGTCACGCACTATCACACAGCCAACCCGCGGGTTGGGGTGGGTGGTGTACAGGCCCTTGCGCGCCAATTCGAGGGCGCGGGCCATGTAGTGGGCGTCGAGCACAGCCTGTTCAGAGGTCATTGTTTGGAGGGCTCACGGGCCAGGCGGTCGATCTCTTCGCGAAACTCATTGAGGTCCTGGAAGCGTCGATACACCGAGGCAAAACGGATATAGGCGACTTCGTCGAGCTTTTGCAGCTCGCCCATCACCAACTCGCCGACCACCAGGCTCTTGACCTCGCGCTCGCCGGTCGCCCGCAGCTTGTGCTTGATGTGCACCAGCGCCGCTTCCAGGCGCTCGACACTCACCGGGCGTTTTTCCAGGGCGCGCTGCATACCGGCGCGCAGTTTTTCTTCGTCGAAAGGCTGGCGGCTGCCGTCGGACTTGATCAGACGCGGCAACACCAGTTCGGCGGTTTCGAAGGTGGTGAAACGTTCACCACAGGCCAGGCATTCGCGCCGGCGACGCACTTGGTCGCCCTCGGCGACCAGACGCGAGTCGATGACCTTGGTGTCGTTGGCACCGCAGAAGGGACAGTGCATGGTTGGCAGGCAACAAAAAATGGGAGGGCCATGGTAGCGCATCCCTGTGGCAAGACAAGCCATAGCCTTTACGGTATATAGGCAGGCTTATATGTTTCATATTTTTAAGCCACGGATTTTGTCCTTTCTGGAGCCGTACATGCAGTTACGACCACTCGTTCTACTCAGCCTGTTCAGTTTTCTGGTCGCCTGCAGCAGCGAAGCCCCCAAGCCGGCCGCGCCTCAACCGACACCAGCGCAAGAGAAAAAAGTCCCGGGCATTGAAGACCTCGGCCCCCTGCCCGCCTATCAGCGCGAAATCAGCGGCAGCCTGACCAACGTGCCGGCCGGCGCCGAAGTCGAGATGGCGCTCTTGGTGATCGACGACCGTTCACGCCCGCAGCAACTGCTCGCCAGCAGCGTACTGAGCGGCAACGGCAAGCCCCTGGCCTTCCGCCTGCGTTTCAACCCTGAAGCTTTTCCGGCAGGAGCGCGCGTGGAATTGCGCGGTCGCGCCAGCCAGTCCGGCCAGTTGATCCTGCACCTGCCTGCCGTGCGCGTCACCCAGGCGATCACCCAGAGCACCGGCCCCCTGCAACTCGTCAAGGCGCCATGACGCCACCGCTGGGCCTGCAACACGCCTTGAGCGCGTTGATTGGCGATGCGCAATTGGTGCCCTGCCCGTTACCGGGCACCGCATTGTCGTTGTGGCTGCTGGACGCCGACAACATGGACCGCGCCTTCAGCCAGGAAGAAACCCGGCGCATTCTGCATGAGCCGCCCTACTGGAGCTTTTGCTGGGCCAGCGGCCTGGCGCTGGCGCGTTACCTGGCGGCGCATCCCGAGTGGGTCGCCGGCAAACGCGTGCTGGATTTCGGCGCAGGTTCGGGCGTGGCCGGGATCGCTGCCGTCAAGGCTGGCGCCCTGGAGGTGGTGGCCTGCGACCTGGACCCACTGGCCTTGGCCGCTTGCCGTGCGAATGCCGAGCTCAACCAGGTGGCGCTGAGTTATTCGGCAGACTTTTTTGCCGAAGCCGACCGCTTCGACCTGATCCTGGTGGCCGACGTGCTCTACGACCGCGCCAACCTGCCGTTGCTGGATCAGTTCCTCACCCGTGGCCGCGAAGCACTGGTGGCGGATTCGCGGGTACGGGACTTCCAGCATCCGGATTACCGGCGGCTGGAGATACTCGATGCTTTGACGTTGCCGGACCTAGCTGAGCCTTGGGAGTTTCGTAAGGTGAGCCTGTACCATTCGCGGCGTGCTTGAGGCCATCGCGGCATAGGTATCTACACAACTCTGTAGCAGTCGACGGCAACCACGATGCGAAGCGAGCCGCTGTTGATCTTGCTCTTGATCTGCTTTTGATCTAAGGCGCCCCGTTAAACCACGCTGGCCGAACGCAGGCTTGAATTCGTGGGTAACCCGGCAGGACGCCGGGTTAGCCGCCCCGCGCCATGGATGGCGCGTGGCGGCGGCCCACGGATTCAAGCCTGTGTTCGGGCACACCGAGCGTGAGCGAGGTGCCGAGTGGTGGGGCAAGAGCGTTTTGCTTACTTTTGTCTGGGCCGGCATTCCGGCTTTTCAAAAGTGAGCCGCTGTCAGAGCGGAACCCTAAGTGGCCGTTACCGCAGCAATGGATATATACAATCCAACTGCGTTGACTGCCAGGCCGCCTTCGCGAGCAAGCCCGCTCCCACAATTTGATCGCGGGGCGTCAGATAGACAGGGGCCGGCTGTCAGGCCGTCATCGCAGGCAAGCCAGCTCCCACATTTGGATCGCGGGGCGTCAGATGGATATGCTTCGGCTGTCAGGTCGTCACGGGAGCAAACTCCTTCACCACAGGTTAGCGTCGTACCGAAGTTGTGTAGATACCTATGGCCATCGCGGGCAAGCCCGCTCCCACAGGGGGATGCATTTCAAGGTGGGAGCCACCAGGATGCTTTCAGCCAACCTCGTCAGCCCTTATAGTTGCCCCCATTCCCGCTTTATTCGAGACGCCTCCATGAGTGAGCCCACGCCGTACATCTTCGACGTCACCACCGCCAACTTCGACCAGGCCGTTATTCAGAACTCCTTCGAAAAGCCCGTATTGGTCGATTTCTGGGCCGAGTGGTGCGCTCCCTGCAAAGCGCTGATGCCGATGCTGGCGAAGATTGCCGAGAGTTATCAGGGCGAGTTGCTGCTGGCCAAAGTCGACTGCGAAGCCGAACAAGACATCGTGGCGCGTTTTGGCATTCAAAGCCTGCCGACGGTGGTGCTGTTCAAGGATGGCCAACCGGTGGACGGTTTTGCCGGGGCACAGCCGGAGTCGGCAGTACGGGCAATGCTGGAGCCCCATGTGCAAATGCCACCACCGGCTGCGGCGGACCCGCTGGAGCAGGCTCAGGCGCTGTTCAGCGAAGGGCGCATCAGCGAGGCCGAAGCGCTGCTGGTGCAGTTGTTGGGCGAGGACAACACCAACGCCGCCGCCCTGATCCTGTACGCACGTTGCCTGGCTGAGCGCGGTGAGCTGGGTGAAGCCCAGGCCGTACTCGACGCGGTCAAGAGCGACGACCACAAGGCCGCGCTGGCCGGGGCCAAGGCGCAAATCACCTTCCTGCGCCAGGCTGCGGACTTGCCGGACGCCGCCGAGCTGAAAAGCCGTCTGGCGCAAAACCCGCAGGATGACGAAGCCGCCTATCAGTTGGCGATCCAGCAACTGGCGCGCCAGCAATACGACGCGGCGCTGGAAGGTTTGCTCAAGTTGTTTATCCGCAACCGCAGCTACAGCGAAGGCCTGCCCCACAAGACCTTGCTGCAGGTGTTCGAATTGCTGGGCAATGATCACCCGCTGGTCACGGTGTACCGCCGCAAGTTGTTTGCCGCGCTGTACTAACCCAACCGTGTAGGAGCGAGCTTGCTCGCGAAAAACGACAACGATAACGCGGGCATCCGGAATGAACGCGGTGCCTGAGGGTTTTTCGCGAGCGAGCTCGCGCCTACAAAGGGCCGACCCAGGTGTAGAGCGGGGTGTCGCCGCCGCTGGCCACCTTCACGTTCGCGCTGTGGCGCAGGCGCACCAGCAAGCGCTTGCCGGCACCGGCATCGCCGGCCAAGCCTTCGAGTTGGTCGAGCAATTCCAGGCCATTGAGTTGCCCGGCCTTGCGCAGTAAATCCTGGGCGTTCTGCCACAGGTCTTCGTTCTGTTTGACCGGTGCCGCAGTGGGCGCGCTGGGCGTTGGCGCGGCCTGAAGTTGTGCGCCCAATCGCGCCCAATCGCCGTCGTCCAGCTCCAAGGTCAAGTCCACCGGCAGGTCGCCGATGGTTCCACGAATTCGCAACATCGTCCTTACTCCTGCATTTTTCTGACGGGCATGCTCCCACGCAGCTTGCGCAACACCAAGCGGGCGGTCAAACTCTCGGCTCAATTGTTATAAGATCACATAACAAAACTTTCATCCTGGAGCCCTCTCATGCGCCGTTTGCTGCTCGCTTTGCCGTTTGCCCTGCTGCCTCTGGCTGTCGCTCATGCCCATGAAGACCATGACCACGAACACGGCAGCCTCGGTGCCCATGAACATGGCGTCGGGCGCCTGAATGCCGTGCTGGACGGCCAGGCCCTGGAGCTGGAACTGGACAGCCCGGCCATGAACCTGGTGGGTTTCGAGCATGTAGCCACCAGCGCCGCCGACAAAGCCAAGGTCGCCGCCGTGCGCAAACAGCTGGAAAATCCATCGGCCCTGTTCAACCTGCCCAAGGCCGCAGGTTGCGTGGTCAGCAGCCAGGAACTCAACAGCCCGTTGTTCGGTGACAAACCAGAAGCCGAGCATGACGACGATGACCACGCCACCGACGGCAAAGGCGCCGCCGCCCACAAGCATGATCACGACCACAGTGAAATCCACGCCCATTACCAGTTCACCTGCGCCACACCGGCGGCCCTGGGCAACCTGGACTTGAGCCAGGTGTTCAAGACCTTCCCCGCCACCCAGAAAATTCAGGTACAACTGATCGGCCCTAGCGGTCAGCAAGGTGTTGACGCGACAGCGACCGCCGCCACCCTGAAGTTCTGATGTGAAAACAATGCCCATGTGGGAGCTGGCTTGCCTGCGATACAGGCGACGCGGTGCAGCAGGCACACTGCAGCGATGCCATCGCAGGCAAGCCAGCTCCCACAGTGGATCGGCGCCATTTTTGACTACCAGGCGACACTGACTTCCCATGACTCAAGCGTTAATCGAACTGTCCGACCTGGGCTTCAACTGGCCCGGTCACCCGCAGTTGCTGGACATCCCCGCGTTCCGCCTGGAACCCGGGGAAACCTTGTTCCTCAAGGGCCCGAGCGGCAGTGGCAAGACCACTTTGCTCGGGCTGTTGGGCGGCGTGCAGAAGCCCAGCCAGGGCAGCATCCGCCTGCTCGGCCAGGAGTTGACCGAACTCTCGGCCGGCGCTCGTGATCGCTTCCGTGTGGACCACACCGGCTATATCTTCCAGCAGTTCAACCTGCTGCCGTTTCTGTCGGTGCGCGAGAACGTCGAGCTGCCTTGCCACTTTTCCAAGCTGCGCGCGCAACGGGCCAAACAGCGTCACGGCAGTGTCGACCAAGCCGCTGCGACCTTGCTCGCACACCTGGGTTTGAAGGACCCAAGCCTGCTGGAACGCCGTGCCGATTCGCTGTCCATCGGCCAGCAACAACGGGTGGCCGCTGCCCGAGCGCTGATCGGCCAGCCGGAGCTGGTGATCGCCGACGAACCCACCTCGGCCCTGGACTACGACGCCCGCGAGGCCTTCCTGCAATTGCTGTTCGCCGAATGCCGCGAAGCGGGCGCCAGCCTGTTGTTTGTCAGCCATGACCAAAGCCTGGCGTCGCTGTTCGACCGCAACCTGTCGCTGGCCGAACTCAATCGCGCCGCCATGCCCGCAGAGGTTTGAGATGTATCTGTTCCGTCTAGCCATGGCCAGCCTGGCTAACCGCCGCTTTACCGCGATCCTCACCGCGTTTGCCATCGCACTGTCCGTCTGCTTGCTGCTCGCGGTGGAGCGTGTGCGCGTCGAGGCGCGCAACAGTTTCGCCAGCACCATCAGCGGCACCGACCTGATCGTCGGCGCTCGTTCCGGCTCGGTCAACCTACTGCTGTATTCGGTGTTCCGCATTGGCAACGCCACCAACAACATCCGTTGGGACAGCTTTGAGCACTTCGCCGCCAGCCCACAAGTGAAATGGGCGATCCCGATTTCCCTCGGCGACTCCCACCGCGGCTACCGGGTGATGGGCACCAACGAAACCTATTTCGAGCACTACCAGTACGGGCGCAAGCAAAATCTCGAGCTGGCCAGCGGCCGTGCCTTCGCCACCGACCCGTTCGAAGTGGTGCTCGGCGCCGAAGTGGCCGACGCCCTGCATTACAAACTCGGCGACAAGCTGGTGCTGGCCCACGGCGTGGCGGTGGTCAGCCTGGTCAAGCATGACGACAAGCCGTTCACGGTGGTGGGCATTCTCAAGCGCACCGGCACGCCGGTGGACCGCACGCTGCATATCAGCCTCGGCGGCATGGAAGCGATTCATATCGACTGGCACAACGGCGTGCCGGCCCAGGGCAAAGGCCGCATCAGTGCTGACCAGGCGCGCAATATGGACCTGACGCCGCAGGCCATTACCGCGTTCATGCTGGGCCTGAAAAACAAGATTTCCACCTTTGCCTTGCAACGGCAGATCAATGAATTCCGTGGCGAGCCGATGCTGGCGATCCTGCCCGGCGTCGCGCTGCAAGAACTGTGGAGCATGATGGGCACTGCCGAAAAAGCCTTGTTTGTGATCTCGCTGTTCGTAGTACTGACCGGTTTGATCGGCATGCTCACGGCGATCCTCACCAGCCTTAACGAGCGCCGCCGCGAGATGGCGATCCTGCGTTCGGTGGGCGCGCGGCCTTGGCACATCGCAACGCTGCTGATCTTCGAAGCCTTCGCTCTGGCCTTGTCCGGCGTAATGGCGGGCCTGGGGTTGCTGTACCTGTGCATCGCCGCCTCGCGGGGTTATTTGCAGGCCAATTACGGCCTGGACCTGCCGATGTCGTGGCCGAGCGAATATGAATGGACGTTGCTCGCCGGTATCCTGGTAGCCGCCCTGTTGATGGGCAGCGTGCCCGCGTGGCGCGCCTACCGCCAATCTTTGGCCGATGGCCTGTCCATCCGTTTATGAGGAAGGCTTCGATGCGTCGTGCCCTGTTTGCCCTGTTGTTGTTGATGGCCGTGCCTGCCTGGGCGCAGGAGCAGCCCAAGGATTTGTCCTGGCAGGAGATGATCCCGCCGGATGCGCCGCCGGAAGTGCCCAATATGAAGCCGCTGCACGACCTGTCGAACATGGCCGATGCCTTGTCCGCCGAAGCCGCGCCTGCGGCCAAGCAGGACATGCCCAACGCGCCGGTGGTACAGAGCCTGGATGGCCAGCACATTCGCCTGCCGGGGTATATCGTGCCGTTGGAAGTCAGCGAAGAAGGCCGCACCACGGAGTTTCTGCTGGTGCCGTATTTCGGCGCCTGTATCCATGTGCCGCCACCGCCGTCGAACCAGATCGTGCATGTGAAAAGCGAGGTGGGTGTAAAGCTCGATGAGCTGTATCAACCGTACTGGATCGAAGGCGCGATGCAGGTCAAGCCATCGTCCAGCGAGTTGGCCGACGCGGGTTACCAGATGGATGCCCAGAAGATTTATATGTACGAGCTGGAGGAATAACCCCACCAGCAAACACACCGAAGATCCAAATGTGTGCGGGCTTGCTCCCGAAGGCGGTGTATCAGTCACTGAGTCTTTAACTGAACCACCGCTATCGCAGCATAGGTATCTACACAACGCTGTAACGGTGGACGGTAACCACGATGCGAAGCGAGCCGCTCTTGATCTTGATCTGCTTTTGATCTTAGGCGCCCCGTTAAACCACGCTGGCCGGAATTCGACAGGGATTTGGGGGGTAAACCGGCAGGGATGCCGGTTTAGCCGCCCCGCGCCATGGATGGCGCGTGGCGGCGGCCCCCCAAATCACTGGCGGATTACGGGCACACCGAGCCTAAGCGAGGTGCCGAGTGGTGGGGCAAGAGCGTTTTGCTTACTTTTGCGCTTTTCAAAAGTGAGCCGCCGTCAGGGCGGAACCCTAAGTGGCCGTTACCGCAGGAATGGATATGTACACAACACAACTGTGTTGACTGCCAGGCTGCCTTCGCGAGCAAGCCCGCTCCCACAGTTGGATCGTGGGGTGCCAGGTAGATAGGTGTCGGCTGTAAGACCGTCTTCGCAGGCAAGCCAGCTCCCACAGGTTTAGATCAGTGGCGCAAGTGACTGATCGCCCTTTCATTGAGCTGAGTCAAAAGACCGAACGGAACGATCTTTACCATTGGACGTACAACTTTTAAACGTCCTTTGGAGCTCCCATGAACAAGTCTCTGCTCGGCGCGTCCCTCTTCGCGCTCGCCCTCGTCGCCCCCGTCGCCCACGCTCACCAGGCGGGCGATATTCTGGTTCGCGCCGGTGCAATTACCGTGAACCCGAAGGCCGACAGCAGCAGCGTCAAGGTTGACCAGGGCCCATTGGCCGGCACCAATCTGGGCGGCAAGGCGACCATGAGCAGCGACACCCAATTGGGCTTGAACTTCGCCTACATGATCACCGACCACGTCGGCATCGAATTGCTAGCGGCCACGCCGTTCGAGCATGACGTGAAGATCAAGAACACCGCCCTGGGCGCCGCCAACGGCAAGCTCGGCACGCTGAAGCACCTGCCGCCGACCTTGAGCGTCGTGTACTACCCGCTGGATCACAAATCCGCGTTCCAACCGTATGTGGGCGCCGGTATCAACTACACCTGGATCTACGACGAACACGTGGGCAGCCGTGCCGAACAGGCTGGTTTCAGCAACTTCAAGGCCGAGAACTCCTGGGGCTGGGCTGCACAGATCGGCGCCGACTACATGATCAACGACAAGTGGATGATCAACGCCCAGGCGCGCTACATCGACATCAGCACCAAGGCGACTGTGGATAACAACGCGCTGGGCCAGGGCACTCGGGCCAAGGTCAATGTGGATGTAGACCCGATGGTTTACATGGTGGGTATCGGTTACAAGTTCTAAGTCCGATATAAGCCACACCGCATAACCCATGTGGGAGAGGGCTTATGTGGGAGCCGGGCTTGCCCGCGATGCAGACACCTCCGTGTATCAGTGATACCCAGGTGATGCTATCGCAGGCAAGCCAGCTCCCACATAAGTCCCCTCCCACTTTTGGTTTTGGGGGTGTCAGCTGTGGCGGTAGAAGCGATCCAGTAGCGCCGGCAAGCCTGCCCGCCATGCCCGTGGCTTGATGCCAAAGGTATGCAGGATTTTCTTGCAGGCCAGCACCGCATGCTGCGGTTCATCCGCCGCATCCGGCCGTGCTGCGTGAGCCTGGGCGGTCGGGGACTCGATGGCCAACGGATGGAAGTTGCGCGCTTCAGTGAGAATCGCCTGGCCCAGCGCCAACGGCGTCGTCGCCTCGTGGCCGGCGTAGTGGTAGGTGCCCCACAGCGGCGCGGCGCAATCGAGTTGCTTGAGCACCGAGATAATTACCCGTGCGGCGTCGTCCACCGGCGTCGGGTTGCCACGACGGTCGTCGGCCATCAACAGCTCATCCGGTTTTTCAGCCCGGGCCAGGAAGCGCCCGAGCGTGCCGTCGACGCTGTCATCCAGTAGCCAGCCAAACCGCAGCAGCACATGCTGCGGGCACGTGGCGCGCACGCTTTGTTCGATACGCCACAACGCCTGGCCGCGCAGGCCCAGGGGCACCGGCTCGTCTTTCTCGCTGTAGGCGGTGGCGCGGGAGCCATCGAACACGCGGTAGCTGGAGGGTTGCAGCAGGGTGATGCTGTGATGCTGGCACAGCTCGGCCAGGCGTTCGATGGCAAATTCCTGGGCGGCCAAGCGGGATTCGCTCACGGCTTCGGCCTGGAACCAGTCGAAATAGTAGGCGAGGTTGATCAAGGCATCGGGACGGGTGTCGTCGAGCAATTGGGTAAGGCTTGCGGCATCCCAGCCGTCTTGGGGCGGTTTGGGGGCGAGGAAACCGATGTCTTCCTCCGCACCGAGGCGAATCAGCGCCTGCCCGAGGGCATTCCCGCCGCCCAGTAACATAAGGCGCATTCGCATAGATTGAGCAGGCCCGGTCTGTTTGGAACGATGGTTATTATCGACAGGCGCGTGTGCGCTGTCATAGGTCATTGCCAGAATCGTTGCATTTTGCGGGTTTGTAGCGCAACCGTCACGGATTAAGTGTCTTGACGTCGGGTTCGGCGGCCTCCTGTTTCAGTGCCGTGCGGGGTGCGAGCAACAGCTGCTGTGGATAAGTCTGGGCGAAGTGCACCGCCTCACAGTTATCCACAAGCTTTTTCAGACGCTGGTTAAACGCACGGCTGACCGCGTATTGGCCACCCGACACGGTGCGGAACTGCGCGGTGAGCACCACGCCATTGAGGTCCATCTTGTCCACCCCGAACACTTCCAACGGCCCTTGCAGGTTGTACTTGAGGAACACATCGTCGCGGATCGACTGGCCGGCTTCGCGGATCAGCTCCACGGCCTTGTCCACGTCGGTGTCGTAAGTGAACTGCACCGAGAAAAACGCATAGGCGAACTGACGGGACTGGTTGGTGACCGCCTTGATCTGCCCGAACGGCACCGAATGCACAAAGCCCTTGCCGTCGCGCAGGCGCAGGGTGCGGATGGTCAGGCCTTCGACGGTGCCGGCGTGGCCGGAGTCGAGCACCACCCAATCGCCGATGGACAGGGTGTCTTCGATAATGATGAACAGGCCGGTGATCACGTCCTGCACCAGTTGCTGGGAACCGAAACCGATGGCCAGGCCCACCACCCCGGCGCCCGCCAGCAACGGTGCGACATTGATGCCCAGGTTGGCCATGGTGGTGATCGCGCAGATCACCACCAGGATGATCTTCACCGCATTGCGCAACAGCGGCAGGATGGTTTTGACTCGGGTACTGGGCTGGCGACTGGAGCGTTTATTCACCGGTGGCTTGAGGGCTTCCTGGATCGCAGTGTCAAGCACCACCCAGAACAGCCAGGTCACCAACAGGATCAGGCCGATGCTGCTGAGGGAGTCACTGATGGCCCGGCCCACGGAGTTGCGCTGGGCGAATTCGAACAACGAGACACCCCAGATACGCCCGAGTATTTCGATAAACGCGATGGCCATGACGATGCGCAAAATCGCGTGCAGCAAACTCAGGAAACGTTCCTTGTAGGCGCTACTGCGTTGGATCGACACCTGGCTGCGGGACTTGAACAGGTGTTGCAGCACGGTGCTGAGAAACACCGTACCGATCAGTAACAAGGTGGTAAGCAGCGCGCAACGCAGGGCCTCTTGGTTGTCGTCACCGGCACCGATCAGGTTGACCGCCGAGACCAGCACCATCAACAGAATCGGCCAGTACCAGAGGCCGGAAAACACCCGCAACGATTGTTGCAATGCCGGGTGCTTGAGGCGCTGGGCCAGCGGTCGGTTGCGGATCAAATGGGCCACCGGGCGACGCAGGCGTACCACCAGCACGCCAAAGATGACCGCAGCAAACAGGCCGGTAAACACGGCGATGCTGCTGGTGATATTGCCGCCCAACTGACGAGCGATTTGCGGGCTGGTCAGCGCATCGCTGAGGGCCGCGAGAAAGCCGATCAAGAACAGCGGCTTAGGGCAATAGTCACGAATGATCTGCACGGCAGGGCGCTTGTGCCCGACGTTGAACATCACAATGACGCACAGCAGCAACGATGTGGAAAAGATGCCACTGCTGGTGGCGTAGGCAAAACACAGCGCCAGGGCTCGGCCGACAGACGCGGCTAAAAAGTGACTGACATAAAGGGTCAACGGCAGGCAGATCAGCGCTGGAATCGTGTAGGGCACCACATAGCCCAGCAAGCCTTGCAGCCGTTGACGCCGCGCAAGGAATGGGCGACGGCTCGCGCGTTTCACAACCAAGCGCCCCAGCATCGTCAGCACAGCAAAGGCACCGACCCACACGCCAGACAACAGCAGGAAATCGCCGGCCACGCTCCACGGCGAGCGTGCGGTGGTCTGGTCGACCAGGCGCCCGACTTCATCCGCGGCGCGGTCGGCACGCAGGCGCCAGGCGTCAATGAGGTTCTGGTTGAGGTCGAGCTTGTCTTGCACGTCATCGATACTGGAACTGATAGCCCCCAGCAGCCCACCTTGCACCAGCAGTTCCGGCTTGGCCGGGGCCTCGGTGGCCGGTGCGGTGGCCGCGGCTTGCAGTGCGCCGTTGCCGCAAAGCAGCAACGCACCGAGCAGTAATGCAGTCTTTAGATTCAGCAAAACAGCGAGCTCCTTCAGCAGGGTCTGTAAGGAACTGACGGGTTTAGGCCTTGATCGTTCCCCGCATGGGCGATGCCCTCCCATCTTTTCCTACCCTGTACCGCCTGTAGGAATGTGGAAACTTTCGGCCAAACAGCGCAGTCATCCCATAACGGAGGTCACCTCACCCACCATCCACGGGAGCACACATGGCGGCGATTCACATCGGCATTTCCGGCTGGCGCTACACGCCCTGGCGCGGGGACTTCTACCCCGAAGGGCTGACCCAGAAACGCGAGTTGCAGTTTGCGTCACGCGCCGTCAACAGCATCGAAATCAACGGTTCGTTCTACGCGCTGCAAACCCCCAAGCGCTATGCCGAGTGGTATGCCGATACGCCTGAAGGTTTCATGTTCAGTGTCAAGGCACCCCGTTTCATCACGCATATCCTGCGCCTGCGCGATGTGCACAAGCCGATGGCGAATTTCTTCGCTTCCGGGGTGCTGGAACTCAAAGAAAAACTTGGCCCCATCCTCTGGCAGTTTCCGCCCAGCTTCAAATTCGACGCCACGCTGTTTGAAACCTTTTTGGCTGAATTACCCACCGACACCCAGCAGGCCGCCGCCCTCGCCCGCCAGCATGAGCCGCGCCTTAACGGCAAGGCGAGCATGAAGGCCTATGCCAAGAAGCCGTTGCGCCATGCCGTGGAGATTCGCAACACGAGTTTTGCCGTGCCGGAGTTTATCCAGATGCTGGATAAGCACGGGGTGGCCCTGGTGGTCGCGGACACCGCAGGCAAGTGGCCGTACATGGAAGACGTGACCGCCAGCTTCATGTACCTGCGCTTGCACGGCGACAAGCAGTTATACGCCAGCGGTTATAGCGCCGAAGCGCTCCAGCGCTGGGGTGACCGCATCGAGCGCTGGGCCCACGGCAAGCAGCCTGCCGATGCACACCTCGTCGACCCGCACCACATGCCCCGCAGGCGTAAACAGCGCGATGTGTTCTGTTTTTTCGACAACGACATCAAAGTTCGCGCGCCCTTCGATGCACGCCAATTGCTGCAACGTTTCGGGCTGGACCAACACCTGCTCACCGAACCTGGCCGGCTGCCGGAACCAGGAGTATTGCCATGACGCATCCAGAGCTGATACCCACCCCGCCCTCCACCGCCATCACCCGTTTCACGGTGCTGACGGTCAATATCCACAAGGGTTTCACCGCGCTGAATCGCCGCTTCATCTTGCCCGAGCTGCGTGAAGCGGTGCGCAGTGTGGGCGCGGACATGGTGTTCTTGCAGGAGATCCATGGCACCCACGAACGCCATCCGCAGCGCTACAGCGACTGGCCGAAAATGCCGCAGTATGAATTTCTCGCCGACAGCATCTGGCCGCAGTTTGCCTATGGACGCAATGCGGTGTACCCCCATGGCGACCATGGCAATGCGCTGCTGTCCAAATTTCAGATCATCCGTTACGACAACCTCGACATTTCGCAAAGCGGCCATGAAAACCGCGGCCTGCTGCATTGCGTGCTGCGCCTGCCGGGCAGCGGCCAGCAGGTGCACGCGATCTGCATCCACCTGGGTTTGCGCGAGGTGCATCGCCAACAGCAATTGCGGTTGCTGGAACAGCGTATCAGCGAGATTCCGGCTGATGCGCCGTTGGTGGTCGCTGGCGACTTCAACGACTGGCGGCAAAAAGCCGACCTGAGCCAAAGCGGTTTGCAGGAAGTGTTCATGCACACCCTCGGCAAACCGGCGCGCACCTTCCCCGCACGCCTGCCGCTACTGCCGCTGGACCGCATTTATGTGCGTAACCTGACGGTGCACAACCCGCGCGTGCTCACCACTCGGCCTTGGTCCCATCTATCAGACCATGTGCCGCTGTCGGTGGAGGTTGAGCTATGAACGTTGCGGTAGACCATATCGCCACAGACCAACCGCCGGATGACAGCAAGGCGCGGGATCTGGATTACGGCTGGCAAAGCGGCAACGGCGTGGAGTTGCTGGAGAACGGCGAGGCGTACTTTCCTGCCGTATTCGAGGCGTTGCGCGGCGCCGAGCGCGAGATCCTGCTGGAGACCTTTATCCTCTTTGAAGACAAGGTCGGCTTTGAGCTGCACAGCATCCTCATCGAGGCGGCCAAGCGCGGGGTGAAGGTGGTGGTCAGCCTCGACGGTTTTGGCTGCGGCGAACTGAGCCCGGGCTTCCTGCGGGAGTTGGCCGAGGCCGGGGTGATGGTGCAGATGTTCGACCCGGCGCCCAAGACCCTCGGCATACGCACTAACTGGTTTCGCCGCCTGCACCGCAAGATCGTCGTGGTGGACGCCCGCGTGGCGTTTATCGGCGGGATCAATTTTTCCGCCGACCACCTGGCGGATTTCGGCCCCGAAGCCAAGCAGGATTACTCAGTACAGGTGATCGGCCCGGCTGTGGCAGACCTGCACCATTTCGCCCTTGCCCAAAGTGGCCGCCAGGTGCGCAGCCGTCGCGGTTGGCGACGGCGCCAGCAACGGCCCTCGCCCTGGACGAACGAGCCAGGCGACGGCCTGGTACGCCTGATCTATCGCGACAACATCCAGCATCGTGATGACATCGAAGACGCGTATATCCACGCCTTGAGCCAGGCCCGGCAGCGGGTGGTGATCGCCAACGCGTACTTCTTCCCCGGCTATCGCCTGCTTCGCGAGATCCGTAATGCGGCACGCCGTGGCGTGCAGGTGCAGTTGATCATGCAGGGCCAGCCGGACGTGCTGTTGGCGAAACTGGCCGCGCGCATGCTCTATGACTACTTGCTCAAAGATGGCGTGGTGATTCACGAATACTGCCAACGCCCGCTGCACGGCAAGGTGGCGTTGGTGGATGACGAATGGAGCACCGTCGGCTCCAGCAACCTGGACCCACTGAGCCTGGCATTGAACCTGGAAGCCAATGTGCTGATTCGCGACCGGGCTTTCAATCAGCAGCTCTACGAACGCCTGGAAGCCCTCGCCCACAATCATTGCCAGACCATGCCGGAAAAGCGCAAGCCACGCCTGTGGCTCTGGCGCCTGACCGTGGGTTTCCTAGTGTTTCATGTGATGCGCCATTTCCCAGTGCTGGCCAGTTGGTTGCCGGCCCACAAACCGCGCTTGAAGCCTTTTGAGACTACGCCCCATGACATCTGAAGCCCGCCCCCAAGCGCAAGCCTCTGGGTTCAAGCGCTGGAAGAAACCGTTGACGATCGCGTTCTTCGTGCTGCTGATCGTGTTGTTTACCCTGCTCGCCCGGCGCATCGACTGGAGCGAAGTGTTCCAGACCTTGAGCGAGTTCAAGCTGCGCACTTTGTTCATCGCCGGCGCGCTGACGCTGTGCAGTTTTATTGTTTACGCCTGCTTCGATTTGATCGGCCGCACCTACATTCGCCAGCCGTTGCGTTGGAAGCAGATATTGCCGGTGGGCATCATCAGCTACGCGTTCAACCTCAACCTCAGCGCCTGGGTCGGCGGCATTGCCATGCGCTATCGGCTGTATTCGCGCCTGGGCGTGAGCACCAGCAATATCGCCAAGATCCTCGGCCTGAGCCTGGCCACCAATTGGTTCGGCTATATGGCGTTGGCCGGGGTGGTGTTCAGCAGCGGGTTGGTGACCCTGCCGCCGGGCTGGAAGCTCAGTAGCGGCGCCTTGCAAGGGGTCGGGGTGTTATTGGTGCTCGCGAGCCTGGGCTACCTGGCGGCGTGCCGGTTTTCTAAAAAGCGCGCGTGGTCGATTCGCGGTATCGAGATCAACTTGCCGTCGCTGCGCATGGCCTGTTTGCAGCTGGCTCTGGGTGCGTTGAACTGGTCGTTGATGGCCGCAGTGATATTCACCTTGCTGCCGGCCAAACTGGATTACCCGTTGGTGCTGGGGGTGCTGTTGATCAGTGCGATTGCCGGGGTGGTCACTCATATCCCGGCCGGGTTGGGGGTGTTGGAGGCGGTGTTCATTGCGTTGTTACAGCATGAGGCGTCGCGGGGGAGTTTGCTGGCTGGGTTGATCGCTTACCGAGCGATTTATTTTATTTGCCCGTTGTTGATTGCACTGGTGATGTATTTGGGGGTGGAGGCCAAGGCCAAGGCGTTGCGGGTGAAGAAGACAGCCTGATGAGGCCGTGGTGACTGTTGAATCGCTATCGCGGGCAAGCCCGCGCTCCCACCTCGGAACGCATTCCCCTGTGGGAGCCGGGCTTGCCCGCGATAGCGATCAAAAGGGCGACACCTATCGGGACTGAATGATGCTCAACCGCTCCCCCACCACCATCTCGGTAATCCAGTCCACCAGGATCGAGGTGTACGCCTGTTGCGACACCGGGTCGCTCAGGGAATGGTCGGCGCCGTCGATGATGCGGTGGGTCAGGGAATGGGTCTGCTGGCACGCCGCGCGGTAACTCATGATGGTGGCGTGGGGCACATGGTCGTCGGTTTCCGACTCGACAATCAGCACATCGCCGGTAAATTGCGCGCAGGCATGCAGAGCCCGGTTGGTTTCGGCGTGCACGAGGGTGCCGCGGTAATCCATCAGGTCGGCTTTATCTAAGTCGCGCTTGGGCTTGAGCCATTCCTGGTCGCGGTACAGCGCCGGCACTCGCAGCGCCAGCCAACGCACCGGGCGCAATGAGGTGAGGATCGCGGCCAGGTAGCCGCCATAACTGGTGCCCACCACCGCCACCGCCGAGGTGTCGATCGCCGGGTGGGACAGTAGGCGGTCGTAGGCAGCCAGCAGGTCGCGCAGGTTGTCTTCGCGGGTGACGCGGGACAAGGGGATGCCGGTGCCAGCATGGCCACGCAGGTCGAAGGTCAGGCACACACACCCAAGGCCTGCGATGCCTTTGGCCCGCTCCAGGTCGCGCTCCTGGCTGCCGCCCCACCCGTGCACGAACAACACGCCGGGCACTTTGGACTTGGGGCTGAGGAAGGTCCCGCTCATTTGTTCGTCGTCTATATCGATGGTGATGCTCTCGCTTCTAGCCGTCATAAGTCTTGACCGTCACATACTTGAGTAGAAAGTCGCTGTTTTCGGCCGGGCCTCGGTATACCTCGATGGCATCCGCCGGCAGCGCTTGGTCTACATAGGTTTCTACCGAGGACACACGGATGGCCTTAATGCCCGGATGGTTGATAAAGCTCTGCAACGCCGCGACTTCCGCGCTGCTGGCCCCGCCCATGCGCCAGGATTGTTCGAGCACGCCACTGCGGCGCTGGCCTGTGCTGTCCAGGCCCTGGGCGATGTCGTAGTTGCGGCGCGAGGCGAAGAAGCTTGGGTAGGCCTCACTCGCAGCACGGTCGAACACCAGCGCCTGTTCGATGGCCTTACGCACGTCTTCAGGCAGATCCAGTTTGAGCAGGACTGCGTAATCACCGGGGACGACCAGCAGATCGGAACCGCCGTAGACCTCTTCGCCCTGCCCGTCTTGCGTCAGGTGCTGCTCGCCGCAGTAGCTAATGAGGTGATCGCCGATAAAACTCTGGCCCACACTGTGGGTGACCACCTCGCGCAGGTCTTGTTCCAGCACCACGCCTTGATTGAACATTCGGGCCGCTTCCGGGCGCGCCACTATCGCGTCGAACTCATCCAGGCTGTGGATAACTTCCTGCCCCCGCCCTGCACAGGCATTTACGGGTTTCAGACGAATCGGGCCGCTGTAGAGCAAGCGGGTCGCGGCAGGCCGCGCGTCCTCAAGGGCGAACACACTCACGCCGTCCAACACCACGTCACGCACACGCTCGCAGAATGTCGGCGACCAGCCTTCGGGCGCCTTGGCCTCGGAACTCAGCAGGCCGTGACTGATGGCTTTGGTGCAGATGAAAGCGTGATCGACATAGCCGCCCCACAGATCTTGTGGCCCCTTGATATTGAGCCGTTGCGCTTGGGCCGGTCCGACCAGCGTTTGCGTGGGCAGCAGGTACAGCTCCCGGCCCGCATGCAGATTGGGGTCATAGCTGCCACCGAACTTGAGCCCCAGGATCTGCGCCAGCCAGCGTGCGAGGGCACGGTTGGTTTCGATTTCATGCAGAGGCGCCCCCTCTCGCATGGAGTGAGCAACCACCAGCTTCTTGCGACTTATGGGGGTCATGCGTTCCCCTTTCTATCAGCCGTTGTGTAGCAGGAGGGCTGCATGGATCAGGCCAACATAGGGTTTGCGGGGATGGCCGTTAAATCAATCAGTTGCGCAAAAAGTGATGGCCGTTAGCCTGTTTTATTCTGCACGACCCCAGGTTAACCCTGCGGCGTTCTGCACGATTCAAACCCCAAAACGGTTGCGGTAATCGCTGGGAGACAACCCGGTGATTTTCTTGAAAATGGCGCGAAAGGCGCTGGGGTCCTGATAGCCCACGATCCAGGCAATGTGATCGATGGTGCCGTTGGTGAACTCCAGCATCTGCCGCGCCTTGCCGACCCGCAGGTGCTGGCAGTACTCGGTGGGTTTCAAGCCGGTGGCGTTGCGAAAGCGCCGCAAGAACGTGCGCTCCTCCAGGTTGGCCTCCTGCGCCATCGCCGCCACGGACACATCCACCGCGCCACTGGCCTGCAGCCAATGCTGGACCTTGAGGACCGCGCCATCACCGTGCCTGAGAATCGGCGCAAAGTTGCTACCGCACTGGCTGGCGCTGGCGCTGTGTTCGATGACCAGAAAGCGCGCCGTGTCGGCCGCAACGCTCGGGCCCATCAGCCGGTCGACCAGGCGCAGGCCCAGTTCGGACCAGGCCATCAGCCCAGCGGAGGTGATCAGGTCGCCGTCATCGACGATGGGTTTATCCGCTTCCAGGCGCACCGCCGGGTAACTGGCCGCAAAGGACTTCGCGGAAGACCAGTGAGTGGTGGCGCTGCGGCCATCCAACAGGCCGCTGCGCGCCAGCATGATCGAACCGATGCACACGCCGCCCAGCACGGTGCCGGCCGCATGTTGCTGGCGCAGCCATTGCAGCAGTGCAGGCGGCGCCTGGTCTTCGGTGAACTCGGCAATCGAGGGGGGCACCAGCACGGCCATCATCGGTTGGTGGGGGCCGGGGTGGCTGTCGAACGCGCGGGCGGGTGTGCCGTGGGCATCTACCTGCCAGTGGCTGACTCGCAGCAGCGGTAGTTGCGCAGATTCATGCTCGGCGGCGATGCGGTTGGCGACCCCGAACAGGTCGGTCAGCCCGTGGACTGCGGCGAGTTGCGCGCCTTGGTAGATCAACACACCCAGCTCGACAGTGCTGCGTTGCGCGGCCATTGTCAGTTTTCCCCCTGTTATTGTCGGTGCAGCCAATTCTCGGTGTGATCGCCAGCTAAGATACTAGGCCCATCAACCCATCACGAGGCAACACACATGGCCAAGCAGGCGCTCATCCTAATCGATATCCAGAACGACTACTTCCCCCAGGGCAAGTGGCCGCTCGACGGCGTGGAAGCCGCAGCGGACAAGGCGGCGCAGGTGCTACAGGCGTTTCGGCAGGCAGGCGATGCGGTGATTCATGTACGCCATGAGTTCGCTGGCGACGACGCACCCTTCTTCACCCCGGGCTCCGAAGGCGCGCACTTGCATGCCAAGGTGCTCAACGAGGGCGATGAACCGGTGGTGCTCAAACACTTCGTGAATGCGTTTCGCCAAACCAACCTGCGCGAATTGCTGGAACAGCGCAGCATCACCGATGTGGTGGTAGTGGGCAGCATGAGCCATATGTGCGTTGACGCCGTGGTGCGGGCGGCGGCGGACCTGGGCTACAAAGTTACGGTGATCCATGACGCCTGCGCGACCCGCGACCAGGAATTCAACGGCCAGGTGATTCCGGCGGCGCAGGTGCACGGGGCGTACATGGCCTCCCTGGCCTTTGGCTATGCGGGTGTGGTGTCGGCAGAGGAATATTTGAAGGCCCAAGCAGCGGCCGCGTGACCGCCACACGGGCCGATCGCTTTAGCGCGTGGCGATGATGAACAGCCGCGGAAAGGGCAACAACACCGTGCCATCGGCCAGGGCGGGATAAGCCTGAGTAATTCGCGCCTGGTATTGCTGCAGGAAGGCGGCTTTTTCATCGTCGGTCAACGGCGCAAGAAAAGGCCGCAATGCCGAAGCCTTGAACCACTCCACCACCGCCCCGTGGTCGGCCAACGGGTGCTGATAGGTGGTGCGCCACACATCCACGGTACTGCAATACTTGCTCAGCAGTTCGTAGTAGTAACTGGCGGTGTGCCGCTCATTGTGTTTAACCGCCCCTATCTTTGCCGCCCATGGGCCATCGGCCGCAACTTCACGGGCCAGGCGATGGGCGGGCTCGTCCAGATTGTCCGGGGTTTGCACCGCCAGCGTACCGCCTGGGTTCAATTGGTGGACCAAGTGCGGGTACAGCGTGGCGTGGTCGGGTAGCCATTGCAGCGAGGCATTGGCCAGGATCACATCCAAGCGTTGCGCCGGATGCCAGGCGCCGATGTCTGCCAGCTCGAAGTTCAACCTGGGCAGGCGCTTGCGGGCTTCCACCAACATGTCATCGGAGCTGTCCATGCCCGTGACGTGTGCTTGGGGGAAACGCTCAGCCAGTACCTCGGTGGAATTCCCCGGCCCGCATCCCAGGTCGACGGCGGTGTTCACCTCGGTGTTGGGAATGGCCGCCACCAGGTCACGGACGGGGCGAGTGCGCTGCTGTTCGAACATCGTGTACTGCTTGGCGGACCAGGTCATCACAGCTTTCCTTCTTGCTAGAGGTGGCGACAGCCTAAATCTTGTGAGCCATGAGAACAAATGTCGGGGTTGGTGTGCTGTCTGCACAACGGCATCCCGCACGCCGACACCTGGGCATCGCCCATAAAAAACCCCCGATGCTTTCGCTATCGGGGGTTTTGTTTGTTCAGGGTCGGTCTTGGACCTTAGAACGGGATATCGTCATCAAAGCTGTCGAAATCCGGAGCCGGTTGCGGAGCAGCCTGTTGTGGCGCTGGGCGCGACTCACGCTGTGGCTGTTGGCTTGGCTGCGGACGCGACTGCTGTGGGCGCGGTGCCGAGTTGGACATGCCGCCCTGGCCCTGTTGGTCGCCCTGTGGACGGCCGCCCAGCAGTTGCATGGTGCCTTGCATGTCGACCACGATTTCGGTGGTGTAACGCTTGATGCCGTCTTTTTCCCACTCGCGGGTTTGCAGTTTGCCTTCGATGTACACCTGCGAACCTTTGCGCAGGTATTCACCGGCGATCTCCGCGACCTTGCCGAACAACGACACGCGGTGCCACTCGGTTTTCTCTTTGCGCTCGTTGGTCTGCTTATCGGTCCATTGCTCGCTGGTCGCCAGACTCAGGTTGGTCACGGCATTACCGTTAGGCAAGTAGCGAACTTCGGGATCCTGGCCGCAAGTACCGACCAATATGACTTTGTTAACCCCACGGGCCATAACGTTCTCCTAGGCTGGGCGCGCTGTCGGCACTGGGTTGACCAGTTGCTCGAGCGTCGCGCGATCCAATAATTCGGTGTCCAATTTGATGTAAATGGCCGCCTCTTCAGCGACCACCACTGCATCCGTTACCCCTACGACGGCCTTCAGGCGCTCGACCAGGCCGGCTTCGCGGATCGCCTCGGGCGATAGCGGCAAACGCAGGCTGGTGACGTAGGGAGGTTCGCGCATGGTAACAGCAAAGACCAGCCAAAGTGCAGCCAGCGCGGCGCATCCGAGGAACACAACCGACAAACCGCCATGCTGGAACATCCAGCCGCCCATGATGCCGCCCAACGCGGAGCCCAGGAACTGGCTGGTGGAATACACTCCCATGGCCGTGCCCTTACCGCCCGCCGGTGAAACTTTACTGATCAGTGACGGCAACGACGCTTCGAGCAGGTTGAACGCGGTGAAAAACACCACCGTACCGATCACCAGCGCGCGCAGGCTGTCGCCGAACTGCCAGAAGAATAGTTCAGTGAGCATCAATGTCGCGACGGCGCCGAGTAAAACTCGTTTCATTTTGCGTTTCTTCTCGCCATAGATGATGAACGGGATCATGGCGAAGAACGAAATCAACAACGCAGTGAGGTAGACCCACCAGTGCTGCTCCTTGGGCAGCCCGGCTTTTTCCACCAGGGCCAGGGGCAAGGCGACGAAGCTGCACATCAGCATGGCGTGTAATACGAAGATACCTAAATCCAGGCGCAGCAGGTCCGGGTGCTTGAGCGTCGGCAGCAACGCCTTGCGTGCAACGCCCGATTCACGGTGCGCCAGGGTGCCGGTGGAGCGCGGCACCATAAAGGCCACGATCAGGATGCCGAACAACGCCATGCCGCCCGTGGCCAGGAACAGCCCATGCAAGCCGAACGCGCGCGTGAGCAAGGGGCCGACCACCATGGCCACGGCAAACGACAGGCCGATGGTCATGCCGATCATCGCCATGGCCTTGGTGCGGTGTTGTTCGCGGGTCAGGTCCGAGAGCAGCGCCATCACGGCGGCGGAAATCGCACCGGCGCCCTGCAGGATGCGGCCGGCGATCACGCCCCAGATCGAATCGGACTGGGCCGCTAGCACACTGCCAAGGGCGAATACGATCAGCCCGAGATAGATCACCGGGCGACGGCCAATGCGGTCGGAAATGATCCCGAACGGAATCTGGAAAATTGCCTGGGTCAGGCCATAGGCGCCAATCGCCAGGCCGATCAAGGCGGGGGTCGCACCTGCGAGATCCATCCCATAGGTGGCCAGCACCGGCAACACCATAAACATGCCCAGCATACGGAAGGCGAACACCAGGGCCAGCCCGCTTGCCGCTCGGGTCTCGCCGCTACTCATGCGTTCGCTGTGGGGATCGTGCATGGAAAAACCTCGTGTGAACCGGCGGCGATTCTACCAGTCCCATCGATTGAGAGGGTATATGCGGCGCTTTGCCGCGCAGCTTTCATGTAAGGCTGCAAGCGGCGTTTTGACAGTGTATATTCATCCAGTCTTTAGCCGTATACTCCGGCATCATTTACGCCCGCCGTGCGAGGCCATCTTGGACAAGATCCTGATTCGTGGGGCTAGAACCCACAACCTGAAGAACATCGACCTGACCCTGCCCCGGGACAAACTGATCGTCATCACCGGCTTGTCCGGCTCCGGCAAATCGTCCCTGGCGTTCGACACGCTGTATGCCGAAGGTCAGCGTCGCTATGTGGAATCGCTGTCGGCCTACGCCCGGCAGTTCCTGTCGATGATGGAAAAGCCCGATGTCGACACCATTGAAGGCCTGTCGCCGGCTATTTCCATCGAGCAGAAGTCCACGTCTCACAACCCGCGCTCTACCGTGGGTACCATTACCGAGATCTACGACTACCTGCGCCTGCTGTACGCACGCGTGGGTATCCCCCGTTGCCCGGACCACGATATCCCCCTGGAAGCCCAGACCGTCAGCCAGATGGTCGACCTGGTGCTGACCCAGCCCGAAGGCGCCAAGCTGATGCTGCTGGCGCCAGTGATTCGCGAGCGCAAGGGCGAACACCTTTCGGTCTTCGAAGAGCTGCGAGCCCAGGGGTTCGTGCGGGCGCGCATCAACGGCAAGCTCTATGAGCTGGACGAAGCGCCGAAGCTGGACAAGCAGAAAAAGCACTCCATTGATGTGGTGGTCGACCGTTTCAAGGTGCGCGCCGACCTGCAGCAGCGTTTGGCGGAATCGTTCGAAACCGCGCTGAAGCTGGCCGATGGCATTGCCCTGGTAGCGCCGATGGATGACGAGCCCGGCGAAGAGATCATCTTCTCCGCGCGTTTCGCCTGCCCTATCTGTGGCCATGCCATCAGTGAGCTGGAACCCAAGCTGTTTTCCTTCAACAACCCGGCCGGCGCCTGCCCGACTTGCGACGGCCTGGGTGTGAAGCAGTTTTTCGATATCAAGCGCCTGGTCAATGGCGAACTGACCTTGGCCGAGGGTGCGATACGCGGCTGGGACAGGCGTAACGTCTACTACTTCCAGATGCTCGGGTCGTTGGCGTCCCACTACAAGTTCAGCCTGGAAGTGCCATTCAACCAACTGCCGGCAGACCAGCAGAAGGTCATTCTCAATGGCAGCGGTTCACAGAATGTCGACTTCAAATACCTGAACGACCGCGGTGATATCGTCAAGCGCTCGCACCCGTTCGAAGGCATCGTGCCGAACCTGGAACGCCGTTACCGCGAAACCGAATCGGCGAGCGTGCGCGAGGAGTTGGCGAAATTCCTCAGCACACAGCCATGCCCGGATTGCCGTGGCACGCGTCTGCGCCGTGAAGCCCGACATGTATGGGTGGGCGAGAAGACCCTGCCGGCAGTGACCAACCTGCCGATCGGCGATGCCTGTGAATACTTTGGCGTGCTGAAGCTGACCGGTCGTCGCGGGGAAATTGCTGACAAGATCCTCAAGGAGATTCGCGAGCGATTGCAGTTCCTGGTTAACGTGGGCCTGGACTATCTGTCGCTGGACCGCAGCGCCGACACTTTGTCTGGCGGTGAGGCACAGCGTATTCGCCTGGCCAGCCAGATTGGCGCCGGCCTTGTGGGCGTGCTGTATATCCTCGACGAGCCGTCGATTGGCTTGCACCAACGGGACAATGACCGCCTGCTGGGCACGCTGAAACACCTGCGCGATATTGGTAATACCGTGATCGTGGTCGAGCATGATGAAGACGCTATCCGCCTGGCGGACTACGTGGTCGATATCGGCCCCGGCGCCGGCGTGCATGGTGGCCATATCGTTGCTGAAGGCACGCCTGCCGAGGTGATGGCACATCCTGACTCACTGACCGGCAAATACTTGTCCGGCCGTGTGAAGATTGAAGTGCCCGCCAAGCGCACACCGCGTAACAAGAAGATGGCGCTGCATCTCAAGGGCGCGCGCGGCAACAACCTGCGCAATGTCGACCTGGAGATTCCGCTGGGCCTGTTGACCTGCGTGACCGGTGTTTCCGGTTCGGGCAAGTCGACGCTGATCAACAACACCCTGTTCCCCCTGAGTGCTACCGCCCTGAACGGCGCGACCACCCTGGAAGCAGCGGCCCACGACAGCATCAAGGGCCTGGAGCATCTGGACAAGGTGGTCGACATCGACCAGAGCCCGATTGGACGTACGCCGCGTTCAAACCCAGCCACCTACACCGGGCTGTTTACGCCTATCCGCGAGTTGTTCGCTGGCGTGCCAGAGTCGCGCTCACGGGGTTATGGGCCGGGTCGGTTCTCGTTCAACGTCAAGGGTGGCCGCTGTGAAGCGTGCCAGGGCGATGGCCTGATCAAGGTGGAGATGCACTTCCTGCCGGACATCTACGTGCCGTGCGATGTGTGCAAGAGCAAGCGCTACAACCGCGAGACCCTGGAGATCAAGTACAAGGGCAAGAGCATCCACGAGACCCTGGAAATGACCATCGAGGAAGCTCGCGAGTTCTTCGACGCGGTGCCGGCGTTGGCGCGCAAGCTGCAGACGCTGATGGATGTGGGCCTGTCGTATATCAAGCTGGGGCAATCGGCGACTACGCTGTCGGGTGGCGAGGCGCAGCGGGTCAAGCTGTCTCGCGAGCTGTCCAAGCGTGATACCGGCAAAACCTTGTACATCCTCGACGAGCCGACCACTGGCCTGCACTTCGCGGATATTCAGCAGTTGCTGGACGTACTGCACCGCCTGCGAGACCACGGCAATACCGTGGTGGTGATCGAGCACAACCTTGATGTGATCAAGACGGCCGACTGGCTGGTAGACCTGGGGCCAGAAGGCGGTTCGAAGGGTGGCCAGATCATCGCAGTGGGCACGCCGGAGCAGGTTTCCGAAATGCCGCAGTCGCACACCGGTTACTACTTGAAACCGTTGCTGGAACGCGACCGGGCCTGATCTTTTCATAGCCCAATAAAAAGCCCCTGTCACTTTGCGGTGACAGAGGCTTTTTTGTAACCGGGAATCAGAACTGCGATTGCAGGTAATTCTCCAGGCCGATCAACTTGATCAGGCCTAACTGCTTTTCCAGCCAGTAGGTGTGATCTTCTTCGGTGTCATTCAACTGCACCCGCAATATTTCCCGGGTGACATAGTCGTTATGCTGCTCGCAAAGCTCGATGCCCTTGCAGAGTGCGGCACGGACCTTGTACTCAAGGCGTAGGTCGGCAGCGAGCATGTCAGGCACTGTGGTACCCACATCCAGATCATCTGGACGCATACGCGGCGTGCCTTCGAGCATCAGAATGCGGCGCATCAGGGCGTCAGCGTGCTGTGCCTCTTCTTCCATTTCGTGGTTGATACGCTCGTAGAGCTCGGTAAAGCCCCAGTCTTCGTACATACGCGAATGGATGAAATATTGGTCACGAGCTGCCAGTTCGCCCGTCAGCAACGTGTTGAGGTAATCGATTACGTCGGGGTGACCTTGCATCGCCCTACATCTCCCTGCTTGAAAGACTGTAGTTTGAACCATGCTGACTTGAAGGTCACGGGACAAACGGCAGAAAAGTGAAGATTTTCAGGGAAAAGTAGCTGAAATAACGCAAAAACCGCCCAAATGAGGGCGGTTCTGCTTATCGTTTAGAGTCAGTTAAGCGATACACCCAGTGCCTTTGCGATTGCTTCTCCATAAGCCGGATCAGCCTTATAGAAGTGCTGCAGTTGACGCTGGACCACGTCGCTGGAAACGCCACCCATAGCACCGGCGATGTTATTGGTGAGCAGGGCTTTCTGCTCATCATTCATCAGACGGAACAGCGCACCGGCGTGGCTGTAGTAGTCCGTATCTTCGCGATGATCGTAGCGATCAGCGGCGCCGCTCAGGGCCAGTGCTGGCTCTGCATACTGCGGGGCTTGTTTCGGTGCGTCGGCATAGCTGTTTGGCTCGTAGTTCGGAGCCGCACCGCCGTTGCTGCCGAAAGCCATGGAACCGTCACGCTGGTAGCTGTTAACCGGGCTACGTGGCGCGTTCACCGGCAGTTGCTGGTGGTTGGTGCCCACACGGTAGCGGTGCGCATCGGCGTAGGCGAAAACCCGACCTTGCAGCATACGGTCTGGCGACAGGCCAACGCCTGGGACCATGTTGCTTGGGCCAAATGCGGCCTGCTCGACTTCGGCGAAGTAGTTCTGCGGATTACGATTGAGCTCCAACTCACCCACTTCAATCAAGGGGAACTCTTTTTGCGACCAGGTCTTGGTCACGTCAAACGGGTTCTCGTAATGGGCGTTCGCCTGCGCCTCGGTCATGATCTGGATGCACACGCGCCACTTGGGGAAGTCACCGCGCTCGATTGCACCAAACAGATCACGCTGGGCGTAGTCAGGGTCGGTACCCGCCAAACGGGCAGCCTCGGCCGGCGCCAGGTTCTTGATGCCTTGCTTGGTCTTGTAGTGCCACTTCACCCAATGACGCTCGCCCTGGGCGTTGATCAGGCTGTAAGTGTGGCTGCCGAAACCGTGCATGTGACGGTAGCCGTCCGGAATGCCACGGTCCGAAAACAGAATGGTGACCTGATGCAACGCCTCTGGGGAGTGCGACCAGAAATCCCACATCATCTGCGCGCTTTTCAGGTTGCTTTGCGGCAGACGCTTCTGGGTGTGGATAAAGTCCGGGAATTTCAGCGGGTCACGGATAAAGAACACCGGGGTGTTGTTACCGACGATGTCCCAGTTGCCTTCTTCGGTGTAGAACTTCAAGGCGAAGCCACGTGGGTCGCGCTCAGTATCAGCCGAACCACGCTCACCGCCTACGGTGGAGAAACGCAGGAACGTAGGCGTCTGCTTGCCAACGGACTCGAACAACTTGGCGCTGGTGTACTGGGTAATGTCTTTTGTCACGGTAAAGGTACCGAAGGCACCTGAACCTTTGGCGTGCACGCGACGCTCAGGGATATTTTCACGGTTGAAGTGAGCGAGCTTCTCGATCAGGTGGAAATCGTCGAGCAGCAAGGGGCCACGTGGGCCGGCGGAACGTGAGTTCTGATTGTCCGCAACGGGCGCGCCGCTGGCGGTGGTAAGGACTTTATTCTGGCTCATGCGCATCTTCCTCAGGTCGGGCTTGGAACTGCCGGCTAATCGGCTTGGAGGGAGTATTGACCATCCACATGACACCTACAAATTCATTAAATTGTAGGCATCAATAGAAAATAACTACCAACATACCCAACGCTCATAGTGAAGCGTGTCGCTTGAGGATTCTTGTACGCAGCGCGCTTTTGTTACGCGCACAAAAAACCGGGCACTAGGCCCGGTTTTTCGTTGTAGCTTGTCGTCTTACTCGGCGCTTACAGCTTCGCCGGCAGTAGCACGATCAACCAACTCGACGTACGCCATAGGCGCGTTGTCGCCAGCGCGGAAACCGCACTTGAGGATGCGCAGGTAGCCACCCTCACGGGTAGCGTAACGCTTGCCCAGGTCGTTGAAGAGCTTACCAACGATAGCTTTCGAACGAGTACGGTCGAAAGCCAGACGGCGGTTAGCCAGGCTGTCTGTCTTGGCCAAAGTGATCAGCGGCTCAGCAACGCGACGCAGTTCTTTAGCTTTCGGCAGTGTAGTTTTGATCAGCTCGTGCTCGAACAGCGACACCGCCATGTTTTGGAACATGGCCTTGCGGTGCGAGCTGGTACGGCTCAGGTGACGACCACTTTTACGATGACGCATGGTTCATTCCTTACCAAACTCACGTTCGGTGATTACGACGATCAGGCAGTCGCCTTGTCGTCCTTCTTAAGACTTGCAGGCGGCCAGTTGTCGAGGCGCATGCCGAGGGACAGACCGCGGGAGGCCAAAACGTCCTTGATTTCAGTCAAGGATTTCTTGCCCAGGTTCGGAGTCTTCAACAGTTCTACTTCGGTGCGCTGGATCAGGTCACCGATGTAGTAAATGTTTTCCGCCTTAAGGCAGTTAGCCGAACGTACAGTCAGTTCCAGATCGTCAACCGGGCGAAGCAGGATCGGATCGATCTCGTCTTCCTGCTCGATTACCACTGGTTCGCTGTCACCTTTGAGGTCGACGAACGCAGCCAACTGCTGTTGCAGAATGGTTGCAGCGCGGCGGATAGCCTCTTCAGGATCCAGGGTACCGTTGGTTTCCAGATCAATAACCAGCTTGTCCAGGTTAGTACGCTGTTCGACACGGGCGTTTTCCACCACGTATGCGATACGGCGAACCGGGCTGAACGAAGAGTCAAGCTGCAAGCGACCAATGCTGCGGCTTTCGTCTTCATCGCTCTGACGCGAGTCGGCCGGTTCATAACCACGACCACGAGCTACAGTGAGCTTCATGTTCAGGGCGCCGTTAGACGCCAGGTTAGCGATTACGTGATCGGGGTTAACGATCTCGACATCATGATCCAGCTGAATATCGGCAGCGGTAACCACCCCCGAACCCTTCTTCGACAAGGTCAGCGTAACTTCGTCACGGCCGTGCAGCTTGATAGCCAGACCTTTAAGGTTCAACAGGATTTCAATTACGTCTTCCTGTACACCTTCGATGGCGCTGTACTCGTGGAGCACACCGTCAATCTCGGCCTCGACTACTGCACAGCCGGGCATTGAGGACAACAGGATGCGGCGCAGCGCGTTGCCCAGGGTGTGGCCAAAACCACGCTCGAGAGGCTCGAGAGTAATTTTGGCGCGGGTTGGACTGACAACCTGCACATCAATGTGGCGGGGTGTCAGGAACTCATTTACCGAAATCTGCATGGATGCACCTATTTTCTAGCCCTTACTTGGAGTAGAGCTCGACAATCAGGCTTTCGTTGATGTCGGCGGACAGATCACTGCGAGCAGGAACGTTCTTGAAAACGCCCGACTTCTTCTCAGTGTCTACTTCTACCCATTCTACGCGGCCACGTTGGGCACACAGATCGAGAGCTTGGACAATGCGAAGTTGGTTTTTTGCTTTCTCGCGAACTGCGACCACGTCACCAGCACGAACCTGGTAGGACGGAACGTTTACGGTCTGACCGTTAACGCTGATCGACTTGTGCGATACCAGCTGACGGGATTCGGCACGAGTCGAACCAAAGCCCATACGGTATACAACGTTGTCCAGACGGCATTCGAGCAGTTGCAGCAGGTTTTCACCGGTTGCACCTTTCTTGCCAGCAGCTTCTTTGTAGTAGCCGCTGAACTGACGCTCGAGAACGCCGTAGATACGACGGACCTTCTGCTTTTCACGCAGTTGGGTGCCGTAGTCGGACTGGCGACCGCGGCGTTGGCCGTGGATACCAGGTGCTGCTTCAATGTTGCACTTCGATTCGATCGCGCGCACGCCGCTCTTCAGGAAGAGATCGGTGCCTTCGCGACGAGCGAGTTTGCATTTTGGACCAATGTAACGAGCCATTCTTTACAATCTCCTGGATTACACGCGGCGCTTCTTCGGCGGACGGCACCCGTTGTGCGGGATTGGCGTCACGTCGGTGATGCTGGCGATCTTATAGCCACAGCCGTTCAAAGCACGGACAGCAGACTCACGACCTGGACCTGGACCTTTGACGTTAACGTCGAGGTTTTTCAGGCCATATTCCAGCGCAGCTTGACCAGCACGTTCAGCAGCTACTTGAGCAGCAAACGGGGTGGACTTGCGGGAACCGCGGAAACCCGAACCACCGGAGGTAGCCCAAGAAAGCGCGTTACCTTGACGGTCGGTGATGGTCACGATGGTGTTGTTAAAAGATGCATGGATGTGGGCGATGCCATCAACCACTGTCTTTTTAACTTTTTTACGAGGACGAGCAGCAGGTTTTGCCATGATAATTTTCCTGTCGATTCGCTGGGGCGATTACTTGCGGATCGGCTTACGCGGACCTTTACGGGTACGCGCGTTAGTCTTGGTACGCTGACCGCGTACTGGAAGACCACGACGATGACGCAGACCGCGATAGCAACCGAGGTCCATCAAACGCTTGATTTTCATGTTGATTTCGCGACGCAGGTCACCTTCAGTGGTGAACTTCGCCACTTCGCCACGCAGCTGTTCAATCTGCTCGTCGCTCAGATCCTTGATCTTAGCGGCTGGGTTTACCCCAGCAACTGCGCAAATTTTCTGCGCAGTAGTGCGACCAACACCATAGATGTAGGTCAGCGAGATAACAGTGTGCTTGTTATCTGGAATGTTAACGCCTGCAATACGGGCCATTCAGTGGGACTCCAATTGACAGCTACCTACGCCCCGGAAGCCAAGAAATAGGGCGCGAGATAATATCGCTGTAATAACAAATAATCAACCCGGCAGCGCACTAGCTGCCGGGCTTCAAGCGGATCACACTCAGCCTTGGCGCTGTTTGTGACGCGGTTCCGCGCTGCAAATTACTCGAACAACACCTTCGCGGCGAATAATCTTGCAGTTACGGCACAGCTTTTTCACCGATGCACGAACTTTCATCACCAACTCCTCGAACCTTATGGGGTACTCAGCGCAACATGCCGCTGCCGTAGCCCTTCAGGTTGGCTTTCTTCATCAGGGATTCGTACTGGTGCGAAACGAGGTGCGATTGTACTTGGGACATGAAGTCCATCACAACCACGACCACGATCAGCAACGAGGTCCCGCCAAGGTAGAACGGAACGTTTGCTGCAACCACCAGGAACTGGGGCAACAGGCACACGGCCGTCATATATAGAGCACCGAACAGGGTCAAACGAGTCAGAACGCCATCAATGTAGCGTGCCGACTGCTCACCTGGACGGATGCCCGGAATAAAGGCACCGGACTTCTTCAGGTTTTCCGCTACGTCTTTCGGATTGAACATCAACGCCGTATAGAAGAAGCAGAAGAAAATAATCCCTGCACTAAACAGCAGAATATTCAACGGCTGACCAGGAGCGATCGACTGAGAGAGGTCCTGCAGCCAGCCCATATTTTCAGACTGACCAAACCAGGTACCCAACGAAGCCGGAAACAGCAAGATGCTGCTCGCGAAAATTGCCGGAATAACACCGGCCATATTCACTTTCAGCGGCAAGTGGCTGGTCTGCGCAGCAAAGACCTTACGGCCCTGCTGACGCTTGGCGTAGTGAACAGCAATACGACGCTGGCCACGCTCAATGAACACCACAAAACCGATAATCGCTACTGCCAGCAAACCGATGGCAACCAAGGCGAAGATATTGATATCACCCTGACGCGCAGACTCGAAAGACTGCCCGATTGCTCTCGGAAGACCGGCGACGATACCTGCGAAAATCAACATCGAGATACCGTTGCCAACACCACGCTCAGTAATCTGCTCACCCAGCCACATCATGAACATCGCACCAGCCACAAACGTGGATACTGCGACGAAATGGAAGCCAAAGTCACCAGTGAACGCAACGCCCTGCCCGGCCAGGCCAACGGACATGCCGATAGCTTGAACCAGGGCGAGGACGACAGTGCCGTAGCGGGTGTACTGGCTAATCTTGCGACGGCCAGCTTCACCTTCCTTCTTCAACTGCTCCAGCTGCGGGCTGACGGCTGTCATCAGCTGCATGATGATCGATGCCGAGATGTACGGCATGATCCCCAGTGCAAAGATGCTCATCCGCTCCAGCGCGCCGCCGGAAAACATGTTGAACAAGCTAAGAATGGTCCCCTCATTCTGTCGAAACAGGTCTGCGAGTCGGTCCGGGTTGATACCTGGAACCGGGATGTGTGCGCCTATTCGGTAGACGATAATCGCCAGGAACAGAAAACGCAGACGAGCCCAAAGTTCAGACATACCGCCTTTGCCGAGCGCTGAGAGAGCACCTTGCTTAGCCATTTATTCCTCGAACTTGCCGCCAGCTGCTTCGATAGCCGAACGCGCACCTTTGGTGGCGCCGATTCCCTTGCCGATAGTGACAGCGCGAGTCACTTCACCGGACAGCATGATTTTCACACGCTGTACGTTGACGTTGATCACGTTGGCATCTTTCAGGGTCTGCACAGTAACGATGTCGCCTTCCACTTTAGCCAGCTCGGACAGACGCACTTCTGCGCGGTCCATGGCCTTCAGGGATACGAAACCGAACTTAGGCAGGCGACGATGCAGCGGCTGTTGACCGCCTTCAAAGCCTGGAGCAATGGTGCCACCGGAGCGGGAGGTTTGACCCTTGTGGCCACGGCCACCGGTCTTACCCAAACCACTACCGATACCACGGCCCGGACGATGCTTTTCGCGACGGGAACCCGGCGCTGGACTCAGATCATTGAGTTTCATCGATTAACCCTCTACACGCAGCATGTAGTAAGCCTTGTTGATCATCCCGCGATTCTCGGGAGTATCCTGGACTTCTACAGTGTGACCGATGCGACGCAGACCCAAACCTTTAACGCACAATTTGTGGTTAGGGATGCGGCCGGTCATGCTTTTGATCAGCGTTACTTTAACGGTAGCCATGATCAGAAGATCTCCTTGACAGTCAGACCACGCTTGGCAGCGATGGACTCAGGAGATTGCATAGCCTTCAGACCCTTGAAAGTGGCGTGAACCACGTTTACCGGGTTAGTCGAGCCGTAGCACTTGGCCAGAACGTTCTGCACGCCAGCAACTTCGAGGACAGCACGCATAGCGCCGCCAGCGATGATACCGGTACCTTCAGAAGCAGGCTGCATGTACACCTTCGAAGCGCCGTGAGCGGACTTCATTGCGTACTGCAGAGTGGTGCCGTTCAGATCAACTTGGATCATGTTGCGACGAGCAGCTTCCATTGCCTTCTGGATCGCAGCAGGCACTTCACGTGACTTGCCACGGCCGAAGCCAACACGCCCTTTACCATCACCCACCACGGTCAACGCGGTGAAAGTGAAGATACGGCCGCCTTTAACGGTTTTGGCTACGCGGTTAACTTGAACCAGCTTCTCAATGTAGCCTTCGTCGCGCTTTTGGTCGTTATTTGACATAACTTAGAACTCCAGCCCAGCTTCACGAGCAGCATCAGCCAGCGCTTTCACGCGACCGTGGTACTTGAAGCCAGAGCGGTCGAAAGCCACTTGCGAGACGCCAGCGGCCTTAGCACGCGTAGCGACCAGCTGGCCAACCTTTGTGGCCGCGTCGATGTTGCCAGTGGCACCATCACGCAGTTCTTTATCCAAAGTCGAGGCGCTTGCCAGGACTTTGTTGCCGTCGGCCGAGATGACCTGGGCGTAGATGTGCTGCGACGAGCGGAACACGCAGAGACGCACGACTTCGAGTTCGTGCATTTTCAGGCGTGCTTTGCGAGCGCGACGCAGTCGAGTAACTTTTTTGTCGGTCATTTGCTATGCCCTACTTCTTCTTGGCTTCTTTACGACGGACGACTTCGTCCGCGTAGCGCACACCTTTGCCTTTGTACGGCTCTGGTGGACGGAAGTCGCGGATCTCAGCGGCCACTTGACCTACCAGCTGCTTATCGATGCCCTTGATCAGGATATCGGTCTGGCTAGGAGTCTCAGCAGTGATGCCCGCTGGCAGTTCGTAATCCACTGGGTGCGAGAAGCCAAGGGCAAGGTTCAAAACCGTGCCTTTTGCTTGCGCTTTGTAACCAACACCGACCAGCTGGAGCTTACGCTCGAAGCCTTGGCTTACGCCTTGGACCATGTTGTTTACCAACGCACGCGTGGTACCGGCCATTGCGCGAGTTTGTTGATCGCCATTGCGAGCAGCGAAACGCAGCTCACCAGCTTCTTCAACGATCTCAACGGACGAATGGATGTTCAGTTCAAGAGTACCCTTGGCACCCTTCACCGAAAGCTGTTGGCCTGCGAATTTGACTTCGACACCGGCTGGCAGCTTAACGGGGTTCTTAGCGACGCGAGACATGCTTATCCCCCCTTAGAACACAGTGCAAAGAACTTCGCCGCCGACACCGGCAGCGCGCGCAGCACGATCCGTCATCACACCTTTGTTGGTGGAGACGATAGACACGCCCAGACCGCCACGAACTTTCGGCAGATCTTCAGCGGACTTGTACTGACGCAGGCCTGGACGGCTAACGCGCTTCACTTCCTCGATGACCGAACGGCCTTCGAAGTACTTCAGCTCGATGGACAGCAGTGGTTTGATTTCGCTGCTGATCTGATAACCCGCAATGTAGCCTTCGTCTTTCAGGACTTTGGCAACAGCTACCTTCAACTTGGAAGATGGCATGCTTACGACGGACTTTTCAGCCATCTGGGCATTACGGATACGAGTTAGCATGTCCGCTAACGGGTCCTGCATACTCATGGGCTAGACGCTCCTAATACAAAAAAATTAGCCTTGCGGCTACATATGTCGCCGAGAATCTCCGAGCACAAAAAACACGGGCTCAGGCGAGCCGCGTATTTTAGACATACTCCAGAAATGAAACAAGCCCCAAAAGGGGCTTGATCCAGATTCAAGGTCACCGGCGGTCAGTATCTTGCGATTCCGACCACCTGGACGTTGAAAGTACTTACCAGCTGGCTTTAACCAGACCTGGTACGTCACCACGCATTGCCGCTTCACGCAGTTTGTTACGGCCGAGGCCGAACTTGCGGTAAACGCCGTGTGGACGACCGGTCAGGCGGCAGCGGTTACGCATGCGCGAAGCGCTTGCGTCACGTGGCTGCTTCTGCAGAGCAACTGTAGCTTCCCAACGCGCTTCTGGACTTGCGTTCAGATCAACGATGATTGCTTTCAGTGCTGCACGCTTCTTGGCGTACTTGGCAACCGTGAGCTGACGCTTCAGCTCGCGGTTTTTCATGCTCATCTTGGCCATGGTCCTACTCCAATCAGTTGCGGAACGGGAATTTGAAAGCACGCAACAGGGCGCGACCTTCATCATCGTTCTTGGCAGTGGTGGTCAGGGTGATGTCCAGACCGCGGAGAGCATCGATCTTGTCGTAGTCGATTTCCGGGAAGATGATCTGCTCTTTCACGCCCATGCTGTAGTTACCACGACCATCGAAGGACTTGGCATTCAGGCCGCGGAAGTCGCGGACCCGAGGCAGGGAGATCGACAGCAGACGATCCAGGAATTCGTACATACGCTCACGGCGCAGAGTCACTTTGACGCCGATCGGCCAACCTTCACGGACTTTAAAGCCAGCGATGGATTTCCGAGCGTAAGTCACAACGACTTTCTGACCGGTGATCTTTTCCAGGTCGGCAACAGCGTGCTCGATGACTTTTTTGTCGCCGATCGCTTCGCCCAGACCCATGTTCAGGGTGATTTTGGTAACGCGCGGAACTTCCATCACGTTCCCGAGCTTAAGTTCTTCCTTAAGCTTAGGGGCGATTTCCTTCCGGTAAATCTCTTGTAGTCGTGCCATGGTCTAATCTACCTAGCAGTGTTCAAGCATCAACCGCTTTTTGGGTCGACTTGAAGACACGAATTTTCTTACCGTCTTCTACTTTGAAACCAACGCGGTCAGCCTTGTTGGTTTCGCCGTTGAAGATGGCGACGTTAGAAGCATCCAGCGGAGCTTCTTTCTCGACGATACCGCCCTGCACGCCCGACATCGGGTTAGGCTTGGTATGACGCTTGACCAGGTTCAGACCACCGATAACCAGACGGTTATTAGCGAGAACCTTAAGCACCTTACCGCGCTTACCTTTGTCTTTGCCGGCGATCACGATGATCTCGTCGTCACGACGAATCTTTTGCATGTCGGATCTCCTTACAGCACTTCTGGGGCGAGCGAGACGATCTTCATGAACTTCTCAGTACGAAGTTCACGGGTCACTGGCCCAAAGATACGGGTGCCGATCGGCTCTTGCTTGTTGTTCAGAAGAACAGCAGCGTTGCCATCAAAGCGGATAATGGAGCCATCAGCACGACGTACGCCGTGACGAGTGCGGACTACAACAGCAGTCATCACCTGGCCTTTTTTCACCTTACCGCGAGGAATTGCTTCCTTCACGGTAACTTTGATGATGTCACCGATACCAGCGTAACGACGATGGGAGCCACCCAGCACCTTGATGCACATAACACGGCGAGCGCCGCTGTTATCGGCCACATCGAGCATGGATTGAGTCTGAATCATATAATTTCTCCGACCCCTAGTCCTTAGACTTCCACAGCGCGTTCGAGAACATCAACCAGTGCCCAAGACTTGGTCTTGGCCATCGGACGAGTTTCACGAATAGTGACTTTGTCGCCGATGTGGCACTGATTGGTTTCGTCGTGCGCGTGCAGCTTAGTCGAACGCTTAACATATTTACCGTAGATCGGGTGCTTAACGCGACGCTCGATCAAAACGGTGATGGTTTTGTCCATCTTGTCGCTGACAACACGGCCAGTCAGCGTACGGACAGTCTTTTCGGCTTCAGCCATGATCACTTACCTGCCTGCTGGTTGAGCACAGTCTTCACGCGAGCGATGTCACGCTTAACTTGCGAGAGCAGATGAGACTGCCCCAACTGGCCAGTTGCTTTCTGCATACGCAGATTGAACTGGTCGCGCAGCAGGCCGAGCAGTTGCTCGTTCAGCTGCTGTGCGGATTTTTCACGAAGTTCATTCGCTTTCATCACATCACCGTCCGTTTAACAAAGGAGGTGGCGAGCGGCAGCTTTGCAGCAGCCAGGGCGAAAGCCTCACGCGCCAGCTCTTCAGAAACACCCTCGATTTCATACAGGACTTTGCCTGGCTGAATCTGGGCTACCCAGTATTCCACGTTACCCTTACCTTTACCCATACGAACCTCGAGAGGTTTTTTGGAGATCGGCTTGTCCGGGAATACACGGATCCAGATCTTGCCGCCACGTTTTACGTGACGGGTCAGAGCACGACGCGCTGACTCGATCTGACGAGCGGTGAGACGACCACGAGCTACAGACTTCAGCGCGAACTCGCCGAAGCTGACTTTGCTACCGCGCTGAGCCAGACCACGGTTGTGGCCTGTCATCTGCTTGCGGAACTTCGTACGCTTAGGTTGCAACATTTGGCGTACCCCTTACTTAGCAGCTTTTTTACGAGGCGCTGGTGCTTGTGGTTTCAGTTCTTCTTGGCGACCACCAATTACTTCGCCTTTGAAGATCCAAACCTTTACACCGATCACACCGTAAGTGGTGTGAGCTTCGTAGTTGGCATAGTCGATGTCGGCACGCAGGGTGTGCAGTGGCACACGACCTTCGCGATACCATTCAGTACGTGCGATTTCAGCACCGCCGAGACGACCGCTCACTTGGATTTTGATGCCTTTGGCACCAATGCGCATGGCGTTCTGTACGGCGCGCTTCATAGCGCGACGGAACATTACGCGACGCTCCAGCTGCTGAGCTACGCTCTGCGCAACCAGCATACCGTCGAGCTCCGGCTTGCGGATCTCTTCGATATTGATGTGCACAGGCACACCCATTTGCTTGGTCAGGTCCTGACGCAGTTTCTCAACATCTTCACCTTTCTTCCCGATAACGATACCTGGACGAGCGGTGTGGATGGTGATACGTGCAGTTTGGGCCGGACGATGGATATCGATACGGCTTACGGACGCGCTTTTTAGTTTGTCTTGGAGATACTCACGCACCTTCAGATCAGCGAACAAGTAGTCCGCATAAGTCCGACCGTCTGCGTACCAGACGGAGGTGTGCTCCTTGACGATTCCCAGGCGAATGCCAATGGGATGTACTTTCTGACCCATCTCTTCGACTCCGTTACTTGTCAGCAACCTTGACAGTGATATGGCAAGACCGCTTGACGATGCGATCAGCACGGCCTTTGGCACGTGGCATGATGCGCTTCAGCGAACGCCCTTCGTTGACGAAAACGGTGCTGACCTTCAGGTCATCAACGTCTGCGCCTTCGTTATGCTCGGCGTTGGCTACGGCCGACTCCAGCACTTTCTTCATGATCTCGGCGGCTTTCTTACTGCTGAAAGCCAACAGGTTGAGCGCTTCGCCCACCTTCTTCCCGCGGATCTGGTCGGCGACCAAGCGGGCTTTCTGGGCGGAGATTCGAGCGCCCGACAACTTAGCGGCTACTTCCATTTCCTAACCCCTTAACGCTTGGCTTTCTTGTCTGCCACGTGCCCACGATAAGTGCGGGTACCGGCAAACTCGCCCAGTTTGTGGCCGACCATGTCTTCGTTAACGAGAACTGGGACGTGTTGACGACCGTTGTGTACTGCGATGGTCAGACCGACCATTTGTGGCAGGATCATCGAACGACGCGACCAGGTTTTAACTGGTTTGCGATCGTTCTTTTCCGCCGCCACTTCGATCTTCTTCAGTAGGTGAAGATCAATAAAAGGACCTTTTTTCAGAGAACGTGGCACTGTCGTATCCCTCTATTTACTTGCGACGACGGACGATCATTTTGTCGGTACGCTTATTACCACGAGTCTTCGCGCCCTTAGTCGGGAAGCCCCATGGCGATACCGGATGACGACCACCAGAGGTACGACCTTCACCACCACCGTGTGGGTGGTCAACCGGGTTCATGGCAACACCACGAACGGTTGGGCGAACGCCACGCCAGCGTTTGGCACCAGCTTTACCCAACGAACGCAGGCTGTGCTCGGAGTTCGAGACTTCGCCCAGGGTCGCACGGCATTCAGCCAGTACTTTACGCATCTCACCAGAACGCAGACGCAGGGTCACGTAGACACCTTCACGAGCGATCAGCTGAGCCGAAGCACCAGCGGAACGAGCGATCTGTGCGCCTTTACCTGGCTTCAATTCGATGCCGTGTACGGTGCTACCAACTGGAATGTTACGCAGTTGCAGAGCGTTGCCCGGCTTGATCGGTGCCAGAGCACCTGCGATCAGCTGGTCGCCAGCACTCACGCCTTTAGGGGCGATGATGTAGCGACGCTCGCCATCTGCGTACAGCAGCAGAGCGATGTGAGCAGTACGGTTTGGATCGTATTCGATACGCTCGACAGTGGCAGCGATGCCATCTTTGTCGTTGCGACGGAAGTCGACCAGACGATAATGCTGCTTATGGCCACCACCGATGTGACGAGTGGTAATGCGACCATTGTTGTTACGACCACCAGACTTCGATTTTTTCTCGAGCAGCGGTGCGTGAGGAGCGCCTTTATGCAGCTCCTGGTTGACCACCTTGACCACAAAACGGCGGCCAGGGGAAGTCGGTTTGCATTTAACGATTGCCATGATGCACCCCTTCCTTACTCAGCACTGCTGCTGAAATCGAGATCTTGGCCTGGCTGAAGGGAGATAACTGCCTTCTTCCAGTCATTACGCTTGCCCAGACCGCGAGCAGTGCGCTTGCTCTTACCCAGAACATTCAGGGTAGTAACACGCTCTACTTTCACGCTGAACAGGCTTTCGACGGCCTTCTTGATTTCCAGCTTGGTTGCGTCAGTTGCAACCTTGAAAACGAACTGGCCTTTCTTGTCAGCCAGAACCGTAGCCTTTTCGGAAACGTGCGGGCCAAGCAGAACTTTAAATACGCGTTCCTGGTTCATCCCAGCAGCTCCTCGAATTTCTTCACGGCCGACACGGTGATCAACACCTTGTCGTATGCGATCAGACTAACTGGATCGGAACCTTGCACGTCACGTACATCAACGTGTGGCAGGTTGCGAGCAGCCAGGTACAGGTTCTGATCAACAGCTTCGGACACGATCAAAACGTCGGTCAGACTCATGTTGTTCAGTTTGCCCAGCAGATCTTTGGTTTTTGGACTTTCAACAGCGAAGTCCTGAACCACGACCAGACGATCAGTACGCACGAGTTCAGCAAGGATGGAGCGCAGTGCTGCGCGGTACATCTTCTTGTTGAGCTTCTGAGAGTGATCCTGTGGACGAGCTGCGAAAGTGGTACCGCCGCCACGCCAGATTGGGCTACGGATAGTACCGGCACGAGCACGGCCAGTGCCTTTCTGACGCCAAGGGCGCTTACCGCCACCACGTACGTCGGAACGGGTCTTTTGCTGCTTGCTACCTTGACGGCCGCCGGCCATGTAGGCCACGACTGCTTGGTGAACGAGCGTCTCGTTGAATTCGCCGCCAAATGTCAGTTCGGAAACTTCGATCGCTTGAGCGTCATTTACATTTAATTGCATGTCAGCTTCCCCTTAACCGCGAGCCTTGGCCGCTGGACGTACAACCAGGTTGCCGCCAGTAGCGCCAGGAACAGCACCCTTGACCAACAACAGATTGCGTTCAGCGTCGACGCGCACTACTTCTAGGGACTGCACGGTCACGCGCTCAGCGCCCATATGACCGGACATTTTTTTGCCCTTGAATACACGACCAGGAGTCTGGCACTGGCCAATAGAGCCCGGGACGCGGTGGGAAACGGAGTTACCGTGAGTGTTGTCTTGACCACGGAAATTCCAACGCTTGATCGTACCCTGGAAGCCTTTACCTTTGGACTGACCGGTTACATCAACCAGTTGACCAGCGGCGAAGATTTCAGCGTTGATCAGATCGCCAGCCTGGTAGTCGCCGTCTTCAAGACGGAACTCCATGACAGTACGACCAGCTGCAACGTTTGCTTTAGCGAAGTGACCTGCTTGAGCAGCAGTCACGCGCGAAGCACGACGCTCGCCGACAGTGACTTGCACTGCACGATAGCCATCGGTCTCTTCAGTTTTGAACTGGGTGACGCGATTCGGTTCGATCTCAATGACCGTGACCGGAATGGAGACACCTTCTTCGGTGAAAATACGGGTCATACCGCATTTACGACCGACTACACCAATAGTCATGTTGTAAACCTCATGAGTGTACGGGGCTTTCACCCGCTATGGCCGCCCATTTCAGAGCGTTACACGACTAAGACCCAAGTCTTAGCCGAGGCTGATCTGTACTTCCACACCGGCCGCCAGATCGAGCTTCATAAGTGCATCAACGGTTTTATCCGTTGGCTGGACGATGTCCAGTACGCGCTTATGAGTACGGATCTCGTACTGGTCACGCGCGTCTTTGTTGACGTGCGGGGAGACCAGAACGGTGAACCGCTCTTTACGGGTAGGCAGTGGAATTGGACCACGCACTTGAGCACCAGTACGTTTCGCGGTTTCCACGATTTCCTGGGTGGATTGGTCGATCAGGCGATGGTCAAAAGCCTTCAACCTGATACGGATTTGCTGATTTTGCATTGGATTTCAGACTCCGGCTGCTATTCCCACCGGGCGCAATACGCCCGTTAAAAGGAGGCGCAATTCTATAGACGCCCTAGATAGGTGTCAACCCAATAAAAAAGCCCCCGCTAAGCGGGGGCTTTCTCAAAACATCAAAGCTCACTCAAAAGAGAGATTACTCGATGATTTTAGCTACAACGCCAGCACCAACGGTACGGCCGCCTTCACGGATAGCGAAACGCAGACCGTCTTCCATAGCGATGGTTTTGATCAGGGTGACAACCATTTTGATGTTGTCGCCTGGCATTACCATTTCTACGCCTTCCGGCAGTTCGCAGTTACCAGTCACGTCAGTAGTACGGAAGTAGAACTGTGGACGGTAGCCTTTGAAGAACGGAGTGTGACGACCGCCTTCTTCTTTGCTCAGCACGTACACTTCAGCTTCGAACTTGGTGTGCGGCTTAACCGAACCTGGCTTGACCAGAACCTGGCCACGCTCAACGTCGTCACGCTTGGTACCACGCAGCAGAACGCCGCAGTTCTCGCCAGCACGACCTTCGTCGAGCAGCTTACGGAACATTTCAACACCGGTGCAGGTGGTGACGGTAGTGTCACGCAGACCAACGATTTCCAGTGGATCTTGTACCTTGACGATACCGCGCTCGATACGGCCAGTTACAACAGTACCGCGACCGGAGATCGAGAATACGTCTTCGATTGGCATCAGGAACGGCTTGTCGATAACACGGACTGGATCTGGGATGTAGCTGTCCAGAGTCTCAACCAGTTTACGAACGGACGTGGTGCCCATTTCGTTATCGTCTTTGCCTTCCAGAGCCATACGAGCAGAACCGATGATGATCGGAGTGTCGTCACCTGGGAAGTCGTAAGTGCTCAGCAGATCGCGCACTTCCATCTCAACCAGTTCCAGCAGCTCAGCGTCGTCTACCAGGTCAGCCTTGTTCAGGTAAACCACGATGTACGGAACGCCAACCTGACGGGACAGCAGGATGTGCTCACGGGTTTGTGGCATCGGACCATCAGCGGCCGAGCAAACCAGGATTGCGCCGTCCATCTGGGCAGCACCGGTGATCATGTTCTTCACATAGTCAGCGTGACCTGGGCAGTCAACGTGAGCGTAGTGACGGATCAGCGAGTTGTATTCAACGTGCGCGGTGTTGATGGTGATACCACGAGCTTTCTCTTCTGGCGCGCTGTCGATTTTATCGAAATCAACGATTGCGGAACCGAATACTTCGGAGCAAACGCGAGTCAGAGCAGCAGTCAGAGTGGTTTTACCGTGGTCAACGTGACCGATGGTGCCAACGTTGACGTGCGGTAGGGAACGATCAAATTTTTCTTTAGCCACGACAATTAACTCCTTGCCTAAAGGACTGAATCAGCCTTGTTTTTTGGATACAGTTTCAGCGATGTGCGCCGGAGCTGTGTTGTATTTTTTGAATTCCATAGAGTAGCTTGCGCGACCCTGGGACATGGAACGAACGTCGGTCGCATAACCGAACATCTCACCCAACGGAACCTCGGCGCGAATCACTTTGCCGGAAACCGTGTCTTCCATACCCAAGATCATGCCGCGACGACGGTTAAGGTCGCCCATGACATCACCCATATAGTCTTCAGGTGTAACAACTTCTACCGCCATGATTGGCTCAAGCAACTCACCACCGCCCTTCTGGGCCAGTTGCTTGGTTGCCATGGAAGCAGCCACCTTAAACGCCATCTCGTTGGAGTCGACGTCGTGGTAAGAACCGTCAAAAACGGTTGCTTTCAGGCCGATCAGCGGATAGCCGGCAACAACACCGTTCTTCATCTGCTCTTCGATACCCTTCTGGATAGCAGGGATGTATTCCTTAGGAACAACACCACCTACTACTTCGTTCACGAATTGCAGACCTTCCTGACCTTCGTCAGCAGGAGCAAAACGGATCCAGCAGTGACCGAACTGACCACGACCGCCGGACTGACGAACGAACTTGCCTTCGATTTCACAGTTCTTCGTGATGCGCTCACGATAGGAAACCTGAGGCTTACCGATGTTGGCTTCGACGTTGAACTCACGGCGCATCCGGTCAACCAGGATGTCCAGGTGCAACTCGCCCATGCCGGAGATGATCGTTTGACCAGTCTCTTCATCAGTCTTGACGCGGAAAGATGGATCTTCCTGAGCAAGCTTGCCCAGAGCGATACCCATTTTTTCCTGGTCATCCTTGGTCTTAGGCTCTACGGCAACCGAAATAACCGGCTCCGGGAAGTCCATGCGAACCAGGATGATTGGCTTGGCAGCGTCGCACAAAGTCTCACCAGTGGTGACGTCCTTCATGCCGATCAGGGCCGCGATGTCACCAGCGCGCACTTCCTTGATCTCTTCACGGGCGTTTGCGTGCATTTGCACCATACGACCCACGCGCTCTTTCTTGCCTTTAACCGAGTTGATCACGCCGTCGCCGGAGGCCAACACGCCCGAGTAAACGCGGACGAAGGTCAAAGTACCCACGAATGGGTCGGTAGCGATCTTGAACGCCAGAGCCGAGAACGGCTCGTTGTCATCGGCGTGACGCTCCATTTCTTCTTCCTCGTTATCAGGGTTGGAACCCTTGATAGCAGGAATGTCGGTTGGAGCAGGCAGGTAGTCGATAACGGCGTCGAGAACCAGGGGAACACCCTTGTTCTTGAACGAAGAACCGCAAACAGCCAAGACGATCTCACCAGCGATAGTACGCTGACGCAGAGCGGCCTTGATTTCCACGTTGGTGAGTTCTTCACCTTCGAGGTACTTGTTCATCAGCTCTTCGCTGGCTTCGGCAGCAGCCTCAACCATGTTGTTGCGCCACTCGTCAGCCAGCTCCTGAAGCTCTTCAGGGATAGGCTTACGAACAGGAACCATACCTTTGTCGGAATCGTTCCAGTAAACAGCTTCCATGTTGATCAGATCGATCTGACCCTGGAAGTTGTCTTCGGAACCGATAGCCAACTGGATAGGCACCGGAGTGTGACCCAGACGCTGCTTGATCTGACCGATCACGCGCAGGAAGTTGGCACCAGCACGGTCCATCTTGTTTACATAAACAAGACGTGGAACGCCGTACTTGTTGGCTTGACGCCATACGGTTTCCGACTGAGGCTCAACACCCGAGGTGCCGCAGAACACAACGACAGCGCCGTCGAGTACGCGCAGGGAACGCTCAACTTCAATGGTGAAGTCTACGTGGCCCGGGGTATCGATTACGTTGAAGCGATGCTCGTCTTTGTACTGCTTCTCGGAACCTTTCCAGAAGGCGGTAATAGCAGCAGAAGTAATGGTAATACCACGCTCCTGCTCCTGAACCATCCAGTCTGTGGTCGCGGCGCCGTCATGCACCTCGCCCATTTTGTGACTTTTGCCGGTGTAAAACAGTACGCGCTCGGTGGTGGTGGTTTTACCAGCATCCACGTGAGCGACGATACCGATGTTACGATAGCGGCTAATCGGAGTAGTACGAGCCATAAAGCCCTCGCAAAATTAGTGAAGCTAAAATTAGAAGCGGTAGTGCGAGAAAGCTTTGTTGGCTTCAGCCATACGGTGCACGTCTTCACGCTTCTTAACAGCAGCACCTTTACCTTCAGCAGCGTCCAACAGTTCGCCAGCCAAACGCAGAGCCATAGACTTCTCGCCGCGCTTACGGGCGAAGTCTACCAACCAGCGCATTGCCAGAGCGTTACGACGGGACGGGCGAACTTCAACCGGAACCTGGTAAGTAGCACCGCCTACACGGCGCGACTTCACTTCGACCAGCGGAGCGATGGCGTCGAGAGCTTTCTCGAAGATTTCCAGGGGGTCGCTGTTCTTGCGTTCTTTAACCTTTTCCAGCGCGCCATAAACGATACGCTCGGCAACGGCTTTCTTGCCGCTTTCCATCACGTGGTTCATGAACTTGGCCAGAATTTGGCTTCCGTATTTTGGATCGTCAAGCACTTCGCGCTTGGCTGCTACGCGTCTTCTTGGCATGGATAAGCCCTCAAACGGTCTTCAGGTTCGCTCGGAATCGGTGCCCTTTCGGGACGCCTCCGACCTTACTCTTATCGACTCAGAAAATAAGATGATTCAGGTTTACAAAAAGCCGCTACTACTTAGGCTTCTTGGTACCGTACTTCGAACGACCCTGGTTACGACCTTTAACGCCGGAAGTATCCAAAGAACCGCGTACGGTGTGGTAACGAACACCTGGCAAGTCTCTTACACGACCGCCGCGGATCAGTACCACGCTGTGCTCTTGCAGGTTGTGGCCTTCACCGCCGATGTACGAGGAAACCTCGAAACCGTTGGTCAGACGCACACGGCATACTTTACGCAGTGCCGAGTTAGGTTTTTTCGGCGTGGTGGTATACACACGGGTGCATACGCCACGACGTTGCGGGCAGTTCTGCAGCGCAGGTACGTCGGATTTCTCGACGATACGCTTACGCGGCTGACGTACCAGCTGGTTGATAGTTGCCATCTACTAGCTCCACTGTTGTCTTGCGACGCTATTGTCTTGCAAGAAAAGCAAAATGGCAGGAACGAATTCCCGCCAAATTTAGGGGTACAAGAGTCTAAAGAGGATCTTGTCCCCAGTCAAGGCAAGGCCCCGACCTCCCCTCGCGTCGAACCGGGGCAAAAATGCCTCGATCCGACGAATGGGAGTGTCAGGGCCCAGACTCATCTATCGCAGAACTCAGTTTCCGCTTGAGTTCAGCGCTTCGGTCAGTGCAGCTTCCACTTCACTGGCGCTTACGCGCAGCGGCTTGTCAGCATCACGGCGACGCTTACGCTCGCTGTGATAAGCCAAACCGGTACCCGCCGGGATCAGACGACCCACGACTACGTTTTCTTTCAGGCCGCGCAGGTAATCGCGCTTGCCGGTTACCGCTGCTTCGGTCAGTACGCGAGTGGTCTCCTGGAAGGAGGCCGCCGAGATGAACGACTCAGTGGACAACGACGCCTTGGTGATACCCAGCAGCACGCGAGTGAACTTGGAGACAAATTTCTCTTCGTTCGCCAGGCGCTCGTTTTCTACCAGTACGTGAGTCAGTTCCATCTGGTCGCCCTTGATGAAACTGGAATCGCCGGATTCAGCGATTTCAACTTTACGCAGCATCTGACGCAGGATGGTCTCGATGTGCTTGTCGTTGATCTTCACGCCTTGCAGACGGTAAACGTCCTGGATCTCGTTAACGATGTACTTGGCCAGCGCACTCACACCCAGCAGACGCAGGATGTCGTGTGGATCGCTCGGGCCGTCGGAGATAACTTCGCCGCGGTTTACCTGTTCGCCTTCGAACACGTTCAGGTGACGCCACTTCGGAATCAGCTCTTCATACGGATCGCTACCGTCGTTCGGGGTAATGACCAGACGGCGCTTGCCCTTGGTCTCTTTACCGAACGCGATGGTGCCGCTGACTTCAGCCAGAATCGACGCTTCTTTCGGACGACGAGCTTCGAACAAGTCGGCAACACGCGGCAGACCACCGGTGATGTCACGGGTTTTCGAAGTTTCTTGCGGGATACGCGCGATAACATCACCGATCGCGATCTTCGCACCATCCGCTACACCGACCAGGGCGTTGGCTGGCAGGAAGTACTGAGCGATTACGTCAGTGCCTGGCAGCAACAGATCCTTGCCGTTGTCATCGACCATCTTCACGGCAGGACGGATGTCTTTACCGGCAGCTGGACGATCTTTGGCGTCGAGTACTTCAATGTTGGTCATACCGGTCAATTCGTCAGTCTGACGCTTGATCGTGATGCCTTCTTCCATGCCCACGTAGGTCACGGTACCTTTCATTTCGGTAACGATTGGGTGAGTGTGCGGATCCCACTTGGCCACGATTGCGCCAGCGTCGACCTTGTCACCTTCTTTAACCGAAATCACAGCACCGTACGGCAGCTTGTAACGCTCACGCTCACGACCGTAGTCATCAGCGATGGCCAGCTCACCGGAACGGGACACAGCAACCAGGTGGCCATCCACTCGCTCAACGTGCTTGAGGTTGTGCAGGCGGACGGTACCGCCATTCTTCACCTGAACGCTGTCGGCTGCGGAGGTCCGGCTTGCCGCACCACCGATGTGGAACGTACGCATGGTCAGCTGGGTACCCGGCTCACCGATGGACTGGGCAGCGATAACGCCGACCGCTTCACCGATGTTCACCTGGTGACCACGAGCCAAGTCACGGCCGTAGCACTTGGCGCAGATGCCGTAGCGGGTTTCGCAGCTGATCGGCGAGCGAACGATCACTTCGTCGATGCTGTTGAGTTCGATGAACTCGACCCACTTCTCGTCAACCAGGGTGCCGGCAGGAACGATAACTTCCTCGGTACCTGGCTTGAATACGTCACGGGCAATAACACGACCCAATACGCGCTCACCCAGTGGCTCTACAACGTCACCGCCTTCAATGTGCGGAGTCATCAGCAGGCCGTGCTCGGTGCCGCAATCGATCTCGGTTACAACCAGATCTTGTGCAACGTCTACCAGACGACGAGTCAGGTAACCGGAGTTAGCGGTTTTCAACGCGGTATCCGCAAGACCCTTACGAGCACCGTGAGTGGAGATGAAGTACTGAAGTACGCTCAAACCTTCACGGAAGTTCGCAGTGATCGGCGTTTCGATGATGGAACCGTCCGGCTTGGCCATCAGGCCACGCATACCGGCGAGCTGACGGATCTGCGCAGCAGAACCCCGCGCGCCCGAGTCGGCCATCATGTACATCGAGTTGAAGGATTCCTGGTCAACTTCGTCGCCGTGACGGTCGATGACTTTCTCTTTCGAGAGGTTGGCCATCATCGCCTTGGAAACTTCGTCGTTCGCCTTGGACCAAAGGTCGATCACCTTGTTGTACTTCTCGCCCTGGGTTACCAGGCCGGAGGCGTACTGGCTCTCGATCTCTTTCACTTCGTCAGTAGCAGCACTGATGATGCGAGCTTTTTCATCCGGGATAACGAAGTCGTTAACGCCGATGGAAACGCCGGAGATAGTCGAGTAAGCGAAACCTGTGTACATCAACTGGTCAGCGAAGATAACGGTCTCTTTCAAACCAACCACGCGGTAGCACTGGTTGATCAGCTTGGAGATCGCCTTTTTCTTCATCGGCAGGTTGACGACGTCGTACGACAGACCTTTTGGCACAACCTGGTACAACAGCGCACGGCCGACAGTGGTGTCGACGATACGGGTGTTGCTCACGCTGCCGCCGTCACGGTCGTTGACCGTTTCGTGGATCCGCACCTTGACCTTGGCGTGCAGTGCGGCTTCGCCGGCACGGAACACACGGTCAACTTCTTGCAGGTCAGCGAACACACGACCTTCGCCTTTGGCGTTGATCGCTTCACGGGTCATGTAGTACAGACCCAATACAACGTCCTGCGACGGAACGATGATTGGCTCACCGTTGGCTGGCGACAGGATGTTGTTGGTCGACATCATCAACGCACGCGCTTCCAACTGGGCTTCCAGTGTCAGCGGTACGTGCACGGCCATTTGGTCGCCGTCGAAGTCGGCGTTGTACGCAGCACAGACCAGAGGGTGCAGCTGGATAGCCTTACCTTCGATCAGTACCGGTTCAAACGCCTGGATACCCAGACGGTGAAGGGTCGGTGCACGGTTGAGGAGAACCGGGTGTTCGCGGATCACTTCAGCGAGAACGTCCCAAACCTCTGGCAGTTCGCGCTCGACCATTTTCTTGGCCGCTTTGATGGTGGTCGCGAGACCGCGCATTTCCAGCTTGCCGAAGATGAACGGCTTGAACAGCTCGAGTGCCATCTTCTTAGGCAGACCGCACTGGTGCAGACGCAGGGTCGGGCCTACGGTAATTACCGAACGACCGGAGTAGTCAACACGCTTACCGAGCAAGTTCTGACGGAAACGACCTTGCTTACCCTTGATCATGTCAGCCAGGGATTTCAGAGGACGCTTGTTGGAACCTGTGATAGCGCGGCCACGACGACCGTTGTCGAGCAGGGCATCGACCGCTTCTTGCAACATACGCTTTTCGTTGCGCACGATGATGTCCGGAGCGGACAGATCAAGCAGGCGCTTCAAGCGGTTGTTACGGTTGATCACGCGGCGGTACAGGTCGTTGAGGTCGGACGTCGCGAAACGACCACCGTCCAACGGTACCAGCGGTACCAGCGGACGCAGGTCTGGCGGCAGAACCGGCAGAACGGTCAGCACCATCCACTCTGGCAAGTTGCCGGAACCCTGGAAGGCTTCCATCAACTTCAGACGCTTGGACAGCTTCTTGATCTTGGTTTCGGAGTTGGTTTGCGGAATCTCTTCGCGCAGACGACCAATCTCGTGCTCCAGGTCGATAGCGTGCAGCAGTTCGCGGACAGCTTCGGCACCCATGCGAGCATCGAAATCGTCGCCGAACTCTTCCAGCGCTTCGAAGTACTGCTCGTCGTTCAGCAGCTGACCTTTTTCAAGGGTGGTCATGCCTGGGTCGATAACGACATAGCTCTCGAAGTAGAGAACACGTTCGATATCGCGCAGGGTCATGTCCATCAGCAAGCCGATACGGGACGGCAGCGATTTCAGGAACCAGATGTGGGCAACCGGCGAAGCCAGTTCGATGTGCGCCATGCGCTCACGACGAACCTTGGCCAGTGCGACTTCAACGCCACACTTCTCGCAGATCACACCACGGTGCTTCAAGCGCTTGTACTTACCGCACAGGCACTCGTAATCCTTTACCGGGCCAAAGATCTTGGCGCAGAACAGGCCGTCACGTTCAGGTTTGAACGTACGGTAGTTGATGGTTTCCGGCTTTTTAACTTCACCGAACGACCACGAACGGATCATCTCAGGCGATGCCAATCCAATACGGATGGCGTCGAACTCTTCGACTTGACCCTGGTTTTTCAGCAAATTCAGTAGGTCTTTCAAGGCCTTTCCTCCTGGCGGAGCAGAGAGCGGGCTAAACAGCCCCGCTCTCGATTCGCGTCACGTGTTATTCGGTTTCCAGATCGATATCGATGCCGAGGGAACGAATTTCTTTGATCAACACGTTGAAGGACTCGGGCATGCCCGGCTCCATACGGTGATCGCCGTCCACGATGTTTTTGTACATCTTGGTACGACCGTTCACATCGTCCGACTTCACTGTGAGCATTTCTTGCAGAGTGTATGCAGCACCGTATGCTTCCAGTGCCCAGACCTCCATCTCCCCGAAACGCTGACCACCGAACTGAGCCTTACCACCCAGCGGCTGCTGGGTAACCAGGCTGTACGAACCGGTAGAACGAGCGTGCATCTTGTCGTCTACCAAGTGGTTCAGCTTCAGCATGTACATGTAGCCAACAGTAACCGGGCGCTCGAACTTGTTGCCGGTACGGCCGTCGAACAGCTGCATCTGGCCGCTTTCTGGCAGGTCTGCCAGTTTCAGCATGGCCTTGATTTCGCTTTCCTTGGCACCGTCGAACACCGGGGTAGCCATTGGAACGCCGCCGCGCAGGTTCTTCGCCAGATCCAGGATTTCCTGGTCGGAGAAGGTGTCCAGTTCTTCGTTGCGACCGCCGATCTCGTTGTAGATCTCGTGCAGGAACTTACGCAGGTCTGCGACCTTGCGCTGCTCTTCGATCATACGGTTGATCTTCTCGCCCAGACCTTTGGCCGCGAGGCCCAGGTGGGTTTCAAGGATCTGACCGACGTTCATACGCGAAGGTACGCCCAACGGGTTGAGGACGACGTCGACCGGGGTGCCATTGGCATCGTGCGGCATGTCTTCAACCGGCATGATCACAGAGACCACACCCTTGTTACCGTGACGACCGGCCATCTTGTCGCCCGGCTGGATGCGGCGACGGATTGCCAGGTAAACCTTGACGATTTTCAGCACGCCTGGAGCCAGGTCATCGCCCTGCTGCAGTTTGCGCTTCTTGTCTTCGAACTTGTCGTCCAGCAGACGGCGGCGATCAACGATATAGGCCTGGGCCTTCTCGAGTTGCTCGTTCAGAGCATCTTCAGCCATGCGCAGTTTGAACCACTGGCCGTGCTCAAGACCGTCGAGGATTTCGTCGGTGATGTCCTGACCTTTCTTCAGGCCTGCGCCGCCTTCAGCCTTGTGGCCTACCAGAGCGGAACGCAGACGTTCGAAGGTCGCGCCTTCAACGATACGGAACTCTTCGTTCAGATCCTTGCGGATCTCGTCGAGCTGGGTCTTCTCGATGGACAGTGCACGAGCATCACGCTCAACGCCGTCACGGGTGAAGACCTGTACGTCGATGACAGTACCCTTGGTACCGGTAGGTACACGCAGGGAGGTGTCTTTAACGTCGCTGGCTTTTTCACCGAAGATGGCACGCAGCAGCTTCTCTTCCGGCGTCAGTTGGGTCTCGCCTTTCGGAGTGACCTTACCGACCAGGATGTCGCCAGCGCCAACTTCAGCACCTACATAAACGATACCGGCTTCGTCCAGCTTGTTCAGTGCAGCTTCACCCACGTTCGGGATGTCTGCAGTGATTTCCTCAGGCCCAAGCTTGGTATCACGCGCCACACAGGTCAGTTCCTGAATGTGGATCGTGGTGAAGCGGTCTTCTTGAACCACACGCTCGGACAGGCAGATGGAGTCTTCGAAGTTGAAGCCGTTCCATGCCATGAACGCGATGCGCATGTTCTGACCCAGAGCCAGTTCACCCATGTCGGTGGACGGGCCGTCGGCCATGATGTCGCTACGCTGAACGCGATCACCCTTGCTCACCAGCGGACGCTGGTTGATGCAGGTGTTCTGGTTCGAGCGGGTGTATTTGGTCAGGTTGTAGATGTCGACACCGGCTTCGCCAGTTTCTACTTCGTCATCGGCAACACGAACCACGATGCGGCTGGCATCAACGGAGTCGATCACACCGCCACGACGAGCCACGACGCAAACGCCGGAGTCACGCGCTACGTTGCGCTCCATGCCGGTACCTACCAGCGGCTTGTCAGCACGCAGAGTTGGTACAGCTTGACGCTGCATGTTGGAACCCATCAACGCACGGTTGGCGTCATCGTGTTCCAGGAACGGGATCAGCGACGCTGCAACCGAAACTACCTGCTTCGGAGAAACGTCCATCAAGGTGACGTCTTCCGGCGCCTTGACGGTGAACTCGTTCAGGTGACGAACAGCTACCAGCTCGTCGACCAGGACTTTCTTGTCGTTCATCGTGGCCGAAGCCTGAGCGATCACGTGATCAGCTTCTTCGATGGCGGACAGGAATACGATCTCGTCGGTGACCAGGGCGTCTTTCACCACACGGTACGGGCTTTCGAGGAAGCCGTACTGGTTGGTGCGCGCATAAGCAGCCAGGGAGTTGATCAGACCGATGTTCGGACCTTCCGGCGTTTCGATCGGGCAAACACGACCGTAGTGCGTCGGGTGTACGTCACGGACTTCAAAGCCAGCACGCTCACGGGTCAGACCGCCCGGGCCCAGTGCAGAAACACGGCGCTTGTGGGTGATCTCGGAGAGCGGGTTGTTCTGGTCCATGAACTGCGAAAGCTGGCTGGAACCGAAGAACTCTTTCACCGCCGCAGCCACTGGCTTGGCGTTGATCAGGTCTTGCGGCATCAGGCCTTCGCTTTCAGCCATCGACAGACGCTCTTTGACCGCACGCTCAACACGTACCAGGCCAACGCGGAACTGGTTCTCGGCCATTTCGCCTACGCAGCGAACACGACGGTTACCCAGGTGATCGATGTCATCGACGATGCCTTTGCCGTTACGGATGTCGACCAGGGTCTTCAATACCGCGACGATGTCTTCCTTGCACAGCACGCCCGAACCTTCGATCTCGGTACGACCGATACGACGGTTGAACTTCATCCGGCCGACCGCAGACAGGTCATAGCGCTCAGGGCTGAAGAACAGGTTGTTGAACAGGGTTTCGGCAGCGTCTTTGGTTGGTGGCTCACCAGGACGCATCATGCGATAGATCTCGACCAGCGCTTCCAATTGGTTGCTGGTGGAGTCGATCTTCAGTGTGTCGGAGATGAACGGACCGCAGTCGATATCGTTGGTGTACAGGGTCTCGATGCGAACAACCTGGGCCTTGGCGATCTTGGCCAGGATCTCGGTGTTCAGCTCGGTGTTGCACTCAGCCAGGATTTCGCCTGTAGCCGGGTGAACGATGACCTTGGCGGTAGTGCGACCCAGGACGTAGTCCAGTGGCACTTCCAGCTCTTTGATACCGGCTTTTTCGATCTGGTTGATGTGGCGCGCAGTGATACGACGGCCAGCCTCAACGATGACCTTGCCCTTCTCGTCCTGGATGTCCAGGACAGCAATTTCACCACGCAGACGCGAAGCGATCAGCTCCAGCTTGAGGGTTTCATCCTTCAGGCTGAATACGTTGGTGGTGTAGAAAGCGTCCAGCACTTGCTCAGTGGTGTAACCGAGCGCGCGCAGCAATACCGAGGCCGGCAGCTTGCGACGACGGTCGATACGCACGAACACGCAGTCTTTCGGGTCGAACTCGAAGTCCAACCACGAACCGCGGTACGGAATGATCCGCGCGGAGTACAGGAGTTTGCCGGAGCTGTGCGTCTTGCCGCGGTCGTGGTCGAAGAACACGCCCGGGGAACGGTGCAGCTGGGAAACGATTACACGCTCGGTACCGTTGATTACGAAGGTACCGTTTTCAGTCATCAGTGGGATTTCGCCCATGTAGACTTCTTGCTCTTTGATGTCCTTGATCGCTTTGTTCGACGATTCTTTGTCGAAAATGATCAGACGGACTTTTACCCGCAAAGGTACGGCGTACGTAACGCCACGCAACACGCATTCTTTGACATCAAATGCCGGTTCGCCCAGGCGATAACCGACGTACTCCAGCGCAGCATTGCCGGAGTAGCTGATGATCGGGAAAACGGATTTGAAGGCCGCATGCAGGCCCACGTCGCGGAACTGATCTTTGGTCGCTCCCGCCTGCAAGAATTCACGATACGAATCCAGCTGGATAGCCAGAAGGTACGGGACATCCATGACGTCCGGCAACTTGCTAAAGTCCTTGCGGATACGTTTTTTCTCAGTATATGAGTAAGCCATCAGCGTTCCCCAGCTTGGTCACCTGCTTGTTTGGCCCCTCCGACGGGAGCAGCCAGAAAATCTTGCAAACCCCATGGTTTGCACCACCGCTTCGGGTGGCTACAGCGCGTTAATGGCGGCGACCGAGTCGACAGCCAAGAACGGAAAAAGGCCGGTGGCAAGAGCCACCAGCCATCAGCCTTCAGCTTAACGCTTGGGCTGGAGACGCAAGGTCGATGCTTACTTCAGCTCGACTTTAGCGCCTGCTTCTTCCAGAGTAGCTTTGGCTTTGTCAGCGGCGTCTTTCGACACAGCTTCCAGAACCTGGGCAGGAGCGCCGTCAACTACAGCCTTGGCTTCTTTCAGGCCCAGACCGGTCAGTTCACGTACTGCCTTGATCACGTTTACTTTCTTCTCGCCAGCTTCCAGCAGCATGACGTTGAATTCGGTTTGCTCTTCAGCAGCGACAGCAGCAACAGCTGGGCCAGCGGAAGCAGCGGCAGCGGAAACGCCGAATTTTTCTTCGAAAGCTTTGATCAGCTCAACAACCTGCAGAACCGACATTTCAGCTACGGCGTTGAGGATATCGTCTTGGGAGATAGACATTGCTGTATTTCCTGAATTGGGGGACGGCCTACGCGGCCATCGAAATAAACAAAAATACGCGAGAGAATTTGCTCAGCCTTAGGCTGCGGCAGCTTCTTTTTGCTCGCGAACTGCAGCCAGAGTACGAGCCAGCTTGCTGGTAGCGCCTTGAATCACGCTCATCAGCTGCGAAATAGCTTCGTTACGGGTCGGCAGTGTTGCCAGTACGTCGATTTGGTTAGCTGCGAGGAACTTGCCCTCGAACGCAGCTGCCTTGATCTCGAACTTATCCTGACTCTTGGCGAATTCTTTGAACAAACGGGCAGCAGCGCCTGGATGATCTTTAGAGAACGCGATCAGAGTCGGGCCGGTGAACACGTCGTTGAGAACACTGTATTCAGTGTCAGCAACGGCGCGCTTGAGCAGGGTGTTACGTACAACACGTACGTATACGCCAGCTTCACGAGCCTCTTTACGGAGTCCGGTCATAGCGCCTACTGTCACACCACGGGCATCAGCCACGACAGCGGACAGAGCAGCTTTGGCAGCCTCGTTGACTTCAGCGACGATGGCCTTCTTGTCTTCGAGATTAATTGCCACGGGTTTAACTCCTGCTTGTTACCGTTTCATCTGGCCTAGGCCTGATGTCGTTTTGGTGTCTGATTCGGTAAGGAACCGGGAGCACCATCTGCGTAGGCTTGTTGGTTTAAGACTTGCGTCGCCTACGGTCTTGGATAGCCCCCGCCAGGCAGGGACCCCAATCTTTCAATTGGCGCAATTACTTGCGCCAATTTATGTCTTATACGTCCAGCGAGCCTTGGTCGATGACCAGACCTGGGCCCATAGTGGTGCTCAGGGTAACGCGCTTGACGTAGATACCTTTCGAGGAAGCCGGCTTGATACGCTTCAGATCAGCGATCAGGGCTTCAACGTTTTCCTTCAGCTTGACGGCATCGAAGCCGACTTTGCCAACGGAGGTGTGAATGATGCCGTTTTTGTCGGTGCGATAACGAACCTGACCAGCCTTGGCGTTTTTAACCGCGGTAGCTACGTCTGGCGTTACGGTGCCGACTTTAGGGTTAGGCATCAGGCCACGTGGACCGAGGATCTGACCCAACTGACCTACAACGCGCATTGCATCCGGGGAAGCAATTACGACGTCATAGTTCAGGTCGCCGCCTTTCATTTCGGCAGCCAGGTCGTCCATGCCAACGCGATCAGCACCAGCGGCCAGAGCAGCTTCAGCAGCTGGGCCTTGGGTGAAGACAGCAACACGTACAGTCTTGCCAGTACCGTGTGGCAGCACAGTAGCGCTACGAACGACCTGGTCGGATTTACGTGGGTCAACACCCAGGTTTACAGCAACGTCAACAGACTCGCTGAACTTGACAGTCGACAGCTCGGTCAGCAGGGCAGCAGCGTCTACGAAGTTGTAGGACTTGCCTGCTTCGATTTTGCCGGCGATAGCCTTTTGGCGCTTGGTCAGCTTAGCCATTACACACCCTCCACGTTAAGGCCCATGCTACGAGCAGAACCGGCGATGGTACGCACGGCTGCATCCATATCAGCTGCAGTCAGATCCGCGTTTTTGGTTTTCGCGATTTCTTCCAGCTGAGCACGGGTTACAGTGCCAACCTTAACGGTGTTAGGACGAGCGGAACCGCTGGTCAGACCGGCAGCTTTCTTCAGCAAAACCGAAGCCGGGGTCGACTTGGTTTCGAAGGTGAAGCTACGGTCGCTGTATACAGTGATGATCACTGGAGTCGGCAGACCTGGCTCAAGACCCTGAGTACGGGCGTTGAAGGCCTTGCAGAATTCCATGATGTTCACGCCGTGCTGACCCAGAGCTGGACCGACGGGTGGGCTAGGGTTGGCCTGAGCGGCCTTCACTTGCAGCTTGATGTAAGCGGTAATCTTCTTGGCCATGAGGCACTCCAATTACGGGTTCAAACGCCTCGAAAGGCTCCCCGGTTACTTGCGCGTTTATCCCAGTGACGACAAAACCCCACAGCCGAAGCTGCGGGGTTGGGATGCTTGCCCAGCTAGACCTTCTCGACCTGGCTGAACTCCAACTCTACCGGAGTAGAGCGACCGAAAATGAGCACTGCCACTTGGATCCGGCTCTTTTCGTAGTTAACTTCTTCGACCGTACCGTTGAAATCAGCGAACGGACCATCTGTAACGCGAACGACCTCACCCGGCTCAAACAACGTCTTCGGCTTGGGCTTGTCACTACCGTCAGCAACACGACGCAGAATTGCTTCCGCCTCTTTGTCGGTGATCGGAGCAGGCTTATCGGCAGTACCGCCAATGAAACCCATGACGCGAGGGGTATCCTTGACCAAGTGCCAAGTACCTTCGTTCATGTCCATCTGTACCAGCACGTAGCCAGGGAAGAACTTGCGTTCGCTCTTGCGCTTCTGCCCATTCCGCATTTCAACCACTTCTTCAGTGGGAACCAGAATTTCGCCGAAGCCATCTTCCATGCCTGCCAGCTTTACGCGCTCCAGCAAAGAGCGCATAACATGCTTCTCGTAACCCGAGTAAGCATGCACAACGTACCAACGCTTAGCCACGGGACACCCTTAGCCAACAATCAAGGAAACAAGCCAGCCGAGCAGGGAATCAAGCCCCCACAACAGCAACGCCATAACCAGAACAACAGCCACGACAATCAATGTGGTCTGCGTGGTTTCTTGGCGAGTCGGCCAAACGACTTTACGGATTTCGGTGCGAGCTTCCTTAACCAGTACCGCGAAGGACTTGCCTTTGGCAGTCTGCAGGCCTACAAAGGCAGCTACAGCAGCAAGGGCAAGCAAAGCGAGTACACGGTACAGGATCGGCGAAGCAGAATAGTACTGATTGCCAACAACGCCTACGACCACCAAGGCGACTACAGCGAGCCACTTTACCAGATCGAAACGAGAGCTTTGAGCTTCAGCCTTAGGAGTCATCTATGAAGATCCTGTGAAAAGAAAGCCAGACACACCACGTGAATCTGGCAGGTCAGGAGGGAATCGAACCCCCAACCTACGGTTTTGGAGACCGTCGCTCTGCCAATTGAGCTACTGACCTAAAACAAAATCAGGCCGACCATTATGCAGGCCTGAAAAAGACTTTACAACAACCAACCCCACAAGACCTGAAACATCGAACAACATTCAAGCCGAGGCAGCTGTTAAAACAAAGGCAGATATTTTCATATCTGCCTTGTTATATGGAGCTCTTGAGCGGATTTGAACCGCTGACCTCACCCTTACCAAGGGTGTGCTCTACCAACTGAGCTACAAGAGCGAAACACCTTGCACAACCTGCAAACTTGGAGCGGGTAGCGGGAATCGAACCCGCATCATCAGCTTGGAAGGCTGAGGTTCTACCACTAAACTATACCCGCGGAGCTTGCAGCTCACGCTAAAAATGGTGGAGGGGGAAGGATTCGAACCTTCGAAGTCGTAGACGTCAGATTTACAGTCTGATCCCTTTGGCCGCTCGGGAACCCCTCCTAAGCGAGCCGGCATTTTACATCACGCCGACCTTCTGTCAAGCATTTTCTCATTTAAATTATGAGGTTAGCTGCATTGACGGTAGCTTTGCACTGTAGCCCTTAAAGGTCTTCACTGCGAAGCGGGCGCCATTCTATGCAAACTATTCGAGAGTTGCAATGCCTTCACACAGCATTATTTTATGTTTTAACTCATTGAATTCATTAGCAAGGCTTTCAAAGGGCAGATCGTCAGCCAGGCGACGGCTCTCAGGGGCTACGCGCAACCAATAACCCGAGGCGTCCGGTGCGTTCAGCAACTGGACCTTGACCTTGATATCCAGGCTCGTGAGCCTCTGCTCGAGAGAGGAGGCTTGGCGTCGATCAGAGAACCCACCGATGTATAAGCAGGTATTTTGCGCCTCCGCCGGCCTAGCCCGATCACGCCGCGCCACTGCATCTGCCGACTCACTCAGCAGGCGAATATCTTGTTGTGCTCCCCGATGGAGACTCAAGGGCGTGACATCCTTGGCCCGCAATGGCGCCTCTTGCTGATGCCAGACGTAATAGAAAACATTGAGAACCAGTAAAAGTAAAAACAGCCAGCGCATAATCACCTCAAGACAAAGGACACGCCATCGCCAAACCAACAAACACCAGGTCCGGGACCAGCCGAGCCTGAGGCGCAGCTTCCCTGACCAGGTCGGCATCGCCTCCAGTGAGGAAGACCGTGAAATCCTCCCCCCAATAGCCTCGGGCCAACTCGAGCTGGGTCAGCACGAACCCTCTAAGCATGAGCGTACAACCACGCTCGACAGCCTCTACGGTGGTACGACCAGGAGAGAGACGCTCCAGAGCCCGCTCAGCGGCCGCGTCGTCATAGCGTATCTTGCGGGTATGGGTTCGCAGCTGATTCCGCATAAGCGGCATACCCGGGCAAATAAACCCACCCAGGTGCCCACCGTCCGGACCAATAAAATCTGCTGTCGCCGCTGTACCAAAGTCGAGAACCAAGCATGCACCTGACGCCAACTTGAACGCGCCTAGCATGGCCAGCCATCGATCCATCCCCAGGCGCTGGAAGTCCTCGTAGCCATTGCGCACTCCGCCCATTTCTTGAGCAGACGTTGCACAGGAAACAGCAACGCCAAATGCCGCTACCAAGGCTGCTATCAGCTTATCGGTCTCCTCAAGCGCGCGAACACTCACCAACCGACAACGCGTGAGCAATAGACCAGGCAAAGCCACCAAACTATCGATCAGCGCGATATCCGAACCTGCGATGCCTTCCGCGCGAACAGTTGCCTCACTCGACTCAAGAACACGCCATTTGATAAAGCTATTTCCACAGTCGAGCTCAAGAATCATCACGCAACCTCAGGCTTAACTCACCACCGCTGTATATTTTCTCAACGCCACCGACATCCAAACGCAAGGCGCCCTGACGATCCACGCCCAGCACAACCCCATCAACCTGATTGACCCCCGCGATAAGCGACACGGACTTCCCCTGCCACGCGTGATGCTGTTCCCATTCCTCTTGCAACCCTGCAAAACCCGCAGCCTTGTGTCGGTCCAGGTAGGCTTGTAGTTGCAAACCCAAACGCGCCACCAGGTGATTACGATCCACAGGAGAGCCAGCCTCGAGCTGCATCGAAGTCCATTGCTGATCAACCTCTACAGCCTTCTGCATATTCACATTGATACCTATCCCTAGCACAACGTGACAGATATCTGCAGGATCTCCCACCAACTCAAGCAAGATGCCTGAGATTTTCTTTTGCCCAACCAGGACGTCGTTTGGCCACTTCAAAGCTGCGCCCCGCACACCCGACTCACGCAGAGCCTGCAGGACTGCCAGCCCCACCACCAGACTCAGCCCTTCCAGTTGCCGCAGACCGCGCTCAATACGCAATACAAGGCTGTAGTAAACGTTTTGCGCAAATGGGCTGACCCACTTTCGGCCTCGTCGCCCCCTACCAGCCGTTTGCTGCTCCGCCAGCACAACAAAAGGAGCCGCACTGCCCGCACCGATAAGACGTAAAGCCTCAGCATTAGTGGAATCAATGGAGTCGAAAATGTGAACGGGCCAAGCCAAGGAAGCCGCGCCCAGAGAAATCTCCTGCGCATTCAAAAACACCAATGGCGCAGCCAATCTATATCCGCGGCCCCGCACCTTATGAATGGGGAGATTCAATTCTGCCTCAAGATGCTGAAGCTGCTTCCACACGGCACTGCGACTAACGCCCAAGGCAGCGCCAAGCGCTTCTCCAGAATGGAACTGACCATCTTTCAGAAGTTTCAACAACGTCAGCATGCACATATCGCCTCAGAATGAGGCACGCATGATAGCCATGCGCAGGGTCATTGCATAGAAAGGCTGGATATCAGCCTGGATCGAGATTTTCGAGCGCCCAAAACAAAACCCCAACTGCTTTCGCAATTGGGGTTTCGGAATTTAATCTTGACGATGACCTACTCTCACATGGGGAAACCCCACACTACCATCGGCGATGCATCGTTTCACTGCTGAGTTCGGGATGGGATCAGGTGGTTCCAATGCTCTATGGTCGTCAAGAAATTCGGGTACTGAGTCGCGGCCAGTTGGCCTCGCTTCAGCAAATTGGGTACGTGATAGATCTCGGTGTTTTGTGAGCGTCGAACTTTCGGTTCATCTTCGTCTTCACACACCGCAATCTGGTCTCTCTCGAGTTCGCAAATTGCTTGGGTGTTATATGGTCAAGCCTCACGGGCAATTAGTATTGGTTAGCTCAACGCCTCACAGCGCTTACACACCCAACCTATCAACGTCGTAGTCTTCGACGGCCCTTCAGGGAACTCAAGGTTCCAGTGAGATCTCATCTTGAGGCTAGTTTCCCGCTTAGATGCTTTCAGCGGTTATCTATTCCGAACATAGCTACCCGGCAATGCCACTGGCGTGACAACCGGAACACCAGAGGTTCGTCCACTCCGGTCCTCTCGTACTAGGAGCAGCCCCTCTCAAATCTCAAACGTCCACGGCAGATAGGGACCGAACTGTCTCACGACGTTCTAAACCCAGCTCGCGTACCACTTTAAATGGCGAACAGCCATACCCTTGGGACCGGCTTCAGCCCCAGGATGTGATGAGCCGACATCGAGGTGCCAAACACCGCCGTCGATATGAACTCTTGGGCGGTATCAGCCTGTTATCCCCGGAGTACCTTTTATCCGTTGAGCGATGGCCCTTCCATACAGAACCACCGGATCACTAAGACCTACTTTCGTACCTGCTCGACGTGTCTGTCTCGCAGTCAAGCGCGCTTTTGCCTTTATACTCTACGACCGATTTCCGACCGGTCTGAGCGCACCTTCGTACTCCTCCGTTACTCTTTAGGAGGAGACCGCCCCAGTCAAACTACCCACCATACACTGTCCTCGATCCGGATAACGGACCTGAGTTAGAACCTCAAAGTTGCCAGGGTGGTATTTCAAGGATGGCTCCACGCAGACTGGCGTCCACGCTTCAAAGCCTCCCACCTATCCTACACAAGCAAATTCAAAGTCCAGTGCAAAGCTATAGTAAAGGTTCACGGGGTCTTTCCGTCTAGCCGCGGATACACTGCATCTTCACAGCGATTTCAATTTCACTGAGTCTCGGGTGGAGACAGCGCCGCCATCGTTACGCCATTCGTGCAGGTCGGAACTTACCCGACAAGGAATTTCGCTACCTTAGGACCGTTATAGTTACGGCCGCCGTTTACCGGGGCTTCGATCAAGAGCTTCGCGTTAGCTAACCCCATCAATTAACCTTCCGGCACCGGGCAGGCGTCACACCCTATACGTCCACTTTCGTGTTTGCAGAGTGCTGTGTTTTTAATAAACAGTCGCAGCGGCCTGGTATCTTCGACCGGCATGAGCTTACGGAGCAAGTCCTTCACCCTCACCGGCGCACCTTCTCCCGAAGTTACGGTGCCATTTTGCCTAGTTCCTTCACCCGAGTTCTCTCAAGCGCCTTGGTATTCTCTACCCAACCACCTGTGTCGGTTTGGGGTACGGTTCCTGGTTACCTGAAGCTTAGAAGCTTTTCTTGGAAGCATGGCATCAACCACTTCGTTACTAAAAGTAACTCGTCATCAGCTCTCGGCCTTAGAATCCCGGATTTACCTAAGATTCCAGCCTACCACCTTAAACTTGGACAACCAACGCCAAGCTGGCCTAGCCTTCTCCGTCCCTCCATCGCAATAACCAGAAGTACAGGAATATTAACCTGTTTTCCATCGACTACGCTTTTCAGCCTCGCCTTAGGGACCGACTAACCCTGCGTCGATTAACGTTGCGCAGGAAACCTTGGTCTTTCGGCGTGGGTGTTTTTCACACCCATTATCGTTACTCATGTCAGCATTCGCACTTCTGATACCTCCAGCAAGCTTCTCAACTCACCTTCACAGGCTTACAGAACGCTCCTCTACCGCATCACTTACGTGATACCCGTAGCTTCGGTGTATGGTTTGAGCCCCGTTACATCTTCCGCGCAGGCCGACTCGACTAGTGAGCTATTACGCTTTCTTTAAAGGGTGGCTGCTTCTAAGCCAACCTCCTAGCTGTCTAAGCCTTCCCACATCGTTTCCCACTTAACCATAACTTTGGGACCTTAGCTGACGGTCTGGGTTGTTTCCCTTTTCACGACGGACGTTAGCACCCGCCGTGTGTCTCCCATGCTCGGCACTTGTAGGTATTCGGAGTTTGCATCGGTTTGGTAAGTCGGGATGACCCCCTAGCCGAAACAGTGCTCTACCCCCTACAGTGATACATGAGGCGCTACCTAAATAGCTTTCGAGGAGAACCAGCTATCTCCGAGCTTGATTAGCCTTTCACTCCGATCCACAGGTCATCCGCTAACTTTTCAACGGTAGTCGGTTCGGTCCTCCAGTTAGTGTTACCCAACCTTCAACCTGCCCATGGATAGATCGCCCGGTTTCGGGTCTATTCCCAGCGACTAGACGCCCTATTAAGACTCGCTTTCGCTACGCCTCCCCTATTCGGTTAAGCTCGCCACTGAAAATAAGTCGCTGACCCATTATACAAAAGGTACGCAGTCACCCAACAAAGTGGGCTCCCACTGCTTGTACGCATACGGTTTCAGGATCTATTTCACTCCCCTCTCCGGGGTTCTTTTCGCCTTTCCCTCACGGTACTAGTTCACTATCGGTCAGTCAGTAGTATTTAGCCTTGGAGGATGGTCCCCCCATATTCAGACAAAGTTTCTCGTGCTCCGTCCTACTCGATTTCATGACTAAGAGATTTTCGCGTACAGGGCTATCACCCACTATGGCCGCACTTTCCAGAGCGTTCCGCTAATCTCAAAGCCACTTAAGGGCTAGTCCCCGTTCGCTCGCCACTACTAAGGGAATCTCGGTTGATTTCTTTTCCTCAGGGTACTTAGATGTTTCAGTTCCCCTGGTTCGCTTCTTGCACCTATGTATTCAGTACAAGATAACCATCTTATGATGGCTGGGTTCCCCCATTCAGACATCTCCGGATCAAAGTCTGTTTGCCGACTCCCCGAAGCTTTTCGCAGGCTACCACGTCTTTCATCGCCTCTGACTGCCAAGGCATCCACCGTATGCGCTTCTTCACTTGAACATATAACCCCAAGCAATCTGGTTATACTGTGAAGACGACATTCGCCGAAAATTCGAATTTCTCAATTAAGAGAACTCACAAATTTTACCTTAGCCTGATCCGTTACCAGTGAAAGTAACGTTCAGTCTATCTTTCTATCACATACCCAAATTTTTAAAGAACGAACTAGTCAAAGACTAGAAATCAACATTCACCATCACAACGATGGAATGCTCATTTCTAAGCTTTATACAAACAGAAGCAGTAGTGGTGGAGCCAAACGGGATCGAACCGTTGACCTCCTGCGTGCAAGGCAGGCGCTCTCCCAGCTGAGCTATGGCCCCGTATTTCTACAGGCGTTTCCCACACAAAATTGGTGGGTCTGGGCAGATTCGAACTGCCGACCTCACCCTTATCAGGGGTGCGCTCTAACCAACTGAGCTACAGACCCAATTTCGGGCTGCTTCTTTTCGTCTTCTTCAATGAATCAAGCAATTCGTGTGGGAACTTATGGAGCAGCTGATGTCGTCGATTAAGGAGGTGATCCAGCCGCAGGTTCCCCTACGGCTACCTTGTTACGACTTCACCCCAGTCATGAATCACACCGTGGTAACCGTCCTCCCGAAGGTTAGACTAGCTACTTCTGGTGCAACCCACTCCCATGGTGTGACGGGCGGTGTGTACAAGGCCCGGGAACGTATTCACCGCGACATTCTGATTCGCGATTACTAGCGATTCCGACTTCACGCAGTCGAGTTGCAGACTGCGATCCGGACTACGATCGGTTTTATGGGATTAGCTCCACCTCGCGGCTTGGCAACCCTCTGTACCGACCATTGTAGCACGTGTGTAGCCCAGGCCGTAAGGGCCATGATGACTTGACGTCATCCCCACCTTCCTCCGGTTTGTCACCGGCAGTCTCCTTAGAGTGCCCACCATACGTGCTGGTAACTAAGGACAAGGGTTGCGCTCGTTACGGGACTTAACCCAACATCTCACGACACGAGCTGACGACAGCCATGCAGCACCTGTCTCAATGTCCCGAAGGCACCAATCTATCTCTAGAAAGTTCATTGGATGTCAAGGCCTGGTAAGGTTCTTCGCGTTGCTTCGAATTAAACCACATGCTCCACCGCTTGTGCGGGCCCCCGTCAATTCATTTGAGTTTTAACCTTGCGGCCGTACTCCCCAGGCGGTCAACTTAATGCGTTAGCTGCGCCACTAAAAGCTCAAGGCTTCCAACGGCTAGTTGACATCGTTTACGGCGTGGACTACCAGGGTATCTAATCCTGTTTGCTCCCCACGCTTTCGCACCTCAGTGTCAGTATTAGTCCAGGTGGTCGCCTTCGCCACTGGTGTTCCTTCCTATATCTACGCATTTCACCGCTACACAGGAAATTCCACCACCCTCTACCATACTCTAGTCAGTCAGTTTTGAATGCAGTTCCCAGGTTGAGCCCGGGGATTTCACATCCAACTTAACAAACCACCTACGCGCGCTTTACGCCCAGTAATTCCGATTAACGCTTGCACCCTCTGTATTACCGCGGCTGCTGGCACAGAGTTAGCCGGTGCTTATTCTGTCGGTAACGTCAAAATTGCAGAGTATTAATCTACAACCCTTCCTCCCAACTTAAAGTGCTTTACAATCCGAAGACCTTCTTCACACACGCGGCATGGCTGGATCAGGCTTTCGCCCATTGTCCAATATTCCCCACTGCTGCCTCCCGTAGGAGTCTGGACCGTGTCTCAGTTCCAGTGTGACTGATCATCCTCTCAGACCAGTTACGGATCGTCGCCTTGGTGAGCCATTACCTCACCAACTAGCTAATCCGACCTAGGCTCATCTGATAGCGCAAGGCCCGAAGGTCCCCTGCTTTCTCCCGTAGGACGTATGCGGTATTAGCGTCCGTTTCCGAACGTTATCCCCCACTACCAGGCAGATTCCTAGGCATTACTCACCCGTCCGCCGCTCTCAAGAGAAGCAAGCTTCTCTCTACCGCTCGACTTGCATGTGTTAGGCCTGCCGCCAGCGTTCAATCTGAGCCATGATCAAACTCTTCAGTTCAAACATCTTTGGGTTTTTAAGAAACCCTAAACTTGGCTCAGCAATCGTTGGTTACATCTTTGATTTCTCGCGGAGTAACTTGTGATGCTGATAATCTTGTTGACTATCAGTCTGACTCCACAAGCACCCACACGAATTGCTTGATTCAGTTGTTAAAGAGCGATTGGTTAAGATCTTTCGTCTCAACCGAGGCGCGCATTCTACAGCAGCCTCATTTGCTGTCAAGTGGTTATTTTCAGAAGTTTTCGAAGATTTCGAAGATTTCGAAGATTTCTTCAACAACTTCAACCACTTGCGCTTGCGATCTCTCGTAAGCGGGAGGCGAATTCTACAGCGTTACACGCTGCCGTCAACACCTCTTTTTCAACTTCCTTTTGGCTTCGATGAACTGAAGCAACTTGCTGTCGAGAACTGCGTAACTCTTTGTTTACCAAGGAGTTTTCCGTTTCGACTGCGCCGGAAGTGGGGCGTATTATAGACAGATATAATTCGCCGTCAACACCTATTTCAGACTTATTCGGATTTGAGCGTAATACGCGCAAATGCCTTCTTCCCCGCCTGACAAACGTGAGTGGCGCCCAGCTCGTATATAAAGGTGCGATCAACCACCTCACCATCTATACGCACACCACCCGAACCCAAGAGATCACGCGCTACCGCCGAATTCTTCACCAGGCCAGCCTTATTAAGCACAGCCGCAATCGGCATAGCCTCGGCAGCAGTCAGCTCAATCTCCGGCAGATCGTCAGGCAGCTCGCCATCTTTCATGCGATTACCTGCCGCACGGTGAGCGCTGGCCGCAGCCTCCTCACCATGGAAGCGCGCAACGATTTCTTCAGCCAGCTTAATCTTCACATCCCGAGGATTAGCGCCCGCCTCGACATCCGCACGCAGCGCATTGATTTCGTCCATCGAGCGGAAGCTCAACAACTCAAAGTAACGCCACATCAGTGCATCCGGAATAGACACCAGCTTGCCGTACATCACACCCGGCGCTTCCTGGATACCGACATAGTTACCCAAGGACTTGGACATCTTCTTGACGCCATCCAAGCCTTCCAACAATGGCATGGTCAGAATGCACTGAGCCTCCTGACCATAGGCGCGCTGCAATTCACGCCCCATCAACAGGTTGAACTTCTGATCGGTGCCGCCCAACTCAACGTCCGCACGCAGCGCCACCGAGTCGTACCCCTGAACCAGCGGATAGAGGAACTCATGGATGGCGATTGGCTGATTGGTCGAGTAGCGCTTGTCGAAGTCATCGCGCTCAAGCATGCGCGCCACGGTGTATTGGGAAGTCAGGCGAATGAAATCTGCCGGCCCCATTTTGTCCATCCAGGTGGAGTTGAACGCCACCTCGGTCTTGGCTGGATCAAGGATCTTGAATACCTGGGTCTTATAGGTCTCGGCATTATCGAGCACCTGCCCGCGAGTCAGCGGCGGGCGCGTAGCGCTCTTGCCGCTTGGATCACCGATCATCCCGGTGAAGTCACCTATAAGGAAGATGACCTGATGGCCCAGTTCCTGGAACTGACGCAGCTTATTAATAAGCACGGTATGACCCAAGTGCAGATCCGGCGCAGTCGGATCAAAGCCAGCCTTGATACGCAGGGGCTGGCCACGCTTGAGCTTTTCGATCAGCTCGGACTCGACCAACAGTTCTTCCGCACCACGTTTTATCAGCGCTAGCTGCTCTTCAACCGACTTCATAACAGACCCGCAAGGCTCAGATTCAAAAGGGAACCAACCATACAAGATCAGGGACTAATTACAAGTTTTGCCCTGCGCACGGACACCGTTCAGCAAGCCCAGCGTTCGCGAGCTTGCGCCACAGATGATTTGGTTATATTTTATACAGTTATTTCATCTTCATCATGTCATTCATCTTTTCCATTTCATCTTCAAAGTCAAAATTACCTATGACCACTGAACCGTCTAAAGCGCCGCCGCTTTACCCGAAGACCCACCTGCTCGCCGCAAGTGGTATCGCCGCCCTTCTCAGCCTGGCACTGCTGGTATTCCCTTCCAGTGACGTTGAAGCCAAACGAACATCCCTGAGCCTTGATCTGGAAAGCCCAGTTGAACAACTGACACAAGATCAAGACGCTTCCGACGCACAACAAGCCACAAACACTGCAACTGAATCACCTTTCGCACAGATCGAAAGCACTCCCGAAGACACCCAGCAAGCCGCCCAGGAAGCGCCTGCGGCCGCCGCAGCCAAGAATCCCCAGCATCGCGAAGTCATCGTGGGCAAAGGCGACACTCTCTCTACCCTGTTCGAAAAGGTTGGGTTGCCTGCCGCCGCTGTAAATGACGTGCTCGCCAGCGATAAACAAGCCAAGCAATTCACTCAGCTCAAACGTGGCCAAAAGCTTGAATTTGAGCTGACGCCAGACGGCCAGTTGAACAACCTGCATACCAGCATCAGTGACTTGGAAAGCATCAGCCTGAGCAAAGGCGCCAAAGGTTTCGCATTCAACCGAATCACCACCAAACCCGTCATGCGTTCCGCCTACGTACACGGCGTGATCAACAGCTCCCTGTCGCAATCGGCCGCGCGTGCGGGCCTGTCGCATAGCATGACCATGGACATGGCCAGCGTATTTGGCTACGACATCGACTTCGCTCAGGACATCCGTCAAGGCGACGAATTCGACGTGATCTACGAGCAGAAAGTGGCCAACGGGAAAGTAGTCGGCACTGGCAACATTCTGTCTGCACGCTTCACCAACCGCGGCAAAACCTACACCGCCGTGCGCTACACCAACAAACAAGGCAACAGCAGCTACTACACGGCTGATGGCAACAGCATGCGCAAGGCCTTCATCCGTACACCCGTTGACTTTGCCCGTATTAGCTCGCGTTTCTCCATGGGCCGCAAGCATCCAATTCTGAACAAAATTCGCGCACACAAGGGCGTCGACTATGCCGCGCCGCGTGGCACGCCAATCAAGGCGGCTGGCGACGGCAAGGTCTTGTTGGCGGGGCGCCGTGGCGGTTATGGCAATACGGTGATCATCCAGCACGGCAACACTTACCGCACGCTGTACGGCCACATGCAAGGGTTCGCCAAGGGCGTCAAGACTGGCGGCAACGTGAAACAAGGCCAAGTGATCGGCTACATCGGTACCACCGGCCTCTCCACCGGCCCGCACTTGCACTACGAGTTCCAGGTCAACGGCGTACACGTCGACCCATTGGGCCAGAAGCTGCCGATGGCCGACCCGATTGCCAAGGCCGAACGCGCGCGCTTCATGCAGCAGAGCCAGCCGCTGATGGCACGGATGGATCAAGAGCGCTCCACCTTGCTGGCTTCGGCGAAGCGTTAAGGTATGCCGCTCTATATCGGCGTGATGTCCGGGACCAGCCTCGACGGCCTGGATATCGCCCTTATCGAACAAGGTGCGGCGATCAATCTGATCGCCACCCGCTACATCCCGATGCCTGACGCCTTGCGCACAGAACTGCTGAGCCTATGCGCCAGCGGCCCGGATGAGATCGCCCGCTCGGCAATCGCCCAGCAACAATGGGTCACGCTCGCCGCCCAAGGCATCCACGCCTTGCTGGATCAACAGAACCTCAAGCCTCAGGACATTCGGGCGATTGGTAGCCATGGCCAGACGATTCGCCATGAACCCGCCCGAGGCTTTACCGTTCAGATCGGCAACCCTGCCCTTCTCACCGAACTCACAGGCATCACCGTCGTCAGCGACTTCCGCAGCCGCGATGTCGCTGCCGGCGGCCAAGGCGCTCCTTTGGTTCCTGCCTTTCATGAAGCCTTGTTCGGCGAGCAGACGGGCAATCGCGCGGTATTGAATGTCGGCGGGTTCAGCAACCTCAGCCTGATCGAGACGGGCAAGCCTGTGGCCGGTTTCGACTGCGGCCCAGGGAACGTGCTGCTCGATGCCTGGATTCATCTGCAGCGCGGCGAACACTTCGATCGGGACGGGCAATGGGCGGCCAGCGGAAAGGTCCAGCCCCAGTTGCTCACCACGTTGCTCAGCGATCCGTTCTTCTTGACCAAAGGCCCGAAAAGCACGGGCCGAGAGGTGTTCAACCTGGCCTGGCTGCAGCAGCACCTTGGCCGCTTGCCCGCCTTTGAACCCCAAGACGTACAGGCCACCCTGCTGGAACTGACGGCCCTGACCATCGTCGAGTCCCTGCAAAGCGCCCAAACTGACACTACGACCTTGCTGATATGCGGCGGAGGCGCCCATAACGGGGCACTGATGAGCCGGCTGACCGCGCTACTGCCTTCCACCCATGTCAGCACTACAGCGGCCTACGGCGTAGACCCGGACTGGGTAGAAGCAATGGCCTTCGCCTGGCTGGCCCATTGCTGCCTTGAAGGCATTGCCGCCAATCGCCCCAGCGTCACTGGCGCTCGCGGGCTTCGAGTGCTTGGCGCGATCTACCCCGCCTGAACCCCAGACAGCAAAACGCCGCTTGGCCCGTAAGAGCCAAGCGGCGTTTTTGTATCTGCTACCGATCAGATCGAGAACGAAGACCCGCAACCACATGTCGTGGTGGCATTAGGGTTCTTGATCACGAAACGCGAGCCTTCCAGACCTTCCTGATAATCCACCTCGGCACCCGCCAGGTATTGGAAGCTCATCGGATCCACGACCAGGCTCACACCCTCGCGCTCAACGATAGTGTCGTCATCGGCCACATCTTCATCGAAGGTAAAACCGTACTGAAACCCTGAACAACCGCCGCCCGTAACGAATACGCGCAGCTTCAAGCGATCATTACCCTCTTCATCGACCAGGCTCTTCACCTTGTGCGCAGCACCGTGGGTGAATTGCAAAGCCGTGGGGGTGAAGGATTCAACGCTCATGCTGATAATCTCCCGGCGTAGCGCCGCCATATGCGTAATGGCCGGTATTATCCGCTTCTCCTAGAAAAGCGGTCAACTATTGTTACGGTATATCAATCTGCCCAGCGACCATTAAAAATGCAAAAGGCCCGATCAACGGGCCTTTTGCACAACGGTAAGTCTGCGTTAAGGCAGCATGCCCGCGTGGGACAGGCCCAACTTCTCGTCCAGGCCGAACAGGATGTTCATGTTCTGCACCGCCTGGCCCGACGCGCCCTTGACCAGGTTGTCGATCACCGACAACACCACCACCAGGTCGCCATCCTGCGGACGATGCACCGCAATACGGCACACATTGGCGCCTCGCACGCTGCGCGTTTCCGGATGGCTGCCGGCCGGCATCACATCGACGAACGGCTCACTGGCATAACGTTTTTCAAACAGCGCCTGCAGGTCCACCGAGCGATCAGTGACAGTCGCATACAGCGTGGAGTGAATCCCGCGGATCATCGGCGTCAGGTGCGGCACGAAGGTCAGCCCTACCTCCCGGCCGGCAGCGCGGCGCAGGCCCTGGCGAATTTCCGGCAAGTGACGATGACCTTTTACCGCATAGGCTTTCATGCTTTCCGACGTTTCGGAGTACAGAGAACCGACCGCCGCGCCACGGCCCGCACCACTGACGCCCGACTTGCAGTCGGCGATCAGGCGCGACGCATCCGCCAGACCAGCTTCCAGCAATGGCAGGAAGCCCAATTGCGTCGCCGTCGGATAGCAACCCGGCACCGCAATCAGGCGTGCTTGCTTGATCTGCTCGCGATTGACTTCCGGCAGGCCGTAGACTGCCTCTACCAACAGCTGCGGCGCACCATGGGGTTGGCCGTACCACTTGGCCCACTCATCGGCGTCTTGCAGGCGGAAGTCTGCCGACAAGTCGATAACCTTGGTACCCGCCGCCAACAGCTCACCGGCCAACGCATGGGCTACACCGTGAGGCGTGGCGAAGAACACCACGTCGCAGGCCCCCAGGGTCTTGGTGTCCGGCACACTGAACGCCAGGCCGTCATAGTGGCCTCGCAGGTTCGGGTACATATCGGCCACGGCCAGCCCGGCTTCGGATCGGGAAGTGATGACCACCACCTCAGCTTGCGGATGCTGAGCCAACAGACGCAGCAATTCGACACCGGTGTAACCCGTGCCGCCGACGATACCGACCTTGACCATAAACCTGCCCTCAACGAACCCACTGGAAAGCCGTCGATAATAGGGGCCGTATCGTCCTGCGACAACCGTCAACGTGACGTACGGGCGCATGAGCCACTACTATCTTCGCTACCGTGAACCTGGGAATAACTAAAATGCTCTATCTATGGGTCAAAGCCTTCCATATCGTCAGCATCGTCTGCTGGTTTGCCGGGCTGTTCTACCTGCCGCGCCTGTTCGTCTACCACGCCCAAAGCGAAGACACCGTCAGCAAGGAACGCTTCAGCATCATGGAGCGCAAGTTGTTCCGGGGCATCATGGGCCCGGCGATGGTTGCCACACTGGTCTTCGGCATCTGGATGCTGGCCCTCAACCCCGGCATTTTCCAGTCGGGCGCCTGGATCCACGCCAAGCTGACCCTGGTCGTCCTGCTGATTGGCTACCATCACATGTGCGGCGCACAGGTAAAGCGCTTCGCCCGTGGCGAAAACACCCGCAGCCATGTCTTTTATCGCTGGTTCAATGAAGTCCCGGTTCTGATATTGCTGGCTATCGTAATTTTGGTCGTGGTCAAACCATTCTAACTTCAATTACTCGGGGAACCTCCAATGTCGCTGCCCGCTCTGCTGGAACAACGTTTGCGCCTGCCCGTGGTGGCCGCGCCGATGTTTCTGATCTCCAATCCGCAACTGGTCCTGGCCTGCTGCCGCAACGGGGTAGTTGGCAGTTTCCCGGCGCTCAACCAACGCGAAAGCAGTGGTTTCAAGGCCTGGCTGGAAGAAATCGAAGCGGGTTTGGCGCAGTTGGACAACCCTGCGCCCTATGCCGTGAACCTGATCGTGCACAACAGCAACCCGCGGCTGGAGGCCGACCTGGCGATCTGCGTCGAACACAAGGTGCCCATCGTCATCACCAGCCTGGGTGCGGTAAAGGAATTGGTAGATGCCGTTCACAGCTACGGCGGCCTGGTATTTCATGACGTCACTACCCGACGCCATGCCGAGAAAGCCGCTGAAGCGGGCGTCGACGGCCTGATTGCCGTAGCCGCTGGTGCGGGTGGCCACGCTGGCACCTGGAGCCCCTTTTCACTGATTGCCGAGATTCGCCAGTTCTTCGACAAAACCCTGCTGCTGGCGGGCTGCCTTAACCATGGGCACGAAATTCTTGCCGCTCAGGTGCTGGGGGCAGACCTGGCATATTTCGGCACGCGCTTTATCGGCACCACCGAAAGCCAGGCACCGGATGCCTATAAGGAGATGCTGCTCACATCGCGCGCCGCCGACATCGTGCACACTCCTGCTGTCTCCGGCGTACCTGCCAGCTTTATGCGCCAGAGCCTGGAAAATGCCGGTTTTGACCTCGCTGCGCTTCAAGGCAAAGGGGAAGTCAACTTCGGTTCCAAGCTCAAGCCATTGAGCGATGAGGCCAAAGCGTGGAAAACTGTATGGTCTGCCGGCCAAGGCGTCGGTGAAATCAATGATGTGCCCAGTGTGGATGAGCTCATAGCGCGCCTGGATGCCGAATACCGCAAAGCACGCGAGCATGCCGCGCAACTGCGCTGGCCACGCTGACCCACTGCCGGGCCTGCCCATCGGACAGGCCTGCATACTCCCCCTGATTAAGTGACAAGGATGCCCGCATGAGCGACAGCCGTTTCAAGATTGTGTTTGACGGAGCCTTGCGCCCAGGTGTCGAAAGCACCACCGCCAAGCTGAACCTCGCCGAGTTATTCAAAAGCGATGTTGAAGCGATCGAAAAGCTCTTCACCGGCCGCCCCGTCGCGCTCAAGCGCGACCTGTCGCGCCCCGACGCTGAAACCTACCTCACGGCACTGCACAATGCCGGGGTGGACGCACGCATCGAAGAGGAACACCCCGTGGCATTCAGCCTGGCAGAAACCCACGAGACAGGCTCGTCAACCGCTGACCGCGCCGCCGCTTCACCGTATGCACCGCCACGCGCCGCTGTTGGCGATGACCTGCCGGAGTTCGCCACTCTAAAGGTGTTCACCATCCACGGTCGCATCGGGCGCCTGCGCTACCTGGCCTGGACGCTGGCACTGACCGTCGCGATGTTGGTGGCCGCGGGCATCATCAGTACCGTGGGCTTCGCGGTGGCGACAGCCTCGCCAACCATCGCCATCATTATTGGCTCACTGCTGGGCTTCGCGCTGTTTGTGGCACTGGTAGTGGTGAGCGTGCAAATCGGCGTGCAGCGCCTGCATGACCTGGGCTGGTCTGGCTGGCTTTACCTGCTGAACCTGGTTCCGCTGGTCAACAGTGTTTTCCCTCTGCTGTTGCTGGTATTGCCAGGCAACACGGGCGCCAACCAATACGGCGCGCCACCACCACGCAACTCTACGGCGGTGAAAATCCTGGCTTCGCTGTGGTTGGCTTTTATCCCTTTGATGCTAATCATCGTCGTCACCTTGGGCATGAACGGTTACCTGGACCAGCTTGAAGCCAACATGGACAGCAGCTACGAAAGCAGCTCCATCACCTCCGATGCAGACGCAGAACAAAGCGTTATCGTTGATGAAGCCGCAGCGCAAAGTGCTGACGACGCAGCCGAACCTGTAGACTCTCCAGAACAGTGAAGAAACGCCCGCCGCCTGTGACGCACTGTCATGGGCCGGCGGCGTTGCGATGGAGAAAGGCATGACCCGTTACGCTCTGATCACCGGCGCCTCCAGCGGCATCGGCCTGGCATTGGCCGAAGCCTTGGCACGGCGCGGCCGCAGTTTGATTCTGGTGGCCCGCCAGCGTGATCAGTTGGAAAGCATTGCATTGGAATTGACCCAACGCTTCGGCGTCGAGGTGCTGTTTCGTGCCTGTGACCTGGGCGAACCGCTGCGTTTGTCCGGCTTTTTGCTGGAGCTCGAAGAGGGTGAGCGGCAGATCGACCTGCTGGTCAACTGCGCCGGCATCGGCACCAGCGGGCCGTTCCTGGCCCAGGACTGGATGACCGAGCAGGACCTCATCGAAGTCAACATCCTGGCCCTGACCCGCATGTGCCACGCGCTCGGCAATGCCATGGCCCTGCATGGCGGCGGGCAAATCCTCAATGTGGCTTCGGTCGCCGCCTTCCAGCCTGGGCCGTGGATGAGCAGCTACTACGCCAGCAAAGCCTACGTATTGCACTTTTCCGAAGGGTTGCGCGAAGAATTGAAGACCTGCGGCATCAAGGTCTCAGTGTTGTGCCCTGGCCCTACGCGCACCGCATTCTTCGGCACCGCACAGATGGATACGGCGAAACTCGACCGCAGCCAGCAACTGATGAGCCCGGAAGAAGTCGCGCTCTACACCGTGCGTGCGCTGGAAAAGAACAAAGCCATCATCATTCCCGGGCGACGCAACCGTTGGCTGACGTTCAGCCCACGCCTGAGCCCCCGCTGGCTGACCCGCAAAATTGCCGGCGCCATCAACAAGGCCTATTGCCCACGCTGATGGCCTGCGTACACTCACCTCACTTTCACAATGGAGATACAGCTGTGGATACTCTGTTCACCAAGATCATCAACAGAGAAATACCGGCGAAGATCATCTATGAAGATGACCAGGTCCTGGCTTTTCACGATATCGCCCCACAGGCGCCGGTGCATTTTCTGGTTATCCCGAAAAAGCCCATTCGTACCCTCAATGACCTGACCGAGGACGATAAGGCGCTGGCCGGCCATATCCTGTTCACCGCCCAGCGCCTGGCCGTGGAACAGGGTTGCGAAAAAGGCTTTCGCGTGGTGATGAATTGCAATGAAGACGGCGGGCAAACCGTTTACCACATCCATATGCACGTGCTGGGTCAGCGCCAGATGAACTGGCCGCCGGGCTGAGTGCACAAGGGCAAATTGACTCAGCACAAACGCTGGACGCTCTCTTGCGGTAAACTGGCCGCCGAGATTCTTCCCGGAGGTCAGCATGACTACCCAACGTCACTACTCGCCGATTGACCGTCTGTTGCTGCAAGCCGACATGGCCATGCGCACCCTGCTGCCGTTCAGCGGCCAACCTTACCGTCCATCGCCCGCCATCGTGCAGCCAGATGTACAGCTAAGCGAGACCGATACCCGTCACGTGGCTGGCCTGATGCGCATCAACCATACCGGTGAAGTCTGTGCCCAGGCGCTGTACCAGGGCCAGGCGCTGACCGCCAAGTTGCCGCAGGTACGCACGGCGATGGAGCACGCGGCCGAGGAAGAGATCGACCACCTAGCCTGGTGCGAACAACGCATCCGCCAGTTGGGCAGCCATCCCAGCGTGCTCAACCCACTGTTTTATGGCTTGTCGTTTGGTATCGGCGCGGCTGCCGGGCTGATCAGCGACAAAGTCAGCCTGGGGTTTGTAGCCGCGACAGAACATCAGGTGTGCAAGCACCTGGATGAACACCTGGAGCAACTGCCGGCCGAAGACGAAAAGTCCCGGGCCATTCTTGAGCAGATGCGTATCGACGAAGAACACCATGCAGAAAGCGCGCTGGATGCGGGCGGCTTCCGCTTTCCAGCCCCGGTACGGTTCGGCATGAGCCTGTTGGCCAAGGTCATGACCAAAAGCACCTATCGAATCTGAACCGAAAAAAAGGGCGCCCGAAGCGCCCTTTCTTTTCCCTGCTGCAATCAACCCAACTCGATGATTTCGTAGTCGTGGGTAATGACCACGCCCGCCGCCCCCAGCATGATCGATGCTGAGCAGTACTTCTCGGCAGACAACTCGATGGCACGCTTGACCTGGGCTTCTTTCAGCGCCCGGCCCTTGACCACGAAATGCATATGGATCTTGGTAAAGACCTTGGGGTCTTCAGTGGCGCGTTCGGCTTCCAGGAAGGCTTCGCAGCTTTCCACGGCCTGGCGCGACTTCTTCAAGATGCTGACCACATCGAAATTGCTGCAACCGCCCACACCCAGCAGCAACATTTCCATCGGGCGTACACCCAGGTTACGCCCGCCGGCTTCCGGCGGACCGTCCATGACCACCACATGGCCGCTGCCCGACTCACCGAGGAACATGGCTTCGCCCGCCCATTGGATGCGTGCCTTCATCGCCCAGACTCCACTGCTAAAAAAGGGTCGCCAGCTTAGCACAGGGCTTTGAAACAGCAGCGCCCTGCATAAATTCGATAAATGACAGCGTTTGCCCGGTAAATTGGCTAATCGTGACAGAAGGTGTCTGGTAAGCTGGCGCCAAATGAATGGCGCATTGCCATGACTTGTACAGCGTCTATCAATGAGAGGCCGCTGGATAAAAACAACGCCAACTACACCTTGCAGTCTTTTCGGGATACAACCATGGTTGCTCTTACTCCCACACCCAAGATCAAGAACCTCGACAAGCTGCTGTTGCATTGCCAGCGCCGACGTCATCCGGCCAAGCACAACATCATCTGCGCCGGCGAGCGTTCAGAAACCCTGTTCTTCATTATCAAGGGCTCGGTCACCATCCTGATCGAGGATGAAGATGGCCGTGAGATGATCATTGCCTACCTCAACACCGGGGATTTCTTCGGGGAGCTGGGCCTGTTTGAACAAGCAGGCAAAGAGCAGGAACGCAGCGCTTGGGTAAGGGCCAAAGTTGAGTGCGAAGTGGCCGAGATCAGCTATACGAAATTTCGCGAACTGGCCCAGCATGATCCGGATATCTTGTACGCCCTGAGCGGACAGATCGCCCAGCGCCTGCGCGACACCACGCGCAAAGTCGGCGACCTGGCGTTCTTTGATGTCACCGGTCGCGTTGCTCGCTGCCTGCTGGAGCTATGCAAGCAACCCGATGCCATGACCCATCCCGACGGCATGCAGATCAAAGTCACGCGCCAGGAGATCGGACGTATTGTGGGGTGTTCGCGGGAAATGGTCGGCCGCGTGCTCAAGGACTTGGAAGAACGCAATCTGGTGCACGTCAAAGGCAAGACGATGGTGGTGTTCGGCACCCGTTAAACCGGCAGGAAGCCAGCCAGCATCTGACGGTACAACGTGTCGAGCCGACTGATAGCATCCGGCGCGGGAAACGCTTCGTGCAGTGCGATATGGCTGTCGGCGCGAACTCGCTGCTCCAAGCCGCAGGCTTGGTTGAAGCGGTTGACCGCCGCAATCAATTGCTCACGATCATTCTCCAGCAACATCGCCCCATGCACCAACCCTACCGGGCGGCCACCGCTTTGTCGCCAACGCTGGGCAGTGCCCACCATTTTGCGGCCATTGAGGTTGACGTTGTAACGACCGTCGCAAAAAGCACCGTCAATTTCGCCGACGGACGCATCGCCGCCCAACTCGATCAACAGATCACAGATCGGTTGGCACAAGCGCCGATAGCCGGTTTCGATACGCCCCTGGTCGCCTTCACTGCGCGGCGGGGCATAGACCAGGGCGATATTGACCGTGGCGCCGGACTGCGGCACCGGCTCACCGCCGGTTTCACGCAGCAACACCGGCCAACCCGCATCGACCGAGACCTGGCTCGCCGCCTCGAATGCCGGCAACCGGCTCAAACGGCGCGGCATAACCAGCGCTTGGTCACTGGGCTGCCAGAACAGCAATCCGAACGCCTGCTCACCCGCGCAAACGGCTGCCAATAGGTCTTGCTCGGCGGCAAGGCCTGCTTCGACAGTCATGATCACGGGCTGGAGCATCGAACACCTACCTACCTGAATAAACACAACACCAATGTGGGAGCTGGCTTCACATCAATCCAATGTCGAGCCGCTGATCGTCGTACCACGCTCCGGGAAGAACAAGCGCTGCAATTCCGCCCCTGGGTTCTCGGCGCGCATAAACGTCTCGCCCACCAGGAACGAGTACACGTCACTGATTTCCATCAGTTCCACATCGGCGCGGTTGACGATGCCACTTTCGGTAATCACCAGACGATCGCGCGGAATACGCGGCAGCAGGTCGAGGGTGGTTTCCAGACTGACGTCGAAGGTATGCAGGTTACGGTTGTTGACGCCCACCAGCGGAGTATCGAGGGTCTTCAATGCGCGCTCCAGCTCGTCGCCGTCGTGCACTTCAACCAACACATCCAGGCCGACGCTTTTGGCCACGGCCGCCAGCTCGGCCATCTTCACGTCATCCAGCGCGGAAACGATCAGCAGCACACAGTCAGCGCCCAGGGCACGCGCTTCAACGATCTGGTACGGGTCAACCATGAAATCCTTGCGGATCACCGGCAACTTGCACGCAGCGCGCGCCTGTTGCAGGAACAGGTCGGAACCCTGGAAGTAGTCAATATCGGTCAGCACAGACAGGCAGGTCGCCCCACCCTTCTCATAACTGGCGGCGATTTCAGCAGGTACAAAGTGTTCGCGAATCACCCCTTTGCTCGGCGAAGCCTTTTTGACCTCGGCGATCACGGCCGGCTGCTTGAGCTTGGCCTGAGCGATCAAGGCATTGGCAAAGCCGCGTGGCGCCTCGGCGCTTTTAGCCTGCGCTTCCAACTCGGCCAGGCTCACACGGGCGCGGCGCTCGGCCACTTCTTCAGCCTTACGGGCCAGGATCTTTTCCAGAACGGTTGGCACACTCATCCTTCATTCTCCATCTTGAATACGGCGGTGAATGCTCCCAGCTCTTCGAGCTTCTCACGAGCCAGGCCGGTGTGCAGCGCATCGTGGGCCAAGGCGACACCTTCCTTGAGACTATAGGCGTGGTCGGCGGCGTAAAGGGCTGCGCCAGCATTGAGCACAATCATTTCCGCAGCTTTCTGACCGTTTTCGGTCTTGCGACGCCCCAAGGCATCACGAATCAACTCCAACGAAGCTGCCGGGCTTTCCACCGCCAGGCCGTGCAGGCTCTGGCTTTTCATCCCCAGGTCTTCGGGCTCGACCCAATATTCGGTGACCTCGTCGTTCTTGAGCTCCGCCACAAAGGTCGGCGCTGCCAGGCTGAATTCGTCGAGGCCATCCTTGGAATGCACCACCAGCACATGCTTGCTGCCCAGGCGTTGCAAGACTTCGGCCAATGGCCGGCACAGCGCCTGGCTGAACACGCCCACCACCTGATGCTTCACACCGGCCGGATTCGTAAGCGGGCCGAGCATGTTGAACAAGGTACGCAGGCCAAGGTCCTTGCGCGGGCCGGCAGCGTGCTTCATCGCGCCGTGATGGGATTGGGCAAACATGAAGCCAATGCCAACGCTGTCAATGCAGCGCGCTACTTGCACCGGCGTGAGGTTCAGGTAAATACCGGCCGCCTCCAGCAAGTCGGCACTGCCGCTCTTGCCAGACACTGCACGGTTACCGTGCTTGGCGACGGTGCAACCAGCCGCGGCCACCACAAAGGATGAGGCGGTCGACACGTTGAAAATATTCGCACCGTCACCGCCGGTGCCCACTACATCGACGACGCCGTCGAGGGTCTTGAGTTCGACCTTGTCCGCCAGCTCACGCATCACCGACACCGCACCGACGATTTCGTCGATGCTTTCGCTCTTCATGCGCATCGCCATCATAAAAGCGCCGATCTGAGCATCGGTGCATTGACCGGTCATGATCTCGCGCATCACATCGCTCATTTCCGCGGTGCTCAGGTCCAGATGGCCGACGATACGGCTCAGGGCAGTCTTGATATCCATGAAAAGTCCTTAGCGCGTGCCGCCGCTCTGCTTGAGAAAGTTGGCGAACAGCTCGTAGCCCTGCTCGGTCAGGATTGATTCAGGGTGAAATTGCACCCCTTCGATGTTCAGTGTTTTGTGACGCAAGCCCATGATCTCGTCAACCGAGCCGTCTTCCAGCTGGGTCCAGGCGGTCAGCTCCAGGCATTCGGGCAAGGTTTCACGCTTGACCACCAGTGAGTGGTAACGGGTCACGGTCACCGGCAGGTTCAGGCCATGGAACACACCCAGGTCGCGATGGAACACCGGGCTGGTCTTGCCGTGCATCACCTCGCGCGCGCGCACCACGTCACCGCCAAACGCCTGGCCGATGGACTGGTGGCCCAGGCAGACGCCCAGGATCGGCAGCTTGCCGGCGAAATACTGGATGGCTTCCAGAGAGATGCCCGCCTCGGTCGGCGTGCACGGGCCAGGTGAGACGACGATGCGCTCGGGGTTCAACGCGGCGATTTCGGCAACAGTAAGTTCATCGTTGCGCACCACCTTGACCTCGGCACCCAGTTCGCCCAGGTACTGCACAACGTTGTAGGTAAAGGAGTCGTAGTTATCAATCATCAGCAACATGTGGGTTCAAACCTCTTGAATTCACTGATTTCAAATGACCGCCTTCCAAGCGTGTGACCCGCTACCAGACGCACGTTCCGGTTGCCAGGGGGAGTTGGCAAGGGGCGTCAGACAACGGGTGAAGAAGGCAAATCGGTACAGGTCCGGCCAGGCCGGCAGAGAAAAATGTCAGGCGCGCCAACGCCAACGGGCGTGTGCCTTGACTACTCGCATCAAGAGTTTGCTGATGATCAACACGGGGAGGGTCTCATTCATACGTTCAGGCACAGTAACGTAGGCTCGCCAGCGGTGCAATATGGAGCCGCAAATACGGGGGCGCAACGTAGGCGGATTCCGGTTTTCCTTACAAAAAATGCCAAAAACTTTGCTAGTGTTTCACCTCCAACATAAAAACAACCGAATGGAATCTTGCATGCTCAGACCAGCGTTTTACGCGCCCCTTGCCGGCTGCCTTCTGTCATTGGCCTGTGCCCAGGCGTTCGCAGCCCCGTCACCTTATTCAACCATGGTGGTTTTCGGTGACAGCCTGGCGGATGCGGGCCAGTTTCCCGACGGTTCGGCCGGCGCCACATTACGTTTTACCAACCGAACCGGGGCGAACTTCCAGGGTGAATACGGCCTGGTCTCCTCGACCCTGCTGGGCGCAAAACTGGGCGTCGCTCCCAACGACCTGAATGCCTCCACCTCACCGGTTCGCGCAGCCCAGGGTTTGCCAGACGGAAACAACTGGGCAGTGGGTGGCTACCGCACCGACAATATCCTCGACTCCATTACCTCAGTCTCCAATGCTGCGATTCCCCCAGGCAACCCCGGGGGCGGCACTGTGTTGCGCAGCCGGCAGGGCTATCTGCCGGCTAATGGTGGGAGAGCCGACCCGAACGCGCTTTACTTTCTTTCAGGGGGCGGCAATGACTTCCTGCAGGGCCGGGTGCTCAGCCCCGCTCAAGCGGTCGCCGCCGGTGGCAGGCTGGCGGACAGCGCCCAGGCCCTGCAACAAGCCGGCGCGCGCTACATCATGGTCTGGATGCTACCCGACCTGGGGCTGACGCCGGCCATCAATGGCACCCCACAGCAAGCAGCGACTTCGGCCCTGAGTAATATTTTCAACCAGTCCCTGGTACAGCGTCTGTCACAAGTGGATGCGCAGGTTATCCCGCTGAACATCCCGCTGTTGTTGAACGAGGCTTTCGCCGATCCGGCCCGCTTCGGCCTCGCCACCGGGCAGAACCTGACGGGCACCTGCTTCAGCGGTAACAGTTGCACCGCCAACCCAACCTACGGCATCGGTGGTACCAACCCGGACCCGACCAAGCTGATCTACAACGACTCGGTCCACCCTACCGTGGCCGGGCAACGCTTGATTGCCGACTACGCCTATTCGCTACTCGCCGCGCCGTGGGAACTGACCTTGCTGCCGGAAATGGCCCAAGGCACCTTGCGCGCCCACCAGGACGAACTGCGCAACCAATGGCAAGCAGACAACGGCAGCTGGCAAGCCGTCGGCCAATGGCGCGCCATCGTGGCCGGTGGCGGCCAACGCCTGGATTTCGATGATCAAAACAGCTCGGCCAGTGGCGACGGCAGCGGCTATAACCTGAATATCGGTGGCAGCTACCGGCTCGATGAAAACTGGCGCGTGGGCGTTGCCGCCGGCCTGTATCGGCAGACACTCGAAGCCGGTGCCAATGATTCGGACTACAAGCTCAACAGTTATATGGGCACGGCTTTCGCTCAGTACCAGCAAAATCACTGGTGGGCCGATGCTGCATTGACCGGCGGCAAGCTGGACTTCGACAGCCTCAAGCGCAAGTTCGCCCTGGGCGTCAGCGAAGGTTCGGAGAAAGGTGATACCGATGGCTGGCTCTGGGCCTTGAGTGGCCGCGTGGGGTATGACATCGCCGCACCGGGCAGCGACTGGCACCTGTCGCCCTTCATCAGCGCCGATTACGCGCGGGTTGAAGTCAATGGTTACTCGGAGAAAAACAGCCGCTCCACCGCCCTGACCTTTGACGATCAACAACGTGACTCCAAGCGTCTGGGCGTCGGCCTGCAAGGCAGCTACCGCATCACGCCGCAAACGCAAGTTTTTGGCGAAGTGGCCCATGAGCATGAGTTTGAAAATGACACCCAGAAGGTGAACATTTCGCTCAACAGCGTGCAGGGAATCGACTTCAAGCTGGACGGGTATACGCCTCGCAGTAACTCTGACCGCTTGAGCCTGGGTGTCAGCCACAAGCTGACTCAGGACCTGGCGTTGCGGGCAGCTTATAACGTGCGGAAGGATGACAATTTGACCCAGCAAGGGGTCAATGTCGGGGTCAGTCTGGATTTCTAAATACTGCGCAAAACAAATGTGGGAGCTGGCTTGCCTGCGATGGCGGTGGATCAGTCACTGAATATCTCAAGTGACACACCGCCATCGCGGGCAAGCCCGCTCCCACATTTTTTATTTCAGCTTTAGTCTTGTGGGGTTTGCTCTGCCAGTGCCACCGCACGGAACATCGCCCGGCGCTTGTTCAGGGTTTCTTCCCATTCAAGGGCCGGCACCGAGTCCGCCACAATCCCGCCACCGGCCTGCACATGCAGTTCGCCATCCTTGATCACCGCCGTACGGATCGCAATGGCGGTGTCCATATTGCCGTTCCAGGCAAAATACCCGACGGCGCCGCCATAGACACCGCGCTTGACCGGCTCCAGTTCGTCGATGATTTCCATCGCACGGATCTTCGGCGCCCCCGACAAGGTGCCCGCCGGCAAAATCGCCCGCAGGGCGTCCATCGCCGTCAGCCCGGCCTTCAGCTCGCCGGTGACGTTGGACACGATATGCATCACATTGGAATACCGCTCGATGACCATCTTCTCAGTCAGTTTCACCGAGCCGATTTCCGAGACACGCCCGGTGTCGTTGCGCCCCAGGTCGATCAGCATCAGGTGTTCGGCGATTTCCTTTTCATCGCTGAGCAGGTCTTCTTCCAGAGCCACGTCAGCTTCTTCGGTCGCACCACGGGGGCGCGTACCGGCAATCGGGCGCACGGTGATCAGGTTGTCTTCAACCCGCACCAGCACTTCCGGCGAACTGCCCACGACGTGGAAGTCGCCGAAGTTGAAGAAGTACATGTACGGGGTCGGGTTGAAGCAACGCAGTGCGCGGTACAGGTCAATCGGCGCCGCCTTGAAGTCGATGGACATGCGTTGCGACGGCACCACTTGCATGCAATCACCGGCAAGGATGTATTCCTTGATGGTATCGACAGCGCGCTCGTAGTCATCCTGGGTAAAGCTTGAGCGGAACACCGGGTCGGCCGCGGGTGGGCGGCTGAGGTCCAGGCCGCGACGCGGGGTGATCGGCTGGCGGAGTTTCTCAAGCAGCGCTTCCAGGTTGGCCTGGCCTTGTTCGAAGGCATCAGCCTGGGCGGGGTCGGCCAGGACAATCGCATGCATCTTGCCGGCTAGGTTGTCGAACACCACCACCGCGTCGGACACCATCAGCAAAATGTCCGGCACGCCCAGCGGGTCCGGGTTCGGGCATTTGCCCAGGCGCTTCTCCACATAGCGCACGCAGTCATAGCCGAAGTACCCCACCAGCCCGCCATTGAAACGCGGCAGGCCAGCAATGGTCGGCACGTTGTAGCGCGCCTTGAAGGCTTCGACAAAGGCCAGCGGGTCTTCTACGTCATGGCTTTCGATCTCCACGCCGTCATGGGTGATGCTCACATGATGGTCGTGTACCCGCAGCACCGTGCGGCATGGCAGGCCAATGATCGAGTAACGGCCCCACTTCTCACCGCCCTGTACCGACTCGAGCAGGTAGGAGTTGGGCTCGTCGGCCAGCTTCAGGTAGATCGACAGCGGCGTATCGAAGTCGGCCAGGGTTTCGCAAGCCATGGGGATACGGTTATAGCCGGCAGCGGCCAAACGCAGGAATTCTTCGCGGGTCATGAGGTGCCTCGTGGTGTGAGGGTCAAACAGTCAGGTAGGCAAACGTGCCGCACACGCGGCCAGGATCAGTCAGGCGCGCCAACGCCAGCGGGCCAAGGCCTTGATGACTTTCATCCAGAGTTTGCGAGTGACCACCACGATGGAATTTCCAGAAGGGGACGATTCAATGTCGGGCAACGTTATCTCAGCGCCAGCGCCCAAGCAACCGGGGATTAGCAGTCGCAGGTCGTCAATCACCAGCGCAGGGGACTCCTCCGCAATCGGCCGGCCATGGTTGTAACCATAACTCAAGGCCACACACTGCACGCCCGCCGCTTTCGCCGCCAGCACATCACTGCGCGAATCGCCGACAAACAGCGATTGAGACGCCGGGATATTGGCCATTTTCATCACGAAAAACAGGGCCGCCGGGTCGGGCTTTTTCTGCGGCAAGGTATCGCCGCCGATGATCCAGCGGAAGTAGCGACCGATTTTCATCTGGTCCAACAACGGCGCAACGAAGCGCTCCGGCTTGTTGGTGATCAGGGCCATTTCCACGCCCTGCTTGTTCAACCACTTGAGGGTATCGCGCACGCCGGGGTAAACCACGGTCAGTTCGTGGCTGCTTTCATAAGCGGCATTGAACAGCTCCAAGGCATGTTCTGCCTCGACCTCATCCACACCCGTGGCATCGATGTCGTTGGCCAAGGCCCGGCGCACCAACATCGGCGCGCCATTGCCGACCCATTCGCGCACCGAATCAATCCCTGCCGGCTTGCGCCCCAGCTTGAGCAGCATCTGGTCCACCGCGGCCGCCAGGTCGGGCACCGAGTCGATCAAGGTACCGTCCAGATCGAACATCACCAGCCGTGGCAATTTGCCGGGGAACAACTGCTCAAAACCGCTCATGGACGCGCCAGCGCCAGTTCGGCACGCATCTGGTCGATGACGGCCTGGTAGTCCGGGGCGTTGAAGATCGCCGAGCCGGCCACGAAAGTATCGGCACCCGCTGCGGCGATCTCACGGATATTGTTGACGTTGACCCCACCGTCGATCTCCAGGCGAATGTCACGCCCCGACGCATCGATCAGCGCACGGGCTTCACGCAGCTTATTCAAGGTGCCAGGGATGAACTTCTGCCCGCCGAAGCCTGGGTTGACGCTCATCAGCAAGACCATATCGACTTTGTCCATCACGTACTCAAGCACGCTCAGCGGCGTGGCCGGGTTGAATACCAGGCCCGCCTTGCAGCCGCCTTCGCGGATCAGTTGCAAAGTGCGGTCAACGTGCAACGTGGCTTCCGGGTGGAAGGTGATGTAGGTCGCACCCGCCTCGATGAAGTCACCGACGATACGGTCCACGGGGCTGACCATCAGGTGCGCATCAATCGGCGCGGTGATGCCGTACTTGCGCAGTGCGGCGCACACCATCGGGCCGATGGTCAGGTTGGGTACGTAGTGGTTGTCCATGACATCGAAGTGCACGAAGTCGGCACCGGCGGCCAACACCTTGTCCACTTCCTCACCCAGGCGGGCGAAGTCGGCAGAGAGAATCGATGGAGCAATGACGAAGGGCTGCATGACGCACCTTTTTTGAGCTAAATCACGATGGCGCGCATTGTATACCTCATGCTTTGCTGCGCGCACCGTGACCTATCTCAACGGTTAGTAAGCTGCCCGGTAGATTTTTTCGATATCGGCGGCGCTGAGCTTGCGCGGGTTGTTGCGCATCAAGCGTTCAATGCCTGCAGCTTCGCTGGCCATGGCCGGGATGGCGTCCTCGGGCACGCCGAAACTGCGCAGGCCGGACGGGATCTCCACTGCCGCACACAGTCGCGTCATCGCCTCTACCGCCTGGTCGGCAGCGTCATTCACACTCAGCCCGGCAGTATTGACGCCCATGGCCTGGGCAATGTCCTGCATGCGCTCGACGCAGGCCAACTTGTTCCAGTGCATCACATACGGCAACAACAGCGCGTTGCTTACGCCATGGGCAATGTTGAAGCGCCCACCCAACGGGTACGCCAGTGCATGCACCGCACCGACGCCCGCGTTGCCAAAGGCCATGCCGGCCATCAGGCTGGCGGTGGCCATGTCGTCACGGGCCTGCAGGTTCGCCGGGTTCGCGTAAGCCTTGGGCAACGCGCTGGCAATCAGCTTGATTGCTCCGATGGCCAGGGCGTCGGTGATCGGCGAGGCATTCAGCGACAGGTAGGACTCGATGGCGTGCACCAAGGCGTCTACACCACTGGCAGCCGTGACACCCCGTGGGCAGGTCAAGGTCATTTGCGGGCTGATCAGCGCGACATCGGGCAACAAGTAATCGCTGACGATGCCTTTTTTCAGCTGTGCAGCCTTGTCAGACAGTATCGCCACATTGGTCACCTCCGAGCCGGTGCCCGCCGTGGTGGGGATGGCGATCAACGGCGGGCCTTTGCGCGGCACCTGATCGACGCCAAACAAGTCCGCCAGCGCGCCGTGATAACCGGCATAGGCCGCCACGCTCTTGGCGATGTCGATGGCACTGCCGCCACCCACACCAATCAGGCCGTCATGCCCGCCTTCGCGGTACGCACGCATGCAGTCTTCGACGATGGCAATTTCCGGGTCGGGCAGTACTCGGTCGAAAATTTCATAGGCTCGATCGCCCAGATGCTCCAGGGCCAGCGCCACGGTGCCGGACTGGACCAACGCGGCGTCGGTGACGATCAGCGGGTTATCCACATCCAGGCGCGTGAGTTCGGCAGCCAGTTGTTCGATGGCACCTGCGCCGGTCAGCAGTTTGTGGGCGATCTTGAATGAGGAAGTACTCATGTGCGCGGCCTCTTATGAATGATGGGCTGGCACAAGAATAGCCGCCCCTGGCGTGTTGTCTGCCATTCATTGGTTGAATGGTCGCGCCGCGCCCATCAAGGCGGCGTACAAACCGCCGATAGCCTGTTGGTAACGAGAACCGCGCCGCATACCCCTGACAAATACCGACCAACCCATTAGGCTGCTGGAATCACTTCTGGCCGGGAATCAACGATGCTTTTTCTTCACCGTTCGGCACTGCCAGCATTGTGCCTGTCACTTCTGTTTACCAGCGCACTGCCTGTCCAGGCCGAGGATGCGCCCTCGCCTGCCGTCGAAAAACCGGCTGAACGCCAGCCTTTGCCCGAGCGTAGCCAGCAAGAAGCCAGTGCGCTCGAACGCCAGGTGCCGCAGCAGGAGCAACAACAATTGCAGGCGGGTAGCGATTCGTTCCTGGCGCTGTGGAAACCTGCCAACAGCGCCGAAGCCGAGGGTGTGGTGATCCTCATACCAGGTGCTGGGGAGAACGCGGACTGGCCGCAGGCCATCGCGCCTCTGCGGCGCAAGTTGCCGGACGCCGCCTGGGGCACCCTCAGCCTGTCATTGCCTGACGTCAATGTAGACACCCTGCCGCCACGGGTCATCGAGCCGCCGACAGCGGCGGTCGATACCAGCAGCAAGGAAGGCAGCACCGCAGCCAAGCCGGTCGAACAGGCCGCCAGCGCCGAGGCCGAAGGCACTGACCCGGCGGTGGTGCCGGGGGCGGATGAACAGGACAAGACCGACGCCAAGCGCATCTTCGACCGTATCGACGCCGCCGTCGCCTTCGCCCAGACCCAAAGCGCCCGCAGCGTGGTGTTGCTCGGCCATGGCACCGGGGCCTGGTGGGCAGCCCGCTACCTGAGCGAGAAACAACCTTCCCAGGTGCAAAGGCTGGTGATGGTGGCCGGCAAGACGCCTGCGGCTCGCCAACCGGACCTGCAACAACTGGCGCCGGCTTTGAAGGTGCCCACGGCGGACGTGTTCTATCAAGAAGGCGCCCAGGACCGCAAAAACGCTCAGGAACGACTTCAAGCGGCCAAGCGCTCGAAGAATGACGGCTATAAGCAGGTGTCGCTCACGGCGTTGCCCGGTAATAGCGCGGCGCAGCAAGAGCAGTTATACCGCAGGGTGCGCGGGTGGTTGAGCCCGCAGGGCAGCGCTGACTGACAGGGCAACATCGCTTTCTGTAGGAGCGAGCTTGCTCGCGAAAAACGTCAACGATAGTGCGTGCTTCCTGAATAAACGCGGCGCCTGGGAGTTTTTCGCGAGCAAGCTCGCTCCTACAACATGGAGTGGAGTGGCGATGGCCCCTCAGCGAAAATCCCGCCGTTCACGAATCAATGCATAGGCGTTATGCAGCTCTCGGGTTCGCTCGGTCGCCTCACGCACTTGCGCGGGGCTGGCACCCGTGCCGGCGATCTTGTCCGGATGGTGGCGGCTGAGCAGGCGGCGGTAGGCGCGCTTGATCACCGATGGCTCAGTGGTTGCCGTCACCCCCAAAATACGCAACGCCTCCTGATAGGCCCCGCCACGATTGGCCAATGGCTTGCGCTCCGGCGCGTAATCGCTCGCCAATGCCTGTAGCTGTTGCGGCGTCCAGCCCAACCACTTGCCCCACTGGTCGATCAGGTCGCGCTCGGCAGTATCCGCCCGACCGTCCGCCCACGCCATGCGCCAACAGGCGCGCAGCACGCCTTCCGCCGCATGGGGCTGCGTCTTGAGCACCCGCAGGTAACTGCGTACCCGGTCGCTGCCAGATTTGCCACGATTGAAGGCGCTGATCGCGCGGCGCTGGGCCGGCTCAGTCATGTCCAGTGCACGCATTTCCTGGCGCGCTTGCTGGATATGCCCATCGACTACCCGGCCGTTACTCTTGGCCAAGCGCCCCAGCAGCACAAACAACAGTTCATCGTTGCGCAAGGCCGGGCGCCCACCCAGGCGTTCACGCAACTGCGCCCAACTGTGCAATTGCAGGCGGCGGTCCAGCGCCTGCCCCAGCAATGCTCCCAACAGAGCCCCCGGAATACTGGCAATGGCAAAGCCAGCCCCGGCGCCGATCAGCGTCCCTGGCCACAACATCCTACTGCCCCGCTGTCAGCAAGGTTTCGACCTGCGCCAGTCGCTCCAGCGTCCCCACATCCACCCAGCGTCCTGCCATGTGCTCCCCCGTTACCAAACCTTTGGCCATGGCCGCGCGTAACAGCGGGGCCAGCTTGAAGGCACCAGCGCTGCAACCCGCGAACAATTTAGGGTCGAGCACTGAAATGCCACTGAAGGTCAGTTTATCGGCACCGGGCGCGGCATCATGAAGCACGCCGTGATCCAAGTAGAAATCCCCGCCCGACGGGTGGTGCGCTGGGTTGTCGACCATCACCAAGTGCGCCAGGCCCCGGATCGGCTGCTTGAGCTGGGTGAAATCGTAGTCCGTCCAGATATCGCCATTGACCACCAGAAACGGTTCGTCGCCCAGCAGCGGCAACGCCTGGAATATCCCACCCCCCGTCTCCAGCGGTTCACCCTCTGGGGAGTAGCGGATGCGCAGACCAAACTGGGCGCCGTCGCCCAAGTAGTTTTCAATCTGCTGGCCTAGCCAGGCGTGATTGATCACGATCTCGGTAAAGCCGGCCTTCGCCAAGGCTTCAAGGTGATACTCGATCAGCCGCTTGCCGCCGGCTTGCACCAGCGGCTTGGGCGTATGCAGGGTGAGCGGACGCATGCGTTCGCCCTTTCCCGCCGCCAGGATCATCGCCTTCATACGCTAGCCTCGACAGGTTCGCGCAGGCTGGCGAGTAACTCGCCCAGGTCACTCAACTCAGGTCGGTCGGCCAGCACCGCTTCTATATAAGCAAAGAAACGCGGCACGTCGGCCAGGTAGCGTGGCTTGCCGTCGCGGTGGCAGATACGCGAAAAAATGCCGATGACCTTGAGGTGACGCTGCACGCCCATCAGGTCGCTGGCACGCAGGAACTCTTCAAAGTCGTCCTGTACGGGAATGCCCAACTGCCCGGCACGCTGCCAATAGCCACGCTGCCATTCGCGTACGCGGGCCTGGGGCCAACTGAGGAAGGCGTCCTTGAACAGGCAGGTAATGTCGTAGGTCACCGGGCCGTAGACCGCGTCCTGGAAATCCAGCACGCCAGGGCTCGGCTCACTGATCATCAGGTTGCGCGGCATGTAGTCGCGGTGCACCAGCACCTTGGGCTGGGCCAGGGCGCTGTCGATCAACTGCTGGCTGGCGCGTTGCCAAAGGGCCTGTTGCTCAGCATCGAGGTCGATGCCTAGGTGACGACGCACGTACCATTCCGGGAACAATTCCAGCTCGCGACGCAATAAAGCCACGTCATAGCTGGGCAACGGTGCATCCATCGGCAATTGCTGAAAAGCCAGCAGCGCTTCGATGGCATCGGCAAATAATTGGTCGGCGTTTTCACCGTCAATCACGTCCAGATAGGTTTTTGTGCCCAGGTCATTGAGCAAAAGAAAGCCTCGGGGCAAATCTTCTGCATAAATTTTTGGCACATTTATTCCCGATTTCGCGAGCAAATGCGCGATATCGACGAAAGGTTTGCAGTTTTCCTGGGGGGGTGGCGCGTCCATGACGACGACCGTATGGGCACCGCCCTCCCATCGGAAGTAACGCCTGAAACTCGCGTCGCTGCTGGCCGCGGTCAATGTGGCCGGGGGCACGGGGCCCCAGTCCTGAGCGTTGAAGAGGATCGGCAACTGCTCATCCAGCCAGACTTCCAGCTGTTGTAAACGTAGATCTTGCTCGGGCATTACAAGGGTCTCCGACGGCGCTAGCCGTCAAGCGGGGCATGCTTTATTATCACGCATCTTTTTCAGACCATCGAGAGGCGTGCGGCCCAAACCGCGGGCAGATGGCACGCAGGAAGCCCGGACTAATAAGATGGCATTGAAATCCCCCGCGTTTCGTAGAAAATTTCCGTTGCTGGTAACCGGCAGTCTGCTGGCCTTGCAACCTTTCGCCACCTCATTCGTGGTCGCCGCGGAACAGTATGACTGCTCAGTCTCTGCTTCGGGTGCCTGGGATTGCGCGCCGAAGACGGCCGCCGCCCCATTGCCGCCGCGCCCGGTGCATGACGGCGCTGCCGTCAGCTCGGCCAACAGCACGCCGCAAGGCAAAGCTGGCGGCAGCGTCGACGCCGAGCCCAAGACCATGCTGGTCACCGAATCCAAGGGCCGTGGCCTGCGTTCGCGCAGTGCCGACTACAGCCACCTGGACTGGGTACCTCGCGACAAGCTGACCGCAGCACAGTTGGCCGAAACCGGCCCTTACTGCGGCGGCGCGTACATCGAGCCGACTCGTCCTGGCATGAACGACAAGACGGACAAAAGCGATGCGCCGACCTTCATCGGCGCCAAGGCTTCGCGTTACGAGCAGGAGCAGCAGGTTGCCACCCTGGCCGGTGACGTGGTCATGCGCCAGGGCAGCATGCAGCTGGAAGCGGACGAAGCCAGCCTGTACCAGGCCGAGAACCGTGGCGAACTGAACGGCAAAGTGCGCCTGCGCGACAACGGCGCCCTGATCGTGGGCGACCATGCCCAGGTCCAGCTCGACACCGGCGCCGCCCAGATCGACAACGCCGAATACGTGATGCACAAGTCACGCATCCGCGGTAACGCGCTGTACGCCAAGCGTGCAGAAAACGCGATCATCCGTCTCAAGGACGGTACGTACACCACCTGCGAGCCGGACAGCAACGCCTGGCAGCTGAAGGGCAACAACATCACGTTGAACCCGGCCACCGGTTTCGGTACGGCGACCAACGCGACGTTGCGGGTCAAGAACATCCCGATCCTGTACACCCCGTACATCTATTTCCCGATCGACGACCGTCGTCAATCCGGCTTCCTGCCGCCGAGCTTCAGCACCGGTGGGGAAACTGGCTTTACGCTGGTAACGCCGTACTACTTCAACCTGGCGCCGAACTACGATGCCACGTTGTACCCGCAGTACATGACCAAGCGCGGCATGTTGATGGAGGGCGAGTTCCGCTATCTGACCAAGTCGAGTGAAGGGCAGTTTGGTGGGGCGTATCTCAACGATGACAATGACGAGCGAAGCAAGCAGACCGACTCCGAAAAAACCCGTTATATGCTCAACTGGCAGCATAAGGGCGGGTTGGATTCGCGCCTGACGACCTTGGTCGATTACACCAAGATCAGTGATCCGTTCTACTTCCAGGACTTGAAGTCCTATCAGGAAGGCGTTCAGAGCCAGGACTTCCTGAACCAGCAGGGTACCGTGAGTTACCGTGGCGACAGCTACCAGGCTGCCGTGAACTTGCAGTCGTACCAACTGGCAACGATTTCCCAGATCACTCCGTATGATCGACTACCGCAAATTACATTTAACGGTACCCTCCCGTTTCAACCGGCAGGGCTGAACTTCTCCTATGAGACAGAAGCAGTAAGGTTTGATCGTGACCTGCGCAGCGGTAGAGTTCGCAACCAGGACGGTGGCCCGTTTAATGCTGATGGCACCATCGGAGAACGTCGCCTGGATGAAAACGTAACAGGCCTGACCCGTGCAAACGGTACCCGTCTGAACGTTGCGCCCGCAGTCTCGTACCCGATGAACTGGAGTTACGGCTTTATCACGCCGAAGCTGAAGTACGTCTATACCAAATACGACTTGGATCTCGATGGTAAAGGCAAGGACCAAATGGCCTTGGCCGGCCAGACGTTTAACAGCTCGCAAGATCGCTCCGTGCCTATTGCCAGTATCGACAGCGGCCTGTACTTCGACCGCAAAACCAATTGGTTCGGTAAAGACTACAACCAGACCCTCGAACCTCGTGCGTTCTACCTCTACGTACCGAATAAAGACCAGACCGAGATCCCTGTCTTCGACACCAGCGAGAACTCGTTCAGCTACTCCTCACTGTTCCGGGATAATCGCTTCAGCGGTTCCGACCGTATCGGCGACGAGAACAAGCTGTCCTTTGGTCTCACCAGCCGCTGGATTGAAGAGAACGGTTTCGAACGTCAACGCGCTTCCATCGGCCAAGCGGTGTACTTCAAGGATCGCGAAGTTCAATTGCCGGGCGTAGATGCCAAGACACGTGATGACGCGCACTCGAACGTATCTCCTGTTGCACTGGAGTACGAGTTCCGCTTCAACCGCGACTGGCGCGCCACAGCCGACTACAACTGGGATACCGAGACCCATAGTCCTCGCTCCGGCAGCGCAATGTTCCACTACCAGCCGGAAGACAACCCGAACAAGGTCGTCAACCTGGGCTACCGCTATCGCAACGACCAGGTTGTCTACAACCAACTGACCGGCAAATGGCAGTTCGGCGGTGACTTTGGCCAGGAAGGTGACAAGGATTTCGTGAAGGATTACTACAAAATCCAACAACACGACTTCTCGATGATGTGGCCGATCATTCCCCAGTGGAACTTGATCACCCGCTGGCAGTACGACTATGCCCGCAACCGTACCCTGGAAGCCTTCGGTGGTTTCGAGTACGACAACTGCTGCTGGAAACTGCGCGTCATCAACCGTTACTGGGTTTCCAACGACGAATACACGCAGCTCGCCCCTCAGAACGAAAAGGGTGACCACGGGCTCTTCTTCCAGATCGTCCTTAAAGGACTCGGCGGCCTGACCGGCGCCAAGGTAGAGAGCTTCCTCGACAAAGGCATTGAAGGTTATCGTGAACGTGAAGACAAAGCTTTCTGAGTGTTTGCGCCCGCTAGTGCTGGGCGCGCTGTTCCTGGGTACTGTTTCGGCACACGCCGCGGTTCAACAGTTGGATAAAGTAGCGGCCATCGTCGACAACGACGTGATCATGCAGAGCCAGTTGGACCAACGGGTCAAGGAAGTTCAGCAAACCATCGCCAAGCGTGGCGGTGGTGTGCCACCGAGCAGCGTCCTGGAACCCCAGGTGCTGGAGCGTCTGATCGTCGAAAACCTGCAATTGCAGATTGGCGACCGTTCCGGCATCCGTATTTCGGACGAAGAACTGAACCAGGCCGTTGGCACCATCGCTCAGCGTAACAACATGAGCATTGATCAGTTCCGCGCCGCCCTGGCTCGCGATGGTTTGTCCTATGAGGACGCCCGTGACCAGATCAAGCGTGAAATGATCATCAGCCGTGTGCGCCAGCGCCGTGTGGCCGAGCGGGTTCAGGTGTCCGAGCAGGAAGTGAAGAATTTCCTGGCCTCGGACCTGGGCAAGATGCAGCTCTCCGAAGAACTGCACTTGGCCAATATCCTGATTCCCACCCCGGACGCAGCCAACTCTGAGCAGCTCAATGCCGCCGCCGCTAAAACCCAGTCGATCTACGAGCGTCTGAAAGCGGGTGCAGACTTTGCCCAGATGGCCATTGCTCAGTCCGGCAGCGACAACGCCCTTGAAGGCGGTGACATGGGCTGGCGTAAAGCCGCTCAATTGCCACCTCCGTTTGATCGCGAATTGAGCGCTATGGAAGTCGGCGGCATTACCCAGCCGGCACGCACTCCGGGTGGTTTCATCATCCTGAAGTTGCTGGAACGCCGCGGCGGCGAGACCTCGCTGAAAGACGAAGTGCATGTTCGTCACATCCTGGTCAAACCGAGCGAAATCCGCACCGAGGCCCAAACCAAGGAACTGGCCCAGAAGATCTACGACCGCATTGAAAGCGGTGAAGACTTCGCCACCCTGGCCAAAAGCTTCTCGGAAGATCCAGGTTCTGCCCTTAACGGCGGCGACCTGAACTGGATCGACCCGAAAGCCCTGGTGCCTGAGTTCCAGCAGGTTATGGCCGAGACGCCACAAGGCGTATTGTCCAAGCCGTTCAAGACTCAGTACGGCTGGCATGTGCTGGAAGTGCTTGGCCGTCGCGCCACGGACAACACCACCCAGGCCCGCGAGCAACAAGCCCTGACCGTGTTGCGTAACCGCAAATACGACGAAGAGCTGCAAACCTGGCTGCGTCAGATCCGTGACGAAGCGTATGTAGAGAACAAGCTGTCAGGCGCCGAGCAAACAGGCACCGACCAGGCACCCCAGTGAAACCCCAGCGTTTCGCGGTGACACCCGGCGAGCCAGCCGGCATTGGTCCAGACCTGTGCCTGCTGCTCGCCTCGCAACCCCAGCCACACCCCCTGATTGCGATTACCAGCCGCGACCTGCTCCTTGAGCGGGCCGCGCAGCTGGGTGTGGCCGTCAATCTGCTGGACGTGGCGCCGGGCAACTGGCCCGACCTGCCGGCCCCCGCCGGTAGTCTGTATGTGTGGGACACCCCGCTGCAGGCCAAGGTAGTGGCCGGGCAGTTGAACACGGCCAACGCGGCATTTGTGCTAGAGACGCTGACCCGTGCGGGCCAAGGCTGCATCGACGGCGACTTTGCCGGCATGATCACCGCACCCGTGCACAAAGGCGTGATCAACGAATCCGGCATTGCCTTTTCCGGCCATACCGAATTCCTCGCGGAACTGACCCATACCGCCCAAGTAGTGATGATGCTTGCCACCCGTGGCCTGCGCGTGGCCCTGGTGACCACGCACTTGCCGTTGCGTGAAATCGCCGATGCCATCACCGCCGAACGTGTAGAGCGTGTCACGCGCATCCTGCACAGCGACCTGCAACACAAATTCGGCATTGCCCAACCGCGTATCCTGGTCTGTGGGCTCAACCCCCACGCCGGTGAAGGCGGCCACTTGGGCCATGAAGAAATCGACATCATTGAACCGACATTAGAGCGCCTGCGCCAAGAAGGCATGGACCTACGCGGCCCATTGCCTGCAGACACTCTGTTTACCCCCAAATATCTGGAGCACTGCGACGCAGTGCTGGCGATGTACCACGACCAGGGGCTGCCCGTGCTGAAATACAAAGGCTTTGGCGCCGCAGTCAACGTGACACTGGGCCTGCCGATCATCCGCACCTCCGTCGACCATGGCACTGCTCTGGACCTCGCAGGCAGCGGCAAGATCGATACCGGCAGCCTGCACGTGGCCCTGGAAACCGCCTATCAGATGGCCGAGACCCGTATATGACTGAGCATTACCAACACCGGGCGCGCAAGCGCTTCGGGCAAAACTTCCTGCACGACGCTGGCGTGATCGACCGTATCCTGCGCTCCATCCACGCCAAGCCAGAAGACCGCCTGCTGGAAATCGGCCCGGGCCAGGGCGCGCTGACCCAAGGCCTGCTGGCCAGCGGCGGGCAACTGGACGTCGTTGAGCTCGACAAGGACCTGATCCCGATCCTCAACCAGCAGTTTGCCGGCAAGCCCAACTTCAACCTGCACCAGGGCGATGCACTGAAGTTTGACTTCAACAGCCTTAACGCTGCGCCCAGCAGCCTGCGGGTGGTGGGCAACCTGCCATACAACATTTCCACGCCGCTGATTTTCCACCTGCTGAACAACGCAGGGATCATCCGCGACATGCACTTCATGCTGCAAAAGGAAGTGGTGGAGCGCCTGGCCGCAGGCCCTGGCGGTGGTGACTGGGGCCGCTTGTCGATCATGGTCCAGTATCACTGCCGCGTGGAGCACCTGTTCAACGTCGGCCCGGGCGCGTTCAACCCGCCGCCGAAGGTTGATTCGGCCATCGTGCGCCTGGTGCCGCATGCCGTGCTGCCGCACCCGGCCAAGGACCACAAACTGCTGGAGCGTGTGGTACGCGAAGCGTTCAACCAGCGCCGCAAGACCCTGCGTAACACCCTCAAGGCCCTGCTGAGCAACGCTGAAATCGAAGCCGCCGGCGTCGACGGCGGCCTGCGCCCCGAGCAACTGGACCTGGCCGCGTTCGTGCGCCTGGCTGACCAGCTTGCCATCCAGCCAGCGCCAACAGCGGAATAAGGTTCAACACCCTCCAATGTGGGAGCGGGCTTGCTCGCGAATGCGGTGTGTCAGTCAACATTTTCGTCAACTGATACACCGCATTCGCGAGCAAGCCCGCTCCCACAGGTTTAACCGCGCTTCAAGAGCCCAGACAGCATGTCTGGCCTAGTGCCCTCCTCTTGGCCTAGACTGACCCGCATCTGCTGTCCTTCGCTTTTAAGGCCTCTTGCATGTCCGATCCTCGCTATCAGATAGACGTCAGCGTCGTCACCCGCTTCCTGGCGGACCAATCGCAACCCGAACATAACCGCTTCGCCTTTGCCTACACCATCACAGTGAAGAACAACGGGCTGGTGCCGGCCAAGCTGCTGTCGCGCCACTGGGTCATCACCGATGGCGACGGCCAGGTCGAGGAAGTGCGCGGGGCAGGCGTTGTCGGCCAGCAGCCGTTGATCGACAGCGGCGCTAGCCACACCTATAGCAGCGGCACGGTGATGACCTCCAAGGTCGGCACCATGCAAGGCTCGTATCAAATGAAGGCCACCGACGGCCAACTGTTCGATGCAATCATCAAGCCCTTCCGCCTGGCCGTGCCAGGAGCGCTGCACTGATGGCGACGTACGCGGTCGGCGACCTGCAAGGCTGCCTGGACCCTCTCAAGCGCCTGCTGGAGCGCGTAGCCTTCGACCCGGCAAATGATCGCTTGTGGTTGGTGGGCGACTTGGTCAACCGCGGCCCACAGTCCCTGGAAACCCTGCGCTACCTCTATAGCCTGCGCGACTCTCTGGTATGCGTGCTGGGCAACCATGACCTGCACTTGCTTGCGGCCGGCAACAATATCGAGCGCCTCAAAAAAGGCGACACCCTGCGGGAAATCCTCGAAGCCCCAGACCGCGCTCAACTGCTCGACTGGCTGCGCCGGCAAAAACTCATGCACTACGATGAGGACCGTAACATGGCCTTGGTGCATGCCGGCATCCCGCCCCAGTGGACGTTGAAAAAAGCCCTCAAATGCGCTGCCGAAGTTGAAACTGCGTTGGCCGATGACAACCTGTACACCGCGTACCTCGACGGCATGTACGGCAACGACCCAGTGAAGTGGGACAACGACCTCACGGGCGTGGCCCGCCTGCGAGTGATCACCAACTACTTTACGCGGATGCGCTTCTGCACGGCCGAAGGCAAACTGGACCTCAAGAGCAAGGAAGGCGCCGACACCGCCCTTCCCGGCTACAAGCCCTGGTTCGCCTACAAGGAACGCAAGACCCGAGACACAAAGATCATCTTTGGCCACTGGGCCGCGCTGGAAGGCAAGTGCGATGAGCCCGGCGTGTTCGCCCTCGACACCGGCTGCGTGTGGGGCGGTGCCATGACCCTGATGAACATCGACACGGGCAAGCGCCTCGACTGCCAGTGCGAATCGCCCCTTTCCATTACCCAGCCGGCCACCGCCAAGCAATAGGAGCCCGCCATGACCGAATTCAAACGTATCCCTCCCCAAGAAGCACAAGCCCTGCGCGAGCAAGGTGCGGTAGTCGTCGACATCCGCGACCAGCCCACTTATGCCGCCGCTCACATCACCGGCGCCCAGCACTTGGACAACGTCAACATCGCCGACTTCATCCGCGCCGCTGACCTCGATGCGCCGCTGATCGTGGCCTGCTACCACGGCAATTCCAGCCAGAGCGCAGCCGCGTATCTGATCAGCCAGGGTTTCTCCGACGTCTATAGCCTGGACGGCGGGTTTGAGCTGTGGCGTGCGACCTTTCCTGCGGAAATTTCTTCAGGCGATTCGCAATAATTTTTTTCACACCCCGCCACCCCGCGTGACGCTTGGGCTTGCGCCGTTTCTGACGAACGGCGCAGCCAAACTAATTGCGCATCGCGCCTTGACCTCCCGGATTCCGAACTATCCTTAAGCGCAGGCCATCCGAATCAGGGGAGAGCCGGTACACCGGCGTTCGGGTCATCGGTAGCGTTTCAGGGTGTTCTGGGGGGAAAACAGCCATTGGCGTGCGCCAATGACTGCCAGCATCGACTGATTGATCCGGCGTCGGCTCCACGTATCGAGCGAGGTGACGACGTCATGAGTATCTTTAGCCACTTCCAACAACGCTTTGCGTCCACACAGCAGGAAGAACTCACGCTTCAGGAGTATCTCGAGCTGTGCAAACAGGACCGCAGCACCTACGCCTCTGCCGCCGAACGCCTGCTACTGGCGATTGGCGAGCCAGAACTGGTGGAAACCGCCAATAATTCGCGCCTGTCGCGGATATTTTCCAACAAGGTGATCCGCCGCTATCCGGCCTTTGAAGACTTCCATGGGATGGAAGAATGCATCGACCAGATCGTTTCCTACTTCCGCCATGCCGCCCAAGGCCTGGAAGAGAAGAAGCAGATCCTCTATCTGCTCGGCCCGGTCGGCGGCGGCAAGTCGTCCCTGGCAGAAAAGCTCAAACAATTGATCGAGAAGGTGCCCTTCTACGCGATCAAGGGCTCGCCCGTCTTCGAGTCGCCCCTGGGCCTGTTCAACGCCACGGAAGATGGCGCGATCCTCGAGGAAGACTTCGGCATCCCGCGGCGCTACCTCAACACCATCATGTCGCCTTGGGCCACCAAGCGCCTGGCCGAGTTCGGTGGTGATATCAGCCAGTTCCGCGTGGTGAAACTCTACCCGTCGATCCTCAACCAGATCGGCGTGGCCAAGACCGAACCGGGCGATGAAAACAACCAGGACATTTCGGCGCTGGTGGGCAAGGTCGATATCCGCAAACTGGAAGAATTCCCGCAGAACGATGCCGATGCCTACAGCTATTCGGGCGCACTGTGCCGGGCCAACCAAGGCCTGATGGAATTCGTGGAGATGTTCAAGGCACCAATCAAGGTGCTGCACCCACTGCTGACCGCTACCCAGGAAGGCAACTACAACAGTACTGAAGGCCTGGGGGCGATTCCGTTTACCGGGATCCTGCTGGCCCACTCCAACGAATCGGAATGGCATACCTTCCGCAACAACAAGAACAACGAAGCCTTCATCGACCGGATCTATATCGTCAAGGTGCCGTACTGCCTGCGGGTCAGCGATGAAATCAAGATTTACGACAAACTGCTGTTCAACAGTTCCCTGGCCAAGGCCCATTGCGCGCCCGACACCCTGAAGATGCTTGCCCAGTTCACAGTGCTGTCGCGCCTCAAGGAGCCGGAGAACTCCAATATCTATTCGAAGATGCGCGTCTACGACGGCGAAAACCTCAAGGACACCGATCCCAAGGCCAAGTCGATCCAGGAGTACCGTGACACAGCCGGTGTGGACGAGGGCATGAACGGTCTGTCGACGCGCTTTGCGTTCAAGATCCTGTCTAAAGTCTTCAACTTCGACCCCCACGAGATTGCCGCCAACCCGGTGCACTTGCTCTATGTGCTTGAGCAGCAGATTGAACAGGAGCAGTTCCAGGCCGAAACCCGCGAGCGCTACCTGCGCTTCCTCAAAGAATACCTGGCGCCGCGCTACATCGAGTTTATCGGCAAGGAAATCCAGACCGCTTACCTGGAGTCTTACAGCGAGTACGGCCAGAACATCTTCGACCGCTACGTGCTGTACGCCGACTTCTGGATCCAGGACCAGGAATACCGCGACCCGGAAACCGGCGAAATCCTCAATCGCGTGGCCCTCAACGAAGAGCTGGAAAAGATCGAGAAACCCGCCGGCATCAGCAATCCGAAGGATTTCCGCAACGAAATCGTCAACTTCGTACTGCGCGCCCGTGCCAACAACAACGGCAAGAACCCCACTTGGCTCAGCTACGAGAAGCTGCGGGTGGTCATCGAGAAGAAAATGTTCTCCAACACCGAGGACCTGCTGCCCGTCATCAGCTTCAACGCCAAAGCCAGCAAGGAGGATCAGCAAAAACACAACGACTTCGTCACACGCATGGTCGAGCGAGGCTACACCGACAAACAGGTACGGCTGCTCTCCGAGTGGTACCTGCGGGTTCGCAAATCACAGTAAGGCAGCGGCAAGCGCACACTGCCAGGCATCCGGCCTGGCAGTTGACCGCTTGTCCCTAAGCTTCCAGCTCGCGGCTTGAAGCTTGTAACGTGAAGCTGCCCGGAGGGCTCCCCATGAGCTATGTGATCGACCGACGCCTCAATGGCAAGAACAAGAGCACGGTAAACCGTCAGCGTTTCCTGCGGCGCTACCGTGACCACATCAAAAAGGCGGTAGAAGAGGCCGTCAGCCGCCGCTCCATCACCGACATGGAGCATGGCGAACAAATCAGCATTCCCGGCCGGGACATCGATGAACCGGTGCTTCACCATGGCCGCGGCGGCAAACAGACTGTGGTGCACCCCGGCAACAAGGAATTCACCACCGGCGAACATATCCAGCGCCCACAAGGCGGCGGCGGTGGCAAAGGCCCGGGCAAGGCCGGCAACTCCGGCGAAGGCATGGACGAATTCGTGTTCCAGATCACCCAGGAAGAATTCCTCGAATTCATGTTCGAAGACCTGGAACTGCCCAACCTGGTCAAGCGCAACCTCACCGGCACCGACACCTTCAAGACCGTACGCGCAGGCATCAGCAACGAGGGCAACCCTTCGCGCATCAATATCATCCGTACCCTGCGCTCAGCCCATGCACGGCGCATCGCCCTGTCGGGCAGCAGCCGCGCCAAACTCAAGCAGGCCAAGGAAGAGTTGGCACGCTTGAAGCGCGAAGAACCGGACAACTTCGGCGATATCCAGGAAATCGAGGTAGAAATTGAAAAACTCAGCGCGCGCATTCACCGCGTGCCGTTCCTCGATACCTTTGACTTGAAGTACAACCTGCTGGTCAAGCAACCCAACCCCAGCTCCAAGGCGGTGATGTTCTGCCTGATGGACGTTTCCGGCTCCATGACCCAAGCCACCAAGGACATCGCCAAGCGTTTCTTTATCCTGCTGTACCTGTTCCTGAAACGGAACTACGACAAGATCGACGTCGTGTTCATCCGCCATCACACCAGCGCCCGGGAAGTGGACGAAGAGGAGTTTTTCTACTCGCGGGAAACCGGCGGCACCATCGTTTCCAGCGCACTGAAGCTGATGCAGGAGATCATGGCCGAGCGCTACCCCGCCAACGAGTGGAACATCTACGCCGCCCAGGCCTCCGACGGCGACAACTGGAACGACGACTCACCGATCTGCCGGGACATTTTGATCAACCAGATCATGCCGTTCGTGCAGTACTACACTTACGTCGAAATCACCCCCCGTGAGCACCAGGCCCTGTGGTTCGAATACGAGCGCATCGGCGAAGCCTTTGCCGATACGTTCGCCCAGCAGCAACTGGTCTCGGCCGGCGATATCTACCCGGTCTTCCGTGAACTCTTCCAGCGCAGGTTAGTGACATGACCGCCAAAAAAGAGAACAAGCGCCAACCCATTTCCACCGGCTCCGAGTGGACCTTCGAACTGATCCAGGCCTATGACCGGGAAATCAGCCGTATCGCGGCGGGTTATGCCCTGGACACCTACCCCAACCAGATAGAAGTCATCACCGCTGAACAGATGATGGATGCCTATGCCTCGGTGGGCATGCCGCTGGGCTATCACCATTGGTCCTACGGGAAACACTTCCTCAGTACCGAGAAGTCCTACACCCGTGGCCAGATGGGCCTGGCCTACGAGATCGTGATCAACTCCGACCCGTGCATCGCGTACCTGATGGAAGAAAACACCATCTGCATGCAGGCGCTGGTAGTGGCCCATGCCTGCTATGGGCATAACAGTTTCTTCAAGGGCAATTACCTGTTTCGCACCTGGACCGATGCCAGTTCGATCATTGATTACCTGGTGTTCGCCAAGCAATACATCATGCAGTGCGAAGAACGCCACGGTATCGATGCGGTGGAAGATCTGTTGGACTCCTGCCATGCGCTGATGAATTACGGGGTCGATCGCTATAAGCGTCCCTATCCTATTTCCGCCGAAGAGGAGCGCCTGCGCCAGAAGGAACGCGAGGAGCACCTGCAGAAACAGATCAACGACCTGTGGCGCACCATCCCCAAGCGCGCTGACAAGAACAGCGACAAGGACAATGCACGCTTCCCCGCCGAACCTCAGGAAAACATCCTGTACTTCCTGGAAAAACACGCACCGCTGCTGGAACCCTGGCAGCGTGAAATCGTGCGCATCGTGCGCAAGATCGCGCAGTATTTTTACCCACAGCGCCAAACCCAGGTGATGAACGAAGGCTGGGCCACCTTCTGGCATTACACCCTGATGAACGACCTGTACGACGAAGGCCTGGTCACTGACGGCTTTATGATGGAGTTCCTCACGTCCCATACCAGCGTGGTCTTCCAACCAGGCTTCGACAGCCCGTATTACAACGGCATCAACCCCTATGCGCTGGGTTTTGCCATGTACCGCGATATTCGCCGTATGTGCGAGCACCCCACCGAGGAAGACCGCCGCTGGTTCCCGGAAATCGCCGGCAGCGACTGGCTATCGACCATCAAGTTCGCCATGAGTAGCTTCAAGGATGAGAGTTTTATCCTGCAGTACCTGTCGCCCCAGGTGATTCGCGACCTCAAGCTGTTCAGCATCCTGGACGACGACCTCAAGGATGACCTGGTGGTGCCTGCCATCCACGACGAACCCGGCTACCGCATCATTCGCGAAACCCTGGCCGCCCAATACAACCTCGGTAACCGCGAGCCTAACGTGCAGATCTACAGCATCGATGTGCGTGGCGACCGTTCGCTGACCTTGCGTCACCAGCAGCACGACCGCAAACCCTTGGGCGAATCCACTGAGGAAGTGCTCAAGCACCTGCATCGGCTCTGGGGTTTTGATATTCATCTGGAAACCCTGCAGGGCGATCAAGTGATGAAAACCCACCATGTGCCACCGCGCAGCGATCATAACGACAATGACTACGGCCGCCTGGACATGGCCGTCGTTCACCTCTGAAACAGCAAAGCCTCCATTGGCCAGGCTCAGGCGTTATCCTGTGCCGCTAATGGAGGCTTTTTCATGAAAATCTACAAAGTCGGCGGCGCCGTGCGTGATCGCCTTCTGGGCATCGAGGTCACCGATATCGACCGCGTCGTCGTTGGCGCGACGGCCGAAGAGATGCTCGCCAAAGGTTATAAACCGGTGGGCGCTGATTTCCCGGTATTTCTCGACCCGAAGAACGGTGACGAATACGCCCTCGCTCGCACCGAACGCAAGAATGGCCGGGGTTACGGCGGCTTTATATTCCATGCGAGCCCCGACGTTACGCTGGAAGAAGACCTGATCCGGCGTGACCTGACCATCAATGCCATGGCGGAGGACGACGAAGGTAATCTGACTGATCCTTACCACGGCCAACGCGACCTTGAAGCGCGTATTTTACGGCATGTTTCTCCCGCGTTCGCCGAAGATCCACTCCGAGTGCTGCGTGTTGCACGCTTCGCCGCGCGCTATGCGCCTCTGGGCTTCACAGTCGCCCCTGAGACCCTGGCGTTAATGCGCCAACTCAGTGAGTCCGGCGAGCTGGAGGCCCTTACCCCCGAGCGCAGTTGGAAGGAAATCTCACGGGCGCTGATGGAAGCTCAACCCCAGGTATTTATCCAAGCGCTGCGTGACTGCGATGCGCTAAAAACCTTTATGCCGGAGTTGGACGCGCTGTTCGGCGTGCCGCAGCCCGCAGCGCACCACCCGGAAATAGACACCGGCGTGCACACCTTGAGCGTGCTGGAGCAAGCCGCCCTGCACAAGCAACCGCTGAGCGTGCGCTGGGCCTGCCTGCTGCATGACTTGGGCAAAGGCCTGACGCCTGTGGATAAGTTGCCGCAGCATATTGCCCACGAGCAACGCGGCCTGAAGCTGATCAAAGCGGTGAACGAGCGTTTCAAGGTGCCGAGGGATTGCCAGGAATTGGCCTTGCTGGTGGGGCAATATCATACCCATGGGCATCGTGCGCTGGAGCTCAAGGCCTCGACATTGCTGGAGTTGCTGCAAAGTTTCGACGTTTACCGTCGGCCGCAACGCTTTGAAGAATTCGTGGCGGCCTGCGAAATGGACGCTCGGGGCCGACAGGGTTTTGAGCAACGCAGTTATCCACAGGCCGATTATTTGCGGGCAGCGGCGAAGGCTGCACGCGAAGTGCCGGTCGCGCCGTTGCTGGAAAAAGGCTTCAAAGGCCCCGAACTGGGCGAGGCGCTCAAGCGCGAACGACTAAACGCATTGAAAGCCTACAAGGAACAGCAAAAGCCCCTGTAGGAGCGAGCTTGCTCGCGAAGAACCTCAACGATGACGCAGCGCCCTCAGGTTTTTCGCGAGCAAGCTCGGCGCCTACAAAAGAGCTAGCGGCGTGAGTGGCTGACCCTGCCACTCGAACGCCACAGGCGCCAATACCTGATCAATTTGCGCGTCTCGCCACAACTCGGCCATTGTCTTGCCCGCCTCCGGGTGCAGACGCTGCGGCGCCATCATCGACAGCGGCCACAACACAAAGGCGTTTTTCAGAATTTCGGCTCGCGGCAGGACCAAGCCATCAAAATCGCCCACCAGATCGCCATACAACAACACATCGATATCCAGCGGCAGGCCTTTGCGGTCGGGCGCGTAGCGGCCATTGTCGGCCTCGATGGATTTCAAGCGGCGATCCAACTCCATCAATGGCAGGTCGGTATAAGCCGACACCACCAGATTGAAAAACGGCCCGCTCTTGATACCCACCGGCTGGCTTTCGAACACCGCTGAACAGCGCATATTCGTCAAGAAGCCCGCCAACGCATCCAAGCCGGCGCATAAACGAGCCTCGCGCTCGATATTGCTGCCAAGCCCGAGATAAACCTGAGTCAACGACATCCGCGCTCGATCTCCACGCCCACGCCCTTGGCAGCCGGTACCGCGCCGGGCTTGGTCAACTTGAGGTGCAGCCAGGGAATCTGGAATTCACTCATCAGCACTTCGGCCAGGCGCTCGGCAAAGGTTTCCACCAACTGGTACTGGGACTGCTCGGCAAAGGCCTGGATACGCGCAGACACCCTGGCGTAATCCAGTGCCAGGGTCAGGTCATCACCGGCCGCAGCTGGGCGATTATCCCAGGCGAAGCTCAGGTCCAGGCGCAGGCATTGCCGGATTCCGCGCTCCCAGTCGTAAGCCCCGATCACGGTGTCGACTTCCAGGCCTTCGATAAACACTCTGTCCAAGCACTTTTCTCCGCAGCACGACAAGGGCGCGATGCCCCGTTAGAATCAGGGCGTCCTCGCCCGGAATAGTTAGCATGTTTTGGTCACTGGCGATTTTCGCCTACCTGCTCGGCTCGCTGTCCTTCGCCATTTTGCTCAGCCGCTTGACGGGAAATCCCGACCCGCGAATGAGTGGCTCAGGCAATGCCGGCGCCACCAATATGTTGCGCCTGGCCGGCAAGAAACTCGCCGTCCTGACCTTGCTGGGCGACCTGTGCAAGGGCCTGCTGCCCGTGCTGATCGCCAGCCTCGTCGGCCTTAGCTTGCAACAGCAAGCCTGGGTGGGCCTATGTGCCGTCCTGGGCCACCTGTTCCCGTTGTACTTCCGCTTTCGCGGCGGCAAGGGCGTCGCCACAGCGGCCGGCATGCTGCTGGGCATTTACCCACCGGCGGCGTTACTGGCCATGCTCGCCTGGCTGCTGACGTTCTACCTGACCCGCACCAGCTCACTGGCCGCGCTGATTGCCACGCCACTGACCCTACCGTTGCTGGCTTGGCAGGAACCGCAAGCACTGGTGCCGATGAGCGTGCTGACACTGCTGATCGTCTGGCGCCATCGCGGCAATCTACGCGACCTGTTTGCCGGGCGCGAACGGCATTTTTAAATACCCGCCTGAACCCGGCGCCCTTGAACCTTACAACGGCGGCAATTGCTCCATCGGCCAGCGCGCCTGCACGCTGATCGCCAGGCTTTCGTGCTGCCCGGCCTGCAAGCGCTGGCAACCGGCGTAGGCGATCATCGCGCCGTTGTCAGTGCAGAACTCAGGGCGTGCGTAAAACACATTGCCATTCATGTCGCCGAGCATCGTTTCGAGGGAGCTACGCAATGCCTTGTTGGCGCTGACGCCGCCTGCGATCACCAGCCGCTTCATGCCCGCCTGCTTCAGGGCGCGCTTGCACTTGATGGTCAAAGTCTCCACCACAGCCTGCTGGAACGCCAGCGCGATGTCGCAACGGGCTTGCTGGCCGTCGTCCCCGGCGCTGACGCTCTGCTGCCAAGTGTTCAAGGCAGAGGTTTTCAAGCCGCTGAAACTGAACATCAAGCCAGGACGATCACACATCGGCCGCGGGAAGGTGTAGCGACCGGCAACGCCGTTCTCAGCCAGGCGGGCGATTTCCGGACCGCCCGGATAATTAAGCCCCATCATCTTCGCGGTTTTGTCGAACGCTTCGCCGGCAGCATCGTCCAGCGACTCGCCCAACAGCGTGTATTGGCCGATCCCATCCACCTGAACCAGCTGCGTATGCCCCCCCGAAACCAACAAAGCGACGAACGGGAACTCTGGCGGTGTTTTTTCCAGCATGGGCGCCAATAAATGGCCTTCCATATGGTGCACGCCGAGGGCAGGAATGCCCCAGGCAAAGGCCAGCGCCTGGGCGCAAGAGGCCCCAACCAGCAGGGCTCCGACCAATCCTGGCCCTGCCGTGTAGGCGATGGCATCGATCTCGGTTGCCACACAGCCGGCCTCATCCAGCACCTGGCGGATCAGCGGCAGCATGCGCTTGACGTGATCGCGGCTGGCAAGCTCCGGCACCACGCCGCCATAGGCGCGATGCAGGTCGATTTGACTGAACAGTGCATCGGCCAAAAGCCCGCGTTCACTGTCGTATAGTGCGACTCCGGTTTCGTCGCAGGAGGTTTCAAGTCCCAGTACTAGCATGGGTTTGCGCCTTGTAGAGGCTGAATTCGAAGGCGCGCATAATAGTCGCCACTCCCCCTCCCGACTAGCGGTTTTCGATCAGAGGCTTTGCATTCCGGGCAATGAGGGGTTAACATCCGCAACCCTTAAAAACCGACGACCTCAGCCGCGAATTTTTTGCGACGAGAACGTTGATTCCCGGTAATGAAAGAAGGTAGCTCTGGATGCCAGCCGTCAAAGTAAAAGAGAACGAACCCTTCGACGTAGCTCTGCGTCGTTTCAAGCGCTCCTGCGAAAAAGCCGGTGTTCTGGCTGAAGTTCGTAGCCGCGAATTTTATGAGAAGCCAACTTCTGAGCGTAAGCGCAAAGCAGCAGCCGCTGTTAAGCGTCACGCTAAGAAAGTTCAGCGCGAACAGCGCCGCGCCGTTCGTCTGTACTAATACACAGACGTTCGTAGCAAGCTTCTGCCAAGCCCGGCCCTCAGCCGGGCTGTTGGCATTTGCGGATATCGCTTGATGCTTCACCGTCGACGCCGCACATGCGACCGAGACACTGCTTCACACGTCAGGGCTGGCTCTTTTGCCAGCGGTGCACGTCTCTTCTGACGAGCCTAACAAGGCTACTGACGAGCACACCTATTCTTCAAACAGACGATCAACCGTGTCGGCTGTGCCCATCGATGCGTTTCCGAGGCCGCCATTGGCCAAGACCGGACGCCCGGGCAACATTTCCATGCCGAAGACTGATCAGAAACTACCCTCAGTGAATATTCGGCAGATACACTTCCTGATGACCCATGCAGACGATGATGCTCAAGCACTCCATACGTGCGCTTGAACACGTCACGGGCCCTCATTTATACGCAGTGATGACGAGAACGCCATGGCCGGGCTGATTCCCCAGAGCTTTATTGACGACCTTCTGAACCGCACCGACATCGTCGATGTTGTCAGCTCACGCGTACAGCTGAAAAAAGCCGGCAAAAACTACACCGCCTGCTGCCCTTTCCATAAAGAAAAAACCCCATCGTTCAGCGTCAGCCCCGACAAACAGTTTTATTACTGCTTCGGTTGCGGCGCGGGCGGGAACGCCCTGGGCTTCCTGATGGACCACGACAACCTGGACTTCCCCCAGGCCGTCGAGGACCTGGCGAAAGCCGCCGGCATGGAGGTGCCCCGCGAGGACAGTGGTCGCCCGCACAAACCCCGGCAACCCACCGACTCGCCGCTGTACCCGCTACTGACCGCCGCTGCCGACTTTTACCGCCAGGCACTCAAGAGCCATCCGCAGCGCAAGGCCGCTGTCGACTACCTTAAAGGGCGCGGCCTCACCGGCGAAATCGCTCGGGATTTTGGTCTCGGCTTCGCCCCGCCGGGCTGGGACAACCTGTATAAACACCTGAGCAGCGACACCCTCCAGCAAAAGGCCATGATCGATGCCGGCCTGCTGGTAGAAAACGCCGAGACCGGCAAGCGCTATGACCGCTTCCGCGACCGCGTGATGTTCCCGATACGCGACAGCCGTGGCCGTATCATCGCCTTTGGCGGCCGCGTACTCGGGGACGACAAGCCCAAGTACCTGAACTCTCCGGAGACCCCGGTGTTCCACAAGGGCCAGGAACTCTACGGCCTGTTCGAAGCGCGCAAGAACAACCGCAACCTCGACGAAATCATCGTGGTTGAAGGCTATATGGACGTCATTGCCCTGGCCCAACAAGGCTTGCGCAATGCGGTCGCCACCCTCGGCACCGCCACCAGCGAAGAACATTTGAAGCGCCTGTTTCGCGTCGTGCCCAGCGTGCTGTTTTGCTTCGACGGCGACCAGGCTGGCCGCAACGCCGCCTGGCGCGCGCTCGAAGCCACGCTGTCGAGCCTGCAGGATGGCCGCCGCGCACGCTTCCTGTTCCTGCCCGAAGGCGAAGACCCGGACACCCTGGTGCGTTCGGAAGGTACCGACGCGTTCCGCGCACGCATCAATCAACATGCACAGCCGCTGGCGGATTATTTTTTCCAGCAACTGACCGAAGAGGCCGACCCGCGCTCCCTCGAAGGCAAGGCCCATATGGCCACCCTTGCGGCGCCGCTGATCGATAAAGTCCCGGGCGCCAACTTGCGCACGCTGATGCGTCAGCGCCTGCTGGAGATCACCGGTTTGAGCGGCGAAGCCGTAAGCCAGCTGGTGCACAGCGCCCCGCAGGATGCGCCGCCAGCCTACGACCCCGGCATGGATTACGACGCTATGCCGGACTACGCTGATTTTCACCAACCTCAGGAGGCCTTCGCGCCCCAGCAGGAATGGACGCCGAAGAAGCCCGGCGCCGGCGGCAAGAAGTGGGACAAAAAGCCCTGGAGCAAAAACGGCAAACGCGGTGACCGCGATGAAGCCTACGCGCCACGCACACCCGTAGCGGTGGAAGCCCCCACACTGATTGCACTGCGCACACTGATTCACCACCCGCAATTGGCCGGCAAGGTTGAAAGTGCCGACCACTTTGCCAACGAGAGCAACACCTACGCCCAGGTGCTTATCGCACTGATCGAAGCCGTGCAGAAAAACCCTAAGCTAAACTCAATTCAGTTGATGGCTCGCTGGCATGGCACGGAACAGGGCCGTTTATTGCGGGCACTGGCGGAAAAGGAGTGGCTAATTGACGGCGACAACCTTGAACAACAGTTTTTAGACACCATTAATAGGTTATCCGCGGGTCAACACACTCAGACCCTCGACGAACTTATCAAGAGAGCGAGGCAGCCGGGATTATCGGCTGAAGAGCAAATTCAGATAGCAAAACAGATGCGCGACCTCTTAAAACAGAATGTTTACGCATCAAACCCGACCTCAGCTGGCGTGTGAGGTCATAGCTCGGGTATAATCCTCGGCTTGTTTTTTGCCCGCCAAGACCTTCAGTGGATAGGGTGTTATGTCCGGAAAAGCGCAACAGCAGTCTCGTATCAAAGAGTTGATACTTCTTGGTCGTGAGCAGGGTTACCTGACTTACGCGGAGGTCAACGACCACCTGCCTGAGGATATTTCAGATCCTGAGCAGGTGGAAGACATCATCCGCATGATTAACGACATGGGGATCAACGTATTCGAAGTCGCGCCAGATAAGGATTCCCTTATGCTGGCCGACGCTGATACCGACGAGGCCGCCGCTGAGGAAGCTGCTGCCGCGCTGGCTGCAGTAGAGACCGATATCGGCCGCACGACAGACCCGGTGCGCATGTACATGCGCGAAATGGGTACCGTCGAGCTGCTGACACGCGAAGGCGAAATCGAAATCGCCAAGCGTATCGAAGAGGGCATCCGCGAAGTGATGGGCGCAATTGCGCACTTCCCTGGCACGGTTGACCACATTCTCTCCGAGTACACCCGCGTCACCACCGAAGGTGGCCGCCTTTCCGACGTCCTGAGCGGTTATATCGACCCGGACGACGGCATTGCGCCGCCTGCCGCCGAAGTGCCGCCGCCTGTTGATGCGAAAGCCGCAAAAGCGGACGACGACACCGACGACGACGAAGCTGAAAGCAGCGACGACGAAGAAGAAGCCGAAAGCGGTCCAGACCCGGTTATCGCTGCCCAGCGCTTCGGTGCGGTTTCCGATCAAATGGAAATCACCCGCAAGGCCCTGAAAAAGCACGGTCGTGGCAACAAGCAGGCGATTGCCGAGCTGGTGGCCCTGGCTGAGCTGTTCATGCCGATCAAGCTAGTGCCCAAGCAGTTCGAAGGCCTGGTTGAGCGTGTTCGCAGTGCCCTTGAGCGTCTGCGTGCCCAAGAGCGTGCAATCATGCAGCTCTGTGTGCGTGATGCGCGCATGCCGCGTACCGATTTCCTGCGCCAGTTCCCGGGCAACGAAGTTGACGAAAGCTGGAGCGACGCACTGGCCAAGGGCAAGGCGAAATACGCCGAAGCCATTGGTCGCCTGCAGCCCGATATCATCCGTTGCCAGCAGAAGCTGACCGCGCTTGAGACCGAAACCGGCCTGACGATTGCAGAAATCAAAGACATCAACCGTCGCATGTCGATCGGTGAGGCCAAGGCCCGCCGCGCGAAGAAAGAGATGGTTGAAGCGAACTTGCGTCTGGTGATCTCCATCGCCAAGAAGTACACCAACCGTGGCCTGCAATTCCTTGATCTGATCCAGGAAGGCAACATCGGCTTGATGAAGGCGGTGGACAAGTTCGAATACCGTCGCGGCTACAAGTTCTCGACTTATGCCACCTGGTGGATCCGTCAGGCGATCACTCGCTCGATCGCCGACCAGGCCCGCACCATCCGTATTCCGGTGCACATGATCGAGACCATCAACAAGCTCAACCGTATTTCCCGGCAGATGTTGCAGGAAATGGGTCGCGAACCGACCCCGGAAGAGCTGGGTGAACGCATGGAGATGCCTGAGGATAAAATCCGCAAGGTATTGAAGATCGCTAAAGAGCCGATCTCCATGGAAACGCCGATTGGTGATGACGAAGACTCCCATCTGGGTGACTTCATCGAAGACTCGACCATGCAGTCGCCAATCGATGTCGCCACTGTTGAGAGCTTGAAAGAAGCGACTCGCGACGTACTGTCCGGCCTCACTGCCCGTGAAGCCAAGGTACTGCGCATGCGTTTCGGCATCGACATGAATACCGACCACACCCTTGAGGAAGTCGGTAAGCAGTTTGACGTGACCCGTGAGCGGATCCGTCAGATCGAAGCCAAGGCGCTGCGCAAGTTGCGCCACCCGACGCGAAGCGAGCATCTGCGCTCCTTCCTCGACGAGTGATACCAGAACCCCCGGCCCAGGCCGGGGGTTTTGCTTTCTACCGACCGCTTTCCACAGATTAACTGCCCCGCATCACCCCGCCCCCGCAATGCCCGTCTACACTCGAGACATTCCCCGTGCCATAACGAGACCGTTATGCCCAGATTGCCGACCGTGATACTGCTGTCGCTGCTGACCTGGACCGCAACGGCTGGCGCGTTGACTCTTACGGATGATGAGCGTAGCTGGTTGGCGGACCATCAGGAGCTGCGCCTCGGCGTGGACGCGTCCTGGCCACCGTTTGAATATCGCGATGAAAATGGCCGATATCAGGGCCTGGCGGCCGATTACGTACGCCTACTCCAAGACCGTCTGGGCGTTCGAATCAAACTGATCGAACCAGTTAACTGGACCGCGGTGCTTGAACAAGCCCGCAATAACCAGCTCGACCTGCTGCCTGGCATCATGTCCACCCCCGAACGCCAGAATTTCCTGGCCTTCACACGCCCCTATCTCGACTTTCCCATCGTCATCCTGGCCCATGAAGGCGGCGCGAAACCCCGCAGCCTCAAGGATTTGTACGGGCTGAAAATTGCCGTGGTGGAAAACTACGCGCCCCATGAACTGCTGCGTACCCACCATCCGGACCTGAATCTGGTGGCGATGCCCAACGTCAGTTCGACGCTGCAAGCCCTGGCCACCGATGAAGTGGATGCCGTAGTCGGCGACCTGGCCTCCAGCGTCTGGAGCTTGCGCCAACTCAAGCTCGACGGCCTGTACGTCAGCGGCGAAACGCCCTACCGCTACCAACTGGCCATGGGCGTGCCGCGGGATGAGAAAATCCTGGTGGGCATCTTGGACAAAGTCCTCGCCGACCTCAGTTCAGCCGAAACTGATGCGATCCAGCAACACTGGGTCGGTAGTTTCACCGATCACCGCACCTTCTGGGCTGACCTGCTCACGTACGGCCTGCCAGCGGTGCTGCTATTGAGCACGGTGCTGGCAATCGTCATTCGGATCAATCGCCGGCTCAGCTCGGAAATTTCCCGCCGGGTCGCCCTTGAGCAAGAATTGCGTAGCAGCGAGTACCACTATCGCGGCCTGGTGGAGAGCTTGTCCGCCATCGCCTGGGAAGCAAGCATCAGCGACTTCACCTACAGCTACGTGTCGCCCCATGCTGAAGAGCTGCTCGGCTATCCCCGCGCCCATTGGCTGATTCCAGGTTTCTGGCGCAACATCATCCACCCCGCCGACCTGACCCGTGCCGAGGCCTATTGCTATCGGGAAACCCGTGCCAATCGTGATCACAGCATTGATTACCGGGTCATCACCGCTGATGGCCGCTGCCTGTGGGTACGTGACATTGTCAGCCTGATCGAACACGGCCATGAGCCGGTGCTGCGCGGCCTGATGATCGACATCAGCGAAGCCAAGCGCACCGAAGAAGCCCTGCAACTGTCCGAGCAGAAATTTGCCTCGGTGTTTCAGCAGTGCCCCGACATTCTGGTGATTGCCCGGTTGTCTGATGGCTGCCTGCTGGAGGTCAACAAGGCATTCGAGGACCAGATTGGCCTGCGCGCCGACGAGGTGGTGGGCAAAACCGCCCCCGACCTGAATATATGGGGTATTCAAGGGGGCGGCCCGGATTTGCTGCAACGAGTACAGACCACCAGCATCCGCAACCTGGAAATGCCCTTTCTGCGCAGCAATGGCCAGGCCTTTACCGGGCTGATCTCAGCCGAGCCGTTCCAACTCGACACCACCGAAGCCTTGGTGGTGGTGGTGCGGGATATCACCCAGCTCAAGGAAACCCAACAGCGACTGCAAACCTCCGAAGAAAAGTTTGCCAAAGCCTTCCATGCCTCCCCCGATGGCTTGCTGCTGAGCCGCCAGAGCGACGGCCTGCTGATCGAAGTAAACGAGGGTTTCAGCCACCTGACCGGCTTCACCAGCGCCTCTTCACTCGACCAATCAGCCCTCGACCTGGGCATCTGGGTCGACCTCAACGAACGCAAGCACATGCTGGAATTGATGCAGCGCGACGGTTTTGTCCGCGATTTCATCTGCCATATCCGTCGTGCCGACGGCCAGATTCGCCTGTGCGAAGTGTCCAGCCGCCCGCTGCCGATTGGCGACGAAGATTGCATGCTGACCATCGCCCGGGACATCACCGAACGCCAGTTGATGCAGGAAAAACTGCAGCAGGCCGCCACGGTGTTCGAAAGTACCGCCGAAGGTGTCTTGATTACCGACACACGGCAGAACATCAGCGCCGTCAACCGCGCCTTCACTGAGATTACCGGCTATAGCGAGGTTGAAGCCCTTGGCCATACCCCGCGTCTGCTTGCCTCCGGCCTGCATGACAGCGCGTTCTATGCGGCCATGTGGCACCAGTTGACGACCCACGGCCACTGGCAAGGCGAGATTTCCAACCGCCGCAAGAACGGCGAGGTGTACCCGAGTTGGTTGACCATCAGTGCCGTGCGTAACCGCGAGCACTTGGTTACGCATTTCGTTGCCGTGTTCGCCGACATCTCCAGCCTCAAACTGGCCCAGGCACGCCTGGACTATCAGGCCCACCACGACCCATTGACCGGCCTGCCCAACCGCACCCTGTTTGAAAACCGGCTGCAGGCCGCCCTCAACGGCCAGCAGGAAAGTGGCAAGCAGGGCGCTGTGCTGTTTCTCGACCTCGACCGCTTCAAACACATCAACGACAGCCTCGGCCACCCGGTCGGCGACCTGCTGCTCAAAGACATCGCGGTACGCCTCAAGGAGCAATTGCGGGACGTGGACACCGTTGCTCGCCTGGGCGGCGACGAATTCATCATCCTGCTGCCCGGCTTGCAACAGGCCAGCGACGCCCAACACTTGGCGAATAAACTGCTCGACTGCTTTACCCCGCCCTTCCAGGCCGGCGAGCATGAGTTCTTTATCAGCGCCAGTATCGGCACCAGCCTGTATCCACAAGACGGTACCGACGTGGCCACCCTGGTCAAAAATGCCGACGCCGCAATGTATCGCTCCAAGGCCAAAGGGCGTAACCGGGTCGAGCGCTATACCCGCGACCTGACCGCCCAGGCCAATGAACGCGTAGCGCTGGAGCACGAACTGCGCCGCGCCATCGAGCGTGAAGAATTGAGCCTGTATTACCAACCCAAACGCAGCCTGGTCACCCAGCAACTGATCGGCGCCGAAGCCTTGATCCGCTGGCATCACCCGACGCTGGGCGAGGTCCCGCCCGAGCACTTTATTGCCCTGGCCGAAGAGAACGGCACGATCCTGCAAATCGGCGACTGGGTACTGGAACAGGCCTGCCGGCAGCTGCATGCGTGGCAAGCGGCTTTCGAGGATTTCGGCCCCCTGTCGGTCAACCTCGCAGGCGCGCAACTGCGTCACCCCAACCTGCTGTCACGTATAGAACAACTGCTGCGCGATTACCGCCTCGAACCCGGCTGCCTGCAACTGGAAATCACCGAAAACTTCATCATGAGCCAAGCCGAAGAAGCGCTCGCGGTATTGCACCAACTCAAGCGCCTGGGCGTCCAGCTGGCAATCGATGATTTCGGCACCGGTTATTCATCCCTCAGCTACCTCAAGCGCCTGCCCCTGGACTTCCTCAAGATCGACCAATCCTTCGTCCGCGGCTTGCCCGACGACCCTCACGATGCAGCCATCGTGCGCGCCATCATCGCCCTGGGCCACAGCATGCAATTCACCATCATCGCCGAAGGCGTGGAAACCCCGGCGCAACAAGCATTCCTCGCGGCTGAAGGGTGCGAACAGATGCAAGGCTACATCGTCAGCCTGCCCCTGCCGCCGGAGCTTTTTGCCGCCAGCTTCCTTCGTACGAAGCTGGAGGATTTTTCGGATGGCACAGTGAACAATCCATCGTTATAATCCGCGACCTACTGAGGGCCTATAGCTCAGTTGGTTAGAGCAGGGGACTCATAATCCCTTGGTCGTAGGTTCGAGTCCTACTGGGCCCACCACACAAAAAAGCCGCGCATTGCGCGGCTTTTGCGTATCTGGCTGAATCATTTTGTCAGCAGGGCCAAGCCTGTAACATGCCTGCTCACTGCCCTCCCGCACTGGAGCTCTCCCCTTGCCCGCCCTAGACGAAATCGACCGCCAACTGATCGCCGCCCTGCAGCTCAACGCCCGTGAAAGCGTGGCCATGCTCGCCCGGCAGTTGGGCATCGCGCGTACCACCGTCACGTCGCGTCTGGCACGCCTGGAGAAGACCCAGGTCATCACCGGTTACGGCGTGCGCCTGGGCCAGCGCGTTGCGGATGGTGGGTTGCAGGCTTATGTGGGCATTACCGTGCAACCCCGTTCGGGCAAAGAGGTGTTGCGCAGGCTGAGCGCCATGGCCCAGGTGCAGCAGTTGTGCGCAGTGAGTGGGGAGTTCGATTACGTGGCTTGGCTGCGCACCGATTCGCCGGAGCAACTGGACCAATTGCTGGACCAGATCGGCAGTGTCGACGGCGTGGAGAAAACCACCACCTCGATCATCCTCAGTAACAAATTGGATCGCGGACAACCAATCTGATCATTATATTCGTCATATTGACTAAAACTAGTGCAATACGACGACACATTGCGTCTTATTAACGAGCGCTACGCTCCCTAAACTGGCTGCCATCTTTTCTTATACTCAACGGGCCCTCCTCCCGCCGAGCCGTCAGTAAGGTCAGCCATGAGCATTCCGTCCAGCACCCTCAGCAAGCCCAATCGCCACCCGGGCGATGGCAAGAAACCCATCACCATCTTCGGCCCGGATTTCCCGTTTGCCTTTGATGACTGGATCGAACACCCCGCCGGGCTGGGCAGTATTCCTGCGGCTAATCACGGCGCCGAAGTGGCGATCGTCGGCGCCGGGATCGCGGGCCTGGTTGCGGCCTACGAGTTGATGAAGCTGGGGCTCAAGCCCGTTGTGTACGAAGCCTCGAAGATGGGCGGTCGTTTGCGCTCGCAGGCCTTTGAAGGCGCCGAAGGCATCATCGCCGAGCTGGGCGGCATGCGGTTCCCGGTGTCGTCCACGGCGTTCTACCATTACGTGGATAAGCTGGGGCTGGAGACCAAGCCCTTCCCCAACCCGCTGACGCCGGCGTCCGGCAGCACCGTGATCGATCTGGAAGGCCAGACCCACTACGCGCAAAAACTCTCCGATTTACCTGCATTGTTCCAGGAAGTCGCCGATGCCTGGGCCGACGCTCTGGAAGCCGGTTCGCAGTTCGGCGATATCCAGCAGGCAATCCGCGACCGCGACGTGCCGCGGCTCAAGGAGCTGTGGAACAAGCTCGTGCCGCTGTGGGATGACCGTACCTTCTACGACTTCGTCGCCACCTCCAAGGCCTTCGCCAAGTTGTCGTTCCACCACCGCGAGGTGTTTGGCCAGGTCGGTTTCGGCACCGGCGGCTGGGACTCGGACTTCCCCAACTCCATGCTGGAAATCTTCCGCGTGGTGATGACCAACTGCGATGATCATCAACACCTGATCGTCGGTGGCGTGGCCCAAGTGCCCATGGGCATCTGGCGCCATGTGCCGGAACGCTGCGCCCACTGGCCGGCCGGTACCAGCCTGAGCTCGCTGCATAGAGGTGCGCCACGGGCCGGCGTGAAGCGCATCGCCCACGCCGCCGATGGCCGTTTCGCCGTTACCGACAACTACGGCGACACCCGCGAATACGCGGCAGTGCTGACCACCTGCCAAAGCTGGCTGCTGACCACCCAGATCGAATGCGACGAAACCCTGTTCTCGCAAAAAATGTGGATGGCCCTGGACCGCACTCGCTACATGCAGTCATCGAAAACCTTCGTGATGGTTGACCGCCCATTCTGGAAAGACAAAGACCCACAAACCGGTCGCGACCTGATGAGCATGACCCTCACCGACCGCCTGACCCGTGGCACCTACCTGTTCGATAACGGCGACGACAAGCCTGGGGTGATCTGCTTGTCCTATTCGTGGATGAGCGATGCGCTGAAGATGCTGCCCCAGCCTATCGACAAGCGGGTGAAACTGGCCCTCGATGCACTGAAGAAGATCTACCCCAAGGTCGACATCAAGGCGCGCATCATCGGCGACCCGATCACCGTATCCTGGGAGGCCGATCCGCATTTCCTCGGGGCCTTCAAAGGCGCCTTGCCCGGTCACTATCGCTATAACCAGCGGATGTATGCGCACTTCATGCAAAAGGATATGCCCGCCGAACAACGCGGGATCTTCATCGCCGGTGATGATGTATCGTGGACGCCCGCCTGGGTCGAAGGTGCAGTACAAACCTCGCTCAACGCGGTGTGGGGCATCATGACCCACTTCGGTGGCAGCACCCACCCGCAGAACCCAGGCCCGGGCGACGTGTTCGATGAAATAGGGCCCATCGCCCTGGCAGAATAAGGAGTTGAGCATGCGTGTCGCCCTGTACCAATGCCCGCCGCTGCCGCTGGATGTGGCCGCTAACCTGCAGCGCCTGCACCGATTGGCCCATGAGGCACACGGCGCCGATGTGCTGGTGCTGCCAGAGATGTTCCTCAGCGGCTATAACATTGGCGCAGAAGCCGTTGGCGCACTGGCCGAGGCACAGGACGGGCCGTCGGCGCAGGCAATTGCCGAACTGGCGCAAGGTGCCGGGTTGGCAATCCTGTATGGCTACCCGGAGCGGGCCGAGGACGGCCAGATCTACAACGCCGTGCAGTTGATCGACGCTCAGGGCAAGCGCCTGTGCAACTACCGTAAGACCCACCTGTTTGGCGATCTTGACCACTCGATGTTCAGCGCCGGCCCCGACGATTTCCCGGTGGTGGAATTGAACGGGTGGAAGGTGGGCATGCTGATTTGCTACGACCTGGAGTTTCCGGAAAACACCCGCCGCCTGGCCCTGGCCGGCGCCGAACTGATCCTGGTGCCCACCGCCAATATGGTGCCGTTCGACTTTGTTGCCGACGTCACCGTACGGGCACGAGCCTTTGAAAACCAATGTTTCGTGGCCTATGCCAACTACTGCGGGCACGAAGACGAGATCCACTACTGCGGGCAAAGCAGCATTGCCGCGCCGGACGGCCAGCGAATTGCCCAGGCCGGCCTGGATGAAGCCTTGATCGTCGGCACCCTGGAGCGCCAATCGATCTTCGACGCCCGCGCCGCCAACCACTACCTGCAAGACCGTCGCGCCGAACTCTACGGCGCACTGCACAAGCCCTGACCCATTGGGTTTGCTAGCATAGGCACTTCCCACGCCTCGGAAGTGCCCATGCCTGCGCCGGTTCACCCTCATCCCGTTCACCTGACTCTCGCCAATGGCCTGCGGGTTTGCCTGCGCCATGCGCCACGCTTGAAGCGCTGCGCCGCCGTTTTACAAGTGGCTGCCGGCAGCCATGACGTGCCACTGGCCTGGCCTGGGCTGGCGCATTTTCTTGAGCACTTATTGTTTCTCGGTACCGAGCGTTTTCCAGCCGGCGAAGGGCTGATGACCTACGTGCAACGCCACGGTGGGCAGATCAACGCCAGCACCCGTGAGCGCACCACCGAGTTCTTCTTTGAACTGCCGGTGCCGGTGTTTGCAGACGGGCTGATGCGGTTGGCGGATATGCTGACTCACCCACGCCTGGCCCTCGATGATCAACAGCGTGAGCGCGAAGTGCTCGACGCGGAGTTTGTAGCCTGGTCCCAGGATGCCAAGGCCCAACAACAAGTGGCGCTGCTGCAAGGCTTGGCAGCGGATCATCCGTTGCGCGGTTTTCATGCCGGCAACCGCGACAGCCTGCCAGTGGAAAGCGACGCCTTTCAGCAAGCCTTGCGCGGGTTCCACACACACTTTTATCAAAGCGGGCAGATGACTTTGAGCCTTGCCGGCCCACAATCGCTGACGGACCTGCAGGCCATGGCCCAGCAGTTCAGTGACCAACTGACACCCGGGCCATTGCACCCGCAGGCCGCTCCACCGGTCTTGATGCAAGGCTCGGCACACCGCTATCAACACGTCGCCGGCCAACACCTGCACCAAGTCATTACCTGTAACGCGCCACGGGAAGCGCTGGCGTTTCTCTGCACCTGGCTCAACGCCTCGGCCCCCGGCGGGCTGCTCGCCGAACTGCAAGCACAACGACTGGCCATCGCGCTGCAGGCGTCCGTGCTGTACCAGTTTGCGGATCAAGCCGTGCTGGATATCCACTTCACTCTCGGCAGCGAGCGCGAACCGGCCACGCAGATCGAAGAATTACTGCACGACTGGCTGAGTTTCTTCGCACACAGCGACTGGACAGCGTTACGCGAAGAGTTCGCCTTGCTCAATGCTCGCCAACAACAGGTCCAAGGCGCCCTGGCGTTGGCGCGCAACGATGCCCAAGACCTGTCGGAACAAGGCGCCGCAGCCCTCAAGGCCATGCTCGAATCACTGCACCTGCCTGCCTCCCGCCACCCTTGGCAACTGCCGCCTAACAATCCCTTTCTCCGTGCACCCGCCAAGGACGAACGCGCCGGCCTGATTCGCGGCCAAACCAGCGCCCATCGTGGCTTGCGTACCTTTGCCCAGGATCGCTCACGGGGCCGACGGGAGCTGTCAGCGCTGACCTTCAGCCAGGCGTTGGCGGAGGACACTGGCGAAGGCGCGCTGTACCTGCACTGGCGGTTTGACTCGGCGGTACCCACAGGGCTGGAAAGCCTGTTGCGGCCGCTGTGCGAACAGGCACGGCAGGCGGGCGTCGAGTTGTCTTGCGAAACGATCGCCACTGACTGGCAGGTGAAGATGCACGGCCTTCATGAGCCCATGCCGGCGGTGCTCGAAGTGTTGGCGCGGTGCCTGATTGGCTCGGATGAACCGTCGCCTGCGCCCGCGCCGACGATGGCCATCCGGGAACTGCTCAAGGCGTTGCCTGCTTGCTGTGCCGGTGTTCAACCCGAGCCTCAGGGGACGACAGCGTCCTGGGCCACTGCGCGTTGGCAGGGGATGGGCGCAGGTCTGCCCGCCGCCTGTGAAGCCGCAATCAAAGCCGCAGCGGCCCGGCTGCCGGGGCAACCGGCAACTATGCCTTTCACACCTCAGCCCCTTGACGGACAAAAGCGCTGGCACGCAGTCCACACCGAATCCAGCGAGGCGGCGCTACTGCTATTTTGCCCAGCACCGACGCAATCTCTCGCCGATGAAGCCAACTGGCGCTTGCTCGCGCATGTGCTCCAGGGGCCGTTCTACCAGCGCCTGAGAGTCGAACTGCAAATCGGCTACGCCGTGTTCAGCGGCATCCGACAGATCAACGGCCAAACCGGCCTGCTGTTTGGGGTGCAATCGCCCAGCACTTCCCTGGACGGCATCGTCGAACAGTTGCAGGCCTTCCTCGGGCAACTGCCGTCGTTGATCGCGCGCTGCCCCGACTTGGGTAACCAGGCCCTCGCGCAGCAGTTCTCGGCCCAGACGCTGCCCATCAACGAAGCTGCCGAGTTGCTCTGGCATGCGCATCTGGCAGGTCATTCGTCGGGTTATCTGGATCAGCTTCAAGCGTTGATTCAACAATGCACGCGCGAAGATGTGCAGCACGCCGCGCAGCAACTCAATGACGCTGCAGGCGGCTGGCGTTGCGTGGCCAACGGGCCGCGTATCAACGACGACTGGCAAGCAGCGCCGTGATCATTGCCAACCCTGCAACAGGCTTTCTCCACCGAGACAGCGCTAACTCGAATAAAATTGCGTAACATTGCGCAGCAATATCTGAACATCTCCAATGGGAGGTGGACTATATGTATTACTTGGTAGTGAACGTCCCATCCCTTGATAGGAGTAAGAATATGACCTGGTCCAAACCTGCTTACACTGATCTGCGTATTGGTTTCGAAGTCACCATGTACTTCGCCAGCCGTTGATTGGCTGAGTAATACAACGCCTCGGTTCGCCCGGGGCGTTTTTGTTTTGAGCTGTGCTTGATGGAGCGATCATGTTTGTCCAGATTCTAGGTTCCGCCGCCGGCGGTGGCTTCCCGCAGTGGAACTGCAACTGCGTGAACTGCGCAGGTTTTCGCGATGGCAGCCTGCGGGCCCACGCGCGTACCCAGTCGTCCATCGCGATCTCCGACGATGGCGTGAATTGGGTGCTCTGTAATGCCTCGCCGGATATTCGCGCGCAACTCCAGGGCTTTGCGCCCATGCAACCGGGCCGCGCCCTGCGCGATACCGGCATCAGCGCAATCATCCTGATGGACAGCCAGATCGACCACACCACCGGCCTGCTGAGCCTGCGCGAAGGCTGCCCGCACCAGGTGTGGTGCACCGACATGGTCCACGAAGACCTGAGCACCGGTTTCCCGTTGTTCACCATGCTGACCCACTGGAACGGTGGCCTGGCCTGGAACCGCATCGAGCTGGACGCCAGCTTCACCATCCCGGCCTGCCCCAACCTGCGCTTCACCCCGCTGCCGTTGCGCAGCGCCGCACCGCCCTATTCGCCACACCGCTTCGATCCGCACCCCGGTGACAACATTGGCCTGATCGTCGAAGACCTGCGCACCGGCGGCAAATTGTTCTACGCCCCTGGGCTGGGCAAGGTCGACGCGCCGCTGTTGGACATCATGGCCGGCAGTGACTGCCTGCTGGTCGACGGCACAATGTGGGACGACGATGAAATGCAGCGCCGTGGCGTCGGCACCCGCACCGGGCGCGAGATGGGCCACCTGGCCCAGAACGGCCCCGGCGGCATGCTTGAAGTGCTGGAGCAGCTGCCCAAGCAGCGCAAAGTGCTTATCCACATCAACAACACCAACCCGATCCTCGATGAAGACTCCCCCGAGCGAGCGGAGCTGGTGCGGCGCAATGTCGAAGTGGCTTACGACGGCATGAGCATTGAATTGTAGGAGCGATCGAAATGACCGACACACCGTTGAGCAAGGCTGAGTTCGAAGCCGCCTTGCGCGCCAAGGGCGCCTTCTACCATATCCATCACCCCTACCATGTGGCGATGTACGAAGGCCGCGCCAGCCGTGAGCAGATCCAGGGCTGGGTCGCCAATCGCTTCTACTATCAAGTGAATATCCCGCTGAAAGACGCGGCGATCCTGGCCAACTGCCCAGACCGTGAAATCCGTCGCGAATGGATCCAGCGCCTGCTCGACCATGACGGCGCGCCCGGTGAAGACGGTGGTATCGAAGCCTGGCTACGCCTGGGCCAGGCTGTGGGCCTGGACCCCGACCAATTGCGCTCTCAAGAGCTGGTGCTACCCGGCGTGCGCTTCGCCGTGGACGCCTATGTCAACTTCGCCCGCCGCGCCAGCTGGCAAGAAGCCGCCAGCAGCTCGCTGACCGAGCTGTTCGCGCCGCAAATCCACCAGTCGCGCCTCGACAGCTGGCCCCAGCATTACCCGTGGATCGACCCGGCCGGTTACGAGTACTTCCGCACACGCCTGGGCCAGGCCCGTCGCGATGTGGAACACGGCTTGGCGATCACCCTGCAGCACTACACCACCCGCGAGGGGCAGGAGCGCATGCTGGAAATTCTCCAGTTCAAACTGGACATCCTGTGGAGCATGCTGGACGCCATGAGCATGGCCTACGAACTCAAACGCCCGCCCTACCACAGCGTGACCGAGCAGCGGGTATGGCATAAAGGGATCACCCTATGAGCTTTGATCGCAGCAAAAAACCGACCTGGCGCCAGGGCTATCGCTACCAGTACGAGCCTGCACAGAAAGGCCATGTTCTGCTCTACCCCGAAGGCATGATCAAGCTCAACGACAGCGCCGCATTGATCGGCGGCCTGATCGACGGCGAGCGCGACGTGGCGGCCATCATTGCCGAGCTGGACAAGCAGTTCCCCGGCGTGCCGGAGCTGGGTGACGACATCGAGCAATTCATGGAGGTCGCCCGTGCTGAGCACTGGATCACCCTTGCCTGAGAAACCCGCCATCGGCCTGCCGCTGTGGCTGCTGGCCGAGCTGACCTATCGCTGCCCGTTGCAGTGCCCGTATTGCTCCAACCCGCTGGATTTCGCCGAGCAGGGCAAGGAGCTGAGCACCGAACAATGGATCAAGGTTTTTCGCGAAGCCCGTGAAATGGGCGCCGCGCAGCTAGGGTTTTCCGGCGGTGAGCCGCTGGTGCGCCAGGACCTGGCCGAACTGATCGGCGAGGCGCGCAAGCTGGGTTTCTACACCAACCTGATCACCTCGGGCATTGGCCTCACCGAGCAAAAAATCAGCGACTTCAAGAAAGCCGGCCTGGACCATATCCAGATCAGCTTCCAGGCCAGTGACGAGCAGGTGAACAACCTGCTGGCCGGCTCGAAAAAAGCCTTCGCGCAAAAACTCGAAATGGCCCGAGCGGTGAAAGCCCACGGCTACCCGATGGTGCTGAACTTCGTCACCCATCGGCACAATATCGACAAGATCGACCGCATCATCGAGCTGTGCATTGCGCTGGAAGCGGATTTCGTCGAGCTCGCCACCTGCCAGTTCTACGGTTGGGCGCAGCTCAATCGCGTGGGCTTGCTGCCCACCCGCGAGCAGTTGGTGCGCGCCGAACGCATCACTAATGAGTACCGCGCCAAGCTGGAAGCCGAAGGCCACCCGTGCAAGCTGATCTTCGTGACACCGGATTATTACGAGGAGCGCCCCAAAGCCTGCATGAATGGCTGGGGCAGCATCTTCCTGACAGTCACGCCCGACGGCACCGCCCTGCCTTGTCACGGCGCAAGGCAGATGCCCGTGCAGTTTCCCAATGTGCGCGACCACAGCATGCAGCACATCTGGTACGACTCGTTTGGCTTCAATCGCTTTCGTGGCTACGACTGGATGCCCGAGCCGTGCCGTTCATGCGACGAAAAAGAAAAAGACTTCGGCGGCTGCCGTTGCCAGGCCTTCATGCTCACCGGTGACGCCAGCAACGCCGACCCGGTATGCAGCAAATCCGAGCAGCACGGCATCATCCTTCAGGCGCGGGAAGAGGCCGAACAGGCCACCCAGACCATCGAGCAACTTGCCTTTCGCAATGAGCGCAACTCCAGGCTCATTGCAAAAGGCTGAGGGCCTCAACGCTTGGCGATGATGTACACCGCGTGGATGATGCCCGGGAAGTAACCGCACAGGGTCAGCAGGATATTCAGCCAGAAGGCACCGCCGAAGCCTACTTGCAGGAACACACCCAATGGCGGCAGCAGAATGGCGATGATGATACGAATAATGTCCATGGGTCAGCTCCAGAAAATCGGCTCGTGTGAGCCGTGTAGCTAATCGACCTTGGCGGTTCGTGAGGGTTCAGTGGATTCTGGCATTGGGCCATCTCAGGCTAGGATCTCCAGGCCATGTTTTTGCACGATGCTCAATAACTTGAGCGCCATGCCGCTAGGGCGTTTCTCTCCCGACTCCCATTTTTTGACCGTGGACGCGCTGGTGTTCAGGTAGCGGGCGAATACAGGTTGGCTGACATGGCTGCTTTCCCGTAGTTGCTTGATCTGTTCGGCAGGGATTTGGTCTGGCATGGATAAACATGCCTCATCATATTCTCGCAAAGTGGTTTTGCTGATGGCGCCGACAGCATGAAGCGCTTTGGCTGACTCGTGAATGGACTCAAACGCCTCGCTTTTATACTTCTTGGTCATGATGTATCTCCACAAACTCCTTGAGATCCAGCATTTGCTGAATCTGTGCCTCATTTAACCCTTCATAAGTTTTGGCCAGTGATCGAAACCAAACCAGTTCGCGTTGAGTAATGTTGCTTTGATCCTTCTTCGCGAATAGCAACTGATAGACCCAATAGTGTCTACCCTTGGCCAATACGATGGAACGATGTCGATTTTGATTGAGGCGCTTTTTCCAGACACCACCTCCCAGATTATCTGCCTGCCCCCTCAACATTTCGCCAAACGCCTCCCTCAACTCCGAATCGCAGATCCAGGCTTTTGTAGCCGCCTCGGCAAATCGCCGTGTTTTGAACAACCTGAGCTTCATGGAGATCCCTTCCGAAAAACATACCACCCAGTGGTATAGATTGAAAGTCGAGCACGTCGTACCCGATCGGCAGTCCTTGCCGACGCCCGCTAAAAAACCACTGTTTCCAGAGAGACTCAATCAACGTTTTCACACCAGAAATTACCCAGACAAAAAAACGCCCCCAGCCAAAAGAATCAGGCTGGAGGCGCCGCGTATGCCGCGAGACGGTTCAGGAAACTGGGGTCAAACGGCGATGCCCTTGCGGCATTGCACTTGAGCGGTGCGCACCCGAGAAAAGGCGCGGGCAAGCCGCAGCAGCATTTCGTCGATGTGGGTTTTGCTGATGTTCAGCGCAGGGGTAAAGCGCAGGCAGTCAGGTTGTGAGGCGGTGAGAATCAGGCCTTCGTGCAGCGCGGCCTTGACCACTGCTGCGGCGCAATCGTCCGACAGTGTCAGGCCCAAAAGCAGCCCGTTGCCGCGCAAGGGCCCATGGCCGTAACGGTAGGCCAGACGGGCAAGGCCTTCTGCCAGGTACAAGCCGGATTCGCGCAGATGCTCGAGAAAGCCGTTCGCCAATACAGCGTCGAGTACCGCGATACCCGCAGATGCCATTAGCGCATTGCCATGATGCGTACCGTCCAGCTCGCCCGGCTCGAAGCAACAGGCAGTGCCACGCGCCAGCAGCGCCGCCAGGGGCACGCCCCCGCCGAGGCCTTTGCCCAGGGCAATGATGTCGGCGCGCACGCCGTATTGCTGTTCGGCCAGCAAGCTGCCGCAGCGGCCCACGCCGGTTTGCACTTCGTCGAAGATCAGCAGGATCCCCAACTCACGACACAGGCGTTCGACGCCCTTGAGGTAATGCTCTGTCGCGGGGATGACAGCGCCGCCGCTTTGGATCGGCTCCAGCATGATAGCGACGGTCTGCGCATCCACCGCTGCGTGCAGGGCCGGCAGATCGTTGAACGGCACCTGGCTGAAACCTGGCAACTGCGGTTCGAAACGGTTTTCGCAGGCCACAGCCGACGCCGACATCGCCCCCAAGCTACGGCCATGACAGCCATTGCTCACGGTGATGATGTGGTAAGCGCCACCGCGATGCCGTTGGCCCCACTTACGTGCCAGCTTGATCGCCGCTTCACAGGCTTCGGCACCCGTGTTGAGCAAGTAGGCCTGATCACTGCCGGTGTGGTGGCACAGACGGTCGACGAGGTCCAGTTGCGCACGGTTGTGCAAGCCCAGGCCGGGGTTGATCACGGTGTGCATCTGTTCGGCAATGGCGTCGCGCACGGCCTGGGGACTGTGGCCCAGGCTGTTGGCACCACCGCCTTGACTGAAATCCAGATAGGCGCGGTCGTCAGCGTCCGAAAGCCAGGAGCCCTGCCCCTGCACAAATACTTGGGGCGGGCGCGCCACAGTGGGCATCAGGCACTGGCTGGAAACCTCTGTACGCGGGGCATGCACAACCAGGTCATCCAGACTCGGCGCGAAGCGACGGAACAAGTTCACACTTCACCTCCGCTGGCAACCTGACCTTGGTCGATACCGCCGGCCAATGAGGCCTTCAGATTTTTTGCCTTGCCTATGTAAACGCTATCAACAAAAACGCTGTTCATTGTCCGATCCGGCCCTGTAAGCCCTGCGAATAGGCGCTAGACTAGGCGCCTCGGGGGCCAGCGGCCATTTCGATTTTCCAGCTTTTTCGATAAGCAAACCTTATGGATTTCAAGCAACTGCGTTATTTCGTCGCGGTGTATGAGGAAGGCCACGTAGGCCGTGCCGCGGAGCGTCTGTCGATCTCCCAGCCAGCGCTGTCGCAACAGATTCGCCAACTGGAACAGAACCTCGACGTCAGCCTGTTCGAACGCAGCAGCAAGCGCCTGTTGCCAACCCTGGCGGCCCACACCCTATACAACCATGCGTTGCCGCTGATTGATGGCATGCAACAAGCCGTCGAGGCGCTGCGCAACTTCAAGGGCCAGGCCATGCGCACCCTGGCCATCGGCGTGCTGCAAACCGTGCACACCAGCCTGGTGCCGCAGATGCTTGAGCGCGTGCGCAAGGCCCAGCCTCATTTGGTGGTGCAGATCTACGAACTGACCGGGCTTGAGATTGAACGGCGATTGCTCAATGGCTCACTCGATATCGGCATCAGTTACCTGCCACCCCGTCAACCGGGCCTGCATGGCGTGCTGCTGTATGAAGACGAGTTGAAAGTGGTGATTCCCGAGGACCATCCGTTGCGCGAGTTCAAGAAGGTCTCGCTCAAACAAGCCGCCGAATTACCGATGTTGCTGCTAGGGGAGGAGTTTCAGGTTCGGCAGATCTGGCAAGGCCAACTGTCTAACCTCGGGCGGCGTCCGCAAGTGCAGGCGGAGCTCAATACCATGCTGGGCATTCTCGACAGCCTGCCTCACACCCGCTTGGCGACGGTGCTGCCCGGGCGCTCCCAGGACGAACACAACAGCAAGGCGCTGCTGTGGAAACCCTTGAGCGAGCCCAGGGTAGTGCTGAAAGTCGGGTTGGTGTGTCGCGATGTGCAACGCCAGCAGGCGACGGTGGCGTTGCTGCGCACCCTGCTGGAAGACGTGATGAATGCCCCGCCGGCAAGCGCCTGACTTTTTCGCGGGCAAAAGAAAACCCCGCCGAAGCGGGGCTTTGCAGACTGTTTCCCTGACATCCATTTCACTCCGCCGTCCTGGCAGAATCCTACGTGTCCGTGTTGTTGCTTTGCGCTTCCTGCGCGACGTCCATGTGAAGTAGATTAGCCGTGGATCCAATGTGGCGATAGAGGACGATTAGCAGCACGTCATGTAAGAGAATGCTTACACGCCCTCCCCGCCCTTAAAACAGGGCTTCATCCATCAGGAACAGTGATTCGCTACCGGCTTTTACCGACGCACTCAACGAGTGGATACGCGGCAACAGACGGGCAAAGTAGAACCGTGCAGTTCCCAGTTTGCTGGCGTAGAAATCCTCTTCGCCCTCTTTGCCCAACGCCGCCTTGGCCATGCGCGCCCACATATAGGCATAGGCCATGTAGCCGAACGCATGCAGGTATTCCACCGAGGCCGCGCCGATTTCATTGGCGTTGCTCTTGGCGCGGTCCAGCACCCAGGCCGTCAGCTCATCCAAGTTATCCACAGCCGCACTTAGCGGCTTAGTGAATTCGGCCAACTCAGGGCCCGATGCGGCGATGAACTGGCGGATCTCATCGGCGAACAAGGTATAGAACGCACCGCCGCTGCCGACGATCTTGCGGCCCATCAGGTCCAAGGCCTGAATGCCGTTGGTGCCTTCGTAGATCTGGGTGATGCGCACATCACGCACCAACTGCTCCTGGCCCCACTCGCGGATGTAACCGTGGCCGCCAAATACCTGCTGGCCGAGCACGGTGGTTTCCAGGCCCAGGTCAGTGAGGAACGCCTTGGCAACCGGGGTCAACAACGCCACCAGGTTATCGGCACGCTCGCGGGCCTGCGCATCGTCGCTGAACTTGGCGATGTCCAACTGCGTCGCCACGTAGGTGGAGAACGCCCGGCCGCCTTCGTTCGCCGCCTTCATGGTCAGCAACATGCGACGCACATCCGGATGCACGATGATCGGGTCTGCCGGCTTGTCCTTGGCCTGCGCGCCTAGCGGGGAGCGGCTTTGCAGGCGGTCGCGGGCATATTCAATCGCGTTCTGATAGGAGCGCTCGCCCGATGCCAAGCCCTGAATGCCAACACCCAGTCGCTCATAGTTCATCATGGTGAACATCGCCGCCAAGCCACGGTTGGGCTCACCAACCAAGTAGCCCACGGCTTCGTCGAAGTTCATCACGCAGGTGGCGGAGGCCTGGATGCCCATCTTGTGTTCAATGGAACCGCAGTTCACCGGGTTACGCGCGCCCAGGCTGCCATCGGCATTCACCAAAAACTTCGGTACCAGGAACAGCGAGATGCCCTTGGGCCCGGCCGGTGCGTCCGGGAGTTTGGCCAGCACCAGGTGGATGATGTTGTCGGTCAGGTCGTGCTCGCCACCGGTAATGAAGATCTTGGTGCCGCTGACCTTGTAGGAGCCGTCCGCCTGAGGCTCGGCCTTGGTGCGGATCATCCCCAGGTCGGTACCGGCATGAGCCTCCGTCAGGCACATGGAACCGGCCCACTCACCGGAATACATCTTCGGCAAGTAGGTGGCCTTGAGCTCTTCGCTGGCGTGGGTGTTGATCGATACACAGGCACCGGAAGTCAACATCGGGTACAGGCCGAAAGCCAGGCTCGACGAGTTGATCATCTCTTCAACCTGCGCCGACACGGCCTTGGGCATGCCCATGCCGCCGTAGGTCGGATCGCCGCCCACGCCTACCCAGCCGCCTTCGGCGTAGGTGCTGTAGGCCTGGGGGAAACCGTCGGGGGTCGTGACGGCGCCGTCTGCCCAGTGGCAGCCTTGCTCATCGCCGCCGCGGCTGAGTGGGGCGATGGACTTGGCGGTGACTTTGCCGGCCTCCTCCAGGATCGCCTCGACGGTTTCGGCGTCAACGCTGTCTGCCAATGCCGGTAACTGGGCCCAAGTATTAGCGACCTCAAAAACTTCGTTGAGGACGAAGCGCATATCACGCAACGGCGCTTTGTAATCAGCCATGGCAAACCTCGTGAGAACGTGAAAAGTGATTCGATAGGATCGGTTTTACAGACGCCGAGTGTACCCGAACAACTTTTCAGACACATAGGGTCCGTTCGTGACCATTAAGTATTTATAAGTCACACTGTAGGAGCGAGCTTGCTCGCGAAAAACTCAAGAACACCCCGTTAAACCAGGCGTGTGCGAATCGTTGAAGTTCTTCGCGAGCAAGCTCGCTCCTACAAGGAGAAAGCGTCGGCTGGGAGACTCATCAGGCATTCGCTCCCTGCCTCCACCGCAGCGCGGTGCATGGCCGTACGCGGCAACAGGCGCTTGAAATAAAAGTCGCAGGTCGCAAGCTTCGCCTGGGCAAATCCTTGGTCATCCTGGGCGTGCGCCGCGATCGCCATGCGCAACCACAGGTAGGCGAGGATGATGTAACCGCTGTACATCAGGTAATCCATCGCCGCCGCGCCCACTTCGTCAGGGTTTTTCATCGCCGCCGTGCCGACCTTCAGGGTCAGTTCGCCCCATTGCTGGTTCAGCTCATTGAGTTGCGCCACCTGGGCCTTGAGCTGCGCATGCTCGGCATTGGTCGCGCAGAACTTATGCACAATTTTGGTAAACCCACGCAGCAACTTGCCCTGGCTGCCCAGCACCTTGCGTCCGAGCAGGTCCAGAGCCTGAATGCCGTTGGTGCCTTCATAGATCGGGGCGATACGTGCGTCACGGGCCAGTTGCTCCATGCCCCACTCACGAATATAGCCATGGCCACCGAATACCTGCATGCCGTGGTTGGTCACCTCCAGCCCGGTTTCGGTCATGAAGGCTTTGCAGATCGGGGTGAGGAAGGCCAACAGGTCCTCGGCTTCCTGGCGTTGGCCGGCGTCGCTGCCCAGATGCGCGGTATCGAGCAGTTGCGCGGTGAAATAGGTCAAAGCGCGGTTGCCTTCGTTGAAGGCTTTCATGGTCAGCAACATGCGACGGACATCGGCGTGCACGATGATCGGGTCGGCGGCTTTCTCCGGGGACTTGGCGCCGGTGAGCGAACGCATTTGCAGGCGGTCGTTGGCGTACTTGATCGCGCCCTGGAAGCTCGCCTCGCCGTTGCACAGACCCTGCATGCCGGTACCCAGGCGTGCGTGGTTCATCATGGTGAACATGCAGTTGAGGCCCTTGTTCGCCTCGCCAATCAAATAGCCTTTGGCGCCATCGAAGTTCAGCACGCAGGTGGCCGAGGCCTTGATGCCCATCTTGTGTTCGATGGAGCCGCAGTGCACCGCATTGCGCTCGCCGGAGTCGGCATGGAACTTGGGCACGATAAACAATGAGATGCCCTTGGTGCCCGTCGGTGCGTCCGGCAGCTTGGCCAGCACCAAGTGGATGATATTGGCGCTCATGTCATGCTCGCCGGCCGAGATGAAGATCTTGCTGCCGGTGAGCGCATAACTGCCGTCTGCCTGCGGCACGGCGCGGGTCTTGATCAATCCCAGGTCGGTGCCGCAGTGGGCTTCGGTCAGGCACATGGTGCCGGTCCATTCGCCGGCGGTAAGTTTGCTCAGGTAAGTGGCTTTCTGTTCGTCGGTGCCGTGGGCGTGGATCGCCGACATCGCGCCGTGGGTCAGGCCCGGGTACATGCCCCAGGAGGTGTTGCTGGAGCCGATCATCTCGCTCAGCACCAGGCCCAGGGAATGGGGCAAGCCCTGGCCACCGTAGGCCGGGTCTGCCGCCACGCCATGCCAGCCGCCTTCCACATACTGGGCGAAGGCTTGCTTGAAGCCTTTAGGCGTGGTCACCACGCCATTATCGAAATGGCAGCCCTCTTCATCGCCGCTGCGATTGAGCGGCGCGAGTACGTTTTCGCAGAATTTGGCGCCTTCTTCGAGGATCGCACTGACCATGTCCGGGCTGGCATCCGTGGCACCCAGGGCCGCGTAGTGGCCGTGGAAATCGAATACGGTGTCGATCAGAAAGCGCATGTCGCGCAGGGGAGCTTTGTACTCAGGCATGGCAATGTCTCCGGCAGCAGATAGGGTTAACCTACTGCCGGCCATGGCCGTGGACAATCACTGTAGCGCTGCTGAATACAGCGCCATTACTCAACCGGCAGCGCTTTGCATGCGCACCGCGCCACGGCGGGTTTGCCCGGCCGCGACCACACAATTACGCCCCGCGCCCTTGGCGGCGTACAACGCCTGGTCGGCGGACTTGAGCACCTCGTCGGGGCTGCGTTGCTCGGCCTGGCGCTCGGCCACGCCGATGCTTACCGTCACCGACACACTGGATGCACCGCTGCCCGCACGGCGTTGGCGGCCTTGATGGTCGTCCTGGGGACGGTCCGGGTTGCGCAACTTGATGTCGTAGCTGGCGATGATCTCGCGGATCTCCTCCAGGTGCGGCATGCACTCATCCAGAGTCTTGCCGGCAAACACCACGGCAAACTCTTCACCGCCGTAACGGTAGGCCCGCCCACCACCGTTGACCTTGGACAACCTGCTCGCCACCAGGCGCAGCACCTGGTCACCGACGTCGTGGCCGTGAGTGTCATTGAAACGCTTGAAGTGATCGACGTCGCTCATCGCCAGCACATAGTTGCGCCCCAGCCGTTGCATACGCTCGTTGAGCGCACGGCGCCCCGGCAAGCCGGTGAGTTCATCACGAAACGCCATTTGATACGCCTCGTGCGCCACGCCTGCAGCGATCATCAGCATCACCTGGCTGCACATGATGTTGAGGGTGAACGGCAAGATGAACGTTTGCGGCAACATCCAGAACATGCCCAGCAACCCCACCAGTTGTGCGGCGTGCAGCGGGCGCGGCTGGTACCAGTATTGGGCGGCCAGGGTGAGGAAACCAATCAGGAACATCGGGTACGAGAGTTGGATCAGGCTCATCCACGCGCCGTGCAGCATCGGCCAGCGAATCTCCGCCAACCAGCCCAGCAAGGCCTGGGGGAAGCTTTGCTCCAGGGCCAGCGCCACACTGCCCACCGCCAGCAGCACCGCGCAGCGGGCGACGAAGTCACGGAACAGATGGGTCTTTTCCTGCCACAGCGCATAGATGCTGAACAGCAAGGGCAACAGCAGGCAGCACAGGTGGAACACCACCGCAGCGTCTTCACGCACGCGGCCGTTGTCACGGTAGAAGTCGGTCTGGGTATCCAGCAGGAAATAGGCGACGTACACCGTGACCATCAGGAACAGTTCACGCTGGCGTCGATACACCGCGCAGTAGGCACCGCCGAGCAGCAGGACCAGGGTGGGCAGCACGTTGAACAGAGAGGTGAAGAAAACGCTGAGGTCCTTGACGTACGCAGCCGAAAGCCCGGCCAGCAACAGCAGCAGCGAAGGGAGGAAATGGCTGAAACGTACAGCGGACACGCGTGACAAGGGTAAAACTCCGACCCGCAAACAAATAATGGCACTGTGCCTCTAAGCGGTCAGTTAAGCACAACCGACCGGGCATGTATCACATTGCCATCACTGTAACGGCAGCGGGTTGCAATCCCTGAGTGCCTTACTGCGGTTTTTTATGCGCGCCTTCTGTAGGAGCGAGCTTGCTCGCGAAGATCCCATAGGCACCGCGCTTATCCAGAATGCCCGCGTTATCGTTAGCGACCTTCGCGAGCAAGCTCGCTCCTACAGGAGTGCAAAAAAAACCGCCGCGTCCCGAAGGAGGCGGCGGTTTTTTAGGGACCCGGTAAGGCTTAGTAAGCCAGGCCGAAGTCTTCTTCTTTCATGTCCATCAGGTTGTTGGCGCCCGACAGCATGGTTGCCACGTGGGTGCGGGTACGCGGCAGGATGCGCTGGAAGTAGAAACGCGCAGTCTGCAACTTGGCGGTGTAGAACGCCTCTTCGCTGGTGCCGGCGGCCAGTTTCTCGGCAGCCAGGCGCGCCATGTCGGCCCAGAAATAAGCCAGGCAGGCGTAGCCGGAGTACATCAGGTAGTCCACCGAGGCGGCGCCGACTTCTTCGCGGTCTTTCATCGCGGCCATGCCGACCTTCATGGTCAACTCGCCCCACTCTTTGTTCAGTGCCGCCAGCGGTGCAACGAACTCTTTGACCGCGTCGTTACCTTCGTTGGCCTGGCAGAACTTGTGCACGATCTTGGTGAAGCCCTTGAGCGCTTCGCCTTGGGTCATCAGCACTTTACGGCCGAGCAGGTCCAGCGCCTGGATGCCGGTGGTGCCTTCGTACAGCATCGAAATGCGGCTGTCGCGAACGTTCTGCTCCATGCCCCACTCAGCGATAAAGCCGTGGCCACCGTAGATCTGCACGCCGTGGTTGGCCGATTCAAAACCGACTTCGGTCATGAACGCCTTGGCGATTGGAGTCATGAAGGCCAGCAGGGCATCGGCCTGCTTCTTGGCTTCGTCGTCGGTGCCGTACTTGACGATGTCCACTTGCTTGGCGGTGAAGTACACCATCGCACGGTTACCTTCGGCGAAGGCTTTCATGGTCAGCAGCATGCGGCGTACGTCAGGGTGCACGATGATCGGGTCAGCGGCTTTGTCCGGTGCTTTCGGGCCGGTCAGGGAGCGCATTTGCAGGCGATCACGCGCATATTTCAAGCCGCCCTGGAAGCCGATCTCGGCGTGAGCCAGGCCTTGCAGCGCGGTGCCCAGGCGAGCGGTGTTCATAAAGGTGAACATGCAGTTCAGGCCTTTGTTCGCCGGGCCGATCAGGAAACCGGTGGCCGCGTCGAAGTTCATCACGCAGGTGGCGTTGCCGTGGATGCCCATCTTGTGTTCCAGGGAACCACAGGTGACCGCGTTGCGCTCGCCCACCGAGCCATCGGCATTGGGCAGGAACTTGGGCACGATAAACAGCGAAATGCCTTTGGTGCCGGCCGGTGCGTCCGGCAGGCGGGCCAGTACGATGTGGACGATGTTGTCGGCCATGTCGTGTTCGCCGGCCGAGATGAAGATCTTGGTACCGGAGACTTTGTAGGAACCGTCAGCCTGAGGCTCGGCCTTGGTGCGCAGCATACCCAGGTCGGTGCCGCAGTGTGGCTCGGTCAGGCACATGGTGCCGGTCCATTCGCCCGACACCAGCTTGGTCAGGTAAGCGTCTTGCTGCTCGGGGGTGCCGTGCTCGGAAATGGTGTTCATCGCGCCATGGGACAGGCCAGGGTACATGCCCCACGACCAGTTGGCTTCGCCGACCATTTCGCTCACAGCCAGGCCCAGGGATTCCGGCAGGCCTTGGCCACCGTGCTCCACGTCGTGGGCCAGGCTTGGCCAGCCGCCTTCGACGAATTGTTTGTAGGCTTCTTTGAAGCCCGCTGGGGTCTTAACGCCTGACTCACTCCAGGTACACCCTTCGATGTCGCCCACGCGGTTCAACGGTGCCAGTACTTGCTCACAGAACTTGGCGCCTTCTTCGAGGATGGCGTCGACCATGTCCGGGGTAGCGTCCTGGCAAGCCGGCAGGCTCTGATAGTGCGCTTCATAACCGAGCAGTTCGTCACGAACGAAGCGAATATCACGCAAGGGGGCCTTGTAGTCAGGCATAGCGATAAACCTCTGCTGATGTAGCTGGGATGAACAACCGCGTGGATTTGTTATGGCGGTCAAACAGGTGTTTGAAACATACGTTTACGACCCAGGGTTGTCAAGCGTCGGCCAGATGCCGTTTGTCTTGACGCGGGTCAGCGTCAGGCACGGCAAGGCCTGCGGCGGGATGCCTCATGATTTAAGAAAAAGCAGAATGTCGCCGAACGACTGTGGGAGCTGGCTTGCCTGCGATGCAGACGCCAGGGTGTATCAGGCAGTACGCGTTAATGCTATCGCAGGCAAGCCATCTCCCACAGAAGAGCGGGCGTGCGATTAGAGACGTTAAGCGTAGGTATCGATCAACGTACCGAGCATTTCATCCGAAGCCTTGGCGACTTTCGCCCCCAGCTCGACTTGAAACTTGCCCTGGGCCATTTCCACCATGTTGCTCGCCGAGTTGGACGCTTGGGCACGGTCATTGGCTTGCAGGCGGTCGCTTTGCGCGGCCGATGGCTGGGTGGTCGCGGCGCTGGCAATCTTGCCGGCCGCCTGGTCGACGCGGTTCTGCCCGGTCTGAATGGTGCTCAGGCCCGAATAAAACGCGCTGCTTCCAGAGATGTCCATGGCGTAAGCCTGCCTTTGAGAAAATCGTGAAGCCCGATTGAACCAGACATCCTGGCAAAAGGCCCGTCAAAAACACTAATGGCATATTGCCTTAGCGATAGCCAAAATCAGTCAAGCAGGTCCAGCTCCAAGTACTCGGCCACCGCGGCAGCCCCGGCGTGCTTGAGTTTCGGCACTCGCCCCAGGCAAGGCGCTGGCAGGCGCTCAGCCAGGGTGGCGAGGTTTTCTTCCAGACGAGAGGTCTTGGGGTCGATTATGTTTGCCACCCAACCCGCCAGCGGCAAGCCGTCCCGTGCGATGGCTTCGGCGGTGAGCAACGCGTGGCTGATGCACCCCAGGCGCACGCCCACCACCAGGATCACCGGCAGCTTGAGCGCCATGGCCAGGTCCGACAGGTTGGCCTGGTCGGCCAAGGGCACGCGCCAACCGCCCGCCCCTTCGATCAAGGTGAAGTCCGCGCCCCGTGCCAGGATCTGCTGCATCGGCTTGAGCAGCGATTGCACCGTGAGCCCGACGCCCGCCTCGCGCGCCGCCAGATGCGGCGCGATAGCCGGCTCGAAGGCCACCGGGTTGACCTCGGCATAACTGAGCGGTACGGAACACTCGGCCAGCAACGCCAAGGCATCGGCATTGCGCAGGCCCTGGGCCGTCAGTTGGCAACCCGACGCCACCGGCTTGCCGGCGGCCGTGCTTTTGCCGGCGAGCCTGGCGGCATGCAACAGGCCGGCGGCGATAGTGGTCTTGCCGACGTCCGTGTCTGTTCCGGTGATGAAGTACGCGGCGCTCATAGCGGTTTCTCCAGTACGGCATACACCACTTGGTACGTGGCGGGCAGGCCCTGGGCCTGGCGGAACTGCTCGTAGGCCTCTACCAGCGCGACAATCCGCGCACGGCCCGTCAACCCTCCCGGGCGGCCTGGGTTGAGGTTATGGGCGCCCAATGCTTTGAGCTCATGGGTCAGGCTGCGCACATCCGGGTAATGCAACACATGGGGCTGTCGCTCCAGGCTGATCACGCGCAGACCACTGGCCGCACACAGTTGCTGATAAGCCTCGAAGGTGCGGAAGCGATTGACGTGGACCAGGCCGTCCGCCGCCCGCCAACTTTCGCGCAACTCATCCAAGGTGCCTACGCACAGGCTGGCAAAGGCCAGCACGCCACCTGGTCGCAGCACACGCTGGGCTTCGCTGAGCACCGCATCAAAGTGGGCACACCACTGCACCGCGAGGCTGGAGAAGAGCAGCTCGAAGCTGTCCGCTGCAAGCGGCAAGCGTTCTGCATCACCGGCTATAAAGTGCGCAGCGCCACCCAGTGGACGCGCGTGGTTGAGCATGCCCTCGGCAATATCCAACGCCACACCCTGGCTGCCGGGCAAACGCTCGCCCAATACCCGGCTGAAGTAACCCGTGCCACAGCCCATGTCCAGCCAACGCTGGGGCACCAGCCCGTGCGGCAAGCGGCTGAGCAGTGTATGCCCGACAGCACGCTGCAACTCGGCGACGCTGTCGTAACTGGCCGCCGCACGGGAGAACGAGGCCGCGACCTGGCGCTTGTCCGGCAAGCCCCCAGGCAAGGGCGGGTGGGATAGGTCAGTCATCAACACACTCATGCAAAAAAGCCTGGATAGCCCCGGCGACTCCGTGAGGGTCTTCCAGAAGAAACGCGTGACCGGCCTGTTCAATCAGGCCGATTTCCACATCGGGGAGCAAGGCCAGCAGGTCACTGGCGGCTTCGGCAGGCACCAGCTCATCCAGGCCGGCAAACAGGTGCAACTGTGGGCCGCGAAAAGCCTGCAAGGCCGCCCGCGTATCCAGTTGGGCCAGCAGTTCCAGGCCGGGCATCAACACGCTGGGGGAGGTATTCGGCGCGCCGCTGACCAATAAGCGCGACAAGCCGCGTGGGTCTTCGGCACCCTTGGCGCACAACAGGCCAAAACGCTTGAGCGTGACTTGGGAATCAGCATGACAGCCGGCCAAGAATGCATCGAAGGTTTCGGCAGGCATCCCGTGAGGCCAGCCATCATGAGCGACGAAGCACGGGTTGCTCGCCAGGGTAAGCAAGCCGCAGCACCGCTCGCCACGGCGCGCCGCCAACTCGGACGCGAGCATGCCGCCCAGCGACCAGCCCCCGAGCCAGGCGTTGTCCGGCAGCGTCGCATCGAGTTCGTCGAGCCATTCACCGAGCTCGCTGGCCTCAAGCGCCGGCAAGGGTTCGATCTGTACCTGCAAGTGCTCGTTCAGGCCGTGCAGCGCAGCGGCCAACGGCTCCAGCGGTGACACACCCAGGCCCCAGCCCGGTAGCAATATCAGTCGATTACGCATTGCCAGGCTCCGAGTCGCCTAATAAGCGAAAACACGCTTGCAACCCTTCTAACAATAGCTGTACCTGCGCCTCGCTGTGGGCCGCCGTCAATGTCACCCGCAGACGGGCACTGCCGGCCGGCACCGTCGGCGGGCGAATGGCGGTCACCATCAGGCCGCGCTCGCGCAGCATCTGCGACAGGCGCAGTGCCCGGGCGCTGTCGCCAATCAGGATCGGCTGGATCGGCGTAAAGCTGTCCATCAACGCCAGGCCTATCTGCTCGGCGCCATGGCGGAACTGGCGAATCAACGCGTTGAGGTGCTCGCGTCGCCAATGTTCGCTGCGCAGCAGTTCCAGGCTTTTGAGGGTGGCGCAGGCCAGGGCCGGTGGCTGGCTGGTGGTGTAGATATAGGGGCGGGCGAATTGGATCAGGCTCTCGATCAAGTCCTCACTGCCAGCCACAAAAGCCCCGGCGGTGCCGAACGCTTTGCCCAAGGTGCCAACCAGCACGGGCACGTCGTCCTGGCTCAAGCCAAAATGCTCGACGATACCGCCGCCGTTGGCGCCCAGCGGGCCGAAGCCATGGGCGTCATCCACCATCAGCCAGGCCCCTTTGGCCCGGGTTTCACGGGCCAGCGCGGGCAGGTCGGCGAGGTCGCCGTCCATACTGAACACACCGTCGGTGACCACCAAGGTATTGCCGGTGGCTTTCTCCAGGCGCTTGGCCAGGCTGCCCGCGTCGTTATGCAGGTAGCGGTTGAAACGCGCACCGGACAGCAAACCGGCATCCAGCAAAGACGCGTGGTTAAGCCGGTCTTCCAATACCGTATCGCCCTGCCTCACCAGCGCCGTGACCGCGCCGAGGTTGGCCATGTAGCCGGTGGTGAACAGCAAGGCACGCGGACGACCGGTCAAGTCAGCCAGGGCTTCTTCCAGCTCATGGTGCGGCGTGGCGTGGCCCACCACCAAATGCGAAGCGCCACCGCCCACGCCCCAACGGGACGCACCGGCGCGCCAGGCTTCGATCACTTGCGGGTGACTGGCAAGGCCCAGGTAATCGTTATTGCAGAAGGCCAACAACGGTTGCCCGTCCACCACCACCTGCGGGCCTTGGGGGCTCTGCAGCAAGGGGCGCTGACGGTAAAGATGGTCGGCACGGCGGGCAGCGAGGCGCGCGGCGAGATCGAAAGACATGCTGGCCTCGATTTAACAGGTTCAACTGGGTCCAATGGGGGAGCTGGAATGCATTCCAAAGGTGGTTACACCACAGCGTTGTAGAACTGCTCGCTGCTCTTTTGCTCCACCAACGCCTGCTCGATCGCCGCCTGGTGCACTTCGTCGGCATGCTCTTCACGGGCTTCGGGCAGGATGCCCAGGCGTGCGAACAGTTGCATGTCTTTGTCAGCCTGGGGGTTGGCGGTGGTCAGCAGTTTGTCGCCGTAGAAGATCGAGTTGGCGCCGGCAAAAAACGCCAGGGCCTGCATCTGCTCGTTCATGGCTTCGCGGCCGGCCGACAGGCGCACGTGGGACTGCGGCATCAGGATGCGCGCCACCGCCAGCATGCGGATGAAATCGAAGGGGTCGATGTCATCGGCGTTTTCCAACGGCGTACCCGCTACCTTCACCAGCATATTGATCGGCACCGATTCCGGATGCTCCGGCAGGTTGGCCAGTTGGATCAGCAAGTTGGCGCGGTCGTCGAGAGACTCGCCCATGCCGAGGATGCCGCCCGAGCAGATCTTCATCCCCGACTCACGCACGTACGCCAGGGTTTGCAGGCGCTCGCTGTAGGTGCGGGTGGTGATGATCGAGCCGTAGAACTCAGGCGACGTATCGAGGTTGTGGTTGTAGTAGTCCAGGCCGGCCTGGGCCAGGGCTTCGGTCTGGTCCTGGTCGAGGCGACCAAGGGTCATGCAGGTTTCCAGGCCCATGGCCTTCACGCCTTTGACCATTTCCAGCACATAGGGCATGTCTTTGGCCGATGGATGTTTCCACGCCGCGCCCATGCAGAAACGCGTCGAACCGATGGCCTTGGCGCGAGCGGCCTCCTCGAGGACCTTCTGCACCTCCATCAGCTTCTCTTTTTCCAGGCCAGTGTTGTAGTGGCCTGACTGCGGACAATATTTGCAATCTTCCGGGCAGGCGCCGGTCTTGATCGACAACAGGGTCGACACCTGCACGCGGTTGGCGTCGAAATGCGCGCGGTGCACGGTCTGCGCCTGGAACAACAGGTCGTTGAAGGGCTGCACGAACAGGGCTTTGACTTCAGCTAAAGACCAATCGTGACGCAGGGTGGCAGAGGTGCTGGCGCTCATGGGCGATTCCTTGATTATGCTTTGGCAAGCGCTGTGGGAAGGGCAATACCCACAGGCACGACACGGATGCTCGGCATATTTAAGGAAGATCCATGCACTGTCAACCCAAGTACAAACACCAGGTTTACATCTGGTTAAAAAACATACAACCCTGTTTGATTTGCGATGAGTGCACCGAATCGGCCGAGGCCGTGTGCAGCGCCTGCGAAACGCAACTGCCATGGCTGATGGAGCAATGCGAGCGCTGCGCCCTGCCCTTGCCCATGGATGGGTTGATCTGCGGCCAGTGCCAAAAACAGCCTACGGCCTTTCACCAAGTGGTCGCGCCATGGACCTACAGCTTTCCTGTAGACACCCTGATCAGCCGCTTCAAGCATCAGGCGCGTTGGCCGCTGGGGCACCTGTTGGCGCGCCTGCTGGGGCAGCACTTGCAACATCGCCTCGATAACGCCGAACTGGAGCGCCCCGACTGCCTGCTGCCCGTGCCCATGGCGCGTAAACGCCTGCGCGAACGCGGCTTTAATCAAGCGTTGATGCTGGCCCGCTGGCTCAGTCACGCCCTCGACATTCCCGTTGATGAACATGCGCTGCTGCGCCCCCACGAAACCGTGGCGCAGCAAGACCTCGATGCCAAGACCCGCAAACGCAACCTGCTCAACGCCTTCGCCCTGGCTCCCGGCATCCAGGTTGCCGGGCAACATCTGGCGCTGGTAGACGACGTCCTCACCACCGGCGCCACGGCCCACAGCCTGGCGCGCTTGTTGATAAATGCCGGCGCCCGCCAGGTGGACGTGTATTGCCTGGCCCGTACGCCCAAACCCGGCAGCTGACTTGACTCCCCCGCGCCAGCGCGGCAACGTCGGCGCATCTCACCCAAGCGTATCTGCCATGTCTGTGCCCAGCCCTCTCAACCAACACATCATCCGCCGCCCCCAGCGTATCGCCTTGCTGGGGCATATCGCCGAGCAGGGTTCCATCACCCGTGCGGCCAAGAGTGCCGGGTTGAGTTACAAGGCCGCCTGGGACGCCATCGATGAACTGAACAACCTGGCGCAAAAACCGCTGGTGCAACGCAGCGTCGGCGGCAAGGGCGGTGGCGGCGCCAAACTGACGCAAGAAGGTGAGCGGGTGCTGCGCCTTTATCAGCGCCTGCAACTGCTACAGGCCGAGATCCTTGGCTCGGACGAAGCGGCCAGCGACTTCAACCTGCTGGGCCGCTTGATGCTGCGCACCAGCGCGCGCAACCAATTGCACGGCCAGGTCAGCGCCATAGAGAGCCATGGCCACAACGACATGATCCGCCTGCAACTGGCCGGCGGCCTGCACCTCGACGCACAGATCACCCACGACAGCACCCTGCGCCTGGAACTGCAGACTGGCGTGGAAGTGGTCGCGCTGATCAAGGCCGGATGGCTGGAATTGCTGGCGGACGGGCAAACCGAAACACTTGGACACAATTGCATGAGCGGAGTGATCGAGACCATTCTCGCCGCCGAAGACGGCCCCAGCGAGGTGCGTATCGCCCTGCCCAACGGCCAAGTGTTGTGCGCACTGGCGCAGCCCGTCGCACTCAAGGCCATCGACGCAGCGCAGGGCCAGCCGATCCGCGTGCAGTTTGCACCCAGCCATGTGTTGCTCGGCACCCCGGTGTAACGGGCCCGCGTCTTCAAGCTGCAACAATTCGGTCACAAGCGCTGCTTAAGGTGTCTGCAAAAACCTTAAAGGAGCCTGTGATGAGCCTATTAGAAGAACACCAAGCCACCGACCTTGAACAGATGGTGGGCCTGACCCGCCGTCGCTTTATCGGCGCAGGCGCCTTGTGCGGCGCCGCGATGTTCCTCGGCGGTAACCTGCTGAGCCGTAGCGCCCTGGCGGTGAATGCCGCTTCCGCCAGCCCGCTGCTGGGGTTCACCAGCATCGCCGCCGCCACCAGCGACACCATCACCCTGCCACCGGGCTACAGCGCTTCGGTGCTGATCAGCTGGGGCCAGCCCCTGCACAAGAACGCCCCAGCCTTCGACCCGACCGGCCATGGCACCGCCAAGGCCCAGGAACAACAGTTCGGCGACAACAATGACGGCATGAGCCTGTTCCCATTCCCTGGCGACGACAACCGCGCGCTGATGGCGATCAACAACGAATACACCAACTACCGTTACCTCTTCGCTCACGGCGGCGCGCCGCAATCCGCCGAAGACGTGCGCAAGGCCCTGGCCAGCGAAGGCGTGTCGGTGATCGAAGTACGGCGCCAGGGTGACACCTGGCAGTTCGTCCAGGACTCGCGCTACAACCGGCGCATCCACGGCAATTCACCGCTCCGCTTGAGCGGCCCTGCTGCCGGCCATGATTGGCTGAAAACCAGCGCCGACAAGACCGGCAAAAAAGTCCTCGGCACGTTCCAGAACTGCGCTAACGGCAAGACTCCGTGGGGCACCTATTTGACCTGCGAAGAAAACTTCACCGATTGCTTTGGCAGCAGCAACCCGCAGCAAACCTTCGACGCCGGGCAGAAGCGCTACGGCGTGGTGGCCGCCAGCAAGGACATCAACTGGCATCAGCACGACCCGCGCTTTGACATGGCCAAGAACCCCAACGAACTCAATCGCCATGGCTGGGTGGTGGAAATCGACCCGTTCGATCCGCAATCCACCCCGGTAAAACGCACGGCCCTGGGGCGCTTCAAGCACGAGAACGCAGCCCTCGCCGAAACCCGTGACGGCCGCGCCGTGGTGTACATGGGCGACGATGAACGCGGTGAGTTCATCTACAAGTTCGTCAGCCGCGATCAGATCAACCACAACAATCCGAAGGCCAACAAAGACCTGCTCGACCACGGCACCTTGTACGTGGCGATCTTCGACGCGGGCGACGGCAACGCCGACCACCCCAAGGGCAAAGGCCAGTGGGTTGAACTCACCCATGGCAAAAACGGCATCGACGCCAGCAGCGGTTTCGCCAACCAGGCCGAGGTGTTGATTCACGCGCGCCTGGCCGCCAGCGTGGTGAAAGCCACACGCATGGACCGCCCGGAATGGATCGTGGTCAGCCCCACCGACGGCCAGGTCTATTGCACCCTGACCAACAACGCCAAGCGCGGCGAAGAGGGCCAGCCGGTGGGCGGCCCCAACCCACGGGAGAAAAACGTCTACGGCCAGATCCTGCGCTGGAAAGCCGACGCCGATAACCACGGTGCCACGGACTTCACCTGGGACCTGTTCGTGGTGGCCGGCAACCCCGGCGTACATGCCGGCAACCCCAAGGGTGGTTCGTCCAACATCAACCCGCAAAACATGTTCAACAGCCCCGACGGCCTGGGCTTCGACAAAGCCGGGCGCCTGTGGATCCTCACCGATGGCGACTACAGCAACGCCGGCGACTTTGCGGGCATGGGCAATAACCAGATGCTGTGTGCCGACCCGAGCACCGGTGAGATCCGTCGTTTCATGGTGGGGCCGGTGGCGTGTGAGGTGACGGGGATCAGTTTTTCGCCGGACCAGAAGACGCTGTTCGTGGGCATTCAACACCCAGGGGAAACCGGTGGTTCGACCTGGCCGGAACACCTGCCCAACGGCAAGCCGCGTTCCTCGGTGATGGCGATTCGGCGGGATGACGGCGGGATCGTAGGCGCCTGACACACCGCTATCCCTGTAGGAGCGGGCTTGCCCGCGAAGACCGTCAACGATAACGCGGGGAACCTGACTCCCCGCGCCGCTCTCTGGTTTTTCGCGAGCAAGCTCGCTCCTACAGCGTTACCATACCCGGCCGGACGCGGCGCCCTGCTGCGCGCAGGAGTTCGCATGGCCCACCCGTTTGAAACACTCACCCCAGACCTGGTGCTCGACGCCGTCGAAAGCATCGGTTTCCTCAGCGACGCGCGGGTTCTGGCGCTCAACAGCTACGAAAACCGCGTGTACCAAGTGGGCATCGAAGACGCCGAACCGCTGATTGCCAAGTTCTATCGCCCCCAGCGCTGGACCAACGAGGCGATCCTGGAAGAACACCGCTTCACCTTCGAACTGGCCGAATGCGACGTACCGGTGGTCGCCCCGTTGGTCCACAACGGCGAGAGCCTGTTCGAACATGCAGGTTTCCGCTTCACCCTGTTCCCCCGCCGTGGCGGCCGCGCGCCGGAGCCTGGCAACCTCGATCAGCTTTATCGGCTTGGGCAACTGCTCGGGCGTTTGCACGCGGTGGGCTCCACCCGCCCGTTCGAACACCGCGAAGCCCTGGGGGTGAAGAATTTCGGTCATGACTCCCTTACCACCCTGCTTGAAGGCAACTTCATTCCCAAGAGCCTGCTGCCGGCTTATGAATCCGTAGCCCGCGACCTGCTCAAGCGTGTGGAAGAGGTTTACAAGGCCACCCCGCACAAGAACATCCGCATGCACGGCGATTGCCACCCCGGCAACATGATGTGCCGCGACGAGATGTTCCATATCGTCGACCTGGACGACTGCCGCATGGGCCCGGCGGTGCAAGACCTGTGGATGATGCTGGCGGGCGACCGCCAGGAATGCCTGGGCCAGCTCTCGGAGCTGATGGATGGCTACCAGGAATTCCACGACTTCGACCCCCGCGAACTGGCGCTGATCGAACCGCTGCGCGCCCTGCGCCTGATGCACTACAGCGCCTGGCTGGCGCGACGCTGGGACGACCCCGCCTTCCCCCATAGCTTTCCGTGGTTTGGCAGCGAGCGGTATTGGGGTGACCAAGTGCTGGCATTGCGCGAGCAACTGTCGGCGCTCAATGAAGAACCGCTGAAGCTCTTCTGAACGCGTTCCATGATCGCGCCCACGCTCTGCGTGGGCGCGCATCCTGTGACGCTCCGCGTCACGATTTAAGAGCAGACACAGAGCGTCCAAGGCGGCGTTACCACGCAGAGCGTGGGAACGAGCGTTGTCTGACAAATATCCTTACAATTGCGCTTTGTTAGCTGCCTAAGCAAGGATTCTGCAATGCAAGCCGCCAACCCTCGCAAGGGGTACATCCTGGGCCTGAGCGCCTATGTCATCTGGGGTCTGTTCCCGCTCTACTTCAAAGCCATCGCCAGCGTGCCCGCCGCCGAGATCATCGTGCACCGCGTGTTGTGGTCGGCGCTGTTCGGTGGGCTGTTGCTGCTGGTGTGGAAACATCCCGGCTGGTTCCGCGAGCTGCGCGACAACCCCAAGCGCCTGGCGATCCTGGCCCTCAGTGGTTCGTTGATCGCCGCTAACTGGCTGACCTATGTGTGGTCGGTGAACACCGGGCGCATGCTCGAAGCGAGCCTGGGTTACTACATCAACCCGCTGGTAAATGTGCTGCTGGGCATGCTGATCCTCGGCGAGCGCCTGCGCCGTTTGCAATGGGTGGCTGTCGGGTTGGCTGCGGCGGGTGTGGCGCAGCAGGTGTGGCAGGTCGGTAGCCTGCCGTGGGTGTCGCTGGCGCTGGCGCTGACGTTCGGTTTCTACGGTTTGATCCGCAAGCAGGCGCCGGTCAAGGCGCTGCCAGGGCTGGTGGTGGAAACTTGGATGCTGGTACCCATTGCCATCGCCTGGTTGCTGTTCAACCCGAGTGCCCACAGCGCGCAACTGGCATTCTGGAGCACCTCCGAAGCCTGGTGGCTGGTGGCCGCAGGCCCGGTGACGCTGATTCCCCTGGTGTGCTTCAACGCCGCTGCACGGCATTTGCCCTACACCGCCCTGGGCTTTTTGCAGTATGTGGCGCCGACGCTGGTGTTGCTCGAAGCCGTGCTGTTGTTCGGTGAACACCTGGCACCGAGCACGCTGATTGCCTTCGCCTTTATCTGGGCCGGGCTGGTGGTGTACAGCCTGGATGCCTGGCTGACCGTGCGCAAACGCTGATCAAATAACGTACAAACCTCTGCAAGCCACAGCTTTCGTGGCTTGCAGCGTTCCACCCCAAGGTTATCCACAACCTGATCCCCGCCATTTGTGCACAAGCCCTTGAAACTGCTCGTTTTTTGCTCAACTTGCGCAAACGCCCAGCCGGCGCGGCCTAGGGTCGGGTCTCTACAGGTTATCCACAGGCCCATGCAAGATTTCGATGCATAACCTTGTGGATCGTTATTCCTCCTGACGCAGCTCCACCATCAAGTCATCGGCCAAGGTTTCCAAAGCCTCTTGCAAGGTTTCCAGCGACAGCGTGGCCGGCACTTGCAGCAACGCCTCGGCGTTGAACAGCGGATCACCACTCATGGGCGCCGGGCGCACATCGGTGCTCAGGCGTTCCAGGTTGACGCCCTGCTGGCTCAACAGCGCGGTGATCTCACGCACGATGCCCGAGCGGTCATTGCCCACCAGGGTCATCAGGATCGGCTTGGACGCCGATGCCTGGCCGCTGCTGCCCTCACCCACCAACACGCGAATGCCGTGGGTGGATAAATCCTCCAGCGCCCCCACCAATGCCTGGCGCTGCTCGCTCGGCACGCTGACCCGCAGGATCCCGGCAAACTGCCCGGCCATGTGTGCCATGCGGCTTTCCAGCCAGTTGCCACCATGGCTGGCAATGTTCTGCGCGATGCGTTCAACCAGGCCGGGTTTGTCGGCGGCGATAATAGTGAGTACAAGATGGTCCATGGCGCAGTCCCTCGGTTGGTTGATCCTCGATTATAGACAGGCCGCGTTTATCCAGAAGGTCTGCGTGATCGTTAACGACCATCGCAGGCAAGCCAGCTCCCACAGACAAATCGTGTACCATTTTGATATTTATCTGGAACAATCCAATAGTTTTTTGAGAACATTCGGTTCTCCGCTGTGACCGTACGACCAAAGTGGGTCGCTAAACGACGTATTTAGTCTAATTTTCACAACCGCAAGTCATCATGTAGTATGCCCAACCGTGCACTACATAATGAAAATCTGAAAAAGCGCATAAGCTCCGCAGAGTGAGGCAAGCAATGACTGAACACGTTCAAGTCGGTGGCCTGCAGGTCGCCAAAGTCCTGTTCGACTTCGTGAATAACGAAGCCATTCCCGGTACCGGCATCACTGCCGACCAGTTCTGGGCCGGTGCCGACAAGGTCATCCATGACCTGGCCCCGAAGAACAAAGCCCTACTCGCCAAACGCGACGACTTCCAGGCGCGGATCGATACCTGGCACCAGACCCACGCAGGCCAGGCCCATGACCCGGTGGCCTACAAAGCCTTCCTGCAAGACATCGGCTACCTGCTGCCAGAAGCCCCAGACTTTGAGGCCTCGACCCAAAACGTCGATGACGAGATCGCACGTATGGCCGGCCCACAGCTGGTCGTGCCGGTGATGAATGCCCGCTTCGCCCTCAATGCCTCGAATGCGCGCTGGGGCTCGCTGTACGACGCGCTGTATGGCACCGACGCCATCAGCGAAGCCAACGGCGCCGAGAAAGGCAAGGGCTACAACAAAGTGCGTGGCGACAAGGTGATTGCCTTCGCCCGCGCCTTCCTCGACGAAGCCGCACCGCTCAGCGCCGGCAGCCACGTCGATTCCACCGGCTACAAGATCGTCGATGGCAAGCTGATCGTCAGCCTCAAAGGCGGCAGCAACAGCGGCCTGCGTGACGATGCCCAGTTGATCGGCTTCCAGGGCCCTGCGGCCGAGCCGATTGCAATCTTGCTCAAGCACAATGGCCTGCACTTCGAAATCCAGATCGACGCCAGCACCCCAGTCGGCCAGACCGACGCTGCCGGCGTCAAAGACGTGCTGATGGAAGCCGCGCTGACCACCATCATGGACTGCGAAGACTCCGTGGCGGCTGTGGACGCCGACGACAAAGTGGTGATCTACCGCAACTGGCTCGGCCTGATGAAGGGCGACCTGGCCGAAGAAGTGGCCAAGGGCGGCCAGACCTTCACCCGCACCATGAACCCTGACCGCGTCTACACCGGCGTGGATGGCAGCGACGTGACCCTGCACGGCCGTTCGCTGTTGTTCGTGCGCAACGTTGGCCACTTGATGACCATCGATGCGATCCTCGATAAAGACGGCAACGAAGTACCGGAAGGTATTCTTGACGGCCTGATCACCAGCCTGGCGGCGATCCACAGCCTCAACGGCAACAACACCCGCAAGAACAGCCGCACCGGTTCGGTGTACATCGTGAAACCGAAGATGCACGGCCCGGAAGAAGCCGCGTTCACCAACGAACTGTTCGGCCGCATCGAAGAGGTGCTGAACCTGGCGCGCAACACCCTCAAGGTCGGGATCATGGACGAGGAGCGCCGCACCACGGTCAACCTCAAGGCCTGCATCAAGGCGGCCAGCGAGCGTGTGGTGTTTATCAACACCGGTTTCCTCGACCGCACCGGCGATGAAATCCACACCTCCATGGAAGCCGGCGCGATGGTGCGCAAGGCGGCCATGAAGGCAGAAAAATGGATCGGCGCCTATGAGAACTGGAACGTCGATATCGGCCTGAGCACTGGCCTGCAAGGTCGTGCACAGATCGGCAAAGGCATGTGGGCCATGCCCGACCTGATGGCGGCGATGCTCGAACAGAAAATCGCTCACCCACTGGCCGGCGCCAACACCGCCTGGGTACCGTCGCCGACCGCCGCGGCCCTGCATGCGTTGCATTACCACAAGGTTGATGTGTTCGCCCGCCAGGCCGAGCTGGCCAAGCGCGAACGCGCTTCGGTGGACGATATCCTCACCATTCCTTTGGCCAGCAATACCGATTGGTCCGAGGAAGAAATCCGCAACGAACTGGACAACAACGCCCAAGGCATCCTCGGCTATGTAGTGCGCTGGATCGACCAGGGTGTGGGCTGCTCCAAGGTGCCGGACATCAACGATGTCGGCCTGATGGAAGACCGCGCCACCCTGCGTATTTCCAGCCAGCACATCGCCAACTGGCTGCGCCACGGCATCGTCAACGAAGCTCAAGTGATGGAAAGCCTCAAGCGCATGGCGCCGGTGGTAGACCGTCAGAATGCCGGGGATGCGTTGTACCGCCCACTGGCTCCGGATTTCGACAGCAACATCGCGTTCCAGGCAGCGGTGGAGTTGGTGATTGAAGGGACCAAGCAGCCCAATGGCTATACCGAGCCGGTGTTGCACCGCAGGCGTCGGGAGTTCAAGGCCAAGAACGGCCTGTAATGGTAGGAGCGAGCTTGCTCGCGAAAAACGTCAACGATAACGCAGGCACCTTGGACAAACTCGGTGCCTGTGCATTCTTCGCGAGCAAGCTCGCTCCTACAGATGCAAAAAAGCCCTGATCGAAAGATCGGGGCTTTTTAATTGAAACTACTTTTTCTTGCCCCAAGGGTGTCTGTGCGGCTTCTGCGGTTGCTTGGGAGAAAGGGTTTTTTCATTTCCTTCAGGCATTGCGATGCCCAACTCCCGCTTCACCAGCTTCGCCAACTTCACGCTATCAATCGGCTTGAGCAAGAAATCCACCACGCTCAAATGCATCGCATCAATCACATCCGGGGCTTCCGCGTCGCCAGACATGATGATGATCGGCAACGCCGCACGGGTGGACTCACGCACCTGGCGGATCAATTCCAGGCCATTGCTGGGCGCCATGCGCAGGTCGGTGATCAACAAACCGATGGAACTGTGCGTCTTCAACAACTCCCACGCTGCCTCGCCACTTTCGGCTGTCATGCAGCGAATACCGTCGAGCCCAAGGATTTCCGCCAACAGTTCACGCGCGTCCTTGTCGTCGTCCACGATCAATACGCGTTGGGGGGGTAAATCGGGCTCCAGCATCACGGCGCTCAGCGCCTCGCGCTCGGCATCACTCAAAATATCGTGGTCGGACATACGTTTCTCAGCAGTTCTCATCAATCTCCCAGCACACTCGTCAGACATCTGCGGAAGGGCGATCAATGTGCACTTCGTCGGAAAGTTTGCCTAGTGGGCGTTCTACGGGTTTTGGACGATTGTCATGTAAGGTTTTTCCCTAGTTTTGCGCGGTATTCCTCGACCTAGACTTACGTCCAATGGGCACCCACCGCGCAGGAGTCGACCATGCAGCACGATAACGACAAAAACACTGCGGTCACTGTTATGAGTAAAGCTGATGCATTCGCACAGGCGGGTAAAACCGCGGTGTTGCAGAACATCCACGGCACCCTGCAATTCCTGCAACGCTTCCCGCCGTTCAACCAGATGGAACAAGCGCACCTGGCCTTCCTGGTGGAACAGTGCCAGCTGCGTTTCTACGGCCCTGGCGACAGCATCCTCAAACCGTCGGGCGGCCCGGTCGAGCATTTTTATATCGTCAAGCAGGGGCGGGTCGTGGGTGAGCGCCCAGACTCGGCAGACACTACCTTTGAAATCGCCACCGGCGAATGCTTCCCCCTCGCCGCCTTGCTGGGTGAACGCGCGACCCGCACAGAACACAAAGCCGCTGAAGACACCTTTTGCCTGCAATTGAACAAGCCGGCCTTTATCAAGCTGTTCGCGCTGTCCAGCCCGTTTCGTGATTTCGCCTTGCGCGGGGTCAGCAGCCTGCTCGACCAGGTCAACCAGCAGGTACAGCAAAAAGCCGTGGAAACCCTCGGCACCCAATACTCCTTGAATACCCGCCTGGGTGAATTGGCCATGCGCCACCCGGTCACCTGCAGCCCGCACACGCCGTTGCGTGAAGCGGTGACCTTGATGCACGAACAGCAGGTCGGCAGCATTGTGATCGTCAACGAACACAAGGCGCCCTTGGGCATCTTCACCCTGCGCGATCTGCGCCAGGTGGTCGCCGACGGCACCAGCGACTTCAGCCAGAGCATTGCCGGGCACATGACCCAGGCACCGTTTTACTTGAGCCCGGAGCACAGCGCGTTCGACGCGGCCATCGCCATGACCGAGCGGCATATCGCCCATGTGTGCCTGGTGCAAGATCAGCGCTTGTGTGGCGTGGTCTCCGAGCGTGACTTGTTCTCCTTGCAGCGCGTGGACCTGGTGCACCTGGCCCGCACCATCCGCAACGCGCCCCGGGTGGAAAACCTGGTGGCGATTCGCGGTGAAATCGGCCAGTTGGTGGAGCGCATGCTCGCCCATGGCGCCTCATCCACCCAGATCACCCACATCATTACGCTGCTCAACGACCACACCGTGTGCCGGGTGATCGAGCTGACCCTCGCGGAAAAAGGCGACCCCGGCGTGCCCTTCAGTTGGCTGTGTTTTGGCAGCGAAGGCCGTCGCGAGCAAACGCTGTACACCGACCAGGACAACGGCATCCTGTTCGAGGCCAAGGACGCCGTCGAAGCCGCCGACTTTCGTGGCCGCTTGCTGCCCCTGGCGCAGCACATCAACCAAAGCTTGGCGCTGTGCGGCTTCAGCCTGTGCAAGGGCAATATCATGGCCGGCAACCCCGAGCTGTGCTTGTCCCGCGTGGAGTGGGCGCGGCGCTTCGGCGCGTTCATTCGTGAGGCGACGCCGGAAAACCTGCTGGGCTCAAGCATCTATTTTGACTTGCGCGTGGTGTGGGGCGACGAGCGCGGTTGCGAGCAACTGCGCCAGGGCATTCTCGATCAGGTGGCGGATAACCGCTTGTTCCAACGTATGTTGGCCGAGAACGCACTGCTGCGCCGCCCGCCGGTGGGGCGTTTTCGCGAGTTTGTGCTGACCCGCAAAAATGGCGAAAAAGCCACCCTCGACCTCAAGGTGCAGGGCCTTACGCCCTTTGTAGACGGCGCGCGCCTGTTGGCGCTGGCCAATGGCATCCACGCCAACAACACCCTGGAACGCCTGCGCCAATTGGTGGACAAGGCCGTGATCGAGCCCCTGGATGGCGCCGCTTATGAAGAGGCCTACCACTTTATCCAGCAGACCCGTATGCAGCAGCATCAATTGCAGACCCGCGAGAACCTGCCCTATTCCAACCGCGTCGACCCCGACAGCCTCAACCACCTCGACAGGCGCATCCTGCGTGAGTCCCTGCGCCAGGCCCAACGCCTGCAAAGCAGCCTGAGCTTGCGGTATCAGCTGTGAGTTTGTTTGGCTGGCTGCGCGCCAAAAAACCCGGGCTCAGCACCGCGCAACAGCAGCGCCTGGAGCAGTTACCCAAGCCCGCCGAGCTGGGCAACGGCCCAATGCGCAGCCAGCGCTGGGTGGTGGTGGACCTGGAAACCAGCGGCCTGAACCTTCACCGCGACCAGGTGCTGTCCATCGGCGCCGTGGTCATCGAAGACGGTGCGGTGGATTTTTCCCAGCTGTTCGAACGCACGCTGCAACGCACCGACACCAAGCTCAGCCCCAGTGTGCTGATCCACGGGCTGGGGCCCAGTGCAATCGCCGCCGGCAGCGACCCGGCCGAGGCGTTGCTGGATTTCATGGCGTTCGTGGGCGACAGCCCTCTGCTGGCCTTTCATGCGCCGTTTGATCAACACATGCTGTGCCGGGCGCTCAAGGACAGCCTGGGGTATCGCCTGGCCCACCCATTCCTGGATGTGGCAGACCTGGCTCCGCTGTTGTGCCCTGAGGCGCACATTCGCGAGGCCGGGCTGGATGATTGGCTCAACCACTTCAGGCTACAGGCCGGCGAACGCCATCACGCCAGCGCCGATGCATTGGCGACGGCGGAGCTGATGCTGATCCTGTTCAGCCGGGCGCGGCAGCAACAGATCGACACGCCCCAGGCGCTGCAAGCGCGTTTGGCCCAATGGAAACGGCGCAAACAGTCCCCTTCCCTTTAACGCTTCGCGCCCGACGCGGAGCATCGCGGGATGCATTCCCACGCAGAGCGTGGGGACGATCTCCCGACAGACGCCAATTGCGCCCACCCCACGCCTCTGCGACAATCGCGAATAATTCTCGTTAGTTTAAACCTCTTGTTTATTCGGTGATGCCTTGTCGTCGGTCCAGACCCCACGCAGTGAGCTTGTTGGTGCGTTATATCGCGACCACCGTGGCTGGCTGTTGGCTTGGCTGCGACGCAACGTGGCGTGCCCAAGCCGTGCCGAAGACCTGAGCCAGGACACCTTCATGCGCCTGCTGGGCCGTGATGAGCTGCGCGAGCCCCGCGAACCGCGGGCGTTCCTGGTGGCTATCGCCAAGGGTTTGCTGTTCGACTACTTCCGTCGTGCAGCTTTGGAGCAGGCCTACCTCACCGAATTGATGCTGATCCCGGAAAGCGAACAGCCTTCGCCGGAAGCCCAGCAACTGATCCTCGAAGACCTCAAGGCCATCGACCGCCTGCTCGGCAAACTGTCGAGCAAGGCCCGCGCTGCGTTCCTCTATAACCGCCTCGACGGCCTGGGCCACGCTGAAATCGCCCAGCGCCTGGGCGTGTCAGTGCCCCGCGTGCGCCAATACCTGGCCCAGGGCATTCGCCAGTGCTACATCGCACTGTATGGCGAGCCGTCGTGACCGCCATCGGCTCCAAACCGGTGTCGTCGCGCGTGCTGGATGCCGCGATTGCCTGGCAACTGTCCCTCGACTCGGGCGACGGCAGCGCGGTGGAACGGGAAGAGTTCAGCAAGTGGCTGGCCAGCGATGAGGAACATGCGCGCGCCTGGCGCCAGTTGGGCATGCTCGACCAGCGTTTCAGCGTGGCCTCAGGCCCGGCCCGGGCGGCGCTGCTGCAATCGCGCCACGGCATCCGCCAGCGCGTGCGCAAACTGGGCCGGGGCCTGGCCAGTATCGTTGTGGTGTGCGGCCTGGCGCTGTTTGCCGGTGAGCGTTACGTACCTATCCACTATTGGCTGGCCGACCAACGCACCGCCACCGGTGAACAACGCACGCTGAAACTGGCGGACGGCACACGGGTCAACCTCAACACCCACAGCGCCATTGATGTGCGCTTCGACGAAACACGCCGCTTGATCGTGTTGCAGGCAGGCGAAATCCTCGTCGAAACCGGCCACGACGATTCACGCCCGTTCTACGTGCAAACCCGCGACGGCAGTCTGCGGGCGCTGGGCACCCGGTTTATCGTCAAGCGCGAAGACGATGCCACGCGCCTGAGTGTGTTGCAGTCAGCCGTGGCCGCCCAGCCCGAGGCGTTGCACCAGGAACAGGTGTTCAAGGCGGGCCAGCAGGTGCTGATGCGCAGCGACGGCCTTGGCCCGCTGCTGGCCGTCACCCCGGCCACCGATGCCTGGACCCGCGGCATGCTGGTGGTCGACAACGCCCGGCTGGGGGATGTGATCGAGGAATTGGCGCGCTATCGCACCGGCTACCTGGGTGTGGATAAGTCCGTGGCCGACCTGCGCATCACCGGCAGTTTCCCGCTGCACGACACCACGTTGGCATTGAATGCGCTGTTGCCGACCTTGCCGGTGCAGATCGAGCAGCACACGCCGTGGTGGGTGACCGTCAAGGGTAAGCCTTAGGTCCTGCAGTGCCTGGGCGATTGCTATCGCAGGCAAGCCAGCTCCCACATTTTGAACTGCGAACACCATCAACTGTGGGAGCTGGCTTGCCTGCGATGAGGCCCTCAAGCACACCTGCGAAAAAATATTTTCACCCAGCCCTATCACTTTTCGATTCTCACTCGGCACCTAGGCAATTGAGAAATATTTCCATTCAGGAGCCGCCCCTATGTCCCGCACGCTAGACACCTTGTTGCGCCCCAGCCTGTTAGCCATGGCGATCGCCCTCAGCGCCCCGCTGGCCAGCACCCCGCTGATCGCCGCAGAACAAGCCTCCAGTGTGCGCGCCTATAACCTGCCCGCTGCGCCACTGGCCACCACCCTGAACCAGATCGCCAGCCAGGCCGGCCTGGCCCTGACCCTCAACCCCGCACTCGCTGCCGGCAAGACCTCGGCGCCGGTCAAAGGCCAGTTCGATGCGCAGGGCGCGTTGCGTGAGGCCTTGCGGGGGACGGGGCTGCAGTTGGAACAAAGCAGTGCGGGCACTTACACCCTGATGCCGGTTCCGGAGGGCATCGTCGCCTTGCCGACCACCAACATCACCGGCCAAGGCAGCTATGAAAGCGCTTGGGGGCCGGTGGAGGGATATGTAGCAAAGCGCACCGCCGCCGGCACCAAAACCGATACCGCGCTGGTTGAGGCACCACGCTCGATCTCGGTAGCCACCCGCGAGCAGATGCAGGACCGTAACGTCCAGAACCTCGACGACGCGGTCAAGTACATGCCCGGCATTGTGTCCGCCAGCTACGGCAGCGACACCCGTTACGACTGGATGCGTGTGCGCGGCTTCGAGCCGACGCAATTCCTTGATGGCCTGCCATTGCCTCGCGGCGTGTATGCCAACCCTAAAGCCGAAACCTGGAACCTGGACCGCCTCGCCCTGCTGCGCGGCCCGGCTTCATCGGTTTATGGTCAAACTCCACCTGGTGGCTTGCTGGACATGGTCAGCCGCCGTCCCAGCGCCGAACAGAGCAGTGCTATCCAGGTGCAATACGGCAGTGACAACCACCGCCAGATCGATTTCGAAAGCACTGGCAAGATCGATGATGAGGGCCAGTTTCTCTACAGCGTTGGCGGCGTGGTACGTGATGCCGGAACGCAGATCGACCATATCGACAACAAGCGCTACAACATCGCGCCCAGCCTGACCTGGAACATCGACACCGATACCAAATTGACCTTGCTGTCGCAGTTCACCCGTGACGATACCGGGGCGACCAGCCAGTTCCTGCCGATAGTCGGCACCAAGATCAAGTCGCCACTGGGTGACGTTTCGCATCATAAAAACCTGGGCGATCCGGACTACGAGTTCTACGACCGTACCTATTACGCACTCGGCTACGCATTCGAGCACCGCTTCAACGATACCTGGCAGTTCAAACAGAATCTGCGTTACACCAAATCAGAATTGTCGTTCCAACAATTGACCGTGGGCGCCTTTGGCTGGGCACCGGTCGACGCCGAAGGCAATATGGACCGTTCTTCGACCAACGTGGACGAGAACATCGGACAATTGGCGGTAGATAACAACTTTCAGGCCGACTTCTCCACCGGCGACGTCACCCACACCCTTCTACTCGGGCTTGACCACCAGCGTACCGATACCTCGTACTTGTCGATTTACGGGCAGGCCGGACGAGTCAACATCTTCAACCCGGTCAACACCACGCCAGTTGAACGCCCCGCACGCTCCGGCGCTTTCTACGACTACAACCAGAAAACCGTCCAGACCGGCCTCTACGTCCAGGACCAGATGGCTCTTGATAACTGGCGCTTGACCCTGGGTGGCCGTGAAGACTGGGTGCACCAAGGCACTACGTACCTCAACAAAAACGACGCGACCAATACTGACCGCAGCAAGAATTTCAGCGGGAACGCGGCACTGAGCTATGTGTTCGACTCGGGCTTCGTACCGTATATCTCCTACGCCGAATCTTTCCAGCCGGCGAGCAACGCCAGTGCCTCTCCTACAGAGTCCTATAAGCCCACCGAAGGCAAGCAGTGGGAATTGGGGATCAAGTACCAACCGCCGGGTTCGAACACGCTACTGAGTGCCGCGCTGTATGACCTGACCCAGAAGAACGTTCTGGTCAGCAGCTTCCAGTCCGGTGGTGTGTCTGTCACCGACCAGACCGGCGAAGTGAAAGTCAAAGGCCTGGAGCTGGAAGCCGTATCTGACGTGACCGAAAACCTCAAAGTGATCGCCGCCTACACGTTGGCCAAATCCGAAGTGCAAAAAGGCGAGTTCAAAGGCAACCGCCTGCAACTGATGCCTAACCAGCAAGCGTCCTTGTGGACCGACTACACCTGGCACACCGGCGCGCTCGACGGTTTCGGTATCGGCTTCGGCGCCCGCTACACCGGCAACACCTACGGCGACCAGGCCAATACCTGGGCCGGCAAGGCCAACGCCTACACCGTGTTCGACGGGGCGGTGCACTACGACCTCGGCCGCCTGGACAACAGTCTCAAGGGCGCGTCGGTGAAAGTGAACGCGACCAACCTGTTCAACAAGGACTACATTTCCACCTGTGATGGCTCCTATTGCTACTTCGGCGACCAACGCAGCGTCGTCGCCAGCGCCACCTACCAGTGGTAATCAGCTGAGTTAACAGCCAGGCCGCCCCACCGGGCGGCTTTGGTGCATCTGAAGGCTAGACAATGAAAAGCAAAACCATCCGCCGCTGGTCCTTCATCCACACCTGGACCAGCCTGATCTGCACCGTATTCCTGCTGCTGCTCGCCCTCACCGGCCTGCCGTTGGTGTTTCACCACGAAATCGACCACCTGCTGGGCAACGAGCCCGAACTGGCGCAGATGCCTGCCGATACGCCCCGGCTCAACCTCGAGCAGCTTGTAGCCAAAGCCCAGGCCCATCGCCCCGGCGAGGCCATGCAGTACCTGGCCTGGGACGAAGACGACAACAACGGCGTGATCGCGATCATGGCGGCCACCGCCGGCACGGAGCCGAACTCGTCGCACACCTTCATGCTCGATGCCCGCACTGGCGAAACCGTCGAAATGCCGTCTGCCAATGGGGGCTTCACCCTGTTCCTGCTGCGCCTGCATGTGGATATGTTTGCCGGGCTGCCGGGCAAGTTGTTGCTGGCGTTCATGGGCCTTCTGTTTGTGCTGGCGATTATCTCGGGCACGGTGTTGTACCTGCCGTTCATGCGCCGCTTGAAGTTCGCCACCGTGCGCCAGGACAAGTCCACTCGCCTGCGCTGGCTCGACCTGCACAACCTGATCGGCGTGGTCACTTTGACCTGGGCGCTGGTGGTGGGGGTAACCGGCGTGATCAGCGCCTGCGCCGACCTGATCATCGCCGCCTGGCGCCAGGACAGCCTCAGCGCCATGATCGAACCCTACAAGAGCGCCCCGCCGCTGACCCAGCGCGCACCCGCCACCGAGCTGTTGAGCATTGCCGCCAAGGCCGCACCGGGTATGGAGCCAGACTTTATCGCCTTCCCCGGCACGCGCTTTTCCAGCGAACATCACTACGCTGTGTTCATGAAAGGCAGCACGCACCTGACCTCCCACTTGCTGACACCGGTCCTGATCGACGCCAGTACCCTGGCCGTCACCGCCATCGCCGAACGGCCTTGGTACATGGACGCCATGGGCATGTCCCAACCCCTGCATTTTGGTGATTACGGCGGCATGCCGATGAAGGTCCTGTGGGCGGTGCTGGATGTGTTGACCATCATCGTGCTGGTGAGCGGCATTTACTTATGGATCGTGCGGCGCAAGGCGGCCAAGGTATGAAGCCGCGGCAGTCGAATTTCTGGAAGGTGTTTGCCCTACCGCTGGGGATTGGCCTGCTCAGTGCTGCCGGGTTGTTTGCGGCGCTGCTGGGGGATGGGTGGTGGGATTCTTTGAGTTGGGTCGGGTTGGGCATACCCGCGGCCATTGCCGTCTACAAACTGCTGTAGGAGCGAGCTTGCTCGCGAAAAACCCGAGAGCACCGCGTTAAACCAAGCGAGCTGCGTTATCGTTGGCGTTATTCGCGAGCAAGCTCGCTCCTACAGAGGAATGCCCATGTCCGCGCCCAGCATGACCTTGTTCCACAACCCGGCGTCACCCTTCGTGCGCAAAGTCCGCGTGCTGCTGATCGAGACCGGCCAACAGGACCGCGTGGCCCTGCACGCTTGCATGCCCACGCCCATCACCCCGGACGCCGATGTGGTGCAAGGCAACCCCACCGGCAAAATCCCGGCCCTGCGCCTGGCCGACGGTTCGGTACTGCACGACAGCCGGGTGATCCTCGATTACTTCGACCACCAGCATGTCGGCAACCCGCTGATCCCCCGCGACGGCTCGGCCCGCTGGCGGCGCCTGACCCTGGCGTCGATGGCTGACGGCATCATGGATGCCGCCGTGCTGGTGCGTTACGAAACCGCCATGCGCCCGCCAGAAAAACACTGGGCGCCCTGGCTGGAAGAACAGCGCAACAAGATCCGCCGCGCCCTCACCGAACTGGAGCGGGACGCCATTGCCGAACTGGCCAGCCACTTCGACATCGCCGCCATCAGCGTGGCGTGTGCACTGGGCTATATCGACTTTCGCCACCCGGATCTGCAATGGCGCTCGGACACTCCCAAGCTCGCCGCCTGGTACGCCGAGGTCAGCCAGCGGCCTTCGATGCAGCAGACTCAGCCGCCTCTGTAGGAGCGAGCTTGCTCGCGAAAATCGTCAACGATAACGCGGGTCGTCTGGTTAAATGCGGTGTTCTTGCGTTCTTCGCGAGCAAGCTCGCTCCTACAGTGGAAGGTGGCGTTGGTGAGGAAGTTGACCATCTTGGCTTTCATTTGCTGGTCTTCGCGCAGTCCGATCATTGCCCTTGCTCCACCTTGCGTTTACCCACCCCATACCAATCCAGCTTGCGTGTCAGCACCATCACCGTGCCCAGCAAGCCAAACAGCAACAGCGAGCCCATCAACAGCGCGTAATCCTCGGCACTGAGCAACCCGTACAGCAAGCCATACAGCGCCGCCAGCCCAGCCGAAAACCCCAGGCCGTGGGCAACGCTGCGCAGCACATGGCACACGTAGAAGCCGATCAACAGCACACAGGCGCTGGCAGATATCAGGTAGGCCAGGGCAAAGCCCAGATGCTCGGACAACGACAACAGCAGCAGGTAGAAGAACGCCAGTGCGACGCCCACTAAAGCGTACTGGATCGGGTGCACCGCCAGACTCTTGAGCACCTCGAAGAGGAAGAAGCCGGCAAAGGTCAGGGCGATAAACAACAGCGCATATTTAATCGCCCGGTCGCTCTTGAGGTACTGGTCTACCGGGTCGATGAAGTTAACGCCAAAGCTGCGGTTGCTGAAGTTTTCACAGCCTTGCCCGTCCAGGCAGTTCTGCAGGGCTTGTTCCAGGTTGGTGGAGAAGAATGTCGTTTGCCAATTGGCGCTGAAACCCTGGTCGGTGACGTCACGTTGAGCCGGCAGGAAGTTGCCGATAAAGCTCGGGTGCGGCCAGTTGGACGCCAGTGACACCTGGCTGGTCTTGCCCACGGGCACCACTTGCAGTTGCTCGGTGCCTTGCAGGCGCAGGTCGAAGGCGAACTCCACCACGGCGGGTTTCTTGCTGTCCTGCTCGGGCAGCGTCACATGCACGCCCTCGCCCAGCCAGTCGACTTGAGAGCCTGGCGAGAACTCCAGCCGCTGCTCGCCCAGTTCCAGCTTCAGCGCGTTTTCAATGCCGCGAATATCACTGATGCCCACCGCCAGAAACGCCGGCTCAAAGCGATAATCGGCAAAGTCTTCGGTGATCCCCAACTGCGCAGGCAACTCGAAACGCCCGCTGATACGGTTGTCGGCATGGAACAACCGTGCCTGGTAGATACCCCGCGAGCGCAGTTCGGTTTGCACCTTGCCGTCGAGCTCAAAACGGTCCGGCAGGAAATACAGACGGCCGCGTTCTTCACGGGTTTCTTCGTAGCGTTTGTTGAGCTTCTCATTGAGCTTCCACTCACGCACGGTCTTGCGATACGGCACCACCATCACCGGCCCGGTGAGGCGCTGGGCAAAGCTTGAACTGCGGGCAATGTCCATCAACACGCCGTCGCGCAATTGCTGACGGTCGCTGATGATGCCGTTGATCATCAGCAACGGAATGAGCAACAGCAGGATCAGCAGCGCAATCGCGCCCAATTTGAAAAGCAGGTTGCGGTTCATGGGTCTCTCCCTGTTTTGATGGGGAGAGTCTGCCCAGCCGGTATGAGGGATTTATGTGGGCAATGTGGAGACTGTGTGGAGATGCAGCACCGCTCGCACGCCGCCGGGTACGTTGCCGATCTGCAACGAGCCGCCGTGCAGCTTCATCACCTCCTCGACAAAGTTGAGCCCCAGGCCCGTACTTTTGCGCCCGCTGGCCGGGCGCGGCAGCGAGTAGAAGCGCTCGCTCAGGCGCGGCAAGGCGTAGTCGGGAATTGCCTGCGCCTGGTTGAACAGGCTGACCTGCACCTCGTGATGCTGCACCTGGGCGCTGAACCTCAGCGTGCCGCCCGGCGGGGTGAAATCCAGGGCATTGTCCAACAGGTTGCCCAGGGCCTGGCGCAGCAGGAAGGGTTCGCCAACCACCTTCACATCAGCGGCGATGGCCTGCTCGACGTGCAAGCCGGCGCCTTCGATCCGCGCACATTGAGCCTTGAGCACATCCTCAACCAGCGCGGCCAAAGGAATGCTCGACTGCTCCTCCAGACCCTGGCGCTGCTCCACCTGGGCCAGGTTCAACAGGCGTTCGATCAACTGTTGCAGGCGCGCGCTTTCGCTGTCGATATTGCCGACAAAACGCTGCTGCTGCTCGCGGCTCATGTCACCCTGCAACAGCTCCGCCGCTCCGCGAATCGCCGCCAATGGGCTTTTCAATTCATGGGTCAGCGTGTGCACGTAGCGCTCTACGTAAGCCTTGCCTTCCAGCTGCGTGCGCATGTGTTCCACGGCGGTGGACAACTGCTTGAGCTCGCCGCCGCGGTAATGCGGCAACTCGGCGCGGTGGCCCTCGCTCACGGCTTCGGCATAGGCGGTAAGGCGCCTGAGCGCCGCCGTCAGCCACCACGACAATAGCGCGCCCAGCAGCAGCCCCAGGGTGACCAGCCCGGCGCCGTACCACAACAGGCGCCGCTCAGTGCGATCCACGTAGGGCTGCAACGAGCTGTTGGGCTTGGCCACCGTGACCACACCGATGATCTGGCCGTTATCGCGAATCGGCGCCCCCACGTGCATCACCGATGAGGTGGCATCGTCCGCGTCACTGCGGGTGGAGCGCGCACCGTATTCGCCACGCAGGGTCAGGTACACGTCGTTCCATTTCGAATAGTCCTGGCCCACCGCTTCACCGCTGGAGTCGAGCAATACCCTGCCCTTGGCGTCGGTCACGTAGATGCGATGGTTGACCTGGTTCTTCGGCAGCCCCCAGATCACCGCACCCGGTTGACGGTTGCCATAAGCCTTGAGCAGCGCAGGCCAATGACTCTGGCCGAGGGTGCCGTTCTTCACGTCCTCGCGCAGGATCTCGGCCAACAGGTTGGCGGTGTCCACCAATGTTTCTTCGGTGGACTGGCGCACGCCGGGGCGGATTTCCTTCATCACGGTGTTGAGCACGAAGTAGCCGGTCAGGCCGATAAACAGTGCATACACCAGAAAAATCCGCAGCCCCAGGCGCATCAGCTGTGGCTCGGGCTGTAGCTATAACCGAGGCCACGATGGGTCTGGATCGGCTCGGCGTCCGCCGCCACACTCCGAAGCTTGCTGCGCAGGCTTTTGATATGGCTGTCGATATTGCGCTCGTAACCGGCATCGGCAGGTACGCCCACCGCGTCCAGCAGTTGCTCGCGGCTGAACACACGCTCGGGTTGCTCCAGCAGGCTTTGCAGCAAGCGGAACTCATGGCGCGTGAGGCTCAAGGGTTGGCCGCGATAGAGAATCTGCATGCGTTCCAGGTCTACCTGGAACAGCGTCGGCGCCACACCCGGGCCGACCCGCTTGAGAATCGCCCGGACCCGCGCCGCCACTTCCCGCGGGCTGAAAGGCTTGACCACGTAATCATCGGCGCCGATCTCCAGCCCCACCACCCGGTCGATCTCGGCATCCCGGGCACTGAGGAACATCACCGGCACTTCGCTGAAGCGGCGCAATTGCTTGCAGGTTTCAAAGCCGGTGATGTCCGGCAGGCCGATATCGAGGATAACCAGGTCCGCCGGGGTCTGGCGCTGATGCTCCAGCGCCGCCTGGCCGAGCGTCAGCCAGGTGGTGGTGAAGCCTTCGCCTTGCAGGGCAAAAATCAGCGTGTCGGCTATCGCCGCTTCGTCTTCGACAATCAGGATGTGCGGCATGGGCTCAATCAGCAGTCCGGTTTGTCGGCAGTGTAACGACGCGCCGGGTTTACCGCAGCACCAAACTCACGCAGGGCCTTGGCGCCGATCAGCAGTGGGTAGTTGAAACTGCTGCGGTCAGTAAGGTTGACCTCAACGGTGCGTTTGACGTCACCCAGGCACATTTCCAGGTCGATCACCGGGCGCTTGGCCACGCTGGCTTCGTCCTTGTCATCATCTTCGTCGGCGCGGCTCTTGATCTTGCTGATGCGCGACACCTTGTGCTCATACACCTTGTTACCGGCGTCCTCACCGCCGAGGCGGAAGCGTACCCAATCATCGCCGTCGCGCTGAAAGGTTTCGATGTCACGCGCCGACAGCGAGGCGGTCAGCGCGCCGGTGTCCATCTTGGCCTTGAAGGTCTGGCCGATCTCCGGCAACTGGATGTATTCGTAGCGACCGTAAAGGGTCGGCTCGGCCGCCATGACAGGTACGGCAACCAGGGCAAACGCGGCAAGGAGTAATTTCACGGCAGGATTTCCTCGAAAGAAGTGGGCGGAGTCTAGACCGCAAACACAGCACTTAGTTGGATGACCGAGCATATCGCGCGCAGTGTGAAACATTCGTGCGCGATTTTGCGATTTGGCCTCTAGACTCACCTTGCTTATCATGGCCCGCCCACAGAATTCCAAGAGTTGCTTATGCGCCGCCTGCTCACCGGCTGTCTGGTTACACTGCTGCTGTTACTCAACACGCTGATCCTGATCGGCCCCTTGATGGTCTTCGCCCTGCTCAAGCTGGTGGCGCCAGGGCGCTCGCGTGACTATGCCTCATGGGCGGTGATGTGGATCGCCGAGACCTGGGCCGAGATCGACAAGCTGATCTTCGCCGCGTGCATCCCCACCCAATGGGATATTCGCGGTGGCGAGGACCTGCGCGGCGATACCTCTTACCTGGTGATCAGCAACCACCAATCCTGGGTCGATATTCCCGCGCTGATCCAGGCATTGAACCGGCGCACGCCGTTCTTCAAGTTCTTCCTGAAAAAAGAACTGATCTGGGTGCCCTTTCTCGGCCTGGCCTGGTGGGCGTTGGATTACCCCTTCATGAAACGCTACACCAAGGCGTTCCTGGCCAAGCACCCGGAGCTGGCGGGGCAGGATTTGAAGATCACCAAAGAGGCCTGCGAGCTGTTCAAGCGCCAGCCGGTCACGGTGGTCAATTACCTGGAGGGCACGCGGTTCAACGAGGCCAAGCGCACGCAACAGGCTTCACCGTATAACCGGTTGCTCAAGCCCAAGGCGGGCGGCGTGGCCTTTGTGCTGGCGGCGATGGGCGAACAGTTGGACGCGATCCTCGACGTGACCGTGGTGTACCCGCAGCAAAAGATTCCGGGCTTCTGGGACTTGATCAGCGGCGCGGTGCCGAAGGTGATCGTGGATATCCGTACCCGCGAACTGGACCCGGCGCTGTGGCAAGGGGATTACGAGAATGATCCGGCGTTTCGCCAGACAGTCCAGAACTGGGTCAACCAGCTCTGGATGGAAAAGGATGCGCGCATCGAACAACTGCGCGAGGAGCCTCTTTAGCTGCCGGTGCCCCAAGCCTGAGCCAATTTGCCCAGTACGGAGCTGTTGGCACCCTCGCCGCCCAGGTATTGCAAAATCACCGGGGCAAACTGGCCGACCATGCCGCTGTCCATGCCCAGGGCGCTGAAGGCGGTGTTCAAGTCATTGGTGCTTTTCACGTTACCCAGCAGGCCGTCCAGGCCGCTGGTCTTGCTGCCGCCGGTTTGGCCGAGCATCCCGCTCAAGGCACCGAGGCTGCCCAATGCGTTATTACCCGATAACTTGTCCAGCCCCGGCACAGTGCTACTCAACTGCGAGAAGTCGTTGCCACTGAGTTTGTTCTTGGCCAGACCCAGCATGGCACCCGTGCCGCCCACCGCTTGCTCGGGGGTGATGTTCAGTTGCGAGGTCAGGGCCGTCAGCAGGTCGGCCGTTTCCGACGTAGGCGCGGCGGCAGCGGCCTTGTTGTTGCCACCCTGCATGCCGGAAATGGCGTTGGCTGCATCGCCAAGGCTGAAACCTGCGGCGAACACCGGGCCGGCGGCCACGGTCAACAGGCAGGACAGGGCAAAACCGCGTGAAATCTTCATCGAAACAACCTCTGGGTATAGGGGTAAACGCAGGCGTTGGACTGGGTAACCCGTCGGTTGTTCCGGAGCCCCTCAGGAACCCATCGGGGATAAGCGGGTCCATGAACTGACTACAAAATTTGTCGAGAAGAGACTTATGACTGCGATCCAACCCCCAGTGATTGAGCACAAGCCTGCGTTCTGGAGCCGCCCTCGCCTGTTCATCGGCGCCTGCGTGGTGGTGGTTGCCGGTATCGGCGGCGCGCTCTACACCCAGGACAGCGTCAAATCCGCGGCAACGTTGGTGACCACGACCCAGCAGCCAGCAGCACAGATCATGGCCCATAAGGATTACCTGGAAGTAGAACCGATTGCCTCCACGGCGCCAGCACCGGACCAAAGCCTTGAACTCTGGGCGATTCCCAAAGACGGCACACCGGTATCCCTTGGCCTGTTGCCCGAGGATGGCAAAGGCATCATTGGCCTGAACCCCCGCCAGCAGGAGACCATCAAACAACCGGTGGAGTTGATGGTAAGTTCTGAAACCAAAGGTGGTTCAGTGAGTAAGCAGCCAACCGGCCCGACGGTGTATCAAGGGGCACTGGCAATGCGTTAACCCTCACAGCATGTGATATGAGCGGTCAGTGGCCGGCATTTTTTTAAAGCCCCTGCTGCCGCTCACAATGAAACACACGGAATATACCTCCTCCTTCTTATTCCTTATCGATATGAATAACTGTCAGTTCTCACAGTATCCCTCGCTTATCACGCTTAATAACATCTAGTTCCACACCACGTTTCAAGGAACGGAAAAATGGATAAGACGTTAATTGTAGGGTTGATGGCGGCCTGTTTATTAGCTGGCAATGCTTATGCTGCTGACATAGATAAATGCCCCAAAGTCAAAAACATAGAGTCAACGCCCACGAAGCAAGAGTATTTTGTGGGTAAGGAAAAGAAATTCGAAGACGGTTTCAAATACACGTCATCTAATACTGAAGGCTCCTGGACAGGAGAAACTGCTGGAACAACGGATGACTACCTGGCGGACAAGTACGAACTTGCACCTGAGTCCTACGAGGTAGTTAATGGCGTAACTCGGTGCAACTACGGCGGAAAAACCATTGTTGAAAATGGCCAAACCGCCGTTCCAAATTTGAGGCTGAATCTACAAAAATAAGAAAGGGCGACCCACGGGTCGCCCTTTTTCATTTGCCCAACGCGCTACGCCGCACTGAACAACTTATGCGGATCAATCACAAACTTCTTCGGCACACCCGCATCGAACTCGCCATACCCGCGGGGGGCGTCATCGAGGCTGATCACCTGCACGCCGACGATTTCGGCGATGTTGATACGGTCCCACATGATCGCCTGCATCAGTTGGCGGTTGTACTTCATCACCGGCGTCTGCCCGGTGTGGAAGCTGTGGGATTTGGCCCAGCCCAGGCCAAAGCGAATGCTCAGGCTGCCCATTTTCGCGGCGGCATCGACAGCACCTGGGTCTTCGGTCACATACAGGCCTGGGATACCGATCTTGCCCGCCACGCGCACCACGCCCATCAGCGAGTTGAGCACCGTGGCCGGGGCTTCGGCCTTGACGCCATCGTGGCCGTGGCCGCGTGCTTCAAAGCCTACGCAGTCAACGGCGCAATCCACTTCCGGCTCGCCGAGCAACGCGGCAATCTGTTCGTGCAGAGGGGTATCGGTGGACAGGTCGACCACTTCAAAACCCTGGGCCTTGGCGTGGGCCAGGCGGATTGAATTGACGTCGCCGATGATCACCACCGCTGCACCCAGCAGGCGTGCCGATGCCGCCGCCGCCAGACCGACCGGACCGGCACCAGCGATATACACGGTGCTGCCTGGGCCAACACCGGCCGTGACGGCGCCATGATAGCCGGTGGGCAGGATGTCGGAGAGGCAGGTCAGGTCACGGATTTTCTCCATGGCCTTGTCGCGGTCCGGCAGTTTCAGCAGGTTGAAGTCGGCATACGGCACCAGCACGTACTCGGCCTGGCCGCCGGTCCAGTCGCCCATGTCCACGTAGCCGTAGGCACCACCGGCCCGGGCCGGGTTGACGGTCAGGCAGACGCCGGTGTGTTGTTCCTTGCAGGAGCGGCAGCGGCCGCACGCCACGTTGAAGGGCACGGACACCAGGTCACCGATTTTCAGGTTCTCAACGTCGCTGCCCTTCTCGATCACTTCACCGGTGATTTCATGACCCAGCACCAGGCCGGTCTGGGCCGTGGTGCGGCCGCGCACCATGTGTTGGTCGGAGCCGCAGATGTTGGTGGAGACCACGCGCAGGATGACGCCGTGCTCAATCTTCCTGCCACGGGGGTCCTGCATTTTGGGATAGTCGATTTTCTGTACTTCGACCTTGCCGTTGCCGAGATACACGACACCACGATTACCAGACATGCTTTCACCTCGCTGTTGTTTTTATGGAACTGCGTTGCCCTTGGGGCCGCGCGTTAAGTGCTCGGATTACAGATGCTGTTTCTTGTGTTGCTTGTAAGGGCCTCATCGCAGGCAAGCCAGCTCCCACAGTGGATCGGGTTCACACATTCAAGCGTGTGGGAGCTGGCTTGCCTGCGATAGCGATCTAAAGAACGACAGTGCGATTGGCATTCAAGAACACCCGCCGCTCAATGTGATACCCCACCGCCCGCGCCAATGTGAGCCCTTCGATATCCCGCCCCTTGGCAATCAAGTCTTCGGGATAGTGGCTGTGATCCACCACTTCCACGCCTTGGGCGATGATCGGCCCTTCATCCAGATCGTTGTTGATGTAATGCGCCGTGGCGCCCACCAGTTTCACGCCCTTGTTGTACGCCTGGTGATACGGCTTGGCGCCCTTGAAGCCCGGCAGCAACGAGTGATGAATGTTGATGGCCTTGCCGTCCAGCTTGCGGCACAGCTCCGGTGACAGCACTTGCATGTAGCGCGCAAGAATCACCAATTCGGCGCCGGTGTCTTCAATCACCTGCCATACCTGACGCTCCTGGGACGGTTTGTCGTTGGGGTCCAGGGGGAAATGGTAGTAGGGAATCTGGTGCCAGTCGGCCAACGGTTTCAGATCAGGGTGGTTGGACACCACCGCGACCACATCCATCGACAACTGGCCGATGCGCTGGCGATACAGCAGGTCGTTCAGGCAGTGATCGGCCTTGGAGACCATGATCACCACTTTGGGCCGATAGTTCGGCGCCGTCAGTTCGAAGATCATGCCAAAGGCTTCACCACGGGTGGCCAAGCCATCGCGGAACGCCTGCTCGTCAAAGCCGTCAGGCTGACGGAACTCAACACGAATGAAAAACCGACCCGAGAGGCGGTCATCAAACGAATGGTGCTCGGTGACGTAGCAGCCCTGTTCAAACAGGTAGCGGGTGACCGCGTCCACCGTGCCGAGCACGCTGGGGCAGTCGGCGGTCAAAATCCATGTATCGGGTGCGCGGCTCATAGGTCACTCCTCAGGCTGATCGTTCCCACGCTTTGCGTGGGAATGCCGCCATGGACGCTCTGCGTCCGCTTTTGGGACGCAGAGCGTCCCGGTATGCATTCCCACGCGGAGCGTGGGAATGATCATCATGCGACAACATTCAGGCCGAATTCGGCCGAGGCATCCTGCAACCACAACCACCAGTAATCCGAGAAGCTGCGACGGATCAGCAGTTCCCAGGTGTCCTCGCTGGTATGACGGATCACCAGTTGCGACTTGGCGAACACCGTACCCACGGCCTTGCCGACCGGGAAGTTGTTGGGGTGCACGTCGTAGCTGGTGGACTTCATCAGCACATCGCGCACATTCGGGCCGCTCAGTTCGAGAATCTGCTGGCCGCCGCTGACGTTGACGATCTGGATATGCAGGTCGCCCAGGGCAGCGCGCAGGTTTTGCTCGGCGGCAAATTCTTCACCGCTCGGCACGATCAACAGCCACTCATCCGGGCCGAGCCACTGCAGGCTGGTTTCACCCTTGAAGACCACGCTCAGGGGGCCGGGCAGTTCAATGCCGACGGCCTTGTGTACGCCAGCGGCGAAGGCGGCGTCATGGCCATCGCCACGGATGGTCAGGTGGCCGAGGAGTTTCTTTTCACGCACGGTCACGCCGGCATTCTTGCGGCCCTTGCCCACCAGGCTGGCGAGGTCGGCATGGTGCAGCGACGACTCGGCCTTGGCACCGGTGGTGGGGCGTTGTTGGTAAACATTGGCTGCTGTCATAAAGCACCTGTTCTGAATTCTGTTGATCGTTCCCACGCTCTGCGTGGGGATGCCGCCATGGACGCTCAGCGTCCGCTCTTGGGGCGCAGAGCGCCCCGGAATGCATTCCCACGCGGAGCGTGGGAACGATCAGGTGTCAGATGTTCTGGCGATCGCCTTTCGGGTCAAAGAACACCGATGAAACAATCTCGGCCTCGATCACGCTGCCATCCGCTTGCGGCGAGAACACCCGCTCGCCGATGCGCTTCAAGCCGCCCTTCACCACACCCATGGCAAACGAATAGCCCAGGGAGTTATGTGCATAACTTGAGGTAACGTGACCCACCATCTTCATCGGGATCCTCTGCTTCGGATCGAACACCAACTGCGCGCCTTCCGGCAGCCACACGTTCGGATCAATCGGCTTGAGCCCCACCAATTGCTTGCGCTCTTCGCGCACGCAGTCTTCACGGTTCATCCCACGCCAGCCGATCCACGAGAACGGTTTGGTACGGCCAACGCACCAGCCCATGTTCAGGTCATCCGGGGTCATCGAGCCGTCGGTGTCTTGCCCGACGATGATGAAGCCCTTCTCGGCGCGCAGTACGTGCATGGTCTCGGTGCCGTACGGGGTCAGGTTGTACTTTTTGCCGGCCTCGACGATTTTTTCCAGCACGCCCATGGCGTAGTCGGCCTGCACGTTGACTTCGTACGACAGCTCACCGGTAAACGAGATACGGAACACCCGCGCCGGCACGCCGCCCACCAGGCCTTCTTTCCAGGTCATGAACGGGAAGCCGTCCTTGTCCAGGTCGATGTCGGTGACTTCCGCCAGCAGCTTACGGCTGTTGGGGCCCGACAGGGTCATGGTTGCCCAATGGTCGGTGACCGAGGTGAAGTACACCTTGAGGTCCGGCCATTCGGTCTGCTGGTAGATTTCCAGCCACTGCAACACGCGGGCGGCGCCGCCAGTGGTGGTGGTCATCAGGAAGTGGTTGTCGGCCAGACAGGCAGTCACGCCGTCGTCGAAGACCATGCCATCTTCCTTGCACATCAGGCCGTAGCGCGCCTTGCCCACGTCGAGCTTGGTCCAGGCGTTGCTGTAGATACGGTTGAGGAACTCGCGGGCATCCGGGCCTTGAATGTCGATCTTGCCGAGGGTGGACGCGTCCAGCAGGCCGACGCTGTCACGCACCGCCAGGCATTCGCGCTTCACTGCGGCGTGCAGATCTTCACCGTTACGCGGGAAATACCACGGGCGTTTCCACTGGCCGACGTCTTCAAACTCGGCGCCGTTCTTCACGTGCCAGGCTTGCAGAGCGGTGTAGCGCACCGGTTCGAAAATGTGCCCACAGTGACGGCCCGCTACGGCGCCGAATGTCACCGGCGTGTAGTTGGGACGGAACATGGTGGTGCCCATCTGCGGGATGGTCACGTTCAGCGAACGGGCGGCGATGGCCAGGCCGTTGACGTTACCCAGCTTGCCCTGGTCGGTGCCAAAGCCCAACGCGGTGTAGCGCTTGACGTGCTCCACCGACTCGAAACCTTCGCGAGTGGCCAGTTCGATGGCGGCGGCGGTCACGTCGTTTTGCAGGTCGACAAATTGCTTTGGCGCCCGTGCAGTGGCTTTTTCGTGGGGCACCTGGAACAGCGCCAGGGTTGGTTCTTCAAGACGGCTCAAGGCTTTTGGCAGCGTGCCTTCAACCGGGGCAAAACCGGCTTCGCTGGCCGCACGCACGCCACCTTCAAAGCCATCGGCGAGGGAATCGCCAAGGCCGTAGACACCGTTGATGCCGCCCACGCACACGCGTTTTTGTGGAGCTTCGCCCGGTACAAAACCGAGGATATCTTCACGCCAGGTCGGCTTGCCGCCCAGGTGCGAGGCCAGGTGCACCACCGGGCTGTAACCGCCGGAGCTGGCGACCAGGTCACAGTCCAGCCACTCGCCGGGGCTGGTGACTTTATGCGCCTTGACGTCGATGGCCGCCACGCGGGCACCGGTCACGTGCTTGCTGCCACGGGCTTCGATCACGGCGCTGCCGGTGAGGATGCGAATGCCTTTGGCACGGGCTTCTTCAACCAGTGCCCCGCGTGGGTTGTGACGCGCATCGGCCACCGCGACAACGGTGAGGCCCGCATCGAACCAGTCCAGCGCTACGCGATAGGCATGGTCGTTGTTGGTCGACAGTAGCAGCTTTTTACCCGGTGCCACGCCGTAGCGACGCACGTAGGTAGACACCGCACCCGCGAGCATATTGCCCGGCACATCGTTGTTGCCGTACACCAGCGGACGCTCGCACGCACCGGTAGCCAGCACCACACGCTTGGCACGTACGCGGTGGATACGCTGACGCACCACGCCAATCGGCGCACGGTCACCCAGGTGGTCGGTCAGGCGTTCGTGAATGGTCAGGAAATTATGGTCGTGGTAGCCGTTGACGGTGGCGCGGGGCAGCAGCACCACGTCCGGCAGGGCTTTCAATTCGGCAATGACGCTGGCGACCCATTCAGTGGCGGGCTTGCCGTCGAGGCTTTCACGGGAATCGAGCAGCGAGCCACCAAATTCCTCTTGCTCGTCGGCGATGATCACACGGGCACCGCTGCGCGCCGCCGCCAGTGCCGCTGCCAGGCCGGATGGGCCTGCACCGACCACCAGCACATCGCAATGACGGTTGAAGTTGTCGTAGGTGTCCGGATCGTTCTCGGTGGGCGAACGGCCAAGGCCCGCCGCCTTGCGGATGTACTTCTCGTAGGTCATCCAGAACGATTGCGGGTACATGAAGGTTTTGTAGTAGAAGCCCGGCGGCATCAGCTTGCCGCCGACCTTGCCGAGAATGCCCATCATGTCGTTGTTCACGCTCGGCCAGCCGTTGGTGCTGGTGGCGACCAAGCCCTGGTACAGCGCCTGTTGGGTGGCGCGCACGTTGGGGATCTGCGTGGCTTCGGTGGCGCCGATCTGCAGCACCGCGTTCGGCTCTTCGGCGCCTGCGGCAAAGATGCCCCGTGGGCGCGAGTACTTGAAGCTGCGGCCAATGATATCGACGCCGTTGGCCAGCAGGGCTGCGGCCAGGGTGTCGCCTTCAAAGCCTTTGTAGCTCTGACCGTTGAACGTAAACGTCAGGACTTTATTACGGTCGATGCGGCCACCGTTGGACAGGCGATTGATCTGGCTCATACCTTCTCTCCAGAGGCCTTGGCGGTGAACTGAGGCTTCTCACCGATCTTGTAGGTTTCAAGAATTTCGTAGGTCACAGTGTCGCGGGTGGCGTTGAAATACTGGCGGCAACCGGCGGCATGGATCCACAGTTCGTGGTGCAGCCCGCGTGGGTTATCGCGAAAGAACATGTAGTCGCCCCACTGCTCGTCGGTGCAGGCATTCGGGTCCAGCGGGCGCGGGATGTGCGCTTGGCCGGACGCGTGGAATTCCTCTTCGGAGCGCAGTTCGCCACAGTGAGGACAGAAGATATGCAACATAGGGAATTTCTCCTGTTAGTGGGCGACGGCCGCAGCGCCGTGTTCGTCGATCAGCGCACCGTTGTGGAAACGGTCGATGGAAAAAGGCGCGGCCAGCGGGTGCATTTCACCCTTGGCCAGGCTGGCGGCAAACACGTTGCCTGAGCCTGGGGTGGCCTTGAAGCCGCCCGTACCCCAACCGCAGTTGAAGAACATGTTCGGCACTGGGGTCTTGGAAATGATCGGGCAGGCGTCCGGAGTGGTGTCGACGATGCCGCCCCACTGGCGGTTCATACGCACCCGTGACAGCACCGGGAACATCTCGACGATGGCCTGGATGGTGTGCTCGATCACCGGGTACGAGCCGCGCTGGCCGTAGCCGTTGTAGCCGTCGATACCGGCGCCGATCACCAGGTCGCCCTTGTCGGACTGGCTGATGTAGCCGTGCACGGCGTTGGACATGATCACGCTGTCGATAATCGGCTTGATCGGCTCCGACACCAGAGCTTGCAGCGGGTGGGATTCGATCGGCAGGCGAAAGCCCGCCAGCGAAGCCATGTGCCCGGAGTTACCGGCTGTGACCACACCGACGCGCTTGGCGCCGATAAAGCCCTTGTTGGTTTCCACACCGATGCACACGCCGTTTTCCTTGCGAAAACCGATCACTTCGGTCTGCTGGATCAAGTCCACGCCCAAGGCGTCGGCAGCGCGGGCAAAGCCCCAGGCCACGGCATCGTGACGGGCCACGCCGCCGCGCCGTTGCACGGTGGCACCGAGCACGGGGTAACGGGTGTTCTTGGAGCAATCCAGGTACGGGATTTCGTCGGCCACTTGCTGGGCATTCAGCAGTTCGCCGTCTACGCCGTTGAGGCGGTTGGCGCTCACACGGCGCTCGGAATCACGGATGTCCTGCAGGGTGTGGCACAGGTTGTACACGCCGCGCTGGGAGAACATCACGTTGTAGTTCAGGTCCTGGGACAAACCTTCCCAGAGTTTCATGGCGTGTTCGTACAGGTGCGCCGACTCGTCCCACAGGTAGTTGGAACGCACGATGGTGGTGTTGCGCGCGGTGTTACCGCCGCCCAGCCAGCCTTTTTCGACCACGGCCACGTTGGTGATGCCGTGCTCCTTGGCCAGGTAGTAGGCGGTCGCCAGACCATGCCCGCCACCGCCGACGATCACCACGTCATAGACCTTTTTAGGGGTCGGCGTGCGCCACATCTTCTGCCAGTTTTCGTGATGGCTGAGGGAGTGCTTGAAGAGGCCGAAGCCTGAGTAGCGTTGCATAGTCATTACTCCAAAACCGCGCTCAGCGATAAACCGGGAAATCAGCGCACAGGGCAGACACGTGCTTGGCCACGTTGGCCTCGACATCGGCGTCGCCGAGGTTGTCGAGGATGTCGCAGATCCAGCCGGCCAGCTCGACGCACTGCGGCACTTTGAAGCCACGGGTGGTCACCGCCGGGGTACCGATGCGCAGGCCCGAGGTCACGAACGGCGACTGCGGGTCATTTGGCACCGCGTTCTTGTTGACGGTGATGTGGGCGCGCCCCAGGGCGGCGTCCGCCTCTTTGCCGGTGAGGCCCTGGCGGATCAGGCTGACCAGGAACAGGTGGTTGTCGGTGCCGCCGGAGACCACGTCGTAGCCACGCTTGATGAACACTTCGGCCATGGCCTGGGCGTTATCGATCACTTGCTGCTGGTAAGCCTTGAAGCCGGGCTCCAGCGCTTCCTTGAAGCACACGGCCTTGCCAGCGATCACGTGCATCAGCGGGCCGCCCTGGGCGCCGGGGAATACCGCGGCGTTGAGTTTCTTTTCGATTTCTTCGTTGGCCTTGGCCAGGATCAGGCCGCCCCGTGGACCGCGCAGGGTCTTGTGGGTGGTGGTGGTGACCACGTCGGCGTAAGGCAGCGGGTTGGGGTACAGGCCGGCGGCGACCAGGCCGGCAACGTGGGCCATATCGACGAACAGCAGCGCGCCTACTTTGTCAGCGATCTGACGGAAGCGTGGGAAATCCAGGGTCTTGGAGTAGGCCGAGAAACCCGCCACAACCATCTTCGGCTTATGCTCGACCGCCAGGCGCTCGACTTCGTCGTAGTCGATCAAGCCGGTGTCGGTGTTGATGCCGTATTGCACCGCGTTGTACAGCTTGCCCGAGGACGACACTTTGGCGCCGTGGGTCAGGTGACCGCCGTGGGCCAGGCTCATGCCCAGAATGGTGTCGCCGGCATTGATCAGCGCCAGGTACACCGCGCTGTTGGCCGAGGAACCAGAGTGCGGCTGCACGTTGGCGTAATCGGCGCCGAACAGCTGCTTGGCGCGTTCAATGGCCAGGGCTTCGACCTTGTCCACATGCTCGCAGCCACCGTAGTAGCGCTTGCCCGGGTAGCCTTCGGCGTATTTGTTGGTGAGGCCGCTGCCTTGGGCTTCCATCACGCGCTTGCTGGTGTAGTTCTCCGACGCGATCAGCTCGATATGATCTTCCTGGCGCTGCTCCTCGGCATTCATCGCCGCCAGCAGTGCGTCGTCATATCCCTGGATCTGGTCTTGTTTGCTGAACATCGCGTCTCTCCCAGCCTTTCGTATTGTTGAGGCCCGTGCAGGGCCCTTTGATGCGATGGTAGGGCTGGCGCGTGCGGGCCAAATGCCTGCGCACGCCACGCAAAGGTGCGTTTACGACATGACTGAACGAATGATATTGGCAGGCCTCACAATTTGTAGGAGCGAGCTTGCTCGCGAAAAACTCATAGGCGCAGTGTTTATTCAGTAAGCACGCGTAATCGTTGACGTTTTTCGCGAGCAAGCTCGCTCCTACAGGAGGGTTAGGCGATGAGCGTGCGAAGGAGCTGCAGCAGGAGGAAGTGCAGCGGATAAAGGGCATAGGCCCAGCGGCGCATTGGCGGGGGCGCAACGCTGCGGGCATGTCGCAATAAGACCCACCCAGCCACGGGCGCAATCAGACATGCCGCCAACCCCAGCTGCGCCACGAGCGTGCCGCTATTGAGCAGAATCTGCCATTGATTGGCAGCAACACAAACCAAGCCTGGAAGCACACTGAAATACCAAGGGCGACTGAACACCAGCAACATCGCCAAGGGCAGCAACACGCCGAAAAAGCCGAACATCAGATGTGTCGCAAACACCGCCGCGATACTGAGTGCTATCAGCGCTAATCCTCGATCAAAAAGCGCCTGTTGCTGCCAACCTCGGGCAACCAGCAAGCCCAGCGCCAGGGTCGGCAACACGTTCAAGGTATCGACATCCTCGATAAATAGCCGATACGGCACCTCGCTGATCACGCTGAACAGCAGCAACCAACCCAGGTAGCGCCAATGGCCGGTCACCGGAGCATTGCGGACCCGATGCAAATTGGCCGCAATCGCCAGGCAAAACCACGGAAACGCCAAGCGCCCCGGCACGTATAGCCCATCCAGGCTCAGCCCCACATAGCGCAGGTGATCGAGCACCATGCTCAACAGCGCCAGCCACTTGAGCAGATCCAAAGCGCCATCTCGGACAGGTCCGACAGGCAGGGTTTGAGTACCGTGCATAATTCCCCAACGACTTTGCATTTACAGTGCGTGCGCGCCCCCGGCAATCTTGGGTAAAGTGCGCACCAACATCGACCACAGGAACGGGCCATGACCGACAAGAGCCAACAATTCGCCAGTGACAACTATTCCGGCATCTGCCCGGAAGCCTGGGCCGCCATGGAACAAGCCAACCAGGGCCATCAACGCGCCTACGGCGATGATGAATGGACCCACCGCGCCGCCGACGGTTTCCGCAATCTGTTCGAGACCGACTGCGAGGTGTTCTTCGCTTTCAACGGTACGGCCGCCAACTCCCTGGCGCTGTCCTCGTTGTGCCAGAGCTACCATAGCGTGATTTGCTCGGAAACCGCCCACGTCGAGACCGACGAATGCGGCGCGCCGGAGTTTTTCTCCAACGGCTCCAAACTGCTGGTTGCCCGCACCGAAAACGGCAAGTTGACCCCGGAGTCGATCCGCGAGATCGCCCTCAAGCGTCAGGACATCCACTACCCCAAGCCTCGCGTGGTCACCCTGACCCAAGCCACCGAAGTCGGCAGCGTGTACACCCCCGAAGAAATCCGCGCGATCAGCGCCACCTGCAAGGAGCTGGGCCTGAACCTGCACATGGACGGCGCACGCTTCGCCAATGCCTGTGCATTCCTGGGTTGCTCACCGGCCGACCTGACCTGGAAAGCCGGCGTGGATGTGCTGTGCTTTGGCGGCACCAAAAACGGCATGGCGGTGGGTGAAGCCATCCTGTTCTTCAATCACAAACTGGCTGAAGACTTTGATTACCGCTGCAAACAGGCCGGTCAGTTGGCGTCGAAAATGCGCTTCCTTTCTGCACCATGGGTAGGCCTGCTGGAAAATGGCGCCTGGCTCAAGCATGCACGCCACGCCAACCATTGCGCGCAATTGCTGAGCAGCCTGGTGGCGGATATTCCCGGCGTGGAATTGATGTTCCCGGTACAGGCCAACGGCGTGTTCCTGCAACTCTCGGAACCCGCAATTGCAGCGCTGACCGCCAAGGGCTGGCGCTTCTACACCTTCATCGGCAAAGGCGGTGCGCGCTTCATGTGTGCGTGGGATACCGAGGAAGAGCGTGTAAGGGAACTGGCCGCCGATATTCGGGAAGTCATGAACGCTTAACGTACGAATTCGGCCAGTCCGTACTGGCCGATCGCCGAGACTGTTTTTTGATATTTCTGACAGCAATACGGCTCGTTTTTATTGTCTAGCCTCTTGTTACCCGCAAGGAAAACGCAGCGATATCTGCCACCTTTCGGGTTTCACTGCCGGCCGAATAATCGGCGGCAAAGGTAAATCAATGGAGAGCTTAATCATGGAATATCAAAGCAATAGCAACACATTGCAAAGCGGCGGCAGCAGTAGCACCACGGTCATTGACTGGGATGAGTTCAGGAAACACGCCAAAATCGGGGATACCATTCAAGAGCCATCGCAAACCCTGACCATCTACGACAAAGTCTACGAACTGACAACCTCAGGCCAGCACTTTGTTGTTCATATCTACGCCCAATAAGCGTTAACACCTAAGGCTCGCGTCGCAGACTGCGACGCGACGCTGAAGAAGTTGATCGTTCACACGCTGCTCGTTCCCACGCTCCGCGTGGGAATGCCTCCCCGGACGCTCCGCGTCCACCCGAACTCAAGGATGAACACGTGGGTAGAAGCCGCTATGTCATCACCGAACCCGAAAAACCACACTTCCTTACCTGCACTGTCATGGAATGGCTCCCCCTCTTCACCCGCAACTATCTGGTGGACCATCTTCTGGATTGCTGGCGATATCAACAAAGCAACCACGCATTAAACTTGTTTGGTTACGTCATCCTGGAAAATCACTTGCACTTTATTGCTCAAGCGCCCGATCTGGGAAAGTGCGTCAGCCAATTCAAATCCTTCACCGCTCGCACCATCATTGACGACCTGCAAAGCAAAGGCGCGGAGCGGGTATTGCAGCGCCTGCGTTTCTGCAAGCGTGCACACAAGACAGATCGTGTTTATCAACTGTGGCAGGAAGGCTCACATGCGCAATTGATCTACAGCGAGGCTGTCATGCGCCAGAAGCTTGATTACATCCATCACAACCCCATAAAGCGAGGCTATGTGGACCTGGCTGAACACTGGCGTTACTCCAGCGCTCGCAACTATGCGGGTATGCCTGGCCTGATCGACATCCAACCGTGGCTCTGAAGATCCGGGTCACCCTTCACTTGCGACGGGACGCGGAGCGTCCTGGGCGGCGTTCCCAACGAGCAGATCAGAATTCGATGCGTACATCACCCTTCGGCACACTGCAGCACGACAGGATGTAGCCTTCGGCTTCGTCCTCTTCGGTAATCCCGCCGTTGTGCTCCATCTCCACTTCGCCGCCCAGCTTCATCACCTTGCATGTACCGCAGATGCCCATGCCGCAGGCCTTGGGGATCAGCAGGCCGAGCTTGGCGGCTGCGGCGTGCACGGTTTCCCCCGGCGCCACGCGAATGCTCTTGCCCGACGCGATAAATTCCACTTGGTGCAGGTCCGCCAGGTCGATCTCCGGCGCATCCGCCGCTTGCTCGGCCTGCTCCACCGCATCGGCACGGGCTTCCGGTGGCGTCGCGCCAAAGGATTCTTCGTGATAACGGGTCATGTCGAAACCGGCGACTTCCAGCAAACGCTTCACTGCGTTCATGTACGGCGTAGGGCCGCAGCAGAACACTTCACGCTCGAGGAAGTCCGGCACCATCAGCTCGAGCATCTTGTGGTTCAGATAGCCGCGATACCCGGCCCAGGGTTCGCCCAGGCCGTGTTTTTCGCAGATCAGGTGCAGGCTGAAGTTGTCGATCCGCGACGCCATGTGCTCCAGCTCGCGGTGATAGATGATGTCCTTGGGCGAGCGGGCGCTGTGGATAAAGGTCATGTCGACGTTGGCGTTGGTGTCGTAGAACCAGCGCGCCATGGACATCACCGGCGTGATCCCAACCCCACCGCTGAGGTACAGCACTTTAGGGCTTGGGAAGTCGATGGCATTGAACAGCCCGACCGGGCCGTGCACCGCCAACTCCTGGCCTTCGTGCAAGGTGTCGTGCAGCCAATTGGAAACCCGGCCACCCGGAACACGCTTGATGGTCACCGAAAAGCTGTAAGGCACCGACGGTGAGCTGGAAATCGTGTACGAGCGCATGATCGGCTGGCCTTCGATTTCCAGCTCCAGAGTGACGAATTGCCCCGGCTTGAAAAAGAACAGGATCGGCTGATCGGCCATAAAGCAGAAGGTGCGCACATCCCAGGTTTCCTGGATGACTTTGACGCAACGGACGATGTGCCGACCATTGGCCCAGGTCTGGGTGGTTACCGGATTCAGGAAATTATTGGACATGTTGTTCTCCACCGCCGACGTCGGCCTTATGGTGGCGATTCTGCGTAACGCGAGAACCACCCATTTACCTATCTGCGACATTCACATACTTACGGCGACCAGCCCCCAAAGACAGGGGCTTGCGCGTCGGGATCAGATTGGGCCATGTCGCCCATGGATAAGGTCCGACGTGACGCCGGGCCCACACTCGCTCCCAACAAAGACGCGTTCTTTACGCCTTGCACAGCACCAACCGTAGCCACTATTCGCCGGCCACACAGAATGGCCATGAGGACACACACGATGGACGTCACCGCAACCTTAAGCTTGGGCGATCCGCTGGAACCCGCACGCAAGGCCACCGCGCAAATGCTGCAAGAGCGCGAGCGCACTTTTTCGCTGCCGCAGCCGTTTTACTCTGATGAGCGGCTGTTCGATATCGACATGCAGGAGATCTTCCAGAAGGAGTGGTTAATCGCCGGCATGACCTGCGAAATCCCCACCAAGGGCAACTACCTGACCCTGCAAGTGGGCAAGAACCCGATCATCGTGATCCGGGGGGCCGACGGCGTGGTGCATGCGTTCCACAACGTCTGCCGCCATCGTGGCTCGCGCTTGTGCACCAGCGACAAGGGCAAGGTCGCCAAATTGGTCTGCCACTACCACCAGTGGACCTACGAGCTGGACGGCCGCCTGCTGTTCGCCGGCACCGAGATGGGCGCCGATTTCGACATGAAGCAGTACGGCCTCAAGCCGGTGAACGTAAAGACCGCTGGCGGCTACATCTTTATCAGCCTGGCCGAGAACCCACCGGCCATCGATGACTTCCTGTCGACGCTCAGCCATTACATGGAACCCTACGACATGGAGAACACCAAGGTGGCGATCCAGACCACCTTGTTCGAAAAAGCCAACTGGAAGCTGGTGCTGGAAAACAACCGCGAGTGCTACCACTGCAACGCGTCACACCCCGAACTGCTGAAAACCCTGCTGGAGTGGGACGACGTCACCGACCCACGCGCCGACCAAGCGTTCAAGGACCACGTGGCCGCTTCTGCCGCCGCCTGGGATGCCGAAAAAATCCCTTACGCCCACGCCAGCTTCGGCCTGCGTAACCGCATCGTGCGCATGCCGCTGCTCAAGGGCACCGTGTCGATGACCCTGGATGGCAAGCAAGGCTGCGCCAAGCTTATGGGCCGCATCAAGAACCCGGACCTGGGCTCGATGCGCATCCTGCACCTGCCCCACTCCTGGAACCACTGCATGGGCGACCACATCATTGTGTTCACCGTGTGGCCCATCAGCGCCCAGGAAACCATGGTCACCACCAAGTGGATCGTGCACAAGGACGCCGTGGAAGGCGTGGACTACGACGTGGAGCGCATGCGCCAGGTGTGGGACGCCACCAACGACCAGGACCGTCGCCTGGCCGAAGAGAACCAACGTGGCATCAACTCCACCGCTTACCAGCCTGGCCCTTACTCCAAGACCTATGAGTTTGGCGTGGTGAATTTTGTGGATTGGTACAGCGAGCGCATGTTGAGCAACCTGGGCGCTGCTCCGGCGCCGTACCTCAAAGGTGTGGCAGCACACGAATAACTGACACCTATGGATCACACTGTAGGAGCGAGCTTGCTCGCGAAAAACTCACAGGCACCGTGTTTATCCAGGAAGCACGCGTTATCGTTGACGTTTTTCGCGAGCAAGAACTAGGCGTCCCCCTCGCTCCTACAAGCCGTTAGCGCCCTGCCCTACAGCCTTTACCCAACAACTTATCCACAAAGCCACCCACAGCAATTGTGGGCAAGTACGCCGTGCACGCAAATTAAATCAAGAAAATCCGTGACTTATTTAAACTTGCGGGTTTTATCTTAAGCTGTTCATTTATTGATCAAACCTACAAGAGCCTTGTTTGGCGTGGCTTTCAGCGGTAAGCGAACACCTTATCCACAGATGCACCAACAGACTTTGGGGGCAACTTTATCCGGGTTGTGGAAAAGCCTGGGAAACCCTCATAAATCGGGGATGTGCCGCAGTTAAAAACGCGAAAAAGTTAGATTTGATCAATTATTAACCAATCCTGCGAAAGCCACGTTTCATAAGGCCTGTAGCGGATAGCGAACATCTTATCCACAAAAGCGCCAACAGACTTTGGGGGCAAGTCGAGGCATTGAGCCGATGAAAACCCGAGCAAAAACCGAGAGTTAGGCTGGTTAGTTTTCGTACAAAGGGCTGGAGAGCTTGATACGCCGGGCTTGTGGACAACCGCGAACAGGTTATCCACAGGCGGATCAACAGGCCTTGTGGGTAAGCCAGCTCCCACAAGGTTTGGTGGTGGTCAGGTATCAGCGTACGACACCCTCTTCTACAAGAAGCTTGAGAATCGCCTGCGCGCCTTCTTCGGCGCTGACGCCCTTGAGCACCTGCCCCCCACCACCACTGGCCTTGGCCGTGGCAGCCTTCATCCGATCGGCGCCGCTCTTGGCCTTGATCACCTTGAGGCGCTTGGGCCGTGGCTTGGCCGGTTGCAGCAGTGCGCCTGTGAATAACTCATCCTGTTCAATCTCGACGTCATGGGCCGCCAGCTCACCCCGTTGCGCCGGGCCGTAGGCGCTCTGGCGTGGCTTGGGCGCCGCGTTATCCACAGTGGCAAGAAACGGCAGGCGCACCTTCAAGCGCCGCCGCTGGCCGCGAGGCAACGCCTGCAGCACCAGGGCTACGCCGGCGTCGATGGACTCCACCTGCGCCAGCCCCACAATCAGCGGCCAGCCCAATTGTTCGGCCAACAGGAACGGCAGCATCCCCGAACCTTCGCCGGTTTCTGCCTGGCTTCCGGTCAGGACCACTTGGGCACCGGCGTCGCGCAGATACTCGCTGAGCACCGGCAACGCATCGGCGCCGGCCGGCTGTTCGAGTACCTGCAGTTGCGGCAGGCCCATGCCCAGGTAGCTACGCAGGGTCGGCTCGCTGACATCACCCGCGTGCAGCACCTGCAACTTATCCCCAGCCAGTTGCAGCCCCAGCTCGACCGCGCGCGCGTCCTGCTCGGCGCGCCGTGGTCGTCCGGAAGTGGGGTGAGCGCCGATGGACACCAGGCTGAATACAGTGTTCGTCATGGTCATATCCTCAGGCTGCATCGCGCTTGGCGCCGTTGCGGTAGGTTTCGACCGCTGCGATCAAAGCGTTGAGTATCGCGGCGCTTTCGCCAATCACCGACAGGTCGGCACGCTTGATCATGTCGCAACCCGGGTCGAGGTTGATTGCCACCACCTTGTCGCAGGCACCAATGCCTTGCAGGTGCTGGATCGCCCCGGAAATCCCGACGGCCACGTACACCCGCGCAGTGACCCAGGTACCGCTGGCGCCGACCTGGCGATCACGCGCCATGAAGCCATCGTCCACTGCTACCCGCGAGGCGCCTTCGGTGGCGCCCAGGGCCGCGGCGGTCTGGTGGAACAGCGCCCAGTCCTTCACGCCGTTGCCACCGGAGAAAATGAACTCGGCCTCGGCCATTGGAATCGCTGCCGGGTCGACCGCCACCGCACCGAGGTCTTCGATACGCGGCAAACTGCGCGCCAGGCTTGTGGATAACTCCACGGGCAAGACTTCGTGGCGGGTCTCGCTGACCGGATCGGCACATTCGGCGGCGGCGAGGATCAGACGGGGCAACGGTCGCGCCAGGTCTTCCTGGCCGGCACCGGCGCGGCCGATGCATTCCTCGCCCTTGATCTGCCACACCCGCGTTGCCGGGCGTTCCTTGAGGCTGGCGGCAAAACGTCGCCCCAGTTCGCCTCCCCCGCTGCGGCTGTCTGGCAGCAGCCAGTGGCGCGGGCTGAATTGGTTATCCACAGCACGCAAACCCTGCACGCGTTGCTCCGGTGCATAACCTTCGAATTCATGCCCCTCCAGCACCAGCAGTCGGTCGACGCCGGCGGTGGCAAAGGCGCTTTCCTTGTGTTCACCGAACACCACCGCCAACACCGCGCCGTCAATGCCGGCCAACTGGCGCGCCAGGCCAAGCAGGTCGCGGTCGTGGCTGCTCAGGCGGCCGCCGACCATGTCCGGCACCACGTTGATATAGAACGCCGGGGCCGGCACCTGATGCAGCGGCAATTGCACTTCCACTGCTGCGGTACGCTTGGCCGCACCGCCCTGCTGGGCACCGCTGCGGTCGATGCGCTTGATGCCGTTGGGGCCGATAAAACCGACACCATGCACGTTTTTGCGAATGACGCCGTTGGGCCCCATCCAGCTGTGTTGCAGCGGCTGCATCGCCGCGTGCAACGGGTGCAGGCGGTTACGGGCGATCCATTCGGCCCGTGGGTCGCGGCGGATAATGTCGCTCATCAGTGCACCTCCGCAGGTTCACGCTTGAGGGGGGCTTTGGCTGGCGCGGCGTCTTCAAGCAACGCGTCGGCGACCAGCTCGGCGATGTCTTTGATCAACGGGCGTGGTTCGACCACGCCTTCCAGCATCGCGGTGCATTGCGGGCAACCCACGGCCACCAGTTCGGCACCGGTTTCGCGGATGTCGTCCATGCGCATATCGGGAATACGTTGCTTACCGGGAATGTCGGTGATCGGCGCGCCGCCGCCGCCACCGCAGCAGCGTGAACGGAAGCCCGAGCGTTGCATTTCCTTGACCTCGATACCCAACGCCCGCAGCACTTGGCGTGGCGCCTCGTATTCACCGTTGTAGCGGCCCAGGTAGCACGGGTCGTGGTAGGTCACGCTGTTGCCTTTGTGCTGGCCCAGGTTCAGCGCGCCCTCGCCAATCAGCTCGGCCATGAAGGTGCTGTGGTGCTGCACCCGGTAGTTGCCGTTGAAGGCACCGTATTCGTTTTTCAGCACATGGAAACTGTGTGGGTCGCAGGTGACGATGCGCTTGAAGCTGTACTTGGCCAGGGTCTGGATATTGCGCGTGGCCAGCAGCTGGAAGGTCGCTTCATCGCCGAGGCGCCGCGCCACGTCACCGCTGTCGCGTTCTTCCAGGCCAAGCACGGCGAAGTCCACCTGGGCAGCCTTGAGCACTTTGACGAACGCGCGCAGGGTGCGTTGGTTACGCATGTCGAAGGCGCCGTCGCCGACCCAGAACAGTACATCGCAACTGCCATTGTCGCTGAGCAACGGCAGGTTCAGGTCTGCTGCCCAGTTCAGACGACCACCGGGAGCGAAACCGCCAGGGTTGTCGGTGGCGATCAGGTTTTCCAGGACTTCGGCGCCCTTGTTCGGCGTGGCGCCTTTTTCCAGGGTGAGATGGCGACGCATGTCGACGATGGCGTCCACGTGCTCGATCATCATCGGGCACTCTTCCACGCAGGCGCGGCAGGTGGTGCACGACCACAGGGTCTCGGCGTCCACCAGGCCGTTGACGATCGGCTGGTGCGGATTGCCGCCGTGTTCGCCCACCGGTTTGCCGGGGTACGGGCTGCCGGCGAACTTGGCATCGGTGCCACCGGCCAGGCCGACCACCATGTCCTGGATGAGTTTTTTCGGGTTCAGTGGCTGGCCGGCGGCAAACGCCGGGCACGCCGCTTCGCACTTGCCGCACTGCACGCAGGCGTCAAAGCCGAGCAGTTGGTTCCAAGTGAAGTCCTTGGGTTTTTCCACGCCCAGCGGCGCGGTTTTATCGCTCAGGTCCAACGGTTTCAAACCGGTGGAGCGGCCACCGCCAAAGCGTTCGGCGCGGCGGTGCCAGGCCAGGTGCAGGGCACCTGCGAAGGCGTGTTTCATCGGCCCGCCCCAGGTCATGCCGAAGAACATTTCGGACACGCCCCACAACACGCCCACGCTCAGCAATGCCGCAAGCAACCAGCCGCCGAAGTCGGCGGGCAGAATCCCGGCCACCGGCAAGGTCACCAGGAAGAAGCTCACCGAGAAGGCCATCAGGCTTTTGGGCAGGCGCATCCACGGGCCTTTGGACAGGCGCGCAGGCGGATTGCGGCGGCGCAGGTACATGAAGATCGCGCCGACAAACATCAATGTCGACGCCAGCAGCAGTGCATAGCCAAGAATGCGGCTCTGCAGGCCGAAACCGTGCACCGCAATCGCCAGCAGCGCCGACAGCACAAAGCCCAGCGCCGTCGCAACGTGGGTGTTGGCGATGTATTTGTCACGGGCGACCACGTGGTGCAGGTCGACCATGTAGCGCTTGGGCATGGCCAACAGGCCACCCAGCAGGTCGACTTTGGATGCGCGGCCACGGCGCCACATGTTCACCCGGCGCAGGGCGCCGAGGACGGCGAGGCCCAGGGCGGCAAAGAGCAGGATGGGAAGAAGGGTATTCAGCATGGTGAAGCTCCCACTAAGATCGTTCCCACGCTCTGCGTGGGCATGCATCCTGTGACGCTCTGCGTCACGACCTTAAAAGCAGACGCGGAGCGTCCAGGGCGGCATTCCCACGCAGAGCGTGGGAACGATCAGGTGCGTCAGAAATCCTTGCACAAGCGCAGGGCGTCATAGATGGCGGCGTGGGTATTGCGCTGGGCCACACAGTCACCAATGCGGAACAGCAAGTACCCCTCGCCCGCTTCGCTCAAGCAGGGCTGCGGCTTGATCGCAAACAAGGCTTCAACGTCGATCTGGCCCTTGTTGCGTGAGCCTTCCTTGAGCCCGTAGTAAATGGCCTCGTCGGGACGCACGCCGTTCTCCACCACCACCTGGTCGACCACCCGCTCCTCTTTGGCGCCGGTGTATTCGTTCTCCAGCACAGCCACCAGCTTGTCGCCCTCGCGGTAGACCTTTTCCAGCATCATGTCGCCGGTCATAATCACTTCCTTGGGGTACATGCTGCGGTAGTACGTGGGGAACGACGTACCGCCAATCGCCACGCCCGGCTTGATGTCGTCGGTGACGATTTCCACCTGGCTGCCTTTGTCGGCCAGGAAGTCGGCCACCGACATGCCGGTGAATTCACAGATGGTGTCGTACACCAGCACGTTCTTGCCCGGCGCCACCTTGCCGTCGAGCACGTCCCAACTGCTCACCACCAAGCCTTCGGCGGCGCCCCAGTGTTCGTTCTGCTCGATGAACGGATGACCGCCCACCGCCAGCACCACCACATCCGGACGCACGTCCAGGATGGTCTCGGCATCGGCTGCAACACCCAGGCGCAGGTCAACTTTCAAGCGCGCCAGTTCCAGTTGATACCAACGGGTGATACCGGCGATCTGGTCACGCTGCGGCGCTTTCGACGCGGTGGTGATTTGCCCGCCGATAAACTCCTTTTTCTCGAACAGCGTCACGTCGTGGCCACGTTCAGCCGCCACGCGCGCGGCTTCCATCCCGGCCGGGCCGGCGCCCACCACAACCACCTTGCGCTTGGGCCCGGTGGACTTCTCGATGATGTGCGGCACGCCCATGTATTCACGGGAGGTCGCGGCGTTCTGGATGCACAGCACATCCAGGCCCTGGTACTGGCGGTCGATGCAGTAGTTGGCGCCCACGCACTGCTTGATCTGGTCGATCTGGCCCATCTTGATCTTGGCGATCAGGTGCGGGTCGGCGATGTGCGCACGGGTCATACCGACCATGTCCACATAGCCGCCTTCCAGAATGCGCGTGGCCTGGTTCGGGTCCTTGATGTTCTGCGCGTGCAGCACCGGGACCTTGACCACTTCCTTGATGCCGGCCGCCAAGTGCAGGAACGGCTCCGGCGGGTAGCTCATGTTCGGGATGACGTTGGCCAGGGTGTTGTGGGTGTCGCAACCCGAGCCCACCACACCGATGAAATCGAGCATGCCAGTGTCGTCGTAGTACTTGGCGATTTGCTTCATGTCCTCGTGGGACAAGCCGTCCGGGTGGAACTCGTCACCGCACAGGCGCATGCCCACGCAGAAGTCGTCACCCACTTCGGCACGTACGGCCTTCAACACTTCCAGGCCGAACTTCATGCGGCCCTCGAAAGTGCCGCCCCATTCGTCGGTACGCTTGTTGACCCGCGGGCTCCAGAACTGGTCGATCATGTGCTGGTGCACCGCCGACAATTCCACCCCGTCCAGGCCCCCGGCCTTGGCCCGGCGCGCAGCTTGGGCATAGTTGCCGATCACGCGCCAGATCTCTTCCGGCTCGATGGTCTTGCAGGTGGCACGGTGCACCGGCTCACGCACGCCGGACGGCGACATCAGGGTTGGCCAGTTGAAGCCGTCCCAACGCGAGCGACGGCCCATGTGGGTAATCTGGATCATGATCTTGGCGCCATGCTTGTGCATGGCATCGGCCAAATTCTGGAAGTGCGGGATGATGCGGTCGGTGGACAAGTTTACCGACGCCCACCACTCCTGCGGGCTGTCGATGGCCACCACCGAGGAGCCGCCGCAGATTGCCAGGCCAATACCGCCCTTGGCTTTCTCTTCGTAGTACTTCACATAGCGGTCGGTGGTCATGCCGCCGTCGGTGGCATACACCTCGGCATGCGCAGTGCTGAGCACGCGGTTGCGGATGGTCAGTTTGCCGATCTGGATCGGCTGGAACATTGCTTCGAAAGCCATGGCACGGTCCTCGGCTTACAACGGTTTGACGGTGAACAGACCATCGTCGTGGCCCTCTTCGGAGCCTCCGTAGACTTGTTCGGCGACAGTGCGGATCTTGCTGCCACGGGCCTCAAGAATCTGGTCCATGGCGCCGGCAAACCAGCCGGTGAACATGTAGTCCACCTTGCGGCCGACCTTGCCGTACACATAGACGAATGCCGAGTGTTCCAGCTTGACGCTGGCGGTACCTTTATCCAGGTCGATGTCCTGGATCTTGAACAGGCCCCAGCCGCGTTGCGACAAACGTTTCATGTAATGCTCGAACACCGCGACGCCTTCCAGGCCATGGCATTCAGCTTCTTTTTCACACCAGTGCCAGGCGGATTTGTAGCCGGCCTTGTAGAGGATCTCGGCGTAGGCGTTAGCGCCCAGCACTTCTTCGATACCCATGTGGTTGTTGACGAAGAAATGGCGTGGCACGTACAGCATCGGCAGGGCGTCGGAGGTCCAGACACCGGTTTCGCTGTCGACTTCGATAGGCAATTGCGGGGCGATCTTGGCCATGGAAACTTAACTCCAGAAAATTCGTTTTGATGCCCGCCGCGCGGATGGCGGCGGGTGAAGGATTAAGCGAGCAGTGGCTTATTCGCCCCAGACGTCCTTGAGCACGTTGACCCAGTTCTCGCCCATGATCTTGCGCACCACGCGCTCGCTGTGGCCGCGCTTGAGCAGGGTCTCGGTGAGGTTGGGGAACTCACCCACGGTGCGGATGCCCAGCGGGTTGATGATCTTGCCGAAGCTGGTCAGGCGGCGGGCGTAACCCTTGTCATGGGTGAGCATTTCGAAGAAATCCTGGCCATGGCCCTGGGTGAAGTCGGTGCCGATGCCGATGGCGTCTTCGCCGACGATGTTCATGGTGTATTCGATGGCTTCGGCGTAGTCGTCGATGGTCGAGTCGATGCCCTTGGCCAAAAACGGCGCGAACATGGTCACGCCGACAAAACCGCCATGGTCGGCGATGAACTTCAGCTCTTCATCGGACTTGTTGCGCGGGTGCTCTTTAAGCCCGGACGGCAGGCAGTGGGAGTAGCACACCGGCTTTTTCGATTCGAGGATGACCTCTTCGCTGGTCTTGGAGCCGACATGGGACAGGTCGCACATGATGCCGACGCGGTTCATCTCGCCGACGATCTCACGCCCGAAACCCGACAGGCCGCCATCGCGTTCGTAGCAACCGGTGCCCACCAGGTTCTGGGTGTTGTAGCACATCTGCACCACGCCAACGCCGAGCTGCTTGAAGATCTCGACATAGCCGAGTTGGTCCTCAAACGCATGGGCATTCTGGAAGCCGAAGATGATGCCGGTCTTGCCCTGCTCCTTGGCGCGACGGATGTCGGCGGTGGTTTTCACCGGGATCACCAGGTCGCTGTTTTCCCGGATCAGGGTCTGGCTGGCAACGATGTTATTGATCGTGGCCTGGAAGCCTTCCCACACCGACACCGTGCAATTGGCGGCGGTGAGGCCACCTTTGCGCATGTCTTCGAACAGGTCGCGGTTCCACTTGGCAATAATCAGACCGTCGATAACGATGCTGTCGGCGTGCAACTCGGCTGGGCTCATCAGGCGTCCCCTTATTGGCGATTCATGCGCCGAATCGTCTGCCGGCGCTTTGGGGCCAGCATATGCCCAGGCACCGACGGAGCCGGGTGCAAAAACGACAGGGGAATTGCCGAAAGCGTCAATCCGCGACAAAGGCTGCGAAGACAGGCCCCACGGTCGGCTGTTCTTTGTCTTACGCTTGAGCCAGAATTCCTCATCACCTGATATGAGACGGCGCAATGAAATCGATTTTCCTGGCTTTGGCACTCATCGCAACCACCGCCCACGCGGCCGAAGACCCCGACAGCACGCCGTGCGACGGTATCGAGAACGACCAGCAAACCCTGGAATGCGCCACCTACAACAAAACCACCGCCGAGCAATTGCTCAAGGATAACTATCAGGGGTTGCTGGAGCGCATGGGTTCGACCTACGGCAGCGACAAGACCAAACTGGCGGACATTACCGCCCGTCTGAAGGATGCCCAGCAAAAATGGGAAAAACTGCGCGACGCCGATTGTGCAGTGGACACCTTCCCGGCGGTAACCGGCACCAAGGCCTATGCCATTGCGCACAACGACTGCCTGGCGCGGATGAGTGATGAGCGGTCGGAGTTTTTGGAGTCGATTGGGCAGGAATAAGCGACAATCGCGCCACCTTCTATTTTGATCAAGGCTACTCATGACTCTCTGCGGCATCGAAATCAAAGGCAGCGAAGCCATCATCGCCGTCGCCTCCCTGGACAACCAGGCGCTGACCCACGTCTCCCTGGCCACCAAGAAAATCGCCCTCGACGATGACGATGAAGCGGCCAACGTAAAAGCCTTCGCCGCCCAGGTGAAGGCGTTCGTGCAGGCGAACGCCATTACCCGTATCGCGATCAAGAAACGCAGCAAAAAAGGTGAATTCGCCGGTGGCCCGACGACGTTCAAGATTGAAGGGGTGTTTCAATTGCTGGAGGGGGTTGAGGTGACGCTGCTGTCGCCGCAGACCATCAATGCGCAATACAAAAAGCACACCTTTGATCTGCCAGCGACGCTCAACAAGTATCAGCACGAGGCCTATAAGACCGCGTGCTCATGTCTGATGAAGAAATAACCGCACATCAGCTTTTGACGCAGTGCTCCAAGCCGTGCCCGCCGCCTTCGTATTCAGGGCCGTAATAGTATTTAACGAAGGAGACTTTGCCTTCCGGGGTCGGTGTCACTTGCGCCACGCCCACGCCAAAGTCCTTCAAGGCCGGATCGGTGTGAGCGAAGTAGATACCCAGGGTATCGGCAGTCCCGGCGGCCATGCCTTCATAGTGGGACTTGTCTTCCAGGGTCAAAGTGAAGGTGTAAGCCGCATATTTGCCAGTGCTTTGCTTGGCGTCGAGCTTCATTTCGACAACGCCTTTGAAGTTGCCGATATGTTTGTCCTGGCCAGTGCATGCATAACGGCCGCTGTAATCGGCGCCGGTGAACGGCGCTGGCGCCTGGGCGGCCCACACTGGGGTGGACGCAAGTGCAATCAGAGTGACTAGTTTTTTCAGCATGCCAACCTCTTATGGTTACGTAAGGAACCCTTTGGACGTTAGCAGTCCGTTTCCAGTAATCGCTCGCAGCCTTGCAAAACAAGAATATTCCCACGCCACCACATGCGTTTCCTGACACCACACTACTTACCAATGTGGGAGCTGGCTTGAATCTGCACCAACACTTAAACCACCTCCCGTCGCCGATCCTCCCTTGGGCATTTGGCAAACCTGGCTCGATAACTTCGCGTGAAATACGACGGCGACTCAAACCCACACGCAATACTCACCTCCAGCACGCTCATGTCGCTCTGGCGCAACAGTTTGCGGGCTTTCTCCAGGCGCAGGCCCAAGTAGAAATTACTGGGGGTGTCGTTCAGGTGCAGGCGAAACAACCGCTCCAGTTGGCGTCGGGTGACCTTGATCGTTTCGGCCAGGGCCAAGGTGCTCAGGGGCGGTTCGGTGTGCTGTTCCATTTCGCCGATCACGTGCACCAGCTTCTTGTTGTTGATGCCGTAGCGCGTGGCGATCTGCATGCGCTGGTGGTCTTTGCGCGGGCGGATGCGGCTGAGTACGAATTGCTCGGAAACCTGGACAGCCAGCTCCGGGCCGTGGGCCTGGGCGATGAGGTCAAGCATCAGGTCGATGGAGGCAGTGCCGCCGGCGCAGGTGATGCGGCGCCGGTCGATTTCGAACAGTTCCTGGGTCACGCTCAGATGTGGATAGGCTTCCTTGAAGGCGTCGATGGCTTCCCAGTGCAAGGTCAGGCGGTGGCCGTCGAGCAGCCCCGCCTCGGCCAGCACGCAGGCGCCGGTGTCGATGGCGCCGAGCGTTACACCCTCATGGTCGAGGCGGCGCAGCCAATGCTCCAGGGCGGGCGTGGCGAACTGCAGGGGTTCGAAGCCGGCCACCACCAGTAAAGTCGCGCCTTTTTTCAGTGGCTCGAGCGCTGCGTCAGCGTTGACCGACATGCCGTTGCTCGCCAGCACAGCGCCGCCATCGGCACTCAAGATGTGCCAGCGGTACAGCTCGCCGCGAAAGCGGTTGGCCACCCGCAACGGTTCCAGTGCGGAGATAAAACCGAGGGCCGAGAAACCCGGCATCAGCAAGAAGTAGACATCCTGGGACATGGTGGCGCTCTCGTCGGACGGGCAGCGTGGTCACTGTGATACGCCAGTTCAACCGGCCATTCAAGAGCACAGGTCGCTGCAGTGCAAGAGCGAGTCGCCGCCGTGCGCTTTGCGGGGTGCCAAGCTGCGTAACGTGATCCCACGGCGCACCAAGACGCCGGCACCCACAATAACGACCTGCCGAGGGTTTCACCCATGAACCGACTGATCAGCCGCTGCGTACTTGCACTCAGCGCCAGCGCTATTTTGAGCACCCCTGTCATGGCAGCGGATGCCCCTGCTTGCCAGAACGTGCGCATGGGCGTGGTCAACTGGACCGACGTCATCGCCACCAGTGCCATGGCCCAGGTGCTGCTCGATGGCCTCGGCTACAAGACCAAACAAACCAGCGCCTCTCAGCAAATCATCTTTGCCGGCATCCGCGACCAGCGCCTGGACCTGTTTCTCGGCTACTGGAACCCGCTGATGACCCAGACCATCACGCCGTTCGTCGACGCCAAGCAAGTCAAGGTCCTCGACAAAGCCAGCCTGGAAGACGCCCGCGCCACCCTCGCAGTGCCGACTTACCTGGCCGACAAGGGCCTGAAAACCTTTGCTGACATCGCCAGGTTCGAGAAAGAACTGGGCGGTAAGATTTACGGCATCGAGCCGGGCTCGGGGGCTAACACGCAGATCAAGGCAATGATCGCCAAGAACCAGTTCGGCCTGGGCAAGTTCCAGTTGGTGGAGTCCAGCGAAGCCGGCATGTTGGCGGCCGTGGACCGTGCCGTGCGCCGCAAGGAAGCGGTGGTGTTCTTTGGGTGGGCGCCGCACCCGATGAACGTCAATGTGGCGATGACTTACCTCACCGGCAGCGAAGACGCCCTGGGCCCGAACGAAGGCATGGCCACCGTATGGACCGTGACCGCGCCGGCCTACGCCGAGCAGTGCCCCAACGTGCATAAGTTGCTGACCAACCTGACGTTCACCGCCGCCGACGAGAGCCGGATGATGCAGCCGTTGCTGGATCACAAGGACGCTTTGGAATCCGCACGGCAGTGGCTCAAGGATCACCCTCAAGACCGGCAGCGCTGGCTCGATGGCGTCACCACTTTCGACGGCAAACCCGCCGCGACCAACCTGCAACTGACCAGCAAATAACGTTTTGCGAACCACCGTTTCGCGGCCACTTGCGACCGCGAACGGCACCACCACGCCTGTAAGGAACCGCCTCATGAACCACGACGTCATCATCACCTGCGCACTCACCGGTGCTGGCGACACGACCGCCAGAAGCCCACACGTGCCGGTCACGCCCAAACAAATCGCCGCCGCCGCGGTGGAAGCCGCCAAGGCCGGCGCCACCGTGGTGCACTGCCATGTACGCGACCCGCAGACCGGCAAATTCAGCCGCGATGTAGCCCTGTACCGCGAAGTGATGGAGCGCATCCGCGAGGCCGACATCGACATCATCGTCAACCTCACCGCCGGCATGGGCGGCGACCTGGAGATCGGTGGTGGCGAGAATCCCATGGAGTTCGGGCCCAATACCGACCTGGTCGGCCCACTGACCCGCCTGGCCCACGTCGAAGAACTGCTGCCGGAAATCTGCACCCTGGACTGCGGCACGCTGAACTTCGGTGATGGCGACACCATTTACGTGTCCACCCCGGCGCAACTGCGTGCCGGCGCCAAACGTATCCAGGAACTGGGCGTAAAGGCCGAGCTGGAGATTTTCGACACCGGCCACCTGTGGTTCGCCAAGCAGATGATCAAGGAAGGGTTGCTCGATAACCCGCTGTTCCAACTGTGCCTGGGCATTCCCTGGGGTGCACCGGCCGATACCACCACCATGAAAGCCATGGTCGACAACCTGCCCGCCAACGCGGTGTGGGCCGGCTTCGGCATTGGTCGCATGCAAATGCCGATGGCCGCGCAAGCGGTGCTGTTGGGCGGCAACGTACGGGTGGGCCTGGAGGACAACCTGTGGCTGGACAAGGGCGTGCTCGCCACCAATGGCCAGTTGGTGGAACGCGCCAGTGAAATTCTCAGCCGGTTAGGCGCACGGGTCCTGACCCCGGCCGAAGGCCGCATCAAGATGGGCCTGACCCAACGCGGCTAACACAAACACCACACAACCCTGTGGGAGCGGGCTTGCTCGCGAATGCGGTGGGTCAGTACCGAATGCACCCACTGGCACACCGCATTCGCGAGCAAGCCCGCTCCCACAGGGGATTACCGAACTTTTTAGGAATATGCCATGCGCTTTATCACCGACATCAAAACCTTCGCCGCGTTGGGCAGCGGCGTCATCGGCAGCGGCTGGGTATCCCGTGCCCTTGCCCATGGCCTGGATGTGGTCGCCTGGGACCCCGCCCCCGGCGCCGAGGCGGCCCTGCGCAAACGTGTCGCCAACGCCTGGGCCGCCCTTGAGCAACAGGGCCTGGCGCCCGGTGCCTCCCAAGACCGCCTGCGCTTTGTCACCACCATCGAAGACTGCGTAAAAGACGCCGACTTCATCCAGGAAAGCGCCCCTGAACGCCTGGAGCTCAAGCTGCAACTGCACAGCCAGATCAGCGCCGCGGCCAAGCCCAATGCCTTGATAGGTTCGAGCACCTCCGGGCTGTTGCCCAGCGAATTCTATGAGGGCTCCACCCACCCGGAACGCTGCGTGGTCGGCCACCCCTTCAACCCGGTCTACCTGTTGCCACTGGTAGAAGTGGTGGGCGGCAAAAACACCGCGCCAGAGGCGATCCAGGCAGCGATCACGGTGTATGAATCCCTGGGCATGCGCCCGCTGCATGTACGCAAGGAAGTGCCGGGGTTTATTGCCGACCGCCTGCTGGAAGCGCTATGGCGTGAGGCCCTGCACCTGGTCAATGACGGCGTGGCGACGACTGGTGAAATCGACGATGCCATTCGTTTTGGTGCCGGGTTGCGCTGGTCGTTCATGGGTACCTTCCTCACTTACACCCTGGCGGGCGGCGATGCCGGCATGCGCCACTTCATGGCCCAGTTCGGCCCAGCGTTGCAGTTGCCGTGGACTTACCTGCCGGCACCTGAATTGACTGAAAAACTGATTGATGATGTGGTCGACGGCACCAGTGAACAGTTAGGTAACCACAGCATCTCGGCGCTGGAGCGCTATCGTGATGACTGCCTGCTGGCGGTACTGGAAGCCGTAAAAACAACCAAAGCCAAACACGGCATGAACTTCGCCGAATAACCCTGTAGGAGCGAGCTTGCTCGCGAAGATCGCCAACGATAACGCGGGGCATCAGGTACCCCACGGCGATCTTGAGTTTTTCGCGAGCAAGCTCGCTCCTACACATTGGAATTCCTACCATGCGCGCACTGACCACCTACACCACCAAAATCCTGCCCGACTGGGTCGACTACAACGGCCATCTGCGTGACGCGTTCTATCTGCTGATCTTCAGCTACGCCACCGATGCGCTGATGGACACCCTAGGGCTGGACAGCGAAAACCGCGAAGCCAGCGGCCACTCGCTGTTCACTCTGGAGCTGCACCTGAACTACCTGCACGAGGTAAAGCTCGGCGCCGAGGTTGAGGTGCATACCCAACTGATCGCCCACGACGCCAAGCGCCTGCACCTCTATCACAGCCTGCACCTTGTGGGCGAAGCACGCGAGTTGGCGGGTAACGAACAGATGCTGCTGCATGTCGACCTGGCCGGGCCGCAGTCGGCGCCGTTTGCCGGCGCCACCCTGGAAAAACTCACTGCCCTGAGCCAGGAACACGCCGACCTACTCCGGCCTGCCCTGCTCGGCCGGGTGATCGGGCTGCCCGCGCAAAAAAAAGCCCCGATCCAGCCGTGACGGGATCGGGGCAGAGTGCTTTGTGTGAGCCGTGCATTCGAGGGTGACCAAACCGTCAAGCTGCGTGCCTGGTTCAGTGTGCCTGTTACGGGTCAGATCAAGTGACCCGAAAACGACCTGTTCATAGCCATAAGAGCCATCGCTGGATTCTGCCCTTGCCGCCAGTCCTGGGGCCTACCAGAATCCAAGTCAATTCCCGCTCCCTACACCAGGATGACCGTCATGATGCACGCGGATTTGATTGACCAGGATGACCTGCTGGGCCAACTGCGCTCGCTGGGTTTTGAAGTGTCCAGCGGCGCTACCGCCGAGCAGGCTTGCGAATGTGCGGTGCGCGGGTTGAGCGAAGCCCGGGCCAAGGCGCTCAAGGGCATGGTTGAAAAGATGTACAGCGGCAGCGCGACGATTTTGCCGGCGGTAAGGCAGGCGATCGACAAGCAATTGTTGCCGGCGCTGATGCAGTTCAAACAAAGCTCTGGCGCCTGAAATACATCCTCTGTAGGAGCGAGCTTGCTCGCGAAAATCGCCAACGATAACGGGGCATCAGATACCCCACGGCGATCTTGAGTTTTTCGCGAGCAAGCTCGCTCCTACCATAAGGCAGCCCGGTGTCAGAGCCTTACGCTAGCAAACGTCGACTCGTTGCGCGCCTGGCTCAACGCCGACATCGGCCCCGACAATGGGGACAGCACCAGTGCCGGCGGAATCGGCATCATCGCCACTTGCTGGGTGGTGTTGGAGCCTACGCGCTCATCCCGTGGCGGAATGCCGAAGTACTCGCGGTAGCACTTGGAAAAGTGCGGCGTAGACACAAACCCGCACACCGAGGCGACTTCGATGATCGACATCGGCGTCTGCTTGAGCAGTTGCCGTGCGCGAATCAGGCGCAGCTTGAGGTAGTAGCGCGACGGCGAGCAGTGCAGGTATTTCTGGAACAGCCGCTCCAACTGCCGGCGCGACACGGCGACATACACCGCCAGTTCGTCCAGGTCGATCGGCTCTTCGAGGTTGGCTTCCATCAGCGCGACGATTTCCTGCAGTTTCGGCTGGTTGGTGCCGAGCATGTGCTTGAGCGGCACACGCTGGTGATCCTGTTCGTTGCGGATGCGTTCGTACACGAACATCTCGGAGATGGCGGCCGACAATTCACGGCCGTGGTCGCGGCTGATCAGGTGCAGCATCATGTCCAGGGGCGCGGTGCCACCGGAGCTGGTGAAGCGGTTGCGGTCGAGGGTGAACAGGCGCGTGCTCATGGCCACCCGCGGGAAGGCTTCCTGCATCGACGCCAGGCATTCCCAGTGCACGCTGCAATCAAAGCCGTCGAGCAAGCCCGCGCAGGCCAGGGCCCAGCTGCCGGTGCACACTGCGCCGAGGCGACGAGACTGGCGTGCCTGGCTTTGCAGCCACGACACATGTTCACGGGTGACGGTGCGCTGGATACCCACGCCGCCGCACACGATGACCGTGTCCAGGACGGGTGCTTTGTGCATGGAGGCATCGGGGGTGATTTGCAGGCCATCGCTGGCCCACACCTGGTTGCCGTCGACACTCAGGGTTGTCCAGCGATACAGCTCGCGGCCGGACAGCTGGTTGGCCATGCGCAGTGGCTCCACGGCTGACGCCAGGGAAATCAGCGTGAAATTGTCCAGCAGCAAAAAGCCGATGGATTGAGGCGCACGGTTCTGGGGTTGGGCCCCGGAGTTGGTCGACGTCATCGCAGTATCTCCTCACATCACACAAAGCAGGTGGTGGCCTCAGGCGAGGCTCTTGTTATTGCGCTCGTCCTGAAAAGGAGAGGCTTTGCAATTGATAGAGCAAATGCCATGCCTAAAATTGAATGGCTATTCAAGAACTCCTGAAAACGACCTGTTGATGCGTCTATACAAGCCCGCGCGTGAAGTGCGGGATATGACGCATAACGGGCGGGGTTCAAGGGGTGTGAGCAGATCGGTAGCACTTGTGGGAAGGCGCTTTGCGGGCGTAGGAGAAGTCTGTCACCCAAAGCACATCAGGCGTGTGATCGTGTAGGAATCGTTCGGAAGCTACTTATCTATTTGCGACGCGCTAAAAGGTGGCGATTTTGGCCGGGATGTTCACTTTGTGAGCAATGATGCTCCTCTGTTCGGCTCGTTCCCACGCCCTGCGTGGGCATGCATCCTGTGACGCTCTGCGTCACCCATGGGACGCGGAGCGTCCGGGGCGGCATTCCCACGCGGAGCGTGGGAACAATCATGTCACTGACTCAACATTCAACCGCACTCACCGCCAACCCACCCCGCGATGTCTCTTTGTACTTGTCATGCATATCAGCCCCGGTATCACGCATGGTGCGGATCACCCGGTCCAACGAGATGAAGTGCTGGCCATCGCCACGCAACGCCATTTGCGCCGCGTTGATCGCCTTCACCGCCGCGATCGCATTGCGCTCGATACACGGCACTTGCACCAAACCGCCCACCGGGTCGCAGGTCAGGCCAAGGTTATGTTCCAAACCGATTTCAGCGGCGTTGCACAGTTGCTCCGGGGTGGCGCCGAGAATCTCCGCCAGCCCGGCCGCGGCCATGGCGCACGCAGAACCGACCTCGCCCTGGCAACCGACTTCGGCCCCCGAGATCGAGGCGTTCTTTTTACACAGGATGCCCACCGCCGCCGCGCCGAGCAGGTAGTCGACCACGTTGGCTTCGGTGACTTCTTCACTGAACTTCATAAAGTAGTGCAACACCGCCGGGATGATCCCCGCCGCGCCATTGGTGGGCGCCGTGACCATGCGCCCACCGGCGGCGTTTTCTTCGTTGACCGCCAGGGCGAACAGGTTGACCCATTCCATGGCGCTCAAGGTCGAGCCGATTACATTCGGCTTGTTCAGCTCCTGCAAGCTGCGGTGCAACTTGGCGGCGCGACGGCGCACGTTCAAGCCGCCGGGCAGGATGCCTTCGTGCTTGAGGCCCTGCTCCACGCAATCTTGCATGGCGCGCCAGAGCTTCATCAGGCCGCTGCGGATTTCTTCTTCGCTGCGCCAGGTTTTTTCATTCGCCAGCATCAGTTCGGCAACGCGCAGGTTGTGGGTCTTGCACAGCTGCAACAGCTCCACGGCACTGGAAAAGTCATAGGGCAGCTCAGTGCGGTCCATGTCTGCCACACCGCTTTGGGCCTGGGCTTCATCCACCACAAAACCGCCACCCACCGAGTAATAGGTGTCGCGGTGCAACTCGCCGTTTTCGCCAAACACCACCAGGGTCATGGCGTTGGGATGGAACGGCAGGTTTTCATCGAGCAGGCGCATGTCCCGCGCCCACACAAACGGCACCGGCAGACGCCCGTCCAGCAGCAGCGTGTCGGTTTCGCGCAGGGTGTGGATACGTGCGCCGATTTGCGTGGGGTCGATTGCGTCCGGCCATTCGCCCATCAGGCCCATGATGGTGGCGGTGTCGCTGCCATGACCGATGCCGGTGGCCGACAGCGAGCCGTACAGTTGCACTTCGACACGCTGCACCTGTTCCAGCCACCCACGCTCACGCAACGCTTGAACGAACAACGCCGCGGCGCGCATGGGCCCCACGGTGTGCGAACTCGAAGGCCCGATGCCGATCTTGAACAGGTCGAAAACGCTGATAGCCATTAACGTGAAACTCCTCGATAAGCACGGGCCGGGCTTGAACGAGGTGCTACGCTCAGATCGCCCAGATGGCGGCATCATCAAGCTTTTATTCGTCATCACGGCGTCTCACACCGACGCACTCATGCTCACCAGCGGCGCTCGCGTGCGAACGCCAGTTTTGGCCGTTTTTTGCGGTGCAGAAGGGTAAAAACAGCAGTTTTACCTTCGGAAAAACCTGTAAGCGACGTCATCGGTACTGGATGCGACCCTCCCTGTACTGGATACGACGCCCCCTGTAGGCGTCAGATTTTCACTGGTACATGATCAGTCTCGACTCGTTTGCAAGGCACCGCGCCAGAGCTGTTGTCTCACGCTCCAACCGCAACACTTATAAAGCGCGGCGAATGCCGCCAGAAAAGACACAGGAGTCTACCCACATGAAAGGTTCACCCTCGTTGTTGTTGGCCGCCATGCTGAGTCTGCCAGTCGTGGCACACGCCGCAGAACCGGAACAGTGCAAGACCGTCAACTTCTCCGATGTCGGCTGGACCGACATCACCGTCACCACCGCGACCACCAGCGAGATCCTCAAGGGCCTGGGCTACAAGCCGCGCACCACGATGATTTCGGTACCGGTGACTTACAAGTCCCTGGCCGACGGCAAGAACATGGACATTTTCCTCGGCAACTGGATGCCGACCATGGAAAACGACATCAAGCAGTACCGTGATGCCGGCACCGTGGAAACCGTGCGCGCCAACCTGGAGAACGCCAAGTACACCCTGGCAGTCCCACAGGCGCTGTACGACAAGGGCCTGAAGGACTTCGCCGACATCGCCAAATTCAAGGATGAGCTGAACGGCAAGATCTATGGCATCGAGCCGGGCAACGATGGCAACCGCACCATCCAGACGCTGATCGACAAAGATGCCTTCGGCCTCAAAACCGCCGGCTTCAAGGTGGTTGAATCCAGCGAAGCCGGCATGCTCTCTCAGGTTGAGCGCGCCTCCAAGCGCGACCAGGCCATCGTGTTCCTCGGCTGGGAACCGCACCCGATGAACACCCGCTTCAAGATGAAGTACCTGACCGGTGGTGACGACTCGTTCGGCCCCAACTACGGCCAGGCCACCATCTACACCAACACCCGCAAAGGCTACACCCAGGAGTGCAGCAACGTTGGTCAGTTGCTGAAGAACCTGGTGTTCACCCTCGACATGGAAAGCACCCTGATGGGGAACGTCCTGGACGACAAGATGAAGGCCGATGCTGCCGCCAAGGCCTGGCTGCAAAAGAACCCGCAAGTGCTCGACACCTGGCTCGCCGGTGTCACCACCGTTGATGGCAAACCAGGGCTCGATGCCGTTAAAGCTTACCTCGCCAAATAGCACCCGCTGACCCCAGGCCGGTGCGCTGGCCTGGGATGTTTTCCCCTTCGCATGTGGACATTCACTACCATGCTGACTGAACAGAAAATCCCACTAGGCCAGTACATCGCTGCCTTCGTCGACTGGTTGACCCAACACGGGGCCAACTACTTCGACGCAATCGCATCGACACTGGAAACGATGATCCACGGCGTGACGTTTGCGCTGACCTGGTTCAATCCACTGGCATTGATCGGTCTGATTGCGCTGCTGGCTCACTTTATTCAACGTAAATGGGGACTGACTGTTTTTGTCATCGCCTCCTTCCTGCTGATCCTCAACCTGGGGTACTGGCAGGAAACCATGGAAACCCTCGCGCAGGTGCTGTTCGCCACCCTGGTCTGCGTGGTCATCGGTGTGCCGCTGGGCATTGTTGCCGCGCATAAACCGATGTTCTACACCATGATGCGGCCGGTACTCGATCTGATGCAGACCGTGCCGACCTTCGTCTACCTCATCCCTACCCTGACCCTCTTCGGGCTGGGTGTGGTGCCTGGGCTGATTTCCACGGTGGTGTTCGCGATTGCCGCGCCGATCCGCCTGACCTACCTGGGTATCCGTGATGTCCCTCAAGAACTGATGGACGCCGGCAAGGCCTTTGGCTGCTCGCGCCGCCAGTTGCTCTCGCGCATTGAACTGCCCCACGCCATGCCGAGCATCGCCGCCGGCATTACCCAGTGCATCATGCTGTCGCTGTCGATGGTGGTGATCGCGGCCTTGGTGGGCGCCGATGGCCTCGGCAAGCCGGTGGTCAACGCACTCAACACCGCCGATATTGCCCTGGGCTTTGAAGCGGGCCTGGCCATTGTGTTGCTCGCCATCATGCTCGACCGTATCTGCAAACAACCCGACGCTAAAGTAGGGGGTGATGCATGAGCATTATCCGATTCGACAATGTCGACGTGATCTTTTCCAAAGACCCACGCGAAGCGCTCAAGCTGCTGGACCAGGGCATGAGCCGTAACGAAATCCTGAAGAAGACCGGGCAGATTGTCGGCGTTGAAAAGGCCAGCCTGGACATTGAGAAAGGCGAGATCTGTGTGCTGATGGGCCTCTCGGGCTCAGGCAAGTCCAGCTTGCTGCGCTGCATCAACGGCCTCAATACCGTCAGCCGTGGCCAGCTGTTTGTGGAGCATGAAGGTCGCCAGATCGACATCGCCTCCTGCACCCCCGCCGAACTGAAAATGATGCGCACTAAACGCATCGCCATGGTGTTCCAGAAGTTCGCCCTGATGCCCTGGCTGACGGTGCGCGAGAACATCAGCTTCGGCCTGGAGATGCAGGGCCGCCCAGAGAAAGAACGACGTACGCTGGTGGACGAAAAGCTCGAACTGGTGGGCCTGAGCCAATGGCGCAACAAGAAGCCCGACGAGTTGTCCGGCGGCATGCAGCAGCGCGTCGGCCTGGCCCGCGCCCTGGCGATGGACGCCGATATCCTGCTGATGGACGAACCCTTCTCGGCCCTCGACCCGCTGATCCGCCAAGGCTTACAAGATGAACTGCTGGAACTGCAACGCAAGTTGAGCAAGACCATCGTGTTCGTCAGCCACGACCTGGATGAAGCACTCAAGCTCGGTAGCCGTATCGCGATCATGAAAGACGGCAAGATCATCCAGTACAGCGTGCCGGAAGAGATTGTGCTGAACCCGGCGGATGACTATGTGCGCACCTTCGTCGCCCATACCAACCCGCTGAACGTGCTGTGCGGGCGCAGCCTGATGCGCACCCTGGATAACTGCACGCGTGTGAATGGTTCAGTGTGCCTTGATCCGGGTGGCGACTCCTGGCTGGACCTGGCCGAAGGCAACACCATCCAGGGCGCACGCCAGAATGGCGTGACGATGAATCTGCAGAACTGGGCGCCAGGGCAAGCCGTGGAAGGCTTGGGCCGCGTACCGACGCTGGTGGACTCGAACATCGGCATGCGCGATGCGTTGCAGATTCGCTACCAGACAGGCAACAAGCTGGTGCTGCACGACAACAACAAGGTGGTGGGGATTTTGGGAGACAGCGAGCTCTACCATGCCCTGCTGGGCAAGAACCTGGGCTAAAACCGACCCCCTGTAGGAGCGAGCTTGCTCGCGAAAAACGAGCAAGCAACACGAGCTACCAGATTAGCGCTGCGTTATCGTTCACGTCTTTCGCGAGCAAGCTCGCTCCTACAGGGAGCCGGTGGCGTCAGGACGACGCCACCGGCCTTCAAGCATCAGCTATAGACCCGGCCAAGGAGCTGCCGATGGCTTTCAAACTGATCGAGCACATCCCGGGTGATCTGCTCCTGGGTGAAGCCCATCAGGTCATACTCCTGCGGCCCGTTGTGCAGGTACACCTCGGCACGGTAGTAACGGGTGCGCTCTTCTTCAGGCAGGTCAGCAGGTGCTGCCGAGTAGCCATCCAGGCTCACTTCATAGACAAACGGGTTGCCCTCGTCCATCTCGATTCGCACGCCGATGCAGCGCTTGGATTTGCCCAACAAGGTCTGCACTTCCAACCCCTGATCACGCAACGCAATCGCGGCTTCTTCCAACGCCGGCGTTACGTGCTTGTCCATAAAGCGCTGCACGGTGGCCTGGCTCGGTTGCAGGTCCAGCGCCGTCAAGCGCTCGCTGAAACCACGACGCCCGCGTTCAGCCAATTGCGCCTGCTCCTGTTCGATGGCCACGTCCTGGCGCATGGCCTTGTGCAAACCGAACATAAAGAACACCAGTACCACCGAGAACGGCAGCCCCGCCAGCACCACCATGGTTTGCATGGCTTCGAAGTTACCGGCAAACAGCAGGCCGATGGTCACCAGGGTGATCACCGCCGACCAGAAGATACGCAACCAGTGCGGCGCGTCTTCATCCACGTTGCCGCCTTTGCAGGAAAGGTTGGCCATCATCACCGCGCCGGAATCCGCAGGCGTCAGGAACAGCACGAAGCCCACGAAGATCGACACGCCGATCACCACTTTCGACGCCGGGTAATGCTCAAGCAGTTGGTAGATGGCCATGGACGGTTGCTCCAGCGCCGTCTTGCCCAACTCCACCGCCCCATGGTTCAACACCAAATCAAGGGCCGAGTTGCCGAAGATCGACAGCCACGCCAGGGTAAAGCCCAACGGGATCAGCAATACGCCAGCCACCAGTTCACGCACGGTACGCCCACGGGAAATACGCGCGATGAACATGCCTACAAATGGCGCCCAGGAAATCCACCAGGCCCAGTAAAACAGGGTCCACAGGCCCATCCAGCGTTCGGTCTTGGCACCGTCGCCTTCGTACACATACAGGTCGAAGGTTTTGAGCACGATCCCGTTGAGGTAATCACCGGTGTTCTGCACCAGGCCATTGAGCAGGTGCAAGGTGGGGCCGAACAGCAGCACGAAGATCAGCAAACCGCTGAACAGCACGATGTTGAGGTTGGAGAGGCGACGAATGCCGTTTTCCACACCCGACACCGCGGCGATGGTCGCCACGGTGCTCATCACGATGATCACGATCAGCAAATTGGTATTGCTGTGCTCCATGCCGAACAGGTTTTCCAGCCCCGACGACACTTGCATCGAGCCGATCCCCAGGTTGGTCACCAGACCCAGCAGGGTCACGAACATACCGAAACCGTCTACCGCATGGCCGGCCGCGCCCTTCACCCAGCGCTCGCCTACCAGCGGGTACAGCGCCGACCGCAAGGCCAGCGGCTGGTTGTGGCGGTAGGCAAAGTACGCCACGGCCAGACCCACCAGCGCATAGATCGCCCAGCCGTGCAGGCCCCAGTGCAGGAAGGTCAGTTGCAGCGCCTGGCGTGCCGCGCCATTGCTGGCCGCAGCGCCTTCGGGCGGGTTGAAGTAGTGGTCCAACGGCTCGGACGCACCGAAATACAACAGCGAGATGCCGATACCCGACGAGAACAACATGCCGGCCCAGGCGCCGTAGCTGAAGTCTGGGGTATCGTCCTTCGCACCCAGCTTAAGTTTCCCATAGGACGAAAACGCCAGGCCGACCACAAACACCAGGTAGGCGGCGATGACCACCATGTAGTACCAGCCAAAGCTTTTCGACAGCCAGGCCTGTGCTACACCGAGCAGGCGCCCGGCCTCCTGCGGGGCGACGATCAGAATGGCGGTCAACAATAAAATCAGCGCGGTGGAGGTGTAGAACACCCAACCGTTGACCCGGACCTTTTCCGGTGGGGTCTTTATAAGAGAGGCAGAACTCATGGCGCAGATGCTCCAGGCAGTGCGAGAGAGAAACACAAGGCAACGGTTATCCCGGGACATCGATTTTTCGGCAGTCGACGGACGGGTGTTATAAAGACACCCCGAAAATTCTTGAGCCCGCCAAGGCGGTGATCAGGCTCTGAAGTGGCCTGTTTCAAGGGTTTTTGCAGGTGTCGAAGGTTGCAGCTCGCAGGTAGGAAATATCTGTAGGCAGCGACCATTTGTCGCAGATCTTATTCTTTGTTGATTGAACGTTCAATCAAAACAAAATAGACTGGCCCTCAAGCCGACGGACGTGGATCGCCCATCGGCAGGCCTAAGGAGAGGTGCTACATGCCCAAGGTCGGTATGCAACCCATACGCCGCCAGCAGTTGATCGAAGCCACGTTGACGGCCATCGATCGGGTCGGGATGGGAGATGCCAGCATTGCGCTGATCGCCCGTCTGGCCGGCGTCTCGAACGGCATCATCAGCCACTACTTTCAGGACAAGAACGGCCTGATCGCAGCGACGATGCGCTACCTGATGAATGCGCTGATCGAGAACGTGCAAGAACGCAGGCGTGCCTTGAAGGATGACAGCCCACGGGCGCATCTTCAGGTGATCATCGAAGGTAACTTCGACGCCAGCCAGGTCAACGGCCCGGCAATGAAAACCTGGCTGGCCTTCTGGGCCACCAGCATGCACCACCCGTCATTGCACAGGTTGCAGCGGATCAACGATCAACGTCTGTATTCCAACCTGTGCTGCCAGTTCCGCCGAGTGCTGCCGCTGCCGCACGCACGCAAAGCAGCCCGAGGCCTGGCGGCTCTGATCGACGGTTTGTGGTTGCGCGGCGCCCTGTCGGGAGACGCTTTCGACACGGCGCAGGCGCAACGGATCGCTTACGAATACATGGATTTTCAATTGGCCAAGCAGGTGAGTTAGAGCACACATAACCGCTCAACCCCTGAACTGCTGCCGCTCAGTGTTGCCACACCCTTATGGCCCACTGTTCGGCGGTTAACGCCAACCACTTATGCACTTGCGAGGACTTTATGGCCCGTTTCGACCTGCAAAAACTCTACATTGACGGCGGCTACAGCGACGCTGGCAGCGATGCCACCTTCGAAGCCATCAACCCGGCTAACGGTGAAGTTCTCGCCCAAGTGCAACGCGCCACCTTCGATGACGTTGAACGTGCCGTGGTCAGCGCTGAAAAAGGCCAGAAAATCTGGGCCGCCATGACCGCCATGGAGCGTTCGCGCATCCTGCGTCGTGCCGTGGACATCCTGCGCGAGCGCAACGATGAGCTGGCCGCCCTGGAAACCCTGGACACCGGTAAAGCCTTTTCCGAAACCAAGTACGTCGACATCGTCACCGGTGCTGACGTGCTGGAATACTACGCCGGCCTGGTGCCAGCCATCGAAGGCGAGCAGATCCCACTGCGCGACACTTCGTTTGTCTACACCCGCCGCGAGCCGCTGGGCGTGGTTGCCGGTATCGGCGCGTGGAACTACCCGATCCAGATCGCCCTGTGGAAATCCGCACCAGCCCTGGCTGCCGGTAACGCGATGATCTTCAAGCCAAGCGAAGTCACCTCGCTGACCACCCTGAAACTGGCCGAGATCTACACCGAGGCTGGCGTTCCAGCAGGCGTGTTCAACGTACTGACCGGCAGCGGCCGTGAAGTCGGCACCTGGCTGACCGAGCACCCGCGCATCGAGAAAGTCTCCTTCACCGGCGGCACCGACACCGGCAAGAAAGTCATGGCCAGCGCGTCGAGCTCCTCGCTCAAAGACGTGACCATGGAACTGGGCGGCAAGTCCCCGCTGATCATTTTCGACGACGCCGACCTCGACCGCGCCGCCGACACCGCCATGATGGCCAACTTCTACAGCTCCGGCCAGGTCTGCACCAACGGCACCCGCGTGTTCGTGCCCAAGCACCTGCAAGCCGCGTTCGAAGCCAAGATCGTTGAGCGTGTTGCGCGTATTCGCATCGGCAACCCGGAAGACGAAAACACCAACTTCGGCCCGCTGGTCAGCTTCGCCCACATGGAAAGCGTGCTGGGCTACATCGCCAAAGGCAAAGAGCAAGGCGCACGCCTGCTGTGCGGCGGCGACCGCCTGACCGACGGCGACTTCGCCAAAGGCGCCTTCGTGGCCCCGACCGTGTTCACCGACTGCACCGACGACATGGTGATCGTGCGTGAAGAAATCTTTGGCCCGGTGATGAGCATCCTCACCTACGAAACCGAAGAAGAAGTGATCCGCCGCGCCAACGACACCGACTTCGGTCTGGCCGCTGGCCTTGTAACCCGCGACCTGAACCGCGCCCACCGCGTGATTCATCAACTGGAAGCCGGTATCTGCTGGATCAACGCCTGGGGCGAGTCCGACGCGAAAATGCCGGTCGGTGGCTACAAGCAGTCGGGTGTGGGCCGTGAAAACGGCATCAGCTCGCTGAACAACTTCACCCGCATCAAATCGGTACAGGTTGAATTGGGCGATTACGCCTCGGTGTTCTAACACCAGCGAGTCTTGTATTGCCCGTGAGGCCATCGCGGCGGTGCGACGACTCGACAAGCCCGCCTCCCACATTTGTTCTGTGTGAACCCGATCAAATGTGGGAGCTGGCTTGCCTGCGATCGAGTGCGAAGCACTCGCCAGACCTGACCATACTTCAAAGAGGGTGCATTTAATGTCCCAAGAATACGATTACATCATTGTGGGTGCCGGCTCCGCCGGTAACACCCTGGCGACCCGTCTGACCGAAGACGAAGGCGTCACCGTCCTGTTGCTGGAAGCCGGTGGCCCGGACTACCGCCTCGACTTCCGTACCCAGATGCCAGCCGCCCTGGCCTTCCCGCTGCAAGGCCGCCGCTACAACTGGGCCTACGAAACCGATCCAGAGCCACACATGGACGGCCGCCGGATGGAATGCGGTCGCGGCAAGGGCCTGGGTGGCTCTTCCCTGATCAACGGCATGTGCTACATCCGTGGCAACGCCATGGACTATGACAATTGGTCGAAGCTGCCGGGCCTGGAAGACTGGACCTACCTGGACTGCCTGCCGTATTTCCGCAAAGCCGAAACCCGCGACATCGGCCCTAACGATTGGCACGGTGGCGACGGCCCGGTCAGCGTGACCACGCCGAAAGCGGGCAACAACCCGCTGTTCCACGCCATGGTTGAAGCGGGCGTACAGGCCGGTTACCCACGTACCGAAGACTTGAACGGCTACCAGCAAGAAGGCTTCGGCCCGATGGACCGTACCGTCACGCCGAACGGCCGTCGCGCCAGCACCGCTCGCGGTTACCTGGACACGGCTAAAAAGCGTTCGACCCTGACCATCGTCACCCATGCCCTCACCGACAAAGTACTGTTCGAAGGCAAGCGTGCCGTGGGCGTGCGTTACCTGATTGGCGCCGCCGAAGAACGCGTTGAAGCCCGTGCGCGTAAAGAAGTACTGGTGTGCAGCGGCGCAATCGCTTCGCCGCAACTGCTGCAACGCTCCGGCGTTGGCCCGGCCAAACTGCTGGAAAGCCTCGACATCCCGGTGGTCCACGACCTGCCGGGTGTGGGTGAAAACCTGCAGGACCACCTTGAACTGTACCTGCAATATGCGTGCACCCAGCCGGTGTCGCTGTACCCTTCGCTGCTCTGGTACAACCAGCCGGCGATTGGTGCCGAATGGCTGTTCAACGGCACCGGCATCGGCGCCAGCAACCAGTTCGAAGCGGGCGGGTTTATCCGTACCCGTGAAGAATTCGAGTGGCCGAACATCCAGTACCACTTCCTGCCGGTAGCCATTAACTACAACGGCAGCAACGGTGTGAAAGAGCACGGTTTCCAGGCGCACATGGGTTCCATGCGTTCGCCAAGCCGTGGCCGTATCCAGCTGAAGTCGAAGAACCCACGGGACTACCCGAGCATCCTCTTCAACTACATGGCCACCGAGCAGGACTGGCAGGAGTTCCGCGATGGCATCCGCCTGACCCGTGAAATCATGCAGCAGCCTGCACTGGACCCATACCGTGGCCGCGAAATCAGCCCGGGCATCGACGTGCAAACCGATGAGCAGTTGGACAAGTTCATCCGCGAGCACGCCGAGACCGCGTTCCACCCGTCCTGCTCGTGCAAGATGGGCACCGACGAGATGGCCGTAGTCGATGGTGAAGGCCGCGTACATGGCATGCAGGGCCTGCGTGTGGTCGATGCCTCGATCATGCCGATCATCACCACCGGCAACCTCAACGCGCCGACGATCATGATCGCCGAGAAAATCGCCGACAAGATCCGTGGCCGCAAGCCATTGCCGCGCAGCACCGCCGATTACTACGTGGCAGGCGATGCGCCGGTGCGTGGCAAGCCGTTGCGTGAGATTGCGCAGTAACTGAAACACCGCGGTTGATCGTTCCCACGCTCCGCGTGGGAACGCATCCTGTGACGCTCCGCGTCACGCCCTTCAAGAGCGGACGCAGAGCGTCCGGGGTGGCATTCCCACGCAGAGCGTGGGAACGATCACACAACAAAACCTCCCTTGATCAGCTCCCCGCCCAGGCCTACTCTGTTGGCCTGCCCGCGCCGAGCCGCCCACAAGGAAGGCCCCATGTTCGAACACCACGCCACGCTCAAGAAACACTTCGGTGCCCTGCGCACCACTGCCGAATTTTTCTCCCTGCGCTACGTTCGCGAATCCGGCCAGTACCTGTCGGTGCGCAAGAACGTCGCCGAACCGCCTCACCTGGGCCACGACGAAGGCGCCATGCTCACCGTGCGCCTCAACGGCGTGGAAGCCTACGCCGCGACCAACGATATTTCCCTTGCCGGCCTGCAAGCCGCCCTTGAGCGTGCTGAACAGCAAGCCCGGTTGATCAAGCCCCACGCCCTGCTCGACCTGCACCAGCAACCGGTGTCCAGCGACGTCGCCGACTACCTGTCGCCCGACCTCGACCAGCCCTTCCCGTCCCTGAGCGACTGCTACCAATTGCTCGGCGATGAGTCCGCCGCCGTGCCCAAGGATGAGCGCCTGGTGAGTTGGGAAGTCAGCTTGGGCACCACGCGGGTCGAACAGATCTACCTCAACAGCGCCGGCGCGCAATTGCGTCAGGCCCAGCGTTTCGTGTTCCCCGGCCTGAGCGTCACCGCCTTCGACGGCAACGACAGCCAGACCCGCACCCTGGGCGGTACCAACTTCGGCCAGCAAGGCAGTGCCGGCGTGATCCAGCGCTTCGGCCTGGTGGGCGCCGCCCGTAAAGTGGCCGACGAAGCCCTGCAATTGCTGCTCGCACCGAATACGCCCCACGGCCCGCGTGACCTGCTGCTGATGCCCGACCAGATGATCCTGCAGATCCACGAGTCCATCGGCCACCCGCTGGAGCTGGACCGCATCCTCGGTGACGAGCGCAATTACGCCGGCACCAGTTTTGTGAAGGCCAGCGACTTCGGCCACCTGCAATATGGCTCACCGTTGCTCAACGTGACCTTCGACCCGGACATCCCCGAACAGCTTGCCAGCTACGGCCATGACGACGACGGCACGCCTGCCAGCAAGCAATTTCTGATTCGCGAGGGCCTGCTGCTCAAGCCGTTGGGCGGGGCCTTGTCGCAATTTCGCGCCAACCTGCCAGGCGTTGCCAACAGCCGCGCCTGCGGCTGGAACCGTGCGCCCATCGACCGCATGGCCAACCTGAATATCGAGCCCGGCGATAAAAGCCTCGCGCAACTGGTGGGCGGTATTGAAAGCGGCATCCTGATGTCGACCAACCGTTCGTGGTCCATCGACGATGCGCGCAACAAGTTCCAGTTCGGCTGCGAGTGGGGCCAGTTGATCGAAAACGGCGAGCTCAAGGGCGTGGTAAAGAACCCCAACTACCGGGCGATTTCCGCGCAGTTCTGGCGCAAGCTCAGCGCGGTGGGCGATGCCAGCACCTTCAAGGTCTTGGGCACGCCGAACTGCGGCAAGGGCGAACCCAACCAGGTGATCCGCGTCGGCCATGCGTCGCCGGCCTGTGTATTCAGCAATGTCGATGTATTTGGGGGAGATGCCTGATGAACCACTTCAAGGCACTGGTGGACTGGCTCCAGCAAGCCATCACCGACAAGGAACACTTTCAACTCGGCTACGCGGATGAAGCGTCCGAGTTCGTGCGCTTCAACCACGCACAGGTGCGCCAGGCCGGCCAGGTACAGCAGGCCAGCCTGAACCTCAAATTAATCAACGATGGGCGCCACGCCGACCTGGGTATCACCCTGTCGGGCGAAGCGGAGCTGGATCGCCAACGCCTGGCGAATGGCCTGCAACAACTGCGCGAAACCTTGCCGCTGTTACCGCCTGACCCGTACCTGCTGTTGAACCCCGACGCCTGGCACAACCATAACGAACAGCTGCGCCCGCTGCCGGAACTGGCCCAGGTGCTGGACGATATCAGCCAGGCCGCCGACGGCGTGGACCTGGTCGGTTTCTACGCCGCCGGCCCCATCAGCCGTGGTTTCGCCAGCTCAACGGGCGCGTTCGGCTGGCACCGGGCTAACAGTTTCAATTTCGATTTCAGCCTGTTCCACGCCAATGGCGAAGCGGTCAAAGCCAGCTACGCCGGGCACACCTGGAACAGCGCTGACTTCGCCGCGCGTTTCCAACAGGCCCGGGAGCAACTGGCGTTTCTCGGGCGCCCGCTGCACAACCTGGCGCCCGGCCAATACCGCGCCTACCTTGCGCCGGCAGCGCTGGAAGAAATCATCAGCATCATCACCTGGGGTGGTTTTTCGGCCCAGGCCATCGCCAGCAAAGGCAGTTCGTTGCAACGCCTGTACGCGGGTGATCAGTCACTGAGCCCGCTGGTGACGGTGGATGAGCAGATCAGCGGCTCCCTGAGCCAGGCGTTTTCCACTGAAGGCTACCCGCGCAAGGATGTCACCCTGATCAACGCAGGCCAGGCGGAGGGGCAGTTGATCAACTCGCGCAGCGCCGCCGAATACGGCTTGAAAACCAACGGCGCCAGCAGCGACGAGTCGCCCAGCGCCTTGCAAATGGCGGCCGGCAACCTGGCCCAGGCCGATATTCTCAAGCAGTTGGGCACTGGGCTGTATATCAGCAACCTGTGGTACCTGAACTACTCCGACCTGCCGGCAGCGCGTCTGACCGGCATGACGCGCTTTGCGACCTTCTGGGTGGAAAACGGCGAGATCCAGGCGCCGGTCAGCACCATGCGCTTTGATGACAGTGTCTATCAGTTGCTCGGTTCGCAATTGGAAGCGCTGACTGCTGATCGGGAGCTGCTGTTGTCGGCCAGTACCTACAGCCAGCGCAATACCGCTTCCAACCTGTTGCCAGGCGCTTTGGTAAAACGCCTGACGCTGACCTTATAAACCGTAGGAGCGAGCTTGCTCGCGAAGAACGTACAGACACTGCGGGCTGGCTGTCAGCGCTGCGTTATCGTTGGCGTTTTTCGCGAGCAAGCTCGCTCCTACAGAGCAATAACCTGCACTGCAAAGAAACGTCTATCCCGCCACCCCTGCCCACGAGAGCATAACCTTGCCTGGGAAAGGCAAGCTGGAGTCTTGAGATGAACCATGGAAGTTTTGTCATAGAGAAGCTGTACAAGCACTACAACGTTCACGTAGAGCAACTGGGTAACGACCCGCACAGAAAAACCGTACTGATGGTCAACGGCGCGCTGTCCACCACGCGCTCCTTTGCCCGCACCAGTAAATGCCTGGCCGAGCACTTCAATGTGCTGCTGTTCGACTTGCCCTTCTCTGGCTTGTCACGCGAGCACAACACCGAACTCGACCTGGTTACCAAGGACGACGAAGTGCAAATCCTGCGTGCCTTGGTGGCGCGCTTTGCGGTCAACCATCTGGTCTCGGCATCATGGGGCGGCATCTCCACGCTGTTGACCCTGGCGCACAACCCGCCCTCCATCGAAAGCTCGGTGGTGATGGCCCTGGCGCCCAACCTCAACCAGGCGATGCTCGAGTATGTCGAGCGCGTGCGTGTGCTGATCGAGGCTGATGACAAGTCGGCGGTCGGCCATCTGCTCAACGAAACGGTGGGCAAATACCTGTCGCCGCGCCTCAAGCGCAATAACCATCGGCACCTGTCGACCATGGCCACCACCGAGTACCGCCAGGCGCGCTTTCATATTCATCAGGTGCTGGGCTTGGGCGATGGCAACTACTTGCCGGCGCTCAGGCAGATTGAAACACCGGTGCACTTTCTCAACGGCGCGCTGGACGAATACACCCCGGCCGACGAGGCCCAGCTGTTCAAACACTATGTAGGCCGCAGCAGCTTTGCCGTGGCCGAACACACCGGCCATCTGCTGGACCTGGAGTCCCGCGAAGCCGCGCTGGCAGTGCATCGGGCCTTGCTGGACTTCCTGGTGGGCGAGCATGCGACGTTGTCAGCTATAGACGAACCGCCAGTGGGAAAACGGACGACGGATGGCGCATAATCGCGAACACATAGCCTGCTAATAAAAAGGGATCCCATGCCGAATCGTGCCCCTCTCGATGCCAAGACCGCCCGCTGGCTCCCCTGGGTGGTAGCGATTGCCTTCTTCATGCAGTCGCTGGACGGGACGATTCTCAACACCGCGCTGCCGGCGATGGCCCAGGACCTCGCGGAAAACCCGCTGCGCATGCAAGGGGTGGTGATCGCCTACATGCTCACCGTGGCCTTGCTGATTCCCGCCTCGGGCTGGATCGCCGACCGCTTTGGCACCAAGAAGATCTTCTTTGGCGCGATCATGCTGTTCAGCATCGGGTCGTTGCTGTGTGCGCTGTCCAGTAGCCTGAGCATGCTGGTGGGCGCACGGGTGGTCCAGGGCCTGGGCGGCGCGCTGATGCTGCCGGTCGGGCGGCTGGTGGTGCTGCGCGCTTATCCGCGCTCCGAGCTGGTGCGGATCATGGGCTTTATCACCATTCCCGGCCTGCTCGGCCCCTTGCTTGGCCCGACGATGGGCGGCTGGATGGTGCAATACCTGACCTGGCACTGGATCTTCCTGATCAACCTGCCGGTGGGCATGATCGGCTGCTATGCCGTGTGGAAATTCATCCCCGACCTGCGCGGCAGCGAGCGCACGCGCTTCGACGGCCTGGGCTTTCTGCTGTTCGGCGCGGCGATGGTGCTGATCACCATCGCCATGGAGGGCCTGGGCGAACTGCACCTGCCGCACCTGCGGGTGATGTTGCTGTTGTTCGGCGGGCTTGCCTGCCTGGCCGCGTACTGGCTGCGCGCCGGGCACATCGATAACCCGCTGTTCTCGCCGGTGCTGTTCAAGACGCGCACCTTTGCCGTGGGGATCCTCGGCAACCTGTTTGCGCGCCTGGGCAGCGGCGCATTGCCGTTCCTGGTACCGCTGCTGTTACAAGTGGCGCTGGGCTATTCGCCGTCAGAAGCGGGCATGAGCATGCTGCCGCTGGCGGCGGCGGCAATGTTCGCCAAATCCATCGCCCGCCCGCTTATCGAGCGCCTCGGCTACCGCATCGTCCTGACCGGCAACACCCTGGCCCTGGGCCTGATGCTGGCGAGCATGGGCCTGGTCAGCGAACAAACGCCCTACCCGTTACTGCTAGGCATGCTGGCAGTACTGGGGGCCATCAACTCCCTGCAATTTACCGCGATGAACACCGTCACCCTGATCGACCTCGACGACGCCCAGGCCAGCAGCGGCAACAGCTTGCTGTCGGTGGTGGCGCAGTTGTCCCTGAGCCTGGGCGTGGCCTGTGCCGGTGCATTGCTCGGCGGCTTTACCGCCGAAGCCGGCAATGACGGGGTCAATACGGTGCTGGGCGCCTTCCAGCTGACCTTCCTCACCGTGGGCATCATGGCGATGCTGGCGGCGGCGATCTTCCTGCAACTGTCGCCTAAAGACGGCAAACGCGTGGTCAGCCGCGAGCACGATATCGAGCACTAACGGGCGTCTCGTCGAGAACTTGCGGGGAAAATCCCACGAGACTGGTACACTGCGCGACATTTTGTTTTGCAGAGCCAGTCCCGTGACTACCATCGCCACCGCTTTTAATACTTTGCCCCTGTCCGCCGCCATGCTGGCTAACCTCGACTCGCTGGGTTATGTCGAGATGACGCAGATCCAGGCGCAAAGCTTGCCGGTGATCCTCAAAGGGCTGGACCTGATTGCCCAGGCCAAGACCGGCAGCGGCAAGACCGCTGCATTCGGCATCGGCCTGTTGAACCCGATCAACCCGCGCTACTTCGGTTGCCAGGCGCTGGTGATGTGCCCGACCCGCGAGCTGGCCGACCAGGTGGCCAAGGAAATCCGCCGCCTGGCCCGTGCCGAGGACAACATCAAGGTACTGACCCTGTGCGGCGGCGTGTCCCTCGGCCCGCAGATCGCCTCCCTGGAGCACGGCGCCCACGTTATCGTCGGCACGCCAGGTCGCATCCAGCAGCACCTGCGTAAAGGTTCGCTGGTGCTGGACGGCTTGAACACCCTGATCCTCGACGAAGCCGACCGCATGCTCGACATGGGCTTCTACGACGCCATCGAAGACATCATCAGCAAGACCCCGCCGCGTCGCCAAACCCTGCTGTTCTCGGCCACGTACCCAGTGAGCATCAAGCAGCTCGCTTCCAAGTTCATGCGTGCGCCTCAGCAAGTGAAAGCCGAAGCGTTCCACTCCGACGACCAGATCGAACAGCGCTTCTACGAGATCTCCCCGGAAGAACGCATGGACGCCGTGACCAAGGTGCTGGCGCACTTTCGCCCGGCCTCCTGCGTGGCGTTCTGCTTTACCAAGCAGCAAGTGCAGGAAACCGTCGACCACCTAACCGCCAAGGGCATCTCCGCCGTTGGCCTGCATGGTGACTTGGAACAGCGCGACCGTGACCAGGTACTGGCGATGTTTGCCAACCGCAGCACCTCGGTGCTGGTGGCCACCGACGTTGCCGCCCGTGGCCTGGACATCGACGCCCTGGACATGGTGATCAACGTCGAACTGGCCCGCGACTCGGAAATTCACATCCACCGTGTAGGCCGTACCGGCCGTGCCGGTGAGACCGGCATCGCCATCAGCCTGGTGGCGCCGTCCGAAGCCCACCGCGCCCAGGCCATCGAGCAACTGCAAAAGTCGCCGCTGAACTGGGACCAACTGGACAACCTCAAGCCACAAAGCGGTGGCCCACTCTTGCCGCAGATGAGCACCCTGTGCATCGCCGCCGGGCGTAAAGACAAGGTTCGCCCAGGCGACATCCTCGGTGCATTGACCGGTGAAGCCGGCATTCCGGGTGCCCAGGTCGGCAAGATCGCGATCTTTGATTTCCAGGCCTTCGTGGCCGTGGAGCGCGGCATCGCCAAGCAGGCGCTGCAGCGTTTGAATGACGGCAAGATCAAGGGCCGTTCGCTGCGCGTGCGTATTTTGTAAAGACCTATCGATGGGTGAAGATCCCTTGTGGGAGCGGGCTTGCTCGCGAATGCGGAGTATCAGTCGACACGTTTGTCACTGAACCACCGCATTCGCGAGCAAGCCCGCTCCCACATTTGACTGTATTTCAATTCAGAATTTTTGTGAGGACATGGCTGTGCGCTCGACCGAAGTTGTGATCATTGGCGCCGGCGCCGCAGGCTTGATGTGCGCGCTGACTGCCGCCGGGCGTGGGCGCAAAGTGATGTTGATCGACCACGCCAACAAGGCCGGCAAGAAAATCCTGATGTCCGGTGGCGGCCGCTGCAACTTCACCAACATGTACACCGAGCCGGCCAACTTCCTCTCGCATAACGCGCACTTCTGCAAGTCCGCCCTGGCCCGCTACACCCAGTGGGATTTCATCGGGCTGGTGGCCAAGCACGGCGTGCCCTACCACGAGAAGAAACTCGGCCAGCTGTTCTGCGACAACAAGTCCAGCGACATCCTTGGCATGCTGCTTGATGAGTGCATCCAGACCGGCGTGAGCCTGCACCTGGACACCTCCATCGAGGCCATCGCCAAGCTCGAAAGCGGCTATCAACTGCAAACCACCCTGGGCGAACTGCGCTGTGAATCGCTGGTGATCGCCACGGGCGGTTTGTCGATCCCGACACTGGGCGCCACCGGTTTCGGTTACCAAGTGGCCAAGCAATTCGGCCACGAACTGCTGCCGACCCGCGCCGGGCTGGTGCCGTTCACCATCACCGACCAGCTCAAGGAGTTGTGCGGCGAGTTGTCCGGCACCTCGGTCGACTGCCTGGTGAGCTGCAACGGCCAGAGTTTTCGCGAGAACATCCTGTTCACCCACCGCGGCCTGAGCGGGCCGGCAATTTTGCAGATTTCCTCGTATTGGCACTCCGGCGACACGGTGGAAATCAACCTGCTGCCCGACCACGACGCCCATGCCTGGCTGCAACAGCAACAGGCCGAACACCCCAACAGCGAGTTGAAAACCCTGCTGGGGGAGATCTTCACCAAGAAGATGGCCAACCTGCTGGCCCAAAGCTGGTTCGAATCCAAGCCGATGAAGCAGTACACCCACGCTGAAATTGCCGATATCGCGCAAAAGCTGGGGAGCTGGCAACTGGTACCGGCCGGCACCGAGGGTTATCGCACCGCCGAGGTGACATTAGGCGGGGTGGATACGCGGGAAGTGTCGTCCAAGACCATGGAATCGCTGAAAAGCCCCGGCCTGTACTTTATCGGCGAAGTGCTGGATGTGACCGGCCACCTGGGCGGGTTCAATTTCCAGTGGGCCTGGGCCTCGGGCTACGCGGCCGCGCAATACGCCTGACTTGCACTTTGAAATGCAATCCCCTGTGGGAGCTGGTTTTGCAGTGATACTGAACATTTTGCTGTCCGATGTGATCGCCGCGCTTGCCGTGGCGTCATTACTGGCTCAATTTAGCGACAATGTCCCGGAAGACTCCAGACTTCATGTCATCGACCTCGTTCAAGCAGTCCATGCGGCGCCTGTGGGCGCTGGATAAATTCAGCTACAGCGTACGGGTGTTCATCGCCCTCACCGGCAGCATGGCGTTGTGTTGGTACCAGGATGAAATGACGCTGCTGATCCCGCTGTTCCTGGGGATTATCGCCAGCGCCCTGGCCGAGACCGATGACAGCTGGCAAGGCCGCCTCAACGCGCTGGCGGTGACACTGGTGTGTTTCAGCATCGCCGCGCTGTCGGTAGAGCTGCTGTTCCCTTACCCCTGGATATTTGCCATCGCCCTGGCCTTGGCCAGTTTCGGCCTGACCATGCTCGGCGCGCTGGGCGAACGCTATGGCGCGATTGCTTCGGCCACCTTGATTCTGTCGGTCTACACCATGATCGGCGTGGACCAGCGCGGCGGCGCCGTCACGGACTTTTGGCATGAGCCGCTGCTGCTGGTCGCCGGTGCCGCCTGGTACGGCGCGTTGTCGGTGCTGTGGCAGGCGCTGTTTTCCAACCAGCCGGTGCAGCAGAGCCTGGCGCGGTTGTTCCGCGAGCTGGGGCGTTACCTCAAGCTCAAGTCCTCCCTGTTCGAACCGATCCGGCAGTTGGATGTAGAAGCGCGGCGCCTGGAATTGGCCCAGCAAAATGGCCGGGTAGTCGCTGCGCTGAACGCCGCGAAGGAAATCATCCTGCACCGCGTCGGCAATGGCCGGCCGGGCTCGAAGGTCAGCCGTTACCTGAAACTCTACTTCCTGGCCCAGGACATCCACGAGCGCGCCAGTTCCTCCCACTACCCCTACAACGCCCTCACCGAAGCCTTCTTCCACAGCGATGTGCTGTTTCGTTGCCAGCGCTTGCTGCGCCAGCAAGGCAAGGCCTGCCAGACCCTGGCCGAGTCGATCCAACTGCGCCAACCGTTTATCTATGACGACAGTTTTGCCCAAGCCCTGGGCGACCTCAACGCATCCCTGGAGCACCTGCGCATCCAGAGCAACCCGGCCTGGCGTGGCCTGCTGCGCTCCTTGCGCGCCTTGGCGGCCAACCTGTCCACGCTCGACCGCCTGCTGGGCGACGCCAGCAACCCCGATGCCCTGGCCGACGCCACCGACAGCAACCTGCTGGACCGCGCACCGCGCAACCTCAAGGAAATGTGGACGCGCCTGCGCACCCAACTCACGCCCACTTCGTTGCTGTTTCGCCACGCCCTGCGCCTGTCCCTGGCGTTGACCGTCGGCTACGCCACCCTGCATGCCATCCATGCGTCTCAGGGTTACTGGATCATCCTCACTACCCTGTTCGTGTGCCAGCCGAGTTACGGCGCCACCCGGCGCAAACTCGGCCAGCGGATCATCGGCACCGCCATCGGCCTCACCGTGGCCTGGGCGCTGTTCGACCTGTTCCCCAACCCGGTGGTGCAGTCGATGTTCGCTATCGCCGCAGGCCTGGTGTTCTTTATCAACCGCACCACCCGCTACACCCTGGCGACGGCGGCAATAACCTTGATGGTGCTGTTCTGCTTCAACCAGGTGGGCGATGGCTACGGGCTGTTCCTGCCGCGCCTGTTCGATACCTTGCTCGGTAGCCTGATCGCGGGCCTGGCGGTGTTCCTGTTCCTGCCAGACTGGCAAGGCCGACGCTTGAACAAAGTGCTGGCCAACACCCTGACCTGCAACAGCATCTACCTGCGCCAAATCATGCAGCAATACGCCGCCGGCAAGAGCGACGACCTGGCTTACCGCCTGGCCCGCCGCAACGCGCACAACGCCGACGCCGCGTTGTCCACCACCCTGGCCAATATGCTGATGGAGCCGGGGCACTTCCGTAAGGAAGCCGACGTGGGCTTTCGCTTCCTGGTGCTGTCTCACACCTTGCTCAGCTATTTGTCGGGGCTGGGTGCGCATCGCGATACTTCGCTACCGAGCGATGTGCGTGAACACTTGATCGAAGGCGCGGGCAACAGCCTGGCGGCGAGCATCGATGAGATCGCCACCGGCTTGGCCAATAAACAGTCGATTGCGATCCAGAGCGATGCCGAGGAAGCGCTGGCCGCCGAGCTTGAGCAAATGCCGGATGAAATCGACGAAGGGCAGCGGTTGGTACAGACGCAGTTGGCGTTGATTTGCCGGCAGTTGGGGCCGTTGCGTACGTTGGCGGCGCATTTGATCAAGGATACCGGTGCGGCTTAGGCCGTTATCGCAGGCAAGCCGGCTCCCACATTGGAACGCATTCAACTGTGGGAGCCGGGCTTGCCCGCGATGAGGCCCGCAAGCACCCTACATCCCATGCGCCTTCATCAACCGCGCATAACTGCCATCAGCCTTCATCCTGGCAATCTCCCGATCAAAGCTGGCGACAATCTGCGCATGCTCGGGGTTCTTCAAACTGACCAGAATATGCAGGCTGTTCTCGCTCAAAGGCTTGCCCACAAACGCCACGGTATTGCGCACCCGCGGCGACTCCCGAGCCAGGTAATAACGCGCCACGTATTCATCTTCCAGCGTCAACCGCACCCGCCGCGCCGCGAGCATGCGCACTGCCATGGCGAAGTTGTGCACGGGTACTTTCTGTAGCTGGGTGTCTTGATCGAACGCCGCCGAATAGGCATAACCGCGTACCACGGCGATAGTCTCGTCGCGCAGTTCGGCCAGGCTTTGATAAGCGATGTCATCGTCGCTGCGCTTGAGAAAGCGCACACGGTTAAGCAGGTACTCAGCAGAAAACTGGCCAAACTGCGTGCGGGCCTCGTCGTACCAGGCGTTGATCAGCACATCGTAGCGCCCATCGCCCACGCCCTTGAGCGCACGGGCCCAGGGCACCTGCTCAAAATCACTGGCGTACCCCGCACGGGCCAGGGCGGTGCTGACGATATCGGTGGCCAAGCCGCCATTGATCAAGGTTGCATCGGTGAACGGTGGCCAGCCATCCGCCACCAGGCGCAGACGCTGTGCCAGCACCGGCTGGGCCAGCAACAGCACTGCGATCAAAGCAACGGCACGAGTCAATCGCGGCATGCTCAAAGTCCTTGGCGGGCAGGCGGTGGCCTGATAACAGTAGCTCATCAATAAGCTTGCATTGCAGATTACACAAAGCAGCCAACGGCGCACGCACTGAATGATGGCAAATTGACGCCATTCACACATTTGCCAATTTTAGACAGCGGCGCCCGTCACGCTTACTATCCAGGCACGTCTTTATAAGAGCACACATCATGACGGTTGATTGGGTTTGTAAACATCACAACGACTTGGGCAAGGACCAGCTATATGCCGTCCTGCGTTTGCGCAGCGAGGTATTCGTCGTCGAGCAGAAATGCGCGTATCAGGACATCGACGGGCAAGACTTGGGGGGTGACACCCATCACCTGATGGCCTGGCAGGATAATGAGCTAGTGGCTTATCTGCGCCTGCTGGACCCGGAGTCCCAGGGCGGCGACGTGGTGATTGGCCGGGTGATCGTTGCGCCATCGGCACGCGGCATCGGGTTGGGGCACACGATGATGGAAGAGGCCCTCAAGCAGATTGAAGAAATCTGGCCCGAGACACCGATCTTTCTGTCAGCTCAGGCGCATTTGCAGGAGTACTACGGGCGGTATGGGTTTGTAGTGGCGGGTGAGGAATACCTGGAGGACGATATTCCCCATATCGGCATGCGGCGCATCTGAGGGCGCCATCGCAGGCAAGCCAGCTCCCACATTGGAACGCATTCAACTGTGGGAGCCGGGCTTGCCCGCGATAGCGTCAGCCCTGCCACCGCTGAACTCAGGGATAGCCCAACACCTGCTTGATCGACGCCAGATTAGCCTCGATCCACCCCCGATCAATCGCCCCCCAATCCCGAATCCGATAGCGCCCCGCATGGTTGCGCGCACCGTCCTCCTGCTCGAACTCACAGACAATATCCAGGTCGGCCAACGCCGCAATCGTATCCTGGGCGGTACGCCTAGGCATGCCGGTGGCCTCGGTCAGCGCCGGGACGCTGCTGGCCAGTTGGCTGTCGATCAAGTACGCCACGTACAGGCGGCGGTAGAAGCTGCTTTTGGTCTTGCTCACATCCATGGTCAGTCGCCTTGGGGTTAGGGCTTGCCCTGCAAATCGCGCCAGGTGAGGTACACACGCAGGTCGAATTCCACCTGATGGTAGCCCGGCATCATGTATTGGCAGAGTTTATAGAACGCCTTGTTGTGGTCCGACTCCTTGAAGTGAGCCAGTTCATGTACCACGATCATGCGCAGAAACTCCGGGGCCGCCTCCTTGAACAGCGAAGCAATGCGGATCTCTTTCTTGGACTTGAGATTACCGCCCTGCACTCGGGAAATCGTGGTGTGCAAACCCAAGGCACGATGGGTCAGGTCCAGGCGGTTGTCGAACAGCACTTTGTCGATAGACGGCGCGTTGCGCAGGTGCTCCTGCTTCAAGGCCAGGGCGTACGCATACAGGGCCTTGTCACTCTGCACCGCATGGCGCTCGGGGTAACGCTGTTCCAGGTACGCACCCAACTGGTCCTTGGCGATCAGTTGGCGCACTTGCTCCTGGAGCGCGGCGGGGTAGGCCTGGAGGTATTTCAACGCGGTCATGGGCTCGGCAACGCAATTGGGACGGGCGCCAGTGTAGCGAATTCAAAGCGCGCGAGGGTACGACCAGCCGGCAACGTCTTCGGCCATCAACGGCAGCGCCGCCCACGGCCCCTGGATATACGCGCAGCCATTGGCCTTGAGCCACTGTGTTTGCTCAAGGCTCTCCACGCCTTCGGCGATCACCAGCACGCCAAAATGCTCGCACAGTTGGATGATGCTGCGCGCCATCGCCGCATCCCGCGCCGAGCCAGGCAGGCGCGCCACCAGTTGAGGGTCAAGCTTGAGGGTATCGAACTTGAGGTCGCGCAAATGGGCCAGGGAGCACTGGCCGCAGCCAAAGTCGTCCAGGGCAATCCGCACCCCGATCCGGCGCAGTAACTGAAGTTGCTTGGTAGACTCGGCAAGATTACTCATCAAGCAGTCTTCGCCGATTTCCACCTCCAGTTGCCGTGCCTGTAACCCATGCCGCTCCAGCATCTGCTGCAGTTGGTTGGCCAGGTTGGGCATGTTGAACTGGCTGATGCTCAGGCTCACGCTCAACACCAGTTCGGGGTCGAAGGTGGCTTGCCAGGCCTGGCGCTGAGCGGCGACTTGCTGGTAGATCCAGGCACTCAACTGGTTGATCAACCGCGCCTCTTCCAGCAGCGGCAAGAACAGGCCCGGCGGCACATCACCGACGCTGGGATGCTGCCAGCGCAACAGCGCCTCCACGCCGCGCAAACGCCCGTCTTCCAGGGAGACTTGGGGCTGGTACACCAAGGTGAAATCCTTGTTGGCAATGGCGGTACGCACACTGTCTTCCAGCATCAGCCGCGAGCGGGCGCGGCCGTTCATTTCCTGGTCGTAGTAACGATACTGCTGACGGCCGGCGCGCTTGGCTTCGTACATGGCAATATCCGCCGCCCGCAGCAGGCCGCTCAAGTCCGAGCCGCAATCCGGGAAGGTCGCGATGCCGATACTGACCCCAAGCATCACCTCCAACCCATCGACCTGCTGGCACACAGATACCCGTTCGATGAGCTTTTCCGCGATCTTCGCGGCCTGCTCGGGAAACTCCAGCTCCAGCAACGCGGTGAACTCATCCCCGCCCATGCGCCCCAGAATGTCGTAGGAACGCAGGCACGCCTGCATTTGCTCCGAGACCCAACGCAACACGCGATCCCCGGCGTCATGGCCCAGCGTATCGTTGACCCGCTTGAAGCCATCTAGGTCCAGGTACAGCAATACCAGCGCCTGCTCGCTACGTTCGCTGCGCAGCAAGGTGTTCTCCATCGCCTGATGGAAACCACGCCGGTTCAACAGCCCGGTCAGCGGGTCGGTCACAGCCTGGAACTCCAGTTGCTGGTGCAGGTGCCTTACTTCAGACATGTCCAGCACCGTCACCACCATCGCCTTCTGCTCGGCAGGCAAAGGCGCGCAGGACAACGCCACCGGCACCTGCTGGCCCCGACCGGTGCGCAAAATGGCATCGTGCTGGCGCCACGTCTCGCCCCGGCGATACGCCTCGTACATGGGGAAACCCAACCAGGCTGGAACATGGGGCTTTTGCAGAAAACTGAGGAAACTCTCGCCCTGCAACTCAGCCATCGTCGCATTCAACAGCCGCGAAATGGCCGGGTTGGCGTACTCGATCACACTGGCTTCGCTCACCACCAAAATGCCCTCGGCGGCGTTATCCAGCACCGAGGCATTAAAGGCGCGGGCCAACTCCAGGTCATGGCTCAGGCGCTGCAAGGCACGGCGATTGCGCTGGTGCTCCAGCAACGCCTGCACCTTGGGCTTGAGGATATGCGGGTCGAAGGGCTTGAACAGGTAGTCGATCGCCCCGCTGGCATAGCCTTCAAGCACCGCGTCGGGGGAATGGGCGGTGGCGGTCAGAAAGATAATCGGCGTCATGCGCGTGCGCTGGCTGCCCCGCATCAGGCGTGCCACCTCAAAGCCGTCCATGCCCGGCATGCGCACGTCAAGCAACACCAGGTCGACGTCGTGGGCCAGCAGTAACTCCAGGGCCTCCAGGCCAGACGCGGCGGTGATCACACGCCAATCGTCACGCTGCAACAGCGCACGCATGCTGACGAGGTTTTCCGGGTAGTCATCGACCACCAACAGAACCGAAATTGCATCGTCGTGTTGTGGAGCGCCATCCATGCTACGTCTCTTCCTTAGGGAGCTACACCGGTCACTTTTGCTACCAAGGCCGGATAAACACTGAGGGCTCACTCTAGCCGCGCGGCCAAAAAAGCAGAAGTGACGTAGGGGCCATCATTGTGCCAAAGGCCAGGAAGCCGACTAACGGTAAGGCCCTGTAGCCCGCGGTTCACGGGCAACATGGCTTTTTGGCATTCCTCTGACGCCAATAAATTGCCAGCAATTGTTTAACAATCTCACCAGCACCGCCTATAAAGAACCTGGAAGGCCCTTTGGGCCAATGCCTACACCCTCTGTAAAAAGGCCAACACCATGATCGACCTTTCCACCTGGAACCTGAGCATTCCGGTCGGCTCCCCACCCACGACCATTGAAACGCCAAGGCTGATGAGCGGCTTCAACGATCAATACTTCCAGGCCGAAGGCAGCGACGTGCAGTTCTGGACACCTGTGACGGGCTCGCGCACCGAAAACGCCATCTACCCACGCAGCGAACTGCGCGAAACCTACGCCGACGGCCGCCTGCGCAACTGGACCTACCCCGAAGCCGACAACTTCCTGCGCGCCACTCTCACGGTCAACCAGGTGCCCTCCTCCGGCAAGATCGTGATCGGCCAGATCCACGCGTACGACAGCCAGAAACCGTTGATCAAGCTGGAGTACCAATTCAAGGAGAAAACCCAGACCGGCAACATCGTCGCCAAAGTGCGCATGCGCCCGGACGAGGCCGAAAGCCGGGTGATCATCGTCGCCTCCAACGTGCCGCTGGAGAAAAGCTTCACCTATGTGATCAACCTCAACAAAGCCGGGTTGCTCAGCGTGTATGCCGCCGACAGCGAGTGGAATGAACGGATCGGCGCGGCCTGGGGCGACAAGCCGTTGTACTTCAAGGCGGGGGTGTACGTGCAGGACAATACGGGCGACACCAATGAGGGCGCGCGGGTGACGTTTGCGAAGTTGGATATTGATCATGAGTAAGGGGATTGGCCTCATTTCAAGTAGGCAATGCCCGATGAGTACAAGGATCCTTCGCGAGTAATCCAATCACTTAAAGCCACTGCCCCCCCTGTGGGAGCGGGCTTGCTCGCGAATGCGCAGGATCAGCCAAAATCTATATTGACTGATACACCGCATTCGCGAGCAAGCCCGCTCCCACAAAGGTTCTGTGTGGCCTGAGGATCCTGTGCGGGTCCTACAGCACCATTGCGACAAGCCACATCGCCTCTTTAGCCCCTGCACAGAAACCGCCACCGACTACCCCGTACTGTTGATCGACAGCGAAGCCCCACTGCTCGACCTCCACGCCTGCCTGCGCGAACGTCTCAACGCCGCTCTGGAACACCTAAACCTGATGGCGTGCTCCAGCCTGCCGGACTTCGCCGAGCGCGACCTGAATAACGTGGCCAATACCGCACGTATTCTGGTGCGGGATGTGAGTGATGTGGTTCGAGTCATTGAAAAACCGTAGTTTCGATACTTTATCGGCAAGCTAAACAACAAACCGCACTCTTGCGGTTTTTTGGCGAGCAAAAATCGACCGGCAGCGTTCACCAGCTATCAAAATTACACACTCAAAATACGTACGGAAATATCACCAATAGCAAAAAATTATAAATAACTGTCAATTTTCACAGGTACCCCAACCTAAAAAATATTTTACCTTTATTTCGCAGACATCAAAAACATCCTGCATACAATCGCAATCATCGCCAACTTTAGAGAGACAAAGCCATGAGCACCGATCGCCAAAAATCGTTTACTGCACGCCTGTCACATAACACATTCGCCGTGTGTTTCTATGAGCTTACATTAGAGGCAGTTTCGTTTACCGCAAATTTCAGAGGTAGACCAACTACAGTGCAGGGCGTTAGTGGCTTTGCAGGCCTAAAACCAAGCCAATACCTATGCTTGAACGATAAACTGTACACAAACGAGGGTGACCTCTTTTATTTTCGCTACAGAAATGGCAAATACATCATCTACGTTCGTGAGCAAGGAACGCACTATGGAAAAGTGATAGATCAATCAAATGGTTGGCTATTAGCTGGAGACAACGGAGTATCATTCAACTTGGTAAATCCAAACAATCACAACCAAGTAATGACACTTGATGATTTCCCAGGCGCCACCAGCCAGCAGCTTTGTCTCCAAAGTGAGCGAGGGCTGGTTCAGGACTACGATTACGTAGCATGTGACCACTCATTCTCACACTCCTTTCTTGTTACACATGGAGGAAGAAAATCAATTCCGTTTAACTTTGAGATTGTAGAAACAAACGTACCTTACGTGGGCAACCCAGAAGAGGTTTGATATATTCATTTCATAATCGAGCAACCATGCCGAGCACTTTAAAAAAACCCGCATCAGTGCGGTTTTTTTGATTTGATATCTCGCCCCGCACTAACGACAGGCCAATCTAAACAATGTCATCCATATCTAAACTTTGCGACGGATGCTATGAAATACCGGCCCTAGCTGACGTTACATATAACAAATCACGCAGCCCCTACAAAAAAGCCCGCATCGCTGCGGGCTTCTTTCAAACGCCTAAGACTCAATTCACCTTAGCGTTCAACTCACCTTTCAAATACCGCTGGTACATCGCCTCCAACGAGATCGGCTTGATCTTCGAAGCATTGCCCGCAGTACCAAACGCTTCATAACGTGCGATACACACATCACGCATCGCGGTAACGGTAGCGCCGAAGAATTTACGCGGGTCGAACTCGCTCGGGTTGGTGGCCATCAGGCGACGCATCGCACCGGTGGATGCCAGGCGCAGGTCGGTGTCGATGTTGACCTTGCGCACGCCGTACTTGATGCCTTCGACGATTTCTTCCACCGGTACGCCGTAGGTTTCTTTGATGTCGCCGCCGTACTGGTTGATGATCGCCAGCCACTCTTGCGGTACCGAGGAAGAGCCGTGCATCACCAGGTGGGTGTTGGGGATGCGCTTGTGGATTTCCTTGATGCGGTCGATGGCCAGCACGTCGCCGGTAGGCGGCTTGGTGAACTTGTAGGCGCCGTGGCTGGTGCCGATGGCGATAGCCAGGGCGTCGACCTGGGTCTTCTTGACGAAGTCGGCGGCTTCTTCCGGGTCGGTCAGCATCTGGCTGTGATCCAGCACGCCTTCGGCGCCGATACCGTCTTCTTCGCCGGCCATGCCGGTTTCCAGCGAACCCAGGCAGCCCAGCTCGCCTTCAACCGATACGCCGCAGGCGTGGGCCATGGCCACGGTTTGTTGGGTCACGCGTACGTTGTACTCGTAGTCGGTTGGGGTCTTGCCGTCTTCGCCGAGGGAGCCGTCCATCATTACCGAGCTGAAGCCCAGTTGGATCGAGCGCTGGCACACGTCAGGGCTGGTGCCGTGGTCCTGGTGCATGCACACCGGGATGTGTGGGAATTCTTCGATCGCGGCGAGGATCAGGTGACGCAGGAACGGGGCGCCGGCGTATTTGCGCGCACCGGCCGAAGCCTGGACGATCACTGGGGAGTCGGTCTTGTCAGCGGCTTCCATGATGGCGCGCATCTGCTCAAGGTTGTTGACGTTAAAGGCTGGGACGCCGTAGCCGAACTCGGCTGCGTGGTCCAGCATTTGACGCATGCTGATAAGTGCCATTGTGTTGTCTCTCCCGGTCGAGGGTCGTTAATCGTGCAAGCCTGCCGTAGCGGCGGCTGCTATTCAAGTTATTGCAGTGCTCGGCGCACAACCTCTGTGAGATTGGAGCCGGATCAATGTGGGAGCGGGCTTGCTCGCGAAAGCGGTGTATCAGTCACCGGATTCGTCAGCTTACCCACCGCATTCGCGAGCAAGCCCGCTCCCACATTTGCTTCTCATCAAATCCAAAATCCTATTGGGCCTTACAGCCGCGCCCAATCAAATCATCCGTCGCCACCCAGTAAACCAGGCCTTCCTCACCTTTGGTGTGAAACGCCAACTGGCCGTCGCTGTACAGCACGCCGGAGGCGGCTACTTCTTGCTTGAGCCGGTAAACCTGGTCCGAACCGCCGAGGCGTACATCCACTTCGGAACGGGCCGGGTTGGCAAAGCGCCAGTTCACCTCGGCCTTGCTGTCGCAGGTCCAGGTGGTCCATTTGTCGGCTGGCTCTGCCTTGTCAAACAGGTTCATGCTGCTGCAGCCGGCCAACAGGGCCAGGGCTGCCAGGGCGAAAACGCCTTTCATTGCCAATCCTCGCAGGGAGGCCTATGGGCCGCCGTTGCTGTCGGTTAGTGGATCAGACCCGTCATGGGCAACCCTGTTCCTGACCGTTGGGCGCGGAGTCGTATTTCTCCAGCCGTTCGTTGCCGATGCGCTTGTTGATCACCGGCATGGTCTCGGCTTGCCAGTCAGCCTGGTAACAGCTTTTTCTCAACGGTGCCTTGGCATTATCCGCCTCGGGCGCCGCGCTGGGGGTGCTGCCGCAGCCGGCCAACAGGCCCGCTGCGATCACCAGTGCCAACGACTTGATCATGGGAACGCTCCTTTTCCTGATCACGCGAGCCTTAACCTTTGGCTCGGGTTTCCAGCACTTCCACGGCTGGCAACACCTTGCCCTCGACGAACTCGAGGAAAGCGCCACCACCGGTAGAAATGTAGGAGATCTGATCAGCCACACCATATTTATCGATAGCCGCCAAGGTATCGCCGCCGCCAGCAATGGAGAACGCCGAGCTTTCAGCGATCGCTTTAGCCAGTACTTTGGTGCCGTTGCCGAATTGGTCGAACTCGAACACGCCCACCGGGCCATTCCACAGGATAGTCTGGGATGCCTTGAGCAGCTCGGCGAAGTTGGCCGCGGTTTGCGGGCCGATGTCCAGGATCATGTCGTCGTCGGCCACGTCAGCGATGAGCTTGACGGTAGCGGCGGCGCTTTCCGCGAATTCCTTGGCAACTACCACGTCTACCGGCAGCGGCACGCTGACCTTGGCGGCGATGGCGCGGGCGGTGTCGAGCAGGTCTGGCTCGTACAGGGACTTGCCCACCGGGTGGCCGGCAGCGGCCAGGAAGGTGTTGGCAATGCCGCCGCCGACGATCAGTTGGTTGCAGATCTGGCTCAGGCTGTTGAGCACGTCCAGCTTGGTGGAGACCTTGGAGCCGGCAACGATAGCGGCCATTGGCTGGGCCGGAGCGCCCAGGGCCTTGCCCAGCGCATCCAGCTCGGCAGCCAACAACGGGCCAGCGGCTGCGACCTTGGCGAACTTGGCCACGCCGTGGGTCGAACCTTCGGCGCGGTGGGCGGTGCCGAACGCGTCCATTACAAACACGTCGCACAGGGCGGCGTATTGCTGGGCCAGTTCGTCGCTGTTCTTTTTCTCGCCCTTGTTGAAGCGCACGTTCTCGAACAGCACGATATCGCCGGCTTTCACGTCCACGCCGCCCAGGTAGTCTGCGACCAATGGCACGTCACGGCCCAGGGCCTTGCTCAGGTACTCGGCGACAGGCTTAAGGCTGTTTTCAGCAGAGAACTCACCTTCGGTCGGGCGACCCAGGTGGGAGCAGACCATCACGGCCGCGCCTTTTTCCAGGGCCAGCTTGATGGTCGGCAGCGAGGCCAGGATTCGCGCATCGCTGGTGACAACACCGTCCTTGACGGGGACGTTGAGGTCTTCGCGGATCAGTACGCGCTTACCTTGCAGATCGAGGTCGGTCATCTTCAACACGGTCATGGGTCGCAGTTCCTGAATTACTGTTGAGGTTGTTTAGAAGCGATGTGCAGATAGTGTTCGGCAACATCCAGCATGCGGTTGGCAAAGCCCCATTCGTTGTCGAACCAGGCCAGGATGTTCACAAGCCTGGGGCCGGAAACGCGGGTCTGGCTGGCATCGACAATCGCCGAGTGCGGGTCATGGTTGAAATCGCAGCTGGCGTGGGGCAACTCGGTGTAGGCCAACAGGCCTTTGAGCGGGCCGCTGGTGGCAGCGTCGCGCAGGATCCGGTTGACCTCGGCCGCGTCAGTGTCGCTCACGGTTTGCATGGTGATATCCAGGCAAGACACGTTCACCGTCGGCACCCGTACGGCTTTGGCCTGGATTCGCCCGGCAAGTTCCGGCAGCAGTCGCTCGATGCCGCGCGCCAGGCCGGTGGACACCGGAATCACTGACTGAAACGCCGAACGCGTGCGGCGCAGGTCTTCGTGGTGATAGGCGTCGATCACCGGCTGGTCGTTCATCGCCGAGTGAATCGTGGTGATCGACACGTAATCCAGGCCGATCGCCTGGTCCAGCAGGCGCAACAACGGCACGCTGCAGTTGGTGGTACACGACGCGTTGGACACCAACAGCTCATCGCCGGTCAGGCAATCCTGGTTGATGCCGTAGACGATGGTGGCGTCGACATCCGCCTCGCTGGCCATCGGCTGGGAAAACAGCACACGCGGTGCGCCGGCGTCGAGAAAACGCTGGCCATCGGCACGGGTGTGATAGACACCGGAGCATTCCAGCACCAGGTCGACGCCCAGTGCTTTCCAGTCGATGCCTTCGGGGGTGGCACTGCGCAACACTTGCACGCAGTTGCCATTGATATGCAGACAATCGCCTTCAACCCGCACTTCGCCCGGGAAGCGGCCGTGCGTGGAGTCAAAGCGTGTCAGGTATTCGATGCTAGCCATGTCGGCCAAATCATTGATCGCGACAATTTCAAACCCGGCCGCCGCCCCTCGCTCGAACAGAGCACGCAAGACGCAACGACCAATGCGGCCGTAGCCGTTGAGTGCAACTTTGTAGGGACGCAGTTGGGGCATGGGGTTCTCGCATTGTGGGCGACACAAACCACTGTAGGAGCGAGCTTGCTCGCGAAGAACCTGAGAGCGCCGCGTTAAACCAGAAACGCTGCGTTATCGTTAACGATCTTCGCGAGCAAGCTCGCTCCTACAGTAGATGCGGTGACCAGTTGGCCACCGCGTTAGCGCCTTAGTCTTCCAGCAACTCTTCAGCCTGACCCAGGATGTTTTCCAGGGTGAAACCGAACTCTTCGAACAAGGCTGGCGCCGGCGCCGACTCACCGTAGGTGGTCATGCCGATCACGCGGCCTTCCAGGCCCACGTATTTGTACCAGTAGTCGGCGTGGGCCGCTTCGATGGCGATACGCGCGCTGACCTGCAACGGCAATACCGATTGCTTGTAGCCGGCGTCCTGGGCTTCGAACACGCTGGTGCAGGGCATGGACACAACACGTACGTTGCGGCCTTGGGCAGTCAGCTTGTCGTACGCCTGAACGGTCAGGCCCACTTCGGAACCGGTGGAGATCAGGATCAGCTCCGGCTCGCCGATGCAGTCCTTGAGCACATAACCGCCACGGCTGATGTCGGCGATCTGCGCGTCGGTACGCACCTGGTGTTGCAGGTTCTGACGCGAGAAGATCAGCGCCGAAGGGCCGTCCTTGCGCTCGATGGCGTGCTTCCAGGCCACGGCGGATTCCACCGCATCGGCTGGGCGCCAGCAATCCAGGTTCGGCGTGGTGCGCAGGCTGGTCAATTGCTCGACCGGCTGGTGCGTCGGGCCGTCTTCGCCCAGGCCGATGGAGTCGTGGGTGTAGACGTGGATCACGCGCTTCTTCATCAGCGCGGCCATACGTACGGCGTTACGAGCGTATTCCATGAACATCAGGAAGGTCGCGCCGTAAGGCACCAAACCGCCGTGCAGGGACACGCCGTTCATGATGGCGCTCATGCCGAACTCGCGCACGCCGTAGTACATGTAGTTGCCGCTGGCGTCTTCGGCCGAGACACCTTTGCAACCTTTCCACAGGGTCAGGTTGGAACCGGCCAGGTCAGCCGAACCGCCGAGGAACTCAGGCAGCAACGGGCCAAAGGCGTTCAGGGTGTTCTGGCTGGCTTTACGGCTGGCGATGGTCTCGCCCTTGGCCGCGACTTCAGCGATGTAGGCCGAGGCTTTTTCCGAGAAGTCGGCAGGCAAGTCACCGGCCAGGCGGCGTACCAGTTCGTTGGCCAATTCCGGGAATTCGGCAGAGTAGGCCGAGAAACGCTGGTCCCACTCGGCTTCGGCGGCCAGGCCTTTTTCCTTGGCATCCCATTCGGCATAGATGTCGGCCGGGATTTCAAACGGGCCGTGGTTCCACTTCAGCGCTTCGCGGGTCAGGGCGATTTCCGCGTCACCCAGTGGGGCGCCGTGGCAGTCTTCTTTACCTTGCTTGTTCGGCGAGCCGAAACCGATGGTGGTCTTGCAGCAGATCAGGGTTGGCTGCGCGCTCTTGCGAGCGGTGTCGATGGCGGTCTTGATCTCTTCCGGATCGTGGCCGTCGACGTTGCGGATCACCTGCCAGTTGTAGGCTTCGAAACGCTTTGGCGTGTCGTCGGTGAACCAGCCTTCGACTTCGCCGTCGATGGAGATGCCGTTGTCATCGTAGAAGGCAATCAGCTTGCCCAGGCCCAGAGTGCCGGCCAGGGACGCGACTTCGTGGGAAATGCCTTCCATCATGCAGCCATCACCCAGGAATACGTAGGTGTGGTGGTCAACGATGTCGTGGCCAGGGCGGTTGAACTGCGCCCCCAGGACTTTTTCCGCCAGAGCGAAACCAACCGCATTGGCCAGGCCTTGGCCCAGGGGGCCGGTGGTGGTCTCAACGCCTGGGGTGTAGCCGAATTCCGGGTGGCCCGGGGTGCGGCTGTGCAGCTGACGGAAGCTCTTGAGGTCGTCGATGGTGACGTCGTAGCCGGTCAGGTGCAGCAGCGAATAAATCAGCATCGAGCCGTGGCCGTTGGACAGCACGAAGCGGTCACGGTCGGCGAACGACGGGTTGCTCGGGTTGTGTTTCAGGTAGTCACGCCAAAGTACCTCGGCGATATCCGCCATGCCCATCGGGGCACCGGGATGGCCGCTGTTGGCTTTTTGCACGGCATCCATGCTGAGGGCACGAATGGCGTTGGCACGCTCACGACGGCTGGGCATCGCTGATCTCCTGGAGTTTGCTTATAAAGAAACGGAAAAAAGGACCGGCATTTTCCCTCAGCCACCGCCTGCGGGCAATGACAGATAGTCACTTGTGGGCGTTTTTCCTGTGCTTTGGGCACCAATCCCTTGCAGAAACCTTTAACCGGTTCGTCTAAAGGTTATAGCGATGGCTTATAACCGCCACTTATCGATCAATATCAAAACTTTTTGATATTGGCCTTGCGGGGATCTACACCCGTCACTAGACTGCTGGCCTTATGAACCTACCCGTGCCCTCCCTGCGTCCTGACGACGGCGATGAACTGGCTGCCTTGTGCAAGGCCGCTGGCGATCCGTTGCGCTTGAACGTATTGCGCGCACTGGCCAACGATTCTTTCGGGGTACTGGAGCTGGCGCAGATCTTCGCCATCGGCCAGTCCGGCATGAGCCACCATTTGAAGGTGCTGGCCCAGGCCGACCTGGTGGCCACCCGTCGTGAAGGCAATGCGATTTTCTACCGACGCGCCCTGCCCCACACCGAACTGCTTGGCGGCAAATTGCACGCCGCCCTGCTCGACGAAGTGGACAACTTATGCCTGCCCGGTGATGTGCAGTCGCGCATCGGCCAGGTGCACGGGCAACGCGCCGCCGCCAGCCAGGATTTTTTCTCACGGGTGGCCGACAAGTTTCGCGCCCAACAGGACCTGATCGCCGGCTTGGCCCAGTACCGCGAAAGCGTACTGGCGCTGTTGGACAAGCTGAGCTTCAGTGAAGAAGCCACGGCCTTGGAAGTCGGCCCTGGCGACGGCGGTTTCCTGCCCGAACTGGCGCGCCGCTTCGAGCAGGTCACGGCGCTGGATAACAGCCCGGCAATGCTTGAACTGGCACGCCAACTCTGTGAGCGCGAAGCCCTGGGCAATGTGCGCCTGCAGTTGGCCGACGCCCTGAGTGACACCGGCCTGCGGGCCGATTGCGTGGTGCTGAACATGGTCTTGCACCATTTCGCCGCACCGGCAGAAGCCCTCAAGCAAATGGCCGGGTTGCTGCACCCCGGCGGTAGCCTGCTGGTTACGGATTTATGCAGCCACAACCAGAATTGGGCCAAGGAGGCCTGCGGTGATCTCTGGCTGGGTTTTGAACAGGACGATCTGGCCCGTTGGGCCACCGCTGCGGGACTCGTTCCCGGGGAAAGCCTCTATGTAGGTTTACGTAATGGTTTCCAGATTCAGGTCCGCCATTTTCAGCGACCGGCTGGCGACACTCACCATCGGTAAATATCAGGAAAACATCGAGATGAGCGAATACTCCCTTTTCACCTCCGAGTCCGTGTCTGAAGGGCATCCGGACAAAATCGCCGACCAGATTTCTGACGCGGTGCTGGACGCTATCATCGCTGAAGACAAGTTCGCCCGTGTGGCGTGCGAGACGCTGGTGAAAACGGGCGTGGCGATCATCGCCGGCGAAGTCACCACCACTGCCTGGGTTGACCTGGAGCAGATCGTACGTGACGTGATCACCGACATTGGCTACAACAGCTCCGACGTTGGCTTTGACGGCGCGACCTGCGGCGTGATGAACATCATCGGCAAGCAATCCCCGGACATCAACCAGGGCGTTGACCGCGCCAAGCCAGAAGACCAGGGCGCGGGCGATCAGGGCCTGATGTTCGGCTACGCCAGCAACGAAACCGACGTGCTGATGCCTGCACCGATCACCTTCTCGCACCAGCTGGTACAACGCCAGGCCGAGGCGCGTAAATCCGGCGTACTGCCATGGCTGCGCCCGGACGCCAAGTCCCAGGTGACCTGCCGCTACGAAGGCGGCAAAGTGGTGGGCATCGACGCCGTCGTACTGTCGACCCAGCACAACCCCGACGTGTCCTACGCCGACCTGCGTGAAGGCGTGATGGAGCTGATCGTCAAGCACGTGCTGCCTGCCGAACTGCTGACCAAGGACACCCAGTTCCACATCAACCCGACTGGCCAGTTCATCATCGGTGGCCCGGTGGGCGACTGCGGCCTGACCGGCCGCAAGATCATCGTCGACAGCTACGGCGGCATGGCCCGTCACGGCGGTGGCGCGTTCTCCGGCAAGGACCCTTCCAAGGTTGACCGCTCTGCGGCTTACGCCGGTCGTTATGTGGCCAAGAACATCGTCGCTGCCGGCCTGGCCGAGCGCTGCGAAATCCAGGTGTCCTACGCCATTGGCGTGGCCCAGCCTACGTCGATCTCGCTGAATACCTTCGGCACCGGCAAGATCAGCGATGACAAGATCGTCAAGCTGGTGCGCGAGATCTTCGACCTGCGCCCTTACGCGATCACCACCATGCTCGACCTGCTGCACCCGATGTATCAGGAAACCGCAGCCTACGGCCACTTCGGCCGTACCCCTGCGCAGAAGACTGTGGGCGATGACACCTTCAGCACCTTCACCTGGGAAAAAACCGACCGCGCCAACGACCTGCGTACCGCCGCCGGCCTGTAATCGTTCGCGGTAAATAAAGCCCCGCCAGCTCTGCCCGGCGGGGCTTTTTATTGCCTGCCAGACTGCGTGCGGTTTTGGAGGCCTCGCTGGGGCAGGTCAACAAAGCTTGCAACAAACTCGCCGACAGCCAGGCAAAAGTCGACGCCAAGCAGCAAAAGCAGCAGGCCAAGGCTGAAAACAACGACGCGGTGAAGGCCTTGGGCGGCCTGTTCAAGTAAACAGAAATACCCGGTAAAAAGCCCCGCTCGGTCGGGGCTTTTTTGTGGGCGCGTGGATCACTTAGGCTGGGCACCCCTTTTCGAGCAAGGATGCTCCTGATGCAAGTCTTACTGGCTGTTCTCATAAGCGCCCTGCCAGCCTGGGCCTGGGCCGAAACCTGCCCCGATGACGTTCACTCACAGTTGGAAACCTTGTCCAGGCAAATCCAGCAGTGGGACGACAGCTACCATCGACAGGGCCAATCCCTGATCAGCGACGAGCTCTACGACCAGGCCCGCACACGCCTGGCGCATTGGCAGGAATGCGCCCGCCAGCAGACACCCAAGGCTGATAACCCACTGGCCAGGGCGCGCGGCACCTTACGTCATCCGGTCGCGCACACGGGTTTGCAAAAGCTGCCGAGCGAGCCGGCCGTCAGTGACTGGCTCAGCACTCGACAGGATGTCTGGGTGCAACCCAAGGTGGATGGCGTTGCGGTGACCCTGGTGTATCGCCAGGGCCGCTTGCACCAGCTCATCAGTCGGGGCGACGGCCTGCTGGGTCACGACTGGTCAGCCTCCGCCGCCAAGATCCCCGGCATTGTCCAGCAACTGCCCGACGCCGTTGATGTGGTGCTGCAAGGCGAACTCTATTGGCGCCTCGACCACCATGTGCAATCGCTCAAGGGCGGGCTCAATGCCCGCAGCAAAGTGGCCGGCCTGATGAACCGTCGCCAGTTGAACGATGCCGAGGCTGCCGGGATCGGCCTGTTCGTCTGGGCATGGCCCCACGGCCCGACGGACTTCACCGAACGCCTGGCCACCCTGGCGCGCTGGGGGTTCACCGACAGTCAACAGTACAGCCAGCCCGTCGGCACCATCAGCGAAGCCGCGCATTGGCGTACCCATTGGTACAACGCGCCATTGCCCTTCGCCAGCGATGGCGTGGTGCTGCACCAGGCTGCGCGAGCACCCGCCGAGCGCTGGCAAGCCAGTGCGCCTTACTGGTCGGTTGCCTGGAAGTACCCGGCCATCAAGGCACTGGCGCTGGTGCGCAAGGTGCAGTTCAGGGTGGGGCGCACCGGGCGAATTACCCCAATCCTCGAACTGGAGCCCGTACGGCTGGATGATCGGCAGATCAGCCGGGTTAGCGTCAGCTCGCTCAAGCGCTGGCAAGCCCTGGATATCCGCCCAGGCGATCATGTGTCGATCAGCCTGGCGGGCCAGGTGATACCGCGGCTGGACGAAGTCATCCTGCGCAACAAGACACGCGTGGACGTGCAGGTCCCCGACCCTCAAGACTTCCACGCCTTGAGCTGCTGGCAACTGGACCCCGGTTGCGAAGATCAACTGCTCGCCCGCCTCACCTGGTTGAGCGGCAAACACGGCCTGGCCTTGCCCCATATGGGCCGTGAAACCTGGAACGTATTGATCCAGGCGGGTCTAATCGCAGGCTTTCTCGATTGGTTAACCCTGGATGCGGCCGAGCTTGCTACCATTGAGGGCTTAGGCGAGCGTACCCGTGCACGGATGCTCGACAGTATTCAAAGCGCCCGGCAACGCCCTTTTTTACAATGGCTCTGCGCCTTGGGCATACCGCCAGCGGCGCGCAACAACCTGGAAGGCAACTGGCAGACGCTGGTCGCCAAAGACACCCAAGCCTGGCTGGCCTCAGATGGCATCGGCCCGGGACGCGCGGCGCAACTCAGCGCTTTTTTTCGCGACCCGCAGGTACAAGCCATGGCTGAAACATTACGCGCAGCCGGGGTAGATGGGTTTTGAACACCACCCGGCCACCTGATTGCGAACCTGGAGCTTTATATGAAATTTCTCGCCCCCTTTGCCTTGCTGACCCTCGCAGGCTTCATGAGCACGCCACTGTTGGCCGCCGAAGACGCGCAACCCCTCACAGGCTGCGCCGCCAAACGCCAGGCCATCAGCAGCCAGATCGAACAGGCCAAGGCCCACGGCAACAGCTACCAACAGGCCGGCCTGGAAAAAGCCCTGGCCGAAGTCACCGCCAACTGCACCGATGCCGGCTTGAAGAAAGAACGTGAAAACAAGGTGCTCGACGCCAAGCATGATGTCAGCCGCCGTCAGGCCGACCTCGACAAGGCCATGAAAAAAGGTGACCCGGACAAGATCAACAAGCGCAAGGAGAAGCTGGCCGAAGCGCGCAAAGAGCTGCAAGACGCGGTGGAAGAACTCGACCAGTAAAACCGATCAATGATCGCGGAACTGTTTATGGCAAGCGCTGCAGGCATCTTCAACTTTTTGCACCGCAGGCTGAAGGTTGCTGGCTTTATAAGGCTGCACCTGGCTGGCGATCACCAATTCACCGGTGGCCGCCTCAAGGTCGCGGGCCAGTTGCTGGAACTGCGCCTGTTTTTGCCACACATCATCTTTGGCACTGGTGTGGTCTTCTTCGCGCACGCTCGGGAAATGTTTCCACGGCTCATGGGACAACGCATCCAGCTTGACCGCACCCTCGGCGAACTTGGCGCCATCGAATGGGATACGCCCGCGCAGCATGCCGCCCAGGTCTTCACCGGTCTTGAGCATCTGCTTGAAGATCGCCTTGCGCTGGCCCAAGGGAGAATTGGGGTCAACACCGCCACAGGCAGACACCGCCAGGCAGGCCAGCAATACAACAGTCAATTTTTTTAACATCATCATGGCTTCAAGGTCACGGGAAACGGCGGCCAGTATCCTCGCACCGCCTACAAAGACCAATAGCCCTATTAATAATAAGGGTTGCCCGGATGCAGTGAAGCACGGGCAATCGTTTCAGGAACTACCTACATGAATGTCATCTTCAAACCCTGGGGCCGGCGCCTGGCGTGGGCTCTGCCGATGTTCGCGCTACTGGCCGGCTGCGATGGCGGTAAAGACACCGGCAAAGAAGTTGCCCAGGAGCCCACCAAACCTCACGCCGTTGCCACCTATGTGAGCGCACCGTGGGAAGCCCTGCCGAGCGTTTCCGACAGCGACTTGCTCGCCGGGTTTGAATCCTGGCGCAGCGCCTGCCAGCGCCTCAAGGCCGACCCGATCTGGGGCGCGACCTGCGCGGCCGCGGCCAGCGTACCGGGCGATGCCGTGGCGGTTCGCGGCTTTCTCAAGGAACACCTGGATGTCTTCGGCCTGCGCTCGGCCAACAACACGCCAAACGGCTTGATCACGGGCTATTACGAGCCGGTCTACCCCGGCAGCCTGACAAAGACCGCCACCGCCCACGTGCCGGTATACGGCGTGCCGGATGACCTGATCATCGTCAACCTTGAGAGCATCTACCCGGAACTCAAAGGCAAGCGCCTGCGCGGGCGCCTGGAAGGTCGCGTGCTCAAGCCGTATGACGATGCCAGCACCCTCAACAGCCAAGGTTCCACCGCCAAGCCGATCGCCTGGCTGACCGACCCGATGGACCTGCAATTCCTGCAGATCCAGGGCTCGGGGCGTATTCAACTGGCCGGCGGGCGCCAACTGCGTGTGGGTTACGGCGACCAGAACGGCTACCCGTACCGCCCTATCGGCCGCTGGCTGGTGGAACAAGGCGAGCTGAAAAAAGAAGACGTGACCATGGGCGCCATCAGCGCCTGGGCCAAGGCCCACCCGCAGCGCATTCCAGAACTGCTGGCGAGCAACCCCAGCTACGTATTCTTCAGTGCCCGCCCCGACAGCAACGAAGGCCCGCGCGGCTCGCTGAACGTGCCATTGACCGCCGGCTACAGTGTGGCGGTGGATCGCAAGGTGATTCCGCTGGGCAGCCTGTTGTGGTTGTCGACCACCAAGCCAGACGGCACGCCACTGGCACGCCCCGTCGCAGCCCAGGATACCGGCGGCGCAATCACCGGCGAAGTGCGCGCAGATTTGTTCTGGGGCACAGGCAATGCCGCAGGCGAGTTGGCGGGAAATATGAAACAGCAAGGGCAGATCTGGATGCTGTGGCCCAAAGGTGCGGCATTGCCCCAGGTGCCGGATGCGCCTGCCGGAACCTGACAACCGCTAGTAATCAATGTGGGAGGGACTTGCCCTAATTCCATGTAGGAGCGAGCTTGCTCGCGAAAAACGCACAGGCGCCGCGCTTACTCAGCAAGCACGCGTAATCGTTGACGTTCTTCGCGAGCAAGCTCGCTCCTACAGTCGGGTTTGCCGCCCCCCACTTACATCGAAACGAAGAAGAAACTCGCAATCAACGCCATACCCACGGCCCACACCAGCGACCGCAAGATCGCCCAGTCCGCCAGGTAGCAGATGATGTACAGCAGGCGGCTGGTGATAAACAGCACTGCCAGCACGTTGATCGTCACCAGGTCGGCGTTGCCGGCCAGGTGCGCAACGATCACTGCGGCGGCAAACGCCGGTGTCACTTCGAAACTGTTGAGTTGCGCGCTATGAGCACGCTTGGCGACGCCTTCCAGGCTATCGAGGAAGGCACGCGGGTCGTGGTTATCCCGTGGCCCGAACTTGCCTGTACTGAACTTGGCCACACCGGTGCAAATGTACGGCAGAAAAATTGCGATCAACACACACCATAAAGCGACTGTCATCACCGATTCCTTTTAGTTTTATCCGACGGTTAGAGTTTCATCACCAACATGCCAATCAACACCAACCCACAGGCTATGAGCCGTGGACGGCCAAAAGGTTCTTTCAAGTAACGCATGCCGAACAGCACCACCAGGATCACACTGACTTCGCGCAGCGCGGCGGCTTCGGCAATCGAGCCCAACTGCATGGCCCAAAGTACCAAAGCGTAGCTCAACAATACGCACAGCCCCACGCTCAAGCCCAACCGCCACTGGGTGCGCCAGAACAGGCTGAAGGCTGCACGCTTGCGCACCAGCGCCAGCAACGGAAACGGCCACGCACTGACCAGCGTCAGCCACACCAGGTAATCCAGCGGATGCGACCAGCGCCGTAGCGCCTGCCCATCCAGAAAGGTGTAGCAGCCAATGCACAGGCCGATCAGCAACACCACCGGCAGCATCGACCAGGGCAACCGGTCACCGCCGCCGCCCTGCCACAACAGGCATACCATGCCGAACGGGATCAGCAGGATCCCCAGAATCTGCTGGGTGCTCAACACTTCGCCAGCAAACACCAGCGTCAGCACCAGCACCACCAGCGGCGACAAACCGCGCATCAACGGATACACCAGGCCCAGGTCCCCCACCCGATAGGCCTGGATCAACAAATAGCGATAGAGCAATTCAAACAGCGCCGAGGCCGCGATCCACGGCCAAATGTCCAGCGGCGGCAAGGACACGAACCCCACCGCCACTACCACGAACAGCAGCGCCACGCTGTCCATGCAGGCGATGACCAAAAGGCGCTCGCCACTGAACTTGATCAAGGTGTTCCACGTCGCATGCAACAGCGCCGCTACCAGCACCAGAGCTGTCGCTACCACCCGAACCTCCTTAATTGATACGTCATGTAACAGCACCTGTTTATACTAACCACCGATTCGACGCACCCCGTGCGCCTATATTTCCCTGCTCCAAGGACCCCGGATGCTTGAACTTGTCGCCGCCTTCATCTGCCTCACCACCCTGCTCACTTATGTGAACTTCCGCTTTATCGGCCTGCCGCCCACCATCGGCGTGATGGTCACTGCACTGCTGTTCTCGCTGATCCTGCAAGGCCTGAGCGTGCTCGGCTACCCAGGTTTAGAGGAACGCGTCCAACAGCTGATCGGCCAGATCGACTTTGGCGATTTGCTGATGAACTGGATGCTGTCGTTCCTGCTGTTCGCCGGCGCCTTGCACGTCAACTTGAACGACCTGCGCAGCTACCGCTGGCCCATCGGCCTGCTGGCAACCTTTGGCGTGTTGATCGCCACCGTGGTGATCGGCAGCCTGGCGTACTACATCTTCGCCCTGTTTGGCTGGCACGTGAGTTTCCTTTACTGCCTGCTATTCGGCGCGCTGATCTCCCCCACCGACCCCATTGCGGTGCTCGGCGTGCTGCGGACCGCCAATGCCTCCAAACCGCTGAAAACCACCATCGTCGGCGAGTCGCTGTTCAATGACGGCACCGCCGTGGTGGTGTTTACCGTGCTGCTGGGCATCGCGCAGTTGGGTGAAACGCCCACCGTCGGCGCCACGGCCATGCTGTTTGCCCACGAAGCCATTGGCGGCGTGCTGTTTGGCGGGCTGATCGGCTACCTCGTGTACCTGATGATCAAGAGCATCGAACAGCACCAGATCGAAGTCATGCTGACCCTCGCCCTGGTGATCGGCGGCTCGGCCATGGCTTCGGAACTGCATGTGTCCGCACCGATTGCGATGGTGGTCGCGGGGCTGATCATCGGCAACCTGGGGCGCAAGCTGGCGATGAACGACATGACGCGTCGCTACCTGGATGGCTTCTGGGAACTGCTCGATGACATGCTCAACGCGCTGCTGTTTGCGCTGATCGGCATGGAGCTGCTGCTATTGCCATTCAACTGGCTGCACGTGTTCGCGGCCAGCCTGCTGGCGGTGGCGATCCTGCTCTCGCGCCTGCTGACCGTGGCCCCGGCGATCCTGTTGCTGCGCCGTTGGCGCTCGGTGCCACGCGGCACAATCCGCATCCTCACCTGGGGCGGCCTGCGTGGCGGCGTCTCGGTGGCACTGGCCTTGGCCCTGCCCTTGGGCCCGGAGCGCGACTTGTTGCTGAGCATCACCTACATCGTGGTGCTGTCTTCGATCCTGTTGCAGGGGTTGACGATTGGTCGCGTTGTCAGCCGTGTCACTGCGCCGCAGTAACCGCGCCGCGCAACACGTCAAGCAGATGCCGCATCGCCAACGGGCGGCGCGGTGTCGAGCTGTACATGACCACCATCTCGCGTGCATAGCACAGCCGGTCGCCGGCCGGTAACACACGGATGCCGTTGCAGGGCATGCCCGCCCACTGCGGCACCAGCGATACCCCCATCCCCTGGGCGACCAGCATCAGGATAGTTTCCAGCGCATCCAGCTCACATAACACCTCGGGCTCAAAGGACTGTTCATCGAGAAAGCGCTGGGCGATCTGCCCACCCCAGGAGCGAGCGTCATAGCGGATAAACGGGCGTTCGCCTAACAAGGCTGCCAGTGACTGCGCCCCCCACTCGGCGGGCGCAATCAGAATCAAGGGTTCGGCACGCAGCAAAGCCATCGACAAGGCTTTGGGCGGTTGAAAGGGCGGTCGCACCAGTATCGCTGCATCCAATTCCTGGTTGAGCAACTTCTCATAGAGGCTTCTGGAATCGCCGGGTGTGATCTTCAGCCTCAGCTTGGGTGCCGACACTGTCAGCCGCTCGATCAGTCCGGGCAAGATGCCGGTCAGCGCCGTGGAAATGGCCCCGATTTTAATCTCCCCCGATAACTCGTCCTGGCTCAGGTGCTCCTGCAACTGGCGCGCCTGTTCAATGACGGCCTGGATTCTGGGCAAAAGCAGCAAGCATTGGTCCGAAGGCCACGCGGCATGTGCGGTGCGCATGAGCAGCGTACAACCCAGCGTGCGCTCAAGCGCCTTGACCCGCTGGCTGATCGCCGCCGCACTGCGGTTTTCACGCCGTGCAGCAGCGGCTATGGACCCGGTTTCAATGACAGCGACCAGGCTCCTCAGGAATCGAACATCCATAAGTTTTCCTTTCGCTCAGACCAAGGCAAACCCGTTTTACCCTGGCGGCACCGCCTGTTTAACCTGACAGCTCACCATCTGGAGAGCCAGCCATGAACAGACCCTTCCACGCTGCATACCATGTTTATGACTTAGACGAGGCGCGCATTTTTTATCGAGATGTTTTGGGTTGCACCGAGGGCCGGTGCAGCGCGACCTGGATCGACTTCGACTTTTTCGGCAATCAACTTTCACTGCACCTGGGTACGCCCTTCCCCACTACACGTACCGGCCTGGTCGGTGAGCACCGGGTACTGATGCCGCACCTGGGCGTGGTGTTGCCACTTGATGAGTGGTTAACGCTTGCCGAGCGCCTCACCCGCCTGGGCACACGCTTCGAGATCCCACCCGTGACGCGCTTTGCCGGCGAACCGGGCGAGCAGCGCACGATGTTTTTCCTCGACCCCAGCGGTAATCCCATAGAAGTGAAAGGGTTCAAGCACTTCGAAGGGTTGTTCGCCCAGTAAATTCCTGACCACCACAACAATAAGGGCCACCCCCATGACCGTCAGAAAACCCACCAGCCTCATCACCCGCATCATGATCGGCCTGGTTGCCGGGATAATCGTCGGCATCCTGCTCAACCAGTTTCCCGAGCAAAAAGCCTGGTTCATCGACAACCTGCTGCAACCGGCGGGCGACCTGTTCATCAAGCTGATGAAGATGATCGTCGTGCCGCTCGTCTTCGCCTGCATGACCGTCGGCATCGCCGGCATGGGCAACCCGGCTGCCCTGGGTCGCGTCGGCCTGAAGACCTTCGCGTACTTCTTCACCATCACCAGCATTGCCATCGTCTTCGGCCTGCTGGTTGGCAATGTGGTGCAGCCGGGTTCGGGCGCCGAATTCGGCAGCACGCTGCAGGCACCGGCCACGGGGCTGGCCTCCAGTGGCAGCCCGCAGAACCTGGGCCAGATACTGCTGGCGATCGTGCCGGACAACATCATCCTGGCCATGTCGCAGGGCAAACTACTGTCGGTACTGTTTTTCGCGATCCTGTTCGGTTGTGCCTTGTCGTTGCTGCCCGAGGAGCGCAAAGCGCCGTTGATCAGCGTGATGCAAGGCGTTTCCGACACCATGTTCAAGGTTACCCACCTGGTCATGCATTACTCGCCGATAGGTATTTTCGGGCTGATCGCGGTCACCGTCGCCAGCTTTGGCCTCAGCGCGTTGCTGCCACTGGCCAAACTGATCGGCACCACCTATGTCGCGGTGCTCTTGTTTGCCCTGTGTGTATTGGGGGCAGTGGCACGCCTGGCCGGCGTCGGCTTTTTTCACCTGCTGCGAGAAATACGCAGTGAACTGTTACTGGCCTTCAGCAGCGCCGCCTCGGCGACGGTCATGCCTCAACTGATCGAGAAGATGGAGCGTTATGGCGCGCCTCGGCCCATTACCAGCATGGTGATCCCGCTGGGTTACTCGTTCAACCTGGATGGCGCATCGCTGTTTGCCGCACTGGGCACGCTGTTCATCGCCCAGGCGTATGGCATCGACTTGAGCCTGGCGGATCAAGGCATGCTGGTCTTGATCATGGTGCTGACATCAAAGGGCGCGGCAGGCGTGCCAGGCTTCATGTTCATCATCCTGACCGCGACCTTGACCGCCGCAGGGCTGCCGGTGGAAGGCGTGGCGATCATCGCAGGCATCTATCGGCTGATGGATATGCCCGTCACCGCACTGAACGTACTGGGCAACGCATTGGCACCCTTGGTCATCGCACGCTGGGAAGGCCAGCTCAAGGCACCCGACAGCACGCCGGCCTCCGAGCCTCCCAGCGTGCCATTCAAGGCCTGACGCGGCAGCCAGGGTGATGTCAGGCTTTGTCCTTATCCTGACGGGGCTTGGCCCGCGTATGAGATTGAGTAACAGCAGGCACGGACGCCTCGCTGCGAACCTGGGCATGGCTGATCAACGCAAAGATGAAACTACCACCGATGATGTTGCCGGCCAGGGTCGGCCCGGCGAAGACCAGCCAGAAATCCTTCCACGGCAACTCGCCGGCAAACACCAGATAGGACACTTCGGCCGAACCGACGACGATATGGGTGAAGTCCCCCAGCGCCATGAAGTAGGTGATCAGAATGATGATCCACACCTTGGCACTCTCCATCGACGGGATCATCCAGACCATGGTGGCGATCATCCAACCGGAGACGATGCCCTTGGCAAACATCTGCGCAGGGTCGTTCTCCATGACCTTGCGCCCGATCTCGAGGAAGGCCAGGTCGGTCTTGGTATCGAAGATCGGCAGGTGCAGCATCACGTAGGCCACCAGCAAGGTGCCACACAGGTTGCCCACCAGCACCACTGTCCACAGCCGCAACAAGCGCGCGGCATTGGCCAGGGTCGGTTTGCTCATCACCGGCAGCACGGCGGTCAGGGTGTTTTCGGTAAACAACTGCTGACGGGCAAGAATTACTGCGAGAAAGCCTGCGCAATAGCCAAAGCTGGCGATCACCTTGAATTCCTCACCATCCGGCAGGCGCGAATTGAGCAGGCCCATACCCATCAGCGACAGGCCCATGGTCAAGCCGGCGGCCAGCGCCGACCACCACAGCGCGGCCACATTGCGCTCCAGCTCCTGGTCGCCTTGGGTGCGGATAATTTCGTGTAATACAGCCGCGCGAGGCGGCTGGTTGTCATCAACGTCCTGCTGCTCTTCCTGCGACAGGTTGGGGGTCTTGCCGTCTGCTTGAGTGGCCATGATGTACCAGAGTCCAAGGGGTGCCTGTAGCTACGACACGCCGCGACGATGGGTGTTCAGTGGCACCGCAACTAAACCGGAATACGCCAGGCCTTGGCCTGCTCCACGGTGGTAGAGCTCAAGGGTTTACCCCACGGTTTATTGCGCGCCCGGTAGTGTTTGACGATGCCATCAAGCACACGGTTAAACTCCGCTGGCGTCGTCGCCTCGCCCAAATCACGCACCGCGCGTTGCAATAACTCGACGTTGGCAGCCGGCTGACCAGGGCGGTATAGCGAGGGATAAATGACTTCGCGGATAAAATTCGCTGCCTTCACCCCGATATCGCGTTTTTGCATTTCAGTGACGGCGCTGCTCAACACCTTGGACAGGCCAGAGCCATTGCCCGTCCCGCGTTTGGCGCCCACCTGCAGCAGTTGCTGAAAATTACGCTGGCCTGGCGCATTCAGGCGCTTGCCCAGCCAGTCGATATCCTCGGGTCTACGGGCGAGGGCGTCCAGATTGCGCAGCGCCGAGGCTATTTTTGGCGTCATCACCAGCGACGTGTCGGATTGATTCGCTTCGGCAATCGCACTGTCCAATGCCTTTAACGCCTGTTGTGCGTCTTTGCGAAAACGCAACGCCTCGGCGCCGGCCGGGTCCTTTTGCAGTTCGTCCTGCACGCTGGCGAGCATTTGATCATCCATCGCCATCACGGCATCGTTCAGCGAGGGGAATTCATGGCGCTCGCGCTCCAGCTCACGTTTTTGCAGATGCCCTGACACCGCCTGGCGGGCCTGGGCCTGCAAATGCTGTTTCTGCTCGCAGGTCATGGTGAAGTTGACGGTGCCACCGAGCAGGCCGCGATAGTCGCCTTTATCGGAGTTCAACGGCAACGTTACGGTTTGCTCCGAATACGCTTTGAGCCGGTCATCCTGATAGCTTTCAGCGGCGGTGTGTGGCGTGCCGGTGAACGTGTCGGTCAGATAGCTGAAAAAACCACCGCTTTGGCGGGGCGCTGATGGTTTGTCAGACTCGAACTTGACGATCAGGGCTTCGTCCTTGCCCAGGGGGCTTTGCGGGAAAGAACGTTCAATAATGCCTGGCGCCGGGGTATTGAGCAGCAACCCGCCGTCCTGAAACGCCGTGACCTCTGAAGCAGCCTGAAACCCCTGGCCCTGTTCGGAAGGGCTCTTAAACAACCCAGGCAGCGCCCCCGAAATAAGCGCGGCGCGGGCGATATCCATATCCGGTGTGAGGCTGGCATTGAACACCACCAACTGCGGGCGACCGTCGAACATGCCCGTGCCGGTGATGTTCAGTTGCTTGATCGCCGGAATATGCCGGCTCAAGATCTCCAAGTCGCGAAAAGTGGGGCCACCGCCAGCGCTGAGCCGTTCGGCAATTGCGGTGACTTCCGGGGGGCGGTTGGCTGCGGGCATACCCGCGATATGGGCGAGAACAGACTTACGTGATTCATTACGAATCAAGTCTTCCAGCGGCTGCCCCTCGGTTTGCAGGCGCGGCAGCAACGTCAGCAGCAGTTGAGAGATATTACCCGCCGGCCCTGGCACTTTCCCGACGAGTTTGCCGATCTGGGAACTGGCCTCCTGCAACCACGCCGTGACCGGGTCTTTGCTATTGAGCAGGCTGGGCAGGTCAAGGTTATTCGACAGTTGCGTAAAGGCCTTGGCATCCATGCCGCTGGCGAGTAGCGCTGCCGAAATAGCGCCGGCAGAAGAGCCGGAAACCACTTTGACGCCTTTGAGCTTATCGGCCTCTTCAAGCGCCTGCACCATCCCTGGAAAGGCGATGCCCTTGGCGCCACCGCCACTGAGCACCAAGTGAGCAGGCGGCGGCGGTGACAGCACCACCTCCACCCGCCCGTCACTGTAACGATAAATACTCAGGTTGCGCTCGCCCACACCTTTGACCAGAGGCGTCTTTACGTCCTGGCCGGTGGTCTGAGGCTGAGGGGGCTGATTCTGTACAACAGAACTGGAGACTTTCATACACGAGGCTCTCTCTACAGGGTGTAGGCCTGAGTGATGAGAGAGCCTCGGATAGATCCATGTGGAATGATTTGGTCACGCAAATCACGCCACGTAGGTGTTACTCGGGAAGACTGTCGTCCTTGAACTGGTCCTTCACGTACTTGATCTCGGTGCGGCCGTGGGGTGCCGGCAAACCGTCTTCGCCCAGGTTGACGAAGACCATTTTTTCCACGGTCAGGATGCTTTTGCGCGTGATCTTGTTGCGCACTTCACAGGTCAGGGTGATGGAGGTGCGGCCGAACTCGGTGGCGGTGATGCCCAGTTCGATGATGTCGCCCTGGCGCGAGGCGCTGACAAAGTTGATTTCCGAGATGTACTTGGTGACCACGCGCTGGTTGCCGAGTTGGACAATGGCGTAGATGGCCGCTTCTTCGTCGATCCAGCGCAGCAGGCTGCCGCCGAACAGGGTGCCGTTGGGGTTGAGGTCTTCGGGTTTTACCCATTTGCGGGTGTGGAAGTTCATGATCACTCCAAAGCGTCTTGCCAAATGATGGGCAACATCATGGCAGAGCCAGGGCCCAAGCTCTATGAGCCATTAGCTATCAGGCCCATGAGCGATCTTCATGCCGCCGACAGAAAGGCTTGGGAAGTGCCGCTTACACGGCTATAATCGCCTCCGCTTCAAAACGGTCATCTTCGATTGATACCGTTCTCCCGCCACCTGTCCGAGGGGCGCTGCAGCAGGTTCAACCTGTCAGGCTCGGATGGGGCGTTGTCCGGCCTGGTTGCCCTGGCCTGATACTAAACGCACAACGGCGCCCATTCGCACCCTACGAATGGAGGCTCTCTATGAGCGCTGTAATGACGCCTGCTGATTTCAATGACTACAAAGTCGCCGATATGTCCCTCGCTGCCTGGGGCCGTCGCGAAACCTTTATCGCCGAATCCGAAATGCCAGCCCTGATGGGCCTGCGTCGCAAGTACGCCGCTGAGCAGCCGCTCAAGGGTGCGAAGATCCTCGGCTGCATCCACATGACCATCCAGACTGCCGTGCTGATCGAAACCCTGGTTGCCCTGGGTGCCGAAGTGCGTTGGTCGTCCTGCAACATCTTCTCGACTCAAGACCAGGCCGCCGCCGCTATCGCTGCTGCCGGTATCCCGGTATTTGCCTGGAAAGGCGAGACCGAAGAAGAGTACGAGTGGTGCCTGGAGCAAACCATCCTCAAAGATGGCGCGCCTTGGGATGCCAACATGATTCTTGACGACGGCGGCGACCTCACCGAGCTGCTGCACAAGAAGTACCCGCAGATCCTCGACCGCGTCCACGGCGTGACCGAAGAGACCACCACCGGCGTACACCGCCTGCTGGACATGCTGGCCAAGGGTGAGCTGAAAATCCCGGCCATCAACGTCAACGACTCGGTGACCAAGAGCAAGAACGACAACAAGTACGGCTGCCGTCACAGCCTGAACGATGCGATCAAGCGCGGCACCGACCACCTGCTGTCGGGCAAGCAAGCCCTGGTAATCGGCTACGGTGACGTGGGCAAGGGTTCGTCCCAGTCGTTGCGTCAGGAAGGCATGATCGTCAAGGTCTCCGAAGTTGACCCGATCTGCGCCATGCAAGCCTGCATGGACGGTTTCGAAGTGGTTTCGCCGTTCATCAACGGCCAGAACGACGGCACCTCCGCCTGCATCGACGCAGCCCTGCTGGGCAAGATCGACCTGATCGTTACCACCACCGGTAACGTGAATGTGTGCGATGCGAACATGCTCAAGGCTTTGAAGAAGCGCGCCGTTGTCTGCAACATCGGTCACTTCGACAACGAGATCGACACCGCTTTCATGCGCAAGAATTGGGCATGGGAAGAAGTGAAGCCGCAGGTACACAAGGTTCACCGTACCGGCGCTGGCGATTTCGACCCACAGAACGATGACTACCTGATCCTGCTGGCCGAAGGCCGCCTGGTAAACCTGGGCAACGCCACCGGCCACCCAAGCCGCATCATGGATGGCTCGTTCGCCAACCAGGTACTGGCGCAGATCTTCCTGTTCGAACAGAAGTACGCCGACCTGTCGCCCGCCCAGAAAGCCGAGCGCCTGACCGTGGAAGTACTGCCCAAGAAACTCGACGAAGAAGTGGCCCTGGAAATGGTCCGCGGCTTCGGCGGCGTGGTGACTCAGCTGACCAAGACCCAGGCCGACTACATCGGTGTGACGGTTGAAGGTCCGTTCAAGCCGCACGCTTACCGCTACTGATCGACCTTGCTGGCGCCGGCTCTTCTGTGGGAGCCGGGCTTGCCCGCGATGCAGGCGCCTCGGTGTTCCAGTAACACCGAGCTGATGCTATCGCAGGCAAGCCAGCTCCCACAGAAAGCCAGGCACCCGCATCGATTGCGTATGCCTTCCAGGCTTTCGAGTTTCCAAGGGTATGACCATGTCCCAAGACCGTCGCTACAGCTTCGAGTTCTTCCCGACCAAGACCGATGCTGGGCATGAAAAACTGATGACCACTGCCAAGCAGTTGGCCAGCTTCAGCCCTGATTTCTTCTCCTGCACCTACGGCGCTGGCGGTTCGACCCGTGACCGCACGATCAACACCGTGTTGCAGCTGGAAAGTGAAGTCAAAGTTCCCGCCGCTCCGCACTTGTCGTGCGTGGGCGACAGCAAGGCCGACCTGCGTAGCCTGCTGACCCAATACAAAGCCGCCGGCATCAAGCGCATCGTTGCGCTGCGTGGCGACCTGCCATCGGGTATGGGCATGGCCAGCGGAGAGCTGCGCTACGCCAACGACCTGGTGAGTTTCATCCGCGAAGAAAGCGGTGATCACTTCCATATCGAAGTGGCCGCTTATCCGGAGATGCACCCCCAGGCGCGCAATTTCGAAGACGATTTGCAGAATTTCGTGCGCAAGGCCAATGCCGGCGCCGACAGCGCAATCACCCAGTACTTCTTCAACGCCGACAGCTACTTCTACTTCGTCGAGCGTGTACGGGCGATGGGCGTGAACATCCCCATCGTGCCGGGCATCATGCCCATCACCAACTACAGCAAGCTGGCGCGCTTCTCCGACGCCTGCGGCGCCGAGATCCCACGCTGGGTGCGCAAGCAACTGGAAGCCTATGGCGATGACGTCAAAAGCATCCAGGCGTTCGGCGAGCAGGTCATCACCGAGATGTGTGAGCAATTGTTGCAAGGTGGTGCACCAGGGTTGCATTTCTATACCCTGAACCAGGCTGAACCCAGCCTTGCCATCTGGAACAACCTCAAGCTGCCACGTTAACGCTTGACCGGTTGTACCAAGGCCCTCGTTCTGACGAGGGCCTTTGTCGTTTTACGTTACCCACGGAACCCCGCAGTCCATGAATACAGTGCCCCCGACGTCCCGCCCGCAACTGGTTTACCTGGTCTTCGGCGCCGACACCTACCATCAGGAAGCCGTATTCAGCATCGCCAGCGCACTGGCGTTCCTGCAGGACACCCCGGACGCGAACATCGACATCCAGGTATTTAGCGACAACCCCGAGCCCTATCGCCTGCTGCCGGTGCGCGTGCGCCCATTGGACGAGGCCACCCGCAAGCGCTGGAGCGAGCCTCACGGCTATCACTTTCGCACCAAACACGTAGTGCTGCGCCAAGTGCTGCAAGAATCCCCGGTGGCGCTGCTGATCGACACCGACACTTTCTTCCATCATTCGCCCATGGCCCTGTTCGAACGCGTCCAGCCCGGCACCCTGTTGTGCAACGCCTTCTACACCAAGTACGGCGACAACCACGAAAGCATCCTGTACACCGCCCTGCGCCAGCGCCTGCTGGATATGGGCGTGGCCGACGATGACATGATGACCCTCAACTCCGGCGTCATGGGCCTGACCCAACAGGATGCGCACATCCTCGACCGCTCCATCGAGTTGATGGATGAACTGTTCCCCCATGCCCAAGGCGCCTACACCCTGGAAGAGTTCTGCCTGTCCATCGCCGCCTACCGCACCGTGAAGGTGCGCGAGTGCCCGGACCTGATCCACCATTACTGGAGCCGTAAACAGCTGTTCCGGGCCAAGGTCAAGGCGTGGATCGCCAAGCACGCCAGCGCGCCCACCAGCGCACAAGCCCTGGCCGATACGCGCCAGGTCTCCTCGCACCTGCCGCGCCCGCCGCGTTTGCAGCGTTTGATGTACAAGCTGATCACCCTGCTGTTGCCCAAGCATCAGCAACAGTTCATCCGCGAGATTCTTTACGGCTGCTACGAACACGAAAACGAGTTCGACCAGGCCTGCGGCCCGGTCTGGTGGGACAAAGCCCGACAAAATCAGGAAGAACGCCAGAAGCGCCCGCTTGATGCCCACCAGTTGCAACACTGGTTCGCCAACCCCGTGGTGCGTTTGATTCTGGGTGAACGCCGCGCCGCGATCCAGGAACACCTGTTGAACGCTCCCGCGAAGTAAGACCGCCCGCCAATGCGCGTGCCAGAGCTTCTCTTTCTGTGGGCAGCGTCGTAACCTCAGGGTATGCCCGTCCTCTTCAAGCTGTTCACCGCTGTGCTGTTTTCTTGCCTGAGCCTGGCCGCTCATGGCGAGAAGCTGCGCATTGTCACCGAACCCTGGGCGCCCTATGTCTACGAAGACAACGGCACCATGGCCGGCCTGGATTATGAAACCACCCTGATCGTGTTCCAGCGCCTGGGGGTGGAGGTGCAATGGCAGTTCCTGCCCTGGAAGCGCTGCCTGGCGATGCTCGAGCAGGGCCACGCCGACGGCGCGCTGGATATTTTTCACAGCCAGGAGCGCGACGCCTTGCTGCTCTATCCCAGCGAGCCGTTGTCGGAAGTCGAATTTGTCTTGTTCTATGCCAACGACCGCCCCCACCCCGCCGCCGCCCTCGACGACCTGCGTGGCCTGACGGTTGGCGTTTCCCCCGGCTACCTCTATGGCGACGCGTTCAGTGGGTCCAACACCTTCCAGCGTGAACCTGCGCCCAGCCATGAAGCCAATTTTGGCAAACTCATGCTGGGGCGCGTCGATATGGTGGTGACTGACCGGCGCGTGGGGCACTACGTGATCAAGGCGCTGGGCCTGGAAGGTAAGGTCAGCCAGGCGTCGGTGGTGGTCAGTCGCCAGCAGCAATTTCTTGCGGTACGCCGTGGCGCAGGCATGGACCTGCTGGTGCAACGCTTTGCCGCCGAGCTCAAGCGCTTCAAGCAAGAGCCGGCCTATGCCACCTTGAGTGCTAAATATGGCCGGATGCACGAGCAAACGGCACCCATACCGGCCCCCGAACACGCCGTTGAGCAGCAGGAAAGCAGCGCGCAGTGATTGCTCTGTTATACTGCGGCCTTTCCGCCAGGCTTACGCCCGGCCGCTCGGGTCTTGAAAACGGCACCCAACCCAGCTACTGCGCAGCTTTGCGGCCCGCGCGAGCCGGTGGAGTGCCCGCCAGACGCAGCAGGACCGGACGGGGTTGCGCTCCCCTAAGCGCCATTCACGCCCGGCAAGATTATCCCTTTGGGCCAAGCCCTAACTAAAACAGGATTACTCATGTCCTTTGCTTCCCTCGGTCTCTCCGAGGCTTTAGTCCGCGCCATCGAGGCAGCGGGCTATACCGAGCCTACTCCGGTGCAACAGCGGGCCATTCCCGCCGTGTTGCAAGGTCGCGACCTGATGGTCGCGGCTCAGACAGGTACTGGTAAAACCGGCGGTTTCGCCCTCCCGATCCTGGAGCGGTTGTTTCCCAACGGTCACCCGGACAAATCCCAACGTCACGGCCCGCGCCAACCGCGTGTACTGGTCCTGACCCCAACCCGCGAACTCGCAGCCCAAGTGCACGACAGCTTCAAGCTGTATGCCCGCGACTTGAAGTTCGTCAGCGCCTGCATCTTCGGCGGCGTCGGCATGAACCCACAGGTTCAGGCCATGTCCCGTGGTGTCGACGTGCTGGTAGCCTGCCCGGGTCGCTTGCTCGACCTGTGCGGCCAAGGCAGCGTCGATTTGTCCCACGTGGAAATCCTCGTGCTGGACGAAGCCGACCGCATGCTCGACATGGGCTTTGTCCATGACGTGAAAAAGGTCCTCGCCCGCCTGCCGGCCAAACGTCAGAACCTGCTGTTTTCGGCAACGTTCTCCCAGGACATCACTGCCCTGGCTGGCAAGCTGCTGCACAACCCCGAGCGCATCGAAGTCACGCCACCGAACACCACGGTCGAGCGTATCGAGCAACGCGTGTTCCGCCTGGCCGCCAGCCACAAGCGCTCGCTGCTGGCGCACCTGATCACCCACGGTGCCTGGGAACAGGTGCTGGTGTTCACTCGCACCAAGCACGGCGCCAACCGCCTGGCCGAGTACCTGGACAAGCACGGCCTCACCGCCGTTGCCATCCACGGCAACAAGAGCCAGAACGCACGCACCAAAGCCCTGGCCGACTTCAAGGCTGGGACCGTGCGTATCCTGGTGGCCACCGATATCGCCGCACGCGGCCTGGATATCGACCAGTTGCCACACGTGGTCAACTTCGAGCTGCCAAACGTCGATGAAGACTATGTGCACCGTATCGGCCGTACGGGCCGTGCCGGTCGTTCGGGCGAGGCCATTTCGTTGGTCGCGCCGGACGAAGAAAAACTGCTGAAAAGCATCGAACGCATGACCAAGCAGAAAATCGCCGACGGCGACCTGATGGGCTTCGATGCCAGCGCCGTGGAGGCCGAGAAGCCAGAAGCGCGCGAACGCCCAGACGTGCGTAACCCACGCAACCCACGCGGCCCCAAAGGCGATGGCCCGAACGGCGGCGGTGGTGGCGGTGGTCGGCGCGACAAAGGCAAGGACAAGGGCAAGGAAAAATCCGCAACCAGCAGCCGTGGCGAACGCCCGGCCCGTGAGCAGAAGCCCCGTGAAGGCACCCCGGCCCGCGAACAGCGCCAGCCGAGCCAGCCACCACGCGCCGCGGCCGACCGTGCCCCGGACGAGTTCCTTGACGACGATATCGATAACTTCGGTAATCGCGTCGACTACGTGCCCCAAGCCAAACCGGCCCAGGGCCGTGGCCGTCGTCCAGGGGCTCCGGCCCAGGGCGCAGGCGCTCCACGTAGCGGCCAGCCACAGGGCGGTCGTCAGAACGCCCCGCGCAACAGCAGCGGCGGCACCACCGGTACCCCGCCTGCCAAGCGCAGCGGCCCGCGTAATGGCGCACCGCGTGACGGCCAGGCCCGTCGCGAAGACTCGCGCAGCAACAACCGCCGCCCGGCCCGTGACGATCAGCCTCGTTCGTCCGAGCCTGCGGTACAAAACCCGCGCGGTGGCCCGGCGCCGAAGATCATCCACAAGGAGTCCAAAGCAGATCGCTTCCCGACACCTGAGCAGTTGGACCAACTGCCAGGCCGTCCTCGTGGTGAGAAACCAGCGCTGCTGACTCGCAACCGCTGATTTTCTGTGGGAGCTGGCTTGCCTGCGATGGCATCAACCCGGTGCACCTGATGTACCGAGGTGCCTGCATCGCAGGCAAGCCAGCTCCCACATTGACTGCATTTCAGACACAAAAAAACCGGATCTCAGAATCCGGTTTTTTGTGTGTAGGCAGAAATTACTTCTGCTTCACGCCTTCCAGCGAGATGTCCAAGTCGACAGTCTGCGAAGTCGGGCCTGGGCCTTTCACGCCGAAGTCGTTCAAGTCAATCGTGGTCTTGGCGTTGAAGCCGGCACGTTCGCCGCCCCATGGATCCTTGCCTTCACCGTTGAAGGTGGCCTTGAAGGTCACAGGCTTGGTCACACCGTGGAACGTCAGGTCGCCAGTCACATCAGCTGTCTTTTCGCCAGTGGATTTGACGGCGGTAGACACGAACTTGGCATCGGCAAATTTGGCCACATCGATGAAGTCTTTGCTGGCGATGTGCTTGTCACGTTCTGCGTGGTTGGACCACAGGCTGGCGGTTTTCACGTCGACCGCGATTTTGCTGGCTTCAGGCTTGGCTGCGTCCCAGCTGAAGGTGCCATCCCAGTCCTTGAAGGTACCGTGGATGTAGCTGTAGCCCAGGTGGCTGATTTTCCAATCGATGAAGGCGTGCTGGCCTTCTTTATCGATCTTGTAGTCAGCGGCCATCGCCGAACCTGCGGACAGCAGGGCAGAACCGATTGCCAGCGCAGCGAGTGTTTTTTTCAACATGCTTTCTATTCCTTGTGAGTCGAGGTTGAACATCAGGCTTTGCGTCCCAGCATTCGCGTAAGGGTCGCATCACGATCGATAAAGTGGTGTTTCAGTGCCGCCACGCCGTGCAAGCCGGCGAAGACCACCAACACCCAGGCCAGGTACAGGTGCACCCAACCGGCGGTATCTGCCTGGTCCGGTAGACCGGAAACCACGGCAGGAATTTCAAACAGACCAAACACCGGGATACCGACACCGTCTGCGGTGGAAATCAGGTAACCGGCAATCATCACGGCAAACAGCCCAACATAAAGGAATGCGTGCCCAAATGCGGCACCGATCCGCGTCATGCGGCTATAGCTGGTCAGCGGTGGTGGCGGCGGGCTGACCAGGCGCCAGACGATCCGCACCAGCATGATGGCGAACAGCGTGATGCCAATGCTTTTGTGCAAGTCGGGCGCATCTTTGCGCCAAGCGCTGTAGTAGTCGAGGCCGACCATCCACAAGCCCAAGGCAAACAAACCGAACACCACCAGGGCGACGCCCCAGTGCAGAACCATGCTGACCCAACCATAGCGGGCCGGCGAATTGCGTAGCTGCATGTACTTAATCCCGTAAGAACTGTGCCCAAGACTAGCGCTTTACCTATCGAATTAAAGCGGAAAATTTTGCTTTGAAATATCGAGAAATACGATAAAGAGGCTATGCATAATAAATTAACAAGGGATTAAGACTATTCCCAAGAAACGTGACAGACCGTCCTGCATTTACCGCGAATTTCCCCACAATGGCTTGTGAGCCAAGCCACCATTGCATAGGCTTGCGCGATTGTTTCGCCTGCGCCGGCCGCAGGACCGCTTCGAGGAGATCACCGATGGGCTTGAACAACCAGTGGATGCAACGCGACCTCGCGGTGCTGTGGCATCCCTGCACCCAGATGAAAGACCACCAGCAACTGCCGCTGGTGCCCATCAAACGCGGTGAAGGCGTATGGCTGGAAGACTTCGAAGGCAAGCGCTACCTCGACGCCGTCAGTTCCTGGTGGGTCAACGTATTCGGCCACGCCAACCCGCGTATCAACCAGCGCATCAAGGACCAGGTCGATCAACTGGAGCACGTGATCCTCGCCGGCTTCAGCCATCAGCCGGTGATCGAGCTGTCCGAGCGCCTGGTCGCGATGACGCCCGAAGGGCTGACCCGCTGCTTCTACGCCGATAACGGTTCGTCCTGCATCGAAGTGGCGCTGAAAATGAGCTTTCACTACTGGCTCAACCGCGGCCAGCCGAATAAAAAGCGCTTCGTCACCCTCACCAACAGTTACCACGGCGAAACCATCGCCGCGATGTCGGTGGGTGACGTGCCGCTGTTTACCGAGACCTACAAGGCGCTGCTGCTCGACACGATCAAGGTGCCGAGCCCGGACTGCTACCTGCGCCCCGAAGGCATGAGCTGGGAAGAACATTCGCGCAACATGTTTCTGGCCATGGAACAGACCCTGGCCGAGCACCACGACACCGTCGCTGCCGTGATCGTCGAGCCGCTGATCCAGGGCGCCGGTGGCATGCGCATGTACCACCCGGTGTACCTCAAGCTGCTGCGCGAAGCCTGCGACCGCTATGGCGTGCACTTGATCCACGACGAGATCGCCGTGGGCTTTGGCCGTACCGGCAGCATGTTCGCCTGTGAACAAGCCGGCATCCGCCCGGATTTCCTGTGCCTGTCCAAGGCCCTTACCGGCGGTTACCTGCCGCTGGCCGCCGTGGTCACCACCGAAGAGGTCTACAGCGCCTTCTACGACGACTACCCCACACTGCGTGCCTTCCTGCACTCCCACAGCTACACCGGCAACCCGCTGGCCTGTGCGGCGGCGTTGGCGACGCTGGATATCTTTGAAGAAGACAACGTCATCGAGAACAACAAGGCCCTGGCCCAGCGCATGGCCACCGCCACCGCGCACTTGGTGGACCACCCTCACGTATCCGAAGTGCGCCAGACCGGCATGGTGCTGGCCATCGAGATGGTGCAGGACAAAGCCACCAAGGCCGCCTACCCGTGGCAGGAGCGCCGTGGTTTGAAGGTTTTCGAGCACGCGTTGGAACGTGGTGCATTGTTGCGGCCGCTGGGCAGCGTGGTGTATTTCCTGCCGCCGTATGTGATTACACCCGAACAGATCGACTTTCTGGCCGAGGTGGCCAGCGAAGGCATCGATATCGCCACTAACAGCAAGGTCAGCGTGTCGGTGCCGAAAGATTTTCACCCAGGCTTCCGCGACCCAGGCTGATTGCCCAAATCCTTGTAGGAGCGAGCTTGCTCGCGAAGGCATTCCAGGCGCACCGCTGCGTCGGATGTACATTTTTCGCGAGCAAGAACTAGACGTCCCCCTCGCTCCTACATAAACAACCTCTGCAGAGAACAGACATGAGACTGTCCCGCTTTTTCACCGACACCCCGCTGAGCCTCGGTGATCACGAATTGCCCGAAGCCCAGGCGCATTACATCAGCCGTGTGTTGCGCATGACTGAGGGCGATGCCGTGCAATTGTTCGACGGCTCTGGCCAGGAATTTCGTGGCACCTTGCTGGAAGTCGGTAAAAAACGCGTCACCGTGCAACTCACGGAAAGCTTTGCCGGCCAGGCCGAATCTCCCCTGCACATTCACCTCGGCCAGGGCCTGTCCCGGGGCGAGCGTATGGATTGGGCGATCCAGAAGGCCACTGAACTGGGCGTCAACGCGATCACACCGATCTTCAGCGACCGCTGCGAAGTGCGCCTCAAGGATGAACGCGCCGACAAGCGTTTGCTGCACTGGCGCCAGGTAGCAATCAGCGCGTGCGAGCAATGTGGGCGCTCAACGGTGCCGGTGATTCACCCACCGCTCTTGCTGGCAGACTGGCTCAAGCAAACCGAGGCGGACTTGAAGCTGGTGCTGCACCCGGTGGCAGAACCGATGATCAGCCACGCCAAGCCTTCCAGCCTGGCATTCTTGATTGGCCCCGAAGGTGGGCTGACCGACAATGAAGTCGAGACCGCCCAGGGCGCCGGCTACCACGCCGCCCGCCTCGGCCCGCGGGTGTTGCGTACCGAGACAGCGCCTGTAGTCGCGCTGGCAGTCGCCCAGCAACTTTGGGGCGACTTCTAAGCTCACCCTGCAAACCCAATCAAATGTGGGAGCTGGCTTGCCTGCGATAGCGGTCTGTCAGTTACAGATTAACTGCCTGAACCACCGCTATCGCAGGCAAGCCAGCTCCCACAGTGTGATCGGGTTATCAACGTTTCACTCCACCGGGTCACTCACCGGCTTGGCGATGATCGCCTTCAACTCGCTGGTCATCGGGAACTCCAAGTTCAAGCCCTTGGGCGGAATCGGCTGCTCGAACCAGCGTTGGTAAATCCCGTTGATCTCTCCCGAGCGGTACAGATCGCCCAGGGTTTGGTTGACCACCGCCAGAAACTGCGGGTCATCCTTGCGCACCATGCAGCTGTAAATCTCCCGTGATTGCTCCTCGCCCACCACCACCCAATGATGCGGGTCCCTGGCCTTGGCGCGCTCGCCGTAGAGCAACGCGTCGTCCATATAGAACGCTACGGCCCGGCCAGTCTCGAGCATCTTGAACGCTTCGCCATGGTCCTTGGCACTGATCACGAACATATTGGCTTTGTGTTCAGCGTTATAACTTTTGAGGAAGCGCTCATTGGTGGTGCCGGCGGTGGTCACCACATTCTTGCCCGCAAGGTCGGCAAAGCCTTTGATCCCGCTGTCCTTGGCCGTCAGCAACTGGCCCTTTACGTAGATAAACCCGTAGGAGAACGCCACCTGCTTCTGCCGTTCAGCCGTCACGCCGGTGGAGCCGCACTCCAAATCCACAGTGCCGTTCTGCACCAGTGGGATGCGGGTTTGGGACGTCACCAGGTTGTACTTCACCTTGAGGTCGCCCACTGCGGTTTTTTGCTGGATGCGTTCGACGATCTTGTTTGCCAGATCCACCGAGTAACCCATCGGTTTGCCACTGCTATCCCCCACGTAGGAAAACGGCACCGACGCATCGCGATAGCCCAGGGTGATGGACTTGGCGCTGGCGATCTTGCTCAAGGTGCCCTCCAGCGGCGCTTCGGTTGCATGGGCCTGTGCGCTCAACAAAAGCCCCAGCGCGCAGCCGGTCAACAGGATTTTTTTCATTGTTATTCTCCGTTGGTCTTTGAGGTTATTTACGTACTGCAATCACGCTGATTTCCACCAGCACATTCGGCCGTGCCAGCTCTGCCTGCAGGGTGGTGCGCGTGGGCGCCATGCCTGGCGAGAGCCATGCGGACCAGACTTCATTCATCGGTGCAAAACCGGTACCGATGTCCTTCAGGTAAATCGTCGCGTTGAGTAAATGGTCCTTATCGCTGCCCGCCTCGGCCAGCAGCGTGTCGATCCTGGCCAGCACTTCCCCGGTCTGGGTGGCCACATCCAGGCCGTCGCCGGGGACCTGGCCCGAAAGGAACACCAGGTCCTTGAACGTCACGGCACCGCTGAGTCGTTCGTTGCTATTAATTCGGGTAATGGTCATGGCTGCATCCTCAAGCGGCGCGGGGCGTCAGGCCCTGCATATCAATGGAAGGGGTGCGCTGGTCGATCAACTCGGCCAGCAGTTGGCCGCTACCACAGGCCAAGGTAAAGCCAAGGGCACCGTGCCCCAGGTTCAGCCACAGGTTGCGATAGCGGCTGGCACCAATCAGCGGCACGCCCGTTGGCGTGGCTGGGCGCATGCCCGCCCATTCGACCGCGTGCCGGTAGTCGCCTGCCAGAGGAAATGTCTCTACTGCCTGGCGCTTCATCAATGCCAGACGCGAAGGCTCAAGGCCGGCATCGAATCCCACAATATCCACCATGGCCGCGACCCGCAGTTGCTCACCTAAGCGCGCGTAGACGATCTTGCGGTCGTAGTCGGTGATGCTCACGTTCGGCGCCTGGTGTTGCGGGCCAATCGGCACGCTCAGGCTGTAGCCCTTGAGCGGATATACGGGCAGTGACAGCCCCGGCAGTGCCAACTCAGCGCTGCGATAACCCGCCGCGAGGACCAACTGCTCGACCGGCATTACCTCGTCACCCAGTTCGATGGCCTGTACCGCACCGCCAGCATGGCGCAACCCGGTGACCTTGCGCCCGAGCAAGAACCGGCAACGCCCCGACGCGTCAAGACGGGCCGCCAACTGCCGGCAAAAAGCGTGGCAATCCCCCACCTCCTCATTCGGCGTATAGATGCCGCCGACAAAGCCGCCGTCCGCCAATGCGGGCTCCAGGCGAGCGCACTCAACAGACGACAACACCTGTTGCTGCAGGAAATTTGCGACCTTGGCGCGCGCATGTTCAAAGGTGCTGGCGCTGCGAAACATCACCAGCTTGCCATTGCGCCGCCAGTCGAAGCCGCCCAGGCGATCATCCTCGCGCCACTGCTGTAACGTGCTCTGGCTCAGGGTAGCCAGGCGCAGAAGATGGGCACCGTTACGCCGGTTGACCGAACCCCGGCACGCGCCGATAAAGGCCGCCATCCAGCGCCACTGCTGGGGGTCGAGGCGAGGGCGAAGCTTCAAGGGCGAGTCACCGCGCAACAGCCAGCCTATCGCCTGCAGCGGCACGCCGGAATCCGCCAGCGGTGCGACATACCGATAGGACAACTGCCCGCCATTGGCGAAGCTGGTCTCGCTGCCCAGACTGTCGCGCGCATCGATTACCGTCACTTCATGGCCGGCTCGTACCAGCGCATAAGCACTCGCCAAGCCGATGACACCGCCGCCAATGATGCAAACCTGCCTGGCCATCCCAGCCCCCAGCTGTTGATTAAGAGGGCTCAGCGTAGGGGCATCAGGCATACAGCCGGAAATGAATAAAGAAAGGCAGCCCATAACCGAAGGTTATAGGCTTAGTTTTGCATATAGATCATGCCACTTTGGGAAGAAACGCCCGCGTATCGATAGACGTTGACTGTGCGTCAATCATTTCGGCCAATATTTGCCCACTGCCACACGCGAGGGTGAACCCCAGGGCACCATGGCCAAGGTTGAGCCAAAGATTGCGATACGCCGTGGCGCCAATCAGCGGTAGGCCCGTGGGCGTAGCCGGGCGCATACCCGCCCATTCAACAGCGGCGTCATAGTTCCCAGCCATAGGAAAAGTCTGGCGGGCCAGACGTTTTATGACCGCCAGCCGCTTGGGCGCCGGAGCACTGTTGAACCCGACGATGTCGACCATTGCCGCGATGCGCAATTGCTTACCGATACGGGCATAGACGGTACGGCGGTCATAGTCGGTAACATTGATGTTCAACGCCGTATGCTGGTTTTCGATCGGCACGGTAAGGCTATAGCCTTTGAGCGGATACAACGGCAAATGCAGGGCCGGCAAGCACAGGCTTTGGCTGTTATGTCCGGCGGCCAGTACCAGGTTATCCACCGGCAACACCTCATCCTGCAACTCAAGGGCCACCACCGAACCAAAGGCCTCGTGGATCTTCAATACCTTGCACCCGAGCATGAATCGGCATCGTCCGGAGGCTTGGAGATGATCGGTCAGGCGCTGGCAAAACCCGTGGCAATCAGCCGCTTCTTCGGTAGGGTTGTAAATGCCACCGATGAACGTGCCTGGGCTCAATGAGGGCTCCAACCGTCGACAGTCCTCAGCCGACAATACTTGCTGCTGTAAAGGGTCGCTCAATTTACGGCGGGCCTGGGCAAAACTCTCGGAGGAGCGAAAGGTCAGCAGCTTGCCGTTACGCTGCCAGTTGAACCCTTCGAGCTTATCCTCATGACGCCAGCTTTCCAGCGTCTGCTGACTCAGGGCCGCCAAGCGCAGGAGGTGTTCAGAGTTGGTGTGGTTGACCGAGGAGCGGCAGGCGCCCAGGAAAGACGTCAGCCAGCGCCACTGCAGCGGGTCCATGCGCGGCCTGAGTTTAACCGGCGACTCGCCCCGCAGTAGCCAGCCGAGCGCCTTAAGTGGGATGCCAGCATCCGCCAGTGGCGTGACATACCGATAGGAAAGTTGGCCCCCGTTGGCGAAGCTGGTGGCGCTCCCCAGGGTTTTATGCCCCTCGATCAGCGTGACGTCCATGCCCGCACGCACCAGCGCGTACGCACTCGTCAGGCCAATGACGCCCCCACCGATGATACAAACCTGCTTTGCCAAAGTGTCACCTCACACGTCACGAAACTAAATCGAGACTAAGGGTGAGTGACAACGCTTGCACAATGAATAAAAGTAGGACGTTTATAAACCAAGGTTATGGCTTTATGCGTCTACGTCATATCGAAATCTTCCAGGCGATCCGACAGACCGGCTCCGTCAGCGGCGCCGCGCAGTTGCTGCACGTGTCGCAACCAGCAGTGACCAAAGTGCTGCAGCACGCCGAATTGCAACTGGGTTTTCCGTTGTTTTTGCGCGTGCGCGGCAAATTACAACCCACGCCGGAAGCCCTGGCGCTGGAAGGCGAGGTCGAGAAAGTCACCGAAAGCTTGCAAGGCGTAAGGCGCCTGGCCAGAAGCTTGCGCCGCGAACCTGGGCAAAGCATACGCATTGGCGCGATCCCGGCACTGGCACTTTCACTGCTGCCGCCGGCGATTCTGGAATGGACACGCGATTATCCGAACATGGCCTGCGAGCTGTCCAGCGACCACAGCAGTGAACTGGTGCAAAAGCTGTTGGTACGCGAAATCGACCTGGCACTGACCCTCAACTTCTCCGGCCATCCAGGGTTGACCTCCCAAGTGCTGGCGAACGGCGCGCTGGTCGCGCTGGCTTCCAAGGGGTTCTGGCCCGAAACCGAGTTGAACCGGCCGTTGCCCTTGGCGGACCTGGCCGACGCGCCGTTGATTGGCCTCTCCAGCGCCGATCCGTTGGCGGCAAAGCTCGCCGGTTACCTGGAGAATGTCGAGCCCGCGCCTCGGGTAACGATCTCGGTACAGACCTACTCCTTGGCCCGCGCCATGGTGGAATCCGGTGCCGGCCTTGCCGTGATCGACCCTTTTACGGCCCTCGGCGCCTCAACGGCCACCACCTGTATCCGCCCGTTCACCCCGCCGCTGCCCATCACCCTCTACGCCCTGACCCGCGCCGGTGCGCCACCCCCGCATATGTTCACTCACTTGCTGCAAATATTTGGCAGCCGGGCCCGCGAGTTGCTGGAGCTGCCAGCGCTCAAAGCACGTAATGCATGATCGCCACGAAATGCAGCAGGCTGCCGCCGATTACAAACAGATGCCAGATGCCATGGGAATGGCGCAAGCGATCCTCCAAGGCAAAAAAGATAATGCCTACGGTGTACAGCACCCCACCGGACGCCAACCAGATAAAACCGGCCGTGCCCAGCGCCGCCATCAACGGCTTGACCGCCACCAGGACGATCCAGCCCATTACGGCGTAGATCACGATGGACAGAATCCGCGCCTCCGAGCGCGGCTTGATCTCCTGCAGGATGCCGATCACCGCCAGCCCCCACACAATCCCGAACAGCGTCCAGCCCCACGGCCCGCGCAGGGTCACCAGGCAGAACGGTGTGTAGCTGCCGGCGATCAACAGGTAGATGGAAAAGTGATCGACCTTCTGCATGATCGCTTTTCGCCGGCCCTGCACGCTGTGGTACACCGTTGACGCGCTGTACAGCACCATCAGGGTAAAGCCATAAATCGCCACGCTGACGATCTTCCAGGGGCTGCCGTCCAGGCTCGCCACCACCAACATCCACACGGCGCCAATACAGGCCGCAACTGCACCGAGCAAATGGCTCCAGGCGTTGAATCGTTCCCCGTGGTACATCTGTCACTGACCTCCCGTCACCCTTAAGAACAGGCGGACAAGCGTCCAGCCTTGCGCATCAGAGTGCAAGCGGCACGTGACGTTCCGGCGACGACGGCGGCGTTTACGGGCACAATCGAGTGCAATCGAACAAGAGCCCAAGGCCATGCTGATCGACGAAGAATTCACCCTCAAGAAGCTGGAGATCTTCCTGGCGTTCATGCGCACCGGCAACCTGGCCCGCGCCGCCGCCGAGCTGCAAACCAGCAATGTCAGCGTGCACCGCGCCATTCACTCCCTGGAAAATGCCCTGCGCTGCCCGCTGTTCAAACACGAGGGGCGCAACCTTACCCCGCTGGAAAGCGCCTACGTGCTCGAAGAGCGTGCGCAGAAACTGGTGGCGGATGTGGTCGACAGCGTGCGCCTGACCCGCGAAGCCGCCGGGTTCTCGGCCGAACGCTTCAAGCTCGGCTCGCTGTATTCGCTCACGGTCAAGACCGTGCCGCAATTGATCATGGGCCTGAAAATCCGGCGCAGCGAACTCAATATCGACCTGATCCTGGGCTCCAACTTCGACCTGCTCTACAAGCTCAAGAACATGGAAGTGGACGCGATCCTCATCTCCCTCGACGAACACGCCCACGACCCCGACTGTGAGCAGATCGCGCTCTTCAGCGATGACATCTTCCTCGCCACCCCGGCCGATTCGCCCCTGGACCGCAATCAGGAAATCGACCTGGCCGACGTGCGCGATGCCACCTTCATCACCCTCACCCAGGGCTTCGCCACGCATCAGGACGGCAACCGAGTGTTCCATCAGGCAGGGTTCGAACCGAAGGTGGCGATGCAGGTGAACGATATCTTCACCTTGCTGAGCATGGTCAGTTCAGGGGTGGGTTATGCACTGCTGCCAGGGCGGATCGCGGCGGTGTATGAGAACCGCGTGAAGCTGATACCGCTGCAGCCCAGGTATCGGTTGCAGCAGCAGATCGGTGTGGTGTTTTTGAAAGCCAAAGAGCGCGATCCGAACTTGCTGGCGTTGTTGGCGGAGTGTCGGATGTATGCCAATCGCCAGGTTTGAGGCCGCCATCGCACAACTTCGGCACGACGCTAAATCTGTGGCGAGGGAGCTTGCTCCCGTGACGATTAGACAGCCGACGCCAATCTACCAGACACCCCACGATCCAACTGTGGGAGCTGGCTTGCCTGCGAAGACGGCCTAACAGTCAACACAGTTGGACCGGGTACATATCCGTTATTTAGGTAACGGCCACCTCGGGTTCCGCCCTGACGGCGGCTCACTTTTGAACAGCGCAAAAGTAAGCAAAACGCTCTTGCCCCACCACTCGGCACCTCGCTTGGGCTCGGTGTGCCCGTAATCCGCCAGTGATTTGGGGGGCCGCCGCCACGCGCCATCCATGGCGCAGGGCGGCTAAACCGGCATCCCTGCCGGTTTACCCCCCAAATCCCTGTCGAATTCCGGCCAGCGTGGTTTGACGGGGCGCCTAAGATCAAGAGCAGATCAAGATCAAGAGCGGCTCGCTTCGCATCGTGGTTACCGTTGAGCGCTACAGAGTTGTGTAGATACCTATGCTGCGATGAGGCCCGACCTGTCAGCCCACCAACCCCCGCATCAGCAAAAACAGCAACGACGGCCCCAGCAAGCACCCCAGCGCCGTATAGAACGCCGCCGTCAAACACCCATAAGGCACCAGCTTCGGATCTGTCGCCGCCAGGCCGCCGGCCACGCCGCTGGAGGTGCCCATCAAGCCACCGAAGATCACCGCGCTACGTGGGTTGTTCAGCCCGATCAGCGGCGCCACGAACGGCGTCATCACCATCACCAGAATGGCCTTGATCAACCCTGCGGCAATGGACAGCGCCATCACCTCGGAGCTGGCCCCAATCGCCGCGCCAGTCACCGGGCCGACGATATAGGTCACGGCCCCGGCGCCGATGGTGGTGAGGCTCACCGCATCGGTGTACCCGAACGCCATCGCCACCCCTACCCCGGCAACGAACGACGAGCCCACGCCGACAAACAGCGCCAACACACCCACGAAGCCCGCACGTTTGAGCTCATCGACACTCACGCCAAACGCCGTGGCGACAATCGCAAAGTCCCGCAGCATCGCACCACCGAGCAGGCCGATGCCCGACAACAGCGGAATGTCCACCACGCCCTTGGAACCACCGGTAAACGCACCGCCCACATACGACAGCGCCAACCCCAGCAGAATGGCAATGGCCGAACCATGCAGGCGGCCCTTGGTGAAGGTATCGGAGATCCAATAGGACACCCACATGGTCAGGCCGATCACGGCGAAACCACTGATCAAGCCGTAGCCGGTGATCACTTTCATCATCGATTCGTACATGGCGATCACCCGGCTTCTTTGGTGGGAACAGGAGCAACCGGCTCGCGGTTACCGATACGCACCAGCACGGGCACCAAGGCAAAGCCGAGCACCACGGCGAGGGTTCCGGCCAGAATTGCCATCGGCCCACCGCTGATGGCGCCATACACGTTTTGCTGGGCAGCCATCGCCACCACAATCGGGATATACACCGCCGCCCAGAAACTCACGCCTTGCTCTGACTTGCCGGTAAACAGGCCGCGTTTGCTCAGGTAGCTGCCCAGGCCGATCAACAGCAGCATGGCAATACCCACCCCGCCGACGTTGGCCGGGATACCCAGCAGCTTGCCCAGCAGTTCACCTACAAACAGCCCTGCCAACGTGCAGAACGCCAAAAAAGCCACACCGTAGATAATCATGGTTGTTGTCCTCAAAGTGCTCGTTCGAAATTGTTGTTTTTGTGCTTCGAAAGCCTTGGGTACTGCGTTATCGGTGGCGGCGCTCCTCCTCTTGCAGCAAGGCCTGCAAGGTGTCCAGGCGGGCGCCTTCGCAGGCGATCACCGTGCCTTGTTCAAAAACACGGCGTGACAGACCAGTGAGCACCGCGCCCGGAGGCAGTTCGATTTGCAGGCGCACACCGCGCTCGTAGGCGCTTTGCACCGTGCCGCGCCAATCGACAACGCGGCACATATTGAAGGCCAGGTCGTCACGCAGGTGTTCGGGGTTGTGGATAGGTCGCGCGCGGGTGCTGCTCAGGTAGGTGATGCGCGGCGCCTTGAGTCGGACGAAGGCTTGGAACAGAGCCTGGGCGGGTTGCTCCAGCAACGGGCAGTGAGACGGCACGCTGACGGCCAGGCGCTTGGCGACGCCGCTGCCTTTGATGCGCTCGGCAACCCGCTTCATCGCCTCGTTGCTGCCGGCGATGACGGTCTGGTTGTCGGCATTGATATTGGCCAGGTACACCGGCATTTGTGGGCTGTGGATATCCGCCAGCAAGGCCTCGACGCTGGACAGATCAGGACCGATCAGCGCGGTCATGCCATAGCCCTGTGGATAAGCCTGCTGCATCAATTCGCCACGCAAGCTGACCAGTTTTATCGCATCAGCAAAACCCAGGGAGCCGGCGATCACCGCGGCTGGGTAGGCGCCGATGGACAGGCCCGCCACGTAATCCGGCGTGCACGCCAATTGCCGCGCATGGGCCACGCCGGCGATCAACAGGCACAGTTGCACAGCCCTCGTCGATTCAAGCGCCTGCGCCGAGTCGAGCTGACGAACGTCTTCACCCAGGGCATCACTGGCCTCTTGCACAATGTCGGCGGGCAACGCCTGGAGCATGCCGCTGCGTTGGGCGCCCTGCCCCGGAAACACCAGAAGGCTGCTCATGCCACGGCCTGCCAAGGGTCGAGTACAAGGTGCGCACCGCTGACGGTCTTGAGCAGTACACGGCGTGAGGGGCCGGCCCATTCGCGCAAGGCGACGGCGCCGAAAGGGGTTTGCAGTTGCAGGTCGACGGCGCAGGGCGCGGTGTCCAGGATCGCCAACAACGCTTGCGCCTCGCTACGAGCCAAAGGATTGGGCGTGCACAGAATCAAATCCAGGTCACTGTTGGCATGCAGCGCTTCAATGCCACTGGCCAATTCAAACCCGGCACTGCCGCTGACGCCCCAGTCTTGCTGCGCCAGCACCGGCCGCAGTTGATCGAGGGCCCGCAGTGCCGGTAAATCCCGTGCTGAGAGCACCTCTCGCAAGGCTTGCGGCGCCACCCGCCGTTGCACCGCCGCTACAGGCATCTGGGCGGCAAAACGCTGCTCACGCAAACGCCCACGCACCCCGACCGCCACATGGCCCGGCTCGACGATGGCGCGCCGCACCACTACCGGATGCCCGGCACGGATCGCCTCCCGCGCCCAGGCCGGGGCATCGGCAGGCAGATGCGCCAGGGTCATGCCCCAGAGCAAGTCGTGGGCGTTCACCATTGCTCCCGCAACAGCTGGCGCACGTGGCTGGAGGCAGCCCGGTTGGTCGCGCCGAGGCGTGAACTCAAGTCGGTACTGCCGATGTCCTTGACCGCCTGCACCAGGCAATCGCGAACCCGTGCCACGTCATCCGCCGTGGGCTGTTCAATCTGGGTGACTGTCAGCGTCTCCCACAGCAAACCCAGGCTGGCATAGCTGTCGATGTCATAGGCCATCGGCGGCACGCTGGCGGCCAGTGCTTCCAATTCTTCGACGCTGCGCAAGGTCACCCGTGCCGCCGAGGCTTTGCCCATGGCATGCACCATCACGCCAGGATCGCGCAGGGCGATCAGGCGATTGGCCTGGTAGCCGTGGGCCAGGAACGCGCCGGACATGGCCTTGCCCACCAGCAGGGCGATCACCGGGTGACCGGCAAGCCGGGCGCGAGCGTAGCTGTCAGCAGCGGCGGCCAGGGCCTGATGAATGCCCAGGGCTTCTTCGCGGCGGCCATAGGCTTGGCTGGGTACGTCGACGATAGCGATGATGGGCCGCTTGTCACCCCGGGCGATGGCTTCGTCCACCGCCTTGGCCAAGCCCCAGCCTTCCAGCAGGCCGACTTCACCATTACGGGCACGGGGGAAGCGGTTGTGCGGGTCGGGAACCACGGCGATATAGCGCACCGCCTGTTCACCCAATACTCCGTCCGCCACTTTCAATGAGCCCGGCAAACCCTCAACGGGCGTAGCGTTGGTGCTCAATGCGTTGAACCACTGCAAGCCTCTCATGAGCGTTCTCCCTGATACAGCGCGCGAACCGCGCCGGGCTCGATCTGCGCCGTGGCGTCCAGTTCGGCTAGGCGCGCCAGGTAGAAATCAGCGCGCCGGCTGCGAGGTTGTGCGGGCACACCTTGCTGCAACAGTGCGCTGACGGTCTGCTGGATCTGCGCCACATCGTCCGCCACATAACGGTCGGCCAAGCCGCTGTTGAAGCGCTGCTCGCCACCGGTAAGGCTCCAGATAAAAGGCCGGTCGCGGGAGTCGTATTCCTCCAGGCCCGCCTCCTGTTCGATCACTTGCGGGCCATTCAAGCCCAGGCGTGCTTCGCGAGTGACCACAAGGTAACTGCACAACCCGGCCGCGATGGACATGCCCCCAAAGCAACCGACACTGCCGGCCACCACGCCGATCACCGGCTGGTACTGGCGCAGGTCAACAATCGCCGCGTGGATATCGGCAATCGCGGCCAAGCCGAGGTTGGCTTCCTGCAAACGTACGCCGCCCGTTTCCAGCAGCAGCACGGCGCAGGTGGGGATGCCGTTGCGGTTGTCTTCGGCGGCCAGTTCCAAGGCGCCCGCGATTTTTGCGCCGCCGACTTCACCCAGGCTGCCGCCCTGGAAATTGCCTTCAATCGCGGCAATCACCACAGGCTTGGCGCCGAGGCTGCCCTTGGCGATCACCACACCGTCGTCGGCCTGGGGCACCACGCCTTGGCGGCTGAGCCACGGCGACATTACCCGCTGGAACGGGTCAATCAACTCGCGGAAGGTACCCGCATCCAACAACGCCTTGGCGCGCTGCCGGGCACCGAGCTCCACAAAGCTGTGTTTGGCGAGTAAGTCAGTCATGGCCGATCTCCTCGAAACCTTGCTCCAGGCGCAAGCGCACTACGCCGGGCGTGGCACCGAAGTCGTGGATATCAATGTTCAGGGCCGGCGGCGTCTGCTCCTGGAAGATGCGTTCGAACAGGTGCTGCCAGCGTTGCTGCGCGCCATTGACCGAGGTTTGCACCTGAATGGTCAGGGTGCCGGCCGTGCCCGGCTCCAGCAGCACTTCCAGGTCGCCCGAGCCGACGCAACCCACCAGCGCACGGCCTTTGGGGGGCTGCCCGGCGGGGAATTCAAAGGACAAGGTTTCCATCACAACGCTCCGTCGAGGCGGTCGATAAACAGGCAGGCGGCCAGCAGGTCGGCGGCGCCACCGGGGGAGGCATTCAAGGCCAGCAGTTGCAGGTCCAGCTCATGCAATTGGCGGCGCCCCGCGAGGGTTGCGCTGCCACCGGCGTCGAGCACGGCCTGGGCGCCCTGTTGCATGGCGGCTAAGCCTTGGGTACCGGCGCGGTAGAGCACGCAGGTGTCTGCCAGGTCCGTCATGATCGCCAGCAAGGCATCCAGGCGGGCGTTCTGTTCACCGGCATTTTCGCGGCGGCTTTTGTGCAGCTGCGGCAGGCCGCGTTGGGTCACCGAGGGGAAGCCAAGCTGGGCTTCTTCACGGGCACCGCGTGCGCCGTAGCGCTGGGCAACCTGGGCGCCATGGCTCATGGGTTGCGGTGCGTAGCGGTCGTTGAGCAGCGCCAGCTTGGCGGCGGTCAGGGTTATGGCACGAGGTTCCAAGGCCGCCGCAGCGGTGAGCAAACCCAGCGCCCAGATCGCACCGCGATGGGTGTTCACGCCCTGGGTGGTAGCAAGCATGGCTTGCTCGCCTTCACGGCCAATACGCCCGAGCGCTTCGCGCAACGGCAGGCCGACTTCGCCGATGTCGAGCGCAGCCTCGGCCATTTCCTTGAACATCGGCCACAGTGACAGCGCCGAAGCGTGCATCAGCCCCAGGTGCAAATCGCTGTGGGCACCATTGCCACGCCGGTCCACCAGCGCAGGCTTGGGCGACAGGTCGGCTTCATCGATCAGCGCATCAACGGCCATATCCGCGAGGCGATCGGCGAGGCTGAGTTCATGCAGTTTGAGCGCGCGCATTTACCAGCTCCTGAATTTGGCGGGCGGGTTGTACAGGCCACCGGACCAGTCCACCAGGTCGGCTACGCTCTTGGCGGCCAACAACTCGCGGGTGGCGTCGGTGCGGCGAATACCCAAATCTTCGGGCAAGGCAATCAAGCCTTCGCGACGCATGCGCGCGGTGTCCTTGGGGTTGTGGCGCATGCCGATGGCGGTCACCCCGGCGACGGCGGCGATCATCGCCTGGCGTTCTTCCAGGGAGCGCGCCTTGTACAGGTAGGCGATGCCTTCTTCGGTGAGCAAGTGGGTGACGTCGTCGCCGTAGATCATGATCGGCGCCAGGGGCATGCCGCTTTTGCGCGCCACTTCCACCGCGTCCAGGGTGTCGACGAAGGTGGGTTTGCCGCCTTCCTGGAAGGTTTCGACCATCTGCACCACCAGTTTTTTGCCGCGTTCAAGCAGGGCTTCTGGCGCATCGTCGTGGCGCATATCCAACCAGGCTGGGGTGCCATGGCGGCGGCCGCGTGGGTCGTGGCCCATGTTCGGCGCACCACCAAAACCGGCGAGGCGGCCACGGGTCACGGTGCTGGAATGCCCGTCGCCATCCACTTGCAGGGTGGCGCCGATAAACAGGTCCACGGCGTATTGGCCGGCGAGTTGGCAGAACATGCGGTTGGAGCGCATCGAACCATCGCTGCCAGTGAAGAACACATCCGGGCGTGCGGCGATGTAGTTTTCCATGCCCAGTTCGGTGCCGAAGCAATGCACACTTTGCACCCAACCGCTTTCAATCGCCGGGATCAATGTGGGGTGCGGGTTGAGGGTCCAGTTGCGGCAGATCTTGCCTTTCAGACCCAGGGATTCGCCGTAGGTGGGCAGGATCAATTCGATGGCAGCGGTGTTGAAGCCGATGCCATGGTTGAGCGACTGCACATTGTGTTTTTCGTAGATGCCTCGGATCGCCATCATCGCCATCAGCACATGCACCGGCTTGATATGGCGTGGGTCGCGGGTGAACAACGGTTCGATGTAGAACGGCTTGTCGGCCACCACCACGAAATCCACCCAGCTTGCGGGGATGTCGACACGGGGCAAATCGGTGACGTCATCCACCAACTGGTTGACCTGCACGATGACGATGCCATCGCTGAAGGCGGCGGGCTCGATCAACGCCGGGCTGTCTTCGGTGCTGGCGCCGGTGTAGATGTTGCCGGCGCGGTCGGCCATGAAACCGGCGGAGAGCACCACGTTGGGGATCAGGTCCACCACCAGCCGTGCGTAGAGTTCGATGTAGGTGTGGATCGCGCCGATTTCCAGCAGGCCGTCTTCCAGCAACTGGCTGATGCGCAGGGACTGGGTGCCGGCGAAAGAGAAATCCAGCTTGCGGGCGATGCCCTTTTCAAACAGGTCCAGGTGCTCGGCTCGGCCCACGCTGGGCATGATCATGTGCAAATCGTGGAGCTTGGCCGGGTCGGCCTTGGCCAGGGAACGCGAGAGGAAATCGGCCTGCTTCTGGTTGTTGCCCTCCAGCACCACGCGGTCGCCGGGGAGGATCAAGGCTTCAAGCGCCTCGACGATCTTGTCACTGGGCAACACCGCACCGTCTGCGTATTTTTTGACCAGCCCGAGCCGCCGCTGCTTCTCGTCGCGCCGCCGCGTCCAGCGCGAGTCGGGGGTGATGGTTGTTGTCATGGTCGCTCCACGGGGTTTGCTGTCGTGGGCTGTACCTTAGGAGCGAATGTGGAGAGGCATCAATCAAGCTGGGTGCTGGATCGTTACGGCTGGAGTAACGGTACAGCGCCACGCCTGCGGTAATACAGCGATGTGCTCACTATCGAGCAAGCCACCAGACTATTTAACGTCAGTATCCAACCCGGTGCCTTGGACCATACCGAGGCAAGCGTCCCTACATAAAGCACCAAGAGCACAACAAGTATGAGAAATAGACCCAGTCCGACCGACTCTCCCCATTTAGCGAATTTGTTACGGCACTCAAGCAGCACAATGCTCAAAAAGGTGAACAAGAAGGTGATAAGCATGATTCCGAGCGCATGATCAGTTGCCACTATGCGGCCAGAGAGCTTCGATATAAGGAAAAGAAAAATCATGGACAAAGAGGACAGCCATAACCAAACAAAGGCGTAATCAAGGATGTTGAACAACGCCCGTTTGAACTTCAACGCCTCGACCGCGTTCGGCTTTGTCACGAGTGCAACAGCCAGCAGACCGGACCCCAGCCCTCCAAGGGTCATGATGATGAAGTTGTTTAAAACGTTAGTTGTGTCTTCGGGAACACCGATCAACTGGATAAGCAGTAGGATAATCACTGCACCTACAGTGGAAATCATGGCCCCCCATAGCGCACCACGCCCCTCAGCCAATGACCTGACTGCGGACGCTGTTGCGGTCACTGTCAGGACCCATAAGATCAAAGCGCCGGTTACCATGTTGTAGAGAAATGAAAAACTGTTGCCTACTGCGCCAAGAAATTCCATCACGCCCACATCACTCCATCCCTAAAACTGAATCCTCCTTATCGGCCGTAGCACATAAAGCTTGATGTGGGAGCTGGCTTGCCTGCGATGGCCATAGGTATCTACACAATTTCGTTACGACGCTGAACCTGTGGTGAGTGAGCTTGCTCCCGTGACGACCGGATAGCCGATGCTTATCTACCTGACGCCCCGCGATCAAACTGTGGGAGCGGGCTTGCTCGCGAAAGCGGCCTGACAGCCGACCGGGATGTGGGATTAGATTGAGTACATATCCGTTATTTAGGTAATGGCTACTTAGGGTTCCGCCCTGACGGCGGGTCACTTTGGAAAAGCCCCAAAGTAACCAAAGGGCTCTTGCCCCACCACTCGGCACCTCGCCTAGGCTCGGTGTGCCCGTAATCCGCCAGTGATTTGGGGGGCCGCCGCCACGCGCCATCCATGGCGCGGGGCGGCTAAACCGGCATCCCTGCCGGTTTACCCCCCAAATCCCTGTCGAATTCCGGCCAGCGTGGTTTAACGGGGCGCCTAAGATCAAAAGCAGATCAAGAGCGACTCGCTTCGCATCGTGGTTACCGTCTGCTGTTACAACCCACAAAGTTGTGTAGATACCTATGGCCGCAGGCAAGCCAGCTCCCACATGGGTCGGTGGTGTTGGTTAGATAGCGGTCCCAAAGAGGGAATGATCAGTCCCTTTTTGGGACCGGTTCAAGTTGCTGGCGATGGGCTGATTTGCTCCAGCGCTCTATCGACCAACAACTGACCCAGCTCGGCCATTTGCTGGATCCCCAGGAAAGTGTCCAGGTCGAAGGCCAGGTTGCAGGTGAGCGCATTGAGCGAGGACAGGGTTTCGCTGGCATTGACCAGCAGGGTTTCGGTGCCTTGGTGGGGGTTTACGGTGAAGAGCGGTGGATTGGGCGTAGGTTTGACCATGATTTACAGCTCCGATATGTGATGGAGGCTGCCCTCTCTCCGCTTGCACACGAATGAAGGTGGCAGCTGTACGCAGGTGTGCAAGACCGGGCATATCGGACCCCGGCAGACTCCGAAGAATCTCCCACGCACAGCCGCCATAACGAGTACAGCAGGCATAAAAAACGCCCGTCGAATGGCTATGGGCGTTGGTGCGCCGACATGTAACCGGACTTGCACGTCCGTGTCACCGTTTTTTGCGATGACGGAGCGAAGACTAGGCGCGATGATCAATCACAACAAGTTCATGCACAGCCCGACATCTTGCAGGAAAAATCTGAGCGCTAGCTTCTCACAACACCATCATCACCCTGACCTTCCCCAGGCCCTCCAGCGCATAACTGTGGTACTCATACACTTCTCCCTGAATAACCAGATGCAGGGTGCCGCCCTCATTATTGACTTGAACATCGGGCTCTTTTGTTTTGAGAAAAGGAGGTGCAGACGCTAATACGCTGAGTATTTCCTGATCACTTCCCAAATCCTTATGCACGTAGTACCTGTAGGAAAACCCCACCGTCGCGCCACCTTGGCCATCTCGCGCACCATAGATCGACATACCGTTGCCCAGGGAATGCTTCAACACCACTTCATCCAGGTCCGGTGTTCCGGGCGACAGGACCCAACTGCCGCCGATATAGAGCAGGCAGATCACAAGCAGGCAATTACGCAGAACAGGTATGAGGCGCTTAGTGGCCTTGCGTGGCATATTCGATACCTCTTCTTATCCAATATTGGTCCCGTGGGTCATCACCAAAAGGTTCACCGCCCCACAATGATCCAAAATCCGGACGAGTCGTTCTGGCGACGGTTTGAGCCACACCGGCGGCTCGCAGCAACACATTCTCGGGAATGCCCAGCACCGTGCCTGTGGCACCGTAATTGAAGCGTGGGAGCAGCTTGCCTGCGATGGCGGTAGGTCAGCTACTGAGATGTTGACTGACAGTCCGCCATCGCAGGCAAGCCGACTCCAACATTGGTCGGTGGTGTTGGATAGATAGCGGTCCCAAAGAGGGAACGATCAGTCCCTTTTGGGGACCTTAGCCAGCAAACCTTCCACGTTACTCATCAGCGTTGCTGCCCTCTCCATCAATTGACCTAAAAGCGCCTCGTCTTCGTCCATGTAACCTTCATATTCGGCCAGGTTGCGACGCTCATGACACAACGCCAATAACCTCACTTGCATCTTGCTCGCCTCGGCAGTGTGAACCAGGCATTGAAAGACCAGATAGCGCTTGTCAGAGCGATAACCTTTTAAACGTAAAGCCGTGAGGGCGATAGCATGGGCAGCGTTGTAAGCCAGGTCGAAACGACTGGCGAATGATAGTTGTGGATTACCAGCATCCTTTAAACGGTCCCTGGCTGAACGCATCAGCCCATCACACTCCTTGCGATCCGGCGGCTCAGCCTTCAAGCCACCACTACGTTGCAGATTCTCCAGGTTTGCCTTGCTGTCCATCCGTGGATTCCAGGGGGTTGCCCCCAATTAGATTGATCTTGTCCTGCTGCACAACCCGCTGCACGAAACTGTTCCCGGCATTCCATTTACCGATCCAGTCTTCAGGGGTGTAAAGCGTCGGGTTGATGGGGCGGCCCAGTTGCTCTTCCAGCGGCATGAGTTGCTCCATGACTTCACTGTAGTTGAGGCTTTGACCAATCAGCATCAGATCTATGTCACTGGATGAGTGCGCCTCACCCTTGGCGATGGAGCCGTAGATAAACGCCCAGGTTATCTGCTCGGCAAACGGTGCCAGTGCATTGCGCAATGGCTCATCCAGGCTCAGCGTCTTGCGCACGATAGCCAACAGCTCCGAGTAGATCGGGCACTGAGGGTTGGCTTGGTAGTGAGTCTGGTTACCTTGGCGTGTCATATTCAAGATGCCCGCCAACTGCAAACGCTCCAGCTCTCGGGTGAGGCTACCCTTACCCACCTGGGCCCACCGGGCTATTTCATTGGTGAAAAAGCTTTGGTCGGGCTTGCCGAAAAGCAGGCCCAGCACTTTTTGCTGGGTGGCCGTGAAGAGCGCAGTACTGAGTGGCAAGGTGTGCATGGCAGCGGCCAATGAGTCCCAAAAAGGGAACGATAGGTCCCTTTTTGGGAACGATCAAGTTTTAAGCCGCTGGGGAGGGGGATATCTGTTCCAGTGCTCGATCCACCAATAGCTGGCCTAGCTCTGCCATTTGCTGAATCCCCAGCATGATGGCGCGCTGGGAAGTGTCCAGGTCGAAGGCCAGGTTGCAGGTGAGCGCATTGAGCGAGGACAGGGTTTCGCTGGCATTGACCAGCAGGGTTTCGGTGTTTTGGTGGGGGTTCACGGTGAAGAGCGGTGGATTGGGCGTAGGTTTGATCATGATGAAACTCCTAAACAGTCAGTAAGGAGCGCCACCGTTCGCTTGCACGCGAATAGGGTGGCGACCGTGCGCAGGTGTGCAAGACCGGGCCTGTTTAGGACACCCAGCAGGTCCGAAGACCTCCTGCGCGCAGCCGCCATAAAGCAGCGAGCACAAAAAACGCCCGTTGTTTGGCTGGGCGTTTGTACGCCTAAACAGTTTCGTCGGACTTGCACGTCCGTGTCACCGTTTTTTGCGATGACGGAGTGAAGACTAGGCGCGACGATCAATCACGACAAGTTCATGCACAGCCCAAAAACTTGCAGGAAAAATCCGAAGGCGCAGCCGCACTGATCGTTCCCACGCTCCGCGTGGGCATGCATCCTGTGACGCTCTGCGTCACCCTTGTGCTGACTGGCGGGACGCGGAGCGTCTCCGGCGGCATTCCCACGCGGAGCGTGGGAACGATCAGTCAGGCCAGGCCGGACTCTACCAGCAGCGCTTCAAGGCCCATCAAGTCCGGCACCTTCGCCACCTGCTCGCCCACTTGCACCGCTGCCAGTTCCAGTGGGCACAGGGGCACGTCCACATAGCTCAATTCGCTGTCGAGCTTGTACGAGCGCGGAATGCCCTGGATCACCAGGGCAATGAATTTCAACGTCGGTCGCCCGCCCAGTGCATTCAACACCACGATACGTGAGCGTTCGCCCGTCATGCTGGCTTCGCCGCAGGCCGCTTCAAAGCTGATCAGTGGAATCTGCCGATCGCGCCACGTAACCTGCCGCAGGTACCACGGCGGTGCATCGCTGGCCGGTTCGCCGCGCTGGAAGTCGATCAGCTCGGCCACGGCAACGTTGGGCAGCACCAGGTGGCGGTCGGCCAGGGGCAGCAGCAGTCCGGTGAGTTGGCTGGTGCGGTGCTCAAGCATGGGACTTGCTCCAGTAGGCGATGCTTTCCAGCAGTACCGACTCTTGGTATGGCTTGCCGAGGTAGTCGTTGACGCCAATGGCCATGGCGCGGTCGCGGTGTTTCTGGCCGGTGCGTGAGGTGATCATGATGATCGGCAAGCGCATCAGGCGTGGGTCGTTGCGTATCTGAATGGCTACTTCGAAGCCGTCCATACGCGGCATTTCGATGTCGAGCAGCATCAAGTCCGGGGTGTGTTCTTCCAGGATGGCGAGGGCGTCGATCCCGTCCTTGGCGGTGAGCACGTTCATGCCGTTGCGCTCCAGCAGGCGGCTGGTGACTTTGCGTACGGTGACCGAGTCGTCCACCACCAGTACCAGCAGCGGGCGTTTTTTCAGCGGATCGTTGAGGATCAGCGGCGCATCCACCGCCTGGGCCGGCAACGCCGGTTGCCGAGCGCGGATGTGCGCCAGCAGGTCGATGATCAGCACCACATGGCCGTCGCCCAGGATGGTCGCGCCGGTCACGCCCTGCACCCCGGAGAACTGCGGCCCCAAGCCTTTGACCACAATCTCGCGGGTACCGGCCATGGCATCCACGTGCACCGCCACGCGGCGTTCATTGCAGTGCACCAGTAGCACCGGCACGGGCTGGTACTGGCCCAGCAGTTTCGGGCGGCTGGCGGTGTGCAGCAGGTCGCCTAAGTAGAACAACTCGTAGCGCTGGTCGGCGTATTCATAGTGCGGCGGGTCTTGCTGGTAGTGCCCGGCCAATTCATGGGGCAGCACGCGCACCAGGCCTTCGATGGTGTTGAGGGGGATCGCGTATTGGTCGTCCGCGCAGTGCACCATCAGCGCACGATTGACCGACACGGTAAACGGCAGGCGAATGCGAAAATGCACGCCCATGCCCGGCGTCGAGTCGATCACCATGGAGCCGCCGAGCTGGCGCACTTCTTCATGCACCACGTCCATGCCCACGCCGCGCCCGGAAATCTGGGTGATTTTTTCGGCGGTGGAAAAGCCCGGTTGCAGGATGAACTGCAACACGTCACGGTCGCTCATCTCTTGATGGGGCGCGAGCAGGCCGCGCTTGATCGCCTTGCGCCGCACCGCTTCAAGGGGCACACCCGCGCCGTCGTCACGCATGTCGAAGACGATGTCGCCGCCTTCGTGGGTCAGGTCCAGGGTGATGCGGCCCTTCTCCGGTTTGCCCGCCGCCAGCCGCACTTCGCGCGACTCCAGGCCGTGGTCGACGGCGTTGCGCAGCATATGCTCCAAGGGTGCCGCCATGCGCTCCAGCACATTGCGGTCCATCTCGCCTTCGGCATTGCCGACGATAAACTCCACGTCCTTGCCCAACTCGCCCGCCACTTGCCGCACGATGCGCTTGAGGCGTGGCAACATGCGCTCGAAAGGCACCATGCGCGTGCGCATCAGGCCTTCCTGCAACTCGGTGTTGATGCGCGCCTGTTGCTGCAGCAGATTGTGGGCATCCTGGTTGCGGCGCTCAAGGGTGTCCTTGAGGTCGAGCAGGTCGGAGGCAGATTCGGACAGCGCACGGGCCAGCTGTTGCAGCTGCGAATGGCGGTCCATTTCCAGCGGGTCGAATTCTTCGTAGCCCAGGCGTTCGGCCTCGGCTTGCTGGCGACTCAAGAGGCGGCCCTGGGTTTCGCTGTCGAGCCGGCGCAGTTGGTCGCGCATGCGCTCGATGGTGGTTTCCATCTCACTCAAGGCAATGCGCGCATCCTTGACTTGCTGCTCGATACGGCCACGGAAGATCGAGGTTTCACCGGCCAGGTTGACCAGGTCATCGAGCAAGTCAGCAGAGATTTTCACCATGTCGGCAGCCGGATCGGCGACCGCTTCGGCCTTGCCAGCCGGCAGCGCCACGGGTGTCACCGGCTCATCACTGGGGTGCACCAGGCTCTTGATGCGCTCGATGAGTTTATCCACCGAGCCCACCGGCAAGCCCTCGGCCACGGCGTCGATCATCTGCGCCAGGCGGTCATGGCAACCTTGCAGCAGAGCGAACAACTCAGGGGTCGGCGCGAGCAAACCGGCGGACAGCCCTTCGTAGAGAAACTCCAGCTCATGGGCCAGATCGCCGATTGGCCCGATCTCGACCATGCGTGCGCCACCCTTGAGGGTGTGCAGGTCCCGCAGCAGGGTTTCCACTTCTTGGCGATTGCCCGGCTCGGCCTGCCAGCGCACTAACGCGCTGCCTGAGCTGTCGAGGATATCGGCGGCTTCTTCGAGGAAGATATCCAGCAATTCCGGGTCGGCACCCGAGGCAGGCGCCACCGCAGTCGGCGCTGCCGGGCTGCTGGCCTGGCGCAATTCGCGCAGCCTTTCGACCAGCTCGGCGCCGTCACTCAAGGGTTGCTGCCGTTGCAGTTCGTCCAACTGTTGGGCCAGACGTTCGTGGCTGGCCATCAGTGCCTGGGACAGCTCGGCCGAATAGCTGTAGCGGCGGTCCACCAGCCCCTCATAAACGCATTCGAGCTCATGGGCCAAGTCGCCCACCGGGTCGATTTCGGCCATGCGCGCACCGCCCTTGAGGGTGTGCAGGTCCCGCTGCAACGAGGACAAGGGCGCGGCGTTTTCGGGTTCCAGCAGCCAGCGCTTGAGCGACTGGCCGGCGCTGTCGAGGATGTCTACGGCCTCTTCAAGGAAGATCTCGACAATTTCGTCGTCCATCGCCGTTGCGTGATCCAGCTGCGCAGTGGCCGCGCCCAACTCGGCGATACTCAGGGCGCGGCTGCCGTCGCTTTTGATCAGGCCTGTAGCGGACGGGTCCAGTGCTTCATCGAGCAGCTCGCGCAACGTCTGCAACCGTGCGGGCGCGGGGCTGATTTCCTGGCCGGCGGCCAACTGGTCGAGCATGTTGATCAGCGCGTCATGGGCCTGTTCGGCCTCCTGGAAAAACCGGGCGCTGACCGCCAGGCTGCTTTCTTCCACCGCGCCATACAGGTCGAGCAAGGCTTCGCACAACGCGTCGATAGGGTGCAGGTCGGCAAGGTGCGCACCCTCGCCCAGGGTGGTCAGCTCGTCCAGCAACGCCGTGAGTTCCTGACGGTCGCCGGGGTGTTGCTGCCAGCGACGCAGCAGGCTTTCGGCGTCGAGCAGGATGTCCATGCCCTGGGCCAGGAAGTTGGTGATCAAGTGCGGGTCACGCCTGACGCGCAGGCCGGTCGTGGGCGCGTCGAGCAAGGCGGCGAGTTGATGGTCCAGCAGGCGTTGGGTGCGGCTGATCAGGTCGGCCGCGCCATTGATCGGCGCCAGGGGGTTGTGGTCCAGGTCACCCAGCCCGCGCTGGAACAGCGCTTGTGCTTCAAGTAGCAACGCCACTTCGTCCTTGTCCAGCGGCAGGCGGTGGGCCTTGTATTCACGGGTGAGGTGGTCCAGCGGGCGCGCCAGTTCGGCGATGGGCAACACACCGGCCATGTAGGCGCTGCCCTTGAGGGTGTGCAAGGCGCGTTGCAGTTCATCGCTGACCTGCAGCGGCACCTGCTCGGCGGCCTGTTGCAGGAAGTACTCGAGGCTGTCCAGATGGCCTTGGGCTTCGTTGCGGAAGATCTCCAGCAGCATCGGGTCATGGGGCTCGGTGGCCGACGTGACGGCGCCACTGGCCAGGGCATGGGCTCGGGCGGCCAAGGCATCGACCTCATCGCGCTGGCGTTGGTCGTCGGTGGCAAAATCGGCGATCAGCTCCGGCAGCAGGGCCACGGCCTCATCCAATACCTGCTGCACCTCAGGTCCAAGGACTACGCTGCGTTCCAGCACGCGATTAAGCAGGTTCTCCACGGCCCAGGCCAGCTCGGCCAGCACCAGGGCGCGCACCATGCGGCCGCTGCCCTTGAGCGTATGGAAGGCGCGGCGCATTTCGCCCTGGGCGGTTTTGTCCGCGCTGTCGGGCAGGTAGCGATGCAGCACGTCGAGGACTTCATCGGTTTCTTCAAGGAAGACTTCGCGCAGCTCATCGTCAATCGGTTCTTCATCGGCCGGCGGCGGCAACAGGCTGCCGGGACGCTGCAAGGCCGGAGGGTTGAGACGTGAGGTTGGGCTCGCCAGCGCATCGAATTGGGACTGGCTGGGTGCGGCCTCGGACAGTGCCCCCTCGGGCGCGGCCAGGGCCTGGCGCCAGGGTTTTTCCGCCGGCAGGTAGCCCAGTGCATTCAAGCCCTGGGTGGCCAGTTCCAGCACTTTTTCGCCCGCCGCGTCGGGGTCTTGAAGCATGCGTTCGAGGTAGTACTCCAGGCTGCTGACCACCTCGGCGAAATGCCCCAGTTGCGCCGCCGAAGGCGCGGCGTCATTGACCATCAACTGCTCATCGACGTAGTCGGTGCAACCGCGCATCAAACTTGCGGCGCGTGGCAAAGGAATCATCGCCAGGGCACCGCGTACCTGGCTCAACAGCTCGGGCAAGGATTCCAGGCGCTGACGGTCCCAGTCGGCCTCGATGCAGTCGATCACCAGCTCCTTGGCTTGGCGCAGGCACTGGCACGACTCACGAATCACTAGCTGGTGAATCTGGGTCAGGTCGGTGGTGGGCAAGCGGCTGTCTTCACGGCTTTGCGGTTCGACGGTGCCGATCATCCCGGCCAGCGTCGCTTCGACATACAGCAACGCGCCGGCCACATCCATCAACACCGCGTCATTGGGTTCACGCTGCCCCTGGACCAGGCTCAACACCACCGCGAGTTGGTCGATGATCACTTTGCGCGGCTGGCCGAAACCCAGCACCGCGAGGGTATCGGCGATCTGGCGCAATGGCGCCAGCAACGGGTCGAGGTCCTGGGTGTGCTGGCGATCACTGCGCACGAACAGATCCAGGCGTTCCTTGACCCGCACCAGTTCCTCACACAACGCCCCGAGCACCGAGCCCATGGCATTGCGATCCGGCCCAGCCAGCCGCGCACGTTCAGCATCGACCACGGCGCTGTCGGGCAAGGCTTCGTCCAAGCCGTAGCGTTCCTTCAGGCTTTGCATACGCGGCGTCGGCCGGGTCACTTTGGCGACGTAGAACAACAGGCTCTTGAGCAACTCGTCCGGCGCCGGCTGGTTGATGCCATTGACGCCTTGAACCAGCAAGCGCTTGAGTTGTTTATCGCTGGCCTTGAGCAGGCTGCGCAGCGCCGGGCTGTTGGCGACCACGCCGGTGAGCATGCCTTCGACCAGCGCCGAGGTGACCTGCCACAACGGCAGCAGCGGCGCACCCTGGCACAGCGCTTCGAGGCGTGCGAACACCCGCGCCATGTCTTCCAGGTTGCTGGGGCCGTGGTCTTCACGCAGCAACCCGGCAAGGGCTTGTTGCAGCAGGTGGCGCCATTGGCGCAACTGTTCATGCAGATCCGGCGTTGCCCGTTGGGCCAGGGCTTGCTCTGGCAACGGCTCGATCGATAGCAGTTGCGGGCTGAACAGGCTGGTTTCCGATAGCAGGCTTTCACCACGGGCGCTGCGCAGGTCGTTGAGCAGCGGCAGCACCACCAGCGGCAAGTCGCGGCGGGCACTGTGCACGCGGTCGAGGTACAGCGGCAATTGGCCGAGGGCTTGTTGCAGCAGGCGGATACTTTCATCGCGTTGGCCGACGTGCCCGGCCTGTAGCGCCAGGGCCAGTTCTTCGATCTCTTCGGCCAGCAGCGCCGCGCCGTAGAACTCGACCATTTGCAGCGCGCCATGCACCTGGTGAATACCGGCCAGGCATTCGTTGAGGGCGTCGTCGTCATGGGTTTCAACGTACGCGTCCAGGGCCGACCGGGCCTGCTTCAGGGTTTCGGCAATATCGCCCTTGACCCATTCGAGGGCCACGTAGTCGTGCCGATCAACCATAACTGCTCCGCTTAGAATTCATGAGTTGCGTGTGTTACTCAGATCTCAAATCAAGAGGAGATCCAATGTGGGAGCGGGCTTGCTCGCGAAAGCGGTGGGTCAGTTTATAGATCAGGTGACTGATATACCGCATTCGCGAGCAAGCCCGCTCCCACATTTTGATTGCATTTCAATCGTCCACCTGCTTGGGCGGCGGCAAGGTGAAACCTGACACCGACCTGCGCAACTGGCTGGCCATCTTCGCCAGGTTACCAATGCTTTCGGCGGTGGCGGTGGAACCCGACGAAGTCTGCGTGGTGATCTGCTGGATCACGTTCATGGTCAGGGAAATCTGCCCCGCCGATGAGGTCTGTTGCTGCGCCGCGTTGTAAATACTCTGGATCAGCGCCGCCAGGGTTTTGGACACGCCTTCGATCTCTTCCAGCGCCACCCCGGCGTCCTGGGCCAGGCGCGCGCCGCGCACCACTTCGGTGGTGGTCTGTTCCATGGAGATCACCGCTTCGTTGGTGTCGGCCTGGATGGTGCGTACCAGGGTTTCGATCTGCCGGGTGGCCGCCGAGGAGCGTTCGGCCAGCCGTTGCACTTCATCGGCCACCACCGCAAAGCCGCGCCCGGCGTCACCGGCCATGCTGGCCTGGATCGCGGCGTTGAGGGCGAGGATGTTGGTCTGGTCGGCGATGTCGTCGATCAGGCTGATGATGTCGCCAATTTCCTGGGACGACTCGCCCAGGCGCTTGATGCGCTTGGCGGTGTCCTGGATCTGTTCGCGAATGTTGTCCATGCCGTGGATGGTGTTGTGCACCACCTCGTTGCCTTTGTTGGCGATCTCCACCGAACGCTCGGCCACCGCCGAGGATTCGGCCGCGTTGGCCGATACCTGGTCGATGGACTGCGCCATCTGGTTGATCGCCGTGGACGCTTCGGCAATCTGCTGGGCCTGATGCTCCGACGCCTGGGCCAGGTGCATCGCGGTAGCCTGGGTGTCCTGCACCGCGCCCGCGACCTGCCCGGCGGTGAGGTTGATGGTGGCGACCAGGTCACGCAGTTGGTCCACCGAATAGTTGATGGAGTCTGCGATGGTGCCGGTGAAGTCTTCGGTGACCGAGGCAGTGACGGTAAGGTCGCCGTCGGCCAGGTCTTCGATTTCATCCAGCAGGCGCATGATAGCGTTCTGGTTGCGCTCGTTCTTCTGCGCGGTTTCATGCAGTTGGCGGTTGGTCTCGCGCACCATGACCAAGCCGATCAGGATGATCGAGGCCAGCGCCAGCAAGCCCAGCACGTAACCGCCGATGGTGTCTAAACTGCGCCCGCTGGCGAGGTTTTCAAAACCGGTGGCCAGGTGCGAGGCTTCATCGAGCAGGGTTTGCGACAGGTTGAAAATATTGCTCGCCGAGGCGCGCACCTGGAACAACTGCGGCGAAGTCTCGAGAATTTCATCCACGGAGCCGGAGACAAATTCGAACAGTTCGGCAATGTCCGCCAGCCGCGCCCGGGCGTCCGGGTCTTCGACCTGGGTGATACGCAGCCCCGGGTTGCCATTGAGCATGCCATTGAGCACCACGCCGAAACGGTTGGCATCGCGGCCGAAAGCATCGGCGGCCTGCACCGCGGTTTCATCCCCCGCCAGCACGGTGTTGACCGCCCCCAGGATACGTTCGGCCAGCAGCGACTGGCGTTGGGCCAAGGCCACCTGGCTGGCCGGGGCGCCGCGTTGCAGCAGGCTATCCACGACTTTTTCCGACTCGATCTGCAGTTGCGGCACGGTTTCGGCCAGGGTCGCCGCCACTTGGTGCAACGACAACACGGTCTGCTCGCTGGCCAGGATCGCGTCGGTGTTTTTCAGCAGCGCCTCCCAGTCGGTCTGTACCGCCCGCATTTCAGCGCGCACCGCACTGGGCGCCGCCGGCAAGCCGGTTTGCGGGTCACCTTTTTTCAGGTAGCCCCAGCGCTGGGCAAAATCGTTGCGCGCATCGCCCAGCAGCTTGAACGCCGCCGCTTTCCCCGCGGCAGCTTCGGTGGCGTTCTTGGCAATGCGCTGGGACAGCACGCGCAGCTCACCGGCGTGGCCGATGTACTGTTTGTCGTAGGTGGACTGGGTGTTGAGGTACGCGAAGTTGGCGAACAGCAACATGATGAACACGATCAAGGCAATAAACAGCACGATGATCTGCGAACGGCTGCGCGAAGCGGCCTGGGGTTTGGGCGTAGTAGCGGTGCTCATGCGGCAACATCCATGAAGCCAGGGGCCTGGGCCAGGGCGAAGGGGCTGAAGACCTGCCACGGCGGGTCGCCGTCGAACTGGCCCTGAATAAACGGCGCGCTCGAGGCGGTGCTGGCCACCCAGGCGTCCAATGGGAAATGCTGCATGCCTACCACCTCGTCTACCAGCAGCCCGACAAACAGGTCGTTGAACTCCACCACCAGCACCCGCCGTTGCTTGCGCGCCTTGGATAACTCAAGGCCCAGGAAACCGCCCAGGTCCATCACCGGCAGCAAGCGCCCGCGCAGGTTGGCCACGCCTTTGACCCAGGGCTTGACCCCCGGCATCAAGGTGCAACGTGGCTCATGCAATACCTCGGCGACTTCGCCCATGGGCGCCACGTAGGCGTTTGGCCCTACGCGAAAAGCGATGCCGCTCCAGCGTTGCAGGCGCGTTTCCTGGGACGGCAGGTCCGCGGCCAGCAAGCGGCAGCGGCGGTCGATGTCCAGCAGCAGCTCGAAGGCGGTTTGCGACTCGGTCATGATCGCAAGCCTTAGCCGGCCAGCACCTTGTTCAGGGTGGCAATCAGGGTTTCTTCATCCACCGGCTTGGTCAGGTAGTCTTTGGCGCCCTGGCGCGCGCCCCAGATCTTGTCGGTTTCCTGGTCTTTGGTGGTAATGATGATGATCGGGATACCGTTGGTTTCCGGCTCCTTGGACAACTGGCGCGTGGCCTGGAAGCCATTGAGGCCAGGCATCACGATATCCATCAGCACCGCGTCGGGCTTTTCCTGGCGGGCCAGGGCCACGCCATCCGCGCCGTTTTCGGCTTTGAGCACCTGGTGGCCATGCTTTTCCAGCATGCCGGTGAGTTTGTACATTTCAGTCGGCGAATCGTCGACGATCAGAACACGTGCCATGGTTTTCCCCGCTACATTGGTCGGCGCCGGCCCTCGTGAGGCGGCGTCAGTGTGCTTGTTCTACTGCGGCGAACCCAGGCACATAGGCCTTGATCGCCCCCAGCAGTTCTTCCTTGCTGAAAGGCTTGGTCAAAAACTGATCGACACCCACGATGCGCCCCTTGGCCTTGTCGAACAGGCCGTCCTTGGAGGACAGCATGATCACCGGGATCGATTTGAACGCCGGGTTGTTCTTCACCAGGGCGCAGGTCTGGTAGCCATCCAGGCGCGGCATCATGATGTCGACAAAGATAATGTGCGGGTGATGATCGACAATACGGGCCAGGGCGTCGAAACCGTCGATCGCCGTGATGACCTCGCACCCCATGTTCTTCAACAGCGTCTCGGCGGTGCGGCGGATCGTTTTCGAATCGTCGATCACCATCACCTTCAAGGCGTTGGAATGCTGTTCCATATCTGCTCTACCATCGCCACAGCGAATCGGTTTTCGGTGTGTACTGCCTGATGTTGCACAGGATGAACGCCGCAAGCCTTGGAATACAAGGGCTGCTGCGCCGTGCCAGCCTTTTTAGCACAGTCTCCTGGCGCAATCTATCGAGGCACCCGCCCAGTGGTTTTTCCTTGACCCACAACAGCCGCAGCGCCACTCTGACGCCACTTTTATGCGCCCTAATTTGCTAGAGGAAATCCCCATGAGCGTTCGCGTCGGCATTGTCATGGACCCTATCGCCAGCATTTCCTATAAAAAGGACAGTTCGCTGGCCATGCTCCTGGCCGCCCAGGCCCGCGGCTGGACCTTGTTCTATATGGAGCAGCGCGATCTTTACCAGGGTGACGGCGAGGCCCGCGCACGCATGCGCCCGCTGCAGGTGTTCGCCAACCCTGAGAAGTGGTTCGAGCTTTCGGACGAAATCGACAGCCCGCTGAGCGACCTCGACGTGATCCTGATGCGCAAGGACCCGCCGTTCGACATGGAGTTTGTGTACTCCACCTACCTGCTGGAGCAGGCCGAACGGGCTGGCGTGTTGATCGTCAACAAGCCGCAAAGCCTGCGCGATTGCAATGAAAAGCTGTTCGCCACCCTGTTCCCGCAGTGCACGCCACCGACCGTGGTCAGCCGCCGCGCCGATGTACTGCGTGAATTCGCCGCCAAGCATGGCGATGTGATCCTCAAGCCGCTGGACGGCATGGGCGGCACCTCGATCTTCCGTCACCGCGCCGGCGACCCGAACCTGTCGGTGATCCTCGAAACCCTGACCGCCCTGGGCACCCAGCAGATCATGGGGCAGGCCTACCTGCCGGCGATCAAGGACGGTGACAAGCGCATCCTGATGATCGACGGCGAGCCGGTGGATTATTGCCTGGCGCGTATCCCGGCAGCCGGCGAGACCCGTGGCAACCTGGCCGCCGGTGGTCGCGGTGAAGCGCGGCCGTTGTCGGACAAGGACCGCTGGATCGCCGCTCAAGTCGGCCCGACCCTGCGGGAAAAAGGCCTGCTGTTTGTCGGACTCGACGTAATTGGTGAGAACCTCACTGAAATCAACGTCACCAGCCCGACCTGTATTCGCGAGATCGACAATGCATTTGGCACGAACATCGGCGAAATGCTGATGGCCGCCATTGAGCGCAAGCTAAAAGCCAAGTGACATAGAACAGCCGGACACACACCAACATTGCGTTATCATGCGCCACCTGTGAAACGCGCGATGTTGGTTTTCTTGTCATGACACTCCCGTCCGATCTGCCCCCCGAATTCACCCATAGCGGCGTGCGCCCGGCTGATCGTCTCGGATTTACCCTGTTTCTCGCTGCGCTGATTCACCTCGCCCTGCTCCTGGGGGTGGGGTTCACCCTGGTCGAACCCAAGCAGATTACCAAGACCCTGGAAATCACCCTCGCCACGTTCAAGAGCGAAAAGAAGCCCGAAAAGGCTGATTTTCTCGCCCAGGACAACCAGCAGGGCAGCGGCACCCTCGACAAGAAAGCCGTGCCCAAGACCACCGAAGTGGCGCCCTTTCACGACAACCAGGTCAAGAAGGTCACCCCGCCGCCGGCGCCCAAGCCCGAGGTCAGGCAGGCCGCGCCCAAGGCTGCGGTAACCACCGTCGCGCCCAAGCCGCAAAAAGCCCCGACCCAGCGCGAAAAGGCCAAGACCGAACCCAAGCCCGAACCGGTGAAACCTGCGCCGACGTTCGACAGCTCGACGTTGTCCGACGAAATTTCCAGCCTGGAAGCCGAGCTGGCCCACGAGCAACAGCTGTATGCCAAGCGCCCGCGCATCTACCGCCTGAACGCCGCCTCAACCATGCGCGACAAAGGCGCCTGGTATAAGGACGAGTGGCGCAAGAAGGTCGAACGCATTGGCAACCTCAACTACCCGGACGAGGCGCGGCGCCAGCAGATTTATGGCAATTTGCGCTTACTGGTGTCGATCAACCGTGACGGCTCGCTGTATGAAGTGCAGGTGCTGGAGTCCTCCGGCCAGCCGCTGCTGGACCAGGCCGCGCAACGCATCGTACGGCTGGCCGCGCCCTTTGCGCCGTTCAGCGGCGACTTGAACGACGTGGACCGCCTGGAAATCATCCGCACTTGGCGGTTTGCCAAGGGCGATCGGTTGTCCAGTAACTGACTCCCCTGCTGATCGCGCCCGCACTTGTCAGTTCGCCCCTCCAACGCCACACTAGCGGACATGAAAAACGTCAGCCCGACTTACCTCAAGCACCAATTCCTGATCGCCATGCCCCATATGGCCGACCCGAACTTTGCGCAGACCTTGACCTACATCGTCGAGCACACGGCCAATGGTGCCATGGGGTTGGTGGTCAACCGCCCGCAGGAGCTGAACCTGGCCGATATCCTTGAGCAACTGCGCCCGGAAATCGACCCGCCGGCAAGCTGCCAGCACGTGCCGATCTACATCGGCGGGCCGGTGCAGACCGATCGCGGTTTTGTCTTGCACCCCACCGGGCCGAAGTACCAGGCCACGGTAGACCTTGAAGGCGTGTCACTGTCCACGTCCCAGGACGTGCTGTTCGCCATCGCCGATGGCGTCGGCCCTGAGCAAAGTGTGATCACCCTGGGCTACGCCGGTTGGGAAGCCGGGCAACTGGAGGCCGAACTGGCCAGCAATGCCTGGCTGACCTGCCCGTTCGACGCTGACATCCTGTTCAACACCGCCAGCGAACTGCGCCTGGAAGCGGCCGCGGCCAAGCTGCGGGTCAACCTCAGCCTGCTGACCAGCCAGGCGGGGCACGCCTGATGGCTTTGCGTCTGATCCTCGGTTTTGACTACGGCACCAAACAGATCGGCGTAGCAGTTGGCCAGGTCATCACCGGCCAGGCCCGCGAGCTGTGCACCCTCAAGGCCCAGAACGGCGTGCCGGACTGGAACCAGGTCGAAGCCCTCATCAAAGAATGGAAGCCTGACGCAGTGGTAGTCGGCCTGCCCCTGAACATGGATGGCACCCCCAGTGACATGTGCCTGCGCGCCGAGAAGTTCGCGCGCCGCCTCAATGGCCGCTACAACCTGCCCTTCTATACCCACGACGAACGCCTCACCACCTTTGAAGCCAAGGGTGAGCGCCGTGACCGTGGCGGGCAAAAGGGCAGTTATCGCGACAACCCGGTGGACGCCATCGCCGCCGCCTTGCTGTTGCAGGGCTGGCTGGATGAAAACACCGCTTTATTTGAATCCTGACTGACGCGGCTTGCTGCTATGCCGTTTTTGTAGGAGCGAGCTTGCTCGCGAAGAACTCACAGGCACCGCGCACTTCCAGGTTTTCACGCGTTATCGTTGACGTTTTTCGCGAGCAAGCTCGCTCCTACACACTTAACAAGGAGCCACCATGAGCTTGCCGAACCCTGCCGAACTGATCAGCCAGATGGCGATACGCCTCAAGGCGCACCTGGAACACCGTGCCATCAGCGAACCGCGTTTTATCGGCATACGCACCGGTGGCGTGTGGGTGGCCCAGGCGCTACTCAAAGAACTGGGCAGTGATTCGCCCCTGGGCACCCTGGACGTGTCCTTCTACCGCGACGACTTCAGCCAGAACGGCCTGCATCCGCAGGTGCGCCCTTCGGCCCTGCCCTTCGAGATCGAAGGCCAGCACCTGGTATTGATCGACGACGTGCTGATGAGCGGCCGCACCATCCGCGCCGCCCTGAACGAGCTGTTCGACTATGGCCGCCCGGCCAGCGTGACCCTGGTGTGCCTGCTGGACCTGGATGCCGGCGAGCTGCCGATCAGCCCGGACGTCGTAGGCGCAACCCTGTCGCTTGCCCCCCAGCAGCGGGTAAAATTGTCCGGTCCCACGCCGCTCGAACTCGAACTGCAAGACCTTGCCCTTTAAACCGCCTTGTACAGAGTCCCCGCGATGACGCCTCTAGATGCCAAGCGCCCGCTGCAGCTCAATGCTCAGGGCCAGTTGCAACACTTCTTGTCCCTCGACGGTTTGCCCCGCGAACTGCTCACCGAAATCCTCGACACCGCCGACTCGTTCCTGGAAGTCGGTGGCCGGGCGGTGAAGAAAGTCCCGCTGCTGCGCGGTAAAACCATCTGCAACGTGTTCTTCGAGAACTCCACCCGCACCCGCACCACCTTTGAACTGGCGGCCCAGCGGCTGTCGGCCGATGTGATCACGCTGAACGTGTCCACCTCGTCGGCGAGCAAGGGCGAAACCCTGCTCGACACCCTGCGCAACCTGGAAGCCATGGCGGCCGACATGTTCGTAGTACGCCACGGCGACTCCGGCGCTGCGCATTTCATCGCCGAGCATGTGTGCCCGAACGTGGCAATCATCAATGGCGGCGACGGCCGCCACGCGCACCCGACCCAGGGCATGCTCGACATGCTCACCATTCGTCGGCACAAAGGCAGCTTTGAAAACCTCTCGGTGGCCATCGTCGGCGACATCCTGCATTCGCGGGTAGCACGTTCGAACATGCTGGCCCTCAAGGCCCTGGGTTGCCCGGATATTCGCGTGATCGCGCCCAAAACCTTGCTGCCCATCGGTATCGAACAGTATGGCGTGAAGGTCTACACCGACATGGCCGAGGGCCTCAAGGATGTGGACGTGGTGATCATGCTGCGCCTGCAACGCGAGCGTATGGCCGGGGGCTTGTTGCCCAGCGAAGGTGAGTTCTACCGACTGTTCGGCCTGACCACCGCACGCCTGGCCAAGGCCAAGCCGGATGCCATCGTGATGCACCCGGGGCCGATCAACCGTGGCGTGGAAATCGAGTCGGCGGTGGCCGACGGCCCGCAATCGGTGATTCTCAACCAAGTGACCTACGGCATCGCGGTGCGCATGGCTGTGCTGTCCATGGCCATGAGCGGGCAAACCGCGCAACGTCAATTCGAGCAGGAGCAGGCCCAGTGAAGCTCAGCATTCTCGGCGCCCGAGTCATCGACCCGGCCAGTGGCCTGGACCAAGTTACCGATCTACACCTGGACGCCGGCAAGATCGTCGCCATCGGCGCCGCCCCCGCAGGCTTCAACGCCGGCCAGAGCATCGATGCCAAGGGCCTGGTGGCCGCGCCTGGGCTGGTGGACCTGAATGTCGCCCTGCGCGAGCCGGGCTACAGCCGCAAAGGCAGCATCGCCAGCGAAACCCAGGCCGCCGCCGCCGGTGGCGTGACCAGCCTGTGCTGCCCGCCTAATACCAAGCCGGTGCTGGACACGTCGGCCGTGACCGAGCTGATCCTCGACCGCGCCCGCGAAGCCGGCAATTGCAAAGTGTTTCCCATTGGCGCCTTGAGCAAGGGCCTGGACGGCGAACAACTTGCCGAACTGATCGCCCTGCGTGACGCCGGTTGCGTGGCCTTCGGCAATGGCCTGGAAAGCTTTCGCAGCACACGCACCTTGTGCCGCGCCCTGGAATACGCGGCCACCTTCGACTTGACGGTGATCTTCCATTCCCAGGACCGCGACCTGGCCGAAGGTGGCCTGGCCCATGAAGGCGCAGTGGCCAGCTTCCTCGGCCTGCCGGGCATTCCGGAAACCGCAGAAACCGTGGCCCTCGCCCGCGACCTGTTGCTGGTGGAACAAAGCGGCGTGCGTGCGCATTTCAGCCAGTTGACCAGCGCCCGGGGCGTGGCCCTGATCGCCCAGGCCCAGGCCCGTGGCTTGCGGGTAACGGCCGATGTCGCCCTGTACCAACTGATCCTGACGGATGAGGCGCTGATCGACTTCTCTAGCCTGTACCACGTACAGCCCCCGCTGCGCACCAAGGCTGACCGTGATGGTTTGCGTGCGGCGGTGAAGTCGGGTGTGGTGTCGGCGATTTCCAGCCATCACCAACCTCACGAGCGAGACGCCAAGCTGGCACCGTTTGGCGCGACCGAGCCGGGCATCAGCAGTGTGGAGTTGTTGCTGCCATTGGCGATGACGCTGGTCGAAGACGGCTTGCTGGACCTGCCGACACTGCTGGCACGCCTGAGCACCGGCCCGGCCGAAGCCCTGCGCTTGCCGGCGGGCCAGTTGGCGGTGGGCTCACCGGCGGACCTGGTGCTGTTCGACCTGGCAAGCTCGACGGTGGCCGGGGAGCGTTGGTTGTCCAAGGGCGAAAACTGCCCGTTCATCGGCCACAGCCTGCCGGCGACGGTGCGGTATACCTTGATGGATGGGCGGATCAGCTACCAGGCTTGACGCGCAAGCTCGTTCCCACGCTCTGCGTGGGAACGCATCCTGTGACGCTCTGCGTCAGCACTCCAAAGGTGGACGCGGAGCGTCCTGGGCTGCATTCCCACGCGGAGCGTGGGAACGATCAGCGGAGCGTGGGAACGATCAGTGCTCAGCGGCCGCTGTTGCGCTCGGCATTGCGGATCGAGATCTGCGTGTTCAACGTCCAGAAGTCATACAGCACCCCGACCAGGAACAAACCGCCGGTCAGCAGGTAGATCAGGCCGGTGATCCATTTGCCCTGATACATGCGGTGCACACCAAACACCCCCAGGAACGCCAACAGAATCCAGGCCACGTTGTATTCGATGGGCCCAGCGGTAAACCGCAGGTCGGCTTCACGGTCCATGGCCGGGATCAGGAACAAGTCGATCAGCCAGCCAATGCCGAACAAGCCGAAAGTGAAAAACCAGATCGTACCGGTCACGGGCTTGCCGTAATAAAAGCGATGAGCCCCGGTAAAACCGAAAATCCACAGCAGGTAACCAATCGCCTTACTGTGGGTATCGTGCTGCTGACCAACCTGTTGATAGGTGTTCATGAAGGACCTCTTTTGCTTCGATAGATAAATTTTTTCATTTTCTTTGTGACTTTTTTACGGGCGCCCGACGTACGGTAAATGGTATCTTCCTGCCCTCAAAGCCTTGTGCCACCTGCCTTGTGTAGGACAATTGCGGCGAATCGTCGCGTTTTTCCTGAGTTTGACCCCAAGGTTCAGTCGACAAACGGCCTGAGAACAGCACAAAAAGCTGTTATAAAGTTGCGCGCAAACCCATAAGAGCCACGCCTAATGCGACCATTTTTCAAGACATGGCTAACCATTTGCCTATTAATGCCACTGGCCGCCCACGCCACCAATCGTGAGCAACGACTTCCGAACGTTAACGGTTTCACCCCTAAAGTCCATAGCACGCCCAGCCCTGCCAAATCGGCAAAGCCAACCGTCAGCCGCCCGACTCAACTGAGCAAGGCCAACGGCAAAGCGCTTTCCACCCAACTGGCCGTGAACACCAAGCAAAGCAGCAACGTCTTGAGCCGTGCCGTCAACGTGCTCGGTACACCTTATCGTTGGGGCGGCAGCAGCCCAAGTAAAGGGTTCGACTGCAGCGGCCTGGTGAAATACGCATTTAACGATGTAAAAGCAGTGGACCTGCCCCGCACCTCCAACGCCATGGCGGCCGGCCATGGGTTGAAGGTCGACCGCAAGGACCTGAAACCTGGCGACCTGTTGTTCTTCAAGCTCAAGAGCCGCCAGGTCAACCACGTTGCCATCTACCTGGGCAACGACCGCTTTATCCACGCACCGCGCCGTGGCAAGTCGGTGAGCATCGACACGCTGAAAAAGCCGTTCTGGAACAAGAACTACGTGATTGCCAAGCGGGTACTGCCTAAAGAGCAGAACAGCAACTTGCGGATCGTGCAGCGCTAAGCCAGGCGCCACTGAAGCTCCCCATTTGAAATGCAATCAAATGTGGGAGCTGGCTTGCCTGCGATGACGGTGTGTCAGTTGGCAGAGAGAGCGCCTGACAGTCCGCTATCGCAGGCAAGCCAGCTCCCACATTGTGTGTCTGTGCGTTTTAGATATCTGCCGGCACCCTCGCCTTCTCCCGCGCCTCTTCCCGGCTAATCACTCCCGCGCCGACCAACGCCTTCAAACTCATATCCAGGGTCTTCATCCCCAACGCCCCACCCGTCTGAATAGCCGAAACCATCTGCGCCACCTTGTCTTCGCGAATCAAGTTACGAATCGCCGGGGTGCCCAGCATGATTTCATGGGCGGCCACGCGCCCGCCGCCCACCTTCTTCACCAGCACCTGAGACACCACCGCCTGCAGCGACTCCGACAGCATCGAGCGGACCATCGCCTTCTCCCCGGCCGGGAAGACGTCCACCAGCCTGTCTACTGTCTTTACCGCCGACGAGGTGTGCAAGGTGCCAAACACCAGGTGCCCGGTCTCTGCCGCCGTCAGCGCCAGGCGGATGGTTTCCAGGTCGCGCAGTTCACCCACCAGGATCACATCCGGGTCTTCGCGCAGGGCTGAACGCAGGGCCACCGAGAAACTGTGGGTGTCGCGATGCACCTGGCGCTGGTTGACCAAGGCCATTTTCGGCCTGTGGATAAACTCGATGGGGTCTTCCAGCGTGAGGATATGCTGGCGTCGATGCCGGTTGAGGTCGTCGATCATCGCCGCCAGGGTCGTGGATTTGCCGGAGCCGGTAGGCCCGGTCACCAGCACTAGGCCGCGCGGGAGGCGGGCGATTCGCTGGAACACCTCGCTCAATCCCAGGTCCTCCAGGCTCTGTACCTCAGCCGGGATAGCCCGAAACACCGCACCCACGCCGCGATCCTGGCGGAACACGTTCGCCCGGAACCGGGCGACGCCTGGCAATTCGAAGGAAAAATCCGTTTCAAGAGATGTTTCGAAATCCTTTTGTTGATGTTTATTCAGCAAAGGGCTCAATAAGTCGACCACCTGGGTAGCGTTCAGCGCCGGCCCATCCAGGGGCCAAACCTCGCCATCAATGCGCAGCATCGGTGCCAGGCCGGCTGACAGATGCAGGTCTGAGGCGCCTCGGCTTACGCTGGCCGCCAGCAATTGCGTGATATCCATAGGGCTTTCCATTTCCAGTAGAATGCCGCGGACTCCATATCCACGGGCGCATCTTGAATGTCGACGATAGCAGACAACATCGGCCTGGTTAGCCAGCGCATCCGCGCCGCAGCCGACGCCGTGCAACGTGACGCAAGCAGCATCCACCTGCTGGCCGTGAGCAAGACCAAACCCGCGCAGGCAGTGCGTGAAGCCTACGCCGCCGGGCTGCGCGACTTTGGTGAAAACTACCTGCAGGAAGCCCTGGGCAAACAGGCGGAATTAACCGACCTGCCCTTGAGTTGGCACTTCATCGGCCCCATTCAATCGAACAAGACTCGCGCCATCGCCGAGCACTTCGCTTGGGTGCATTCCGTGGACCGCCTGAAAATCGCACAACGCCTGTCCGAACAACGCCCGGCCGACCTGCCGCCGCTCAATATCTGCATCCAGGTCAATGTCAGTGGCGAAGCCAGCAAGTCCGGCTGCACACCCGCCGACCTGCCGGCCCTGGCCACTGCGATCAGCGCCCTGCCGCGCTTGAAGCTGCGGGGCTTGATGGCGATTCCCGAGCCGACTGAAGATCGGGCCGAACAGGATGCGGCGTTCGCCACGGTGCGCGACTTGCAAGCCAGCTTGAACCTGGCGCTGGACACACTTTCCATGGGCATGAGCCACGACCTTGAGTCGGCCATTGCCCAAGGCGCCACCTGGGTGCGGATCGGTACCGCCCTGTTTGGCGCCCGCGACTACGGCCAGCCGTGAAATGGCTGACATCCCTCGAAATAAGGACCTGTCATGAGCAACACGCGTATTGCCTTTATCGGCGCCGGTAACATGGCGGCCAGCCTGATCGGTGGCCTGCGGGCCAAGGGCCTGGACGCCGAGCAGATCCGCGCCAGCGACCCGGGCGCCGAGACCCGCGAGCGCGTCAGCGCCGAACACGGCATAAAAACCTTCGCCGATAACGCCGAGGCCATCCACGGCGTCGATGTAATCGTGCTGGCGGTCAAGCCCCAGGCCATGAAGGCCGTGTGCGAGAGCCTACGCCCGAGCCTGCAACCCCATCAACTGGTGGTGTCGATTGCCGCTGGCATCACCTGCGCCAGCATGACCAACTGGCTCGGCGCCCAGCCCATTGTGCGCTGCATGCCCAACACCCCGGCGCTGCTGCGCCAGGGCGTCAGCGGTTTGTATGCCACTGGCGAAGTGACCGCACAGCAACGTGACCAGGCCCAGGAACTGCTGTCTGCGGTGGGCATCGCCGTGTGGCTGGAGCAGGAACAGCAACTGGATGCGGTCACCGCCGTCTCCGGCAGCGGCCCGGCCTACTTCTTCCTGTTGATCGAGGCCATGACGGCCGCCGGCGTCAAGCTGGGCCTGCCCCACGACGTGGCCGAGCAACTGGCGGAACAAACCGCCCTGGGCGCCGCCAAGATGGCAGTCGGCAGCGAGGTGGATGCCGCCGAACTGCGCCGTCGCGTCACCTCGCCGGGCGGTACCACACAAGCGGCTATCGAGTCGTTCCAGGCCGGGGGCTTTGAAGCCCTGGTGGAAACAGCACTGGGTGCCGCCGCACATCGTTCAGCCGAGATGGCTGAGCAACTGGGCAAATAGTCGTCTCTTACCAAGGTAATCAAACATGCTCGGAATCAATGACGCTGCCATTTTCATCATCCAGACCCTGGGCAGCCTGTACCTGCTGATCGTGCTGATGCGCTTTATCCTGCAACTGGTGCGTGCAAACTTCTACAACCCGCTGTGCCAGTTCGTGGTGAAGGCCACCCAACCGCTGCTCAAGCCGCTGCGCCGGGTGATCCCGAGCCTGTTCGGCCTGGACATGTCGTCGCTGGTGCTGGCGCTGTTGCTGCAGATTTTGCTGTTCGTGGTGATCCTGATGCTCAATGGCTACCAGGCCTTCACCGTGCTGCTGTTGCCATGGGGCCTGATCGGGATTTTCTCGCTGTTCCTGAAGATCATTTTCTGGTCGATGATCATCAGCGTGATTCTCTCCTGGGTCGCACCCGGCAGCCGTAGCCCGGGTGCCGAGTTGGTGGCTCAAATCACCGAACCCGTGCTGGCACCCTTCCGTCGCCTGATCCCGAACCTGGGTGGCCTGGATATCTCGCCGATCTTCGCGTTTATCGTGATTCAGCTGCTGCAAAGCTGGGTGATTCCACGCCTGGCCTACTTTGCCTACATGCCAAAAGAGTTGTTTGGCCTGATCTGACCGCCATACCCTTATGGCGGGCTGGCTTGTGCTGATCGTTCCCACGCTCTGCGTGGGAATGCAGCCCGTGACGCTCCGCGTCACCAGGGCAGGACGCAGAGCGTCCCAAGAGGCATTCCCACGCGGAGCGTGGGAACGATCACGCTTACCCCCGACCTTTGCTTGCCGCTAGGGTCCCCGCTCTTTAGACTTACGCCTCATTTAAACGAGAGCAGGGTCGATGCCAGCTGCCTTCCCCCCCGATTCTGTTGGACTGGTCGTGCCACAAGTGGCGCATTTCAGCGAACCCCTGGCCCTGGCCTGCGGCCGTTCGTTGCCAGCCTACGACCTGATCTACGAAACCTATGGCCAACTGAACGCCACGGCGAGCAACGCCGTGCTGATCTGCCATGCCTTGTCCGGCCATCATCACGCCGCCGGTTTCCATAGCGTTGACGACCGCAAGCCCGGCTGGTGGGACAGTTGCATCGGCCCCGGCAAGCCCATCGACACCAACAAGTTCTTTGTGGTCAGCCTGAACAACCTCGGTGGCTGCAACGGCTCCACCGGCCCCAGCAGCCTCAACCCGGAAACCGGCAAACCATTCGGCGCCGACTTCCCGGTGCTGACGGTAGAGGACTGGGTGCACAGCCAGGCACGCCTGGCCGACCTGCTGGGCATAAGCCAGTGGGCCGCCGTGATTGGCGGCAGCCTGGGCGGCATGCAGGCCCTGCAATGGACCATCACTTACCCGGACCGCGTGCGTCATTGCCTGGCTATCGCCTCGGCGCCCAAGTTGTCGGCGCAGAACATCGCCTTCAACGAAGTGGCGCGCCAGGCGATCCTCACCGACCCCGAGTTCCACGGCGGTTCGTTCCAGGAAGCGGGCGTGATCCCCAAGCGTGGCTTGATGCTGGCGCGGATGGTCGGCCACATTACCTACCTGTCCGACGATTCCATGGGCGAGAAATTCGGCCGCGGCCTCAAGAGCGAGAAGCTCAACTACGACTTCCACAGCGTCGAGTTCCAGGTGGAAAGCTACCTGCGTTATCAGGGCGAGGAATTCTCGGGGCGCTTTGACGCCAACACCTACCTGCTGATGACCAAGGCCCTGGACTACTTCGACCCGGCCGCCAATCACGATGACGACCTGGCAAAAACCTTCGAGCACGCCACGGCCAAGTTCTGCGTGATGTCATTCACCACCGACTGGCGCTTTTCGCCGGCACGCTCCCGTGAGCTGGTGGATGCCCTGATGGCCGCCAAGAAAGACGTCTGCTACCTGGAGATCGATGCACCGCAAGGCCACGACGCCTTCCTGATTCCGATCCCACGCTACCTGCAGGCGTTCAGTAACTACATGAACCGCATTACTTTGTGAGAACGCCATGAGAGCCGACCTGGAAATCATCCAAGACTGGATCCCCGCCGGCAGCCGCGTGCTCGACCTGGGCTGTGGCGACGGCGAACTGCTGAGCTGGCTGCGCGACCACAAGCAAGTCACCGGCTACGGCCTGGAGAACGACCCGGACAACATCGCCCAGTGCGTGGCTAAGGGCATCAACGTGATCGAGCAGGACCTGGACAAGGGCCTGGGCAACTTTGCCAGCAACAGCTTCGATATCGTGGTGATGACCCAAGCCCTGCAAGCGGTGCACTACCCGGACCGCATCCTCGACGAAATGCTGCGCGTAGGCCGCCAATGCATCATCACCTTCCCCAACTTTGGCCACTGGCGCTGCCGCTGGTACCTGGCCACCAAGGGGCGCATGCCGGTCTCCGACTTCCTGCCGTACACCTGGTACAACACGCCGAACATCCACTTTTGCACCTTCGAAGACTTCGAAGCCCTGTGTGGCGAGCGTGAAGCCAAGGTGATCAACCGCCTTGCCGTCGATCAACAGCACCGCCACGGCTGGGCGAGTAAGCTATGGCCCAACCTGTTGGGCGAAATTGGTATTTACCGGGTCAGCAGTCCTGGCCTGACCGACCACAAAGTTGCCGTCTAATCATCTTCAAGAGGGACGTTCATGAGTCGTTTGGCTATTTTTCTATTGACCGCATGCCTGGGCGCCAGCGCCATGGCCGCCGACACTATCGACGCTAATCGCAAAAAAGACTTCGGCGATATCACCGTTCATTACAACACCTTCACCTCAAGCTTCCTGCCACCCGAGACCGCCCAGAAAGTCGGCGTGGTGCGCAGCAAGGAGAAGGGGTTGATCAACGTGACCGTGATCAAGGGCGTAAGCCCAGTGGCCGCGCAAGTCACCGGTACCATCAAGGACCTGGGTGGCAAGAGCGAGATCCTGACGTTCAAGCAGATCGAAGAGAAAGGCGGCATCAGCTACCTCGCGCCTTACACCGTGACGCAACGGGAATACAAGACCTTCACCATCAATGTTGAAACCGGCGGCAAGGCCCACGGCTTCCAATTCAACCAAGAACTGTTCCCGGCCCAATGATGAACCTTACCCAACTCGTACTCGCCAGCCACAACGCCGGCAAACTCAAAGAACTGCAGGCCATGCTCGGTGAGTCAGTGCAACTGCGTTCGATCGGTGAGTTCAGCCAGGTCGAACCGGAAGAGACCGGCCTGTCGTTCGTCGAGAATGCCATCCTCAAGGCCCGCAATGCCGCACGTATCTCTGGCCTGCCAGCCCTGGCGGATGATTCGGGCCTGGCCGTGGACTTTCTCGGCGGCGCCCCTGGCATCTACTCCGCCCGTTACGCCGACGGCAAGGGCGACGCAGCCAACAACGCCAAGCTGCTCGACGCGCTCAAGGACGTACCGGAGGCCGAGCGTGGTGCGCAGTTCGTCTGCGTGCTGGCCCTGGTGCGACATGCCGATGACCCATTGCCGATCCTGTGTGAAGGTCTGTGGCACGGGCGCATCCTGCAAGCCGCCAGCGGTGAGCATGGGTTTGGCTATGACCCGCTGTTCTGGGTGCCGGAGCGCAATGTCTCCAGCGCCGAACTGAGCCCGGCCGACAAGAACCAGATCAGCCACCGCGCCCGCGCCATGGCATTACTGCGCCAGCGCCTGGGTTTGAAATGACCCAGAACACCTCTGCGCAGCCGCTGATTCACGGTGGCGCGCAAACACCCCGGGCGGCCCTGCCCCATCTGCCGCCCCTGGCGCTGTACATCCACATTCCGTGGTGCGTGCGCAAATGCCCGTATTGCGACTTCAACTCCCACACCGCCAGTAAAGTGCTGCCGGAACAAGAGTATGTGGACGCCTTGCTGGCCGACCTCGACCAAGACCTGCACGCCGTGTATGGCAGGGAGCTGAGCTCGATCTTCTTTGGCGGCGGCACGCCCAGCCTGTTCAGCGCTGCTGCACTGGGCCGCCTGCTCAAGGGCGTTGAAGCGCGTATCCCGTTTGCCGACGATATCGAGATCACCCTGGAAGCCAACCCAGGGACGTTCGAACAAGAAAAGTTCGTGGCGTACCGCAAGCTGGGGATCAATCGCCTGTCCATCGGCATCCAGAGCTTCCAGCAAGAGAAGCTTGAAGCCCTGGGCCGCATCCACAATGGCGATGAAGCCGTGCGCGCCGCCGGCATGGCGCGCCAGGCCGGGTTCGACAACTTCAACCTGGACTTGATGCACGGCTTGCCCAACCAGTCCCTGGACGACGCCCTAGGTGACCTGCGCCAGGCCATTGCACTCAAGCCCACGCACCTGTCCTGGTACCAACTGACCCTGGAACCCAACACCGTGTTCTGGAACCAGCCACCCGCGCTGCCGGAAGACGACACGCTGTGGGATATCCAGGAAGCCGGCCAGGCACTGCTCGCCGAACACGGTTACGCACAATATGAAGTCTCGGCCTACGCCCAACCGGGGCGGCCGGCGCGGCATAACCTCAATTACTGGAGCTTTGGCGACTTTATCGGCATCGGCGCCGGCGCCCACGGCAAGCTCAGCCACCCGGACGGGCGCATCGTGCGCACCTGGAAAACCCGTGCACCGAAGGACTACCTCAACCCGGCCAAAAGCTTCCAGGCCGGCGCGAAAGAACTGACCAACGATGAACTGCCGTTCGAGTTCCTGATGAACGCGCTGCGCCTCACCGAAGGGGTTGATGCCAAGCTCTACGCCGAGCGCACCGGCCTTGATCTGGCCAGCCTCGACGAAGGCCGCCGCGAGGCAGAACAAAGTGGATTAATGCAGGTCGAACCGTCACGCCTGGCGGCCACCGACCGTGGGCAACTCTTTCTCAATGACCTGTTGCAGAAGTTTTTGAGCTGATAGCTCTTAAGGAAATCGAATGGATCTGGTACTCGACCTGCTCGCCACCGTATCCCGCTGGAGCCGTAGCAACCTGTCGGAAATCTCGTTGGCCCTTGTGGGCTGTTTGCTGGTGCTGTTCGGCGCCGACATCAAGGGCTGGGTCGAAGCGCGCCTGGGCAGCATCGCCGGCGCCTTGCGCGTACCCTTGATGGCCCTGCTGTGCCTGATCGGCAGCGGCGCGGCGTTGATCTACGCCACTCCGTGGATTGTGCGGGGATTGAGCCAGTTCAATAACTACAGCCTGGCGCCGGTGTTGATCGTGGTGCTGGTGTTGATTGGCGTTGTTGCAGACCGCCGCTGATTTCATCCAGATGAAGGCAAGGACATCTCATGAGCAAAAAGCTTCTGGACGACACTAGCAAATTTCTCAGCTATGTACTGCGCCATGAGCCTCAGGCAATTGGCCTTTCATTGGATTCAGAAGGCTGGGCAGGCATTGCAGAGCTGATTGAGGCGGCCACCCGCGACGGGCGCAGCCTTAGCCGAGAGCTGCTGGAGCAGGTGGTACGCACAAACGAGAAGAAGCGCTTTTCGTTCTCCGAGGACGGTCAACACATCCGCGCCGTGCAGGGTCACTCCAACCAAGGCGTCCAGCTGCAACTCGATGAAAGACAACCACCAGCCGTCCTGTACCACGGCACCGCAACGCGCTTCATCGAGTCAATCAACCAAAAGGGCCTGATTCCCGGGTCACGACATCATGTGCATCTCAGTGAACAGCTTGAGACGGCCAGGGAAGTTGGGCAGCGCTATGGGAAAGTGGTTATTCTGAAGATCAACACTTCGAAGATGCTGGCCCAGGGTTTCAAGTTTTATCAGGCGCAGAATGGGGTTTGGCTGACGGAGCAGGTTCCTGCCCAGTTCCTCGAAGCTATTTAGAGGCCTGACTGCCAAATGCTTTTTCGTAATACTCTTTAAGTGTCATCGGGTCTTTGCAACCCAGCGCGAGCGCCTGATTCAGGTAGGTCAAATTCACGCTGTCGGGCTCACCTTTGTCGTTCATACGAGTCGCCGCCAAGATGTAGTAGGCATCCGCCCGGTACTGATCATAGGTCAGCATCCGCGCGCTGGCGCGTGCTTGCATGTTGCCCAAGGTTCTTTCTTCCTTGATCTCAGCTAGCCGATCACCTTCGAAACAAAGCGAACGATTGGTGTACAGCGGATAATAGTCATGGTTGGGATCAACGTTCAGAAGCATCTGCTTGAGCGCTTCCAGGTACTTTACGTGCCCAGGATCAAGCAGATTTAGACGCATGTACGCCATATCACATTGATAGTAATACCCCACGCCGGCGGCTAATAAACCTTGATCCATTGCCTTGTGCATCGGCTCACACACCTGTTTGCGTTCTTCCTCGGACATGCCGAACCGGCTTTGGATATTGGCCAGCATATAGGTCGCAACAACATGCCCGCCCTCCGAGGCCATTTTCAGATCATCTTGGAACGCAGTCATGACACCCTGAACCTCTTTGAGTTCTTCGGGCAACGTGGCTTTATCCAGCTTGCCACTGGTTTCCAGCTTGACGCTCTCATCGAACATCAGCTTGAGTTGTTCCGCCTTCTTCTGAGCACGCTCAAAGTAGTCGTCACTGGAAGTCACTGGCAAAGAGGATGTGCTGGCCGCGAAGGCTGTCGCAGACAGCAGGCTGAGCAACAGTAGACTGGAAAGGAGGGTTTTCAAGCGCTTGTATTCCTTTACAAGTAAAAAGCGAAGCGGCAGTGGAACGCAGCGATTCCACCGCCGTGATTAGCAACGCGAGTTAAGCCAGCTTCTCAAACTTCAAATCCCACACCCCATGCCCCAATCGCTCGCCACGGCGTTCGAACTTGGTGATCGGCCGCTCGGCCGGGCGTGGCACGCATTTGCCGTCTTCGGCCAGGTTGCGGTAGCCAGGGGCAACGTTCATCACTTCCAGCATGTATTCCGCATACGGTTCCCAGTCGGTGGCCATGTGCAGGATGCCGCCCACTTTCAGCTTGCTGCGCACCAGCTCCGCGAAGGAGGCCTGGACGATGCGGCGCTTGTGGTGACGGGCCTTGTGCCATGGGTCGGGGAAGAACAGCATCAGGCGGTCGAGGCTGTTGTCAGCGATGCAGCGGTTGAGCACTTCAATCGCGTCGCAGTCGTAGACCCGCAGGTTTTTCAGGCCCTGGGTCAGTACGCCGTTGAGCAGTGCGCCGACGCCTGGGCGGTGGACTTCCACACCGATGAAATCCTGCTCCGGGGCGGCCGCAGCCATTTCCAGCAGGGAATGGCCCATGCCGAAACCGATTTCCAGGGAGCGCGGGGCCGAACGGCCAAACACTTGGTCGTAATCCACCGGCGCATCGGCCAGGGGCAACACGAACAGCGGCGTGCCCTGCTCCAGGCCCTTTTGCTGGCCTTCGGTCATGCGACCGGCGCGCATCACAAAACTCTTGATGCGGCGGTGCTTGGACTCGTCGCCCTCTTCCACGGTGTTCGGCGTTTCGTTTGATTCAGTCATCAATAGCTCTTACTTGATCAGACCATCCAGCGGCGAAGAGGCGCTGGCATAGAGTTTTTTCGGCATGCGCCCGGCGAGGTAGGCCAGGCGGCCCGCGACGATGGCGTGGTTCATGGCTTGGGCCATCATGATTGGTTGCTGGGCATGGGCAATGGCCGAGTTCATCAGTACGGCGTCGCAGCCCAGCTCCATGGCGATGGTCGCGTCGGAGGCTGTGCCTACGCCTGCATCCACCAGTACCGGAATCTTGGCTTCTTCGAGGATAATCTGCAGGTTGTACGGATTGCAGATACCCAGGCCTGAACCGATCAGACCGGCCAGCGGCATCACCGCGATGCAGCCGATTTCTGCCAGTTGGCGCGCGATGATCGGGTCATCACTGGTGTAGACCATCACATCGAAGCCTTCCTTGACCAGGGTCTCGGCGGCCTTGAGGGTTTCGATCACGTTGGGAAACAGGGTTTTCTGGTCGGCCAGCACTTCCAGCTTCACCAGATTGTGGCCGTCGAGCAGCTCACGGGCCAGGCGGCAGGTGCGCACGGCTTCGATGGCGTCGTAGCAACCAGCGGTGTTTGGCAAAAATGTGTAACGCTGCGGCGACAGCACTTCGAGCAGGTTCGGCTCGCCCTTGATCTGGCCGAGGTTGGTGCGGCGCACGGCGAAGGTGACGATCTCGGCACCCGAGGCTTCGATGGCCAGGCGGGTTTCTTCCATGTCGCGGTACTTGCCGGTGCCGACCAGCAGACGGGACTGGTAGGTACGACCGGCCAGGACGAAAGGCTTGTCGCTACGAACGATGCTCATGGGAAATCCTCTGGTTGGATGAGGTTCTGCAGAATGCGTTACGGCCGTGGCGGGCTAGCCGCCGCCGATGGCGTGGACCACTTCGACCTGGTCGTTTTCTTTCAGCGAGGTCTCGGCGTGCTGGCTACGCGGGACGATATCCAGGTTGAGCTCCACTGCGACGCGACGCCCGGTCAGGTCCAGACGGGTCAGCAGGGCCGCAACGGTTTCGCCGTCGGGCAGTTCATAGGGTTCGCCGTTCAACTGAATGCGCATGCCACGGGCCGCCATCGTTTTTAGGGGCCCGCATTCTAGCGCGATTGGAACCTGAAGGTCAGCTCCAAGCGTCAAGCGGTCAAAGCTGCAAGCGCCACGCCGCCAGGCCCAGAAAGAACCAGCCGAGCAGGAACGCCAGCCCGCCAAACGGCGTGATGATCCCCAGTTTACTGATGCCGGTCATCGTCAGCACATACAGGCTGCCCGAGAACAGCAGGATGCCGACGGTGAACGAAACACCCGCCCAGGTCACCAGCCGGCCCGGAATATGCGCCGCCAGCAAGGCCACGCCGAACAGTGCCAGGGCATGCACCAACTGGTAGGTCACGCCGGTATGGAAGATCGCCAGGTAGTCGGCGCTCAGGCGGTTTTTCAGGCCGTGGGCGGCGAACGCGCCCAGCGCAACGCCGGTAAAGCCGAAAAAGGCAGCCAGCATCAGAAAGCTACGCAGCATGGGGAACTCCAGTCAGACTCATCGGGCAGGGTCTGTATAATGGCCCGCTCAACGGGTTCGGCCAAGCCATCTCTATGCTGCGTGTCCTCTTCAAACGCTTTCTCAACGTCGTGAAATGGTTTGCCATCGGCAGTGTGTTGCTGGTGCTGCTGTTTCGTGTGGTGCCGCCGCCGTTCACTGCGCTGATGGTGGAGCGCAAGGTTGAGTCCTGGATAGATGGCGAACCCATTGACCTGCAACGCAGCTGGGTACCGTGGGACGAAATCTGCGATGATCTCAAAGTCGCGGTGATGGCCGGTGAAGATCAGCGCTTCCCGCAACATTGGGGTTTTGATTTCGGCGCGATCCAGGCGGCGATTCTGCACAACGAACGCGGCGGTTCGATTCGCGGTGCCAGCACCTTGAGCCAGCAGGTGTCGAAAAACCTGTTTCTGTGGGCCGGGCGCAGCTATTTGCGTAAAGGCCTGGAGGCTTGGTTTACCGGCTTGATCGAAGTGTTGTGGCCCAAGCAGCGGATTCTTGAGGTGTACCTCAACAGCGTGGAATGGGATGAAGGTGTGTTTGGCGCAGAGGCGGCGGCGCGGCACCATTTTGGCGTGAGTGCCAAGGGACTTTCGCGGCAGCAGGCCAGTTACCTGGCGGCGGTGTTGCCCAATCCACGGGTGTGGAGTGCCAGCCATCCGACGGCCTATGTGGCACGTAGAGCGGCATGGATTCGTCAGCAGATGAGCCAGTTGGGTGGGGATGGTTATCTGGTTGAGCTGAACAACTCTCGAAAGGCCCCCTGGTCCGAATGACACAATACGGGACCTGTGGCGAGGGAGCTTGCTCCCGTGACGGCCCCGGCGGCCAGCGCATATCTACCTGACGCGCCACAGTCCAAATGTGGGAGCTGGCTTGCCTGCGAAGACGGCCTAACAGTCAACACAGCTGGATTGTGTACATATCCATTGCTGCGGTAACGGCTACTTAGGGTTCCGCCCTGACGGCGGCTCACTTTTGAAAGCGCAAAAGTAAGCAAAACGCTCTTGCCCCACCACTCGGCACCTCGCTTGGGCTCGGTGTACCCGTAATCCGCCAGTGATTTGGGGGGCCGCCGCCCCGCGCCATCCATGGCGCGGGGCGGCTAAGATCAAAAGCAGATCAAGATCAAGAGCGGCTCGCTTCGCATCGTGGTTAGCGTTGAGCGCTACAGAGTTGTGTTGATACCTATGCTGCGATGAGGGCAGGTCAGCCAACTTATCTGCAAACTGACACACCGCTATCGCAGGCAAGCCAGCTCCCACAGTGGACTGTGGTGGATTTGAAATTTACGAGCACATACAAAAATGCCCCGATCTTTCGACCAGGGCATTTTTTGTTCACAGCGCTTTACGCAGCGATCGACAACTTCAGCTTGTTCATCGCGCTTTTCTCAAGCTGACGAATCCGCTCGGCCGACACGTTGTACTTCTGCGCCAGGTCGTGCAGCGTGGCTTTTTCTTCTGCCAGCCAGCGCTGGTAGAGGATGTCACGGCTGCGGTCGTCCAGCACTTCCAGCGCTTCGTGCAGGTTGTGGTTGGAGTTGTCGCTCCAGTCGGCGTCTTCCAGTTGACGCGCCGGGTCGTACCGGTGGTCTTCCAGGTAGTTGGCCGGCGATTGGAAGGCGCTGTCGTCATCCGCTTCGGCGGCTGGGTCGAAGGCCATGTCATGGCCGGTCAGGCGGCTTTCCATCTCGCGCACTTCACGCGGCTCCACGCCGAGGCTTTCGGCCACGCGGTGGACTTCTTCGTTGTTCAGCCACGCCAGGCGTTTTTTCTGGCTGCGCAGGTTGAAGAACAGCTTACGCTGGGCCTTGGTGGTGGCCACTTTCACGATGCGCCAGTTGCGCAGGATGAACTCGTGGATTTCCGCCTTGATCCAGTGCACGGCAAACGACACCAGGCGCACGCCCATTTCAGGGTTGAAACGCTTCACAGCCTTCATCAGGCCTACGTTGCCTTCCTGAATCAGGTCGGCCTGGGCCAAACCGTAGCCGCTATAGCTACGGGCGATATGTACGACAAAACGCAGGTGGGCGAGCACCATCTGCCGAGCCGCCCCCAAATCCTGCTCATAGTAGAGACTCTCGGCCAGTTCACGCTCCTGCTCGGGCGTCAGCAATGGAATGCTGTTGACCGTGTGCACATAGGCTTCCAGGTTCGCACCCGGGACCAAGGCATAAGCAGGTTGCAAAGAAGTGGTCATACGAAAAAACCTCCGACTCACATAACTCGTGCAGTTCAGCACTGCGAAAATTGACCTGGGAACCGTAGGACAAGTTCCCTAAACCGCTGATACGGTCAATACAAACGAAACCAGATTAATCTGACATTAACTACTTCGGCGCCAGCTCACGTAAATGCCGTGCCACCGCAATCCACGCACCGATATACCCCAACAACACCGCGCCAAGCAAGAGACTCAGACCATCGGCTACCGGCACACCGGCCAGCGCGAAATCACTGCCGTAAAGCCCGGCCAAGCCGACCACCGCGTCGTTCAACCAATCCAGGCCAAACGCCAGTACGCCCCAGGACAAGATCCCCGCACCCAGGCCATACAGCGCGCCCATGTACAGGAAAGGCCGACGCACATAGCTGTCTGTGCCGCCCACCAGTTTAATCACTTCTATCTCGGTGCGACGGTTTTCAATATGAAGACGAATGGTATTACCTATCACCAAAAGTAATGCAGACACTAATAACACCGTCAGGCCGAACACAAAGCGGTCACCCAGCTTGAGGATCGCGGCCAGGCGCTCTACCCAGACTAGATCAAGTTGCGCCTGTTGCACCTTCGGCATCTCTGCGAGTTTTTGTCGCAGGGCTTCCAGCGCCGGCTTGTCGACCTCGTTCGGCGTTACCAGCACCACGCCCGGCAGCGGGTTCTGCGGCAGCTCCTTGAGCGCCTCGCCCAGGCCGGATTGCTGCTGGAACTCCTCAAGGGCCTGGTCGCGGCTAATGTACTCGGCCTCGGCCACCCCTGGGATGTTCTTGATGTCATCGCGCAGCGCTTCGCCTTCCTTGCTGCTGGTGTCCAGGTTCAGGTACAGCGAAATCTGCGCCGCCCGCTGCCAGGAACCGCCCAGGCGCTCCACATTGTTAAGCAACAGCGACAAGCCCATCGGCAGGCTCAAGGCCACCGCCATGACCAGGCAGGTGAAAAAGCTGCCGATCGGTTGCTTGCCCAGGCGACGCAGGCTGTCCAGAAGGCTGGCGCGGTGGCTTTCGATCCAGGCGTGCACCAGGGTGCCGAAGTCCGGGCCCTCGTCTTCGTCGTGTTTTTTCTTTTTCGGTTGCGGGTCGGCCGGTTTCGGAGCCACCCGTTCGGATACTTTATGGCTTCGTGTAGCACTCATACGCCAGCCTCCCCATCGCCGATCAGGCGACCGCGTTGCAGGGTCAGCATGCGATGGCGCATACGGGCAATCAGGGCCAGGTCGTGGCTGGCGATCAATACGCTGGTGCCCAGGCGGTTGATGTCTTCGAATACCCCCATGATCTCGGCCGCCAGGCGCGGGTCGAGGTTACCGGTGGGTTCGTCGGCCAGCAGCAAAGCCGGGCGATGGACGATGGCGCGGGCGATACCGACACGCTGTTGCTGGCCGGTGGACAGGTCGCCGGGGAAGAGGTCGGTCTTGTCCGACAAGGCCACGCGTTCCAGTGCCGAATCCACGCGTTTGACGATCTCGGCCTTGGACAGCCCGAGGATCTGCAACGGCAGGGCCACGTTGTTGAACACCGTGCGGTCGAACAGCAATTGGTGGTTCTGGAACACCACGCCGATCTGGCGGCGCAGGAATGGAATTTGCGCATTGCTGATAGTGGCCAGGTCCTGGCCCGCCAGCAGCAACTTGCCGGTGGTCGGGCGCTCCATGGCCAGCAGCAGGCGCAACAGCGTACTTTTGCCCGCGCCCGAATGGCCGGTGACAAACAAGAATTCGCCGCGACGCACTCGAAAGCTCAGCTCATGCAAGCCCACATGCCCGTTGGCATAGCGTTTACCGACCTGTTCGAATCGAATCATGAACGCTCCCGCTCGGCAAACAGTGCCTGTACAAAGGGTTCGGCTTCAAAGGTGCGCAGGTCGTCGATGCCTTCACCGACGCCGATATAACGAATCGGCAACCCGAACTGTTTGGCCAGGGCGAAAATCACACCGCCCTTGGCCGTGCCGTCGAGCTTAGTCAATGCCAGGCCGGTCAGCTGCACCGTCTGGTTGAATTGCTTGGCCTGGCTGATGGCGTTCTGGCCGGTACCGGCGTCGAGCACCAGCAAGACTTCATGGGGTGCATCGGCGTCGAGCTTGCCGATCACGCGGCGCACCTTCTTCAGCTCTTCCATCAAGTTGTCTTTGGTATGCAGGCGGCCGGCTGTATCGGCGATCAGCACATCAATGTTGCGCGCCTTGGCGGCTTGCACGGCATCGAAGATCACCGACGCAGAGTCGGCACCGGTGTGCTGGGCGATCACCGGGATCTTGTTGCGCTCACCCCACACCTGCAACTGCTCGACGGCCGCGGCACGGAAGGTGTCGCCGGCGGCGAGCATGACTTTCTTGCCCTCACCCTGCAGCTTCTTGGCCAGTTTGCCGATGGTGGTGGTCTTGCCAGCGCCGTTTACGCCTACCACGAGGATGACGAACGGCTTTTTCGGCGTGATCACCAGCGGCGCTTCAACCGGTTTGAGCATGGCGGCCAGCTCAGCCTGCAGGGATTTGTACAGCGCATCGGCGTCGGTCAACTGCTTGCGCGCGACCTTCTGCGTCAGGCTCTGGATAATCACGGCAGTGGCTTCGACGCCCACGTCGGCGGTGAGCAGGCGGGTCTCGATGTCTTCCAGCAGTTCGTCATCAATGACTTTCTTGCCCAGGAACAGGCTGGCCATGCCTTCGCCAATACTGGCGCTGGTCTTGCTCAGGCCCTGCTTGAGGCGGGCAAAGAATCCGGTTTTGCTGGTTTCGGTTGCGGCAACGGCGGGTTCTGGCTCGATAACGGCAGGTGCAGCGACAACCGGTGCAGGCACTTCAACGACGGGCGGTACTTCAGCCACAACCTCTACCGGCACCGGCTCGACCACTGCAGGAATCGGCGGCACGACGTGCTCGGCCTGAACATCCTCCACCAATGCCACGGGCTCTTCGGCCACGGGCAGCTCCAGCCAGGGCTTGTGCTCAGGCTCAGGCGCAGGTTCCGGCTCGGCCTCGACGACCGGCTGCAACACCGGCTCAGCCATCGGCAACACCACCGGAACGGGCGTCTCGGCAACCGGTTCGGCTTCTATTACGGGTTCAGGGGTCGGTTCAGCGTGAACCTGTGGCTGTTCGACGACGGTTTCCTGCGGCTTTTTGCGCAGCCATCCGAACAGGCCTTTCTTCTCGCCAGCCGCAGCTGGGGTCTTCTTGTCGTCGTTGGAACCAAACATGGAGACGGCTATCTCAAGGTAGCGACGCGCCACAGGGCGCGTCGGTAAATAAAATTCGATGCGTAACAGACTGTTTTTTAGCCAGCTCGTTCATGCGCAACATTTTGTAAGGCCTAAATCGGGCCTTAACAAGACAGCCACAGTGGCCGTCCCTAGGTCGGATCAGTATCCTAGCACCTCCTCGCCCGCCGACGCTAAGACCAAGCGGGCAGCCCAACAGGTTTAAAAACGAATGAATGCTCTAGCCCGCCGCGCCGCAGGCCTGCTGTTCAGCACAGTTTGTCTGCCTCTCTCAGCTTTGGCTGCCGATCCACAACCCACCCATGAATTCACCCTCGATAACGGCCTTAAAGTGGTCGTGCGCGAAGATCATCGCGCGCCAGTGGTGGTTTCCCAGGTCTGGTACAAGGTTGGCTCAAGCTACGAAACCCCGGGCCAGACCGGTTTGTCCCACGCCCTGGAACACATGATGTTCAAGGGCAGCGCCAAGGTTGGCCCCGGCGAAGCCTCGCTGATCCTGCGCGACCTGGGCGCCGAAGAAAACGCGTTCACCAGCGACGACTACACCGCGTACTACCAGGTATTGGCCCGTGACCGCCTGGGTGTGGCCTTCGAGCTGGAAGCCGACCGCATGGCCAGCCTGCGCCTGCCGGCCGACGAGTTCAGCCGTGAAATCGAGGTAATCAAAGAAGAACGCCGCCTGCGCACCGACGATAACCCCATGTCCAAGGCGTTCGAGCGCTTCAAGGCCATGGCGTTCCCGGCCAGCGGCTACCACACGCCGACCATCGGCTGGATGGCCGACCTGGACCGCATGAAGGTCGAGGAACTGCGCCACTGGTACCAATCCTGGTACGTGCCGAACAACGCCACCCTGGTGGTGGTCGGCGACGTGACCCCGGACGAGGTGAAAAACCTTGCCCAACGTTACTTCGGCCCGATCCCCAAGCGTGACGTGCCACCGGCAAAAATCCCGATGGAACTGGCCGAGCCCGGCGAGCGCCTGCTGACCTTGCACGTGCAGACCCAACTGCCGAGCGTGTTCCTGGGCTTCAACGTGCCAGGCCTGGCCACCGCTGAAGACAAACGTTCGGTGCAGGCCCTGCGCCTGATCTCGGCCCTGCTCGACGGCGGCTACAGTGCACGGATCTCCGAGCAGCTGGAGCGCGGTGAGGAGCTGGTGTCCGCCGCTTCCACCAACTACGACGCCTATACCCGTGGCGACAGCCTGTTCACCCTCTCGGCCACGCCGAACCAGCAGAAGAAGAAAACCGTCGCCCAGGCCGAAGCCGGCCTGTGGCGCCTGCTCGATGAGTTGAAGGCCAAGCCACCGACCGCCGAAGAACTGGAGCGCATCCGCGCCCAAGTGATTGCCGGCCTGGTGTACCAGCGTGATTCCATCACCAGCCAGGCCACGGCCATTGGCTCCCTGGAAACGGTCGGCCTGTCCTGGAAACTCATGGACACCGAGCTCGCCGACCTGCAAAGCGTGACCCCGGAAGACATCCAGAAGGCCGCACGCACCTATTTCACCCGCGAACGTCTGAGCGTCGCCCATGTTTTGCCTGAGGAGACCGCTCATGAGTGATCGCAAAAACAGCCGCCTGATCCTGCCCGGCCTGATCGCCGTCACCCTGATGGCGGCCAGCGCCGTTTACTTCTTGCGCCCCAGCGAGTCGGTCGCCAGCCAGGCCCTGGACAAGGCCCAAACGGCCAGCACCCTGCAATCTCTGGCGGAACTGGATGGCAAGGCCCCGACCAACCGCAAGCTCGATGTACAAACCTGGACCACCGCCGAAGGCGCCAAGGTGCTGTTCGTCGAAGCCCACGAATTGCCGATGTTCGACATGCGCCTGCTGTTCGCCGCCGGCAGCAGCCAGGATGGCGACGTGCCAGGCCTGGCGCTGATGACCAACGCCATGCTCAACGAAGGCGTACCGGGCAAGGATGTCAGCCAGATCGCCAGCGGGTTCGAAGGCCTGGGGGCCGACTTTGGCAACGGCGCCTACCGCGACATGGCGCTGGTGACCCTGCGCAGCCTGAGCGACAGCGCCAAGCGCGACGCAGCCCTGTCACTGTTCAACCAGGTGATCGGCCAGCCGACGTTCCCGGCAGACTCCCTGGCACGCATCAAGAACCAGATCCTGGCCGGTTTCGAGTACCAGAAGCAGAACCCCGGCAAACTGGCGAGCATCGAGCTGTTCAAGCGTCTGTACGGCGACCACCCTTACGCGCACCCGAGCGAAGGCACCCCCGAGAGCGTGCCGAAGATTACCCTGGCGCAGTTGCAGGCGTTCCACGCCAAGGCCTATGCGGCGGGTAACGCGGTAATTGCAGTAGTGGGCGACCTTACCCGCGCCGAAGCTGAAGCCATGACGGCCAAGGTGTCCGCCTCGCTGCCCAAGGGCCCGGCCATGGCCAAGATCGCCCAGCCGACCGAGCCAAAAGCCGGCCTGAGCCGTATCGAGTTCCCGTCCAAGCAAACCCACCTGCTGTTTGCACAGTTGGGCATCGACCGCGCCGACCCGGACTACGCAGCCTTGTCCCTGGGTAACCAGATCCTCGGCGGCGGCGGCTTCGGCACCCGTTTGATGAGCGAAGTGCGGGAGAAACGCGGCCTGACCTACGGCGTGTACTCCGGCTTCTCACCAATGCAGGTGCGCGGCCCGTTCATGATCAACCTGCAGACCCGCGCCGAAATGAGCGGTGGCACCTTGCGCCTGGTGGAGGACGTGCTGGCTGACTACCTCAAGACCGGCCCGACGCAAAAGGAACTGGATGACGCCAAGCGCGAGCTGGCCGGCAGCTTCCCGCTGTCCACCGCCAGCAATGCCGATATCGTCGGGCAGTTGGGCGCCATGGGTTTCTACAACCTGCCGCTGAGCTATCTGGAAGATTTCATGAAACAATCCCAGGCTCTGACCGTCGATCAGGTCAAGGCTGCAATGAACAAACACTTGAGCGCCGACAAGATGGTCATCGTGACCGCCGGCCCGACGATTGCGCAAAAGCCACTACCGCCCCCCACTGATAAACCTGCCGAGCAGCCGCTCGGGGTTCCGGAGCATTAATGGCCAGTTCATCTCGCCCGAAAAAACCTGTCCACAACGTGCATAACGGTGTGGGCCAACTGCGCATCATTGGCGGTGAATGGGGCAGCCGCAAGCTGAGCTTCCCCGACGTCGTGGGCCTGCGCCCGACGCCCGATCGCGTGCGCGAAACCCTGTTCAACTGGCTCGCGCCGTACATTGGCGGGGCCAAGGTACTGGACCCGTTCGCCGGCAGCGGCGCGCTGTTCCTGGAGGCGCTGTCACGTGGCGCGGCCCAGGGCCAGGCGCTGGACGCCAGCAATGTGGCGGTGTCCAGCCTCAAGGAGCACCTGGGCACGCTGCGTTGCACCACCGGCCAGGTGCAGACGGCCGACGCGCTGCGCTACCTGGAAACCCAGGCGGCGACTGAATACGACGTAGTGTTCCTCGACCCACCGTTCAACCAGAACCTGCTGCCGACCGTCTGCACCCTGCTGGAAGAACGCCAGTGGCTGGCACCGGATGCCTGGATCTACACTGAGAGCGAGACTGCGCCCTCCACGCTCGGCCTGCCCAGTGGCTGGCGCCTGCACCGGGAGCAGAAATCCGGGCGGGTGTATTACGCGTTGTGGCATCGCGCCCTGTAGGAGCTAGCTTGCTCGCGAAGATCGAACAGGCGACACGGGCTGTCTGACAGCGCTGCGTTATCGTTAACGTTTTTCGCGAGCAAGCTCGCGCCTACACGGCAGCGGGTAATTCATGATTCCATCGACAGACCGCTTCAAACCCGCCTTCGGCCTCGGCAACCCCCACTTGCAGACACTGTGGGGGCCGCTGTGGCGTCCGACCACCCACATCGAACGCCAACGCGAGCGCCTGTGGCTGGAGGATGGCGACTTCCTTGATCTTGACTGGCACGGGCCGCATGACGTGCAAGCGCCTTTGGTGCTGGTGTTGCATGGGCTGACCGGCTCGTCCAATTCGCCCTATGTGGCCGGCCTGCAAAAAGTCCTGGCCGCCCAAGGCTGGGCCAGCGCTGCGCTGAACTGGCGTGGCTGCTCGGGCGAACCCAACCTGCTGGCTCGCAGCTATCACTCCGGCGCCAGCGAAGACCTGGCGGCGGCGATTGCTCATCTGCGCGCCAAGCGGCCGTTGGCGCCTTTGTATGCGGTGGGTTATTCCCTGGGCGGCAATGTGTTGCTCAAGCACTTGGGGGAAACCGGCCAGGCGTCGGGCTTGCAGGGCGCCGCGGCGGTGTCGGTGCCGTTTCGCCTGGATCAATGCGCCGATCGCATCGGCCTGGGGTTCTCGCGGGTGTATCAGAAGCACTTCATGCGCGAGATGCTGGCGTATATCCGCGTCAAGCAGCGCCAATTCCTGCAGGACGGTCGTGAGGATGGGCTCAAAACCCTGGAGGCCCTTGGCTCCCTGGAAAAGATGCGCACGTTCTGGGACTTCGACGGGCGGGTAACCGCGCCGCTGCACGGTTTCATCAGTGCCGAAGACTACTATCGCCGCGCCTCGAGCCGTTATTACCTGGGCGATATCCGTACGCCCACTTTGATTATCCAGGCGGCCGATGACCCGTTTGTGTTTGCGCACAGCTTGCCTGACGCCAGTGAGCTGTCGGACTGCACCGAGTTCGAGTTGCTGGCCAAGGGCGGGCATGTGGGGTTTGTGGAGGGTTCGTTGAAGCGTCCTGGTTACTACCTGGAACGCCGGATCCCTGACTGGTTACTGACACAACGCGGTTAAAACTGTGGGAGCGGGCTTGCTCGCGAATGCGGTATATCAGTCACACTTGTATCGACTGACACCCTGCATTCGCGAGCAAGCCCGCTCCCACATTTTGATTGGGTTTGCAGAGCTAGCCTTAGTCGCCAGTGGCAATTTCCCGGGCTGGGTCAGTAATCCATTCACTCCACGACCCCGCATACAACTTGCCCAACGGGTACCCCGCCAGGCTCAACGCAAACAGGTTATGGCACGCCGTCACCCCAGACCCGCAATACGCCACCAATTCCTGCGCCGAGCGCCCTTGCAACTGCGCGGCGAAGCGCTGCTTGAGCTGCTCGGCCGGCAGGAAGCGGCCGTCGCTGCCCAGGTTTTCACTGAACGTCGCGCACTGCGCGCCGGGGATATGCCCGGCAATCGGGTCGATGGGCTCCACTTCGCCACGAAAGCGCGGCTGGGCGCGGGCATCGATCAAGGTCAGGCCGGGTTGGCCCAGGCGTTTTTGCAGGTGTTCGGCATCCAGCAACAGGCGATGATCCGGCGTACCGACGAAGGTACCTGGCTCAACCACAGGCGCGTCCAGGCTCAGGGGGAAACCGGCGGCATGCCAGGCCTTGAGGCCACCATCGAGAATAAACACGCCATCACGCTTGCCCAACCAGGCCAGCAACCACCAGGCACGGGCGGCGTAGGCACCGGGGCCGTCGTCATACAGCACTACATCGGTATCGGCGCTGATGCCCCAGGCCCGCAGTTGCTTGGCGAACGTGTCCGCTGCCGGCAAAGGATGACGACCGGTCACGCCTTTGGTCACCGGGCCGCTCAGGTGGCGCTCCAAGTCGGCGTATTGCGCCCCGTCGATATGCCCTTCGGCGTAACTGCACAAACCGTAGTCCGGGTCTTCCAGGGCAAAGCGGCAATCCAGGATCACCCACCCGGTAGACTGCTGGCGCTCGGCCAATTGCTGGGGGCTGATCAGTTGGGCAAGCGGCATGACTGACTCCTGTGAATACAAAGGGGAAAGGTCTTACTTAACTTCTTCCAGTGCCTGATTCAACGGCACGTAAAACTCTTTGAACAAGGCGTCCACCGCCTCTTTGGCCTGTGGCGTAACGAACCCCGCCTCCAGCACCAGCACCTGATAGACCCCGCGCTTGATCGCCTCGGCGCTCAGGTGGGTGGATTTTTCATTGGTGGTGCACAAAAAGCGCACCCACGAGGTGAGGATGATCCAGGCATTGAGGGTCAGGGCTTCGGTTTGCACCGGGTCCATATTGAGAATGCCGGCGTCGACAAAGCCTTGGTAGATCGCGCCGCCCTGGATCAGGCAACGCTGGGAAAAACGCCGGTAGCCGGTCGCCAGTTCCGGGTCGCTCTCCAGCAGGTGTTCGAGGTCGCGGTGCAGGAAGCGATAACGCCACATGCCGGCCAATACGGCTTGCAGGTAAAAACGCTTGTCTTCCACCAGCATCCCCCGCCCTTGAGGTGGGCGCAGGAAACTGTCTACCAAGGCTTCATATTCGCGGAACAGCACGGCGATGATCGCCTGCTTGTTAGGGAAGTGGTAGTACAGGTTGCCCGGGGAAATTTCCATGTGGGCGGCAATGTGGTTGGTACTGACACTGCGCTCGCCCTGCTGGTTAAAAAGCTCCAGGCTGGTTTGCACAATGCGCTCGCTGGTCTTTACTCGTGGTGCCATAGGGGATCAGCTTCTATACACGGGATGGGGCATCTTACGGCCTAACCCGGCCAGGATAAATCTGGATGTTACTGCAATGTTATTTGACAATTTAGAGCAATGACTCTAAAAATCCAGGCAGACCAATAACAATCGGTGCCGTGCCATGTCTGCCAACGTTGCTTACCTGCAAGATTCCCAGGCGCTGGATCAACTCCAGGACCTGTTCGACGCCCAACGCCGCGCCTATGCCGCCAACCCGATGCCGCCGGCCGGGCAGCGCCAGCAATGGCTCAAGGCCCTGCGGGATCTGCTGAGCGACGAACGCCAGGCGCTGATCAATGCCATCAGCCAGGACTTCAGCCATCGCAGCGCCGACGAAACCCTGTTCGCCGAATTGATGCCCAGCCTGCATGGCATCCACTACGCCAGCAAACACCTCAAGGGCTGGATGAAACCTTCCCGCCGCGCTGTAGGCATTGCCTTCCAGCCCGCCTCAGCCAAAGTCATTTACCAACCACTGGGCGTCGTCGGGGTCATCGTGCCGTGGAACTACCCGCTGTACCTGGCCATCGGCCCGTTAGTGGGGGCGTTGGCGGCCGGTAACCGGGTGATGCTCAAACTCAGCGAGTCCACACCGGCCACCGGTGAACTGCTCAAGGCGTTGCTGGCCAAGATTTTCCCCGAGGACCTGGTGTGCGTGGTGCTGGGCGAAGCTGACGTGGGCATGGCGTTTTCCAAGTTGCGCTTCGATCACCTGCTGTTCACCGGTGCTACCAGCATAGGCAAGCACGTGATGCGTGCGGCAGCCGAAAACCTCACGCCAGTGACCCTGGAGTTGGGCGGCAAATCGCCGGCGATCGTTTCGGCCGATGTGCCGCTCAAGGACGCCGCCGAACGCATCGCCTTCGGCAAAGCCTTAAACGCCGGGCAAACCTGCGTGGCACCGGATTATGTGCTGGTACCGGAAGATCGCGTGGAGGGCTTTGTCGAGGCGTATTCCAAGGCCGTGCGTGGGTTTTATCCGACGCTGGCCGACAACCCCGACTACACCGCCATCATCAACGAACGCCAACTGGCTCGGCTCAATGCGTACGCCAAGGACGCCACCGACAAAGGCGCCACCCTGATCCCACTGTACGAGCAAGGCCAGGCGCGGCGAATGGCCCACAGCCTGCTGTTGAATGTCAGTGACGACATGACCGTGATGCAGGACGAAATTTTCGGCCCGCTCCTGCCCATCGTGCCGTATCGCGGCCTTGACCAAGCCTTTGCCTACATCAACCAGCGCCCACGCCCACTGGCCTTGTATTACTTCGGCTACAACAAAGGCGAACAAGCGCGGGTGCTCCACGAAACCCATTCCGGTGGTGTGTGCCTGAACGACACCTTGCTGCACGTCGCCCAGGACGATATGCCGTTCGGTGGCATCGGCCCGTCGGGCATGGGCCATTACCACGGTCACGAAGGTTTCCTGACGTTCAGCAAGGCCAAGGGTGTGCTGATCAAACAGCGCCTGAACGCGGCGAAGTTGATCTACCCGCCCTATGGCAAGTCGATCCAGAAGCTGATCCAGAAGCTGTTTATCCGCTGATAATCGCCACCTTCGGGACAATAAAAACAATGAACCCCAGCCTGACTGATTCACCCGCGCTGTCACGGCGCGGCGTCTTGAAAATCGGCCTGTGTGCCAGCGCCTTCCTCGCCACCGCCGGGCTGGGGGCCAGCCTCAGCGGCTGCTCCAGCAGTACGCCGGCCAGCGGCTTTGCGATGTTGCGCACCAGCGACTTGCCGTTCTTGCGGGCGGTGATCCCGGTGTTGCTGGAAGGCGCGGCCAGCACCGAGCAAGTGTTTGCCGGCATTGAGGACACCCTGAAAAAGCTCGACTACAGCCTGCAGCACTTGTCGCCCGAGATGTTCAAGCTCACCCAGCAATTATTCGACGTGCTGGGCATGGGCATCACTCGCGGCCCGCTGACCGGTATATGGGGCAGTTGGGAAAACGCCAGCAGCGAGCAGATCCGCAATTTCCTGCACCGCTGGGAAAACAGCTACCTGAACCTTTTGCGCATGGGCCAGGGCTCGCTGCTCAAGCTGGTGATCATGGCCTGGTACTTCCGGCCCGAGTCCTGGGCCCATTGCGGCTACCCCGGCCCGCCGAAGATCTAGCCTGGGCAATCTTCCAAGATTGCATCTTCCTACAAGAATAAGAGTGCACACCTATGCCCGTACCCGATCTGTTCCGCGACGGCCTGGCCCGTGGCTGGAAAACCCACAATGGCGCCGCCCTGGATAGCGACCTCACCCTGGAAGCGGATGTCGCCATCATCGGCAGCGGCGCCGGGGGCGGTACCACCGCCGAAATCCTCAGCGCCGCCGGCTACAAAGTGTTGCTGATCGAAGAAGGCCCGCTCAAGACCAGCAGCGACTTCAAGCTGCTGGAAGACGAAGCCTACGCCAGCCTTTACCAGGAAGGCATCGGGCGGATGAGCAAGGACGGCGCTATCACCATCCTGCAGGGCCGGGCCGTGGGCGGTACCACCTTGATCAACTGGACCTCCAGCTTTCGCACCCCTGACGCTACCCTCTCGCATTGGGCCAGCGAATATGCGGTCAAAGGCCACAGCAGCGCCGAAATGGCGCCCTGGTTCGAAAAAATGGAACAGCGCCTGGGCATCGCGCCCTGGGCGCTGCCGCCGAATGCCAATAACGATGTGATCCGCAAAGGCTGCGAAAAGCTCGGCTACAGCTGGCATGTGATCCCGCGCAATGTGCGCGGCTGCTTCAACCTGGGGTATTGCGGCATGGGCTGCCCGGTCAACGCCAAGCAGTCAATGCTGGTGACGACCATCCCGTCCACCCTGGAACAGGGCGGCGAACTGCTTTACCTGGCCCGCGCCGAGCGGCTCATCTACAGCGGCGACACCATCAGCAGCCTTGAATGCGTGGCCATGGACGAACGCTGTGTAGCGCCCACCGGGCGCAAGATCAGCGTGAAAGCCAAGCACTATGTGCTGGCGGGCGGCGGCATCAACAGCCCGGCCCTGCTGATGCGCTCGGACGCCCCCGACCCGCATTCGCGGTTGGGCAAGCGCACCTTCCTGCACCTGGTCAATTTCTCCGCCGGGCTGTTCGACGAGGTGATCAACCCCTTCTACGGTGCACCGCAATCCATCTACTCCGACCATTTCCAGTGGCAGGACGGCACCACCGGCAAAATGTCCTACAAACTGGAAGCACCGCCCCTGCATCCAGGCCTGGCGAGCACCCTGTTCGGTGGCTACGGCAAGCAGAACGCCTTGGACATGAACCAATTGCCCAACACCCACGCCATGCTCGCTCTGCTACGCGACGGCTTTCACCCCGACAGCCCGGGCGGCACCGTGGAGTTACGCGGTGACGGCACGCCCGTGCTCGACTATCAGGTCTCGCCCTACGCCTGGGACGGCCTGCGCCGGGCCTTCCACAGCATGGCCGAGATTCAGTTCGCGGCGGGCGCCAAATCGGTCAAGCCCTTGCATCACGACGCGCGCTTTGTGAACAACCTGGCCGAAGCGCGCAGCGTGATCGACGGTTTAAACCTGGAACTGCATCGCACTACCCTGGGCAGTGCCCACGTGATGGGTGGTTGTGCCATGGGTGAAGACCCGAAAAATGCCGTGGCCGACAGCCTGGGTCGCCACCATCAGTTGCGCAATCTGTCGATCCACGACGGCTCGCTGTTCCCCACCAGCATTGGCGCCAACCCGCAATTGTCGGTGTACGGATTGACCGCGCAACTGGCGAGCGCATTGGCCGAACGTCTGAAAAGGGCATGAAAAGACAGGGTATTCACGGTATCTATCTACATAAGTCGACTTGGCCCACCGGTAATGCTGCGATACCATCCGGTTCCCCAACGGACTCCGCCAGGACGACGCGATGAACCGAGTGTTGTACCCAGGTACCTTCGACCCGATTACCAAAGGCCATGGCGATCTGGTCGAACGCGCCTCTCGCCTGTTCGACCATGTGATCATCGCGGTCGCGGCCAGCCCCAAGAAAAACCCGCTGTTTCCCCTGGAACAACGTGTGGAGCTGGCGCAAGAGGTCACCAAGCACCTGCCGAATGTGGAAGTAGTGGGCTTTTCGACATTGCTGGCGCATTTTGCCAAGGAGCAGAACGCCAATGTGTTCCTGCGTGGCCTACGCGCGGTGTCGGACTTCGAATACGAATTCCAGCTGGCCAACATGAACCGCCAATTGGCGCCGGACGTGGAAAGCCTGTTCCTCACGCCGTCGGAGCGTTATTCGTTCATTTCCTCGACATTGGTTCGTGAAATCGCCGCTTTGGGCGGAGATATCACCAAGTTCGTCCATCCAGCCGTGGCCGATGCGCTGACGCTACGCTTCAAGAAGTAATGTTGCCCGGTCGGTGCCTGCTCGCACTGCGGGCGCCAATGCGGCACAATTGCGCGCATTAGTTTTCAGATGCCTTGGCAGAGTGCCCTGGCAGGAGTTTCCATGTCCCTGATCATCACCGACGATTGCATCAACTGCGACGTCTGCGAACCCGAGTGCCCGAACGCCGCCATTTCCCAGGGCGAAGAGATCTATGTGATCGACCCTAACCTGTGCACCCAGTGCGTCGGTCACTACGACGAACCGCAGTGCCAGCAGGTATGCCCGGTGGATTGCATTCCGCTGGATGAGGCACACCCTGAGACTGAAGAGCAGTTGATGGAGAAGTACCGCAAGATTACCGGTAAGGCCTGAAGATTTTCGGTGCTTGCAAGGGCGTCATCGCAGGCAAGCCAGCTCCCACAATTGAATGTATTTACATATCCAACTGTGGGAGCTGGCTTGCCAGCGATAGCACTATCAGCCCTCACCCAACAATCAGCTCTGACACCTAGGGCAAAACACACTCGCCCGCTGCCCCAGCACCACATTGCGCAGCTCAGTGCCGCAGACCTTGCACGCCTCGCCGCCCCGGCCATACACGAACAGTTCCTGCTGGAAATACCCCGGCTGCCCGTCGCCACCGATAAAGTCCCGCAACGTGGTGCCGCCCCGCTCGATAGCGGCGGCCAGCACCCGCTTGATCTCAATCGCCAGCTTCAAATAACGCCCGCGTGAAATCCCCCCGGCGGCGCGGCGCGGGTCAATCCCCGCCGCAAACAGCGCCTCTGTCGCATAGATATTGCCCACGCCCACCACCACCGCGTTGTCCATGATGAACGGCTTCACCGCCATCGACTTGCCGCGAGACAGCTGGAACAAGCGCTCGCCATCAAACAGGTCGGTCAACGGCTCTGGCCCCAGCCGCATCAGCAACTCATGGTTGTGCGGGTCGAGGCTCCAGAGCATCGCGCCGAAACGCCGCGGGTCGGTGTAGCGCAGTGCCATACCCGATTCCAGCTCGATATCCACATGTTCATGCTTGGCCGCCGGCATGCCGACTTCCACCAGGCGCAAGTTGCCCGACATGCCCAGGTGGCTGATCAAGGTGCCCACTTCGGCATTGATCAACAGGTACTTGGCCCGGCGCTCCACCAGCACGATGCGCTGCCCCGACAGGCGCACATCCAGGTCTTCCGGAATCGGCCAGCGCAGGCGCCGCTCACGCACCACCACGCGGCTGACGCGCTGGCCTTCCAGGTGTGGGGCGATCCCGCGACGGGTGGTTTCGACTTCTGGTAACTCGGGCATGTGTACCTCTTGAATAACGGGTCAGTGCGCGCCCAGTTCGCGGATCGACAACTTCAAGCTCTCGAAGTCGTAGTCCGACAGGCCCACGTAATCCAGCACCAGGTGGCCAATGGCATTCCACTCATGATCCACCGGTTGGTTGCCCAGTACGCGATAGGACGAACAGATATGCTCGGCCATCTTCAAAATGGCCAGCAGGTTCTTGAGCTGCGGGTTGCGCGACGTCTCATCGCTGAAAATCGCCAGGGCGTTGTGGTGATTGGCGATGGCGTCAGTCACATGCTCCGGCAGGCGCCAGGACTTGGCGGTGTAGTAACCGACCACCGCATGGTTGGTGTGAAACGCGTTGTTTTCAGTGTCGACCACGCGGCAATCCGGGCCGGCATTGGCGTAGGCTTCTTCCAGTACCGCCATGTAATTGGGGAAGCGCTTGAGCATCAGCGGCACGCCACAATCATGGAACAGGCCCAAGGCATAGGCTTCGTCCACGGCCTGGGAACCGGTGCGCTTGGCCAGGGTGAGGCAGGTCATGGCCACATCCTGGGCGGTGTCCCAGAAGCGGTTGAGGGTGACGATGGTGTCGTCGCACATCTCGCCCTTGATCGACTGCGCGTTGATCAGATTGATGATCGAACGGCTGCCCAGCAGGTTCACCGCACGCTGGATCGAAGCGATTTTGTTGCTCAGGCCGTAATACGGCGAATTGACAATCTTGAGCAGCGCACCGGACAAGCCCGGGTCCTGGGAGATCAGCCGCGCAATCACTTCCAGGTCCGGGTCGGGCATGTACTGCTCCATCTGCAAATCCACCATGATTTGCGGTTGAGGCGGCACGCTGATGCCTTGCAGGGCCTGTTGGATCTGCTCGGGGGAAAGCTCTTGGGACATAAGTACACACTCTGGGCTAGGCGCGAATTCTACCCCTTATGCCGACATGGCCGACACCCAAAAACCTCACTGTGAAATCGGATCAAATGTGGGAGCGGGCTTGCTCGCGAATACGGTGGACCAGGCAATGAATGTGGCGACTGGCACTCCGCTTTCGCGAGCAAGCCCGCTCCCACATGTCCGGCGGTGCCGCCAAGTAATACACAACACGCTATACTCCCGCTCTTTTTTCCGGAGCGACGTCATGTCCCTGCCAAGCCTGCGTCTCAAAGCCAACGCCGATCGTCGTTTGCGCAACGGCCACCTGTGGGTCTACAGCAACGAAATCGACGTGGCCGCCACCCCACTCCACGGCTTCCAGGCAGGCGACCAGGCTATCCTGGAAGCGGCCGGCGGCAAGACCTTGGGCATCGTGGCCATGAGCCCCAACAACCTGATCTGCGCCCGCCTACTGTCGCGCGACATCAAGTTGCCGCTGGACAAGTCGCTGCTGGTACACCGCCTCAACGTGGCCCTGTCCCTGCGTGACCGCCTGTTCGACAAGCCGTTCTACCGCCTGGTCTACGGTGACTCCGACCTGTTGCCGGGCCTGGTGGTCGACCGTTTCGGCGACATTCTGGTGGTACAGATCGCTTCGGCGACCATGGAAGCCCATAAAGAAGATGTGATCGCCGCGCTGACCCAAGTGCTCAAGCCCAGCGGCATCCTGTTCAAGAACGACTCCGCCGCGCGTGACGCCGAAGGCCTCAACCGCTACGTCGAAACCGTATTCGGCCTGGTACCGGAGTGGGTGGCGCTGGAAGAAAACGGCGTGAAATTCGAAGCCCCGGTCATCCAGGGCCAGAAAACCGGCTGGTTCTACGACCACCGCATGAACCGCGCCCGCCTGGCCCCGTATGCCAAGGGCAAGCGTGTACTGGACCTGTACAGCTACATCGGCGGCTGGGGCGTGCAAGCGGCGGCCTTTGGCGCCAGTGAAGTGTTCTGCGTCGACGCCTCCGCCTTCGCCCTCGACGGCGTAGAGCGCAACGCCGCGCTGAACGGCTTTGCCGAGAAAATGACCTGCATCGAAGGCGACGTGTTCGAAGCGCTCAAAGAATTGAAAGCCAGCGAAGAACGCTTCGACGTGATCGTCGCCGACCCACCGGCCTTCATCAAACGCAAAAAAGACATGAAAAACGGCGAAGGCGCCTACCGCCGCCTCAACGAGCAAGCCATGCGCCTGCTCAGCAAGGACGGCATCCTCGTCAGCGCCTCGTGTTCCATGCACCTGCCGGAAGACGACCTGCAAAACATCCTGCTGACCAGCGCCCGCCACCTGGACCGCAACATCCAGATGCTCGAACGCGGCGGCCAAGGCCCGGACCACCCGGTGCACCCGGCGATTGTCGAGACGCGCTACATCAAGAGCATTACGTGCCGGTTGCTACCCAATAGCTGATTAAAACCGCCCCCTCTGTAGGAGCGAGCTTGCTCGCGAAGAACGAATAGGCGCCACGGGCTACCTGATAGCGCTGCGTTATCGTTGACGATCTTCGCGAGCAAGCTCGCTCCTACAAAGATGGCGCACATCAATACGGGAAGGCTCCTACAGCGGTATTGATTGAGTTCCATTTTTCGCAGACTAGTATCGGTTTCTGGTTTTACTCCGGAAAACAAAAACAATGTCTGGGCCCACTCTCTCCCCGCTTCATCCTCATCACCTGCATCTCCCTGATCAGTTTCTTCCCGATCAATATCCTGCTCCCTTCGTTTCCCGCCCTGTCCGCACAGTTCGACACACCCAGCGCAGACATCACGCTGTCCATCAGCCTGTTCACTCTGGTGTTTTCGATCTCGCAGCTGGTCGCCGGCCCGCTTTCGGACAAATGGGGGCGCAAGGAAGTGCTGCAGGGCTGCATCATGCTCTCCATCTTCGGTGCGCTGGGCTGTGCATGGGCCCCGGATTACCTGACTTTCCTACTGTTTCGCACGGTGCAGGCCATGGGCTGTGGTTTCTTCGTGTTGGGCCACGCGCTGGTGGAAGACCTATTCGAAGAGCAACAGCGCGCCCGCGTGCGCCTCTATTACATGACCTTGAGTGGCTCATTCGTCGCGCTGTCACCGCTGATCGGCTCCTGGCTGCAAACTACGCTCGACTGGCAAGGCAGCTTCTACGGCTTTGCGTTGATGGCAGCCGGCATGTTGATCCATGCGCTGTGCATCCTGCCTGCTAAATCCGCCAGTGCGCATCGGGCACCAGTGTCCATCATCGGCACACTCAAGGCCGTCGCCGCCAACCACGACTTCCTGCGCTACTGGTGGATCGCAGCCCTGGTGTTCGCCTGCTATTTCGCCTTGATCAGTGTGACGCCGCTGATTTTCATGGACGCGCTGAAGCTCTCTGAATACGAGTACGCGCTCGTGTTGATGGTGTACGGCGTGGCCTATCTGCTCGGTGGCGTGGTGGCCTCTTATCTGCAAAAGCGCATCACGCTGTCCCGGCAGATCAATATCGGGCTCGGCTTGTTGCTCGTCGCTGGTGTGTTGTTAACGCTGATCGTCAGCCTGCAAGCCATCACCAGCGTGACCCTGCTAATACCGATGCTGATCAGCGCCCTGGCCGTCACCCTGGTGCGCCCGGCTGCGATTTCGGCGGCGATGTTGTTGTTTTCAAGCAGCGCGGGGACGGCGGCATCAGCGGGTAACAGCATCATGTTCCTCACCGCCGCCATCAGCAGCGCCCTGCTTGCGCAAACCGGGCCCCATTTACTGATGACCATTGCTGTCGGTTTCATTGTTTTCAGCCTGTGGGGCTGGCTGACGAATGCCAGGATCAATCGCTGAAGCCTACCCCTGTAGGAGCGAGCTTGCTCGCGAAAAACGAATAGCCGCCACGGGCTACCTGATAGCGCTGCGTTATCGTTGACGATCTTCGCGAGCAAGCTCGCTCCTACAATGGACAGTGTCTTATAGCCAGATGGCGTCCCATAGGGGGTATTGGCCAATGTGCTCGACCAAGCCTGCGCGCAAGGGGTTGGCGACGATATAGCGAGCCATTGCCTTCAAGTCTTCTTCACGGCGCAACGCCCGGTCGAAATAGCCTTTTTGCCAAAGCACTCCGGAGGACTGTCTTGCCTTATTGACTGCACGGGCACTTCGCGATTTGGTTCGCTGCATGAGCCTGGGCAAATCGCCGCTGTGCAACTCCACCAGCCAGTGGAAATGGTCGGGCATGACCACCCAGGCGAGTGACGTTGCATCTTTGTCTTCCTGAGCCTTTCTGAATTCGCGGACCAGCAAGCGACCGATAAGCCAGTCTTGAAAAATGTGTTGCCGTTGATGGGTGACAGCCGTTAGCAAGTAGATACGGCCCGATTCTGAATAGCGCCCTTTACGCAGCCGATGCGCATTTTGCTGGTTGGACATTCCTTCGTCCTCTTCTGTGATTGGAAGAGAAACGGTAGGAGCTGCCGCGCCAACCAGCCTTTAAACAATAGTTCTGAATATGTCCCCCTGTAGGAGCGAGCTTGCTCGCGAAAAACCCACAGACGACACGGGCTACCTGATAGCACATCGTCATCATTGACGATTTTCGCGAGCAAGCTCGCTCCTACAAGAAGTCGGTGTAGAATCGGCCCTATTCATCGCCAGTCATCCCCCGGCGGGTTTATGAGCTCGAGGCCCAAGCAAGCGGCGATCCCGCGACGCGAGTGGCAACTTCCGGACACTACGGCCATTTTTCGGGTGTTCCAGACGTCAATAGAAGCTCACTCCCCTTTAGTACCTGATTAGCCGCCCGGAGTGCTCCAATGCCTGATTACCGCTCGAAAACATCCACCCACGGCCGCAACATGGCCGGCGCGCGCGCGCTGTGGCGTGCCACGGGGATGAAAGATGACGACTTCAAAAAGCCGATCATCGCGATTGCCAACTCGTTCACCCAGTTCGTGCCCGGCCATGTCCACCTCAAGGACCTCGGCCAACTGGTCGCCCGCGAGATCGAACGCGCCGGTGGCGTGGCAAAAGAATTCAACACCATCGCCGTGGACGATGGCATCGCCATGGGCCATGACGGCATGCTGTACTCCCTGCCGAGCCGCGAGATCATCGCCGACTCCGTGGAGTACATGGTCAACGCCCACTGCGCCGACGCCATCGTGTGCATCTCCAACTGCGACAAGATCACCCCTGGCATGTTGATGGCTGCCTTGCGCCTGAACATCCCGGTGATCTTCGTTTCCGGCGGGCCGATGGAAGCCGGCAAGACCAAACTCGCCTCCCACGGCCTCGACCTGGTCGACGCCATGGTGATCGCCGCCGATTCCAGCGCTTCTGACGAGAAGGTCGCGGAATACGAGCGCAGCGCCTGCCCGACCTGCGGTTCGTGCTCCGGTATGTTCACCGCCAACTCGATGAACTGCCTGGTGGAAGCCTTGGGCCTGGCCTTGCCGGGCAACGGTTCCACATTGGCCACTCACAGCGATCGCGAGCAGTTGTTCCTGCAGGCCGGCCGCACCATCGTCGAGCTGTGCAAGCGCTACTACGGCGAGAACGATGAGTCGGTGTTGCCGCGCAATATCGCCAACTTCAAGGCGTTCGAAAACGCCATGACCCTGGACATCGCCATGGGCGGTTCCACCAACACCATCCTGCACCTGCTGGCCGCCGCCCAGGAAGCCGAGATCGATTTCGACCTGCGCGACATCGACCGCCTGTCCCGTCACGTGCCGCAACTGTGCAAGGTCGCACCGAACATCCAGAAGTACCACATGGAAGACGTGCACCGTGCCGGCGGGATCTTCTCGATCCTCGGCTCCCTGGCCCGTGGCGGCCTGCTGCACACCGACCTGCCGACCGTGCACAGCAAGTCCATCGCCGAAGGCATCGCCAAGTGGGACATCACCCAGACTGACGACGAAGCCGTGCACACCTTCTTCAAGGCCGGCCCTGCGGGCATTCCGACCCAGACCGCGTTCAGCCAGTCGACCCGTTGGGACACCCTGGACGACGACCGTGAAAACGGCTGCATCCGCAGTGTCGAGCACGCCTACTCGCAAGAAGGCGGCCTGGCCGTGCTGTACGGCAACATCGCCCTCGACGGCTGTGTGGTCAAAACGGCGGGTGTGGATGAGTCCATCCACGTCTTCGAAGGCCGCGCCAAGATCTACGAAAGCCAGGACAGTTCGGTACGCGGCATCCTCGCGGACGAAGTCAAGGAAGGCGATATCGTGATCATCCGCTACGAAGGCCCCAAAGGTGGCCCAGGTATGCAGGAGATGCTCTACCCCACGTCCTACCTGAAATCCAAAGGCCTGGGCAAAGCCTGCGCCCTGCTGACCGACGGCCGTTTCTCCGGCGGCACCTCGGGCTTGTCCATCGGCCACGCTTCGCCGGAAGCCGCTGCCGGTGGCGCGATTGGCCTGGTGCAGGATGGCGACAAGGTGTTGATCGACATTCCGAACCGCTCGATCAACCTGTTGATCAGCGATGAAGAACTGGCGGCACGCCGGGTTGAGCAGGACAAGAAGGGCTGGAAGCCGGTGGAGAAACGCCCGCGCAAAGTCACCACCGCGTTGAAGGCCTACGCGTTGTTGGCCACCAGCGCCGACAAAGGTGCGGTACGCAACAAAGCCATGCTCGACGGCCTGTAAGCCCCGCGCATAAAAATGCCCCGCCAGGTGCGGGGCTTTTTTTGCCTGGAGAAAATCCCCAAAACAGTGAAGATCAAATGTGGGAGCTGGCTTGCCTGCGATTGCATCACCTCGCAGCACATGAAATACCGAGGTGTCTGCATCGCAGGCAAGCCAGCTCCCACAGTGACTGCACTTCGACTTAAGGCTCTTTACTGGATTTCGTCAGGTTTCACGATCACCCAGTTCTTGTCCGCCGTCACCGGCAACCCTTCCTTGGCTTGCGCCGCCGCGTGCTTGGCGATCATGCCGTTGAGTTGGGTCATGTATTTGTCTTTGCGGTTGATCCACAGGTGGATGCCGCCCTTGGCCACGTCCACATCGTGGAACAGCATGTAGCCGTCGCTGGTGGGCGTGTCACCACCGACGATCACCGGCTTTTTCCATTCGTCGATGTAGGTGAGGATCGCCGCGTGCTTGCCGGCCATCCAGGTCGCCGGGGTCCACAGGTAGGGGGTCAGTTCCAGGCCGAGGTTGGCGGCTTGGTCGTACTTGCCGGCCGCGATCTGCTTGCGGGCGGTGGTCAGCTCGCCGGTCTTGCGGTCCTTGAGCAGGGTGGTCACGCCAATGACGTTTTCGGGTTTGACGTTGTAGCCGTACTTCGGATCGGCGGCGACCATGCGCACCAGCTCCTCGGAAGCGGCCGTCATCACATACACCTCGATGCCGTTTTCCATCAGTTTGTTGTACAGCTCGGCCTGGCCAGTGAAGACTTTGGGCGGCTGCACCTCGGATGTCTTCACCGCGTCGCCTTCAAAATAACTGACCGGCACCGGCTTGCCGGAGGCCATCAGCTCATCCACCTGAACCTTGAGTTCCTTGAGGGTAAAGCCAGAAAACACCTGGGCCACCCACGGGTAGCAGACCATGTCATCGACTTCGCACAGGCGATAGTAATAACTGAACAGGCTCTCTTTGTGCTCGGCGGTGTCTTTGAACGGCATCAGTTTGAGCGACGGGTCAAGGCTGTCGCGGGTGATCAGGCCCTTGTTTTCCATAAACGGCAGCAAGGACTCTTCAAGGTCGTAGCGGTAGCTGGTGTTGTCCATGTCGAACACCGCGTAGTTACCCTTGTTGGCGTTGGCGGCGATCATTTCGTTGAGTTGTTTGGCGGCAGGTGCCGGCCAGTGTTTCAACTCGGTGGCGGCAAACGCCTGGCTGGCAAGCCCGAGGCAAAAGGCGGCGGATACCAAAAGTTTCGGCGCGAGCTTCATAGGCGTTGTCTCCCTCAAGTGAAAGACATCGACGCTAACAAATCCGTATGACAGTTATCGCCCGAGCACGACCAGGGACGTCGTGATCGCGCCAAGGGCATACGCCTGAGCGTCATACGCTTATTCCAAAAACGACAGTCGCCATTCCATATCGGTATTAAATCAATATATTTCAAGCTGTTAGGCTTCCCGGTTCGCAATCGCAGGCTCACGCGATTGGCTGCCTTCTCAACGGAGCTTCAATGAATCTGCCCCTGATTCTCAATTTATTGGTGTTCATGGCCCTGTTGCTGGGCCTGGCACAAACCCGCCGTACTAACTGGAGCCTGGCCAAGAAGGTGCTGTTTGCCCTGGTGCTGGGCGTGCTGTTCGGCGCGGCGTTGCACACGATCTACGGCGACGGCAACCCGGTGCTCAAAGCCTCCATCGGCTGGTTTGACCTGGTCGGCAACGGCTATGTGCAACTGCTGCAAATGATCGTGATCCCGCTGGTGTTCGCCTCGATCCTCAGTGCCGTGGCGCGCCTGCATAACGCCTCTTCCCTGGGCAAGATCAGCTTCCTGACCATCGGCACGCTGCTGTTCACCACGGCCATCGCGGCGCTGATCGGTATCGGCCTGACCAACCTGTTCGGCCTCACCGCCGAGGGCCTGGTGGCCGGCACCCAGGAAATGGCGCGCCTGCAAGTGATCCAGAGTGATTACGCAGGCAAGGTCGCCGACCTGAATATCCCGCAGTTGCTGCTGTCGTTCGTACCGGCCAACCCGTTCGCCGACCTGGCCCGGGCCAAGCCGACGTCGATCATCAGCGTGGTGATTTTCGCCGCGTTCCTTGGGGTTGCCGCGCTGCAACTGCTCAAGGACGACGTGGAAAAAGGCCAGAAAGTCCTTAACGCCATCGACACCCTGCAAGCCTGGGTGATGCGCCTGGTGCGCCTGGTAATGAAGCTGACCCCTTATGGTGTGCTGGCGCTGATGACCAAAGTGGTCGCCGGCTCCAACCTGCAAGACATCATCAAGCTCGGCAGTTTCGTCGTGGTGTCGTACCTGGCCCTGGGCCTGATGTTCGTGGTGCACGGCCTGCTGCTGTCCCTGGCCGGGATCAACCCGCTGCGCTTCTTCCGCAAGGTGTGGCCGGTGCTGACCTTCGCCTTCACCAGCCGCTCCAGCGCTGCAAGCATCCCGCTGAGCATTGAAGCGCAGACCCGTCGCCTGGGCATCCCGCAATCCATCGCCGGTTTCGCCGCCTCGTTTGGCGCGACCATCGGCCAGAACGGTTGCGCCGGTCTTTATCCAGCCATGTTGGCGGTGATGGTCGCGCCGACCGTGGGCATCAACCCGCTGGACCCGCTGTGGATCGCGACCCTGGTGGCGATTGTGACCTTGAGTTCGGCGGGCGTTGCCGGCGTCGGCGGCGGTGCGACCTTTGCCGCGCTGATCGTGCTGCCGGCCATGGGCTTGCCGGTGTCACTGGTGGCACTGTTGATCTCCGTGGAGCCGCTGATCGACATGGGCCGTACGGCGTTGAACGTGAATGGTTCGATGACGGCGGGGGCGATTACCAGCCAGATCATGGGGCAGACGGATAAAGCGTTGCTGGATGCCGATGAGCATGCCGAGTTAGCGCAGGCATAAAGGCTTATAACCTGTAGGAGCGAGCTTGCTCGCGAAGAACCTGAGGGCGCCGCGTTCATTCAGAATGCCCGCGTCATCGTTGACGATCTTCGCGAGCAAGCTCGCTCCTACACTAGTTACGCTCCCACACTTCGAAGGTGTAGGCCGGCTTGTCACCTTCGGCTGGATTCTCGACATTCGACACCAGCTTCCACTGGTTCCTATCAAACTCTGGAAACCACGCATCCCCTTCCGGGCTCAGCGCCACGCGGGTCAGGTACAAACGGTCGGCCTGTTCCAACCCCTGCGCATACAACTGCGCGCCGCCGATCAGCATCAGCTCGTCCACGCCTTGGGCCTTGGCCCACTCCTCAGCGCGCTCGACTGCCGCTTCAAGTGACGGAAACACTTGCGCACCTTCAAGCCGCAGATCGGTCTGACGGCTGACCACCAGGTTCAAGCGCCCCGGCAGCGGTCGGCCCAGGGAGTCCCAGGTCTTGCGCCCCATGATGATCGGCTTGCCGAGCGTGGTGGCCTTGAAATATTTGAAATCCCCCGGCAAATGCCAGGGCATGCTGTTGTCGACGCCGATCACACGGTTTTCACCGAGGGCTGCGATCAGGCTTAAAGGGAGAGTTTTTTTCATGGCGACGAGAATACCAGAGCGGCGAGCCAGCGGTTATGCTCCAACCTCATCAACACGACAGGACGGCGCGTGACTGCACTGAACCCGCTGCACAGACTTTGGCTGACAGAAACCGTGCGCCTGCGTGAAGAACACGCCGGCCCCCTGGAAGACCTGGAAGCCAACCGCCTGGCCCGCACCGCCGGGGGCGACCTGCCCTCGCGCATCCAGCAGCGTGCGCTGCACCTGGCCGAACGCGATGGTTTGACCGCCGCGCTCAGCCGCTGGCTGCAAGGCGCACGCCTGGCGCTGGTGTTACTGGCGGTGGTCGCCGTCATCAGTGGCGCCGGTTTGGCGTTCGCCGCGCTGGGCAATGGCCTGGCCCCGGTGAATGTGTTCTGGGCCTTGGGCAGCCTGCTCGGCCTGAACCTGATTTTGCTGGTCAGTTGGGCCCTGGGCCTGCTGTTTGCCGGTGAACACAGCGCCAGCCTCGGCCGGCTGTGGTTGTGGCTCAGCGAGAAACTGGCGCGCGACGCCAAGGCCGCGCAACTGGCGCCGGCGTTGTTGCTGTTGCTGCAACGGCAAAAACTCAATCGCTGGGCAGTGGGTGTGCTGGTCAACAGCTTGTGGTTGCTGGCCTTGCTCAGCGCCCTGGTGATCCTGCTGACCCTGCTCGCCACCCGCCGCTATGGGTTTGTGTGGGAAACCACCATTCTCGGCGCCGATACCTTTGTCGCCGTGACCCAGGCCCTCGGCACACTCCCGGCGCTGCTCGGTTTTAATGTGCCCACCGTTGAGATGATCCGCGCCAGCGGCGACTCCGCGCTGAATATCGAAAGCGCCCGCCAAGCCTGGGCCGCCTGGCTGGTGGGCGTGTTGCTGGTCTACGGGCTGCTGCCGCGGTTGATCCTCGCCCTGCTGTGCCTGTGGCGATGGAAACGCGGGCGTGCAGCGTTGCGCCTGGACCTCAACCTGCCCGGCTACGCCCAACTGCGCGAACGCCTGATGCCCAGCAGCGAGCGCCTTGGGGTCAACGATGTGGCGCCCGAGCACCTGCACCAGGTCAGCGGCGGCGTGAGCGAGCTGGAGAGCGACGGTGCGTTGCTGGTCGCCATCGAACTCGATGACCAGCACCCTTGGCCGCCCAAACTGCCCGCCCACGTCAAGAGCGCCGGCATCCTCGACAGCCGCGAATCACGCCATAAATTGCTGGAACAACTCAGCCGTTTCCCACCCGCGCGCCTGGCCATCGCCTGTGACCCGCGCCGCTCGCCCGACCGTGGCAGCCTGGCGCTGATCGCCGAGCTGGCACGCAGCGCCAGCGACACCCGCGTATGGCTGTTGCAGGCGCCGCCAGGCCAGGCGCTGGACGCCGAGCGCCTGGGCGACTGGCATGCCGCGCTGCAACAACTTGAGGTGTCGTTTGCCGATTGCGCGCCGCTAAGCTGGCTGGAGACCGGTCATGACTAAACCGCTGAAGCTTGCCGTGGTTGGCCACACCAACGTGGGCAAAACCTCACTGCTGCGCACCCTCACCCGCGATGTCGGCTTTGGCGAAGTGTCCCATCGCCCCAGCACCACGCGGCATGTGGAAGGTGCACGGTTGTCGGTGGATGGCGAAGCCTTGCTGGAGCTGTACGACACCCCCGGTCTGGAAGACGCCATCGCCCTGCTCGATTACCTGGAACGCCTCGACCGCCCCGGCGAACGCCTGGATGGCCCTGCGCGGCTGGCGCGTTTCCTGGAGGGCAGTGAAGCGCGCCAGCGTTTCGAACAGGAAGCCAAGGTGCTGCGCCAATTGCTCGCCTCGGATGCCGGCCTGTACGTAATCGACGCCCGGGAACCGGTGCTGGCCAAGTACCGCGACGAGCTGCAAGTGCTGGCCAGTTGTGGCAAGCCGTTGTTGCCGGTGCTCAACTTCGTCAGCAGCAGCGACCACCGCGAACCGGACTGGCGCGAAGCCCTGGCCCGCCTCGGCCTGCATGCGCTGGTGCGTTTCGACAGCGTGGCACCACCCGAAGACGGCGAACGGCGGCTGTATGAAAGCCTGGCCCTGCTGCTGGAAAACGCCCGCCCCCAGCTGGAACGCCTGATCCTCGACCAAGAAGCCCAGCGCCAGGCTCGCCAGCAAAGCGCGGCACGGCTGATCGCCGAATTGCTGATCGACTGCGCCGCGTGCCGCCGCAGCGTCACGACCGAGGATGAGCCCCAAGCCGTCAGCGATTTACGCAAGGCCGTGCGCCAGCGCGAACAAAAGTGCGTCGAAGCCCTGCTCAAACTGTTCGGCTTCCGCCCACAGGACGCCGCCGCCAGCGACTTGCCACTGCTGGACGGGCGCTGGGGCGACGACCTGTTCAACCCTGAAACCCTCAAGCAACTGGGCGTGCGCGTGGGTGGAGGGATCGCCGCCGGCGCGGCGGCCGGTGCGGGCGTGGATCTCCTGGTCGGCGGCCTGACGCTGGGCGCTGCTGCCCTGGCAGGCGCGATTGCCGGCGGTGCGCTGCAAACCGCGCGCAGCTATGGCAGCCGCCTGATGGGCAAGATCAAGGGCCAACGCGAACTCACCGTCGATGACAGCGTGCTGCGCCTGCTCGCCCTGCGCCAACGCCAACTGCTCAAGGCCCTGAACCTGCGCGGGCATGCGGCGATGCACAGCATCAAGGTCGATACGCCTCAGGACAAAACCTGGCGCGAAGGCAAGCTGCCGGACGCCTTGCACAAGGCCCGCGCCTATCCGCAATGGTCGTCCCTCAACCCCCACGCCAAACTGAGCCAAGCCGAGCGCCAGGAGCAGGTCGAGGCATTGTCGGTGCAACTGAATGACCCGGGGCTCGTGCCTTGAGCGCTCAGTAAGCAGCGTCAAATAGGGTTGTCTTTTGCTTACTGATCAATGTGCCTTGATATCCACAACCTTGGCGTCGAAGGGCTCAGGTGTGTGCCAATTGAACTTCAAATAAAGCTCAGCCAATTGCTGGACCAAGTGCTTATCAACTTCATCGATGACGCCATCGCAGTTGATGTCGGCGTGAATGTTCCACTCAAGTTCACCGTTGTTATCAAAATCATAGGCGGCGCTCCAAGACACCTGAGCGTCCGAACTCAGCAGCCCTGGGCCTTTATGCAAGTGCAGGCGCACGGTGTCGGGGGTGCCGTCTTTATAGAAGTCTTCGGAAAATATCTTCATGTAAAGCCGGGTATTGGCGCCGCGATTCACCCAATTGATCTTCAAATAGGCATTGGCAAATTGATCCAACAACGCTCGATCAAGACTGTTTTCCTGACCGTCATTGGTAACGTCTCCTCTGCTGTAATCGACTTTTGCGTCTGAGGTGAAGTCATAGGCCACGGCCTCATTGAGCAACTCGTCCTGATTGCGTGGCGTACTTTGGTAGAACTGAAGCCGCACCGTATTCGCCCGGCCATCTCCCGTTTGATCCTGTGCAACAACCTTTAAATAGCGCATCTGCGTTGCTCCCTTGGCTAAGAAGCAAGCACCTTAGTGCGGCGGCTATCGAGGCTCCAGGCGGCGTATCTGCGATGTGTGTAAGGCCTGTCTACGCGGCCAGTAGTCGGGCGGCCATGGCTTTGAGCAGTTGCAGATCCAACACCGGCACCTGCGTTTGCTTGGCCTGCTCGTCCCAGTGGCGCATACGCAAACTCACGGCGTACAACGGGTCTTGCTCAAAGGCCCTGGCCTCTTCGGCGCTCATCACGCCGCCCTGGTAACCCAGGGTGCGACGGCTGGCTTGGCTCAAGCGGGCGAAATAGTCCGGCTGGCTGAAGGTCAGGTAACGCTTGGCCTGCACGTGGTATTCCACCAATTTGGCCAGGCGTTCGCTGAAGCCTGCGCGGCGCAGGTAATCGGCGCCCAGTCGCTCGTGGCTGACCACGCCATAACCGCCCATGTTCGCGCCGCCCTGGCCGCAAAGGTGGCCGATGTCGTGGAAGAACGCCGCCAGCACCACCTCGTCGTCAAACCCTTCGGCCATGGCCAATTGCGCGGCCTGGGACATGTGCTCGAGCTGCGACACTGGCTCGCCGATGTAATCAGCCGTGCCATGCTGCTCGTACAAGCCAAACACCTGGGCAATCGCCTGTTCCGGGTTCATCGCGTCGCGCCCCAAAGAGTGCTGATATTACGCTCGGCCATCGCCGGCCCCACGCTCATCCCTACGCCGGTGTGCATCAAGGCAGCGCTGACGCCGGGTGCCACCTGCACAAACGAAAACGGCCCAGGCCCGCGCGAACCGTAGACGCCCTGCCAGCGCTCGACTACCTGGACCTTGCAACCCAGGGTCTGTTGCGCCAATTCGATCAGCCAGTCATCCACCTGCTCGGCGTTGAAGGGCGACGGATCGCTGTCGTAATGGTGGGAGTCACCGATGATCAACTCACCATGGGGCGTTGGGCTGATCAACAGGTGAATGCCGTGCTCGTGCAGGTACGGCGTTTCACGCAGGATCTGCGCCTGCACCGCGGCCGCTTCCGGCAGGTCGGCAAAGGCGCCGTAGTGCACGCAGCTTAAGCCGGTGAGCAAGGCATGTTGCAGGTTCAGATTGAGCACCGGCCGGGCGCGCAGCATTTGCAGGCGACAGGTTTGCGGGTTGAGCGCGGCGATGGCGTCGGCCAGCAGGGTCTGATAATCGTGGCCGGAGCAGACAATGATCTGCTCGCCGCGAAAGCTGCCCGCCGTGCTGTGCAACTGGCCCGGCTCAACCTCGCGTACCAACGTGGAGAAATGAAACTCCACGTTCAGCGCCTGGCTCAGGTAATGGATCAGCGCCGGGATGGCCTCACGGGAATACAGTTGCTGGTCGTCCTTGCCATGCAGCGCGGCGCGGTGATGGCGGAACTGGCCGGCGTACAGGTCGTTCATGGCAGCGCCTTGCAGCAGCTCGACGTTGTAGCCGTGCTCCCGCGCCCGCCCGGCGCAGAAGGCTTCGAGTAGATGTTCTTCGGCTTCGGTGCGGGCGAACAGGTAGGCGCCATTGCGTTTGAGCGCCAGGCCCGCCGCTTGCGCCCACTGGCCCCAGATTTCGCGGCTTTCCCGCGCCAGGTCCAGCATGGGCCCTGGTGGTTGACCGGTGACCAGGGCCTGGCCGAAGTTGCGTACCGAGGCGCCCAATGGCGTGGCGCTGCGCTCGAACACCTTGACCTTGAGGCCGCGTTTGGCGGCGGCATAGGCGTGGGAGAGGCCGAGGATTCCGGCGCCGACGACTAACAGATCACTACTCATACTGTCCTCTGGTTCCCGCGCTCCGCGTGGGAATTCATCCGGTGACGCTCCGCGTCACGACCTTCAAAAGCGGACGCGGAGCGTCCAGAGCGGCGTTACCACGCGGAGCGTGGGAACGATCGGTTACTGTTTTTCCGACTTGCCGTCATAACGCTTACGCCATTCGGCCAGGATGCTGTCACGGTTCTTGGAAGCCCAGACAAAGTCGTTCTTGATCAACCGTTGCTCGTAGTCCGCCGGCAATTCGGTCTGTGGCTTGGCGATTCCCGGTTGGGCGAGCACGGCGAAGTTGTCCTTGTACAGGTCCATCGCCGCGGTGCTGGCGGAGAAGTCAGCGAGTTTTTTCGCTGCGTCGGCGTGGGCCGTGCCTTTGATCACAGCGGTGGCTTCAATGTCCCAGCCCAGGCCTTCCTTGGGCAGGATGATGTCCAGCGGCGCGCCCTGGCGCTTGAGCTGAACCGCCGGGTATTCAAAGGAAATACCAATCGGAAACTCACCGGACGCCGCCAACTTGCACGGCTTGGAGCCGGAGTGAACGTACTGGCCGATGTTCTGGTGCAAGTCGTCCATGTACTGCCAGCCTTGCTTCTCGCCGAAGGTCTGGAGCCAGGCGCTGACATCCAGGAAACCAGTGCCCGATGACGCCGGGTTGGGCATCACGATCTTGCCCTTGTATTCGGGCTTGGTCAGGTCCTGCCAGCTCACCGGTTTGGTGAGGCCCTGCTTCTCGGCTTCGACGGTGTTGAAGCAGATGGTGGCGGCCCACACGTCCATGCCGACCCAGGCCGGAGGGTTGGCGGCGTCGCGGTAGTTTTTGCCGATCTTGTCCAGGTCCTTGGGCGCGTAGTTGTCGAGCATGCCTTGCTGATCGAGGATCGCCAGGCTGGAGGCGGCCAGGCCCCACACCACGTCAGCCTGGGGGCGATCTTTCTCGGCCAGCAGTTTGGCGGTGATGATGCCGGTGGAGTCGCGCACCCACTTGATCTCGACGTCGGGGTTGGCCTGTTCGAAGGCTTTTTTGTAGGTCTTCAATTGCTCGGCTTCAAGGGCCGTGTACACGGTCAACTCGGTCTTGGCGAAGGCATTCAGGCTGAATGCCGTGAGAACTGCAGCGACCAGCGCCAGGGGCTTGAACATGGAGCACCTCCTTCAGGGATGTTTTATTGGCCGGGTGCGCGCTGGCGCCAGGCTTGGGAGCGGCGCAGCGCGCCACGTGAGGCCCACGCCAGCAGCAGCGAGACGCTGGCCGAGGTGAACAGGATCAGAGTCGACATGGCCGCCGCGCCGCCCACATTGCCGGCGTCGTCCATGTTCAGCACGGCGACGGCGGCGAGGATGGTGTCGGGGCTGTAGAGAAAGATCGCGGCGGACACGGTGGTCATCGCCGACACAAACAGGTAGCGCAGGATGTCCAGCAGCGCCGGCAGGCAGATCGGCACCGTGACGCGCAGGTAGTGGCGGTACAGCGGCGCCTTGAGGGACAGCGCGGCGGCTTCGAACTCGGCGTCCAGTTGGCGCAACGCGGTGGTCGCGGTCATCTGCGCGGTGGTCAGGTAGTGGGCAATGGTGCACACCACCAGCAACGCCATGCTGCCGTACAACACATGCAGCGGGTTGCCGTTGAGGTTGAAGAAGAACACGTAGCCCAGCCCCAGGACCAGGCCCGGCACGGCCATCGGCACAAAGCTGAGCATGCGCAGTGCCAGGTTGAGGTTCTTCTGGCCCTTGGTCTTTTCCATCAGGTAAGCACCAGTGAAGATCAGCACGCTGCCGATCAACGCCGTGCACAGCGCCATGGTGAGGCTGTTGCGATAGGCCAGCCAGCCGCCGCCGGCGGTGTCTTCGAACTGGTAGTGGTTGAGCGACAGCGACAGGTTGTACGGCCAGAATTTCACCAGCGAGGAGTACACCGCCATGCCGAACACCAGTAGCAACGCCGCGCAGATCAGCAGCACGATGGCCAGGTAGCACCCGTCGCGCAGCCGCGATGGCGCCGGCTGGAACACCTGGGCGCGGCCGCTCATCGCGTCGCCATGCCGACGGCGCAACCACGCATCCACGCCAAAGCTGAACAGCGCCGGCAGCAGCAACACCATGCCGATCAACGCGCCGCGACCGAACTGTTGCTGGCCCACCACGGCCTTGTAGGCCTCCAGCGCCAGCACCTGGTAATCGCCGCCCACCACCACCGGTACCCCGAAGTCGGTGATGGTCAGGGTAAACACCAGGCAAAACGCGGCAAACACCGCCTGGCGCGTGGCTGGCCAGGTAATGCTGCGAAACGCCCGGGCCGGGCTGGCGCCCATGCTCGAAGCGGCGTCGAACAAGCGCGCATCCGCCAGGGATAACGCCGACAGCAAAATCATCAAGGCATGGGGAAAGGTGTAGATCACCTCACCGAGCACAATGCCCCAGAACCCGTAGATATTCTCCGAGAACAAGCCGCGCAGCAGGCCCTGGTTGCCGAACAGATAGACCAGGGCAATGCCCGGCAGCATCGACGGCGCCATCAATGGCAGCAATGACAGGCCACGCCAGATGGACTTGCCGGGGATGAGCGTGCGTTGCAGGGCATAGGCAAACAAGTAGGCCAGCGGCACGACGATGGCCGCCACGCTGAGGGAAACTTTCAGGCTATTGCCCAGCAACCAGTGGAAGTTGGCGCTGCTCAGCAGTTCGCGCGCGGCTACCAGGCCACCGCCCTGCCCGGCTTCGCTGCTGAAGCCGCGCCAGAAAATCGCCAACAGCGGCAACAGTACCGCCACCACCAACAGGCCCAGCCAGAGCCATTTGCCGCCGACCACGAAGAGGCGGTCGCCCCACTCGGCGCGGGACACCTGACGCGGTACCGGCAATGTCATCACCGCCCCCATCTCAGGCAAACACCTGCAGGCTGCGCGGCGGCAACGCCACCCAGATGTCCTGGGCGCCCAGGCGCGGCATGGCTTCCGGCGCCAGTTCCGCCAGCAACGGATGGCCTGGCAACTGCTCCAGTTCAAAGCTCATGCGACAGCGGTTGCCGAGGAAGGTGATCTCGCGAACTTTGGCCGGGAACAGGTTTTCTTCGTGCACCGGCGGGTTGACGCAGATCGCTTCCGGGCGGCAGAACAAGCGGCCCGACTGGGCGACACCCGCGTCCTCAGCCAGGCGCATGTTCAACCCACCCACCTGGGCATGGCTGGCGCTGTTACGGCTGAACGGCAACCAGTTGCCCTGGCCGACAAACTCCGCCACGAACGGTGTGGCCGGGCGGTCGTAGATTTCCTGGGGCGTGGCGTACTGCTCGACCTTACCGTTGTTCATCACGGCAATGCGGTCGGCCATCAACATGGCTTCGTCCTGGTTGTGGGTCACCATCAAGGTGGTGATGCCCAGGCGCCGCTGCAGTTGGCGCAGTTCAGTGCACAGGTGCTCGCGCACCCGGGCATCGAGGGCCGACATCGGCTCATCCAACAGCAATAACGACGGCGCCGGCGCCAGTGCGCGGGCCAGGGCGACGCGCTGTTGCTGGCCGCCGGAGAGTTGGCCGGGGTACTTCTTTTCGCTGCCCACCAGGCCGACCAGTTCGAGCATCTGCGCGATACGCTTGCGCACTTCATCGCGGCCGCTGCCGGTGAGGCCGTAGCCGATGTTCGCTTCAACGCTGAGGTTGGGAAACAACGCGTAGGACTGGAACAGGATGCCGTAGTCCCGCGCCTGGGGTGGCAGCAGGGACACGTCGCGCTCGCCCAGGTAAAGCTCACCGCTGTCCTGGCGCTCCAGGCCGGCGATGCAGCGCAGCAGTGTGGTCTTGCCACAGCCGGAAGGGCCCAGCAGGCACACCAGCTCGCCGGCGGCGACGTCCAGGGAGACGTTGTCCAGCGCGGTGAACGCGCCAAAGCGTTTCTGGATTGCGCGCACTTTCATCGGTGCGCCGGGTTGGGTCAGGGCTGTGTGCATGGTGGCACCTCATCGAACGGATGAAGGCCATGCTAGGGAGGGAATGCGTAGCTGGTGTGGCAGAAAGGCAAAAGGAGGTGATAGTGGTATTGGTGGATTTGTGTAGGACTCATGATCGTTCCCACGCTCCGCGTGGGAACGTCTCTAGTGACGCTCCGCGTCACGGACGCGGAGCGTCCTGGGCGGCGTTCCCACGCGGAGCGTGGGAACGATCAGAGGGGTGACATTTCCTGCGCCAGGCCAAGGAATGCCGCCGGCAACCGCGCACCTTTGCGCTCCTTGAGGCAATACAGGTACTCCGGAATCTGCGGTGCATTCTCGATGGTCAGCACCCGCAACTGCGGGTCATGGGGCACTTCCTGGCGGGCGATGATGCTGATGCCGATATTGCGCAGTACCGCCTCGCGAATCGACTCACGGCTGCCAATCTCCAGCAACGGCCCGTACCCCACGCCGGCGTTCTTCAACATCTCTTCCGTCAGCCGGCGGGTGGTGGAGCCCGCTTCACGCATCAGCAAGGTATGCCCGATAAGCGCGCTCAACGGTACATGATCAAGCTTGGCCAACGGGTGATTGCGGTGCACCGCCAGCACCAGCGGGTCCGTGCCCAGCACGCGGCGGATCAGCCGGGCATCTTCCAGCAATTGTGATGAGGCCGCGACATCGACGCGGTAATCGTCCAACGCCTCAAGCACCTGCTGGGAGTTGCCGATTTCCACCGACACGTCCACCTGGGGCAGGCGCTCGCGAAAGGCTTTGACCAGATCGAGGATGTAATACGGCGCCGTCGCGGCAATCCTCAACGCGCCCTGGACCTGGCCGTTGTTGCGCAGGAAAAACTCGATATCCGCTTCCTGCTGCAACAGCGCCTTGACCATCGGCAATAGCCGCGCGCCTTCGTCGCTGACGGTGAGACGGCGGCCGCCACGGTAGAACAACTCGACGCCATACTGGCTTTCCAAATTGCGAATCTGGGTGGTCACCGTGGGCTGGCTCAGGCCGAGTTTCTTCGCCGCCTGGGTAATGCTGCCCAGGCGGGCGACCATGAAAAACGCCTTTAACTCAGCACTCAGCACACCACCCTCTCATCCGCTATTTGCGCACCAGGCGCAGGCCATTGAACACCACCAGCAGGCTCACGCCCATGTCGGCGAAGACTGCCATCCACATGGTCGCCATGCCCATGAACGTGACGGCCAGGAAGATCGCCTTGATCACCAGCGCCAGGGCGATGTTCTGCTTGAGGATACTCGACGTTTGCCGCGACAACCGAATGAAAGCCGGAATCTTGCGCAAATCATCGTCCATCAGCGCCACGTCGGCGGTCTCGATGGCGGTGTCGGTGCCCGCTGCGGCCATGGCAAAGCCGATCTCGGCACGGGCCAGGGCCGGGGCGTCGTTGATGCCGTCACCGACCATGCCCACCCGATGGCCCTGGCCGTAGAGGGTTTCGATGGCTTGCAGTTTGTCGGTGGGCAACAGGTCGCCCTGAGCCTGGTCGATACCGACCTGGGCCGCAATGGCCTGGGCAGTGTGGGTGTTGTCGCCGGTGAGCATCAGGGTCTTGATGCCCAGGTCGTGCAATTGCTGGATGGCTTCGCGGCTGCTCTCCTTGACCGTGTCGGCCACGGCAAACAGCGCGAGCGGGCCGGACTTGTCCAGCAGCAACACCACCGACTTGCCTTGTTTTTCCAGGGCGAAAAGTTTCTCTTCCAGAGCCTCGGAACACAGGCCGAGGTCTTCCACCAGGCGGTGGTTACCCAGGTGATAGGTCTGGCCGTTGATATCACCCCGCACACCGCGCCCGGCCAGGGCTTCGAAGTTATCCACAGCGTGAGTCGACAGGTTTTTATCCACAGCCGCGTTGGCAATGGCCAGGGACACCGGGTGGTCAGAGCGCGATGCCAAGCTGGCAGCCAGGGCCGGCGCGCTGTCTTCGATATTCGGGAACAGCGGCAGATAGTCGGTTTGCACCGGTTTGCCATGGGTGATGGTGCCGGTTTTGTCGAGGGCCAGGTAATCGAGCTTGTAGCCGCCCTCCAGGTATACGCCGCCCTTGATCAGGATGCCTTTGCGCGCTGCTGCTGCCAGGCCGCTGACAATGGTCACCGGGGTGGAGATCACCAAGGCACAAGGGCAGGCCACTACCAGCAACACGAGGGCGCGGTAGATCCAGTCAAACCACACGCCCGCCATGAACAGCGGCGGAATCACCGCCACACCGAGGGCAAACAGGAAGACGGCCGGGGTGTAGACCTTGGAGAAGCTGTCGACAAACCGCTGGGTCGGTGCGCGTGCGCCTTGGGCCTGTTCCACGGCGTGGATGATTCGCGCCAGGGTCGAATTGTTCGCCGCTGCGGTGACCTTGTACTCCAGGGAACCGGCCTGGTTGATGGTGCCGGCGAAGACTTTATCGCCCACGGTTTTCTCAATCGGCAGGCTTTCCCCGGTGATCGGTGCCTGGTCGATGGTGGACTGGCCGGCCGTGACCTCACCGTCAAGGCCGATGCGCTCGCCGGGCTTTACCCGCACAATCGCGCCAAGATCAATGCTTTTGACCTCTTGTTCCAGCCAGGAACCGTCGGCCTGGCGCACCGTGGCCTGTTCCGGGGTCATCTGCATCAGGCCGCTGATGGCGTTGCGCGCCCGGTCCAGAGATTTGGCCTCGATCAACTCGGCCACGGTGAACAGGAACATCACCATTGCCGCTTCCGGCCACTGGCCAATCAGGATCGCGCCCGTCACCGCGATGCTCATCAAGGCGTTGATATTGAGGTTGAAGTTCTTCAGGGCAATCCAGCCCTTCTTGTAGGTGGTAAGGCCGCCGCTGAGGATCGACACCAATGCCACCAGCGCAATCACCCAGGTGGGTGCCACGCCGGTGAAGTGCAGCACCTCCGCACCCAGGGCACCCACGCCCGACACCGCCAACGGCCACCAATGCTTCTTGGCAGGCGGCGCGGCGGCGGGGCTGCCTTCTTCGATAGGGTCGGCCTGCATGCCGATGGACTTGATTGCCTCGATGATCGGCGCGGTGTTCGGCAGGTCATGGGTGACGCCGAGGATGCGGTTGATCAGGTTGAATTCCAGTTGCTGCACGCCAGCGAGCTTGCCCAGCTTGTTCTGGATCAGCGTCTGCTCGGTGGGGCAGTCCATGGCTTCGATGCGGAAGGTGCTCAGGCGCGAGCCGGCGGTGGGCGCCTCGCTCAGGGTCACGATGGCAGGCCCGGCAGCGCCGGAGCAGCAGGAGCCGGAATGGCCGTGGTTATCCACAGGCGTGAGTTTGGCGGGCCCATGGTCATGTTTATGATCATGGCCGTGGTCATGAGCGTGAGCGTGATCGTGATCGTGATCATGCTTGTGGTCGTGCTTGTGCGGGGTATGAATGGAGTGGCTCATCAGGTCGCGTCCGTAAAGGTGCCTGTTGCCAAGTAAAGACCCTGTAGCCACTATAGGGTCAAGCACCCATTTGGAGATTGCTGCGATGAAAATCGGCGAACTGGCCAAACTCACCGATTGCCCGGTGGAAACCATCCGTTATTACGAGAAGGAAAACCTGCTGCCGCCCCCGGCCCGCACCGACGGCAACTATCGCGTGTACACCCAGGCGCACACCGAGCGGCTGACCTTTATCCGCAACTGCCGCAGCCTGGACATGACCCTCGAAGAGATCCGCAGCCTGCTGGGGCTGCGCGACAGCCCCCAGGACCAGTGCGAAAGCGTGAATGCGTTGATCGACGAGCATATCCACCATGTGAAAGCGCGGATCGACGGGTTGTTGGCCTTGCAGGAGCAACTGCTGGACCTGCGCCAACGTTGCGGCGGTGGGAACCAGTGCGGGATCTTGCAGCAGTTGGAAGTCAGCGGCGGGATTGCGGCCAGCGAGGCCGAGCCTTCGCATGTGGGCAGAAGCCACGGCCACTAAACTCAAGCGAACACGCAACCCATGTGGGAGCTGGCTTGCCTGCGATAGCGGTGTGCCAGCAACATTGATGTCGCCTGACACTGCGCTATCGCAGGCAAGCCAGCTCCCACAGTTTCTGACCGCAACAGGCTTTAGATAGCCACGTCGGCCTTGATGCTTGGGTCGGCGTCGTAGCCCACGATTTCAAAGTCTTCGAACTTGTAGTCGTAGATCGACGCAGGCTTACGCTTGATCACCAATTCCGGCAGTTTTTTCGGCGTACGCGCCAACTGGGTCTGGATCTGTTCCATGTGGTTGCTGTAGGCGTGGGTGTCGCCGGTGGTGACGATGATCTCGTGGGGGATCAGGTCGCATTGCTGGGCCAGCATGTGGGTCAGCAACGCCAGCGCGGCGGTGTTGTACGGCAGGCCCAGGAACACGTCGGAGCTGCGGATATACAACTGCATCGACAGATGGCCGTCATGCACGAACGCCTGGTACAGCAAATGGCACGGCGGCAGGGCTTGCTTGCCGTTACGCGCGTTTTCCTGCGGGCTCTGGGTTTCGTCCGGCAGGTACTCGACGTTCCAGCCATGGAACAGGATGCGCCGGCTGTTGGGGTTGGTCTTGAGCGTGTGCACCATGTAGTCGATCTGGTTGATCGTGCCGCCGTCCTTGGTCGGCCAGGCGGTCCACTGCTCGCCGTACACCGGGCCGAGGTCGCCGTCTTCGGTGGCCCATTCGTCCCAGATCTTCACGCCATTTTCGTTGAGCCACTTGATGTTGGTATTGCCGCTCAACATCCAGATCAGTTCGTTGGCGATGCTTTTGAAGTGCAGCTTCTTGGTGGTCAGCAGCGGGAAGCCGTCGGCCAGGTTATGCCGATACTGACGCGCAAACACAGCCTTGGTGCCGGTGCCCGTGCGGTCGCCCTTGGTCAGGCCATTGGTCACGACGTCCTGCAGCAGTTCGAGATATTGCTTCATGTTTTTACCCGTATCGTTGAAGCCAAGACCTCCTGGTCTTGGCATTCGAATTTAAAGCGCGGCGTTCTTCAGCGGCTGCGGGCGATTGTACGCCCACCACAGCATGCCCAGGCCCGCCAGGATCATCGGCAAGCTGAGCACCTGACCCATGGTCAGCCAGCCCCATGCCAGGTAGCCCAACTGCGCGTCCGGTACCCGTACGAATTCGACGATAAAGCGGAAAATCCCGTAGAACAGCGCGAACATGCCCGACACGGCCATGGTTGGGCGTGGCTTGCGCGAGAATATGTAGAGGATAAGGAACAGTGCCACACCTTCCAACGCGAACTGGTACAGCTGCGACGGGTGGCGCGGCAGTTGCGCCGGGTCGCTGAACGGCGGGAACACCATCGCCCACGGCACGTCGGTCGGCTTGCCCCACAGCTCGGCGTTGATAAAGTTACCAATGCGCCCGGCGCCCAGGCCGATCGGCACGAAGGGGGCGACGAAGTCCATCAGCTGGAAGAACGACTTGCCATTGCGCCGGCCAAACCACCAGGCGGCGATCATCACGCCGATAAACCCGCCGTGGAACGCCATGCCGCCCTTCCACACTTCAAAGATCAGGGTCGGGTTGGCGAGATACGCAGACAGGTCGTAGAACAGCACATACCCCAGGCGCCCGCCGACGATCACGCCCATCGACATCCAGAACACCATGTCGGAGAGCTTCTCCTTGGTCCAGGTCGGGTCGAAACGGTTCAGGCGCCGGGAAGCCAGCAGCCAGGCACCGCCGATGCCGATCAGGTACATCAACCCGTACCAATGGATTTTCAGCGGACCGATGGCCAGGGCCACCGGGTCGATCTGCGGGTAAGGCAGCATTGCGACTCCTCGTTAAAACATTTAGTCATGACGCACCGGACCATGCCGATGTGCGATTAAGCCTGCGTTACAGCTGCGAGATCAAATTAAGAAGTTCACATACACACCAAACAGCCCGGCATGTTAACGGATCAGAGGTGCGCGGCCCAACTTCGAGACGATGGAACACCTGCGCGTCTGTGGGTAGAGTGGCAAAAACACAAAAGGGGTCACCCGATGTGCCTGATTGTTTTCGCCTGGCGACCGGGCCATGCCCAGCCGTTGATCGTCGCGGCCAACCGCGATGAGTTCTACGCCCGCCCCAGCCTGCCCTTGGCCCAGTGGGCGGATGCGCCCCGGGTCTACGCCGGTCGCGATCAGGAGGCCGGGGGCACCTGGCTGGGGGTGAACGCGGATGGGCGCTTTGCCGCCTTGACCAACATCCGCGACCCGCACCAGCCACCGGCACGCAAGTCTCGCGGCGAACTGGTTGCGCGGTTTCTCAGTGGTTCGCTGCCAATTGACGATTATTTGGCCGATGTGAATGGACGCTCGATTGAATACGCCGGGTTCAACCTGCTGGTGGGCACGCGGGATGAGCTGTGGCACTACAACGCCAAGGACACCGAACCGACGCGGTTGAAGGCTGGGGTGTATGGGTTATCCAATGCCGGGCTGGATACGCCCTGGCCGAAGTTGCTAAAGGCCAAGGCGGCGTTCCGCGCAGTGCTGGAGAACCCAGAGCCTAAGGCCCTGCTGCGGATTCTGAGCGACCCGCAGATCGCGCCGTTTGCTGAGCTGCCGGACACCGGCGTAGGCCTGGCGACAGAAAGCCTGCTGTCGAGCGTGTTTATCGCCAGCCCCAGTTATGGGACACGGGCGAGCACGGCGCTGATTGTAAATGCCGATGGGACGCGAAGGATGCTGGAGCGTAGCTTTGGCCCGCACGGTGGGCGGCTGGGTGAGGTCGAACTGAAAATCTGACGGCGCTTGGGCTGACGTCATCGCAGGCAAGCCAGCTCCCACATTTGGAATGCGGTTCCTTGTGGGAGCTGGCTTGCCTGCGATGAAGGCGCCTCGGTTTAGAGGGTTTTGGCCGAGGCCGGGTTGATCATCCGGGTCAACCCCAGGTTCTTCAACGCCAGTTGCAGCGAGCTGTGGATAACTTGCGGGTTGTCGATGGTCATCAACTCGGCGAGCAAATCCTTGGCCCTGCTCAACTCCACCTGGCGCAGCATCCACTTCACTTTCGGCAAGTTGGTGGCGTTCATCGACAGGCTGTCAAAACCCATCGCCATCAACAGCACCGCCGCCGCCGGGTCGCCGGCCATTTCGCCGCAGATACTCACCGGTTTGCCTTCGGCATGGGCGTCGCGCACCACGTGTTGCAGCGCTTGCAGCACCGCCGGGTGCAGGTAGTCGTAAAGATCGGCCACCCGTGGGTTGTTACGGTCCACAGCCAACAGGTACTGGGTCAGGTCGTTGGAGCCTACCGACAGGAAGTCCACCTGCCGCGCCAGTTCCTTGGCCTGGTACACCGCCGCCGGGATTTCGATCATCACGCCAATCGGCGGCATCGGCACATCGGCGCCTTCGTCGCGCACTTCGCCCCAGGCACGGTGGATCAGGTGCAGGGCTTCTTCCAGCTCATGGGTGCCGGAGATCATCGGCAGCAGGATGCGCAGGTTGTTCAAACCCTCGCTGGCCTTGAGCATGGCGCGGGTCTGGACGAGGAAGATTTCGGGATGGTCGAGGGTAACGCGAATACCGCGCCAGCCAAGGAAGGGGTTGTCTTCCTTGATGGGGAAATAGGACAGTGACTTATCGCCGCCAATATCCAGGCTGCGCATCGTCACCGGTAACGGGTGGAAGGCTTGCAGTTGCTCGCGATAAATCGCCAGCTGCTCCTTCTCGCTCGGGAAACGCTGGTTGATCATGAACGGCACTTCGGTGCGGTACAGCCCCACCCCTTCGGCGCCGCGCTGTTGCGCACGGGCTACGTCCGCCAGCAGGCCGGTGTTGACCAGCAGCGGTACCCGGTGGCCATCGGGGGTGACACACGGCAGCTCACGCAGCGAATCCAGGCCCTGGGCCAGTTGCTTCTCTTCTTCCACCACCTCGGCGTATTGCTTGCGCAGCACGTCGCTGGGGTTGGTGAACACTTCGCCGCGATGCCCGTCGACGATCATGTCGATGCCATCGACCTTGGAATACGGCAGGTCCACCAGGCCCATCACCGTCGGGATGCCCATGGCCCGGGCCAGGATCGCCACGTGGGAGTTACCCGAGCCCAATACCGATACCAGGCCCACCAGCTTGCCTTCAGGCACTTCGCCAAGCTGGGTGGCGGTCAATTCTTCACTGACCAAGATGGTGTTATCGGGGAAGACCATGTTGGTGCTGCGGTCTTCCTGCAGGTACGCCAACAGGCGGCGACCCAGGTCGCGCACATCCGATGCCCGCTCGCGCAGGTAGGCGTCGTCCATCATTTCGAAACGGTTGACGTGATCGGTGACCACCTGGCGCAACGCGCCCTGGGCCCACTGGCCGGTCTTGATCACGGTCTTGACTTCGTTACCCAGGGACGCGTCGTCGAGCATCATCTGGTACACGTCGAACAGCGCACGCTCTTCGGGGCGCAGCTGGGTGGCCAGCTTGGTCGACAGGTTGCGCATGTCGGCGCGCACGCCTTCGAGGGCGGTCTTGAACAGTTTGATCTCGGCGTCGATGTCACTGACGCTCTTGTCCGGCACTACATCGAGGTCGGCTGGCGGCAGCATGACCACCGCGGTACCCACCGCAGCGCCTGGCGAACCCGGTACGCCGACGAACTTGGCTTCCTGGATACCCTTGCCCTGGCGTCCCAGGCCGCGAATCGAGCCGGTCGCTTCGGCGTGGGCGATAACCCCGGCCAGTTGCGCGCTCATGGTCACCAGGAAGGCTTCTTCGCCTTCGTCGAACTGGCGACGCTCTTTTTGCTGGATGACCAACACGCCGACAACGCGGCGGTGGTGAATGATCGGTGCGCCAAGGAACGAGGCGTAGCGCTCTTCACCGGTTTCGGCAAAGTAGCGATAACGCGGGTGATCGGCCGCGTTCTCGAGGTTAAGGGGTTCTTCACGCGTCCCCACCAGGCCCACCAGACCTTCATTGGGCGCCATGCTGACCTTGCCGATGGAGCGCTTGTTCAAGCCCTCCGTGGCCATCAGCACAAAACGGTTGGTCTCGGGGTCCAGCAGGTAAACCGAGCAGACCTGGCTGCCCATGGCTTCCTTGACGCGCAACACAATAATCCCCAACGCCGCCTTGAGATCCTTGGCGGAGTTAACTTCCTGGACGATCTTGCGCAGCGTATTGAGCATGGCTCGGGGTCGAACTCCGTCGTCAGTCGCGCGCTAAAAGGCGCGGGGCAAGCTCTTTGAGAGCGCGACGATAAACCTCGCGCTTGAATGTCACCACCTGGCCCAACGGATACCAATAGCTGACCCAGCGCCAGCCATCGAACTCCGGTTTACCGGTCAAATCCATCCGCACCCGCTGCTCGTTGGAGATCAGGCGCAAAAGAAACCATTTCTGCTTCTGGCCGATGCACAGCGGTTGGCTGTGGGTACGCACCAGGCGTTGCGGCAAACGATAGCGCAACCAGCCACGGGTACAGGCCAGAATTTTTACATCTTCGCGCTCAAGGCCGACTTCTTCGTTCAACTCACGGTACAAGGCGTCTTCAGGGGTTTCGTCGGGGTTGATTCCACCTTGAGGAAACTGCCAGGCATCTTGGTTGATTCGGCGAGCCCATAGCACCTGTCCGGCATCATTCGTCAGAATAATGCCGACATTAGGACGGAAACCATCGGGGTCGATCACGGCAACAACCTCGCAAACGCATGTCGCCGCATTGTTCCACAAAGGTTGTTCCAGCGGCAACGAGGCTTCTTACCTTATGTGCACTCTTGTGAAAAGACCGTATTCTGGACGCCTTTTTACAGACTTTTCAGCGAGTAACTGCAATGCGCCTGGCTTTATTCGACTTGGACAATACCCTTCTGGGCGGTGACAGCGATCACGCCTGGGGCGATTACCTGTGTGAACGCGGTTTTCTCGACCCGGTGGCCTACAAGGCCCGCAACGATGAGTTCTACCAGGACTACCTGGCCGGCACGCTGGATAACGCCGCCTACTTGAACTTCTGCCTGGAAATCCTCGGCCGCACCGAGATGGCCCAGCTGGACGAGTGGCACAACGACTACATGCGCGACTGCATCGAGCCCATCCTGCTCCCCAAGGCCGTCGAGCTGCTGGCCAAGCACCGCGCCGCCGGCGACAAGCTGGTGATCATCACCGCCACCAACCGCTTCGTCACCGCGCCGATTGCCGCACGCCTGGGCGTCGAAACCCTGATCGCCACCGAGTGCGAAATGGTGGATGGCCGCTACACCGGGCGCAGCACCGATGTGCCGTGCTTTCGCGAGGGCAAGGTGACGCGCTTGAACCGTTGGCTGGAAGAAACCGGTTATAGCCTGGAAGACAGCTATTTCTACAGCGATTCGATGAATGATTTGCCGCTGCTGGAGCAGGTGACGCATCCGGTGGCAGTGGATCCGGATCCGAATTTGCGCGCTGAGGCTGAAAAGCGTGACTGGCCGGTGATTACACTGCGCGGCTGACAACGCTATCGCAGGCAAGCCAGCTCCCTCATTTTGACCCTGTTCTCATGTTGGAATCCGGTCAAGTGTGGGAGCTGGCTTGCCTGCGATGAAGGCGACGCGGTTTCAAACAGGCTTGGCACCCATAAGCCCTGCAATCGCCACAAACCCCACCAGGCTGACCACCGCCAGCACCAAGGTGAAATTCAGGCTCCCGCCCTCGCCCTTGCGCAGCCGATTGAGCCGTGCCACCAGCCAGAACCACGCCAGTGCCGCCACGGTGTAGAGGATGCTGGAGCCCAAGATCCAGGTTTGCCCCAATGGCCAGCCGAGCAGGTGCACCAGCCACCAGCCGGTGAACGGCATGCTGACCAGGCAAATGCCCATCAGCAGCCATACAAATGCCCAGGGGCGCTGCACGGTCGCGGCCGGGCCGGCGCTGCGTTTACGCCACGCCAATACCGCCAGACCCAGGCCGCTGAGCAGCAGCAATACGGTGGCGGTGATGTGGATCACCTTGAGGGTGGTCAGCGTTTCCATGGTCTCTATTCCTTATAGGCCGCTCAGTCAGCGTAGTCGCTCAACCGAGGAACAGCTGGTAAGCCGGGTTTTCGCTTTCATCCCAGTACGGGTAGCCGATTTGCGCCAACGCGGCAGGCACCAGGTGGCGCTCGTCCGCCGGTACTTGCAGCCCGGCAACCACACGGCCGTCTGCCGCGCCGTGGTTGCGGTAGTGGAACATCGAGATGTTCCAGCGCCCGCCGAGCTTGTGGAGGAAGTTGAACAACGCCCCCGGCCGCTCCGGGAATTCGAAGCGAAACACCAGCTCGTCGCTGACTTTGGCCGCATGCCCGCCAACCATATGGCGAATGTGCAACTTGGCCAGTTCGTTCTCGGTAAGGTCCAGCACCGGGAAACCCTGGCTGGTCAGGCTGGCCACCAACGCGCTGCGCGGGTCGTTCTCAGGGTGGGTCTGCACGCCGACGAAGATGTGCGCTTCGCTGCCGGAGTGGTAGCGGTAATTGAATTCGGTGATCTGGCGCTTGCCCACCGCTTCGCAGAAGGCCTTGAAGCTGCCCGGCCGCTCGGGGATGGTCACCGCGATGATGGCTTCACGACCCTCACCCAGTTCGGCGCGCTCGGCCACGTGGCGCAAACGGTCGAAGTTGACGTTGGCGCCCGAGTCGATGGCGACAAAGGTCTGGCCGCTGACGCCACGGGTCTCGACGTACTTTTTGATCCCGGCCACGCCCAGCGCGCCGGCCGGCTCGGTGATGGAGCGGGTATCGTCGTAGATGTCCTTGATCGCCGCACAGATTTCATCGGTGCTGACGGTGATCACTTCATCCACGTAGTCTTTGCAAATGTCGAAGGTGTGCTGACCGATCTGCGCCACCGCCACGCCGTCGGCGAAGATGCCAACGGTGGGCAATACCACGCGCTCGCCCGCCGCCATGGCAGCTTGCAGGCAGTTGGAGTCGTCCGGTTCCACGCCGATGATCTTGATCTCCGGGCGCAGGTATTTCACATACGCCGCAATCCCGGCGATCAGGCCGCCGCCGCCCACCGGTACGAAAATCGCGTCCAGCGGCCCTGGGTGCTGGCGCAGGATTTCCATCGCCACGGTGCCCTGCCCGGCAATGGTGTGCGGATCATCGTAGGGGTGGATGTAGACGTAGCCTTTTTCGTCGACCAGCTTGAGCGAGTAGGCCAGGGCTTCCGGGAAGGAGTCACCGTGCAGCACCACTTTGCCGCCACGGGAGCGCACGCCTTCGACCTTGATCTCTGGGGTGGTCTTGGGCATCACGATGGTGGCTTTCACCCCCAGCACCCTGGCCGCCAGGGCCAGGCCCTGGGCATGGTTGCCGGCCGACGCGGTGACGACACCGCGCGCACGTTCTTCGGCGCTGAGCTGGGTGAGCTTGTTGTAGGCGCCGCGAATCTTGAACGAGAACACCGGCTGCAAGTCTTCGCGCTTGAGCCAAATCTTGTTACCCAGCCGCTCGGAGAGCTGGCGGGCAGTCTGCAAGGGGGTTTCCACGGCGATGTCGTAAACGCGCGAGGTGAGGATTTTTTTGACGTAGTGTTCAAGCATCGGCAGGCATCTACTTCACGGGTTGGGCAGGGCCAAGGAGTCTAACCCAGCGTTTGGCCGGGCGACCACACGAATCCCGAGGTTTTGTTGGGTTATACTCGCCGCCCTCGTTAATTCCCCGCCCGTTCCGGAGCCCGCATGACCCAGGATCAACTCAAACAGGCAGTGGCCCAGGCCGCTGTCGATTTAATCCTTCCTAAACTCGACGACAAGAGCATCGTCGGTGTCGGCACCGGCTCCACCGCCAACTGCTTTATCGACGCACTGGCCCAGCACAAGGGCGCGTTCGACGGCGCCGTGGCCAGTTCCGAAGCCACCGCTGCCCGCCTCAAGGGCCATGGCATCCCGGTGTACGAGCTCAACACCGTAAGCGACCTGGAGTTCTACGTCGACGGCGCCGATGAAAGCGACGAGCACCTGAACCTGATCAAAGGCGGCGGCGCGGCCCTGACCCGCGAGAAGATTGTCGCGGCCGTGGCCAAGACCTTCATCTGCATCGCCGACGCGAGCAAGCTGGTCCCCGTGCTGGGCACGTTCCCACTGCCGGTGGAAGTCATCCCCATGGCCCGCAGCCACGTGGCCCGCGAGCTGGTGAAACTAGGCGGCGACCCGGTGTACCGCGAAGGCGTGTTGACCGACAACGGCAACATCATCCTCGACGTGTTCAATATGCAGATCACCAACCCGGTGGAGCTGGAGACGCAGATCAACGCCATCGTGGGCGTGGTCACCAACGGCCTGTTCGCCGCGCGCCCGGCGGATGTGTTGCTGCTGGGCACCCCGGAAGGCGTGAAAACCCTCAAGGCCTAAGAACAAACCGGGCTAAATGTGGGAGCGGGCTTGCTCGCGAATGCGGTGTGTCAGTCACTATTTTTGTTACTGACACACCGCATTCGCGAGCAAGCCCGCTCCCACATTTGTTAGGCGCTCGGCGCTAGAGCGATGTAACAAAAACGCTACTTTTCGCAGCACTCCTCGCCAAAACCGTGCGCTCTGTCACGGCATCCCCTGCCCCGCCTGGTATCCAATCGGATACAAATTACAGCCACGCGACCCACGCGTTTAACAATGCGCCAATTCGCAGCCGCCCATGGAATGAGGCGCGCATTGTGCAAAGGGTCTGGGCTTGAACGTCCCCCTCACCTCAAGGAAGACCTTGTGATAAAGCCTCTAGCCCTCGCCATCAGCGTTGCCGGTGCCCTGCTGCCCACCCATAGCCAAGCCTATGATTACGGCCAGCACGCCAACACCACCCTGGAAAAACTGATCAACGACTACCCTGGCCGTTATCGCGGCACGGCCAATTTTGCCGGGGCAGCCGACTGGATGCAGAGCCAGATGGGCAACACCTATAGCCTCAGCCGCCAGGACTTCACCTGGAACAACGGCAGCCGGGCTTCGCAAAACGTGGTGGCCTCTGCCGCTGGCACCAAGCCCCAGTACGTGGTGATTGGCGCGCATTTCGATACGTACTTCGGCCGCCCGACCCTGCAAGGCCTGGATGACAACGGTTCCGGCGCCAGCGTGTTGACTGAGGTGGCGAAGAACCTCGGCGGCCTGTCACTGGAAAATGGCCTGCAAATCGTCGGCTTCGGCGCCGAAGAAGAAGGCCTGCGCGGCTCGCGGGCCTTTGTCGACTCACTCAGCGCCAGCCAGCGCGCCAACATGCTCGCGATGATCAACCTCGACAGCCTGATCACCGGCGACATGATGTACGCCCACGCCGGCCAGAACAGCACCGCCAACCCGGCCTTGGCCTCCTTGCGCGAGCACACCTTCCAGATCGCCAAGGAGTTGAACATCCCGCTGTTCAGCAACCCCGGCCTCGACCCGCAGTACCCGAAGGGCACTGGCTGCTGCAGCGATGGTGAGGCGTTCGAACCGCTGAATGTCCCGATCCTTTATATAGAGGCTACCAACTGGGAACTGGGCGACCTGGATGGCTACACCCAGACCGACAACCCGAAAATCCCCGGCGGCTCGACCTGGCACGACCCCACCGAAGACAACAAAGCCGTGCTGACCGATGCATTCGGCCAGGCACGCATCGACCAACGCCTGCGTGACTATTCACGCCTGCTCAGCCGCCTGGTGCTGGAATTGACCAACGCCGACCTGATGGCCTCGACCGCCTCTGGCGGCGCCGTTGCGCGCAATATGCAAGACAACCTGCAGCGCCAGCATCAGGCCCTGGTGCGCCTGCATGATCGCCGCTGGCTGACCCTGCAAGCGGCCAGCCGCGACGTCGGCAGCTTTGATGGCGAGATCGGCGTGGATGGCGAATACAACCCGGACAGCGGCTTTGACAGCGCCCCCAACCCCGAAGCCCGGCGTCTGGGGCTGCATGCCCTCGGCGACTACCAACTGACTTCAAGCCTGAATATCGGCGCCAGCCTCAGCTACCTCAATGGGCGCGACAAACTGGAGCATCGCGGCAAGCTCGACAGCGACACCTGGCAGGCAGCCGTCTATGCGCTGCTCAACGATGGCGGGCCAAGCTGGCTGGCCGGTGACCTGAGCGTGGGCCACACGCGCTTCGATTCCAAGCGCAACCTGGTCATCCAGGCCAATGGCGGGCCGATCCTGCTCAACCAGCAACTGACGGGCGACACCGATGCTCTGGCGCTGGGCGCACGGGTGCTGGGTGGCTATGACTTTGACTTTGGCGCGATCAAGAGCGGGCCGTTCGCCGGCCTGGACTACAGCCATTACCGCATCGACAAGTTCCACGAAAAGCAGAACCTGCGCACAGCCCTGGAATACGAAGAGCAGTCTTTCGACTCCCTGGAAGCCAGCCTCGGCTGGCGCGTGCGCGGCGCGGTTGCCCTGCCCTATGGTCTGAACCTGATGCCCTACGGCGACATCGCCTGGGTCAAGGAATTGGCCGATGGCCGCCTGGACGACCTGCAACTCACTGCACGCGCCGATGGCCAGGCCCGCACCGCCAGGCTGGGCTCAGTGGACAAGAGCTTTGCTCGTGCACAACTGGGCAGCCAACTGGCGATCACCCCACAGTTGGGCGTGTTTGCCGAGGTCAATGGTCGCCTGGGGCATGCTGAAGGCAGCCAGACCGGTTATTCGCTGGGCGTGCAATGGATGTTCTGATCAAGGCTTCTTGAACACGTAAAACAGGTTGGGCTCGCTGACCATGTACAGCGTGCCGTCGTCATCCATGGCGATCCCTTCGGCCTGGGGCACACGCTTGCTCAGGCCATGGCGCCCTTTAAGCAACGACAAACTGCTTAGAGGGCGACCATCGATATCCAGCTCCAAGACCAGAAAAGACTCATCCGACAGCGCCAACAGATGGCCGCTGCGCTCGTCGTATTGCAGGCTCGACAGGTCGCGCACAAACAGCCCGGCATCGCGCTTGGGGTTGTTGATTACATGCACCGAGTAGGTTTTTTCTGGCTTGAAATGGGGAAACCCATGCACCTCGTAGATCAGCATGGGGTCGCGCTCCTTGGCCACGAACAGGCGCTTGCCCACCGAATCGTAGGCCAACCCTTCAAAGCCCTTGTTGCCGCCGACGTGCACGCCCAGGGTCATTTGCTCCGCATCGGCGGCGTCGAGGAACGTGGTGTCGTCATCCACATGCACCTTGATCAAGCGCTGCTGGCGCTCATCGCTGAGGACGTAGATGTTGTCGCTGATAAATTCCACCGCCTCGGCATCGCCAAAGCCCACCAAGGGAATGCGCCGCAGGATCTTGCCCTCCAGGGACAGCTCGACCAGTTCGGCGTTTTTATTGGTGACGGTAAACAGGCTTTTGCGCACGGGGTCGTAGGTCAGAGCCGAGACATCATCGTCGAGCCCTTCGATCACCCGGCCTTCGAGGGTGACGCGGTAATCCGCCAAGCCAATGGCACGCTCATCAGCCGGCTGGTACCACACCCGCCAGTTGAACCAGGCGCGTTCGAACAGACGGAACTGCTGTGCAACCAGCCCGGCAGCGACCAGGGCGAGCAACAGCAGGATAAAAACAGCAGGTTTGGGGCGGGCAAGTCGACGCATCGGGGCGGGCTCAGAGAAAAAACTGGCGAATAGATATCAAGGTCACCTGAATTTAAACTTAAACGCACCGGACTGTCTGGCTAATGCCGTTTATAAAGAAAAGTCTGACGTAATTCGTCAGTTATTTCTGCTTTTCAAAACGATAGAACAGGTTTGGCTCACTGACCATGTACAGATTGCCGCTCTCGTCCATGGTCACGCCTTCGGCACGCGGGATCGTGTCCTTGAGGCCGTTGAAACCGCCGAGCAAGGTCATGAAGCTGACCTGTTCGCCGGTTTCATCCAGCTCCAGCAGCAGGTGGGAATCGGCCGACATGACCAGCAGATGCCCGGTACGTGGGTCGATGGACAAAGCCGAGAGGTTGCGCACATCCAGTTCGGTGCTGGCCAGTTTTTGCTTGTCGCCAGTCAGCGTGTTGCCATCGCTTTTCCAGGTGAACAAGGCCGGCGGGCGCTCTTCGCCCAGCACCAGCTGCTGGTTGCGCTTGTCCCAGGTGACGGCTTCAAAGGCTTTGTTCTGGTCTTTGGACGGGCCCAGGTCATGACTGGGAAAATCGGCCTTGTTCAGCGCGGTGGTGCTGGCGTCCACCTTGACCACGGTCAGGCTGTGATCGCGCTCATCGACCACGGCCATCAAGCCGTTTTCCATCACCGCCACGCCTTCCGGGTTGTTCCAGCCGTTGAGCGGCATCTTGCGCAGCACATCGCCTTGCAGGCTCAGCTCGACCAGGAAGGGGTTCTTGCCCATCACCGAAAACAGGGTTTTGGTCTGGGGGTTGTAGGACAGGTCCGAAGCCTCATCCTTCTCCATACCGGGCAGCAACTTGGCGTCGATCACCGCGTGATAGTCCGGTAGCCACACACTTTCGCGGCGCTCAGCCGAACTCTCGAAACGCTCCAGCACCCACAGCACACCGCGATCGTCCCAGTGCATGGCCCAGGCGATGCCATACAAAATGGCACCGGCCAAAAATACCCAGGAATACCAGCGCATGGACAAGCGAGAGCGAAGCGAGGTTTTCGAAGTGGGCAGAGGCACGACCATTGAGCGCTTTTCCGGAAAGTCAGCTGTAGGGGATAGCACAGGATTCAAGGACCTGCGCGCAAGAGCGGGGAATTATCCGGGTGGCGTGTGAAAAAAATGCAAAAGCAAGGATTCAGGATGTAATGAAGAGCCAATGTGGGAGCGGGCTTGCTCGCGAATGCGGTGGTCCAGTCGTTGATGCATTGACTGACACCGCGCATTCGCGAGCAAGCCCGCTCCCACAGTTTGATCGCAGTTTGTCTGCTACTTAGCGCACGACACTTTCGAAGCGGTTCACACCCGCCAGCTCAAGCACCACTTCATCCCCCACATTCAACGGGCCTACACCCGCCGGGGTGCCGGTCAGGATCACGTCGCCCGCTTGCAGGGAGAAGCAACCCGCCATGTACTGGATCATCGGCACAATCGGGTTGAGCATCTGCGCGCTGCTGCCGTCCTGGCGCACTTCGCCGTTGATGCTCAGGCGAATGCCGATATCGGTCACGTCCGCAAAGGTACTGCTGACCACGAAGGGCGCAATCACCGCCGCGCCATCGAACGACTTGGCGATTTCCCACGGCAAGCCCTTGGCTTTGAGCTCGGCCTGCTTGTCGCGCAGGGTCAGGTCCAGGGCCGGGGCGAAGCCGGAGATGGCGTCCAGCACTTCTTCCCGGCTCGGCTTGGCGGACAAAGGCTTGCCGATCAACACGGCGATTTCCGCTTCGTAGTGCACCGAACCGCGTTCGGTCGGAATGGCAAAACCGCCTTCCAACGGCACCACGCAGCTGCCCGGCTTGATGAACAACAGCGGCTCGGTAGGCACCGGGTTGTCCAGTTCCTTGGCGTGTTCGGCGTAGTTGCGCCCGATGCACACCACTTTGCCCACCGGGAAGTGGATGTTGGTGCCGTCGACATACTTGTGCTGGTAGCTCATGGAACGACTCCTTCAGGTGCGATTAAACAGCGAAGATCTTGCCGGGGTTCATGATCCCGTTAGGGTCGAACACGGCTTTGACGGCTTTCATGTATTCGATTTCAACCGGTGAACGGCTGTAGGTCAGGTAATCGCGCTTGGTCATGCCCACGCCATGCTCGGCGGAGATCGAGCCGTTGTACTTGGCGACGGTCTCGAACACCCACTTGTTCACGGTGGCGCACTTGGCAAAGAACTCGTCTTTGCTCAGGTTTTCCGGCTTGAGGATGTTCAAGTGCAGGTTGCCGTCACCGATATGGCCGAACCAGACGATTTCGAAATCCGGGTAGTGTTCGCCGACGATCGCGTCAATTTCGCTCAGGAAGGCCGGCACTTTCGAAACGGTCACCGAGATATCGTTCTTGTACGGCGTCCAGTGGGAAATGGTTTCGGAGATGTACTCGCGCAGCTTCCACAGGTTGTGCAGTTGGGTTTCGCTCTGGCTCATCACGCCATCCAGCACCCAGCCCTGTTCCACGCAATGCTCGAAGGTTTCCAGGGCGTGGTTGGCGACTTCTTCGGTGGTGGCTTCGAATTCCAGCAGGGCGTAGAACGGGCACTCGGTTTCGAACGGTGCCGGCACGTCGCCACGGCCGAGGACTTTGGCCAGGGCCTTGTCGGAGAAGAACTCGAAGGCGGTCAGGTCCAGCTTGCTCTGGAAGGCATGCAGCACCGGCATGATCGAGTCGAAATCAGTCGTGCCGAGTACCATCGCCGTGAGGTTTTTCGGCGCACGGTCCAGGCGCATCGTGGCTTCGACCACAAAGCCCAGGGTGCCCTCGGCGCCGATAAACAGCTGGCGCATGTCGTAGCCGGTGGCGTTCTTGATCAGGTCGCGGTTCAGCTCCAGCACATCACCTTTGCCGGTGACGACCTTCATGCCGGCCACCCAGTTGCGGGTCATGCCGTAGCGAATTACTTTGATCCCGCCAGCATTGGTGCCGATATTGCCGCCAATCTGACTGGAACCGGACGAGGCGAAGTCCACCGGGTAATACAGGCCGTTTTCTTCAGCGACGTTCTGCAACTGCTTGGTGACCACACCCGGCTGGCACACGGCGGTGCGGTCGGTGAGGTTCACGTCGAGGATCTGGTTCATATAGTCGAACGACACCACCACTTCGCCATTGGCGGCAACGGCAGCCGCCGACAAGCCCGTGCGCCCACCCGATGGCACCAGCGCCACCTTGCGCTCATTGGCCCAGCGTACGATGGCCTGCACCTGCTCGGTGGTCTTGGGGAACACGATGGCGGTAGGTGCGGGGGCGAAGTGCTTGGTCCAATCCTTGCCGTAAGCCTCCAGGGAGTCGGCGTCGGTCAGCACTTTGCCGGGCTCAACCAGGGTCTTTAGCTCATCAATCAGGGCAGGATGGGTCATCGACAGAACTCTCGAACAATTCATGGTCATCCTGAGAACGCTTCACGTCGCAGGAATAGGTGTTTAGCGGGGTGCGTATGCTAGCATACCGCCCCCGCAGGACAGACCCAAAGGGCGTTTCTGCGGTGACGGCTTTCCTGCCGTCCGGGTCAGCTTGCGCTGCTCGACTCCCTGCCAATTTTCTCCGGGATACAGGTTTACGCAGATGAGCAAGACTTCTCTCGATAAGAGCAAGATCAAGTTCCTTCTTCTGGAAGGCGTCCACCCATCGGCTGTCGACGTTCTGAAAGCCGCCGGGTACACCAGCATTGAGTACATCACCAGTTCTCTGCCGGAAGCCCAGCTCAAGGAAAAGATCGCCGACGCGCACTTTATCGGCATTCGCTCCCGCACTCAGCTGACCGAAGAGATCTTCGACCACGCCAAGAAACTCGTGGCTGTCGGCTGTTTCTGCATCGGCACCAACCAGGTCGACCTCAATGCAGCGCGCGAGCGCGGCATCGCGGTGTTCAACGCACCGTACTCCAACACCCGTTCCGTTGCGGAGCTGGTGCTGGCCGAGGCCATCCTGCTGCTGCGCGGTATCCCTGAGAAGAACGCTTCCTGCCACCGTGGCGGCTGGATCAAGAGCGCGGCCAACTCCTTCGAAATCCGCGGCAAGAAGCTGGGTATCGTCGGCTACGGCTCGATCGGCACGCAATTGTCGGTGTTGGCTGAAGGCCTGGGCATGCAGGTGTTCTTCTACGACACCCTGACCAAGCTGCCATTGGGCAACGCCACCCAGGTGGCCAGCCTGACCGAGCTGCTGGGCATGTCCGACATCGTCACCCTGCACGTTCCGGAAACGGCCGAGACTCAGTGGATGATCGGTGAGAAGGAAATCCGCGCCATCAAGAAAGGCGGGATCCTGATCAACGCCGCACGCGGCACCGTGGTCGAGCTGGACGCCCTGGCCGACGCGATCAAGGACAAGCACCTGATCGGCGCTGCCATCGACGTGTTCCCGGTGGAGCCACGCTCCAACGATGACATCTTCGAAAGCCCGCTGCGTGGCCTGGACAACGTGATCCTGACCCCGCACATCGGCGGCTCCACCGCTGAAGCCCAAGCCAACATCGGCCTGGAAGTCTCGGAAAAACTGGTCAAGTACAGCGACAACGGTACTTCGGTATCGTCGGTCAACTTCCCGGAAGTGGCCCTACCGGCTCACCCGGGCAAGCACCGCCTGCTGCACATCCACCAGAACATCCCTGGCGTGATGATGGAGATCAACAAGGTCTTCGCGGAAAACGGCATCAACATCTCCGGTCAGTTCCTGCAGACCAACGAGAAGGTCGGCTACGTGGTAATCGACGTCGACGCCGAGTACTCGGACCTGGCGCAAGAAAAGCTGCAGCACATCAACGGCACGATTCGTAGCCGCGTGTTGTTCTAGTAGCAGCGAGCTTGCTCGCGAAGAACGTCAACGATGACGCGTTTAACCTGTTTAAACGCGGCGCCCTTGGGATTTTCGCGAGCAAGCTCGCTCCTACCAATAAAAAACGGGAGCCCCGCAAAGGGCTCCCGTTTTTTTATTTGACGTTAACAGTGATCACTTTCGATGCAACAGTGGGTTCGAACTGGCGATGCACGTTGTCGCCGGCCACCAGTTGCAGGGTGTGCTTGCCTGGCGTCAGGGTCAGCTCGGTTTCGGTTTGCGCCTTGCCGAAGTGAATCGAGGTAGGCGTGGCCGGGATCGCCTCATTGGCGTTGAGCGCCCCCACTTCCTGGTCTACCAGCAGGTGGTGGTGACCGGCGTTAGGCACTTGCTTGTCGATCGGCTCCAGGTCCAGCTTCTTGACCCCGAATTTGACGGTGAAGGTTTGGCCTACGGTGGCGCCATCTTGCGGCGAGACAATAAACACTTCGGCGCCTTCGGGTGCAGGCGTACGAGGAAGGTCTGCGGCGCTGGCCAACAGCGAGGTACCCAGCAAAAGGCTGGCAATCGTTGCACGGGACAAAAGGGCTTTCATTCGCTTCTCCAGTTTTTCGGTGAAATCTGTAGGGTTATGACAACTTCGCGATAAATTGCGGTCCAAGGCACCCGACACCATAACAAAACGTTGCTGAACGGCGCCTCGCCTGTACGAATTCTTTAGGAGTGACCATGCGCTTTTCGCCTGGCCTGTTGCTGTTGCTTACTCTTCTGAGCCCCTTGGCCCATGCCGAACTGATTGACGACGTCAACGATCGCGGTGAACTGCGCATCGCCCTGGAAGCCAACACCCCGCCGTACAATTTCAAAGAGGGCGACAAACTCGCCGGCTTTGAAGTGGAGCTGGGTGAACTGCTGGCCAAGGAAATGGAAGTGCGCTCCTCGTTTATCACCACCGATAACGCCGACCTGCTATCCGGCGTGGAAACCGGCAAGTACGACGTGGCCATTAACCATATCGCTATGACTGCCGAGCTTGAGGATCGTTTCGATTTCAGTGAGGCTTATCACCAGAAGCCGCAATTGGCGATCCCGTTTCAGAAGGGCAACCCGGCGTTCAAAAGCAGTTTGAATGGGGCGTTGAAGCGGCTGAAGGACGATGGCCGGCTGAAGGCGCTGACAAAGAAGTGGTTCGAGATGCAGTAAATGTGGGAGCTGGCTTGCCTGCGATAGCGATCTGTCAGCTACGCATAAGCTGTTGATACACCGCTATCGCAGCATAGATATCTACACAACTCTGTAGCAGTCGACGGCAACCACGATGCGAAGCGAGCCGCTCTTGATCTTGCTCTTGATCTTAGGCGCCCCGTTAAACCACGCTGGCCGAACGCAGGCTTGAATTCGTGGGTAACCCGGCAGGACGCCGGGTTAGCCGCCCCGCGCCATGGATGGCGCGTGGCGGCGGCCCACGGATTCAAGCCTGCGTTCGGGCACACCGAGCCCAAGCGAGGTGCCGAGTGGTGGGGCAAGAGCCCTTTGGTTACTTTGGGGCTTTTCCAAAGTGACCCGCCGTCAGGGCGGAACCCTAAGTGGCCGTTACCGCAGCAATGGATATACACCCAATCCAACTGTGTCGCCTGGCAGGCCGTCATCGCAGGCAAGCCAGCTCCCACATTTGATCTATGCAAGTTTCTAAAGCTGCGTGAGAGCCACCGCCGCCTCAGGCAACTGCAGCTCACTGAACACCTGCACACCATGGCGCTTGAGCAGCGCTGCCGTGACGCCTTCGCCACTGACCTTCACCCCACTGAAGGTGCCGTCATAGGTCAACAGGTTGCCGCAGGACGGGCTGTTGGCCTTGAGAATGGCGATGCGGATGTGATGGCGTTGCACCAACGCCAAGGCTTGGCGGGCGCCGTCGAGGAAGGCGTTGCTAAAGTCCTCACCCTCGGCGGTCAGCACCTGGGCGCGGCCTTCCCACACGTCGATGCCCTGCCCGCCTGGGATTTCGGCCGGCGGGCGCGGTGTGGGCAAGCCGCCCGCCACTTCCGGGCAGATGGCAACCACGCGGCCTTCAGCTTGCCACGCCGCCAGTTGGTCGAATGGGCCGCTGGCCCCGCCGTCATAGCGTACCTTGTGCCCGAGCAGGCAGCGACTGACCAGAATCTTTTCCATGCTTAAAACGGCTCGTTGCCCCGCCGGCGAAACCAGCCCGTCAGGGACAGGCGTTCGCGCGTAGCGGGCAGGACTTCGTGGGGCACCTCGCCCGACAGGAATACCACCAGGCACCCCCCGGTGGGCACCACGTCGTATTCGACACCGCCCTTGAGGTACATGCGCAGTTGGCCGCCATGCTCGGGCAGCCAGGCGTCGTTCAAGTAGATCACCGCCGAGACCATGCGCCGGTCGTCGTCGCGAAAACGGTCCACATGCTTGAGGTAAAACGCCCCCGGCGGGTACATCGCAAAGTGGCTTTCGAAATCTTCCAGGCCCAGGAACAGGCTGCGATTCATCGCCAGGCGCAGGCCGTCCATCACGCCCATGTAGGTATCGCAGATAGGCGCGTCACCCTCCTCCAGCCACTGGATATGGTCACCGCGAATGCCTTCGCGAATCTCCTGGGCCGGCCCACGCCCTACCGCCGCCGGTGCCAGTTCACCCTGCGCCGCACGTTTACGGCACTCAGCCGCCAGCTCCAGGGTCAGAGCCTGGGGCAGGAAGCCATTTTGCTGCGACCAGCCTTTTTCGGCCAGGTCGTCGACGATGCGTTGCAGCAGCGGGTGATCGAGGGGTATTTGCATGGCGCGCATAGTATCCATACGCCTGGAAATCCGACAGCGCCGTTGAGCGTCCGAATACACTTTAGTCAGGTGACTGATAGGACTTCTCGACAAATCCTACGCCCGACACGGACAATAGTGGCCGACTGACAGGAGTCCTTATGCGTCGTTTGTTTTTTTCTGTGTTGATGTTCTGCGTTTTGCCCGCCTGGGCAGACGGCCATGACCAGTTGTACAAGGTCGCCGGCTGGGCCGAACAACGTGCGCACTTCAATGACGCCCTCAGTGCCGCCCAGCAGCGCTACCGCAATAGCCTGCCGCCAGTGGTGTACCAGGCGCTGGTGGACAACAGCAATAAACGCTTTGCCGCCCAGGCCATGGACCAGCGTGCCGAGGCGCAACTGCGCAAGCACTTGCCCGACCCGAAACCTGCCCTGGCGTTTTTCCAATCGCCCCTGGGCCGCAAGATCGTCGCCGCCGAGTTGCTGGCCACGCGCCGCGACCAACTGGCGAAAAACGCTCAGGGCCTGCCCAAACTCGAAGCCGATGCCACCCGCAGCCTGATCATCGGCCACCTGGCCCAGGCCCTGCCCGCCCGCGAGGCCGGTGCCGAGGTCAGCCTGGCGATTGCGGGCGTAGCGGCCGACAGCTTGAGCCAGATGATCCCCGGCCTGCTCGGCGGCGGTCAGGCGCAAGGCATGTTGAATGGCCAGCGCGAGCGGCTGATGCAGCAGATCGACAAGGATTTGAACAACACCTTGCTGTATGTCTACCGGGATTTGTCCGACCCGGAGCTGGAAGAATTCGCCACCTTTGCCGAGTCGCCGCAGGGCAAGGCGTATTACCAGGCCGCCCTTGCAGCCATTCGCGCAGGGCTTGCGGTCGGCCAAAGCACCTCAAGCCTTGCGCAGTAAACCCTGTGGGAGCTGGCTTGCCTGCGATTGCGATCTGTCAGTTACACCGCTATCGCAGGCAAGCCAGCTCCCACATTTGGATTGCGTTATTTCAGGTGGTGGGTGAGAAAACTGAAGTACTCATCGCGAATCTGCGCAATTTCATTGGCCAAGTGATGCCGACCCCGCTTGAGCATCAACACCTCAGGCTGATCGAACTTACCCCGCAACACCTGCAGATTATGCTGCCAATCCACCGTCATATCTTCCTCACCCTGCACGATCACCGGGCGCCGGGGGCTGCGCGGTGCGGCTTCGATGCGTTTGATCCAGCGCGCCAGCGCCCCCACCCAGGCGGTAGGCAGTTGGCGAGGCTGTAGCGGGTCGGCTTCAAGGAACGGCTTGAACGCCGGGTCGTTGGAGTTATCGCTGAAACGCCGGGCTATGCCTTTGACGAACGGGCGCAGCAGGTAATAGCTGACCTGCGACCAACCCCAGGCACGCGGCCGCACCAATGGCGACAGCAGGAAGGTCTTGCCCTGGGCTGGGCTTTGGGCGCCGTGGTTGAGCAGGTGGTCCACCACAATGGCGCCGCCGGTGCTTTGCCCGAACAGGTGCCAAGGTTGCGGCAATTGCAGCGCCTTGGCCTCGACGAACAACGCCTGCACCACGCTCTGGTACACCGCAAAGTCATCGATGCTGGCGCGTGCGCCGCTGGACAAGCCATGGCCCGGCAGGTCGCAGGCGATCACCACGAAGCCCTGGTCCAGTGCCCACTCCACCACGTGGCGATACAGCCCCATGTGATCGTAGAACCCGTGGAACAGGAACATCGTCGCCACCGGCGCCGGCGGCCACCAGACCTGGGCCACCACCTCAAACCCATCCACCTCAAAACGCCCCAGGCGGCTCACTGCCGGCACCTGGCGTGCGGCCAGGTCGAGCCCGTAGAAACGCTGGTAAACCCTCGCCTCGGCTGACAGCGGCTGCGCATCCACCAGGGGGCGCAAGCTTTCGCGCAGATGATCAGGGTCAAAGGTGACGGGCATAAAGGCTTCCAGACTTGCGGTGGAGATGAATATCGAGCTGCGATATTCATCTGTCAGGACAAGCATGGCAAGCTACGCGACCTGCGAGGATACATCCAATGCGACCGCCCTACCGTAATGCCCTGTTCGCCAGCCTGATCCTGGTTATCTGCGCGGGGGTGCTGTGGGCTGCGTATGACTGGTTCCAGGGCCGCTACCTGCGCGCCTTCAGCGAACACACGGCGGTATTTTCCGGCGATGCGCTGCAACTGCCCGCCGCGCTCAGCGGCCCTGGCCCGATTCGTCTGGTGCACTTCTGGGACCCGGCCTGCCCGTGCAATGTGGGTAACCAGCAACACCTGGGCGAATTGATCGAGCAGTACGCGCCCCAGGGGGTGGAGTTCTATGCCCTGCAAAAACCCGGCAGCCACGGCCAGTTGCCCGAGAACCTGCGCCACCTGAAAGTCCTTGATGCCCTGCCCGGCGCGGACCAGATCCCCGCCAGCCCGGCCGTGGGCATTTGGGATCGCACCGGCAAGCTGGCGTATTTCGGCCCCTACAGCGAAGGCCTCACGTGCAACGCCAGCAACAGTTTTATCGAGCCGATCCTCAAGGCCCTTGGAGCCGGACGCGAGGTGAATGCCACTCACACTCTCGCGGTAGGCTGCTATTGTTCGTGGCCTAAGGATCTGTAGTCCGCCCACTCTGGTAAGGAATGTTCATGAAGCGCGTCTTGCAGGTTTTTGCGGTGCTGATTGTGCTGGTCGCCCTGGGCGCCGGTTGGTACGTCTACAGCAAACAACCTACGCGCCAGGGCACGGTGACGCTGGCGCACCTGCAAGGCTCGGTCACGGTGCGCTACGACGACCGTGGTGTACCGCATATCCGCGCCGAAAACGAAGCCGACCTGTACCGCGCCCTGGGCTACGTGCATGCCCAGGACCGCCTGTTCCAGATGGAGATCATGCGGCGCCTGGCCCGTGGCGAGCTGGCCGAGGTGCTGGGGCCCAAGCTGCTGGAAACCGACAAACTGTTTCGCAGCCTGCGCATTCGCGAGCGTGCCTTGAGCTACGTGGAGCACATGGACCCTGACTCAGCCTCGTCCAAAGCCCTGCAAGCCTACCTGGACGGGATCAACCAGTATCAGGACAGCCACGCCAGCCCCATGGAGTTCGATGTGCTGGGCATCGCCAAGCGACCGTTTACCGCCGAAGACAGCATCAGCGTCGCCGGGTACATGGCCTACAGCTTTGCCGCGGCCTTTCGCACCGAACCGGTGCTCACCTATGTGCGCGACCGGCTGGGCAGCGACTACTTGAAGGTCTTTGATCTGGACTGGCAACCCAAGGGCGCTCTCAACCTGGCGGCCAGCGATTGGCAGACCCTTGGCGCCATCGCCGCCCTGAGCGAACAGGCCCTGTCCGACAACGGCCTTCCGCAGTTCGAAGGCAGCAATGCCTGGGCCGTCAGCGGCAGCCATACCCAAAGCGGCAAGCCATTGCTGGCGGGTGATCCGCATATCCGTTTTTCGGTGCCTTCGGTGTGGTACGAAGCGCAGTTGTCGGCGCCAGGCTTTGAGTTGTACGGCTACCACAACGCGCTGGTACCGGTGGCGTTCCTGGGGCACAACCTGGACTTCGGCTGGAGCCTGACCATGTTCCAGAACGACGACCTCGACCTGGTCGCCGAGAAGGTCAACCCAGACAACCCCAACCAGGTCTGGTACCACGACCAATGGGTGGACATGAGCAGCAGCGAGCAGCAGATCCAGGTCAAGGGCCAGGCGCCGGTGACCCTCACCCTGCGCCGCTCGCCCCACGGCCCGATCATCAACGACGTGCTCGGTGAGAACGCCGGTAGCACGCCGATTGCCATGTGGTGGGCGTTCCTCGACAGCGAAAACCCGATCCTCGATGGCTTCTACCAACTCAACCGTGCCGATACCCTGGCCAAGGCGCGTGCCGCGGCCGCGAAGGTCTCGGCGCCGGGCCTGAACATCGTGTGGGCCAATGCCAAGGGCGATATCGGCTGGTGGGCGGCGGCGCAGTTGCCGATCCGCCCGGCTGGCGTCAACCCGGCGTTCGTCCTCGACGGCAGTACCGCCCAAGCCGACAAGCTGGGTTTCTACCCCTTCAGTGCCAACCCCCAGGAAGAAAACCCGCCGCGCGGCTACGTGGTGTCCGCCAATGCCCAGCCGGCATCGCCCACCGGCATGCCGATCCCCGGCTATTACAATTTGGCTGACCGTGGCGAGCAGTTGAATGCGCAGTTGAGCGACACAAGCGTTAAGTGGGATGTGACCAACAGCCAGGCCCTGCAACTGGGCACCACCACCGCCTATGGCCCGCGCCTGCTGGCGCCGCTGTTGCCGGTGCTGCGCGAGGGGGTCAAGGACCCGGCGCAACTCAAATTGGTGGAACAGCTTGCCAACTGGAAGGGTGACTACCCGCTGGACTCCACCAGTGCCACGCTGTTCAACCAGTTGCTGTTCAACCTCAGCGACGCGACCTTTCACCCCAAACTGGGCGATGCCTTGTTCAAGACTTTGCTCGGCACCCGCGTGATCGACGCCGCCTTGCCCCGCCTGGCCGCATCGGCAGACTCGCCCTGGTGGAACGGCAACCGCGCCGATACCGTCAAGCTCGCCTGGGACAACAGCCTGGCCCACCTCAAGGCGACGTTCGGCGATGACCCGGCGCAGTGGCAGTGGGGCAAGGCGCACACCCTGACCCACGGCCACCCGCTGGGCCTGCAAAAGCCGCTGGATAAGATCTTCAACGTCGGTCCGTTCCCGGCACCGGGCAGCCACGAAGTGCCAAACAACCAGACCGCCCCGATTGGCCCGGCGCCGTGGCCGGTGACCTACGGCCCGTCGACACGACGCCTGATCGACTTCGCCGACCCGACCCACGCCCTCACCATTAACCCGGTGGGGCAAAGCGGCGTGCCGTTTGATACTCACTATGGCGACCAGGCGCAGAGCTATATCGAGGGAAGGTACGAGCAGGCGCACTTCAGTGACGAGGAAGTGACGGCCAATACCCGCGGCACCTTGAAACTGCTGCCCGCCCGATAAGGACCAACCTATCCGACCCCCTGTCTGTAGGAGCGAGCTTGCTCGCGAAAAACGTCAACGCTAACGCGCGCTTCCTGAATGAACGCGGCGCCTGTGCGTTCTTCGCGAGCAAGCTCGCTCCTACAGGTATTGGGGCTAGCCTGCCCGCATGCGCCCTGGCGCTTGGCCGTAGGTGTCCTTGAATTTCTTGCTGAATGCCGCTTGAGACTGATACCCCACCTGGGCGGCGATATCGATCAGGCTCAGGCGTGACTGACGCAGCAGGTTGAACGCCCTCTCCATGCGCAGTTGGGTGAGCAACACCCAGGGCGATACGCCTGCCACTTTGACGAACGCACGCATAAAGGTGGCGCGGGACATGCTGGCCGCCAACGCCAGGCTGTCGATGGTCCACTCATACCCAGGTTCAGCCAGCATGGCTTGCCAGGCCTTGCTCAAGCGCTTGTCAGCGAGCAAGGCGAAGGTACCCGCCACTGGCGCCTGGTCGCTCAACCAACTGCGCAGGATCAAGGTGAACAGGGCTGAAGACAGCGCATTGATAAACGAACGGGCGCCCAATTGCTGCCCGTCCGCTTCGCTGCGCAGCAAGGCGATCAACGCCGCCAATTGCCCATCACCCTGCCATTGGCGGCTGGACACCACCAGATAGTCCGGCAACGCATCAAACAACAGCGACTGGCGGTTGTAGTGAAAGCTGCCACACAGCATATCCACATCCGGCTGTTTGCCGCCCAAACGGTGCACGGTCAGCACCCCACCGTCAATAACGCGAGGCTGCATCGGGCGGATCCGCGCGCCCTGGCTGCGCAGCAAGTGGGTACCGCCACCGGGCATCAGCAGGATATCGCCCTCCTCCAGCGTCACACACTGCCCGCCAGACAACTCGGCGCGGCAGGTGCCGCTGAGCACGATGTGATACGGCGCCACGCCGAGGTTTTCCGGCGCATGGTCCAGCGCCCAGTCCCCTTGGAACTGGCAACGCAAATCCAGGCTGCCGCGCAGGTTGGCCAGCGCGATAAGGGTGTCGATGGCATTCATTTGCGAGTATCGGTCAAAAAGATGAGCGGATTGAACAATAGCCCCAGCCCCGAACAGCGCAGACTGGCTTCACACCCAACCTGTTCAGGAGTTACTGCAATGTTCAATAACTGGTCCGACTTGCTGCCTACCGTGAAGAAAGCCTTTGGCTCACTGGGCAAGAGCAACCCGAAGATGGTCAAAGCCTACATGGCGCTGGGGGAAGCTGCCGAGGAAAACAATGTACTCGACGCCAAGACCCGTGAACTGATTTCCATCGCCGTGGCGATCACCACCCGCTGCGACGGTTGCATCGGCGTACATGCCGATGCCGCCATCAAGGCCGGGGCAACCCGCGAAGAAGTGGCGGCCACCCTGGCCACCGCGATCTCGCTGAATGCAGGCGCGGCCTACATCTACTCGTTGCGCGCTCTGGAAGCCTACGACACGCTCAAACCGGCGCCGCAAAGTTAAGCCTGAACTGTTGCGGCGTGACGCCCAGCCGGCGGTTGAACACACTGCGCATGTGCTGGGCGTCGCGAAAGCCGCATTGATAGGCCACGGTTTTAAGCGGTGCGTGACTGCTTTCAAGCATCACCCGCGCCGCATCCACACGCGCCCTCTCGACAAACTCCGCTGGCGTAATCCGCGCTTCACGGGCGAACACCCGGGAGAAATTGCGCGCACTCATATTGGCCGCCTTGGCCAGGTCGGCAATGGTCAAGTCTCCCGTCAGGTTGGCCAACACGTACAGCTGCACCAGTGCCACCGCCGAGGTGGTTTCGGCATGGGGCGTGAGGAACGGGCTGAACTGCGATTGCCCGCCCGAGCGCTGAGTGAACACCACCAGGCGCTTGGCCACGCTCAGCGCGACTTCCGGGCCGTGATCCTGGGCCAGCAGGTACAACGACAGGTCGATACCCGCCGTGACCCCGGCGGAGGTGTAGAGCTTACCGTCTTGCACATAGAGACGGTCGGCTTCGACCTGAGCCGATGGGCACAGGCGCGCCAGGCTGGCGGCGTCATTCCAGTGGGTAGTGACGGTCTTGCCGTCCAGCAGGCCCGCACGGGCCAGCATGAAGGCGCCATTGCAGATCGAGCCGAAGCGCTGCGCCTTCGCGGCGGCCGCGCGCAGCCAGGCGTCAAACTCGGGGCCGAAATCTTCGAAGGGTAACTGCGGGCCACCGGCGACCAGCAGCAGGTCGTAGGGTTGTCGGGCTTCGCTGTAGTGCTTGTGCGCCTGCAATGACAAACCGTTGGAGGCCGCCATGGCGCCGTGGCCGAAGCCGAGCACTTCCAGCCGATAGTGATCCTCGGGCGCCAGGAAGCGGTTGGCCTCGCAGAACACATCCATCGGCCCGGTCACGTCCAGCGACTGGACACCGGGAAAGATCAGGATGGCGACGGTTTTGCCCATACTCACAAACACCTCTCTCACTGAATGAGCGCAAATCCCCTGTGGGAGCGGGCTTGCTCGCGAAGGCGGTGGCCCAGCCGACACATGCATCAACTGACAGGCCACTTTCGCGAGCAAGCCCGCTCCCACATTTGATCTCCTTAGGCCTGAAAGGGCTACTCCACTTGGCACGATGTGGCGGCACATTGGCCGGGATCGCCTCCCTGTGGCGATAGCCGCTCCAGGGTCATGGGACCAGACTGGAATCTTTCCAGAGGAGATCCACCATGAGCACCACCATAGCCGGTATCCAGATTCCTGACAGCGCCTTGGCCCGGGCCACCACCGAATACATTCGCGACGTCGAGTCCGACCTGCTCTACCACCATTCGCGCCGCGTCTTCCTGTTCGGCGCCTTGAGCGGTGAGCGCAAGCAGTTGGCCTACAACCCGGAGTTGCTCTACGTCGGCGCAATGTTCCATGACCTGGGCCTGATGGAAGGCCACCGCAGTGACGACGAGCGTTTCGAAGTGGACGGCGCCAACGCCGCCGCTGCGTTCCTCAAGCCTTATGGGTTGAGCGATGACGATATTGAACAAGTGTGGTTGTCCATCGCCCTGCACACCACGCCGGGCGTGCCGAAACACCTGCGCCCCACGGTGGCATTGGTGACCGCTGGTGTGGAGATGGACGTGCTGGGCATGGACTACGCCGCCTTCAGCAGCGTGCAGCGCGAAGCGGTGGTGCATGCGCATCCACGGGGTGAAGGGTTCAAGGAGTGCATCATCTGCGCATTCGCCGACGGCTTGCGCCATCGCCCGCAGACCACGTTTGGCAACGTGAAGACCGATGTGCTGGTGGACCAGGAACCGGGGTTCAATCCGATGAATTTTGTGCAGGTGATCCGCACGTCGCCGTGGGCTGACTGAAACCCGATTTTATAAGCACCGCAAAACTACTGTGGGAGCTGGCTTGCCTGCGATGGCGGTGGGTCAGCACCTAATAAGTGACTGATACACCGCCATCGCAGGCAAGCCAGCTCCCACATTTTCACCCTATTCCGGCAGTTAGACCGGGGCTGGCGCCCGGCGCTTGTCCGGCTGTTGCCAGCCATCCGCCGCCGCTTCTTCAATCGCCTGCTGAATGGCCTTCTTGCGATGCTCTTCGGCCCGACGGCTGAAGAACCACACCAGGAAGGTCACCAGCGACACCGCTAACAGAATCAGGCTGGCCACGGCGTTGATCTCGGGTTTAACCCCAAGGCGCACCGCCGAGAACACTTCCATCGGCAAGGTAGTGGAACCGGGGCCCGACACGAAGCTGGCCAGTACCAGGTCGTCCAGGGACAGCGCGAACGACATCATGCCGCCCGCCGCCAGCGACGGCGCGATCATCGGGATGGTGATCAGGAAGAACACCTTCCACGGCCGTGCGCCCAAGTCCATCGCTGCTTCTTCAATCGACAGGTCAAGCTCACGCAAACGCGCCGACACCACCACCGCCACATACGCCGCACAGAAGGTGGTGTGGGCAATCCAGATGGTGACGATGCCACGCTCCTGGGGCCAGCCGATCATCTGCGCCATGGCCACGAACAGCAGCAACAGTGACAGACCAGTGATCACTTCCGGCATCACCAACGGCGCCGTCACCAGGCCGCCGAACAGCGTGCGGCCCTTGAACTGGCTGATGCGCGTCAGCACGAAGGCTGCCAGGGTACCCAACGCCACCGCCGCCACCGCCGTGTAGCAGGCGATTTCCAGGGAGCGGGCCACCGAGCCCATCAACTGGGTGTTGTCCAACAGGCCCACGTACCACTTGATCGACCAACCGCCCCACACTGTCACCAGCTTGGATTCGTTGAACGAGTAGATCACCAGGATCAACATCGGCAGGTAGATGAACAACAAGCCTGCGACCAGCATGAAGCTGGAGAAACGAAAACGCTTCATATCTTGCCCTCCAACTCTTTGGCTTGGCTGCGGTTGAACAGGATGATCGGCACGATCAGGATCGCCAGCATCACCACCGCCAGGGCAGATGCCACCGGCCAGTCACGGTTGTTGAAGAACTCTTGCCACAACACCTTACCGATCATCAGGGTTTCCGGGCCGCCGAGCAGTTCAGGAATCACGAACTCGCCCACCACCGGGATAAACACCAGCATGCAACCGGCGATGATGCCGTTCTTGGACAGCGGCACGGTGATTTTCCAGAAGCTGTTGAAGGTGCTCGACCCCAGGTCGGAAGCGGCTTCCAGCAGGCTCTGGTCGTGCTTCACCAGGTTGGCGTAGAGCGGCAGGATCATGAACGGCAGGTACGAATAGACCACGCCGATGTACACCGCGATGTTGGTGTTGAGGATCTGCAGCGGCTCGTTGATCAAGCCCATGGACATCAAAAAGCCGTTGAGCAGGCCGTTGTTGCTGAGGATACCCATCCACGCATACACCCGGATCAGGATCGCGGTCCAGGTGGGCATCATGATCAGCAGCACCAGCACGGTCTGCATCTCTTTGCGCGCGGTGGCGATGGCGTAGGCCATCGGGTAGCCGATCAGCAGGCACAGCAGCGTGCTGAAAAACGCCATCTTCAGCGAGCCCAGATAGGCGGCAATATACAACTCGTCGCCGGCCAGCAAGCTGTAGTTGGCCAGGTTCAGCACCACCTCCAGCTTTTGCTCAACGTAGGTATAGATCTCGGTATAGGGCGGGATCGCCACATCGGCTTCGGCAAAGCTGATTTTCAGCACGATGAAAAACGGCAGTGCGAAAAACAGGAACAGCCAGAGGAAGGGAATCCCGATGACCACCTGCTTGCCATTGGGCACGATGCGATCCAAGCGCCGCTTGAATTTCTTCATGTTCATGAGCGAAGTACCACGCCGCTGTCGTCTTCCCACCACACGTACACCTGGTCACCCCAGGTTGGGCGTTGGCCACGGCGTTCGGCGTTGGCGACAAAGGACTGCACCAGCTTGCCGCTCGGCAGCTCCACGTAGAACACCGAGTGGCCGCCCAGGTAGGCGATGTCGTGGACCTTGCCGCTGGACCAGTTGTGCTCGCAGGTCGGCATCTCGGTGGTCACTAACAGCTTTTCCGGGCGAATGGCGTAGGTCACCGACTTGTCTTCCACCGAGGTGGCGATGCCGTAGCCCACGTAGATGTCGCGATCCAGGTCCGGGCACTTGAGCACCGCGTGGCCTTCAGCGTCGTCCACCACTTGGGTGTCGAAGATGTTGACGTTGCCAATGAACTCGCACACCAGGCGGCTGGTGGGGGTTTCGTAGATATCGATGGGGCTGCCGATCTGGGCGATCCAGCCCAGGTGCATGATCGCAATGCGTTCGGCCATGGTCATGGCCTCTTCCTGGTCGTGGGTCACCATCACGCAGGTCACCCCAACGCGCTCGATGATCTCCACCAACTCCAGTTGCATCTGCGAGCGCAGCTTCTTGTCCAGTGCGCCCATCGGCTCATCGAGCAGCAGCAGTTTCGGGCGCTTGGCCAAGGAGCGGGCCAAGGCCACACGCTGGCGCTGGCCGCCGGACAGCTGGTGCGGCTTGCGCTTGGCGTACTGGCTCATCTGCACCAGCTTGAGCATCTCGGCCACGCGTGCGTCGACTTCAGCCTTGGGGATCTTGTCCTGTTGCAGGCCGAAGGCGATGTTCTGCGCCACGGTCATGTGCGGGAACAAGGCGTAGGACTGGAACATCATGTTGATCGGCCGCTCATAGGGCGGCATGTCGGTGATGTCCACACCGTCGAGGTAGATGCGACCTTCGGTTGGGCGCTCGAAACCTGCAAGCATGCGCAGCAAGGTGGATTTGCCCGAACCCGAACCGCCGAGCAAGGCGAAGATCTCGCCTTTCTTGATTTCCAGGGACACATCGTCCACGGCAATCGTCTCGTCGAACTTCTTCGTGACCCGGTCGATTTTGACCAGCACCTTCTTCGGTGTCTGGTCGCCCTCGAGGGCTTTCTTATAGGCGCCGGAGGCAACTGCCATTTACGAAACTCCCAAAAAAAACTGTGCAGCCGGCCCAATGCAGGCCAGCCTTGGATAGTTTGAGCCTTACTTGCCCGTCTTGACCTTGGTCCAGCTACGGGTCATTAAACGCTGCACTTTCGGGGGTAGCTCAAAGTTGACGAATGTCCGCTCGAGAACCGCCTGCGGTGGGTAAACCGCTGCGTCGGTGCGTATCGACTGCTCCATCAGTTTGTCCGCCCCTGGGTTAGGGTTGGCGTAACCGACTTGATCGCTGACCTGAGCGATCACCTCAGGCTGCAGCAAATAGTTGATGAAGGCGTGGGCTTCCTTGACGTTGCTGGCATCCTTGGGAATCGCCAGCACGTCGAACCACAGGTTGCCGCCTTCTTTGGGAATCGTGTAGGCGATGTTCACGCCTTTGCCCGCCTCTGCTGCGCGAGCCTTGGCCTGGAACACATCGCCGGAGAAACCGGCCGCCACGCAGATGTTGCCGTTGGCCAGGTCCGAGATGTATTTGGAGGAATGGAAGTAGGTCACGTAGGGCCGCACTTTCAGCAGTTTTTCCTCGGCCTTCTTGTAGTCAGCCGGGTTGGTGCTGTTGGGGTCCAGGCCCATGTAATTGAGTACCGCCGGCAGCATTTCATCGGCCGAATCCATGAACGACACGCCGCAAGAGGCCAGCTTCTTCATGTTTTCCGGTTCGAACAACACAGCCCAGGAGTCGATTTTGTCGACACCCAGCACTTCTTTGACCTTGTCGACGTTGTAGCCAATGCCGTTGGTGCCCCACAGGTACGGCACCGCGTACTGGTTGCCCGGGTCGTTCTTTTCCAGGCGTTTGAGCAGTACCGGGTCGAGGTTGGCGTAGTGGGTCAGCAGTGACTTGTCGAGCTTCTGGAACGCTCCAGCTTTGATCTGCTTGCCCAGGAAGTGGTTGGACGGCACCACAACGTCATAGCCGGTGCGCCCGGCGAGCAACTTGCCTTCCAGGGTTTCGTTGGAGTCAAACACGTCATACACGGGCTTGATACCGCTGGCCTTTTCGAAGTTGGCCAGGGTGTCGGGGCCGATGTAATCCGACCAGTTATAAATATGCACCGTCGGTGCGGCCTGCACGCTGGCGGCCAGCGTGATACCTGCACCCACCAGCATGGCTTTGCGAAATAAAGAAATTGGCAAGTGGAGGTCCTCTTAAATAGTTGGGGCCTTGAAGTTGTTGCCCGGCAACAAAACCGGCGCGCAACTTACCGTCGATAAACCGATCCGGCAAAACTTTCTGTCATTTATTTTCTGTACGGCTGCCGCTGTTTGTAGGAGCGAGGCGGGCGGCTAGCCCTTGCTCGCGAAGAACTCACAGGCAACGCGGGCTATCAGAGGCCCCGCGTTATCGTTGACGATTTTCGCGAGCGAGCTCGCTCCTACAGGTTTGTGCGTTATTTACCGGATTTGATCTTGGTCCAGCTACGGGTCATTTCACGCTGAGTAGCGGCCGGCAAGTCAGCAATTGCGTAGAGCTTGGCCTGCACATCAGCGGCCGGGTAGATGCCCGGGTCGCTGGTGATGTCTTTGTCTACCAGTGCGGTGGCCTTCTCGTTACCGTTCGGGAAACGCACGCTGTTGGTGATGCTCGCCATCACTTCAGGTTTGAGCAGGTAGTTCATGAATGCATAGGCAGCGTCGACGTTTTCGGCATCTTTAGGGATGGCAACCATGTCGAAGAAACTGCCGGCGCCTTCTTTCGGAATGTCGTAGGCAACTTTGACTTTGCCACCGGCTTCAGCCGCGCGGGACTTGGCCTGCTGGATGTCACCCGAGTAACCCACGGCCACGCAGATGTTGCCGTTGGCCAGGTCGGAGATGTACTTGGAGGAGTGGAAGTAGCCGATCGAAGGACGGATCTTCAAGAACAGGTCTTCAGCCTGCTTGAGCTCGGCTTTCTTCTGGGTGTCGGTCGGCAGGCCCAGGTAGTGCAAAGCAATCGGCAGCATTTCGGTCGGCGAATCGAGGAAGCTCACGCCGCAGCTTTTCAGCTTGGCGATGTTCTCTGGCTTCATCAGCACATCCCACGAGTCGATCTTGTCCACGCCCAGCGCAGCCTTGACCTTCTCCGGGTTGTAGCCGATGCCGATCGAGCCCCACATGTACGGGAAGGCGTGCTTGTTGTCCGGGTCGCTGACCGACACGGCTTTGAGCAGGGAGGCGTTCAGGTTGCTGTAGGCAGGCAGCTTGGACTTGTCCAGCTCCTGATAGACACCGGCCTTGATCTGCTTGGCGAGGAAGTTGTTCGACGGTACGACGATGTCGTAGCCGGACTTGCCTGCCAGCAACTTGGCTTCCAGGGTCTCGTTGCTGTCAAAAACGTCGTACACCACTTTGATGCCCGACTCTTTTTCAAAGTTGGCGATGGTGTCCGGTGCAATGTAGTCGGACCAGTTGTAGACGTGCAGCACTTTGCTGTCTGCCTGGGCCGCGCCCGCCATTGCGCCCATCAGCGACAAGGCGAGGAGGGTCTTGTCAGCGTTCTTCAAACCTAATGCCTTCATTTGGTGATGCTCCAATTTTTTCTTTTTTGGGCCACAAGCGTTGTATGTTTTACGGCCCAACCGAAGGGCAACAAAACAGGGCGACAGTCTGGCAAGTTCAGGGGCCGGCTTTCAACCAAAGCCCCTGCATTTGTAACTGCCCAGTACACCGCGCACTGAGCCTAGCACTTAGCCCTGCAAGGCAGCCAAAGTCAGGTCCAGGCAGTGACGGGCCTTGGTCACCAACTCGTCGATTTCAGCCTTGCTGATAACCAGTGGCGGCGAAATGATCATGGTGTCGCCTACGGCGCGCATGATCAGGCCATTTTCGAAGCAGAAGGTTCGGCAGATCATGCCGGCGCCTTTGCCTTCATGACGCTTGCGCGTGGCCTTGTCCTGCACCAGCTCGATCGCACCGAGCATACCGACGCCGCGTACTTCACCCACCAGTGGATGATCGCCCAGTTCCCTCAGACGTTTCTGCAAATACGGTGCCGTTTCTTCGTGCACACGGTTAACGATTTTTTCATCGCGCAGGATGCGGATGTTTTCCAGGGCCACAGCCGCAGCGACCGGGTGACCGGAATAGGTAAAGCCGTGGTTGAAATCGCCCCCTTCGTTGAGCACCGCCACCACTTCGTCGCGCACGATCAGGCCGCCCATGGGCACGTAACCCGAAGTCAGGCCCTTGGCGATGGTCATCATGTGTGGCTTGAGGTCGTAGAAATCGCTACCGAACCACTCACCGGTACGGCCGAAACCGCAGATCACTTCGTCGGCGACAAACAGGATGTCGTACTTGGCGAGGATTTCCTTGATGCGCGGCCAGTACGTGGCAGGCGGCACGATCACGCCACCGGCGCCCTGGATCGGCTCGGCAATAAAGGCGCCGACGTTGTCCACGCCCAGCTCCAGGATTTTCTCTTCCAACTGGTTGGCCGCCCACACACCGAATTCCTCGGGGCTCATGTCGCCGCCTTCGCCAAACCAGTAGGGCTGGGCGATGTGGGTAATGCCCGGGATCGGCAAGTCGCCCTGCTCGTGCATATAGGTCATGCCGCCCAGGCTGGCGCCGGCCACGGTAGAGCCGTGGTAGCCATTCTTGCGGGCAATGATGGTTTTCTTGTTGGGCTGGCCCTTGATCGCCCAGTAGTGGCGGACCATGCGCAACATGGTGTCGTTGCCTTCGGAGCCAGAGCCGGTGAAGAACACATGGTTCATGCCGGCCGGCGCGACATCGGAAATGACCTTGGCCAACTCCAATACCGGCGGGTGTGCGGTCTGGAAGAACAGGTTGTAGTACGGCAGTTCTTTCATTTGCTTGGCGGCGGCATCGGCCAGTTCATCGCGACCGTAACCGATCGCCACGCACCACAGGCCGGCCATACCGTCGAGGATCTTGTTGCCTTCGCTGTCCCACAGGTAAACGCCGTGGGCTTTGGTGATGATCCTTGGGCCTTTCTCTTTCAATTGCTTGAAGTCGCTGAACGGCGCCAGGTGGTGATCATTGCTCAAGGCTTGCCATTCACGGGTTTGCGGGTTGTTGCTGGACATACCAATCTCCTAGACTTTTCAGTGAAGGGCGCGCCTGGAGGGCGTGATCCCCGTAAATGACGGCCGCGTTGTTTCTGTGATCGTGCCAGGCAAGGCGCGGGACGAAGGGAAGGGTTGTTTCCTTGCCGAGTCCCGCAACGCCGCATGGCACGATCACAGAAACAACCCGGAGGGCCGTGTCCCGCAAAGCGCAATACGTCGTTACTCGTCGTTCATTTGAAGAAACCAAACCTCACTCCTCATGCCTAGTCTTGCGCTTTGCGGGACGACGGCGCGGCCGTCATTTACGGGGATCACGCCCTCCAAGGGCGCGCCCGGCGCATCAGACGGCGAAGAGCAGGAATTCCCGCTCCCACGAACTGATCACGCGCTTGAAGTTTTCATGCTCGGCCCGCTTGACCGCGACGTAGCCTGTGATGAATTTTTGCCCCAGGTATTTCTCGATGGTCTTGCTGTTTTCCATGCGCTCCAGGGCGTCTTCGATGGTCAACGGCAGACGCAGGTTGCGTCGCTCGTAACCACGGCCCACCACCGGCGCGCTCGGGTTATGGCCTTCGACCATGCCGATGTAGCCGCACAACAGGCTGGCGGCAATCGCCAGGTACGGGTTGGCGTCGGCGCCCGGCAGGCGGTTTTCCACGCGGCGGTTCTGCGGGCCGGCATCCGGTACGCGCAGGCCGACAGTGCGGTTTTCTTCGCCCCATTCCACGTTTACCGGCGCCGAGGTGTCGGGCAGGAAGCGGCGGAACGAGTTCACGTTGGGGGCGAATAAAGGCAGCAATTCAGGGATGAATTTCTGCAGGCCGCCAATGTGGTTGAGGAACAGCTGGCTCATGGTCCCGTCTTCATTGGAGAAGACGTTCTTGCCGGTGGCGATGTCGATGATGCTCTGGTGCAGGTGCATCGCGCTGCCGGGCTCGCCGGTCATGGGCTTGGCCATGAAGGTGGCGGCCACGTCGTGCTTGAGCGCGGCTTCACGCATGGTGCGCTTGAACACCAGGATCTGGTCGGCCAGGGACAGGGCGTCGCCGTGACGGAAATTGATTTCCATCTGCGCGGTGCCGTCCTCGTGGATCAGGGTGTCCAGGTCCAGCTCCTGCAGTTCGCACCAGTCGTAGACGTCTTCGAACAACGGGTCGAATTCGTTGGCCGCTTCTATAGAGAAGGACTGGCGACCGGTTTCCGGGCGGCCGGAGCGGCCAATCGGCGGTTGCAGCGGGAAGTCCGGGTCTTCGCAGCGTTTGGTCAGGTAGAACTCCATCTCTGGCGCCACGATGGGCTGCCAGCCGCGATCGGAGTAGAGCTTGAGGACTTTCTTGAGCACGTTGCGCGGCGACAGCTCGATCGGGTTGCCTTGCTTGTCGTAGGTGTCGTGGATCACCTGGGCGGTCGGCTCGATGGCCCACGGCACCAGAAATACCGCGTTCTGGTCGGGGCGGCAGATCATGTCGATGTCGGCCGGGTCGAGCAATTCGTAATAGATGTCGTCTTCGACATAGTCGCCGGTCACGGTCTGCAACAGAACGCTCTCGGGCAGGCGCATGCCTTTTTCGGCAATGAACTTGTTGGTCGGCGAGATCTTGCCCCGGGTAATACCGGTGAGGTCGCCAATCATGCATTCGACTTCTGTGATCTTGTGGTCTTTCAACCAATCGGTGAGCTGGTCGAGGTTGTTACTCATAAATGCCTCTGGGCTGGGTTTCCTGGCATCCATTAAAGGCCAGGCGTTGGTTGACGCAGCATCCGCGTCGTTTTTTCATTCAGGGTAGGAGCTTACCTGCCATTTGCTCATGGGTTGCATTCCTCAGGCCAAAGTTGTGCGCAATTATGATCGGCACGGCGGATGAGGCCCGGTCAGTGGCGTAGGAGATGGCAAAAAGGAGATCGGCCGGGCCGTCAAAAATATTGGCCGGTGCCTGGGCATTCACGCGGGGCGAACGATCTGCAGACAAAGCCTGGCTGAAGCAGGCGCAGACGCCGATTGGCGGCAGGTGAAACATGAAGCACCCCGGTATTATTGCTGTTATGGGTTTGAATCGAGCTTAGCCTTGTTCATTTTTTTACACAACACCCCCGTAAAAAATCCTACACGGCCCGCTCAAGCCTGCAGGTCCCAAGACCCTCAAACCCAAAAAACCGCCCCAAAACCCCGCAAAAAAGCCTTCATGGCGCTTTTTTAGGGCAAAAAATGCCTCGCTTGACTTCGGCTAGCCGTTCGGGTTGACTGAAACCAGAAAAGATCAATGATTGATATTTTTAACAACAAAGGTGTTGCATCATGTCGGTACCCCCGCGTGCCGTTCAGCTTAACGAAGCGAACGCGTTCCTTAAGGATCATCCTGAGGTTCTGTACGTAGACCTTCTAATTGCGGATATGAATGGTGTGGTGCGCGGTAAGCGCATCGAACGCACCAGCCTCCACAAGGTTTACGAGAAGGGCATTAACCTGCCTGCCTCTTTATTTGCCCTGGATATCAACGGCTCTACGGTGGAAAGCACCGGCCTGGGCCTGGACATCGGTGATGCTGACCGAATCTGTTATCCAATCCCCGACACCCTGTGCAATGAACCCTGGCAAAAGCGCCCTACCGCGCAACTGCTGATGACCATGCACGAACTCGAAGGTGAACCTTTCTTCGCCGATCCGCGCGAAGTGCTCCGCCAAGTTGTTACCAAGTTTGACGACCTCGGTCTGACCATCTGCGCCGCCTTCGAGCTTGAGTTCTACCTGATCGACCAGGAGAACGTGAACGGCCGCCCGCAACCGCCCCGCTCGCCGATCTCCGGCAAACGCCCGCACTCGACACAGGTCTACCTGATCGACGACCTCGACGAATACGTCGATTGCCTCCAGGACATTCTGGAAGGCGCCAAAGAGCAAGGCATCCCGGCGGACGCCATCGTCAAGGAAAGTGCCCCGGCGCAGTTCGAAGTGAACCTGCACCACGTCGCCGACCCGATCAAGGCCTGCGATTACGCAGTACTGCTCAAGCGTCTGATCAAGAACATCGCCTACGACCATGAGATGGACACCACCTTCATGGCCAAGCCTTACCCAGGCCAGGCAGGCAACGGGCTGCACGTACACATCTCCATTCTGGACAAGGACGGCAAGAACATCTTTGCCAGCGAGGATCCCGAGCAGAACGCCGCATTGCGTCACGCGATCGGCGGTGTGCTGGAGACCCTACCCGCCCAAATGGCGTTTCTGTGCCCCAACGTCAACTCCTACCGTCGTTTCGGCGCACAGTTCTACGTGCCGAACTCGCCGTGCTGGGGCCTTGATAACCGCACCGTGGCGATTCGCGTACCTACCGGCTCGTCCGATGCCGTGCGTATCGAACACCGTGTGGCGGGCGCCGATGCCAACCCTTACCTGCTGATGGCCTCGGTATTGGCGGGCGTGCACCACGGCCTGACCAACAAGATCGAGCCGAACGCTCCGGTGGAAGGCAACAGCTACGAGCAGAACGAGCAAAGCCTGCCGAACAACCTGCGCGATGCCCTGCGCGAGTTGGACGACAGCGAGGTGATGGCCAAGTACATCGATCCTAAATACATCGATATCTTCGTCGCCTGTAAGGAAAGTGAGCTGGAGGAGTTTGAACACTCCATCTCCGACCTTGAGTACAACTGGTACCTGCATACCGTGTAAGCGGTTGCTGCAATAAAAGAACGCCGCTGATTTTGGTCAGTGGCGTTTTTTTATGGGTTTATTTTGGGAAACCGGGTTGGCCTCATCGCAGGCAAGCCAGCTCCCACCTTTGACCGAGTTCCAAGCTTGAAATGCGATCCACTGTGGGAGCTGGCTTGCCTGCGAAGGCGGCTTGGCAGACAACACAACCTTCCTACTCATACAATGCCCACTGCCTTGTAGGAGACATCCATGACCACCCGCCCCGCCACTGTTCGCAAACCCCGCGCCCGCAGCCAGGCCCGGATCGACGCGATCCTCGACGCCGCCCGCACCTTGCTGGCCGCCGAAGGCGTGGCGAGTTTGTCGATCTACAGCGTGGCCGAACGGGCACAGATTCCGCCGTCGTCGGTGTACCACTTTTTCGCCAGTGTGCCGGCGTTGCTGGAGGCGTTGACCGCTGACATTCACGCGGCCTTTCGCGCTGCCATCCAGGCGCCCATCGAGCATGAATCGCTCAAGCATTGGCGCGACCTGTCCTACATCGTCGAACAACGCATGCTCAGCATCTACAGCAACGATGCCGCGGCACGCCAGTTGATCCTGGCCCAGCATGGGTTGACCGAAGTGACCCAGGCTGATCGCCAGCATGATCTGGAATTGGGCGACTTGATGCTGGCGGTGTTCAATCGCCACTTTGAAGTGCCAACGCTACCGAGCGACGTGGATGTGTTTGCCCTGGCGTTGGAGTTGAGCGACCGCGTGTACGCGCGCTCGGTGCATCAGCATGGGCTGATTACGCCGCGCATGGCGGAGGAAGGGATGCGGGTGTTTGATGCGTATGTGGGGCTTTATTTGCCGGCCTACCTGCCCAAGCGCTGAATGCTTTGTTGTCTGGGCCGGCCTCATCGCAGCATAGGTATCTACACAACTGTGTGGGCTGTAGCAGCAGACGGTTACCACGATGCGAAGCGAGCCGCTCTTGATCTGCTTTTGATCTTAGGCGCCCCGTTAAACCACGCTGGCCGAACGCAGGCTTGAATTCGTGGGTAACCCGGCAGGACGCCGGGTTAGCCGCCCCGCGCCATGGATGGCGCGTGGCGGCGGCCCACGGATTCAAGCCTGTGTTCGGGCACACCGAGCCTAAGCGAGGTGCCGAGTGGTGGGGCAAGAAGCGTTTTGCTTACTTTTGCGCTTTTCAAAAGTGAGCCGCCGTCAGGGCGGAACCCTAGGTGGCCGTTACCGCAGGAATGGATATGTACACGGTCCAACTATATTGACTGTTAGGCCGTCTTCGCAGGCAAGCCAGCTCCCACATTTTGATATGTGAATACATTCAAATGTGGGAGCTGGCTTGTCGGGTCGCCGCATCGCTGCGATAGCGCTCTCAAGGGCGGTGAAAATCACAACTTGGCAATCGACACCTCAGTGGACTTCACAAAGGCAATCACCTCACTGCCGATCACCAACTCCAACTCCTTGACCGAACGGGTGGTGATCACCGAAGTGACAATGCCGGACGCGGTCTGCACGTCAATTTCCGACAGCACGTCTCCGACCACGATCTCCTTGATGGTGCCTTTGAACTGGTTACGCACGTTGATGGCTTTAATCGTCATGGTGTTTTTCCTGTGTGGGTTATTGAGCCCAACGCAATTGCGTCGGCAGCGGTGAAACAGGTTCGGGTTCCGGTGGGGAACCGGGGAGCGACAGCACGCGGTTGAGCACTTCGGCTTCCAGCGCGGCCAGGCGGTGTGAGCCACGGGCCCGTGGGCGTGGCAGGTCGATGGTCAGGTCCAGGCCGATTTCGCCGTTTTCGATCAGAATCACGCGGTCGGCAATCGCCACGGCTTCGCTGACGTCGTGGGTCACCAGCAACACCGTGAAACCGTGCTTGCGCCACAGGTTCTCGATCAGTTGCTGCATCTCGATGCGGGTCAGGGCATCCAGTGCACCCAGCGGCTCGTCGAGCAGCAACAGCCGCGGTTGGTGGATCAACGCCCGGGCGAGTGCCACGCGCTGTTTCTGGCCGCCGGACAACGCCGCCGGCCACTCATTGGCGCGCTCGGCCAGGCCGACCGCTTCCAGGGCCTCCAGCGCTTTGGGGCGCCAGTCGCCCGTGAGGCCCAGGCCGACGTTGTCGATGATCTTTTTCCAGGGCAGCAAGCGCGCTTCCTGGAACATCAACCGCGTATCTTCAATCGCCTCGTGCAGTGGCGCGGAGCCGGCCAGCAGCTCGCCGCCACTGGCGTTGTCCAGCCCCGCCAACAGACGCAGCAAGGTACTTTTGCCGCAACCACTGCGGCCGACCACGGCCACGAACTGCCCTGCGGGAATATGCAGGTCAATCTCTTTGAGCACTTCGCGGGTACCAAAGGCCTTGCGCAATTTGCGCACCTCCAGCGGGATGCCCTTCAACAAGCGCGGAGGTTGTTGAGCGGTCATGCTGCACCTCCTTTGACTTGGTACGCCGGGTGCCAGCGCAGCCACACACGCTCCAGCCCACGGGCTGCCAGGTCGGCCAGTTTGCCGAGGATGGCGTACATGACGATGGCCAGCACCACCACGTCGGTTTGCAGGAATTCACGGGCATTCATCGCCAGGTAACCGATGCCGGAACTGGCCGAGATGGTTTCCGCCACGATCAGCGTCAACCACATGAAGCCCAGGGCGAAGCGCACCCCCACCAGAATCGACGGCAGCGCGCCCGGCAGGATCACTTGCCAGAACAGGCTGAAACCGGACAAGCCATAGCTGCGCGACATCTCTACCAGTGCCGGGTCGACATTGCGGATGCCGTGGTAGGTGTTCAAGTAGATCGGGAACAAGGTCCCCAGAGCCACCAGGAAAATCTTCGCGGTCTCATCGATGCCGAACCACAGGATCACCAGCGGAATCAGCGCCAAGTGCGGCACGTTGCGGATCATCTGCACGGAGCTGTCGAGCAAGCGTTCGCCCCACTTCGACAGCCCGGTGATAAAGCCCAGGGCCAAGCCGATGCTGCCACCGATCACAAAGCCCAGGCCGGCGCGCCAGCCGCTGATGGCCAGGTGCGTCCAGATTTCGCCGCTGACCACCAGGTTAACCCCGGCTTCGATCACTGCACTCGGCGCTGGCAGAATGCGCGTCGACAACCAACCCGCCGACACCGACAACTGCCACACCGCCAGCAATAAGATCGGCAGCACCCAGGGCGCCACGCGATGGCTGATTTTTTCTAAGTCCATAACGGCGCCTCAGCTCTGTGACGCAGCTTTGGGAAGGATGTCGTTGGCGACCATCTCGCCGAACGGGCTGACGTAGCCGGCGCTTTTGGGCAGCTCGGGACGTTCGATATCCAGGTGCGGGAACAACAGCTCCGCCACCCGATACGACTCTTCCAGGTGTGGATAACCGGAGAAGATAAAGGTATCGATACCCAGGTCCGCGTACTCCTTGACCCGCGCCGCAACCGTTGGGCCATCGCCCACCAGCGCCGTCCCTGCGCCGCCACGTACCAGGCCGACGCCGGCCCACAGGTTGGGGCTGACTTCCAGGTTGTCACGGCTACCGCCGTGCAAGGCTGCCATGCGTTGCTGGCCCACCGAATCGAAGCGCGCCAAGGACGCCTGGGCGCGGGCAATGGTCTCGTTGTCCAGGTGGGAGATCAGTTTGTCGGCGGCTTTCCAGGCTTCGTCATTGGTTTCGCGCACGATCACATGCAAGCGAATACCGAAGCGCACCGTGCGCCCAAGCTTTGCGGCTTTGGCGCGTACTTGCGCGATTTTTTCGGCGACGGCTGCCGGCGGCTCGCCCCAGGTCAGCACCATTTCCACCTGTTCGGCCGCCAGGTCCTGGGCGGCCTCGGAGGAACCGCCGAAATACAGTGGCGGGCGTGGCTGCTGGATCGGTGGGTAGAGCAATTTGGCGCCTTTGACGCTGATGTGTTCGCCGTCGTAGTCCACGGTCTCGCCTTCCAGCACACGGCGCCAGATGCGGGTGAATTCCACCGACGCCTGGTAGCGTTCTTCATGGCTCAAGAACAAACCGTCGCCAGCCAGTTCTTCCGGATCGCCACCGGTGACCAGGTTGAACAGCGCACGACCACCAGACAGGCGATCCAGGGTCGCGGCCTGGCGCGCGGCCACGGTCGGGGAGATGATCCCGGGGCGCAGGGCAACCAGAAATTTCAAACGCTGGGTCACGGGGATCAGCGAAGCGGCCACCAACCACGAGTCTTCGCAGGAGCGACCCGTAGGGATCAACACCCCGCCGAAACCCAGGCGGTCAGCGGCCTGAGCCACCTGTTGCAGGTAACCGTGGTCGACAGCGCGGGCGCCTTCGGCGGTGCCAAGGTAATGACCGTCGCCGTGGGTGGGCAGGAACCAGAAAATATTGAGGCTCATGGAGTTGTCTCCTGAATGAAGTCGGATTACGGCGCTTTGGCAACCGCGGCGGGTGGCGTCCAGATCACGTCCTTGATGCTCAAGGGCTTGGGGATCAATTTGAGTTGGTAGAAGCTGTCGGCGATTTTCTGCTGGGCGGCGACCACTGCCGGGGTCAAAAACAGCGCGCCATAGCCCTGGCGTTTCACCGACGTGAGGGTGATATCTGCCGGCAGGCCGAGCAGTGGCGCGACCTGGTCAGTCACTTCCTGGGGGTTGGCCTTGGACCATTCGCCTACCGCACGCACTTCTTCCACCAGCGCCTTGATCACTTGCGGGTGTTGTTCGGCGTAGGGCTTGGTGGCCAGGTAAAACTGATGGTTGTCGGCGATACCGGTGCCGTCTCGCAGGGTGCGCGCTTGCAGTTGCTTCTCGGCGGCGGCCTGGTACGGGTCCCAGATCACCCAGGCGTCCACGCTGCCACGCTCGAACGCGGCACGGGCATCGGCGGGCGGCAGGAACACGGTCTTCACGTCGGTGTAGTTGAGGCCGGCGTCTTCCAGGGCACGCACCAGCAGGTAGTGCACGTTGGAGCCTTTGTTGAGCACGACCTTTTTACCCTTGAGTTCGGCCACCGATTTGATCGGCGAGTCCTTGGGCACCAGGATCGCTTCGCTGGTAGGTGCGGGTGGTTCGTAGGCGACATAGAGCAGATCGGCGCCAGCCGCCTGGGCAAACACCGGTGGGGTTTCGCCGGTAACGCCGAAGTCGATGGAGCCGACGTTCAGGCCCTCAAGCAATTGCGGGCCACCGGGAAACTCGGTCCACTGCACCTGCACACCTTGGGCGGCCAGGCGTTTTTCCAGGGTGCCCTTGGCCTTGAGCAGCACCAGGGTGCCGTACTTCTGATAACCGATCCGCAAGGTCTCGGCGGCGTGGGCTTGAACAATGGCGCCGAAGGACACAGCCGCAGCAAAGAGTGCGACCAGACCACGACGCAAGATGACAGTGCGCATGGCGCTCTCTCCAACTGTGCGATTAGGGTTTTGGCTGCACCTGCTTGGCCGTTGTCGGCTGAGTAAGGTGAGGGTTTCCAGCTTTTCGGGGTAAGGCTCAGATGCTCCAGCGAGCACTCAACAAACGTTCATTCAATACGTCAGGGTCCAGCGGTTTTGGCCGGCGCGCCATGGCGCTGTAGAGCTGCTCCAGGGCTTCGTGCAGACGCTGCTCGAGTACCGGCACCAGTTGCGCCTGCACGCTGCCTTCGCCATAAGCGATCTGGCTGTCTTCGGCAAAAATACCGTGGAGCAATTCCTGGGCCTTGAGGGCCGACAGCACCGGCTTCAGGGCGTAGTCCACCGCCAGCATGTGGGCGATGCTGCCGCCGGTCGCCATCGGCAATACCACCTTATGGGCCAAAGCACGCTCCGGCAGCAGGTCCAATACGGTTTTCAACGCCCCGGAAAACGACGCCTTGTACACCGGCGTGGCGATTACCAAGCCGTCGGCATTGGCGACTTGTTGCAGCAGGTCGATGACCTTGGGGCTGTCGAAGCGCGCGTGCAGCAAGTCTTCAGCCGGGAAGTCCCGTATCTGGTAACTCACCACTTCCACGCCTTGCTGTTGCAGCCACTGACGGGTTTTATCCAGCAAGACCCCAGAGCGGGAACGCTGGCTGGGGCTGCCTCCAAGTGTTACGACCAGCATGCAGGAGATTCCTTGAGCAAGTGTCGGCGGTTCGCTGTACGGCGATGGCGCCAAGATGGGATAGACCTTATCAGCAGATTTATATATCTATAAATCTTATTTATTCATTTGTTTATTCCATAAATACATAAGCGTTTAATCAATCGCCAGGCGAAAAAAAAGGCCGTCGAAACGGCCTGAAAACCCCTGCTGTGTGAGACGGTTTGGAAACATGTGTTGTTGATAAGGCCGCTATCGCGGGCAAGCCCGGCTCCCACAGGGGAATGCGGTCAACTGTGGGAGCCGGGCTTGCCCGCGATGGCGATATCAGCCTTAACGATTGGGTTGTGGGGTAAGGCGCAGGTACGGCTTCACCGCGCGATAGCCCTTGGGAAAGCGTTTTTTGATCTCTTCCTCGTCCTTGAGCGACGGCACGATCACCACTTCGTCCCCATCCTGCCAGTTGGCGGGCGTCGCCACCTTGTGGTTGTCGGTCAGTTGCAGGGAGTCGATCACCCGCAGAATTTCATGGAAGTTACGCCCGGTGCTGGCCGGGTAAGTGATGGTCAGGCGGATCTTCTTGTTCGGGTCGATCACGAACAAGGAGCGCACGGTGAGGGTATCGCTGGCATTCGGGTGGATCAGGTCGTAGAGGTCTGAAACCTTGCGGTCGGCGTCGGCCAGGATCGGGAAGTTGACCACGGTGTTCTGGGTCTCGTTGATGTCGTCGATCCACTTGTGGTGCGAATCCACCGGGTCTACCGACAGGGCGATGGCCTTGACCCCACGCTTGGCGAATTCATCCTTGAGTTTGGCGGTGAAACCTAGTTCTGTGGTGCACACCGGCGTGAAGTCCGCCGGGTGGGAAAACAACACACCCCAGCTGTCGCCCAGCCACTCATGGAAACGAATCTTGCCGGCGCTGGAATCCTGTTCGAAGTCGGGGGCGATGTCGCCCAGTCTTAGGCTCATGGGTATGGCTCCTGGTGAGTGCTTATGGAGCCCACTGTGCATGGATTTCTGGTGATTTAAAAAGAATAAATATCGATTTATCTAGACGATAAAAGAATATTAAAAATCAGTTCATTGGACTTGGGAACGGCCTGAGGCCAACATCGCTTACAAGGTTCGAGAAGGCCTTGAGACGCTGTAAAAAAGAGGGGTTCAGGAAGGGCTTGCGGGGGTTGAGCCCGACTTGAACAGCAAGACACCTTGCCCGGCATTGCGCCGGGCAAGGTTTTACAGTCTTACAACAGCGGGATCGAGTAGCTGACGATCAAGCGGTTTTCGTCTTGGTTACGCGCGTTGGCGATGTCGCTGCGCCACATAGCGTTTTTCCATGCCACGCCGACGTTCTTCAGCGGACCTTCCGGTACGACGTAGGCAACAGTGATGTCACGTTCCCACTCGGACTGGCCGGTGAACTCGGTACGGTTGCTGGCGACGGTGTCGATATGGTCGCCCTTGAGGTAAACCACACCCGCGGTCAGGCCAGGTACGCCGACTTTGGCGAAGTCGTAGGAGTAGCGAGCTTGCCAGGTACGCTCGCCGGCACGGGCGAACTTCTGGATCTGCATGTCGGTGGTGATGTAAGCCGACGAACCGTCACCCTGGTTCAGCCAAGGGAAGTCGCTGCTGCCGTTGCTGACCTGGTAACCGCCACCGAAGGTGTGACCGGCCACCGAGTACAGGAACAGGCCGCTGTACAGGTTGTTGTCGACTTTGCCACGGCCGGAGTTCACGCCGCTGTAGTTGCCCGTCGAGAAGTAAGCGGACTGGTTGCCGTTGTTACCGTCGTCGGAGCTGTTGAAGTAACGCAGGTCAGACTTCAGCACGCCAGGGCCGATAGCCCAGTTGTGGGTCAGGCCCAGGAAGTGTTGCTTGTAGAAATCTTCCAGGTTGCCGTAGTAGTACTGGGCGGTCAGATCCTTGGTGATCTTGTAGTCGCCACCGGCGTAGTAGAACTTGTTGCTCGAACGCCAGTTCACGCCACGGCTGTTGGCGCCGGAGATGGACAGGCTTTCGTTGTTGCTGGAGTTACGGCCCTTGGCTTTTTCGATCTGGCCGGCAACCAGGGTCAGGTCCTTGATGTCGCTGGAGGTGATCTGGCCACCCTGGAAGGTCTGCGGCAGCATACGACCATCGTTGGTGACGATGACCGGCAGCTTAGGCTGCAAGGTACCCAGCTTCAGTTCGGTCTGGGAGATCTTGGCCTTGGCGGTCAGGCCCAGGCTCGAGTAGTTATCAACGGCTTCGCCATTGGACTTGCTCGGGAAGATGGTGCCGCCGTAGGAGCTGGCAGTCGCGCCGTTGGTACCGCCACCCGAATCCAGGCGAACGCCCAGCAGGCCGATTGCGTCAAGACCGAAGCCAACGGTGCCTTGGGTGTAACCCGAGATGAAACGCAGATCGAAGCCTTGGCCCCACTCTTCGTTCTTGTTCGCACCAGCGCCTTCGCGGTTATCGGTGTTGATGTAGAAGTTGCGCAGGCCCAGTGTGGCCTTGCTGTCTTCGATGAAACCGGCAGCGCCTGCTTGCTGGGCGATTGCGCCCAACGCTACAGCCACAGCCAAGGTGGACTTCTTCATGTACCGCTCCTCTCATTTCTAATTTTTGTATTTCTTTGGTCTCGGGTCTGACGCCCTCGATCCACAGATGCGCGATTAGCGCCAGATAGTGACTACCAAGTCAATCGTAACCTTGTGTGTCTACTACCTTCGTCTAATCGCAGTTGATTTGGTCCCTGCAGGGTAATGAGTTTTTCATACACCCAAAAAGAATTATTTCATTCTTTTTCATACGATCCAGGAATAAGTCTTTCCGTGAAGCTGGCCGGTCAGGATAGACGCGCCGCTCCATAAGCTAATTCCTAAAGGGTATTTACTGGTGCTTTTTTAGATCGATTAGTGTTGCCGTACGGTTGCATACGTCACTCACGATCAAAAAGGCGACGCCATCATGGCCAAACGCACATCCTCCCGTCAATTTGTTACAGTTTTTGTATCGCTATTACTTTCTTTTGGTGTCAACGCCGCCGACCTGACGGTGGGCTACCAGACCGGCATCGATCCCAGCAAGGTTCCCCAGGCCGACGGCCTCTACGAAAAAGCCATTGGCGAAAAAATCGCCTGGCGCCGCTTCAACAGCGGGCCAGAGGTGGTCACAGCCATCGCTTCGGGTGATGTACAAATCGGTAATCTCGGCTCCAGCCCGCTTGCGGCGGCGGCGTCGCGCAACCTGCCGATTGTGGCGTTTATCGTATCGGCACAGATCAACGCTTCTGAAGCCCTGGTGGTGCGCAACGGCAGTGGCATCGACAAACCCCAGGACCTGATCGGCAAAACCATCGCCACCCCGTTCGTCTCGACTTCACATTACAGCCTGCTCGGCGCGCTGAAACACTGGGGGCTGAACACCCAGCAAGTCAAAGTGGTGAACCTGCAACCGGCCGAAATCGCCGCTGCCTGGAAGCGTGGTGATATTGATGGGGCTTTCGTGTGGTCGCCGGCCCTGGGCGAAATCCGCAAGACCGGCAAAACCCTCACAGACGCGGCGCAGGTGGGCCAATGGGGCGCGCCGACGTTTGAGGTGTGGGTGGCGCGCAAGGATTTTGCGCAAAAACATCCTGACGTCGTGGCCAAGTTTGCCAAGGTCACCCTGGATGCCTTTGCCGACTATGCCGCCCACAAAGACAGCTGGACGGTGGATTCGGAGCCGGTGCAGAAAATCGCCAAATTGACAGGTTCCAATGCCGACGACATTTCGGAGCTGTTGGCGGGCACAACGTTTCCGGATGCGCAGGCACAGCAAACCGCTGCGTTGCTCAAGGGCGGCACGGCGAAGGCGATTGGGGAGACGGCGAAGTTCTTGAAGGAACAGGGGAAGGTGGAGACGGTGCTGCCGGATTATTCGGCCTATGTGACCGATAAATTCGTCACAGAATAAAAGCGCGGTCCAGTGTGGGAGCGGGCTTGCTCGCGAAGGCGGTGGTTCAGTCATTGATGTATTGACTGACACTGCGCTTTCGCGAGCAAGCCCGCTCCCACATTTTGATCTGCAGCATTCTTAAGGGCCGGGGTTACAGAGCCTTTTCGAAGATCTTGGAGTTGCGCTGATAGTTGTACAGCGACGCACGCGCCGAAGGCAGGCGATCCACGCTGCTCGGCACAAAGCCGCGTTCGCGAAACCAGTGTGCCGTACGGGTGGTGAGTACAAAGAGGGTTTTCAAGCCCTGGGCGCGTGCCCGGGTCTGGATACGCTCAAGCAACACATCGCCGCGCGCGCCGTGGCGGTACTCCGGGTTCACTGCCAGGCACGCCAGCTCGCCCGCATCCGAATCCGCGATCTGATACAGCGCTGCGCACGCGATGATCATGCCTTCGCGCTCGACCACGCTGAACTGCTCGATCTCACGCTCCAGCACTTCCCGCGAGCGGCGCACCAGAATGCCCTGCTCTTCCAGCGGGCTGATCAGATCCAGCAAACCGCCGACGTCTTCAATCGCCGCTTCGCGCACCAGTTCGAATTGTTCCTGGGCCACCAGCGTACCGCCGCCGTCGCGGGTAAACAGCTCGGTGAGCAAGGCGCCATCTTCGGCGTAGCTGACGATATGGCTGCGCCCTACTCCACCGCGGCAGGCTTCGGCAGCAGCATCGAGCAGTTCGGCTTGATAGTTGCTGCCCAAGCGTTGCAAGTGCGCAGGCACTTGTTGTGGGCGCAATTCACGCACCAGGCGGCCGTTCTCATCAATCAGACCAGGATCGGCACCGAACAGCAGCAACTTGTCGGCGCCCAAGTCGATGGCGGCGCGGGTGGCGACGTCTTCGCAAGCCAGGTTGAAGATCTCGCCGGTGGGCGAATACCCCAGGGGCGACAGCAGCACGATGGAGCGTTCGTCCAACAGGCGGTTGATACCCTTGCGATCGACCCGGCGCACTTCGCCGGTGTGGTGGTAGTCCACGCCTTCAAGCACGCCGATTGGCCGTGCGGTAACCAGGTTGCCGCTGGCCACACGCAGGCGCGAGCCCTGCATCGGCGAGGACGCCATGTCCATGGACAAGCGCGCCTCGATGGCGATGCGCAGATGGCCCACCGCGTCGATCACACACTCCAGCGTCGCGGCATCGGTGATGCGCAAGCCTTCGTGGTAAGCCGGGGTAAGGCCGCGTGCTTCAAGGCGGGTTTCGATTTGCGGGCGCGAGCCGTGCACGAGCACCAGGCGCACACCCAGGCTGTGGAGCAGCACCAGGTCGTGGACGATATTGCCGAAGTTGGGGTGGTCCACACCATCGCCGGGCAGCATGACCACAAAGGTGCAGTCGCGGTGGGCGTTGATGTAGGGCGAAGCGTGACGAAGCCAGTTGACGTATTCGGGCATAACACCTGGGCCTGTAATAAAAAGCAGCCAAATAAAGGATCAATCGTGAAAGCGCACAGCGGCTGATGGTTATCGTCGGAACAGGCTTGGCGACACGCTCACTCTCCTTATGTACGAATGGGCAGGGGTAAATTTATGCAGGTTTCAGGCAGTAGTGTTCGATCAGTTCCCGCAATAGACGCACTGTAGGCGTCAAGCGTGACATTTCAAGGTATTCGCCCGGCTGGTGGGCGCAGGCAATGTCGCCAGGCCCGAGCACCAGGGTTTCGCAACCGAGGCGCTGAAGATAAGGCGCTTCGGTGCCGAACGCTACTGCTTCGGCACGATGACCGGTCAAACGTTCCGCCACCCGCACCAGCTCGGCGTCTTCGGGCTGCTCAAAGGGTGGCACTGCGGGGAACAACGGCGCGTAGTCGATCTTGACCTTATGCCGCTCGGCCACGGGTTCGAGCTTCTGGCGGATGGCTGCGCGCAGCACTTCGGGGTCCATCCCCGGCAGAGGTCGCAGGTCGAATTCCAGGGAGCATTGGCCGCAGATGCGGTTGGGGTTGTCGCCGCCGTGAATGCAGCCGAAGTTCATGGTCGGCTGCGGCACGCTGAATTGTGCGTTGCGGTACTCGCGCTGCCACGCCAGGCGCAGGCCCCGCAGTTCGCCGATGGCGTCATGCATGGCTTCCAGGGCGCTGTGGCCCAGGCTGGGGTCCGACGAGTGGCCGCTGCGCCCGAGGATGTCGATGCGCTCCATCATCACGCCTTTGTGCAGGCGGATCGGCTTGAGCCCGGTCGGCTCGCCGATCACCGCTGCGCGACCCAGCGGGCACCCCGCCTCGGCCAGCGCACGGGCACCGGACATGGAGCTTTCCTCGTCACAGGTGGCGAGGATCAACAGCGGTTGCTTGAAGGGTTGGTCGAGCAGCGGCAACACCGCTTCGATGACCAAGGCGAAGAAACCCTTCATGTCACAACTGCCCAGCCCTACCCAGCGGCCATCGACTTCCGTTAGCTTGAGCGGGTCGGTTTTCCACAACGCCGCGTCATAGGGCACGGTATCGCTATGCCCCGCCAGTACCAGGCCACCAGGGCCGCTGCCGAAGCTGGCCAACAGGTTGAATTTGCCGGGGCTGACGTGTTGGATATCGATGGCGAAGCCCAGGTCGCCCAGCCAAGCGGCGAGCAGGTCGATCACCGGGCGGTTGCTCTGGTCGAGAGACGCCTGGGTGCAACTCACCGACGGTGCGGCGATCAAGGCGGCGAACTGCTCTTTCATGGACGGTAACGGCATGCGCGGTCTCCCAACTTCCCGGATGAACCTCACTATAGAGGCATCTGCGCAACACAATAAACCGTTGCGGCGCGTTGCCGGGCTCAGTCCTGTACACTGCACGACCTTGGCAGCCACACTTTTCCCCGGCTGCGCTCCCGATCCTGGATTTTCCGGCCATGCAGAAAGAAACCGAAATCAAGCTACGCGTCAGCCGCGAAACACTCGCCGCGCTGCGTGAGCACCCGTTACTGAAAAAACGCAACAAAAGTGGCTGGGAACGCCGTGAGTTGATGAACCAGTACTTCGACACCCCCGAGCGTGACCTGGCCCAGGCCAAGGTTGCCCTGCGCCTGCGCAAGGACGGTGACGACATCATCCAGACCCTCAAGACCCGTGGCCAAAGCGTCGCCGGCTTGTCGGAACGCAACGAATACAACTGGGACCTGCCCAAAGCCAAGCTCGATGTGAAGAAACTCGATGGCGAGTGCTGGCCCGAGCAACTGGCCGAGCTGGACAAAAAGACCCTCAAGCCGATCTTCACCACCGACTTCGTGCGTGAACGCGCCGAAATCGCCTGGGGCCGCGGCAAGGCCAAGGTGGTGATCGAAGCCGCCCTGGACCTGGGCCACGTGGTGGTCGGCAAGCAGAAAGAAGAAATCTGCGAGCTGGAACTGGAACTGCGCGAAGGCGAACCGGCAGCCCTGCTGGAGCTGGCTGCCGAACTGGCCGCGACCCTGGCCCTGATGCCGTGCGACATCAGCAAGGCCGAACGCGGCTACCGCCTGTATGACGCCAGCAGCTACTCCCTGAGCCTGCCGGCGCCACAGATCCACGCCGAAATGCCATTGGACGATGCCTTCGCCGCGATCTTGTGGCACCTGCTGGGCAGCAGCCAGCGCCTCGCCGAGCAGTACCACTTCAACGGCCACTGGCGCCTGCTGCAAGACTGGGTCGAGAACCTCGGTGAATTGCGCGCCCTGATCGGCAGCCTCGGCCAGGCCGCGCCGCGCCAATCCACCAGCGAACTGCGCAGCACCCTGGATGCGTTGCTGGAAGACTGGCGCCCGCTGGTCCAGGCCGGTGACGACGATGAAGACATTCGCAAAGCCGCGCCGGAACAGTTCATCGAAGAGCTGCAAGACGTGCGCTGGGGCCTGTTCTCACTCAACCTCTCGCGCTGGTTGCTGGCCCGCACCTGGACAGCCGAACGTAACGTGCGTGGCAACCGCCAGGGCGCTGCGCAAATCACCAACTGGCTGCCACGCCTGTTGGCCGACGACGCCGTCGCCCTGCAACTGCAGCGCTACCAGCAGCAGCCGGAAGATCTTGCCGAGCAACTGCCGCGCATCGAACGCATCCAGGCCTGGCTGCACCATGCGCGCCACGTGGTGGACATTCCTGAACTGGACCGCTTGTACGGCGAGCTGAACAAGCTGGCGCACCTGGCCAACCAGCCGATTACCGATGAATCCCTGGATGCGCGTATGCACCAGGCGATTGCGGTGTATCAGAATCGTGCCTGGAAGACCCTGCTGCGCCTGTAAGTCCCTCTACCTGTAGGAGCGAGCTTGCTCGCGAAAAACCCGAGAGCGATGTGGGGAGCCAGGCTTCCCGCGTTATCGTTAACGTTCTTCGCGAGCAAGCTCGCTCCTACAAGCGCAATACTGGCAGGCTGGTGGTGGACTTGATCTCCGACAGCGCCACAATCGAGTTGACCTCCTGAATCCCCGGCACCATCGACAACTTCTCGAAGAAAAACCGCTCATACGCCTCGATATCCGAGGTGACGATACGCAGCAGAAAATCCACCGCCCCCATCAGCACATAACACTCCAACACTTCCGGAAACCCGCGAATCGCCTCGGTGAACTCGGTGAAATTGGAGCGACCGTGAGCGTTGAGTTTGACCTCGGCGAAAATCTGCGTGTTGAGCCCGATTTTCTTGCGGTCCAGCAGGGTGACCTGGCCGCGGATCACGCCCTCTTCCTTGAGCCGCTGAATGCGCCGCCAGCACGGCGACTGCGACAGGCCGACCTGCTCGGCAATCTGTGCGCTGGAGAGCGAGGCATCCTCTTGCAGCAAGGCCAGGATGCGGCGGTCGTAGGCGTCCAACTCACTGTGCATAAACGTACCTGTTAATAGGCTGATCTTGAATTGATTGAGTCGATTTATCGCCAAACAGGCTCATCTTAGATAAGAAATCTCCCGAGGCGAATGTAAAAATTCCTCCAGTCGAATTTGGAGAGTCAGCATGCACGCCGTCGAAACCGCCTACCCTGCCACCCGCGTCGATGCGTGGGCGGCCAATAGCAGCCACTGCCAGGCGCACTATCACATCGTCGCCGAGGCCGAACCGGACGTGCTGTGCCGGGTGCTCAACTACTTCGCGCTGCAATTGCTCACGCCCACCCAGGTCAGCGTGAACCGGGAAGCCGACCTGCTGAGCATCGATATCGTGATGACCGGCCTGAGCTGGCACCGCGCCCAGGTGATCGGTGAAAAGATTCGAAACCTGATCAGCGTCTGCACCCTGGAGCTGTGGTCGGCTGATTCCGAGCGGCCCCAAGCGCTGGCGGCGATGGCGCAGTAAAAACCTGCAATACACGCGCACGCCAGATCTTCAGCGGTTGGCTAGCCTGGGATTACACCCCAAGCCGCCCAGGAAAACCTGCATGTCCGTCGCCGCTCACGATCACCCCTTGGAACTGCAGCAATTGTTGCCGGCGTTGGTCGAGCAAGGGCTGATCACGGCGCAGGTGGCGCAAAAGGTTGCGCCAGCGTCCGGCAGCCAGCATCCCCTGGAATGCATCGCAGCCCAGGGCCCTTGCCTGGAGACCTTGACCCAATGGCTGGCCCGCCAGGTCGGCCAGCCTTACCTGCGCATCGACCCGTTGAAGATCGACGTGGCGGCCGTGGTGCCCTTGATGTCCCACGCCTTCGCCCAGCGCCACGGCATTCTTGCAGTCGCCGTGGATGCCCGCAGCGTAACGGTCGCCAGTGCCCAACCCCATATCACCGCCTGGGAAGCCGGGCTGTCCCAGGTGCTTAAACGCACGATCAAGCGCGTGGTTGCCAACCCCCAGGATATCCAACGCTGTATCAACGAGTTTTACCGCTTGGCCAAGTCCGTCAGCGGTGCGGATCAAAAGATGACGGCGCCTGGCAATGTCGACTTGCTCAGCCTCGGCGCCAGTGACAAGGAGCCCGATGCCAACGACGCGCATATCGTCAACATCGTCGACTGGCTGCTGCAATACGCCTTTGGCCAACGGGCCAGCGATATCCATATTGAGCCCGGCCGCGACCAGGGCCGGGTGCGCTTTCGCATTGATGGGCTGCTGCATGACGTCTATCAATTTCCCCCGCAGGTCACCATGGCCGTGGTCAGCCGCCTCAAAAGCCTGGGGCGCATGAACGTGGCCGAGAAACGCAAACCCCAGGATGGCCGCGTCAAGACCCGAAACCCTGCGGGTATCGAGGTGGAATTACGGCTTTCGACCCTGCCCACGGCATTCGGCGAAAAGCTGGTGATGCGAATTTTTGACCCGCAGGTGCTGCTCAAGGATTTTGACCAGTTGGGTTTGTCCAACGCCGACCAGCAACGCTGGCACGCCATGACGCGACGCACCCACGGCATCATCCTCGTCACCGGCCCCACCGGCTCAGGCAAGACCAGCACCCTCTACACCACCCTCAGGCAACTGGCGACCCGCGAGGTCAACCTGTGCACGGTGGAAGACCCGATTGAAATGGTCGAGCCGGCCTTCAACCAGATGCAGGTCCAGCACAACATCGACCTCACCTTCGCCAGCGGCATCCGCGCCCTGCTGCGCCAGGACCCGGACATCATCATGATCGGCGAAATCCGCGACCAGGAAACCGCAGAGATGGCTATCCAGGCCGCGCTGACCGGGCATCTGGTGCTCTCGACCCTGCACACCAACGATGCGCCCAGCGCCATCAGCCGCCTAGAGGAGCTGGGCATTGCTCACTATTTGATCAAAGCCACGCTCATAGGCGTGATGGCGCAGCGCCTGGTGCGGGTTCTGTGCAGCCACTGCAAGCGCCCCGTGGGCCAGGAGGACGCTGGCGGCTTTGATGCTGTCGGCTGTGCGCAATGCCGTGACAGCGGTTATCAAGGCCGGGCTGGGCTGTATGAAATCATGCTCATGGACCCAGCCCTTCAGGCGCTGGTCACACCCGGTGCGGACGTACAAGCCCTGCGCCGTGGTGCACTGGCGCAGGGCATGAGCAGCCTGCGCATGGCCGGCATCGAGAAAGTGAAGGCCGGGCTGACCACGATGACGGAGGTATTACGGGTCACGCCAGGGGATTCAGAAACAAATCCTTTGTTTGCGGGGCCATGAAACCGTCTTTATCCGTGACCAGACCGTTACAATCGGCCTAATGTCGTTCACTGACACCTTCAGATAGGGAATCGCTATGCAGATCGGAACCGTACTGCTTCTTTTCGTGGGCTTGGCCATCGCCATCCTGTTCATGGGCTTCAAAGTGGTGCCCCAGGGCTACCAATGGACCGTCGAGCGTTTCGGCCGCTACACCAACACCTTGAAACCCGGCCTGAATATCATCATCCCGGTCATGGACCGAATCGGTCGCAAGATCAACGTGATGGAAAGCGTGCTGGATATCCCGCCTCAAGAAGTCATCACCGCCGACAATGCCACCGTGCAGATCGATGCCGTGTGCTTCTTCCAGGTGGTCAACACCGCCCAGGCCGCCTATGAGGTCAACAACCTCGAACATGCTATCCGCAACCTGCTGCAGACCAATATCCGTACCGTACTCGGCTCCATGGAGCTGGACGCCATGCTGAGCCAGCGTGATGGCATCAACGAGAAACTCCTGCGCACCGTGGATGAAGCCACCGCGCCATGGGGCATCAAGATCACCCGTATCGAGATCAAGGACATCAGCCCGCCCGCCGACCTGATGGCCGCCATGTCCGGCCAGATGAAAGCCGAGCGAATCAAGCGTGCACAGATCCTCGAAGCAGAGGGCCTGCGGGCGTCGGCGATCCTGACAGCGGAAGGCAAGAAGCAGGCGCAGATCCTCGAGGCCGAAGGTAGTCGTCAGGCCGCGTTCCTGGAATCCGAGGCACGTGAGCGTCAGGCCGAAGCCGAAGCGCGGGCAACACAAGTGGTGTCCGAAGCCATTGCGTCGGGCAACGTGCAGGCGGTGAACTACTTCGTCGCGCAAAAATACATCGACGCTCTGGGCAAGCTTGCGTCGGCCAACAACAGCAAGGTCATCCTGATGCCCCTGGAAGCCAGCCAGGTGATTGGCGCCGTGGGCGGTATCGGCGAAATCGTCAAGGCAACCTTCGGCAACCAGAAAGGCTGAGGCCAACACCATGTGGGACTTTTTGCTGCATTTGTCGTTCTGGGACTGGTTGGCACTGGGCACCGTGCTGTTGATTCTCGAGGTGTTCGGTGCCGGAGGCTACCTGCTCTGGATGGGCATCGCCGCCGCTGCCGTGGGCGTGATCAAGTTCGTGTTCCCACCGCTTGGGCTGGAATGGCAACTGCTGCTGTTTGCGATGTTGTCGATACTGACCGCCGTGTACTGGTGGAAACGCCAGCGCAGCAGTGCCAAGGCCAGTGATCAACCGGGGTTGAACGAGCGCGGTTCAGAGCTGGTGGGGCGCATTTTCGTGGTGCATCAAGCCATTGTGGATGGTCGCGGCAAGGTCAAAGTCGGCGATGGGGTGTGGATGGTCACCGGTGCCGACGCCCCCGTGGGCGCTCAAGTCCGCGTGGTTGGGCAGGATGGGGTGATTTTAAAGGTTGAAACTGTTTAGTCAGTGATGGAACTGGATCGGGTTAACTACAATCAAAACGTACAGATAACCCACCGGAGTCACCCATCATGCGTCTCAAATATGCTGTCGCAACCCTCGCTGTGCTTTCCCTACCTGTCGGCTCAGCCATGGCCGATAGCTTCTGGCGTAATGTCATCTCGTCGGGCGCCACCACTGGCTCGACTTACCTGACGTTCAAGGACCACAAGCTGGTGGTCGCGGCCCAGGACGACGCAGGCAGCTTCGTCGCCAGCGACGGCGGCATTCGCGGCCCGTACCTGGAAGCGGCGATGCAGAAGGTCCGCGCCGACAACCCTGGCCTCCAAGCCACGGACATGGAACTGGCTAACGCCATTCTGGCGAAGAATGCTGTCACCGAGTAATAACTGCCCTCATAAAAAATGCCGCTTTTTCAAGCGGCATTTTTTTGCCTGCGGCATGACGAATCGTTCATGGATGACAGGCTATATTCAGTCTCAGCGTGCAACCATGCCCCACTGACACGTGTATTTTTCATCGCCTACCTGAAACGGATGCCTTCTTCGTCATGAGCCAACAGCCTTTCCTGCCGTTTTCCAAACCGACCATTGATGAAGCCACCATCGCGGCGGTCGGCGATGTTCTGCGTTCCGGCTGGATCACCAGCGGGCCAAAGGTGCAGGCGTTCGAAGCACAGTTGTCGGAGTATTTTGGCGGCCGTCCGGTGCGCACCTTCAACTCGGGCACCTGCACCATGGAGATCGCCTTGCGCATCGCCGGGATCGGGCCTGGGGATGAAGTCATCACCACGCCAATCTCCTGGGTTGCCACGGCCAACGTGATTCTCGAAGTCGGCGCCACTCCGGTTTTTGCCGACATCGACCCGGTGACACGCAATATCGACCTGGCCCAGGTGGAAGCCGCCATTACCCCGCGCACCAAGGCGATCATCCCGGTCTACCTGGCCGGCTTGCCCCTGGATATGCCGATGCTCTACGCGCTGGCCAACAAGTACAACCTGCGCATTGTCGAAGATGCTGCCCAGGCCCTGGGTTCCAGCTGGGATGGGGAGCGTATCGGCGCAACCGGCGACTTCGTGTCTTTCAGCTTCCAGGCGAACAAGAACATCACGTCGTCCGAAGGCGGCTGCCTGGTGTTGAACAATGCCGAGGAGGCCCGTCTGGCCGAGAAGTACCGCCTGCAAGGCGTCACCCGCAGCGGCTTCGATGGCCTGGATGTGGATGTGCTGGGGGGCAAGTTCAACATGACCGACATTGCCGCCGCCATCGGCCTGGGGCAATTCGCACACATCGAGAAGATCACCACCCATCGTCAGAACCTGGCACGTCACTACTTCAAATGCTTGGGCAGCGATTTCGAAGCCCAATACGGCGCGCAACTGCCGCCGGCCGACTTCGAAAACAGCAACTGGCACCTGTTCCAACTGGTGTTGCCAGAGCGCCAGGATGGCCTGCCGGCCCGTGCAACGTTCATGGAGCAGATGCAGGCCCACGGGGTGGGTATCGGCTACCACTACCCGCCGATCCACCTGCTGAGCCTGTATCGGGCACAGGGTTTCAAGGAAGGCATGTTCCCGGTGGCGGAGCGTGTTGGGCGTTTGATCGTGTCGTTGCCGATGTTCACGGCGATGACAGAGGCGGATGTGGAGCGGGCTGTTGCGGCGGTTAAAGCTGTATTGAAAAGAGACTGATCACAACAAATCAACTGTGGGAGCTGGCTTGCCTGCGATGCTGGCACCTCGGTGTATCGGTGATACCCGGGTGATCCAATCGCAGGCAAGCCAGCTCCCACATTGATTTGTGTCGTTGCAACTATGGGGTTTATTCGCCGATGGCGGCTTTGTAGCCGGCGGCATCCAGCAACTTGTCCAAGTCGGCCTTGTCGCTTGGCTTGAGCTTGAAGATCCAGGCGCCGTACGGGTCCGAGTTCAGCAGCTCAGGGCTGCCACTCAGCTCTTCGTTGACAGCAATCACTTCGCCGGCAACCGGCGAGTAGATATCCGAGGCTGCTTTCACCGACTCAACCACACCCGCCTGGCCTTGCGCTTCAAAATTGGCACCCACTTCCGCCAACTCAACAAACACCACATCACCCAAAGCTTCCTGTGCATGGTCGGAGATCCCGACGGTCACGGTGCCGTCAGCTTCCAGACGGGCCCATTCGTGACTTTCGGCAAAACGCAGGTCGGCAGGGATATTGCTCATAGTCTGTGTCCTCAAGATGAAATGTCAGCGGCCTTTGGCCTGCCGGAATTGGTTAGATCAAGGTTTTGCCATGGCGCACGAAGGTCGGCTTGACCACTCGAACCGGATACCACTTGCCGCGGATTTCCACTTCGGCCCGGTCGGCAGTCGCCGTCGGCACACGCGCCAGTGCAATGGATTTGCTTAGCGTAGGCGAGAAACTACCACTGGTGATCTCTCCTTCGCCAACATTGGCGATACGAACCACCTGATGAGCACGCAGCACACCCCGTTCTTCGAGTACGAGCCCCACCAGTTTGAACTGCACGCCGGCTGCTTTTTCTGCTTCCAGCGCGGCGCGGCCAATGAAGTTACGCTCGACAGGTTCCCAGGCGATGCTCCAAGCCATGTTGGCCGCCAGGGGTGAGACGTCCTGGTGAATATCCTGGCCATACAGGTTCATGCCGGCCTCCAGGCGCAAGGTGTCGCGCGCACCGAGGCCGATGGGGGAAATGCCAGCGCCTACCAGGTCGTTGAAAAAGCCCGGAGCCTGATCGGCCGGCAGCACGATTTCGAGGCCGTCTTCGCCGGTATAGCCGGTGCGGGCGATATACCAGTCGCCGTCGGCCCGGCCTTCGAACGGTTTGAGCTGATGGATCAGGATGCCACGGGACTGGGTCACCAGTTCGGCGATTTTCTGCCGGGCGTGGGGGCCTTGGATGGCGAGCATGGCCAACTCGGAGCGCTCATGCAGGTGCACTGAGTAGCTGCCCAGTTGCGCCTGCATCCAGGCCATGTCCTGATCGCGCGTGGCGGCGTTGACCACCAGGCGGTAACCGGTTTCGGTGCGGTAGACGATCATGTCATCCACCACCCCGCCCTGCTCGTTGAGCATGGCGCTGTACAACGCTCGGCCACAGCCGTGCAGTCGGTCGACATCATTGGCCAGCAGGTACTGGAGCCATTCCTTGGCCTGGAGGCCGGTGACATCGATCACGGTCATATGAGATACATCGAAGACCCCGCAGTCGCGTCGCACCTGATGGTGTTCTTCAACTTGCGAACCGTAATGCAAAGGCATATCCCAACCGCCAAAATCGACCATTTTCGCGCCGAGGGCGAGATGCAGGTCATACAGAGGCGTACGCTGTCCCATGGGTTTCTCCTTCCGGGCTTGGCGAAGGCGCGCAGAGCTGCCACTTGCGCCGAACACCTTGTATTACAAGGCCCGCAGCCACATACAGCAGGTCGATCCGAAAGACGGAGCGCACCGAATGCCGCGCATTGTAGCCTCAAGCCGTAGGACTGGCACCTAACCGATTTGCCGAGCCGAGCGGCGGATCAGCCCGATGACCGGCAACAAGCCGACCAGCACCAGGGTCAGCGCCGGCAAAGACGCCCGCGCCCATTCGCCTTCACTGGTCATTTCAAAGATCCGCACCGCCAGGGTGTCCCAGCCAAACGGGCGCATCAGCAAGGTGGCCGGCATTTCCTTGAGCACATCCACGAACACCAGCAGCGCTGCGCTCAACGCGCCCGGCAGCAATAACGGCAGATACACTTTGCAAAACAGTCGTGGGCCGCTCACCCCAAGGCTGCGTGCCGCTTCGGGCAATGACGGACGGATGCGCGCCAGGCTGTTTTCCAGCGGCCCGTAGGCCACCGCCAGGAACCGCACCAGATACGCCAGCACCAGTGCCGACAGGCTGCCCAACAGCAAAGGCTTGCCCGCCCCGCCCAACCAGCCGGAGACCGGCACCACCAGCTCGCGGTCCAGGTAACTGAACGCCAGCATGATCGACACCGCCAGCACCGAGCCCGGCAAGGCATAGCCGACATTGGCCAGGCTGATACCGGAGCGAATCGCGCGGGTCGGCGCCAGACGATTGGCAAAGGCCAGTATCAGCGCCACGCTGACCGTGATCAGGGCTGCGATCCCGCCCAGGTAGAGGGTATGGATGATTAGCCCGGTGTAACGCTCATCCAGGTCGAAGCGGCCACGCTGCCAGAACCACGCCACCAGTTGCAGCATCGGAATCACGAACGCGCAGGCGAAGACCAGACCGCACCAGGCGCTGGCCGCCACGGCCTTGAATCCGCGCAAGTGGTACAACGCCTTGCCCCGTGGGCGCTCATTGCTCGGTCGGCTGGCCCCGCGCGCGCGCCGTTCGCCATACAGCACCAGCATCACTACCAGCAGCAGCAGGCTGGCCAGTTGCGCGGCGCTGGACAGGCTGAAAAAGCCGTACCAGGTTTTATAGATAGCGGTGGTGAAGGTGTCGAAGTTGAACACCGAGACCGCGCCAAAATCCGCGAGTGTCTCCATCAACGCCAGGGCCACACCGGCACCAATCGCTGGGCGCGCCATTGGCAAAGCCACGCGCCAGAACGCTTGCCATGGCGATTGCCCCAGTACCCGCGCCGCTTCCATCAAGCCTTTGCCCTGGGCCAGGAATGCGCTGCGCGCCAGCAGGTAGACATAGGGATAGAACACCAGCACCAATACGATGACCACGCCGCCGGTGGAGCGCACCCGTGGCAAACGCAGCCCGGTGCCGAACCACTCGCGCAGCAGGGTTTGCACCGGCCCGGCAAAATCCAGCAGGCCCACGAACACGAAGGCCAGCACATAGGCAGGGATTGCAAAGGGCAACATCAGTGCCCAGTCGAGCCAGCGCCGCCCGGGGAATTCGCACAGGCTGGTCAGCCAGGCCAGGCTGACGCCCAGCAGCGTCACACCCAGGCCGACACCGAGCACCAGGGTCAAGGTGTTGCCCAGCAAGCGGGGCATCTGAGTGTCCCAGAGGTGCGCCCAGATCTGGGGGTCAATGCTTTGCCAGGACAGCAGCAGCACGCTCAGCGGCAACAGCACCAGGGCGGCGACGCTGAAGACCGGCAGGTACCAGCGACGTTGGGCGGGGTGGGCCAAGAGCAAACTCTCTGTAAACAAGCTATCTGAAGGCAGACAAAAAACAGTGTGGGAAGGCCCTGATGCCTGTAGGAGCGAGCTTGCTCGCGAAAAACGTCAACGATAACGCGTGCTTCCTGAATAAACGCGGTGTCTGTGAGTTTTTCGCGAGCAAGCTCGCTCCTACAGGTATTAGAGCTTGCCCCTACAAATTGTACTCAGTTCCAGCCAGCGCGATCCATCAGGCGAATCGCCTCGGCCTGGCGCTTGCCTGCCACTTCAACCGGCAAGGTATCGGCCACGAACTTGCCCCAGGTCGCCACTTCCGCCGATGGCGGTACCGCCGGGTTGGCCGGGAACTCCTGGTTGACGTCGGCGAAGATCTGCTGTGCCTCAGGCGTGGTCATCCACTCCACCAGCGCCTTGGCCGCTTCCGGGTGCGGCGCGTACTGGGTCAGGCCAATGCCGGACAGGTTCACGTGCACACCGCGGTCGCCCTGGTTGGGCCAGAACAACTTCACCGCCAGGTCTGGCTTCTGCTTGTGCAGGCGACCGTAGTAATAGGTGTTGACGATACCCACGTCGCATTGCCCGGCGTTGATGGCCTCCAGCACGGCGATGTCATCGGAGAACACGTCGGTGGAGAGGTTATTCACCCAACCCTTGATGATTTCTTCGGTCTTGGCCGCGCCATGGGTTTCGATCAACGTGGCGGTCAGCGACTGGTTGTAGACTTTTTTCGCCGTGCGCAGGCACAGACGGCCTTCCCACTGCTTGTCGGCCAGGGCTTCGTAGGTGGTCAGGTCGCCCGGCTTTACCCGGTCGGTGGAGTAGGCGATCGTTCGCGCACGCAAGCTCAAACCGGTCCAGGCGTGGGCCGATGAGCGATATTGCAAAGGAATGTTCTTGTCGATGACAGGCGAGGTGAACGGTTGCAGGATGCCCATCTGTTCGGCCTGCCAGAGGTTGCCGGCGTCAACGGTGAGCAGCAGGTCGGCAGTGGCGTTCTCGCCCTCGGCCTTGATGCGCTGCATCAACGGGGCTTCCTTGTCGGTGATGAACTTGACCTGCACACCGGTCTTTTTGGTGTAGGCGTCGAACACGGGCTTGATCAGCTCGTCGATACGCGAGGAGTAGACCACGACTTCGTCGGCCGCCTGCACGGTGGTGCTGCCGATCAGGGTGAGTGCCAGGGCAGTCAGGAGGCGCTTGGGTGCCAACATGGGTGCGGTCTCTCATTTGCAAATGGAGGGCAAATGATAAGGACTCACATTTGGTAACGCTTGGTGGAGGCGTTACCAGATGTTGCACAGCCAGAATATGCGCTGGCGCTGACGGCCTCATCGCGGGCAAACCCGGCTCCCACAGAGGGTTGTATTGTCAGGTCAGGGTTTAGCGAGTTCGGGGAGATCGCCCGTCAATCCGAGTGCCTGGCGCACGAACACTGCCTTGGCTTCGGGCATCTGGTCGACGATTTTCAAACCCGCGTTGCGCAACCAGCGCAGCGGCAGTTGATCGGCCTGGAACAAGCGCTCAAAACCTTCCATTGCCGCCATCAGCGCCAGGTTGTGGGGCATACGACGTCGCTCATAACGGCTCAGCACTTTCACATCGGCCAGGCGCTCGCCGCGCTCGGTCGCTGCCAACAGCACTTCGGCCAGCACGGCCGCATCGAGGAAGCCCAGGTTGACGCCCTGCCCCGCCAACGGGTGGATGACGTGGGCGGCGTCGCCGATCAACGCCAAGCCTTCGGCCACATAGCGTTTGGCATGGCGCTGGCGCAACGGTACGCACACACGCGGGTCAGCACAGACCACGGTGCCCAGGCGCCCTTCGAAGGCACGTTCCAGTTCGCGGCAGAAGCGTTCATCATCCAGCGCCATCAGGCGCTCGGACTCAGCGGGCGTGGTCGACCAGACAATCGAGCACCAGTCTTCCTGCCCATCGCGTACCAGCGGCAGGAACGCCAGCGGGCCGGTGTCGGTGAAGCGTTGCCACGCGGTGCGCTGGTGCGGCTGACTGCTGCGCACGCTGGTGACGATGGCGTTATGCAGGTAATCCCATTCGCGGGTAGGTGTACCGGTCAGGCGGCGTACGGCGGAGTTGGCACCGTCGGCGGCCACCACCAGCGGTGCACGCAGCTTGCGGCCGTCGGCCAGGGTCAGCAACCAGTCATCGCCAGAGCGGCGCATCTGTTCCAGGCGTGAGTTGGCGAGCAGGCCGAGGTCGCAGTCATGCAGACGATCGAGCAAGGCATCCTGCACCACGCGGTTTTCGACGATATGCCCAAGCACCTCGGCATGCACACTGGCCGCCGAAAAGTGGATCTGCCCGGTGCCGCTGCCGTCCCATACCTGCATTTCGCCGTAGGGGCTGGCACGCCGCGAGACGATGCCGTCCCACACACCCAGGCGCTCAAGAATGCGCTGGCTGGCCGCCGACAATGCGCTCACCCGCGGTTCAAACGCCGCAGCCGGCTCAAACGGCTTGACGCTCAATGGGCTGCCGTCGAGCAGCAGCACCTGCAGGCCACTGCCCTGTAACGCCAGCGCCAGGGCGCTTCCGACCATTCCGGCCCCGACAATCAGCACATCTGCGCGCATGTCCATATTCAAGCCTTGTCTCGTGTGCGGCACAGGCCGCAAGTAAAGGTGTGGTCCGCTTCAAACATCGGAACGCGTGCCCAAGCCCATGGCCTGACGGGCGAACCAGCGTTTGGCCGGGGGCAACAGGTCGAGGCCGAGCAAGCCCATATTGCGGCCCAGCGCCATCAACGGCTGAGCACTGCCGAACAGGCGCGTGACCTGGTCGGAGAAGCCTACGGTGAGTTGCTGGTCCAGGCGCTGACGCTCGCGATAGCCTTGCAACGTCGCCAGGTCACCCGGCACCGCCGGCCCGGCTAACAGGGCTTCGGCCAAGGCATTGGCATCGCGCAGGGACAGGTTGAACCCCTGCCCGGCAATCGGGTGCAGGCTGTGGGCGGCATTGCCGAGGACCGCCAGGTGTGAGCGCACTTGTTCTTCGGCTTCCACCAGGGTCAACGGGTACAGGTGACGCGCGCCCACTTGCTTGAGGGTGCCCAGGCGATACCCGAACACGCCCTGCAACTCGCTCAGGAAGCTACGTTCGTCGAGGCTGGCCAGGCGCTGGGCGTCCATGCCGATGCGGGTCCAGACCAGCGCGCACCGGTTGTCTGGCAACGGCAGCAAGGCCATCGGGCCTTCATCGGTAAAGCGCTCGAACGCCTCGCCATTGTGGACTTCGCTCGGGGTGATGTTGGCGATCAGCGCGCTCTGGTTGTAGGGCCGGGTTTTCACGCCAATGCCCAATTGCTCACGCAAGCCGGAGCGGCCGCCATCGGCCAGTACCGCCAGGTCGCATTCCAGCACGGTTTCATCGTTGAGGGTCAGGCGATAGCCATTGGGCAGCGGCTCCATGCGCGTGACTTCTGCCGGGCAACGCCAGCTGACCACCTCCTTGTCCAAGCCTTGCCACAGGCATTGGCCGAGCCAGGCGTTTTCCACCACATACCCCAGGGCCGGCACGCCCTCCTCCATCGCGGACAAACGCGCGGTGGAGAAACGCCCACGGTCCGACACGTGGATCTGCTTGATAGGCTCTGCACGCCGGGAAATGGCTTGCCACAGGCCCAGCCGCTGGTAAATCTGGCGTGCGCCAAACGACAGCGCAGAAGAGCGCGCATCGTAGCTCGGCTGGTAGCTGTCGCCCGCTGCAAAGGGTTCGATCAGCACGATCTTCCAGCCCCGAGCCTTGGCCCCCGCTTGCAATGCCAGAGCCAGGCTGGCGCCCACCAAGCCGCCGCCGATAATCGCCAGGTGAACCCGGCTCATCGGGCAGCCGCCATCAACGCTTCGATCTCGGCAACGGTCTTGGGCACCCCGCCGGTCAGGATTTCACAGCCTTGCTTGGTCACTACCACGTCGTCCTCGATGCGCACGCCAATGCCGCGCCATTTCTTTGCCACGTTCTGGTTGTCCGGGGAAATATAGATGCCCGGCTCCACGGTCAAGGCCATGCCCACTTCCAGCACGCGCCATTCACCGCCCACTTTGTACTCGCCCACATCATGCACATCCATGCCCAGCCAGTGACCAGCACGGTGCATGTAGAAGGCGCGGTAGGCTTCGCTGGCGATCAACTCGTCAACGTCACCTTGCAACAACCCCAGCTTCACCAGGCCGGCGGTGATGACCTGCACGGTCGCCTCGTGGGCCTGGTTCCAATGTTTGTTCGGCGCGATCTGCTTGAAGGCGGCTTCCTGGGAGGCCAGCACAATCTCGTAGATCGCCTTTTGCTCGGGCGAAAACTTGCCATTGACCGGCCAGGTACGGGTGATGTCGCTGGCGTAGCAGTCGATCTCACACCCGGCGTCGATCAGCACCAGATCGCCGTCCTTGAGCACCGCGTCATTCTGCTGGTAATGCAGGATGCAGCTGTTGCGCCCGGCGGCGACGATGGAGCCATAGGCCGGCATTTTCGCGCCGCCCTTGCGGAACTCGTAATCCAGTTCGGCTTCCAGGCTGAACTCATGCAAACCGGCACGGCTGGCCTGCATCGCCCGCACATGGGCTGCACAGGAAATTCGCGCCGCCTCGCGCATCACCCTCACTTCTGCCGCCGATTTATACAGGCGCATATCGTGAAGCAAATGATCCAGGGCAACGAATTCGTTCGGCGGCTGGGCGCCCAGGTGCGCTTTGGAGCGGATCACGTTGATCCACTCCATCACATGCCGGTCGAACTCGGCATTGCTGCCCATGGCAGAGTACACGCGGTCGCGACCTTCGATCAGGCCGGGCAGGATGTCGTCAATATCGGTAATGGGGAATGCGTCGTCAGCGCCAAAGTCGCGGATCGCGCCCTCGGTGCCGGCACGCAGGCCGTCCCACAATTCGCGCTCGGCATTGCGCTCGCGGCAGAACAGCACGTACTCGCCGTGCTGGCGACCGGGCATCAGCACGATCACCGCTTCGGGCTCGGGGAAACCGCTCAGGTACTGGAAGTCGCTGTCCTGGCGGTAGACATGCTCGACATCGCGGTTGCGGATGGCCACGGCGGCGGCCGGCAGGATCGCGATGCTGTTGGGTTCCATCTGCGCCATGAGCGCCTTGCGACGCCGGGTGTATTCCGCTTTGGGGATATGGATCATGGGCAGATGGGCTTCCTTTCTCAGTGCAGCGACGGCTTGGGCGCGGCGGGCTCAGCGGACTTGCGGGTCTCGGTGAACAGCAGCAGCGGCGCGACGCGCAGGTATTCCATGACTTCCATGTAGTCGCCTTCGCCGTCTTCGGATTCTTCCAGGGCGTCTTGCACCTGGGAGATGGCCGCCAGGTCCTGCAGCACTTCCTTGGCGTCGGTGCTCAGCTCCAGGCCGCCGGCATTCACGCCGAAACCGTGGAGGAAACCCTGGCACCATTGGCCCAGCGCAGCGGCGCGGTCAGCCAGCGGGGCGTCGTCGGTAGGCAGCAGCAGGACCACGGTGACGTCATCACCGGTCAGCTCGCCCTTGACCATTTCTTGCAGGCCGATCAATGCGTTGCGCACATTGTCGGTGGGTTCGGTTTCCAGCAGCTCGGCCACATCGGCCAGCCAGTTGTCGGCATCAAAGCCGACACCGGTGCAACTGCGGCCCAACAGCACGCCATGCAGTTCAGCAGGCGAGCATGGATGGCCGCTGGCGCTCAGCAGTTTGGAAAAAGCATCGTACGGGGAGTTCTGAATGGGCATGGTGAGCTAGGCGCCAGACGGCGCAATGTCTAGAATGGAGCGCTGTATCCTAGCACCGGCAGACGCACCAAGACTATCGAGGGCGTCAGATCGTTTATCCTGCAGTTGCCATTCATCAGACAAATCCAGTGGAACCCAATGGAAGACACCGACCTGCAAGCGCTGATGGCCAGACTCGAACTGCTAATTGATCGGGTCGAGCAACTTAAGAGTCAAAACGGACTCCTATTAGCTCAGGAAAAGACCTGGCGCGAGGAACGCGCTCACCTCATTGAAAAAAACGAAATCGCCCGGCGTAAGGTCGAATCGATGATTTCGCGCCTGAAGGCCCTGGAGCAAGACTCATGAGTTCAAGCAATAGCGTTACCGTGCAGATCCTCGACAAAGAATATTCGATCATCTGCCCCCAGGAAGAACGCAGCAACCTGGTGAGCGCTGCCCGCTACCTGGATGGCAAGATGCGCGAAATCCGCAGCAGCGGCAAAGTGATCGGCGCCGACCGCATCGCCGTGATGGCCGCGCTGAATATCACCCACGACCTGCTGCATAAGCAGGAGCGCCCGGACGTACAGGCCAGCGGCTCGACGCGCGAGCAGGTGCGTGACCTGCTCGATCGCGTGGATCTGGTGCTTTCCACCGATTCAGACACACCCAAGGGCTGATTGCCGAGCAGGTTTAAGGTATACTCGCCCCACTCCCTGGCGTGTTTGCCAGTCGGCGATGTCCCTGAGCCGATTCGCACTACCCTGGAAGTTGCACGTTGGGCTGGTGTGCATGTCCGCTAGACGGAAAGCCTTAAAGCCTACTGCTTCTTCCACCTTGAACTTTCGGGTTCAAGGGCTAAGTCGACAGCGGCTCTGTCGGGGAGCCTGAATTCCCAAACTCAATGCCAGTCTCCGGACTGGCATTGTTTTATGAGCCGGAAAACCATGACCGAACCTGCGCCGCTTTCCCGTCCGCAACTTCGACGCATGTTGCGCAAAGCCCGCCGCGCCCTCACGCCGAGCGAGCAGCGCCAGGCCGCTCACGGTCTGTACCGGCAACTGGCACAGCACCCGCTGTTTCGCCGGGCCAAACATATCTCTTTATATCTGCCCACGGACGGTGAAATCGATCCGCGCCTGCTGCTGCGTGCAGCCCAGCGCCGCGGCAAAGCCACTTACCTACCGGTGCTCAGCGCCTGGCCGCGCACCAAGATGGTGTTCCAGCGCGTACGCCCTGGGGATAAGTTGCTGCCCAACCGCTTTCGCATCCTTGAGCCACGGGTCAATGCCCATCGCCAACGCCAAGTCTGGGCGCTGGATCTGGTGTTGTTGCCGTTGGTGGGGTTCGATGATGGAGGTGGGCGCCTGGGCATGGGCGGCGGGTTTTACGACCGCAGCCTGGCCTATCTTGCCCGCCGCCAGAGCTGGCGCAAGCCAACACTGCTGGGACTGGCCCATGAATGCCAGAAAGTCGAACGCCTGGCGCAGGCAAGCTGGGATGTGCCGTTGGCGGGGACGGTGACCGATAAGCAGTGGTATGTCGCAAAAACGCCGCTGGAAACAGCGGCGCCTTGGTGAATGCTTGAGTTAACGCTTGAACGGTTGTGGCTGCTGCTGAGCCAGTTCAACCGGTGCATCGGTCTTGTTCGACCACAGGCTTTGGGCATAACCGGTGGTCACGACGCCCAGACCAAACAAAATAACCAAAATCCATAGTAAATCCGGCTTACGTTGCATCGATTGCCCCCCTTTCAGGCACCTCGTACACGATGACAACAACGTTCCAAAGTAGTCCGTTGCAGCTGCGTCAAGCTTAAAAGCGCGCATTCTGCGGTAACGTGAACCAACACGCAAACCTTGACGCGAACCGACTGTCGGTTTGTCATGCAATTGCCCGACAACTTGCCCAATGCCTTTTTCAGGAGCCCAAAAATGGCCTACTGGCTGATGAAATCCGAGCCCGACGAACTCTCCATCAACGGCCTGGAAAAGCTCGGCGAAGCGCGCTGGGACGGGGTTCGCAACTATCAGGCACGCAACTTTTTACGCGCCATGGCCGTGGGCGACGAGTTTTTCTTTTACCACTCCAGTTGCCCGGAGCCTGGGATTGCCGGCATCGGCAAAATCATCCGGGCTGCCTATCCGGACCCCACTGCGCTGGAACCAGAAAGCCACTATTTCGACGCCAAGGCCACGCCGGAGAAAAACCCATGGAGTGCGATCGATGTCGCCCATGTGCAGACCTTCCCCAAAGTGCTGGGCCTGGGCTATCTAAAGCAGCAAACTGCGCTGGCTGAAATGCCGCTGGTACAGAAGGGCAGCCGGCTTTCTGTCATGGCGGTCACACCGGAGCAGTGGGCAGCGGTCCTTCATCTGCTTTAACTGGCCCCGGCTTCTTGTAGGAGCGAGCTTGCTCGCGAAAAACTCACAGGCGCCGCGTTTACTCAGGAAGCACGCGTTATCGTTGACGTTTTTTCGCGAGCAAGCTCGCTCCTACTGGATGATCAGGTTGTTGAACAGCAGGTCTTCCACCACCGGCTTGCCGGTTTCATCGTTCATCACTTGCTGCGTTTGCTTCAACGCCTCTTGGCGCAGCTTCTCCTTGCCTTCCACACTGCTCATGGTCTCATTGGTCTGCTGGGTAAACAGCGCCACCAGTTGGTTGCGAATCAAGGGGTCGTTGGCCTTGACCAGCTTCGCCGCTTCTTCTCCGGTCACGCGCAGGGCAATGTCGGCCTTGTAGACCTTGAGCTTGGCGGTGCCATCCAGGCCGTAATTGCCCACGAACGGCGGGCTCAGGCTGATATAGCTGACCTTCGGCGCCTCGCCCTCTTTGGCCTCTTCGGCCTGGGCTGCCATCGGCAAGGTCAGGGCCAGCATCAACAGGATCCACGCTTTCACAGTTCATTCCTCGAATTCGGTTGCCGGGTAGCATAACGCTAGCAAGGCTGAGCACAAGCTTATGGGGGCTTATCAGGCGTGGGCATGCTCGTTGACCCACGGGCGTACCCTCCTACACTTATCGGCCACGACGCCAAAAGGAATAGTCCGATGAAAGCTGTGCTGTGCAAAGCCTTCGGCCCCGCCGAAACCCTGGTGCTGGAAGAGATCGCCAGCCCGGCGATCAAGAAGAATGAAATCCTGTTGGACGTGCATGCGGCCGGGGTGAATTTCCCGGACACGCTGATCATCGAAGGTAAATACCAGTTCAAGCCGCCTTTTCCGTTCTCACCCGGTGGCGAAGCGGCGGGCGTAGTCAGCGAGGTGGGCGAGAAAGTCAGCCACCTGAAAGTCGGTGACCGCGTGATGGCGTTGACCGGCTGGGGCAGCTTTGCCGAGCAGGTCGCGGTGCCCGGCTATAACGTGCTGCCGATCCCTCCGAGCATGGATTTCAACACCGCCGCCGCCTTCAGCATGACCTACGGCACTTCCATGCATGCGCTGAAACAACGCGCCAACCTGCAACCCGGCGAGACCCTGCTGGTGCTTGGCGCGTCCGGCGGCGTGGGCCTAGCTGCCGTAGAGATTGGCAAGGCCATGGGCGCCCGGGTGATTGCCGCCGCCAGCAGCGCCGACAAACTCGCAGTCGCCAAGGCCGCCGGCGCCGATGAGCTGATCAACTACAGCGAAGCCAACCTCAAGGATGAGGTCAAGCGCCTGACCGATGGCAACGGCGCCGATGTTATCTACGACCCAGTGGGTGGTGACCTGTTTGACCAGGCCATTCGTTCGATCGCCTGGAATGGGCGCCTGTTGGTGGTGGGTTTCGCCAGCGGGCGTATTCCTGAACTGCCGGTGAACCTGGCGTTGCTCAAGGGCGCAGCGGTGGTCGGGGTGTTCTGGGGCTCGTTTGCCCAGCGCCAGCCACAGGACAATGCGGCGAATTTCCAGCAATTGTTCACCTGGTATGGCGAGGGCAAGCTCAAGCCATTGGTGTCGCAGGTGTATCCGCTGGAGCGGGCTGCGCAGGCGATCAATGATCTGGGGCAGCGCAAGGCGGTGGGTAAAATAGTTGTCCAAACCCGATAACACACCTGAAATGCAATCCATGTGGGAGCTGGCTTGCCTGCGATAGCGGTGGGTCAGCTGCTACAGATGAACCTGAAAGATCGCCATCGCAGGCAAGCCAGCTCCCACAGTGGTTACTCAGTGGTCTTAGGACCTAATCACGCCCACAACTTATCTATTAGCGACATGTTCGTAAAAGAACATGCAATTGCTCGCGTTTCCTGTGTTTGCGGATAAGAGGCGATGCTATTTTCGGTAACGAAACTGTAACATTCGCATCCGCAGTCAAAACAAGAAATTTGGAGCTCTTGAATGTTTGCTTTCTTTCGTCCTGCCGCACACCAGGCGCCCCTGCCTGAAGAAAAAATAGACAGTACCTACCGACGACTGCGCTGGCAGATCTTCGCGGGTATTTTCTTCGGTTACGCCGGCTACTACCTGCTGCGTAAAAACTTCTCCCTGGCCATGCCCTACCTGATCGACGAGGGTTACACCCGTGGCGAACTGGGCCTGGCGATGTCGGCGATTGCGATTGCCTACGGCTTGTCCAAATTCCTGATGGGCCTGGTGTCCGACCGCTCCAACCCACGCTATTTCCTGCCCTTCGGCCTGCTGGTTTCGGCGGGGGTGATGTTCATTTTCGGTTTCGCGCCTTGGGCAACGTCCAGCGTGACCATGATGTTCATTTTGCTGTTCATCAACGGCTGGGCCCAGGGCATGGGCTGGCCGCCAAGTGGGCGGACCATGGTGCACTGGTGGTCGCAGAAAGAACGCGGCGGCGTGGTGTCCGTGTGGAACGTTGCGCATAACGTCGGCGGTGGCTTGATCGGCCCGCTGTTCCTGCTGGGCATGGCGTGGTTCAACGACTGGCATGCAGCGTTCTACGTGCCGGCCACCGTGGCCCTGGCAGTGGCGGCGTTTGCCTTCATCACCATGCGCGACACCCCGCAATCGGTGGGCCTGCCGCCTATCGAGAAATACAAGAACGACTACCCAGAAGGCTACGACGCCAGCCACGAAGACGAATTCAGTGCCAAGGAAATTTTCGTCAAATACGTGCTGCGTAACAAAATGCTCTGGTACATCGCCTTTGCCAACGTGTTTGTCTATCTGCTGCGCTACGGCGTACTGGACTGGGCGCCGACCTACTTGAAAGAAGCCAAGCACTTCACCGTCGATAAGTCGTCCTGGGCGTACTTCTTCTACGAGTGGGCAGGTATTCCGGGCACGCTGCTATGCGGCTGGATGTCGGACAAGATCTTCCGTGGCAACCGCGGCCTGACCGGCATCGTGTTCATGGCCCTGGTAACAGTGGCAACCCTGGTTTACTGGCTCAACCCGCCGGGCAACCCGATGATCGACATGATTGCGCTGTTCTCTATCGGCTTCCTGATCTACGGACCGGTGATGCTGATCGGCCTGCAGGCACTGGAGCTGGCACCGAAGAAAGCCGCGGGCACCGCTGCGGGCTTTACCGGTTTGTTCGGTTACCTGGGTGGCTCAGTGGCAGCCAGTGCGGCCATGGGCTACACGGTTGACCATTTCGGCTGGGACGGCGGTTTTGTACTGCTGATCAGCGCCTGTGTACTGGCGATCGCGTTCCTGATCCCTACGCTGTGGCACACCAACAGTGTCAGCTCGGCGCGTTAACCGCCCGGGCAATCCTTGGCACAACGCTTGAGCCGCGCCTCCAGGTTTTTATCTGGCATGGCGTGGCTACGCAGGGCGTTCACGGTCTGCTCGACATAATCGCGAGTGGTGCCGTAACGCCCGCAAGCGCTTTGCAGTACATGATTAAGCACGATATCGGGCAAGTTGCCGGCATAGCTGGGCAAGTGGCGCTCCAACACAAACCCTAACGCCTGCACGGTGCTGCCATCTTGCAATCGGCAGCTGAGCCAGTGCGGCCGGTAAGAGGGGTAAGGCATCTCGCGTTGCCACAGGGCATACAGCGAGGCCTCCAACTGGTCTTCCGGCAAACGGTAGGCAAACCCGCTGCAGGAACCACCGCGATCCAGCCCGAACACCAACCCCGGCAACTCCGGCGTACCCCGATGCTCATGGGACCACAGGTACAAGCCCCGGTGATAACCGTGGACCCGCGCCCGTACGCGTTCGGTGGATGAACATTCAGGGCGCCAGATCAGCGAACCATAAGCAAATAGCCACACCGGCCCACCCTTATGCCGAGCCATAGTGGCTTGCATCGAGCTCATTAACTGTTCGTGGGTGAGTTGCGGCCCAAGATCGAGTCGCGGAGGGTAAGCCAATTGCAGAAGATCGGTTTCAATGACGGTCATGGCGAAATGCGGTGCGCCCCCTGTGTGTTACCAGTTGTAAGCGACTTTACCGTAATAAAACCCAACGCTGTAACCGTACGGCGAAAAAGTACCACTGGGCATAATCAACGCCCACCACTCGTCAGGATCTGCACGGTTAATCCCGCTACTGTCAGCCCCGGTTCAGCCTGGGCGGGCGCCAAGCCGTCAAAATAGCGCGCACACAACGACCCACTTAGCCGTTCATCACATCGACTATCGAGGTCGCCCCATGAAAAAATTTCGATTGCCTGGGCTGTTGTTCCTGGCCCAAGCCACCACCGCTCTGGCGAGCGAAACCCCACCTGCCAACGACGACAAAGGCTTCTGGTACGCCCAGACCAGCGTCTACACCCGGCACTTCGCGCCAGACCCAGAGCACAACAACAATCAGGACTTGATCGGCCTGGAACGCAACGAGGCATCGGGCCTGCTGTACGGCGGGGTGACTTTTCGCAACTCGTTCCGCCAGCGCTCGTACTACGCCTATGTGGGCAAGCGCTATGACATGGCCGACTATCCGGTGTATGCAAAATTGACCGGCGGGCTGCTCCAGGGCTATCGCGGCGAGTACCGCGACAAGATCCCGTTGAACCGCTTCGGCGTGGCGCCGGTGATCATTCCATCGGTGGGCACGCATTACGGGCCGGTGGCGGCTGAGTTGGTATTGCTCGGGTTCAACGCGGCAATGGTGACAACTGGAGTGCGCTTCTGACACAGCACAGTCCCCGGTGGGAGCTGGCTTGCCTGCGATAGCGGTGTGCCAGTCATCAAATGAGGCGCTGACCCACCGCTATCGCAGCATAGGTATCTACACAACTTTGTGGGCTTTAACAGCAGACGGTAACCACGATGCGAAGCGAGTCGCTCTTGATCTTGCTCTTGATCTGCTTTTGATCTTAGGCGCCCCGTCAAACCACGCTGGCCGGAATTCGACAGGGATTTGGGGGGTAAACCGGCAGGGATGCCGGTTTAGCCGCCCCGCGCCATGGATGGCGCGTGGCGGCGGCCCCCCAAATCACTGGCGGATTACGGGCACACCGAGCCTAGGCGAGGTGCCGAGTGGTGGGGCAAGAGCCCTTTGGTTACTTTGGGGCTTTTCCAAAGTGACCCGCCGTCAGGGCGGAACCCTAAGTAGCCGTTACCGCAGCAATGGATACACACACAATCCAACCGTGTTGACTGCCAGGCCGCCTTCGCGAGCAAGCCCGCTCCCACAGTTTGCTCGCAGGACGTCAGGTAGATAGGCGTCAGCTGTGGGGCCGTCATCGCAGGCAAGCCAGCTCCCACATTAGGGCCTTGGGGCGTAGGCGAAGACGTCGGCGCGCATCCGGTGCGCATCCATGCCGGCGTTGACCAGTGCGTCCAGGGTGCCGTAGATCATCGCCGGCGAACCGCTGGCGTAGACGTGCACGCTATTGAGGTCGGCAATGTCTTCGCACACCGCTTCATGCAGCAAACCACAGCGCCCTTCCCAACCACACAGGTCGCTGACCACTTTGTGCAGGAACAGGTTGGGTAAATGCAGCCATTGGTCCCAATGCTCGATTTCGTAAAAATCTTCCGGCAGGCGCACGCCCCAGTACAGATGCACCGGGTGCTTGAAACCTGAAGCGCGGCAATGCTCGATCAGGCTGTGCATCTGCGCCATGCCGGTGCCGGCTGCCATCAATACCAGTGGCCCATCCGGCAATTCGGCCAGGTGAGTGTCACCAAACGGCAGCTCAACGCGCGCCATCTGGTTGCGCTGCAACTGCTCGATGAGGCTGCGCGCACTGGCTTCCCGTGCCAGTACATGCAACTCCAACTCACGCCCGGCATGGGGCGCCGAGGCCAGGGAGAACGCCGATTTCTCGCCGCTGTCCCGCTCGATCATCAGGTATTGCCCGGCGTGGTAACGCACCGCCTTGCCTGCCGGGGCGCGCAGGCGCACACGCCACACATCGCCACCCACTTGCACACACTCGATCAATTGGCACGACAATTTGCGCAACGGCAACTCTCCCGGCGCCAGAACGCCATCCCACAACACCACGCAGTCCTCCAGCGGCTCGGCGATACAGGTGTAGAACTCACCATGATCGCGCACCTCCCCGGCTTGCTGTACGCGGCCCTCCACCAGCAACGCCGCGCAGACATGGCACACGCCATTACGGCAGGCTTGGGGGCACTCATAGCCCAGGCGGCGTGCGCCCTCGAGGATTCGCTCGCCAGGGGCCAGTTCCAGCACAGCACCGGAAGGTTGCAGGGTTACACGCATCAATCTATTCCCAATTCTTTCCAGATCGCATCAACCCGCGCCGTGACGGCTTCATCCTTGACGATCACCCGGCCCCACTCACGCGTGGTTTCGCCCGGCCATTTGTGCGTGGCATCCAGGCCCATCTTTGAGCCAAGGCCCGAAACCGGCGAGGCGAAGTCGAGGTAGTCGATGGGCGTGTTGTCGATCATCACCGTGTCGCGCTTGGGGTCCATGCGCGTGGTGATGGCCCAGATCACGTCGTTCCAGTCCCGGGCATTGATGTCGTCGTCGGTGACAATAACGAACTTGGTGTACATGAACTGTCGCAAAAACGACCACACACCGAGCATTACCCGCTTGGCATGCCCCGGATACGACTTCTTCATGGTCACGATGGCCATGCGGTACGAACAGCCCTCGGGCGGCAGGTAGAAGTCGGTGATCTCCGGGAATTGCTTTTGCAGGATCGGCACGAACACTTCGTTGAGCGCCACGCCGAGGATGGCCGGCTCATCGGGCGGACGGCCCGTGTAGGTACTGTGGTAGATCGGCTTGACCCGATGGGTGATGCGCTCGACGGTGAACACCGGGAAGCTGTCGACTTCGTTGTAGTAACCAGTGTGGTCGCCGTACGGGCCTTCATCGGCCATTTCACCTGGGTGAATCACGCCTTCAAGAATGATCTCGGCGGTGGCCGGCACTTGCAGGTCGTTACCGCGGCACTTCACCAACTCCGTGCGATTGCCGCGCAACAAGCCGGCGAAGGCGTACTCGGAGAGGCTGTCAGGTACGGGCGTGACTGCGCCGAGGATGGTCGCCGGGTCAGCACCCAGGGCCACGGAAACCGGGAATGGCTTGCCGGGATGCTTCTCGCACCACTCACGGAAGTCGAGGGCGCCGCCACGGTGGCTCAGCCAGCGCATGATCACTTTATTACGACCAATGACTTGCTGACGGTAGATACCGAGGTTCTGGCGGTCCTTGTTCGGGCCTTTGGTGACGGTCAGGCCCCAGGTGATCAGCGGGCCGACGTCGCCGGGCCAGCAGGTTTGCACCGGGAGCATGGCCAGGTCGACATCATCGCCCTCAATGACCACTTCCTGGCACACCGCGTCCTTGACCACCTTGGGGGCCATGGCGATGATCTTGCGGAAGATCGGCAGCTTGGACCAAGCGTCCTTCAAGCCCTTGGGCGGCTCGGGCTCCTTGAGAAAGGCCAGCAGCTTGCCGATCTCGCGCAGCTCGCTGACGGACTCGGCGCCCATGCCAAAGGCCACGCGCTCGGGAGTGCCGAACAGGTTGCCCAGCACCGGGATATCAAAGCCGGTCGGGTTTTCGAACAACAGCGCCGGGCCCTTGTTGCGCAAGGTACGGTCGCAAATCTCAGTCATTTCCAGCACCGGAGAAATCGGCATCTGGATACGTTTCAACTCTCCGCGCTGCTCAAGTTGCTGCACGAAATCCCGAAGATCCTTGAATTTCATTAACCATGCCACCCGTAAAATAGGCGTACATCCTACCTGCTCTGAGGGCGGCTGGCAGCTTAATTGGCCGTCAAACCGCGTGATTGCAAAGAACTGAACAACGGCTCCAGGAAGGCTTCGATGTGTCGCGCGCCGACGTCTGAAAGGTGATTATCGTCGGTATACAGTGCGCGGCCATTGAGTTCGACGCGGCACAACCCATCGGCGCCGCACAGTAATGGCGCAGGATCCAGCACCGCGACACCGCTGTCGGCCGCCGCCAGTTCGTCAAACAATTGCGTGATAAACGCCTGGCGCTTCACATGCTCGGCCACGGCGAGCCCTTCACCGTCCACGGGGCGGTTCATCATGGCCAGGCGGCTGAGACGGTAAGGCACGATGATTTCCTGCAGCGGCACTTCCTTGACCAGCCAGACCTTGTGCCCAGCAGCGCGCAAACCCTGGATGCGCTCGCGCAGGCCTTGAGCAAAGCGTTGCTCGGCGACGGCACGCACGTACTGGCCGGTGCCAGGGTCCTTGAGCGCATGCTCCTTGTCACCGGACATCTGCCCATACACATACAGGCTCCAGCGGGCGGCCAACACCACATCGCTGAATGTCTGCTCGGCCATGGCCTTCTCGACGCGACGGTTGAAATGCGCGCAGCGGGCAATATTTTCCAGGCCATCGAGGGGAATACAGCCGGCAAAACTGGCTTCGACCAGGCTGATATCGTGGCGATCAGCGCCGTCTTTGAGTGCCGGTATCAGCGCGGTGGCGTGGCTGTCACCCCATACCAACGCTGAAACCGATTGGCCTTTGGGGCCGAAATGGCAGAACAAGCGTTCATCGGGGGTATCTTTGTCGGCCATGCACGCCAACAGGTCCGGGCTCCACTTCTTGGCTTGGGCAAAACGCAACGCCTGTTCGGACAAGCGCGAAGGCACGCCGTCGAATTCACGGATCGCCAGGCCAGTGAAACCCAGCCCCAGAATGCCGACCATCGCCGAAGCCAGAATCGCCTTACGCGAGGCCAGCAAACGTTTTTCCCGGAACGGCGTTTCCACGAAGCGCCAAGACAGGTAGCCCAGCACCAGCGAAAGCAGCATCAGCCCCGCCAGTTCCAGGGCGCTCAAGCCATCCACCGCGGCATAGTTGGCGTACACGAATACCGGCCAGTGCCACAGGTACCAGGAATAAGAGATCAGCCCGATGCCCACCATGATCCGCGTGCCCAACAGGCGAGCGACCCAGGTCTGTTGCTGGCCGTTGGCCCAGATCAACCCGACCACCCCCAGCACGGGCAACAACGCGGTCGCGCCTGGGAACGGGGTTTTCGCGTCGTAGCTCAGCACAGCGATGAGGATCAATACCAGGGAAGCCAGGCTGACGCCTTGGGCCAAGGCCGGCGAGACGCGCCATTCACGCTTGGGCTGCACCGCCAGCATCGCACCCGCCAGTAGCTCCCAGGCCCGCAGGTGCAACAGGAAGAAAGCTTTCTGCGGCTCATGCTGAACCGCCCAGACGCTCATGCCGAACGACACCAGCAGCACCGCGAACAATGCCAGGCGCCAGTGCTTCAAGCGGCTGGAAAGCAAAGCCAGCAGCAACGGGAAGAAAATATAGAACTGCTCTTCTACCGCCAATGACCAGGTATGCAGCAACGGCTTGATGTCCGATGAGGCATCAAAGTATCCGTGCTGACGCGAGAACAACAGGTTCGAGGTAAAAGTCACCTGATAGTGCGCAGACCGCCCCAACTCTTCATAGTCCTTGGGCGCCAACAGAAACCAACCCACTGCCAGTGTCGCCGCAATCATCACAAACAGTGCCGGCAAGATACGCCGGGCGCGGCGAGCCCAGAAGTCGATGAAGCTGAAGCGTCCGGCTTGACGCTCTCGCCAAATAATTGACGTGATTAGAAAACCGGAAATGACGAAAAACACATCAACGCCAACAAAACCGCCAGTAATGCCTGGAACGCCAAAGTGAAACAACACGACTGCAAGGACAGCGATGGCACGCAGGCCGTCGATGTCTCTGCGGTAAGCAAGAGTGGTCATATGAATGTGGTCAGTCTGTGACGAAAGGAATGAGCGTAGTCACGCGTCAATTTTTGTTACTTAACTGATACTTATGCCATAAAAACCACACAAACTCGACGCAAAAAAAATGGCGCCCCCTGGGGGGCGCCATTTTTTTGGACCAGAAACGCAGTATTTACTTACGTTTCATCGACAAGAAGAACTCGTCGTTGGTCTTGGTGGTTTTCAGCTTGTCGATCAGAAACTCGATGGCAGCGACTTCGTCCATCGGGTGCAGCAGCTTGCGCAGGATCCACATACGCTGCAGTTCGTCGTCTGCGGTCAGCAACTCTTCGCGGCGGGTGCCGGAACGGTTGATGTTGATCGCAGGGAACACACGCTTTTCAGCGATGCGACGATCCAAAGGCAGTTCCATGTTGCCGGTACCCTTGAACTCTTCGTAGATCACTTCGTCCATCTTCGAGCCGGTTTCAACCAGCGCGGTGGCGATAATGGTCAGCGAGCCGCCTTCTTCGATGTTGCGCGCAGCGCCGAAGAAACGCTTTGGTTTCTCCAGGGCGTGAGCATCGACACCACCGGTCAGCACCTTGCCGGAGCTCGGGATCACGGTGTTGTAGGCGCGAGCCAGACGGGTGATGGAGTCGAGCAGGATCACCACGTCTTTCTTGTGCTCGACCAGGCGCTTGGCCTTTTCGATCACCATTTCGGCAACCTGCACGTGACGGGTTGGCGGCTCATCGAACGTCGAGGCAACCACTTCGCCGCGCACGGTGCGCTGCATTTCGGTCACTTCTTCCGGACGCTCATCGATCAACAGCACGATCAGATGAACTTCAGGGTTGTTACGTGCAATGTTCGCGGCGATGTTCTGCAGCATGATGGTCTTACCGGCTTTCGGCGGTGCGACGATCAGGCCACGCTGGCCTTTGCCGATTGGAGCGCAGAGGTCGATCACACGGCCGGTCAAGTCTTCGGTGGAGCCGTTACCGGCTTCCATCTTCATGCGCACGGTCGGGAACAGCGGAGTCAGGTTCTCGAAGAGAATCTTGTTTTTCGCGTTCTCGGGGCGATCGAAGTTGATCGTGTCGACCTTGAGCAGGGCGAAGTAACGCTCACCTTCCTTCGGAGGACGGATCTTGCCAACGATGGTGTCACCGGTGCGCAAGTTGAAGCGACGGATCTGGCTCGGCGAGACGTAGATATCGTCTGGGCCGGCGAGATAGGACGCGTCTGCAGAGCGGAGGAAGCCGAAGCCGTCCTGGAGAATCTCCAGCACGCCATCACCGGAGATTTCCTCGCCGCTTTTCGCGTGCTTCTTGAGCAGGGAGAAAATCACGTCCTGCTTGCGCGAACGGGCCATATTTTCTATGCCCATTTCTTCGGCCAGTTGGAGCAGGTCGGTAATCGGCTTTTGCTTGAGTTCAGTCAGATTCATATAGGAATGACGTAATCATTTATGGAGGGGGGAAATTAAGCTTTTGGCTTAATGAGGCCGCGCCGCAGAGAAGGCGACAGGATCGCGTACTAATCGAAAAGGAATGCGTCGGCGACGGCTTGCAGGGGGCAGTGGAGAAACCACTGCGGGGCCGAATGTACCACCTGGATTTCGGAGCGTCTAGCCCTGTTTTACGAAAAAGCCCCGCAAATTGCGGGGCTTTTTTGACGACGCTTAGATGTTCGCGTCGAGGAAAGCTTGCAGCTGGGACTTCGACAGCGCGCCCACTTTGGTCGCTTCGACATTGCCGTTCTTGAACAGCATCAGAGTCGGGATACCACGCACGCCATGCTTGGCCGGAGTTTCCTGGTTCTCGTCGATGTTCAGCTTGGCAACGGTCAGTTTGCCTTCGTAGGTGGTCGCAATGTCGTCCAGGACCGGAGCGATCATTTTGCAAGGGCCGCACCATTCAGCCCAGTAGTCAACCAGCACCGGGCCTTCAGCCTTGAGGACTTCGGCTTCAAAGGACGCGTCGGTGACGTGCTTGATAAGATCGCTGCTCATGGATGTCTCCGGATTGTAAGCAAAAAAAACGTTGCCCATCATAGCCGCCCTTCCCCTGTTCAGGAAGCCGCGTCTGATTGAGTCTTGCTATGAACTTGAATGAGTGTGGGTATGACCCCGTCACGGCGTAGCGGGCGTCACGAACGCAATGCCCGTGCGCAACGCTGCATTACGTATATGTTCCTGCATGGTTTTCTGCGCCGCCGTACTGCTGCGGCGGGCCAGGGCGCGCAGGATTCTGCGATGTTCCTGCCAGGTTTCCATGGCCCGCTCCGGCCGGATGAACGGTAGCTTCTGACTTTCCAGAAACACCTCGGCGCTGGCGCTGAGGATGCTCACCATGGCCTGGTTACCGCTGGCCAGCAGAATGCGCTGGTGAAACTCGAAATCCAGGCGGGCAGCCGCTTCGAAATCGCCCGCCTTGAGCACTTTACGCATGGCTTGAACATTGTCTTGCAGGCTGTCCAGTGCATCGAGGGTTAGTGTCACCGCTGCCAAGCCCGCCGCAAACCCCTCCAAGGCGTAGCGCAACTGGAAGATATCCGGAGGCGTGGCCTGCGCCGCAAAGGGCCAGGCGAACCCCGGCGCCTCTTGCACGTCCTGTACGAACACGCCCTTGCCCGGCTGCACGCTGACCACGCCCAAGGCGCTGAGGGACGACAGCGCCTCGCGCAACGACGCCCGGCTCACCCCCAATTGCAGCGCCAACTCGCGCTGGGACGGCAACGCGTCGCCCGGCCCGAAGCCTTGCTCCTTGATCAGTTTGCGGATGGCCTGCAAGGCCGCTTCCGGTACGGCTTGGGCAATGGAATTCATAAAAAGCTCTGGGTTCCAGATAGCGGTGTGACCCGTTGTAAAACTATTCATGGCCGGCTGCAAGCCACGCCCCAAAGGGGCTCGCCGCTTTTTGCCAACGCTCGAAAAGGGTGCGCAAAACCTGACCACTGTTCAGACCAGTAAGACCTGTGCACCTCAACAACCATCAGCCTTGCAGACGATCCGAACGGTGCTGGCATGGGCTGTGCACTGGGCAAACTCAGAAAATTCCTTCGCCATTTTCGGAGAGTTGCCATGACCAAGCGCTACAGCGCCCTGCTCACTGCCCTGTTTGCCAGCCTGATGCTGAGCCAGGCACCCGCCCAGGCGAACGGTCTGGATGACATCGTCGCCCGCGGCACCCTGAAGGTTGCCGTGCCCCAGGACTTCCCACCGTTTGGTTCGGTGGGCCCGGACATGAAGCCACGCGGCCTGGACATCGACACCGCCAAGCTGCTGGCCGACCAACTCAAGGTCAAACTGGAACTGACCCCGGTGAACAGCACCAACCGCATCCCGTTCCTCACCACTGGCAAGGTCGACCTGGTGATTTCCAGCCTGGGCAAGAACCCCGAGCGCGCAAAGGTCATCGACTTCTCCAACGCCTACGCACCGTTCTACCTTGCCGTGTTTGGGCCGCCTGACGCCGCCATCGCCAGCCTCGACGACCTCAAGGGCAAGACCATCAGCGTAACCCGTGGCGCCATCGAGGATATCGAGCTGACCGCGGTGGCCCCTAAGGAAGCCAAGATCAAGCGCTTTGAAGACAACAACTCCACCATCACCGCCTACCTGGCCGGCCAGGTGGACCTGATCGCCAGCGGCAACGTGGTCATGGTGGCCATCAGCGAACGCAACCCCAAACGCGTACCGGCATTGAAGGTGAAACTCAAGGACTCGCCGGTGTACGTGGGCGTGAACAAGAACGAGCCGGCGCTGCTGGAAAAGGTCAACCAGATCCTGGTGGCAGCCAAGGCTGACGGCAGCCTGGAAAAAAACGCAATGCAGTGGCTCAAAGAACCGCTGCCTGCCGACCTCTGACGCGGAGCTCAACGATGGCCTATCAATTCGACTTTGTGCCAGTGCTGGCCAATACCGACCTGCTCCTGCGCGGCGCGCTGTTCACCCTTGAGCTGACGGCCATTGGCGCCATCCTCGGCGTGGCCGTGGGCACTGTCGGCGCGGTGGTACGGGCTTGGAAGATCCAGCCGTTTGCGTGGTTCTTTGGGGTGTATGTCGAGTTGATCCGCAACACGCCGTTCCTGGTGCAACTGTTTTTTATCTTCTTCGGCCTACCGTCCCTGGGGTTGAAAATCACCGAATGGCAAGCCGCCGTGCTGGCGATGGTGATCAACCTGGGGGCCTACTCCACCGAGATCATCCGTGCCGGTATCCAGGCCATCCCACGCGGGCAACTGGAGGCGGCCGCGGCGCTGGCAATGACGCGCTTCGAGGCGTTTCGCTATGTGGTGCTGCTACCGGCCCTGGGCAAGGTGTGGCCGGCCCTGAGCAGCCAGATCATCATCGTGATGCTGGGTTCGGCGGTGTGTTCGCAGATCGCCACTGAAGAGCTGAGCTTTGCCGCCAACTTTATCCAGTCGCGTAATTTCCGCGCCTTTGAAACCTATGCCCTGACCACCCTGGTGTACCTGTGCATGGCGCTGATGATTCGCCAATTGCTCAACTGGATAGGCCGACGGTTTGTCATGAGGAACAGCCGATGAGTGATTTTTCGTTCTGGGACATCGTGCGCAACCTGCTTACCGGCCTGCAATGGACGCTGCTGCTGTCATTGGTGGCGTTTGTGGGCGGCGGCCTGATCGGCTTACTGGTGATGACCCTGCGCATCAGCCGCAAAGCGTTCCCACGCAATATGGCCCGCACCTATATCGAACTGTTCCAGGGTACACCGCTGCTGATGCAGCTGTTCCTGGTGTTTTTCGGCGTTGCCCTGCTTGGCGTGGATATATCGCCCTGGCTGGCAGCGGCGATTGCCTTGACTCTGTTTACCAGCGCCTACCTGGCTGAAATATGGCGCGGCTGCGTTGACTCTATCGCCCACGGCCAATGGGAAGCCTCGGCCAGCCTGGCCCTCAACCCGCTTGAACAACTGCGCTATGTGATCCTGCCCCAGGCATTGCGTATTGCTGTCGCGCCGACGGTGGGCTTTTCGGTGCAGGTGGTCAAAGGCACCGCCGTGACCTCGATCATCGGCTTCACCGAACTGACCAAGACGGGCGGCATGCTCGCCAACGCCACCTTTGAGCCCTTCATGGTCTATGGCCTGGTGGCCCTCGGTTACTTTTTGCTCTGTTATCCCTTGTCCCTCAGTGCGCGCTACCTGGAAAGGAGACTGCATGCCTCTGCTTAGAATTTCTGCCCTGCATAAGTATTACGGCGATCACCACGTACTCAAGGGCATCGACCTGACGGTGGACGAAGGCCAGGTTGTGGCGATCATCGGCCGCAGCGGCTCGGGCAAGTCCACCTTGCTGCGCACCCTCAATGGCCTGGAGTCGATCAACGACGGCGTCATCGAAGTCGATGGCGAATACCTCGACGCCGCCCGCGCCGACCTGCGCAGCCTGCGGCAGAAGGTCGGCATGGTCTTCCAGCAATTCAACCTGTTCCCGCACCTGACCGTGGGCGAGAACGTGATGCTGGCGCCGCAAGTGGTGCAGAAAGTGCCCAAGGCCAAGGCTGCCGAACTGGCCCGGCAGATGCTGGACCGGGTCGGGCTGGGCGAGAAGTTCGACGCCTTTCCCGATCGCCTGTCCGGCGGCCAGCAACAGCGCGTCGCCATTGCCCGCGCCCTGGCCATGTCGCCCAAGGTGTTGCTGTGCGATGAGATCACCTCGGCCCTGGACCCCGAACTGGTCAATGAAGTGCTGAGCGTGGTGCGCCAACTGGCCCAGGACGGCATGACCCTGATCATGGTGACTCACGAAATGCGTTTTGCCCGTGAGGTCGGCGACAAGCTGGTGTTCATGCACCAGGGTAAGGTGCATGAAACCGGTGACCCGAAGGTGTTGTTCGCCAACCCGCAAACAGTCGAGCTCGCTAACTTCATTGGCTCGGTGGAACAGCCTGGCTGATCAGTTCGAAACTGCCCTGCCCTTCAAGGCGGGCCTCCCCGCGCACCATCAACGCATCGAAGGGCAGTTCGGTGTCGAGATCGACCTGGGCGGTGAGTCGCCGCCCTGCCACCGGCGCACCTGCGGCGCGCGCGACCAAGGCCTGGCCGGGTAATAACTGGCCATTGGCCGACTCGTCAGGCGCTTGAGCAGACACCCAGCCGACAGCTCGCCCGTCGACCTGGGCATGCTTGAGACGCAAGCGAAAACGCCCCTCACGACCAAACCGAAACCCTTGCCCATCGGCAGGCGCTGCGACAAAACGCAGGGCCATTACCGCCGGCTCAACGCAGAGCACAGTCAGGTTGAACGTGCGAGTGGCCAGTACCACAGCGGCATTGTCGACCACTGCATCCCGGCGTATTGCGCCATAGTCGATGCGCGGCGGGCTCAGCGATAGCCGACAGTTTTCAGCTTGCGCATCGAGCGTTGCCAGCAGCATGCATGAGAGCGCCAAGGGCAGGCTGGTACGCTTAACCACCCTGGCATACCGCCGATGCAGCTTCATAGAATTTGTCATTGTCGGGCTTGGCCTCGGGGTCGATGTGCAACAGGCAAGTGGAAGAGTCGGGCAATGAAACCCTCAGGTTTTGCGACTCGGAGACGTCGTTGAGAAAAATCATGCCCTCGCCCACCACGCTGGTGACAAAGCGATTGCCCTTGCCGAACACCGAGGCGCCCTGAGGCAATGGCCGGCCGTGCTGATCGTTGGCAGTCACCAGCATCCGGCGCACTTTCACCACGTCAAAATCCACGTGATTGAATGAGCCTCGGCCCGCCGCAATGACCTGGGTGCCGTTTTTCAGGTCTACCTGCTTGGGCAACGAAGGGGTCTGCACCTGGACGCGGCTGTTGGTGTAGGCCGGCAAGCCGGCGATCACCGCCTGGCCGCTGAAGTCGGTCCATACCGGGCCTTGTGGCGTCTCGACTTTCGCCGAGCCGATATCGCCGACCGAGACGATGCCGAACGTGTCCTGCACGCTGTAAGGCGAAAAGGTCAGCCCGCCCTCATGAGCCACCACGCCCCCCTGCAACTGGCCTGTGTAGCTGCTACCCAACGGGTCGCGGCTGACGCCCAGGCCCACTCGTGCGTAGCGTGGCAACACGTCCACTTGCCCACGCAACGATTGCTCCCGGGCCCGCATGTCACGCTCTACCGCCACTTCGTAGTTCACATACTCGTTGACCCGTTCGCTCAGTGCAGTGCCGGCGGTAAATTGCTCCCCACGGCGGCTGGTGTAGCTGCTCACACGGCGATCGCCGCCCAGGGGCACACTGACCTGCAACCGCAGGGACACGTCGTTATCTACCGCACGATCACGCCGGCTACCGGCATAGTTGGCGTCACGGCCAGCCCGTGAACCGCCCACTTGGGAATCAGCGATCAGTGCCACGTCGGCCCGGCCAAACGACTTGTTCCATGAGGCAAACACATGCTCGCTGGTTTGCCCGCCAAATTGCGCGCTGCGGGTGTAATTCAAAGAAAATACGCCCAGCGTGGGTTCGGACCAGCTCACGCCTGCGGTGTACTGGTTTTTGAAGTGGGAATTGAGATCATTGGCTCTGAGCGACTGGCCCACCTCCGTGACCTCGCGATAACCACGCGTCTGGGTGGTGGCGCTGAGGTTGACGTCGATATTGGCCCCGACCGGGCTGCTCAGTGACAGGCTGCTGCGTGAGCCGGACACGGCCTTATGGCTGTCTCGGGACAGGTTATGGCGTGCGTTGACAGAAACCCGCTGGAAAAACACGCTGCTCAGGGTCCCCCCTGCCGCCCAATAGTCATCGGTACTCAACAAGCCAAAACCCGCAGACGAATGACTCCCCAGGCCCCAAGTGCCACTGCCCATGGCGATCACCGGGGATGGCCCTTCCTCTCCCGTCGTTCTGCGCAGTTCGCCCACCGATAAATAGTAACCAGGCGCCGCCGGGGCAGCCCCCGCGAATGACGCCGCCGGTACCACGAAACTGCGCTTGGCGCCCCGCACATCAATCACGCTGACCTCAAGGTCGCTGGTGGCGTTGAGCAGGGGCAAGCCCGTCAGCCGGAACGGTCCTTCAGGTACCAACGTACTGTGGACCAACACACCGGACTGGCGTATCTCGACGCGAGATTGGCTTTGGGCCAACCCCTCGACCACTGCGATATTGCCGCCTGCGGGTGTCCTGGACTGCCCATCGGGGGAAAACTGCACGCCAGACAGTTGGATCCCGCCAAACAGCGGGTTATTACTGGAGAGCTGGCCTGCCTGGAACGTCGAACGCAACGCGGCGATATCCCGCTGGGCATAAGCATGCAAGTGTTCGGTACGGGTCTGGCCGTTGTCCGACACATAGAACTGGCGGCTGCGGACAATCCAATCGTCGAGGTTGAAACCCGCTTCAGTGTGGGCCGACACGAACCGGCTGGGTCCGCTGCGCGAATGGCTGTCGTAACCCAGCACGTCATAGTTGAACAACGCTGCCGCGCCGCCCTGGGAAAAATCCCCGCTATCCCACTCGGGTTCGCGCAAGGCCTGGGTCGGCACCACCAGCACCACTTCATCGGTACCGGGACGCAGGCGCACCATCGTGGCGGGAAATGCGCCGAGAAAATCATGACAGGCCTGGTCTGGCCTGGCGCCTGGCTGCAGGATTGCGCCGGGTTTCACCAGCCCGGCCTTCTCCAATAACCCAGGGGTGAAACATAACTCCCCCTGTGGACCAAACCGAGCATCCACCCGCCCAAGCGGGTTGCCATTGACCCGCAACCCCACCACCTGGACACCTTCGCGAAAGCGCGCCGCACTGCGAAAGTAATCGGCAACCTTGGGGTCTATGCCGTGGGTGGTGAGGGCCGCCAGGTCAAACCCTTCACCGAGTTCCAGTGCGGTCGCGATACCAGGCAAACTCCAGAGCGCCGCGAAGCCGATGGACAACTTGGACCGACCGGGCCAGGCAGTACCAGCGATGCCCCGCCTCGAAGGGATCATGAACCGATCAACCTTCATCGGTGATGACCGGCGCTCGGTAGTTATCTACCGAAAACCCGTAAACCGTGGCGGGCTGGATTTCTACGTGAGCCACATTGCCCAACGGACCTTGGCCCTTCGCCACCAATGCCTCACCTGGCAAAATGTAAGTGCGCGGCAATGTCGCCAGTGTGCCTTGTGGCAGCAGTTGCACATCCGGCGCCAGGCGCACTACATAGGCGCTGTCGTTGTGGACGCTGAGCCGGTCCCCGACGCGCTTCCACGTCAATAGCTCCCAGGGCGTGTGGTGACGCGGCAGGCCTTGGGGGTGCAGGATCAGCGGTAAATTCTGCCGCAGGGTGATGCCGATGGTCGCACCACCGGCAACACGCGCCTGGGGTATGCCCTCGAACGACACGCGCTTGAGCCGCTGGGTCTTGAGCGGCTGTTTCAGGGTGCTGATAAAACGCACCAGTTGGGTGTCGCCTGCCTCCACACGGGTAACCGGCGGTGTGACAATCAGTAGCGGCTCCAGGTCTTCAGGCACATTCTCAACAACGGAATGCAGCAGCGCCGGCCCCGCATCGGTGTTCTTGATACTAAGAGTAGCTTCGCCGTCCTCTTCATAAAGCACCACCACTGTCGTTTCCGGCAACATACCGTCGGCGGCGGCAACAGTACTGAAAAACAGATGCCACAACAGCGCACAACTTATTAAAAACCCACGCACTCAGTATTCCCCTCACTCATGCCGTTGACGATTGGTAATCACGCGCCCATAGAAAAACAGCCAATAAGAAAGGGTCAGTTTCTTGATCGGCTGTTTTCGGTTATTTAGATGTAGCTCAATACAAGCGTGGCGCGCCCATCAATGGAAATGTCGCGGCTTAAATCCAGATCCTGAGCCTTATTGATCACCGCTTTCACCGCAAGCGTGCCGGTCAATTGGCTGATAGCGGCAGGGGTAATCGCCGCTCCATTACGCCAGGAGTACTGGCTGGGCGACTGGGCCACCTTGCCATCGCTGTTGTACCAGGCCCCAAGGCCGGTGCGCATGATCGGAAACAGCGTCGTGCCGGACGACCTGAGGTCCCTGAGAGTGACCGAATAGCCACCGGTACGCCGGGCGCCCACCATACCCAAACCATAGTTCTGTGCTTCGGTGAAACCCGCGCCGAGGATGCCCGTCACCTTGCTGCCCGCTTGTAAATCGGTAAACGTGAGCCCGAACCTGGCAGGCGTGGTGCCGCAATTGATCACCAGCGAAGTGGTCCTCTCTTCGCGCGGGTTGAACGCTGTCTGGGACAATTCGCCGGAGCGAATCGTGCCGTAGTCGATGATGCCACTGCCCGCCAGGCTGAGGTTACAGGCAGCCGGTGTAATCGTGCCCCTGACGACCAACTGCGCACTGGTGGTTGCCTGGGCACTGAGGGTCGCAGCCAGGCACGCCATACCGACGGTTAATCCAATAATCTTTTTCATGTTCGTCCTGTCATTTGGAATTAACAGGCGTTCTTTATTTTGGTTCTGGCGACTCCATCGCCCAACACCTTATTTTCCGTAATACAAAACTATAAATAAATAACACCCAGGCAAAATTGCCGACTGACAGTCTGGTGCCTGGGTGCTTGGTAAAAAAATCAGACAACACGGTATTTACTGTGGCCTCTATTAAGTCTGGAAGCGAATTTATTCCACCAGCAAAGTAGTCCTCTACCTGCAACCGAATCATCTATTACCCCAATTACTTGTAGGCAGTGTCGTACGCAACTTACGACAACATACAGTTAAAACGTCTTACAGTATCGGATTACCTATTCGCTTAAAGTGCGCGAAGCCGCCCTACACTTCCCAGATATTTCCCCGCGGGCAACATCGGGCCAATTACCGAAGCACAACGCGTTGGCGTCAGCGGTCGATCGTGGCACGATGGCAAGGTTATCGACCGAGATCCCCAAACCATGCCGCAATCCCAAGCCAAGAATCTGTCCTTGATCGCCGCCATCGACCTGGGCTCCAACAGCTTTCATATGGTCGTGGCCAAGGCCCAGAACGGCGAGATCCGCATCCTTGAGCGGCTCGGCGAGAAAGTGCAACTGGCCGCCGGGATCGACGACGAGCGCAAGCTCAATGAAGAATCCATGCAGCGCGGGCTCGATTGCCTCAAGCGTTTCGCCCAGTTGATCAACGGCATGCCGCCTGGCGCGGTACGGATCGTTGGCACCAACGCCTTGCGCGAAGCGCGCAACCGCAACGAGTTCATCCATCGCGCCGAGGAAATCCTCGGGCATCCGGTGGAAGTCATCTCGGGCCGTGAAGAGGCGCGCCTGATCTACCTCGGCGTGTCCCACACCCTGGCCGATACGCCCGGCAAACGCCTGGTGGCCGACATCGGCGGCGGTAGCACCGAGTTCATCATCGGCCAGCGTTTCGAACCACTGCTGCGTGAAAGCCTGCAGATGGGGTGCGTGAGCTTCACCCAGCGTTATTTCAAGGATGGCAAGATCACCCCGGCGCGCTATGCCCAGGCCTACACCGCAGCGCGCCTGGAAATCATGAGCATCGAACATGCCCTGCACCGCCTGACCTGGGATGAAGCCATCGGCTCGTCCGGCACCATCCGTGCCATTGGCCTGGCCTTGAAAGCCGGTGGCCATGGCACCGGCGAGGTGAACGCCGAAGGCCTGGCGTGGCTCAAGCGCAAGCTGTTCAAGCTGGGGGATGCAGAGAAAATCGACTTCGACGGCATCAAGCCCGACCGTCGCGCCATTTTCCCTGCGGGCCTGGCGATTCTCGAAGCGATCTTCGACGCCCTCGAACTGCAACGCATGGACCACTGTGACGGCGCCCTGCGCGAAGGTGTGCTCTACGACCTGCTAGGCCGTCATCACCATGAAGACGTGCGCGAGCGCACCCTCAGCTCGCTGATGGAGCGTTACCACGTCGACCTGGAACAAGCCGCCCGTGTGGAGCGCAAAGCCTTGCACGCCTTCGACCAGGTGGCCGAGGACTGGGACCTGGAAGACGGCGTCTGGCGCGAGCTACTCGGCTGGGCAGCCAAGGTGCACGAAGTGGGCCTGGACATCGCCCACTACCATTACCACAAGCACGGCGCCTACCTGATCGAACACTCGGACCTGGCCGGCTTCTCGCGGGAAGACCAGCAGATGCTCGCGCTGTTGGTGCGCGGCCATCGTCGCAATATTCCCAAGGACAAGTTTGCCGAGTTCGGTAAAGACGGCATCAAGCTGATCCGTCTGTGTGCGCTGCTGCGCTTTGCAATCCTGTTCCACCACATCCGTGGTACCCAGGAAATGCCTCAGGTCAAACTGCACGCCGATGGCGACAGCCTGGAAGTGATGTTCCCCAAAGGCTGGCTGGATGAAAACCAGCTGACCCAGGCGGACTTCGCCCAGGAAGCGGAATGGCTGACGCGGGTGGGGTTCAGCCTGAACCTGCGCTAAAGCACACTGCAAAACAAATGTGGGAGCGGGCTTGCTCGCGAAGGCGGTGGGTCAGTCAATGCATCTGGTGACTGATCCACCGCCTTCGCGAGCAAGCCCGCTCCCACATGGGATTGAGTATACCTGGGCTAGTTCACCGCCAGAATCGGGCTACCCAACTTCTCCAACAACGTCGCCTGCGCGCTGCGCGGGTTCTGGTTGCCGGTCGGGGTGTTACGCACGTAGCGCCCATCCGACTGCAGGCTCCAGCTGTGGGTGTTGTCGGTCAGGTAGCTTTCAAGCTCCTTCTTGACCCGCATGATCAACTTCTTGCCTTCCACCGGGAAGCAGGTCTCCACGCGCTTGTCGAGGTTGCGCTCCATCCAGTCGGCACTGGAGAGGAACATCTGCTCTTCGCCACCGTTGAGGAAGTAGAACACGCGGGTGTGCTCCAAGAAGCGGCCAATGATCGAGCGCACGTGGATGTTATGCGACACGCCCACAATGCCGGGGCGCAGGCAGCACATGCCACGCACCACCAGGTCGATGCGCACACCGGACTGGCTGGCCTTGTACAACGCGCGGATGATCTTCGGGTCGGTCAGCGAGTTGAACTTGGCGATGATGTGCGCAGGCTTGCCATCAAGGGCGAACTGAGTCTCGCGGGCAATCATGTCGAGCATGCCCTTCTTGAGCGTGAACGGCGCGTGCAGCAGCTTCTTCATGCGCAAGGTCTTGCCCATGCCGATCAACTGGCTGAACAACTTGCCGACGTCTTCGCACAGCGCGTCGTCGGACGTCAGCAAGCTGTAGTCGGTGTAGAGCTTGGCGTTGCCGGCGTGATAGTTGCCGGTACCCAAGTGCGCGTAGCGCACGATCTCACCGGCCTCACGGCGCAGGATCAGCATCATCTTGGCGTGGGTCTTGAAGCCGACCACCCCGTAGATCACCACCGCACCGGCCGCTTGCAGGCGGCTGGCCAGTTGCAGGTTGGACTCTTCGTCGAAACGCGCACGCAGCTCGATCACCGCGGTGACTTCCTTGCCGTTACGCGCCGCATCCACCAGCGCATCGACAATTTCCGAGTTGGCGCCGCTGCGGTACAGGGTCTGGCGCACGGCCAGCACATGCGGGTCTTTGGCGGCCTGGCGCAACAGGTCGACCACCGGGGTGAACGACTCGAAGGGGTGCAGCAGCAGGATGTCCTGCTTGCTCACCACGCTGAAGATGTTCTCGCTGTTTTGCAAAAGTTTCGGGATCTGCGGGGTGAACGGCTTGTATTGCAGCTCCGGGTGGCTGTCCAAGCCGGTGATGCTGAACAGGCGCGTCAGGTTCACGGGGCCGTTGACCTGGTACAGCTCGGATTCGGCCAGGTTGAACTGCTTGAGCAGGTAGTCCGACAGGTGTTTGGGGCAAGTGTCCGCCACTTCCAGACGCACCGCGTCGCCGTAGCGCCGCGAGAACAGCTCGCCGCGCAGGGCACGGGCCAAGTCTTCGACGTCTTCGGAGTCCAGCGCCAGGTCGGCGTTACGGGTCAGGCGGAACTGGTAGCAGCCCTTGACCTTCATGCCCTGGAACAGGTCATCGGCGTGCGCGTGGATCATCGACGACAGGAATACATAGTTGTCGCCAGCGCCACCCACCTCTTCCGGTACCTTGATGATGCGTGGCAACAGGCGCGGCGCCGGGATGATCGCCAGGCCCGAATCGCGGCCAAAGGCGTCGATACCTTCAAGCTCGACGATGAAGTTGAGGCTCTTGTTCACCAGCAAGGGGAACGGGTGCGTCGGGTCGAGGCCGATAGGCGTGATGATCGGCGAAATCTCGTCCCGGAAATAACGGCGCACCCAGGTCTTGATCTTGGCGGTCCAGTGACGACGACGAATGAAGCGGACCTGATGCTTTTCCAGTTCCGGCAGCAGGATGTCGTTGAGGATCGCGTACTGGCGGTCCACATGGCCGTGCACCAGTTCACTGATGCGCGCCAGGGCCTGGTGCGGTTGCAGGCCGTCGGCACCGGCTTGTTCACGGGCGAAGGTGATCTGCTTCTTGAGGCCGGCAACACGGATCTCGAAGAACTCGTCCAGGTTGCTGGAGAAGATCAGCAGGAATTTCAGCCGCTCCAGCAAAGGGTAGGACTCATCCAGCGCCTGCTCGAGTACGCGGATGTTGAATTGCAGTTGTGACAACTCGCGGTGGATGTACAGGCTGCTGTCATCCAGGTTGGTGACCACAGGCACTGGCGCCGGCGCAGGTGCTTCGGCTACCACCGCAGGCGGTGCGGGCTCCAGCTCCGGCGGGGTCTCGGCGACTTGTTCAACCACCGGGTGAGCGTCTTTTACGGCAACTTCTGAGAGTCCTTCGGTATTCATCGAGTGTTCCTGTGAGGGCTATTGTTGCTCTCTAAGCAATTGGGCGGCGCGGGCGGCGAAGTAGGTCAGAATGCCATCAGCGCCGGCACGTTTAAAGGCAGTCAGGGATTCGAGGATCACCCCTTCACTCAACCAACCATTCTGGATTGCCGCCATGTGCATGGCGTATTCACCGCTGACCTGATAGACAAAGGTCGGCACTTTGAATTCCTCTTTGACCCGGTAAAGAATGTCCAGGTAGGGCATCCCCGGCTTGACCATCACCATATCGGCGCCTTCGGCCAGGTCGGCTGCCACTTCGTGCAGGGCCTCTTGGCTGTTGGCCGGGTCCATCTGATACGAAGCCTTGTTGGCCTTGCCCAGGTTCAGCGCCGAGCCTACCGCATCGCGGAATGGGCCGTAGTAGGCGCTGGCGTATTTGGCCGAGTAGGCCATGATCCGGACATTGACGTGGCCAGCCAGCTCAAGGGCTTCGCGAATCGCCTGGATGCGTCCGTCCATCATGTCAGACGGTGCCACCACCTGGGCGCCTGCCGCGGCGTGGGACAACGCCTGCTTGACCAGTGCGTCGACGGTGATGTCGTTCTGAACATAACCGTCTTCGTCAAGAATGCCATCCTGGCCGTGTGTGGTGAACGGGTCCAGCGCCACGTCGGTGATCACCCCCAGTTCCGGGAAGCGCTCGCGCAGGGCACGGGTGGCACGCTGGGCAATCCCCTCGGGGTTCCAGGCTTCGGCGGCGTCCAGGGACTTGAGTTCGGCCGGAGTCACTGGAAACAGCGCCAACGCCGGAATGCCCAACTCGACCCAATTCGCCGCTTCTTCAAGCAACAAATCAATGGTCAGACGCTCCACACCCGGCATCGACGCCACCGCTTCCCGACGATTTTCACCGTCGAGCACGAAAACCGGCAGGATCAGATCATTCGTGGTCAGTACATTTTCACGTACCAGGCGACGAGAAAAATCATCACGACGGTTGCGACGCAGACGGGTGGCGGGGAACAGGCGATTGGCAGGGGTAAAGCTCACGACAGACTCCTGAGCCCGTGTTTACGGGCGAGCGTTGCAGTTATAAGCGGCCATTATGACGAATGAATGACAGTTGTGCTTATCGACGCGACCTGTAGTCCCATTCGTCATTTGCGTAGGAATTGTTCACTTCGTGACACATCTCGATACTTTCATGAATCTTCGTGAAGGCGTAGGCTGCGCGTTCATTTCGCCAGCACCCTAGACCATGCTTCAACAATTTCTGCATGACTTCGGCTACTTTGCCCTCTTTCTCGGCACGTTCTTCGAAGGCGAGACCATCCTTGTACTCGCAGGCTTCCTGGCGTTCCGTGGCTACATGGATATCAACCTGGTGGTGGTCGTTGCCTTTTTTGGCAGCTACGCCGGCGACCAGCTCTGGTACTACATGGGGCGCAAGCACGGCCGCAAGTTGCTGGCGCGCAAGCCGCGCTGGCAATTGATGGGCGACAAGGCACTGGAACATATCCGCAAGCATCCGGATATCTGGGTATTGAGTTTCCGCTTCGTCTACGGCTTGCGCACGGTGATGCCCGTGGCGATTGGCTTGTCTGGCTATCCACCGTTGCGCTATCTGGTCCTCAACGGTATTGGCGCGGCGATCTGGGCCGCGGCACTGGGGGCGGCGGCCTACCACTTCGGCGCGGTGCTGGAAGGCATGCTCGGCAGCGTCAAGAAATACGAACTGTGGGTGCTGGGCGCCTTGCTGGTGCTGGGCTTTGGCCTGTGGCTGCGCCGTCGCTTCAAGAATGCCCGCATCGCCCGCCAAGCCTGTGCCGAGGCCAAGGCTCGGCTGGCCAACGAGCCAGCCCCGGTCGAAACCCCTAAGACGCCAACCGAGTAAGCCGGCTTCTGCAACAGTAGAGGCCGATGATACTGAGCAGGCTGTAGCTCGCCAGGCCCAGCCAGCCCAGGTTGCTGGCAGGCCACAACCCCACCAGCGGCGCCAGCCATACCAACGGCACATTCAGCGCCAGGCGTGCCAGCTCGGCCTTCAGTGCCCATGGCCGATTCTCCAGCGCCACCCCCAGGGTAAACAGTCCCAGCGCCATCACGCCCCAACCGAGGGCCAACGCCGACGTGGGCAACCCTTCACCGAAGTTCATCAGATAGCTGCCAAACCCCACATAAGCCGCAAACTGCAAGGCGATGTAGACTTGTTGGCGCACGTCCAGCGGCACCTCGAATTTGCGGAACTGGCTCAGGTCCGGCTTGGCCATCGGGTACTGGGCCTTGACGTCCGCCGGCCGCCAGCCAGTGCGCATGAACCAGATGCGCAGCTTGTCCCACCAACGCTCAGTGCGCCGGGCGTCACGCCAGAGCTGCGCATAAAACTGCAGGTTAGCCCACAGCGGGTTCCAGCTGGCCAGGGGGGTGGTCACGCCAAAAATCACCGGCTCGTTATCGTCTTCCTCCTGGAAGGTGCCGAACAGCCGGTCCCAAATAATGAACACCCCGCCGTAGTTGCGATCCATGTAGAGAGCGTTCTGTGCATGGTGGGCCCGATGATTGGACGGCGTGACGAAAAACCATTCGAACCAGCCGAGCTTGGGAACATGGCGGGTATGGACCCAGAATTGATACAGCAGGTTGAGCGACGCCACGCTGATAAACACCACCAGTGGCACGCCGGCCACCGCCAGCGGCAGGTAGAAGATCCAACTCAGCAGGAAACCGGTGCTGGTCTGGCGCAAGGCAGTGCTGAGGTTGTAGTCCTCGCTCTGGTGATGCACCGAATGAGCGGCCCACAGGATGTTGCGTTCATGGCCCATGCGGTGCAGCCAGTAGTAGCAGAAGTCATAGAACACGAAGGCGAATACCCAGGTCCAGACGTTTTGGGCTGGCAACTCCAACAGCGCCAGGTGCTTGAGGGCGAACGCGTAGGTCAGCAGGCCCACGCCCTTGGTGAGCAAGCCGGTGGTGGTGGACAGCACGCCGGTGCTGAGGCTGTTGATGGCATCCGCCACTCGGTAGTTGCGCACGCCACGCCAACGGTCGGCCAACAACTCCACCACAATCAGGGCAATAAAAAACGGTACTGCGTAAGGCACAAAGTCCATGGGCTAGTCCGGTCTATTTTTGTTACATCAAGATTAGGTGCAGCGACGTGAGATCCCATTGGCAACAGGTTACAAATTAGTAGACATTTAACGCCATGAATCAGGAGAAATGCCCATGAGCAAAAAGATTGCAGTGATCCTTTCCGGCTGTGGCGTGTACGACGGCGCAGAGATCCATGAAAGCGTGATCACCCTGCTGCGCCTGGACCAGCGCGGCGCTCAAGTGGAATGCTTTGCACCCGACGTTGCGCAGTTGCACGTGATCAACCACCTCACGGGCGAAGAAATGCCCGAGTCGCGCAATGTGCTGGTGGAATCGGCGCGCATCGCCCGCGGCGCCGTGAAGGATATTGGCCAAGCCAACGCCACAGACTTTGATGCGCTGATCGTGCCGGGCGGTTTTGGCGCGGCCAAGAACCTGTCGAACTTTGCCGTGGAAGGCGCCGGCTGCAGCATCAACCCGCAGGTGCTGGCGCTGGCTGAAGCCTTTGCCGAAGCGGGCAAGCCAGTGGGGTTGATCTGCATCTCGCCGGCCCTGGCCGCCAAGATCTACGGCCCTGGCGTGACCTGCACCATCGGCAACGACGCCGACACTGCCGCAGCCCTGGACAAGATGGGCGCCACCCACATCGAATGCACGGTAGAGGACATCGTCGAGGACCCGGCGCGCAAGCTGGTAAGTACGCCGGCCTATATGCTGGGCAAGAACATCAGCGAGGTGGCGTCAGGCATCAACAAGCTGGTGGACCGGGTATTGGAGTTGACCCACGAGAACGACTGACGCCCTCTTTCTGTAGGAGCGAGCTTGCTCGCGAAGAACCTGAGAGCGCCGCGTTCATCCAGAGTGCCCGCGTTATCGTTGACGTTTTTCGCGAGCAAGCTCGCTCCTAGAGAGGCTTCATCAAGCGGGTGAGGATACGGTCCAGTGCATTGGCAAACGCCTGCTTGTCCTTTTCGCCGTGGGGCGGTGGGCCGCCGCCCATCTGGCCTTGCTCGCGCAGGTCGGTAAACAGGTTACGCACCGCCAACCGCTCGCTCATGTTCGCCGGGCTGAATTCCTTGCCACGCGGATCAAGGGCCGTCACGCCCTTCTTCACCAGGCGGTCAGCCAAGGGCACGTCGCTGCAAATCACCAGTTCGCCGGGCACGGCATGCTCCACCAGGTAATCATCGGCGGCATCCGGCCCGCTGGGCACCACAATCAACTTCACACAGGCAAAGCTCGGTTTGATCTGGCTTTGCCCTGCCACCAGCACCACCTCAAACTGGCGCTTGAGGGCGAATTTCACCACTTGGTCCTTGGCCGCCCGAGGGCAGGCGTCGGCGTCGATCCACACGCGCATGCTACGCCGCCACCCGGCGCTTTTCGCTCAGGCGGCTACGGCCATACAGCACCACAATCGCCAGGATCGCCACGGCCTGCGCCCCCAGCGAATACGCATCGGCGTGGATGCCCAGCCAGTCGAAGTCAAAGAACGCCACGGGCCGCGTGCCGAAGATGCCCGCTTCCTGCAAGGCCTTCACACCGTGCCCGGCGAACACCACCGACAGCGCGCACAGCAACGCGGCGTTGATGCCGAAGAACAGCGCCAGCGGCAGCTTCGCCGAACCGCGCAGGATCACCCACGCCAGGCCCACCAGCAGCACCAGCGCCGTGGCACCACCGGCCAGCACCGCGTTGTGCCCGGCAGGGCCGGCCTGCAGCCACAGGGTTTCGTAGAACAGAATCACTTCGAACAGTTCGCGGTACACCGAGAAGAACGCCAGCACGGCAAAACCGAAACGCCCACCGCCGCCCACCAGGCTGCTCTTGATGTAGTCCTGCCAGGCCGCCGCGTGACGCCGGTCGTGCATCCACACGCCGAGCCACAGCACCATCACACTGGCGAACAACGCCGTGCAGCCTTCGAGTAATTCTCGCTGGGCACCGCTGACGTCAATGACATAGGCCGCCAAGGCCCAGGTGGCCAAGCCTGCCAACAGCGCCAGGCCCCAGCCGAGGTTGACGCTACGCACTGCCGATTGCTGGCCGGTGTTACGCAGGAAGGCAAGGATCGCTGCCAGCACCAGAATCGCTTCCAGGCCTTCACGCAGCAGGATCAGCAGGCCAGAGATATAGCTCAACGACCAGCTCAGGCCATCGCCGCCCAGCAAGCCAGCGGATTCAGTGAGTTTGCCCTTGGCCACATCCAGGCGCTGCTGCACCTGCTCGATAGGCAAGCCGTCCTGCAACGATTGCCGATAAGCCATCAGCGCCTTCTCGGTGTCTTTGCGCACATTGGCATCGACGTTATCCAGGGAGCTTTCCACCAGCTCGAAGCCTTCCAGGTAGGCCGCGACGGACAGATCGTAAGCCTGCTCGTGGTCGCCGTTGCGGAAGGCCGCGAGGCTCTTGTCCAGGGTGGCGGCGGTGTAGTCGAGCAACTGCGCAGGGCCACGCTGAACCTGCGGCGGCTGCGCACGCTGGGCGCGGAATGTTGCCGCAGCTCCAGGGCCGTCAGCGGCGAGCACTTCATTGGGGGTCTGGCGGGCCAGGTCGGCAAGGTTGAATGTCTGCTCGCCTTTGGCGGCGGCCGGGTCGGCAGTGAAGCCAGCGATGTAGGTTGCCAGGTCCCAGCGCTGGCGGTCGTCCAGTTGGTCAGCGAACGACGGCATGTCGGTGCCTTCGACGCCCAGGCCGAGGGTGTTGTAGATCGCGTAAAGGCTCAGGCGATCCAGGCGCGTGGCATCGCGCAGGTTAGCGGGTGGCGGGGTCATGCCCATGCCTGCGGGGCCATCGCCGGCACCTGCTGTGCCGTGGCACACGGAACAATGCTGGGCGTAGAGCGGCGCGCCGCGCGTTGGGTCCGGCGTGATGGCCGGGGCCTGGCTGACTTCATACGCCACGGCCAGCTTGGCGCCCAATTGACGAGCCTGGCGGGCAACGCTCGCGCCGTCCTGGTGGGCAGTGACTGCGGCCAGCAGTTCATCAACGCCCTTTATCAGCTCGGCGCGCTCGGGCTTGTCTGGCAAATCAGCCACCAGCCCCTGCAATACCCCGAGAAACTCCACCTGTTCACGGTATTCCGAGTCATCCACCACCTTGCCCGCCTCCACCGTGGGTGGGTAGTCGGCGCCAATGTAGTCCAGCAAATGCAGGGCTTGTGGTGCGCCCTCGGCGGTCGCGGCCATCAGATTGAAGCTGCACGACAGCAACGCCGGCAGCATCAGCCAGGCGAGAAAGCGGAAAGGGGCGGTCATGAATGAATCTCAAGTGGAAATACGAAGTAACACTATTGTTGAGCTTTAATGGATTCGACTCAAGGTGTTATTTCATATCACTACAAAACGAGTGTGGGAGCGGGCTTGCTCGCGAATGCGGTGCTTCAGTCACTATTTCCTTTGACTGACACACCGCATTTGCGAGCAAGCCCGCTCCCACATTTTTGCTCCAGTCGCTTGGTCAGGCCGTGGCGCGATGCAGGCTGGCAAGGAAACCCGCAGCGCCGACAAACAAGCCAGCAAAGGTACGGTTTACGCGCTTCTGTTGTTTAGGCGTACGCAACAGGCGCAAGACTTTCGAGGCCAACCCCGTATACCCCGCCATCACGATCATATCGACGCTGATCATGGTTGCGCCGAGGATCAGGTACTGGATCAACAACGGCGCCTGCGGGTTCACGAACTGCGGCAGCACCGCCAGCATGAATACCAGCGCCTTGGGGTTGCTGGCGTTGACCAGGAAGCCGCGGAACATCATCGCCATCGGTTTGCCGATGGGGCGTACGGCGGCGTCATCGGTCATGTCCATGGGCAAGGCGCGCCATTGCTTGATGGCCAGGTACACGAGGTAGGCCACGCCGAACCATTTGATCGCATAGAACGCAGTAGACGAGGTCGCCAGAATGGCCCCCAAACCACCGGCCACCACGGCAATCTGCATCGCCAGGCCCAGTTGCAGGCCGATGGCGTTCCAGTAGCCACGCACAAAACCGTACTGCAGGCCGCTGGACATCGAGGCGATGGCGCCGGCGCCAGGAGAAAGGGAGATGATCCAACTGGCGAGGAAAAAGGCCAGCCATGTATCGAGAGCCATTGCACACCTCGTAAGGGAGTTAGCGGTTGTGCCTTAAGCTAACTCCAGCGACCAAAGGCTGGCTATAGATTTCTGTAGGAGCGAGCTTGCTCGCGAAAAATGCACAGACGATGCGGGCTGACTGCAAGCGCTGCGTTATCGTTGACGGTCTTCGCGAGCAAGCTCGCTCCTACAGGATGTTGGTGCCAGAGCCGGGCCAACGGCGCACCGAGCGCTGGAAGAACAGACTATTGGGCACCTGCACCATCGCGCTGTTGGTCCCGGCTTCCTCGACTTCGATCAGCGTGGTGTAGAGCAAGTTGATCGCCACGACCCGGCCCTTCACGCCCGGCTTGTCGACGGTGTCCACCAACTCGACGATATCACCCAGGCGAAACGGCCCGACGGTAAAGATCAGGATCGCGCACAGCAGGTTGGACAGCACCGACCACATGGCGAAGAACGCCACGGCCGCCACCGCGACAAACCCCGACAGGGCCGTCCACAGCACCGTGGCGGATACACCCAGGCGGCCCAGCACAAAGATCAACGCACTGCCCATGATCAGCCAGCGCAAGCCGCCGCGCAGGGGCATCAGCAACTGCGGCGGGAACGGATAGCGCTCACCCAGGCGCGTAAGGCCCTTGGCGACGAAGCGCTGGGCCAAGTAGCCGGCCAGCAGGATCAACAGGATTTGCACGCCGATCCAGATGGGTTCGATCCATTGCACCGGTACTGGCAATTGCAACGCTTCCATCAGGACAGCGCCTCCAGCTGCGCTTGCAGGGTTTCGAGCAACTCGAGGGCCTCCATCCAGGTTTCCTCCAATTGCCCCTCGCGCACCTTGAGCTTGGCCTGCTCGGCCAGCAAGTCACGCAGCTCGTCCTTGCGCGCCGCCTCGTACACAGCGCTGTCGCCCAGGCTGACTTCGATCTTGGCCAGGCGCTCATGCACCTTGCCCAGTTCGGCTTCCAGCTTGTCGGCTTCGCGCTTATGCGGAGCCAACTGCTGGCGCAGCGCGGCGGCGGCCTGGCGCTGGGCTTTCTTGTCGGTTTTGTCCGGGTTGACCGGCGTGTTGCTGGCCGGCGCGTTGCGCAGGCGGTATTCGGTCAGCCAGCGCGCGTAGTCGTCCAGGTCGCCGTCGAACTCTTCGACCTTGCCGTCGGCCACCAGCAGGAAGTTGTCGGTGGTGCTCTTGAGCAGGTGACGGTCGTGAGACACCACCAATACCGCACCACTGAATTCCTGCAGGGCCATGGTCAGCGCCAGGCGCATTTCCAGGTCCAGGTGGTTGGTCGGTTCGTCGAGCAGCAACAGGTTCGGGCGATCCCACGCGATCAGAGCCAGGGCGAGTCGGGCTTTTTCGCCACCGGAGAAGTTCAGCACAGGCTCGTCGATGCGCGCGCCACGGAAGTCGAAACCGCCGAGGAAGTCGCGCAGGGTCTGCTCGCGCTCGGTCGGCGCCAGGCGTTGCAGGTGCAACAGCGGGCTGGCCTTGGCGTCCAGCGAGTCCAGTTGGTGCTGGGCGAAGTAACCCACCACCGTGTTCTCGCCACGAGTGAGGCGACCGGCCAGCGGCTCAAGCTCACCCGAGAGGTTCTTGATCAGTGTCGACTTGCCTGCGCCGTTCGGGCCGAGCAAACCGATGCGGGCGCCCGGCGTGAGCTGCAGCTTGACCTTCTCCAGGATGGTTTTGTCGCCGTAGCCCAGGCGAGCATCCGAGAGGTCCAACAGCGGGCTGGAGATCTTCACCGACTCACGGAAGACAAAGTCGAACGGCGAATCGACGTGGGCCGCCGACAGCTCTTCCATGCGTTCCAGGGCCTTGATGCGGCTCTGCGCCTGGCGCGCCTTGGTGGCCTGGGCCTTGAACCTTGCGATGTAGCTTTCCATGTGCGCACGTTGCGCCTGTTGCTTTTCAAAGGCCTGTTGCTGCTGGGCCAGGCGTTCGGCGCGGGCGCGTTCGAACGCGGTATAGCCGCCACGGTACAGGGTGATTTTCTTCTGTTCGACATGGGCGATGTTATCGACCACGGCGTCGAGGAAATCCCGGTCGTGGGAAATCAGCAGCAAGGTGCCCTGGTAACTCTTGAGGAAGTCTTCCAGCCACAGGATCGCATCGAGGTCCAAGTGGTTGGTCGGTTCGTCGAGCAGCAGCAGGTCCGAAGGGCACATCAGCGCTTGGGCCAGGTTCAGGCGCATGCGCCAGCCACCGGAGAAGTCGGCGACCGGGCGGTCCATCTGTTCGTTGGTAAACCCAAGGCCAGCGAGCATCTTGCGAGCGCGGGCGTCGGCGGTGTAGCCGTCGGCGCTGTCCAGCTCCGAGTGCAGGCGCGCCTGGGCGGCACCGTCCTGGGCTTTTTCGGCTTCGGCGAGGTCGTGTTGCACCTGGCGCAGGCGCAGGTCGCCATCGAGCACGTAGTCGATGGCGATGCGGTCCAGGGTGTCGATCTCCTGGCGCATATGGGCGATGCGCCAGTCGGCCGGCAGCAGGCAGTCCCCGGAGTCCGGGGTCAGCTCACCCAGCAACAAGGCGAACAACGTGGATTTGCCGGCGCCGTTGGCACCGATCAGGCCGGCTTTGTGACCGGCGTGCAGGGTCAGCTCGGCGTCTTCAAGAAGACGTTGCGGGCCACGCTGTAATGTTAGGCTTTGAAGTCGGATCATAATGGCGGCGGAGTCTACCAGCTTCGTTGGCCGCTGGCTTGGGTGTGAATATGTGCGCTGACCTGTGGAGCTTTGCCCTTTCGACCTATGCCCGCCCGGGCGTGGAGGCCGCGTGCCTGCGCTTGCAGGAGCAAGGGGCAGACGTGTGCCTGTTGTTGTGTGGTGCTTGGCTGGAACAACGGGGTGTGGCGTACAAGCCCGAACGCATTCAGGCACTACAACAGATCGCTCATCCGTGGCGGGTGCAGGTTGTCGAACCGTTGCGACAAATGCGCGTGCAATGGCGGGACTTGGCTCAGCAGGATGCGCAATTGGCATCGCTACGCGAGCAGGTCAAGACACTGGAGCTGGAGGCCGAAAGAACGCTGCTGGCGCGCTTGGAAGCGCTGGTGCAGGCATGGCCGATCAATGAGGTGCTGGGTCAGCGAGAATGGCTTGAAGGCCTGGCGACCGAAGCCGCCAACCTTGACCACGACGCGCTGCTGCAATTGCGCGTCATGGCCACCAACACTTAGGAAGCGCTGGTTGGGGTGGTGCTTGGCGCTACCGGTGCAGGGGTGCTGCTGGCCGATGCTGTTGGAGCGGTGGCTGCTGCCGGGGTGGCAGTGGGGGCTGCTGGAGTGGCTGGCTTGGCGGGCGCTGGCTTGGCAGCTGGCTTCGCGGCCGGTTTTGCGGCAGCAGGTTTAGCGGCTGGCTTTGCGGCTGGTTTGGCAGCAGCAGGTTTAGCGGCTGGCTTCGCGGCTGGTTTGGCAGCAGCAGGTTTAGCGGCTGGCTTCGCGGCTGGTTTGGCAGCAGCAGTTTTTGCGGCTGGCTTGGCAGCTGGTTTGGCGGCAGCAGTTTTAGCGGCTGGCTTCGCGGCTGGTTTGGCAGCAGCGGTTTTTGCGACTGGCTTGGCAGCTGGTTTGGCAGCAGCAGTTTTAGCAGCTGGCTTCGCGGCTGGTTTGGCAGCAGCAGTTTTAGCAGCTGGCTTCGCGGCTGGTTTGGCAGCAGCAGTTCTAGCAGCTGGCTTCGCGGCTGGTTTGGCAGCAGCAGTTTTAGCGACTGGCTTGGCAGCTGGTTTGGCAGCAGCAGTTTTGGCAGCTGGCTTCGCGGCTGGTTTGGCAGCAGCAGTTCTAGCAGCTGGCTTGGCAGCTGGTTTGGCAGCAGCAGTTTTAGCAGCTGGCTTCGCGGCTGGTTTGGCAGCAGCCGTTTTAGCGACTGGCTTGGCAGCTGGTTTGGCAGCAGCCGTTTTAGCAGTTGGCTTGGCGGCTACTTTTGCAGGCGTACGAGCACCCAGTGCTTTAGCTACGGCTTCCTTCACACGGCCAACGCCCTGAGCCAGTTTCAGGCTTTCTTGAGCGTCTTTTTTGAGTTGGGAAATGTAGCTGCGGGTTTCGGCTTGGCGATCCTTGAGAGCATCCAGCAGCTCTTCAAGTTCTTTGACCGCGCCTTTGGCTTTGGCTTGTGCCTTGGACTTGCCGGCAGTGGCGGCGTCTTGCAGTTTGGTACGGGACTTGTGCAGTTTTTCTTGCGCTTTACCGCGTTGCTTTTCCAGTTTGGCGAGCAGTTTTTCTGCATCAGCCAAGGCTTGGGAGCACGCGCTTTCCAGATGTTCGAGCAGGCTGCCCGAAAGTTGTTGGAGCAAGTGCAACGGGGTATTTACAGGCTTCTGTTTGGCCGACATGGTTTACCTCCTGGCTGACGTGGGTGCGGCTCATACTAGCCCTCTGCTCTTACCGCCGCTAGGGCATGTTGACAGTATCCTTTGCGTTGCGTTGCACCGTGCGAAAATTCTTATCGATATAACGGAAAACCGCGCCACTTTTTACGCCCTCGCACTGGCATAATCCGTCGCACTTTCGCCGGGAGAATGCCCATGTCGCGTTACCTTTTTCTAGTGTTCGGCTTGGCGATCTGCGTGGCCGATGCAAGCGAGCAGCCCTCGTCAAACACCACCGCCGTAGCCCCGCACGACCTTGCCTATAGCCTGGGCGCAAGCCTTGGCGAACGGTTGCGCCAGGAAGTCCCCGACCTGCAGATACAGGCCCTGCTCGACGGACTCAAACAAGCCTACCAAGGCAAACCCCTGGCGCTGGATAACGCGCGCATTGAACAGATCCTCGCCCAACATGAAGCGCAGAATGCCGCCGACGCCCACCTGCCGCAAAGCGAGAAAGCACTGGCCGCCGAACAGCAATTTCTCTCTCGGGAAAAAGCCGCCGCCGGTGTTCGTCAGTTAGCCGACGGCATCCTGCTCACCGAGCTGGCAAAGGGCACTGGCAACAAGCCGTCGGCCAGCGATGAAGTGCAGGTGAAATACGTGGGCCGACTGCCTGACGGGACTGTCTTCGACAAAAGTACGCAGCCGCAATGGTTTCGCCTGGACAGTGTGATCAGCGGCTGGAGCAGTGCATTGCAACAGATGCCGGTGGGTGCAAAATGGCGCCTGGTAATTCCTTCGGCACAGGCCTATGGCGCAGACGGCGCAGGTGAGTTGATCCCACCCTATACGCCGCTGGTGTTCGAAATTGAACTGCTCGGTACTCGCCACTGATCCATAAAAAACGGTGCGACATGCGCACCGTTTTTTTATCTCGCCATCAGGTTCAGGCCTGGGTGGCGGGTTCTTCTTTGTGAGCGTTGTGCAGCACTTCGATCAAGCAATCTTCCAGCTCGAAACGCTCATGCAACAGCGCGCCCAATTCTTTGAATTTTTCCGCAACACATTTCCCGGCATCACACAGGTCGGTGAACGCCAGCAGCTTTTCAGTAATCACATCGATGCGCGGATAAATCGTCTCTGCCAACTCCAGACCACGCTGATCATCGAAGGCTTCGGCCTCCTTGGTCAGTTGCTCATAGACGCCGAAATGTCCGGCAGACACGTAGTCCACCAGCACACCGCAGAAATCTTGCAATGTCTCGCGATTCTCGGCCAACGCTTCGGGCTTGGCGCCGAGAGCATCAAAGGCCCGAACCAGTTCGTGACGTGCCTTCAACCAGCTGTCGATCAGCTTGTGCACCCCACCCCAGCGTTCCTGAGCATTCTGACAACTTTCCAACATGATGATCTCTCTTCCCTATTGGGGCGCCGCAGCTCTGTACCTGCGCAACACTTCAAGGATGAAGCAGCAGACGGACAAGGCCGCGTCTGACAAGCGGTTTGGATAACGCGTGCGGGCCAGATTATGCCCGCATGACTATGGCTTCAAGGTACGCAGGAGAGAATGTTCATACAAGTGTTTAATCCGCTCCTACAACCTGAGTCTCGTTTTCAAGGCATTGCGAGGCGCAAATGCCTGCCGAACAACAACCGTGACACCTGCATGAGCCCCAGGATCAGCATCGCCACGAAGAACAACAGGCTCCACTCAGGCAGGCTCAAGTCAAACAGCGTCCAGTTGATTTCGACACAATCGACCGTGCCATTGAACACCGAGCGCATTGCCTGCCAGACAGACAGGTTTTCAAGCATGTGCTGCAGGCTGGGCCAGCAATCCCCCACCTGACTTGCCGGCCTGTTCTGCAACAGCACTTGCCGGCCTGCGGTGATGGCGCCCAGCAACGCACAGCCCATACTCGCCAGCCCGTACAGGCAAAGGCCGGAACGCCCAGGCTTGTGAAGCACGGCAATCAGGTTGATCAATGCAAAAGACGCGAGGAACAGGCGCTGTACCTGGCATAGAAAACAAGGTCGTAGCAGCGCGCCGTATTGAAGGTAGAAAGACGCGCCCAACGTCAGCGCACCCGCCATGAACGCCAGGAAAAACAAAGAGCGTAAAGGGGCCAAAGACATTGTTTATCCGCACTGCAAGAGATAGGTCGCTACGGTAGAGGAAAGGCCCGACCCCTTTCAATACGCCCTAGAGCAGACATTTCCTCGAAAACATAAGGACATCCCGCCACGAGCCCGAGGAAATTCAGTTACAACAAGTAGGAATTAGCAACAAGGCCAGTTAAACCGAGTGTTTGCAGGGTTTGAAGGATCCGGGGGCGGATCGGTCCGAGCCAATCCACTCACCCTTTCCTACTTCAAACTCGCGCAGGCACCGGCAGCGGCGAGGACAGCAGACGATTGTCGAGCAAGCCCAAGCCCTCCTGAAACAGCTGGTTGCTGCGCTCGGTGTCGCCCAATTGGGCCAGCAGGCGAGCCAACTCGGCGCAGGCTTCGGGATTGCGCTGTACTTGCAGGCTGCTTTCCAGATAATCGCGCGCCTTGCCCCACAGACTGTTTTGCAGGCACAGACGGCCCAACGTCAACAGCAGGCTGGCATCGCCTGGATGGTCCTTGAGCCAGCCTTCGGCAAACTTCAATTGACGCGCAGGGTCACTGCCGCGCAGCAGGCCATACAGCCGGATCAAGTGACTGTCGTAACCGCGCTTGAGCGCACCACGCAGCACTTCTTCGGCCTTGGCATCGGCGCCCAATCGACGCAGTTGGTCGGCATACGCCAATACCAGTTGTGGCTGTTGGCGCTGGGCAGCGGTCAGTTGCTCCCATGCGCGCTCCAGGGACTGCAACCCCGCCTCGCCTTGCTCCTCACGCTGAGCCGCCAGGCTCAGGTTCTCGCCCCAGGCGCGGCGTTCCAGCTCGGCCAGCTCATTGGCGGGCAAGACTTTGTCCTTGCGCAGCTCAGGCAACAGGCGAATCACTGAAGACCAATCGCCACGCTGCTGATGCAGGCGTTGCAGCTGACGCAGCACTTGCGCGTTATGCGGGTGACGCTCATGCATCGCCTGGAGAGTGACCAGGGCACCTTCCGTATCACCGCGATCCATCTGCAATTGCGCGTGGCTCAATGCAATGGCCAGTTCGGCCTGGGGCTGGCGCTCCAGCGCGCGCTCCAGCAAGCCGTCGGATTCCTCATAACGACCCTGCTCATTCGCCGCACGGGCCGCGCCGATGTAATACAGCAAAGGTTGGCGCTCTGCTTCGGCGGCGCGGTGCAGGTGGCGTTCGGCGCTGGCCCAGCGGCCCTCGGCGAGGTCCATCTGGCCTTGCTCGATAGCAATCTGCACACGACGGCTGCGGTTGCGTCGTGACCAAGGGTTGACCACGCCACCGGATGTGGCGACCAGGCTCCACAACACGCGGATCAGGTAAATCGCCAGGCCAATGGCAAACACCGCCACCAATGTCGCCCACAGGCTTGATTCGTAATGCAGCAGGTGAGGATAGGTAATCAGCACGTAGCCGGTGTGCTTCGAAATGCCCACGCCCAGGGCCAGGGCGAGCGCAATGGCGAGCACCAGGATCACATAGAAACGCTTCATCAGCTCTACTCCTGGGTCGCCGGTTTGCCAGCCGAGGCCTTGGCTTCGTCGGCAGACAGATGACGACGCTCGAGGTACGCCTGCACAGCAGCCAGGCTCGCGGCCAGGTCAGGCGTGACCACCGACACAGCCTTGGGCTCGAGCTCGGCGATACGCGCCAGCATCGCCTTGCTCTGCGGGTTGTCCTGGTTGAAGTTGTCCTGCAACACGCTGCGCGCTTCTCCCAGCGAGCGGCTGTACACCGCCGCCTCGCCGTTAAGCGCAGCCCACTGGGCTTGCTCCAGCGCCAGGCTCAAGGCCAGCCGCACTTGGTTCAGGCCTTGGCCTGCCAACAATGGGCGGATGTTGTCATCCGGGTTGAAGTCGATACGGAAATAACGGGAGATCTGTTCCCACCACTGGCTCAACTGGTTCTGGGTATCGCTGGTGGGGCGCCCCTGGGAGGCGGGCTCGGTGAGCTGATACTCCGGGGCAATCGCCGCAAGCTGCACCACCTGATCACGCAAGGCGGCCAGTTGCAGGTACAGGCCGGTACGGTCCGGTTGCTCGGTGCTGCGCAGCGCGGCCAGGCTCTTGGCCAGTTGCTCGCGTGCGGCGAAAGACCCTGGGTCGCTCTGCTCGCGAAGAATCTCGTCGGCACCCTGGACCAGCGACTGGGCGCTGTTGATATCTTGCAAGGCGGACAAACGCAAGCTGGCCAGACGGATCAGATGCTCGGCTTCGGCCAGGCGCCAATCCTTGCGGCTGGCACCCAGCACGGTTTCCAGACGCTGGTTGAGGCGCTGCTGATCACCCTGCAACTGCGTGACCAGGCGGCGGCGTTCTTCCAGCTCATCCGCACCCGGCAACTGCGCCAGGCGGGCGGCCAACTGTTGCTGGCCTTGCTTGAGGCTCTGGGACTGGTCATCCAGGGTCTGCACCTGGCCCAGCTGGTGCTGGCTGCTGGCTTGCAGGGCACGGACCTGCCAGATCCCCCAACCGCCGGCGGCTACGCCCGCAGCGCCCAGCAGCAAGGCGACGATGGCCAGGCCATTGCCACGGCGTGGCGCGCTGACCGGTGTCTCGACCGGCGCATCAAGCGCGGGCTGAGCTTCATCTTTAGGCAAGGCTGTTTCGCTCACGTATCCGTCCTTTGTGTATCAGAGAGTGGGAACGGGATAGCTCCCTAACGCCACTAACAAAGCCGCGGCACTCGCGCCGCGACAATCCACAACTTTTTCTGCACCCGCGGCCCGCGCCATTTCATATACACGCGGGCTGGGCACGAACAACGGCAGCTGTGCCACCTCTGGCCAATCGGGACCGGCCAACGCGTGCAAGTGTAAAAAACCCTGCCCACTGCTGACCACCAGGCCGTTCAAGCGTTCCAACTGGATGCGTTGCATCAGCGCGCCCTTCTCATACACCGGAAGAAAACGCCGATACAATTCCAGGTAGTCGACACTAGCACCTTGCTCGCGTAAACGCTCTGCCAGCAACTCGCGCCCGCCCTCGCCACGCAGAATCAACACCCGGGCGCCCGGCACTGCAATAGCCTCGCGCAAGGCAGGCAGTTCAAGCAAGGCCTCGCTGTCATCGCCCGTGGCGGGACAGTGAACCTGGAGGCCATGATCGGCCAGTATCTGAGCCGTGGCCGCGCCGACACTGAACCAGGGCATGGGTGGCACACTGCTCCCCAACTGCTGCAACGCCAGGCGCGCGGCCGGCTTGCTCACCACGATGACGGCGCAATAGCGCTGCAGCGCGCCAAATACCGCGTGGTGTTCAGCGGTCACCGGCAACGCTTCGGTCTCCAGCAAAGGCAGGCAACTGCTGTGAATACCGCGCTGGGCCAATAGCGCCGCCAGGGCCGTCGACTCCTCGGCAGGCCGCGTCAGCAGCACTCGCCAGTCGGTCACTGCGGACCGGCCTCGCCATAGACTTTCTGCAAAATGGCACCCGCGCCTTTTTCCAGCAGTTCCTCGGCAACCTGAATACCCAGGGCCGTGGCATCACGTTGCGGCCCACGCACCTCGGCGGTCAGCAGGTTACCGCCGTCCGGATCACCAACCAAACCACGCAGCCACAGGTTCTCGCCTTCGAGTACGGCATAGCAGGCGATGGGCACTTGGCAGCCACCGTTAAGGTGTTTGTTCAAGGCACGCTCGGCGGTGACACGCACTTCGGTCTCTGCGTGATCGAGAGGTTTTAGCAGTGCATGAATTTCGCTGTCGGCGGTGCGACATTCGATGCCGACTGCGCCCTGCCCGCCAGCCGGCAGGCTGTCGTCGACGCTGATGGCCGAGGTGATGCGGTCTTCAAAGCCCAGGCGGATCAGGCCGGCAGCGGCGAGGATGATCGCGTCGTATTCGCCGGCGTCCAGCTTGGCCAGGCGCGTATTGACGTTGCCGCGCAGAAAGCGAATCTGCAGGTCAGGACGCCGCGTCAGCAACTGGGCCTGGCGACGCAGGCTGGAGGTGCCGACGATACTGCCCAGCGGCAATTCGTCCAGGGACGCGAAGGTGTTGGAAACAAAGGCGTCACGCGGGTCTTCGCGCTCGCAGATGCAAAAAAGGCCCAGGCCTTCAGGGAAGTCCATGGGCACATCTTTCATCGAATGCACGGCGATGTCGGCTTCGTTGCCCAGCAGCGCGGTTTCCAATTCCTTGACGAACAGGCCCTTGCCGCCGATTTTCGACAGTGGCGAGTCCAGCAGCTTGTCGCCGCGACTGACCATGGGCACCAGGGATACCTTGAGGCCGGGATGGGCCTGTTCAAGGCGTGCTTTGACGTATTCGGCCTGCCACAAGGCCAAGGCGCTTTTACGGGTGGCGATGCGGATTTCGCGAGAGGACATGGATCAATCCGTACTGAATAGATACGACGGATAATAACAGCTCAGGCAAATACGCTTTGATTTGAATCAGCAAGTGCGGGGCCTCCCTGGCCACGTCGCACCGGGATAAGGAACGCAGACCGCGCCGCAGCCCTCGGGCTAAAGCTGCTGCATCATCTTGCGCACGCCAGCGACATGGCGTCGGCTGACGATCAAGGCATCGCCATTAAGCCCCTTCAGGAATAGCTGAAAGTGCCCCAGGGGCGTGCGCTGCAGGCGCTCGATGCGTTCACGGGCGACCAGCGCGTTGCGATGAATGCGCACGAAACGTTCGCCAAACTCGTCTTCAAGGGCCTTGAGCGGTTCATCGAGCAACACTTCACCGGTCTCATGGCGCAGGGTCACGTATTTGTGATCGGCAATAAAGTAGACCACCTGGCCGAGTGGGATCAGCTCGATGCCCTTGCGAGTACGCGCGCTGATATGGCTGCGTGGCCCGTTACCACTTTGCGCAGCCGGCTGCGTCAAGGCAGCCAGTTGAGCACGGCTGGGGCGCTCGGCTTTTTTCAGGGCCTTGAGCAAGGCTTCGGCCGTGGCCGGCTTGATGAGAAAACTGACACCGCTGTCTTCCAGCGTCTGTGCAGAAAACTCATCCTGCGCCGCACACAACACCACGGCGGGCGGCGATTCGCGTTCGCTCAAGCGGGCGGCGACTTGCAGGCCGTCGAAACCGGGCATGCGGATATCGAGCAGCACTACATCCGGCTTGTGGCTGTCGATCAGCGTCAACGCCTCTTCGCCGCTGGTGGCACTCGGTTCAAGGACTGTATAACCCTCGAGTTCACTGACCAGACGGCTCAGTCGCTCGCGGGCTTGGGGTTCGTCATCAACGATCAGGACATTCATATTGCGCTGGATTCCTGCGTGAGTCTCGCACAAGGATAGCGTAGACAGGTGCGGTGACTGACGTCACAGCGATCCACGCTAAGACTAGCGCGAGCGGCAAAAAGTGCCCTGAGAATGGCACCCAAATTTACCCGGACCTGTTCAATAGCGCCCAAGACCCGCTGCCTCCGGGCATCGTCGTAGGGTTCACTGATAAACAATCCGAATACCCCCCTGTTTAATGGATAGTCTGGTTATGACCGCATCACCCGACTTTGGTGCATTCACACACTATCAGTCCAACTGTAGACGCTCACTGAGGCGACATTGCTCAATCGTCAAATATCGTTTCAATAAGTACCTGCCTCCAGTCTCGTCCTGGATGCGGTCGGCGGCAAGGCACTTAGCCATCTCCTGCACAAATAAAATTGCCGACCACCCGCAGCACCGCCTCCACGGGCAACCCTGTTATGATCGCCGGCACACCTTCATGCCTCTTTTAAGCAGATCACGAGCGAATCCATGAGCACCGACAAGACCAACCAGTCCTGGGGCGGCCGCTTCAGTGAACCCGTCGACGCCTTCGTCGCGCGCTTCACCGCCTCCGTCACCTTCGATCAACGCCTGTACCGCCACGACATCATGGGCTCCATCGCCCACGCCACGATGCTGGCCAAGGTTGGCGTACTGACCGACGCCGAGCGTGACAGCATCATCGACGGCCTGACCACCATCCGCGGTGAGATCGAGGCAGGGACGTTCGACTGGCGCGTCGACCTCGAAGACGTGCACATGAACATCGAGGCACGCCTGACCGATCGCATCGGCGTGACCGGCAAAAAATTGCACACTGGCCGTAGCCGTAACGATCAGGTCGCCACCGATATCCGCCTGTGGCTGCGCGATGAGATCGACCTGATCCTGGGCGAAATCACCCGCCTGCAAAAAGGCTTGCTGGAGCAGGCCGAGCGTGAATCGGACACCATCATGCCCGGCTTCACCCACCTGCAGACCGCACAGCCTGTGACCTTCGGCCACCACCTGCTGGCCTGGTTCGAAATGCTCAGCCGCGACTACGAGCGCCTGGTCGATTGCCGCAAGCGTGCCAACCGCATGCCGCTGGGCAGCGCGGCACTGGCCGGCACCACCTACCCGATCGACCGTGAGTACACCGCGCAACTGCTGGGCTTTGACGCCGTGGGCGGCAACTCGTTGGACGGCGTGTCGGACCGGGACTTCGCCATCGAATTCTGCGCCGCCGCCAGCATCGCGATGATGCACCTGTCGCGCTTCTCCGAAGAGCTGGTGCTCTGGACCAGCGCGCAATTCCAGTTCATCGACCTACCGGACCGCTTCTGCACCGGCAGCTCGATCATGCCGCAAAAGAAAAACCCCGACGTGCCAGAGCTGGTGCGTGGCAAGAGTGGCCGTGTATTCGGCGCACTGATGGGCCTGCTGACCCTGATGAAAGGCCAGCCACTGGCCTACAACAAGGACAACCAGGAAGACAAAGAACCGCTGTTCGACGCCGCCGACACCCTGCGCGATTCGCTGCGTGCCTTTGCCGACATGATCCCGGCGATCAAGCCCAAGCACGCGATCATGCGTGAAGCGGCCCTGCGTGGGTTCTCCACCGCGACCGACCTGGCGGATTACCTGGTGCGCCGTGGCCTGCCGTTCCGTGACTGCCACGAAATCGTTGGCCACGCCGTGAAGTACGGTGTGGACACCGGCAAAGACCTGGCGGAAATGAGCCTGGAAGAACTGCGTCAGTTCAGCGACCAGATCGAGCAGGATGTATTTGCCGTGCTGACCCTGGAAGGCTCGGTGAATGCCCGTAACCATGTGGGCGGCACTGCGCCGGCACAGGTCAAGGCAGCGGTCGTGCGCGGCCAGCAATTGCTCGCCAGCCGCTAAAAGCATCGCAGGCAAGCCAGCTCCCACATTTGATTGGGTTCACATATCAAAATGTGGGAGCGGGCTTGCCCGCGATGGCGCCCTTACAGCTGCCAAAGATTTATTTTTTGGCTGCAATCATCGCCATGAACGCCGGCAGCGCCGCCTGCCTGTCCGCCTCAACTTTCTGCGCATTGGGCATCTCATTCAGGCGCGCCAACAACGCCTTCGCTTTCGGCAACGGCTCCAGCAGGTCCAGCCCAAACACCTTCTCGCCCACACCGCAGGCCAGGTTCAGGCTGTACATGAAATACAGGTCCGCGAGGGTGAAGCTCTCCCCCGCCACATAAGGCGCAAACTTAGCGTGCCGGCCTAACGTACCCATCCCAAGCAGCAACTCGGCCCTGGATTTTTCCTTGATCGCCTCCGGCACCGTCATGCCGAAAAAAGCCTCGGCGTAACACGCCCGCGCAGGCAGCTCGATGTACAGCTCGATCTCACGGCACAGCGCCAGCACCTGAGCCCGCGCAAACGGGTCGGCGGGCAGTAGCGCAGGGCCTTCTTGGCTCTGCTCGAGGTATTCGAGGATGACGCTGGTTTCGTTGATGAACCCCTGCTTCACACCCAGCACCGGCACTTTGCCGCGGGGGCTGACCGCCAAGGCTTCGGGGGTTTGCCCGGCGTAAAAAGGCACTTCTTCGAAGGGCAGTCCTTTCTCCAACAGCGCCAGCTTGACCATGTTGTAGTAGTTGCTGACCGAAAATCCGTAAAGCTTGAGCATCACAAAGCCTCCAGGCCGGGTGTGGGGTTGGCTGCAAGAGTTATAGATCCTCGAGGGCACCCTGACCAGCAGCATCATCCCCCTGAATGGGGGTAGACTGGCGCCCTTTCCTTGAGGAGCCTGCCATGAGCGAGCCGACCGATATCGACCACGACGAAGAAGAAGAATTTACCGAAAACACGCTGATCGAAGCCATCGAGAACCAGATCGAGAGCGATAACCCGCCAGCGGCCAAGGCTACGTTCAATAAACTGACCCTGGTGGGTTACGAGCGCGACGACATCCTCAATCTGATGGCTCACGTGCTGGCCTTCGAGATCGACGCCATGCTGGACGAAGACCGCGCCTTCAATACCGAGTGGTATGAAACGGCATTGCGGGCACTGCCCGAGCTGCCGCCGGAAAAGGAATAACCCCGGCACGCAGCAACACGCTGGACAGTTCGGCAAAGTGCGTTCACCTTATGGCCTGCTAGCCTCTAATAAATTTTAGAAAGTCTGGAGTCCTTATGTCGTATACCCCTGAGTTGGTTGCCGAACTGGAAATCCTTGCACTCTTCAACCTGGACAGCTCCCAGGAAGGTCTGAAAGTCCACCAGACCGCTGCCTCCACCGCCATTGCCGCTGCCAAGCGCCTCTTTGACAAAGAGCTGATTACCCAGCCAGATGGTGGCTACCTGACCAGCCTTGGCCGGGATGCGGCTCAACACACCCAAAGCCTGCTGACGATTCTGAACACAACGAAAAAAGAAGCCGCCTGATACCTGATACCGCCCATGGAGTCCGCCGCCTGCGGATTCCGCGGGCATTGCTGCGCGGCATACAAAATTCTGACGCCAAAAAGCCACTTCCCTCTAAAACTCCTACGCTACTGTCTGTAAACTCCTGCATGGCCGCCCGCGTCGGGCCCTGCGAGCCAACGAGTTCGACATGACCCGCACCCATGAAATCCGCCCTGATCTGGACGAAGGCATCGACCGCAAGGTGCTGACCCAACTGCGCGCGCGTTTCATGAGCCTCAATCAAGGCCGCATGGCCCGGGCCGTCGAAGGGCTGACGCCACGCCAGCAAAGCGTGCTGGCTTTGTTGCCGCTGTTTTTCCACGTCAATCACCCGCTGCTGCCAGGCTACGTCTCCAGCAGCACGCCGGCCGGGTTGTCGAATTTCGAACCGGACGCCCAGGCCCTGGCCGATGCCCAGCGCCTGACCCGCTCGTTCTCCTATAAACCGCGCCACGGCAATCCGCCTACGCCGATCCACGGTTTGTTCCTGATGGGCAGCCTTGGCACGCTGGCCCAGGCCGATCAAAGCGATATGGACGTGTGGGTGTGCCACGCCCCCGACCTGAACGAGACCGAGCTGGCCGAGCTGCGCAAAAAGTGCCAACTGCTGGAAACCTGGGCCTTGGGCATGGGCGCCGAGGCGCATTTTTTCCTGATCGACCCGACGCGCTTTGTGTTGGGTGATCGCGATACGCAACTGAGTTCCGACGACTGCGGCACCACCCAGCACTACCTGCTGTTGGATGAGTTCTATCGCACCGCGATCTGGCTGGCCGGGCGCACGCCCATCTGGTGGCTGGTGCCGGTCTACGAAGAAAACCGCTACGCCGAGTTTACTCACGCCTTGCTTTCCAAGCGCTTCATCCGTGCCGATGAAACCCTCGACCTCGGCCACCTGGCTCATATTCCTCCGGGGGAATTTATTGGTGCCGGGCTGTGGCAACTGTTCAAGGGCATCGAGTCGCCCTACAAATCGGTGCTCAAGCTGCTGCTGACCGAGGTCTACGCCAGCGAACACCCGAAGGTGCAGTGCCTGAGCCTGCGCTTCAAACAGGCGGTGTTCAGCCATCAGGCAGACCTGGATGAGCTGGACCCGTACATCATGGTTTACCGCCGCATCGAGGAATACCTCAAGGCCCGCAACGAGCTGGAGCGCTTGGAACTGGTGCGCCGCAGCCTGTACCTGAAGGTCAACCGCAAACTCAGCGCTGGCCAGCGCACTGCTGGCTGGCAACGGCAGCTACTGGAACGCCTGGCGCATGAATGGGGGTGGGACACACGCCAACTGGCCCTGCTGGACAGCCGCAGCCAATGGAAAGTGCGCCAGGTCGCTTCCGAGCGCCGCGCCCTGGTCAATGAGTTGAACTACAGCTACCGCTTCCTCACCCAGTTCACCCGCAGCGAACAGTCCGCCAGCCCGATCAATAAACGCGACCTCAATGTACTGGGCCGCCGCTTGTACGCGGCGTTCGAGCGCAAGGCCGGCAAGGTTGAGTTCATCAACCCCGGCATCGCCCCCGACCTGGCCGAAGACACCTTGACCCTGGTGCAGTCGCCCAACCGCAAGGAGCCGGGCCAGCACCATTGGGGCCTGTATAACGGCAACCTTACCGCCCTGGAATGGGAACACTTCGCGCCGATCAAACGCAGCCGCGACCTGCTGGAAATGCTCACCTGGTGCCATCGCAACGGCGTGATCGACAGCAGCACCCGCCTGGCGCTGCACCCCGGCACCAGCGACATGACCGAGTTCGAGTTGTTCAACCTGCTGGGCAGCCTGCAACAGACCATCGCCCTGCCCCTGGCCAGTGTCGATGAGAGCCGCTTGCTGCGCCCGGCAGTGCCAGAAGAAGTGCTGCTGCTGATCAACGTTGGGGTTGACCCGCTCAAGCATCATCGCGACCTGAATATCCTGATGACCACCGAGCGCACCGACTCCCTGAGCTATGCCGGCGTGCGCGACAACCTGGTGCTGACCCTGGACCAGGTCACGCTCAACAGCTGGAACGAAGTGATGGTCAGCCGCTATGACGGCCCGCACGCCCTGCTCGACTGCCTGCGCGACTACCTCAACCAACTGCCATCGAACCATCTGCCACGCCTGCGGGTGCGCTGCTTCTGCCACAACCGGGCGCAGTTCATTGCCCAGCGGGTGGAAGAGGTATTCGACACCGCGCAGCATCTGCTGCTCGGCCAGGGCAATCATCGCTACCTGCTCCAGGTGCAGCAGCATTATCACGTCATGGAACTGGTGCCGGGCCAAGCCACCCATGTATCGCTGCCGACCCAGGACGCGCTGATCGCTTACCTCAACGAGGAGTTGGCCAGCTACAGCCCGTGGCACTTGGACGCCATGGCCCTGGAAGACCACGACCTGGCGCTGCTGCTGCCCATGGGCCAGGCCGAGTGTGTGCAGGTGTTCTACCGGGTCAATGAAGGCTTCGCCGACGTGTATGTGCTCGACGAATTCAACGCGCTCTGGCAACAGCGCTTGCCGTTTCATGATGAGCAAAGCCTGCTAGCGCCGCTGCAGCGTTTTTTGCAATCGATCCTGTACCGCCGCGAAGCGCTATCGTCCCTGGACGCCCAGCAACCCGCGGGCGAGGTACAGATCCTGTACTACCAACTGTTGCCATCGGGCAACGGCCGTGCGCGAGGCGTGGAGCCACGGCCGGCCCCGCAAGACCCTGCCAACAAAGCGTTTTATGACGTGCAGGCGATTATCGGCAAAGGCGCGCCAGGCCAGGTAGGGATCACCCTGTACTGCAATCAGCGGGAGTTTTCCGAGCTGGAATTTGGCGACCAGCTGTTTGCGGTGGTCGCCCGGGAGATCGTCGGGCAACGTCGGGAAACCGAGCGTTACCGCTGCTATATCACTGACCTGGATCTGTCGGGGCTGCTCGGTGATGTGCAAAGCCCAAGCAATCTGTACCTGCGTTATAAAGCCGAACTGGAACAGTCACTCAATGCGGCCTTGAATCAGGTTTAGAGCGGGAAGGCGCCGCCATCTTTGGGCTGGCCTTCGACGCTGAGCAATTCCAGCTTCAGGGTCTTGCCGCCTGGCGCCGGCCAGTCGATGTGCTGGCCCACTTGCAGGCCAAGCAATGCGCTACCTACCGGCGCCATGATCGAAATCTTGCCTTCGTCGGCGTTCGCGTGCTTGGGGTAGACCAACGTCAGGTGATAGTCCTTGCCGCTGCCTTGCTCACGGCAATGCACGCTGGAGTTCATGGTCACGACACCCGCAGGCACTTCATCGTGACCAACCACGTCTTCGGCGCGGTCGAGTTCGGCTTGCAATGCTTCGGCGCCGGGAGACTCGTCGCCCAAGCGGTCGATCAGTTGCTCCAGACGCTGCACGTCAAGACGGGTGAGAATGATGGACGGTGCGGTGGTCATGATTCAGGCAGACTCCTTTTTTCTGCACACAAAAGCAAAACCCCGCCAGGAAAAGGCGGGGTTCTCACGGACCTCGATGAATGGAGGTGTATCCGGACACTACCACAGCGACACAAATAAACAAGACGCCGTCAGGTGCTCGCCTTGCGCTGCTCGGCCTCGGCGCAGATCGCCCGGCGCCGCGCATCGTCGGCAGAGCGCCATTCCCGGATGTCTTCCACATGGCGGAAGCAGCCCAGGCAGACTTTCTGCTCGTCCAGGCGACACAAACTGATACAAGGTGACGGCACCGCCGGGCTGACATTGCTGAACAGCGGCTTGGGCGGGCGTACGGTTGCAGGCTCACTCACCATCAGATCTCGTCGAAATCCAGTTCGTCGCCGGTGTATTCCTGGACCAGGCGGGCGAGCATCTCACCCAGCAACTCTTCACTCTTGTCGCACTGCCATTTGCCGCTTTCTTCGTCGTAATCGAAGTGAACGCCACCGGAGCGTGCAGCCAGCCACAGCTGACGCAGCGGCTCCTGGCGGCTGAAGATCAGTTGCTGGCCGCTCTCGAACTTGACGGTCAGCACACCGGCCGAGTTTTCCAGGTCCACGTCCAGGCCGCTGTCGTCGAAAATATCTTCCAGCCCCTGCTGGGTGGCATCCACCAGGTCGTGAAAACGGGCTTCGGTCAAACTCATTGTGGCAACCTCAAAAGTGTCTGGTTTTGCTCAAGCGCCGCACGATACGGGCGAGCTTCGCCGATTGCAAAGGATACTGATTTGATCACGGATCACGGTACGAAATATCCCCAGGCATCGTAGCCTGCTTCCCTACTGTCTCGGCAAACCCCCGCCGGACGGGTGTTGCGGCGCATAGGCAAGCTGGCGGGTGGTCGGTATACTCGGGCGCAATTAATGCATATTCAAGGATTTCGCCATGAAGCGCCTGATCTCTTCCCTTGCTGCGCTCGTCGCGGTCGCTTGCCTCGTTAGTGCCTGTGGCCAGAAAGGCCCGCTGTACCTGCCGGATGACAGCAAAGATCCAAACGAACAGGCGCAATCGTCGCAAAAGCCGTCAAAAGCCCATAAGCACGACACCTACTAAACCAAGGGAAACTTATGGACGCTTTTAACTACCGGGACGGCGAGCTGTTCGCGGAAGGCGTGGCCTTGTCCGCGATTGCCCAGCGCTTCGGCACCCCGACCTATGTGTACTCGCGTGCGCATATCGAAGCCCAATACCGCTCGTTCACCGACGCCCTCGACGGCGTGCCGCACCTGGTGTGCTACGCAGTCAAGGCCAACTCCAACCTGGGTGTACTCAATGTCCTGGCGCGTCTTGGCGCTGGTTTTGACATCGTGTCTCGTGGCGAGCTGGAACGCGTACTGGCCGCCGGCGGCCAGGCGGACAAAATCGTCTTCTCCGGCGTCGGCAAGAGCCGCGAAGACATGCGTCGCGCCCTGGAAGTCGGCGTGCATTGCTTCAACGTCGAATCCACCGACGAGCTGGAGCGCCTGCAAGTGGTCGCCGCCGAGATGGGCGTGCGTGCGCCGATCTCCCTGCGCGTCAACCCGGACGTCGACGCCGGCACCCACCCGTACATCTCCACCGGTCTCAAAGAGAACAAGTTCGGCATTGCCATCGCCGACGCCGAAGACGTGTACATCCGCGCCGCCCAACTGCCGAACCTGGAAGTGCTGGGTGTCGACTGCCATATCGGTTCGCAACTGACTACATTGCCACCGTTCCTGGATGCCCTCGACCGCCTGCTGGGGTTGATCGACCGCCTGGGCGAGTGCGGCATCTACCTGCACCACATCGACCTCGGTGGTGGCGTGGGTGTGCGTTATCGCGATGAAGAGCCGCCGCTGATTGCCGACTATATCCAGGCCGTGCGCGAGCGCATCGAAGGCCGCGACCTCACGCTGATGTTCGAGCCGGGCCGCTACATCGTCGCCAACGCTGGCGTGCTGCTGACCCAGGTCGAGTACCTCAAGCACACCGAACACAAGGATTTCGCCATCGTCGATGCGGCGATGAACGACCTGATCCGCCCGGCGCTGTACCAGGCCTGGATGGATGTCACCGCCGTGACGCCGCGCGCAAGCAAAGCCCGCGCCTATGACATCGTCGGGCCGATCTGCGAGACCGGCGACTTCCTGGCCAAGGATCGTGAGTTGGCGCTTGAGGAAGGTGACCTGCTGGCCGTGCATTCGGCCGGTGCCTACGGGTTTGTCATGAGTTCCAACTACAACACCCGCGGGCGTACCGCCGAGGTGCTGGTGGACGGTGATCAAGCATTTGAAGTGCGTCGCCGCGAGACGGTAGCCGAGTTGTATGCTGGCGAAAGCCTGCTGCCGGAGTAAGCCATGCTGCTGCGTTTTACCAAGATGCACGGGCTGGGTAATGATTTCATGGTCCTCGACCTGGTCAGCCAGCACGCGCACATCCTGCCCAAGCACGCCAAACAGTGGGGCGATCGCCACACCGGGATCGGGTTCGACCAGTTGCTGCTGGTCGAGGCGCCGAGCAACCCGGAGGTGGATTTTCGCTACCGAATCTTCAACTCCGACGGTTCTGAAGTGGAACAGTGCGGCAACGGCGCGCGCTGCTTTGCGCGCTTTGTGCTCGACAAACGCCTGACTGCCAAACGCCAGATACGCGTCGAAACCAAAGGTGGCGTGATCGAACTGGACATCCGCAACGATGGCCAGATCAGCGTCAACATGGGCGCGCCGCGCCTGGTGCCGGCGGATATTCCGTTCCAGGCCACCGAGCAGGCCCTCAGTTACTCGTTGGACGTAGATGGCAAAACCGTGGAGATCGCCGCCGTGTCCATGGGCAACCCCCATGCAGTGCTGCGGGTCACCGACATCAATAACGCCCCCGTGCACGAACTGGGGCTGAAGATCGAACATCACCCGCGCTTTCCGGCACGGGCCAATGTGGGCTTTTTGCAGATAATCGACCGTAACCGTGCGCAATTGCGCGTATGGGAACGCGGCGTCGGCGAAACCCAGGCTTGCGGCACCGGTGCTTGCGCCGCTGCCGTGGCCGCGATCAGCCAGGGGTGGATGGATTCGCCGCTGTTGATCGACCTGCCCGGTGGACGTTTGTCCATCGAATGGGCAGGCCCTGGCCACCCGGTGATGATGACCGGGCCGGCCACGCGTGTATACGAAGGACAGGTCCGTCTATGAGTGAGCCAAGCTAATGACCGATAAGCCTCAAGTACCCGCACACGCAACCCCGAGTGAAAGCCTGGAGGCCGCTGCTGTTGCGGCGTACCTTGAGGCTAACCCGGACTTCTTCGTCGAACACGAAGAACTGCTGCCAGCCCTGCGCATCCCTCACCAGCGCGGCGATACCGTGTCGCTGGTGGAGCGGCAGATGAAGATCCTGCGCGAGCGCAATATTGAAATGCGCCACCGGCTCTCTCATCTGATGGACGTGGCACGCGACAACGACCGTTTGTTCGACAAGACGCGCCGCCTGATTCTGACCCTGATGGATGCCACCAGCCTGGAAGAAACGGTGATCGCCGTGGAGGACAGCCTGCGTGAGGATTTCCAGGTGCCCTTCGTCAGCCTGATCCTGTTCAGCGACAACCCGATGCCGGTGGGTCGCTGGGTCACAGGTGGCGAGGCGCAGACGGCCATCGGCGGGCTGCTGTCCGAAGGCAAGACTGTCAGCGGCACTTTGCGCGAGCATGAGCTGGACTTCCTGTTTGGCGCCGAACAGCGCAAGCAGATCGGCTCTACGGCCGTCATCGCCCTCAGCCATCAAGGCTTGCACGGGGTACTGGCCATCGCCAGCCGCGACCCGGCGCACTACAAAAGCTCGGTGGGCACGCTGTTCCTGACCTATATCGCCGAAGTGCTGGGCCGCGTCCTGCCACGTCACACCACCACCCTGCGCGCGGTGCGCTGATCATGGAGCGGCAACTGGACGCTTACTGCGCTCACCTGCGCAATGAGCGCCAGGTGTCGCCCCATACGCTGGAAGCTTATCGGCGGGACTTGAACAAGGTCCTGGCCTATTGCGAAAAACAGCACGTCAGCAGTTGGAAAGCCCTGGATATCCAGGCCCTGCGCAGCCTGATCGCCCGGTTGCACCAGCAAGGCCAGTCCTCACGCAGCTTGTCTCGCCTGCTGTCGGCGGTGCGCGGCCTATATCACTACCTCAATCGCGAAGGCCTGTGCGACCACGACCCGGCCAATGGCCTGTCGCCGCCCAAAGGCGAACGGCGCCTGCCCAAGACCCTGGACACCGACCGCGCCCTGCAACTGCTCGACGGTGCCGTCGAGGATGACTTCCTGGCCCATCGCGACCAGGCCATCCTTGAGCTGTTCTATTCCTCGGGCCTGCGCCTGTCGGAGCTCACAGGCCTGAACCTCGATCAACTGGACCTCGCCGATGGCTTGGTGCAAGTGCTCGGCAAAGGCAGCAAGACCCGCGTACTGCCCGTGGGCAGGAAAGCCCGTGAAGCCTTGCAGCTATGGCTGCCGCTACGCCTGCTGACCAACCCGGCAGACGATGCTGTGTTTGTCAGCCAGCAAGGCCGGCGCCTGGGGCCACGGGCGATCCAACTGCGGGTCAAGGCCGCCGGCGAGCGCGAGCTGGGGCAGAATCTGCACCCGCACATGTTGCGTCATTCCTTTGCCAGCCACCTGCTCGAATCCTCCCAGGACCTGCGCGCCGTGCAGGAATTGCTCGGGCACTCGGATATCAAGACCACGCAAATCTACACCCACCTCGACTTCCAGCACCTGGCAACGGTGTACGACAGCGCCCATCCACGGGCCAAACGCATCAAGGGCGGCGACTCATGAGTATCAAGCTGATCACCTTCGACCTGGACGACACCCTCTGGGACAACGTACCCGTCATCATCAGCGCCGAAGCGTCGATGCGCGAATGGCTGGCGACCCACGCGTCCAAGGTCGGCGACCTGCCCCTTGAGCATTTTGCCAGCCTGCGTCAACAGGTGCTGCAGCGTCATCCCGAACTCAAGCACCGCATCAGCCTGCTGCGCCATCGCGTGCTAATGCATGCGTTCGAGGAGGCCGGTTATCCCCAGCCTGAGGCCACAGAGATGGCGGATGTCTGCTTCGAAGCGTTCATCCACGCACGTCACCAACTCACCGTGTTCCCGGAAGCCGAGCCGATGCTCAAGGCGCTGCGCCAGCACTTCCTGCTCGGCGTGATCACCAATGGCAATGCCGATGTGCAGCGCGTGGGCCTGGCGGACTACTTTCACTTTGCCCTGCGCGCTGAAGATATCGGCATCGCCAAGCCGGATGCACGGCTGTTTCAGGAGGCGCTGCAACGTGGCGGTGTGGACGCCAGCGCGGCTGTGCATGTGGGCGATCATCCTGGGGATGATATTGCCGGCGCGCAGCAGGCGGGGCTGCGGGCGGTGTGGTTCAACCCCACGGGCAAGGCCTGGGAAGGTGACAAGCACCCGGATGCGCAGATTCGCAGCCTGACGGACTTGCCGGAGTTGCTGCATAGCTGGCAGTAACACCATAGATCAAAAAATGTGGGAGCGGGCTTGCTCGCGAATGCGCAGTGTCAGTTGATACCTTCATCACTGACCCACCGCATTCGCGAGCAAGCCCGCTCCCACATTTGATTTGTGGTGACCTGAGAGATTTAATTCCAGGCATGAAAAAGCCCGCAGCGACGGCGGGCTTTTTCTTACAAGCAGGAGGCAGACCTCAGATAGGTCGGCTGCCGTACTTGTTATCCGGCTTCTTCGGTGGATCAGCCACCACGTTGGCCTCGACTTCCTGCACTTTGCCGCCTTTAGCGAGGAACTCTTCCATCGCACGGGCCAGGGCATCACGCTCTTTGTTCTTGGCTTCAACACTCGGCAACTCGTCTACCGAAACAGCCGCCTTGGCTTTGCCTTTGGCTTTGGGAGCCGCGTCATCGCCAACACTGTCATCGGCATCTTCCGCAACGTCGTCAGCCGCTACTGCTTCAAGACCGTCTTCGGTGTCGTCTTCATCACCTACTTCGAGGTCGTCTTGTTCCAGATCATCGTCGCTCATGTTCTACCTCATGACTTGCGAAAAGCAGATTAGTTATAGCCCAGCTTCACCCTCTGTCGAGGCCGCTGGAAAAAAATCAACATCCACAGGATTCCCTATGGCTTATGCCCCTTCACCGTGCAAGGTGGCGAGGACTTTACGAGCACCGCCATGATCACGGTGCTCGCCCAGATAAACACCTTGCCAGGTCCCTATCGCCAAGCGGCCGGCCTTGACCGGCAAACTCAACTGGCAGCCCAGCAGACTGGCCTTGAAGTGCGCCGGCAGATCATCCGGACCTTCGTCGTTATGTTCAAACCCTGCGCGACCTTGTGGCACCAGCAGGTTGAAAAAACGCTCGAAGTCACGGCGAACCGCCGGGTCGGCGTTCTCGTTGATGGTCAACGAGGCCGAGGTGTGCTGCAGCCACAGATGCAACAGGCCCACACGGCATGCCTTCAATTCAGGCAAGCCGGCAAGCAACTCGTCCGTTACCAAGTGAAAGCCCCGGGGCTTGGCCCGCAGGGTAATCAGGGTCTGTTGCCACATACAGTTCTCCGCCCATCGGCGCGCATTCTAGCGCGCTCTGAGAAAAAACAAAGGGCCGAATACGCCTTCATGCCTGTAAGACATTTGCACCCTTAAAAGTACTGTGTGGATCCCATCACAAACTCGATAAAAAACCCATGCACCTTTAGCCACAGACAAACGCCAGGCAAAAAAATGCCCGGCAAGCCGGGCATGTTTTTTCACGTAGTTACAAGTTGTAGCCGCGCTCGTTGTGCTGCGCCAGGTCGAGGCCTACCGCCTCTTCTTCTTCGGTGACACGCAGGCCCATGACCATGTCGAGCACCTTGAGGATGACGTAGGTCACGATCGCCGTGTAGATCACGGTGAAGCCCACCCCTTTGCACTGGATCCAGACTTGAGCTGCGATGTCGGTCACGGTGCCGAAGCCACCCAGTGCCGGGGCTGCGAACACACCGGTGAGGATCGCGCCGACGATACCGCCGATACCGTGCACGCCGAAAGCGTCCAGGGAGTCGTCATAACCCAGCTTGCGCTTGAGGCTGGTCGCGCAGAAGAAGCACACCACACCAGCGACCAGGCCAATCACCAGGGCGCCCATCGGGCCCACGGTGCCCGCTGCCGGCGTCACGGCGACGAGGCCGGCGACCACGCCCGAGGCGATGCCCAGTGCGCTTGGCTTGCCGTGGGTGATCCACTCGGCAAACATCCAGCCCAGGGCCGCAGCGGCGGTGGCGATCTGAGTCACCAGCATCGCCATGCCTGCGGTGCCGTTGGCCGCCGCAGCGGAACCGGCGTTGAAACCAAACCAGCCGATCCACAGCATGGCCGCACCCACCAGGGTATAGCCCAGGTTATGCGGGGCCATCGGAGTGGTCGGGAAGCCTTTACGCTTGCCGAGCACGATGCACGCCACCAGGCCAGCCACACCCGCGTTGATGTGCACGACGGTGCCGCCCGCGAAGTCCAGCACGCCCCAGTCCCACATCAGGCCGCCGTTGCCGCTCCAGACCATGTGCGCGATCGGTGCATAGACCAGGGTGAACCAGATAGCCATGAAGATCAGCATCGCGGAGAACTTCATACGCTCAGCGAAAGCACCGACGATCAGCGCCGGGGTGATGATGGCAAAGGTCATCTGGAAGGTGATGAACACGGCTTCCGGAAACAGCGCCGCCGGCCCGGTGATGCTGGCCGGGGTGACACCCGCCAGGAACGCCTTGCCCATGCCGCCGAAGAAGGAATTGAAATTGACCACGCCCTGTTCCATACCGGTGGTATCGAACGCGATGCTGTAGCCGTAGACGACCCAGAGGATGCTGATCAGGCCAGTGATGGCAAAGCACTGCATCATCACCGACAGAATGTTCTTGGAGCGGACCATGCCGCCGTAGAACAGCGCCAGGCCAGGGATGGTCATGAACAGCACCAGCGCGGTGGCGGTGAGCATCCAGGCGGTGTCGCCGGAATTGAGGACTGGAGCAGCCACTTCATCTGCCGCCATGGCCAGGCTTGGCATTACGATGGACAGCAGGGCTCCGAGCCCTGCGAATTTACGCAGAGTCATATTGTTTTCTCCTGGGGCGTTGGGGTTTGGCGGCTTAGATTGCGTCGGTATCGGTTTCGCCGGTACGGATGCGAATAGCCTGTTCCAGATTGACCACGAAGATCTTGCCGTCACCGATCTTGCCGGTGTTGGCCGCCTTGGTTATCGCCTCGATAACCCGGTCAAGATCCTTGTCGTCAATGGCGACGTCGATCTTCACCTTCGGCAGGAAATCGACCACGTATTCCGCGCCGCGATACAGCTCGGTGTGACCCTTCTGCCGACCGAAGCCCTTGACCTCAGTAACGGTAATGCCCTGCACGCCGATCTCGGACAGTGACTCGCGAACATCGTCCAACTTGAACGGCTTGATGATGGCAGTGACTAGCTTCATGAAAACTCTCTCCCGAATTTGGTGGACTTGCCCCAGGAAAACAAACCCGTCTCAAGTCTAAGCGCAGTGCCTGGCTTTGTAACGCATCGTCGCCTCGGCATTTGCCGTCGCGACGCCAGCGAACCACTGGTGACGAGCCCTGTACCCCGGATCCGTCGGCGCACTGCATTCGTCACAGCGACTGCATCAGTGCATGGGTCATGATCGTCTAAGCAGAAACCTTGCCAGCTCCGTAAAAACCACCGAAATCAATCCTTTGCCCGCTTGTGCCCACCTACGGGGCGCCTGCGCGGTCGCAATGCGCATCAAAACAGTGCGCGACCGCCCGCCCCAATGCGCGAAAACCGTGCGCAACGGGGCGTGAAAATGACTATAGACGCTGCGTGATACACTGCCGGCCAACTGTTTTCCGGAATATGTCCAATGCTCGCGCCCAAAGACTTCCTCGACGCCCTGAGCGGCCACGCCTCTCGCCTGTTCAGCGGCGACACCCCGCTGCCCCGCAATGAAATCGAAAGCCAGTTCAAGGCTTTGCTACAGAGTGGTTTCAGCAAGCTCGACCTGGTCAGCCGGGAAGAGTTTGACAGCCAGATGGTGGTGCTGGCCCGCACACGTGCGCGGCTGGAGAGCCTGGAGGCGAAGGTGGCTGAACTTGAAGCACGGTTGACGCCACCCTCTGCTGAATAAACACGGTGAGTGTGGGAGCTGGCTTGCCTGCGATGGCCATAGATATCTACACAATTTTGTAGGTTGTAGCAGCCAACGGTAACTACGATGCGAAGCGAGTCGCTCTTGATCTTGATCTGCTTGTGATCTTGATCTCAGGCGCCCCGTTAAACCACGCTGGCCGAACGCAGGCTTGAATTCGTGGGTAACCCGGCAGGACGCCGGGTTAGCCGCCCCGCGCCATGGATGGCGCGTGGCGGCGGCCCACGGATTCAAGACTGTGTTCGGGCACACCGAGCCTAAGCGAGGTGCCGAGTGGTGGGGCAAGAGCCCTTTGGTTACTTTGGGGCTTTTCCAAAGTGACCCGCCGTCAGGGCGGAACCCTAAGTGGCCGTTACCGCAGCAATGGATATGCACACAATCCAACTGTGTCGCCTGTCAGGTCGCATTCGCGAGCAAGCCAGCTCCCACATTTGTTTTGCGTTGCCGCCCGGATACGTTCTGTAAAACCTCCCCCGCCCCGCTCCATCCCACCTCGTCTACCCTTGAAAAAACCGCAGGAAGCGGCCCTCCCATTCAAGGAACGAGCATGTCCCTCGCCATCGTCCACAGCCGCGCCCAGGTCGGTGTAGAAGCCCCCGCCGTCACCGTCGAAGTGCATATGGCCAATGGCCTGCCGTCTCTCACCCTGGTGGGCTTGCCCGAAACCGCAGTGAAGGAAAGCAAAGACCGCGTGCGCAGTGCCATCCTCAACTCGGCGCTGCAATATCCGGCCCGCCGCATCACGCTCAATCTCGCGCCCGCCGACCTGCCCAAGGACGGCGGGCGTTTTGATCTGGCAATTGCCCTGGGCATTCTGGCGGCCAGTGTGCAGGTGCCGGCCTTGATGCTCGATGACGTGGAATGCCTTGGGGAATTGGCACTGTCCGGCGAGGTGCGCGCAGTGAAGGGCGTGTTGCCGGCCGCGCTGGCGGCGCGCAAGGCCGGGCGCACCGTGATAGTGCCGCGCGCCAATGCCGAGGAGGCGTGCCTGGCGTCAGGGTTGAAGGTGATTGCGGTGGATCACTTGCTGCAAGTGGTGGCGCACCTGAATGGGCATGTGCCGATTGAGCCCTATAGGTCCGACGGCTTGCTGTACATGAACAAGCCTTACCCGGACCTGAGTGAAGTACAGGGCCAACTCGCGGCCAAGCGCGCATTGCTGATCGCGGCGGCGGGCGCGCATAACCTGCTGTTCAGCGGGCCACCGGGTACCGGCAAGACCTTATTGGCCAGCCGGCTACCGGGTTTGCTGCCGCCGTTGAGCGAGCAGGAAGCACTGGAAGTGGCCGCTATCCAATCCGTGGTCAGCCTGGCACCGCTGAGCCATTGGCCCAACCGCCCGTTCCGTCAGCCACACCACTCGGCATCCGGGCCGGCACTGGTGGGTGGCGGCTCGAAGCCACAACCGGGGGAAATCACCCTGGCCCATCACGGGGTGTTGTTCCTGGATGAGCTGCCAGAGTTCGATCGCAAGGTGCTGGAGGTGCTGCGTGAGCCATTGGAGTCGGGGCATATCGTGATCTCCCGGGCCCGAGACCGTGTGAGCTTCCCGGCACGCTTTCAACTGGTCGCGGCGATGAACCCCTGCCCTTGCGGCTACATGGGCGAGCCCAGCGGGCGTTGCCGGTGTACGCCGGAGCAGATCCAGCGCTATCGCAACAAGCTATCCGGCCCTTTGCTGGACCGGATTGATTTGCACCTGACCGTCGCGCGGGAGGCCACTGCCCTGAGCCCCACTCAACAGGCGGGCGACACAACGGCCGATGCCTCGGTGCGGGTAGCGCAAGCACGCGAGCGCCAACAGCAACGCCAGGGGTGTGCCAATGCTTTTCTGGACCTGCCGGGGCTGCGCCAGCACTGCAAGCTGCCAAAGGTCGACGAGGGTTGGCTGGAGACCGCCTGCGAGCGGCTGACACTGTCACTGCGGGCGGCCCATCGGCTGCTGAAGGTGGCGCGCACCCTGGCGGACCTGGACCAGATGGACGCCATCACCCGTGACCATCTGAAGGAGGCCCTGCAATACCGCCCCACATCCGTGACTTGAGCCTTACGCAATATCAATGTGGGAGCGGTGCGTCAGCGAAACCGATCCACCTCATGGCGCAAGCCTGCCGCCAAGGTCTCCAGTTCCTTGGCGGTAACCGCCAGGTTCGACACCACTTCACGCTGCTCGCTGTTGGCCAGCGCAATGCTCTGCAGGTTGCTGCTGAGCAAGGTCGCGGTGCTGCTCTGCTCCTGGGTGGCGGTGGTGATCGCTGCGAACTGCTGGCCGGCCGAGCGGCTTTGCTCGTCGATACGCGCCAGGGCCGAGGCCACGTCGGCGTTGCGGGACAGGCCTTCCTGCATCAGCGCATTACCATGCTCCATGGTACTGATGGCGTTGCCGGTTTCCTGCTGGATGCTCTGGATCATGCCGGAGATTTCATCGGTGGCCTGGCGGGTGCGCGAAGCCAGGTTTCGCACTTCGTCGGCGACCACGGCGAAACCACGGCCTTGCTCGCCGGCGCGGGCGGCTTCGATGGCGGCGTTGAGCGCCAGCAGGTTGGTCTGTTCGGCGATGGCGGTAATCACCCCGACGATCCCGCCGATTTCCTGGGACCGCTGGCCCAGGGTGTTGATCACGGCAGCGGTGCTGTTCAGCGCGGTGGCGATATGTTCCAGGGACGATGAGGCCTCTTGCATCGAGGTGCGGCCAATACGGGTTTGCTGGGCATTCTCTTGAGCCAGGCGCTCGGTATTACCCATGTTGTCGGCAATATTCAGCGAGGTAGCACTGAACTCTTCCACCGCGCCAGCCATGCTGGTGATCTCGCCGGACTGCTGCTCCATGCCTTCGTAGGCACCACCAGACAAGCCCGACAACGCCTGGGCGCGGCTGTTAACCTGTTCGGCGGCAGTACGGATATGCGACACCATGGTCGACAGCGCTTCGCCCATCTGGTTGAAACTGCGCGCCAACTGGCCGATTTCGTCATGGCTGGACACATTGAGCCGCGCACTCAAATCCCCCGCACCCAGGGCCTGGGCCTGGCGCACCAGCTCGCTCAATGGCGCCAGCTTGCTGCGCAACAGCCACACCGCGGCGCCCACTGCCAGCAACATCGCCAGCACACTGCCGATCACCAGGCGGATGCCGACCTCCCAGGTCACGGCGCGAATCTCAGCCTTGGGCATGCTCGCTACCACCGCCCAAGGGCCGCCTTCGAACGGCACCGAAACGCTATAGAAATCTTCGTTCTTGTCACTCCAGAAACGGCCTGCACCCGGCTTTTTCGCCAGGTCGAGCATCACGGCAATCGCCTGATCCGGCGCTTGCACGCCAGCCGGCGGCACCAGCCAGTGCTTTTGCTCATCGAGCAGCGCGAGGGAGCCGGTCTGGCCAATGCGGAAGCGCTTGAGGTTTTCAAACTGGGCGTTCTGGGCATCGGTGTAATCGAAACCGATGAACAGCACGGCGATGACCTGGCCACTGCTGTCACGCACGGGGCTGTATTGGGTCATATAGGAGCGGTCGAACAACACGGCACGGCCGATGTAGGTCTGGCCGCTCACAACGCGCTGGTAGGCCGCGCCCTGACGGTCAAGCACGGTGCCAATGGCGCGATTGCCATCCTGCTTGGCCAGGGAGGTGCTGACGCGGATAAAGTCGTCGCCGCTGCGCACGAACACCGTGGCCACGCCACCGGACATCTGCTTGAACTCATCCACTTCTTCGAAGTTGTTGTTCAGCACCTCGTTGCCCAGGTAGAGGCTCGGCGTCTGCACGCCGGCCACGGCCACGGGTTGGTCCGCACGCACACTCAAGCCTGCGCCGAAGCGCTTTTCAAACAGCCCGCTCAAACGCTGGGTGCTTTCGCGCAGGGTGCTGTGGAAGGTGTTGAGTTGGTCGGCGAGCAAACGCGCCTCGCTGGCCAGGTGCTCCTCGCGGGTGGCGAGGTTGGCGGAGTCGAGGGTACGCAAGGCAAAGACCGTACTGCCGCTGATGACGACAGCGAGAATCACGGCGAGTGCGAGGCCTAACTGGGAGGCAATCCGGGCACGGGGTTGAGACATGACAGCTCCTGGCCGAGGCCAGGATCATCCTGATCTCATAGCGCTGCTCGGCAAATTATCTAGTGGGAAACGTTGATGCACGATGGTTCCAACCCCCTTCTTCGGCGGCATTTGGCAATACTTGAGCGAATCACAGGGGTATCCCGCAAACGATTGCACTAACAACTCGCCGCCACTCAATCGAGGCGTTCGACCTGGGGCAATTCCATCGCCTTGACTTCACCCTGAAGAAATTCCGCCAGCCGTCGCAAGCGCTCACCACCGGGGCGGGTTTTCGGCCATACCAGGTAGTAGCTTTCCCCGCTGGCGACCGCCGTCGGCCAAGGCAGGCTCAAGCGCCCCTGTGCTACATCTTCGGCCACCATCAGCAAATCACCCATGGAGACGCCATAGCCTCGGGCGGCGGCGATCATGCCCAGCTCAAGCGTGTCGAACACTTGCCCGCCCTTGAGTGAAACCTGAGACGACAGCCCCATGCGCTGCAACCAGTAACGCCAGTCGCGACGGTCCGGGGTTGGGTGCAGCAGTTCGGCGGTTGCCAACCGCGTCACGTCCCAGGGGCCGTCGTCCAGCAGATTGGGCGCTCCCACCGGGATCAGCATTTCAGCAAACAGATAACTGGCCTCCCAGTCCGCCGGAAAGTGCCCGTTGCTGAGCAACACCGCGCAGTCGAAAGGTTCTTGGTTGAAGTCCACTTCGTCGATGCTCATCCACGCACTGGTGAGCTGCACCTCATTGCCCGGCTGCAAGGCCCGGAAGCGACTCAGCCGCGCCAGCAGCCAGCGCATGGTCAAGGTGGACGGCGCCTTCATACGCAGGATGTCATCTTCGGCATTCAAGGTATGGCAAGCACGCTCCAGGGCAGCGAAGCCTTCCCGTACGCCAGGCAGCAACAAGCGCGCCGCTTCCGTGAGCTGCAATGTGCGACCGCTGCGCTGGAACAATCGGCAGGCAAAATAATCTTCGAGCGTGCGGATATGCCGGCTGATCGCACTTTGGGTAATCGACAATTCTTCAGCCGCACGGGTAAACGAGTGGTGGCGGGAGGCGGCTTCAAATGCCCGCAAGGCGTAAAGAGGAGGAAGACGACGGGACATGCTGAAAGCTCCGACTGCGCAATCTGGAAACCCTACCAGAATCGCTCAAGTATGAGTTTTAATCATGCCAACGATCGCTTTTATCCTTTTGTGCAATGGGCTGAATGCGCCGAGAATCAAACCTTCCCCACCTTCCTGACTATTCGAGTGTGATGATCATGCAACATCCGGCACGTACCGAACTCTGGGCCATTCTGCGGCTATCGGGGCCGTTGATTGCCTCACAGTTGGCGCACATGCTGATGGTGCTGACCGACACCCTGATGATGGCGCGCCTGAGCCCCGAGGCCCTGGCCGGCGGAGGCCTGGGCGCGGCGAGCTATTCGTTCGTGGCGATCTTCTGCATCGGCGTGATTGCAGCCGTGGGCACCCTCGTCGCCATTCGCCATGGCGCCGGCGATATCGACGGCGCCACTCGCCTGACCCAGGCCGGGCTGTGGCTGGCGTGGTTGATGGCCCTGGCGGCGGCGCTGCTGCTATGGAACTTGAAGCCGGTGCTGTTGATGTTCGGCCAGACCGAAACCAACGTGCAGGCAGCCGGGCAATTCCTGACGATCCTGCCCTTTGCCCTGCCCGGCTACCTGAGCTTCATGGCCCTGCGCGGCTTTACCAGCGCCATCGGCAAGGCCACCCCGGTGATGGTGATCAGCCTGTGCGGCACCGTGGTCAACTACCTGCTCAACCATGCGCTGATCGAAGGCATGTTCGGCCTGCCGAAACTGGGCCTGATGGGCATCGGCCTGGTGACCGCCATCGTCGCCAATGGCATGGCGCTGGCATTGATGTGGTACATCCGCAGCAACCGCGCCTACGCCGCTTACCCGCTGGGCACCGGCCTGCTGCGTCTGAATACCCATTACCTGCGCGAACTGTGGCGCCTGGGCCTGCCGATTGGCGGCACCTATGCGGTAGAGGTCGGGTTGTTTGCCTTTGCAGCGTTATGCATGGGCACCATGGGCAGCACGCAGTTGGCGGCGCATCAGATCGCCCTGCAGATTGTCTCGGTGGCCTTCATGGTGCCGGCGGGGATGTCCTACGCGGTGACCATGCGCATCGGTCAGCACTACGGCGCCGGGCAGTTGCTGCAAGCACGCTTGGCCGGACGGGTCGGCATAGGGTTCGGCGCCATGGTGATGTTGGGGTTTGCCGCGGTGCTGTGGCTGTTTTCCGACCCGCTGATCGGACTGTTCCTCGACCATGACGACCCGGCATTCCATGACGTCATCGTGCTGGCAGTGAGCCTACTGGCCGTCGCTGCCTGGTTCGAATTGTTCGACGGCGTGCAGACCATCGCCATGGGTTGTATCCGTGGCTTGAAGGACGCCAAGACCACCTTCCTGGTGGGGCTGGGTTGCTATTGGCTGATTGGTGCACCGTCGGCCTGGTTGATGGCGTTCACCCTGGGCTGGGGACCAACCGGCGTCTGGTGGGGCCTGGCACTAGGCCTGGCGTGTGCAGCGGTGAGCCTGACCTGGGCGTTTGAGGCGAAGATGAAGCGGATGATTCGCCAAGAGCCAGATGCTCCTGTTGGTTTCCAAGCGGCACTGCCTGACTAGCGAGTGCACGCGGTCCATGTGGAGGCTGGCTTGCCTGCGATAGCGGTAGTGAATCCAACACCGCCATCGCAGCATAGGATCTACACAACTTTGTGGGTTGTAACAGCAGACGGTAACCACGATGCGAAGCGAGCCGCTCTTGATCTTGATCTTGATCTGCTTGTGATCTTAGGCGCCCCGTCAAACCACGCTGGCCGGAATTCGACAGGGATTTGGGGGGTAAACCGGCAGGGATGCCGGTTTAGCCGCCCCGCGCCATGGATGGCGCGTGGCGGCGGCCCCTCAAATCACTGGCGGATTACGGGCACACCGAGCCTAAGCGAGGTGCCGAGTGGTGGGGCAAGAGCCCTTTGGTTACTTTGGGGCTCTTTTCCAAAGTGACCCGTCGTCAGGCGGAACCCTAAGTGGCCGTTACCGCAGCAATGGATATACACACAATCCAACTGTGCTGACTGCCAGGCCGCCTTCGCGAGCAAGCCCGCAGTTTGATTGCGGGGTGTCAGGTAGATAGGCGTCGGCTGGCAGGCCGCTATCGCAGGCAAGCCAGCTCCCACATTTGAACCACTTTAAAGGCTTAACCCAACAGCGCCTGCTGGCTTTGCCCGAACAGCAGGTATTCCACCAGTTCTGGCAAGGGCAGCGGCTTGCTGATCAGGTAACCCTGGACCTGGTCGCACCCAAACAAACGCAAAAGCTCAAGCTGCTCGGGGGTTTCCACGCCTTCGGCCACCACTTCCAGGTTAAGGTTGTGGGCCAGGTTGATCATGGCGTGCACCAGCTTGCGGTTTTCTTCGCGCTCCTCCATGCCGCCAACAAAACTCTTGTCGATCTTCAACAAGGCAATCGGCAGGCTGTTGAGGTGCACAAACGATGAAAAACCGGTGCCGAAGTCATCCAGGGAAAACCGCACACCCAACCGGCCAAGGGCATCCATGGTTTGTTTGACCAGGTCGCTGCGGCGCATCACGGCGGTTTCGGTCAGTTCGAACTCCAGCCATTGCGCTTCCACGCCGCGCTCGGCAATCAGGCGGCTGAGGGTGGACAGCAACTGGCTGTCCTGAAACTGGCGAAACGACAGGTTGACCGCCATGTGCAGCGGCGGCAGGCCGCGTTCGCGCAGGTCTTGCATGTCGCGCAGGGCGCGGGAGATCACCCAGTAGCCCAATGGCACGATCAGGCCACTCTGTTCGGCCAGCGGCACGAATTCGCTGGGCGGCAACAGGCCCCGCTCGCCGTGGCGCCAGCGCACCAGGGCTTCGAGGCCAACGATATGGCCGTCGTCCAGGTCCAGGCGCGGCTGGTAATGCAGCTCCAACTCATCGCGGCGCAAGGCCCGGCGCAGCTCGCTTTCCAGGTCGGCCAGGCTGCGGGCGTTGCGGTTGATGCGTTCATTGAAGATATGAAAGGTGCAGCCCTGGGTGCTTTTGGCCTGCTGCATGGCGATATGGGCGTGCCACATCAACGGGTCGGCGCCCGCACGGGCTCGGGCATGGGCCATGCCCAGGCTGCAACCGATCAACAGGCTTTCGCCATCTACCCAATAGGGTTCGGCCATCACTTCAGTGATGCGCTCGGCCATCCATTCGGCGCGCTGGGGCGCCCGGCGGGTATCAATCAGCAAGGCAAACTCATCGCTGCCCAGGCGCGCCAGTTGGTCCCCGGCTTCGAGCTGGCTCTTGAGCCGTGACACCACTTGCAGGATCAACCGGTCGCCCGCCTGATGGCCGAGGGCATCGTTGGCGTGACGAAAGTTGTCCAGGTCCAGGTGACCGAGGGCCAGGCCGCGGCCGTCGTTTTCTGCCAAGCGCGCGGCCAGCAAGGTCTGGAAGCCCTGGCGGTTGGCGATACCGGTGAGCGGGTCTTGCTCGGCCAGGCGCTGCAAGGTGTTCTCCAGCACGCCGCGCTCGCGCACATGGCGCAGGCAGCGGCGCAATGTGTCGGCGTCCAATGCCTCCAGCACCAACCAATCGCTGACACCCAGCGGCGACACCAGTGGCTCCTGCTCCAGCAGTAATACACACGGCAGGCTGCACCGGCCGGGGCCGGGCTGCAGGCTGGGCGTGGTCAATAACACAGCACCCTGGTCGTCATCGAACAGGCGGCTCACCGAGTCCCAGTTGGGCGCACTGATCAGCACAGCCCCTTCGCCCATCGGCGCCAGGCACTCGCGCAACAACGCTGCCCACTCGGGCTCATCGGCCAGCAGCAGCAAACGCAAGGGTTCGACAGGCGTAGACACGCTAACTCCCTAGACTCTGCAAAATTTCATTAGCGGTGCCATTATGACGTGCGGCCTGACAATGACAAAGGATGACAAATGATAGTTGTTATCAAATGCGCAGACTGTAAATAATCGTCTCGGATATTCCTCCACATCCTGCGGCAAAGTAGCAAAACCGGCAAATTTAGATCGAGTGGTACGTCACACCGTCGTTCTATGGCAGCAGAATCTTTCCAGCCTGTTAAAATGCCCGCCCTTTTGAACAACGACCCCTAAAATTCCGTATGTCCCGACTCAATCCCCGGCAGCAAGAAGCCGTGAACTACGTCGGCGGCCCTCTATTGGTGCTCGCCGGTGCAGGCTCCGGCAAGACCAGCGTGATCACCCGCAAGATCGCGCACTTGATCCAGAACTGCGGCATCCGCGCCCAGTACATCGTCGCCATGACCTTTACCAACAAGGCGGCGCGAGAAATGAAAGAGCGCGTCGGCACCCTGCTCAAGGGTGGCGAAGGCCGTGGCCTCACCGTGTGTACCTTCCACAACCTGGGCCTGAATATAATCCGCAAGGAGCATGTGCGGCTGGGCTACAAGCCGGGCTTCTCGATCTTCGACGAGACCGACGTCAAGGCCTTGATGACCGACATCATGCAGAAGGAATACGCGGGCGACGACGGCGTCGACGAGATCAAGAACATGATCGGCGCCTGGAAAAACGACCTGATCCTGCCCGCCGAAGCCCTGGAAGCCGCGCGCAACCCCAAGGAACAGACCGCCGCCATCGTCTACACCCACTACCAGCGCACGCTCAAGGCGTTCAACGCGGTGGACTTCGACGACCTGATCCTGCTGCCGGTCAAGCTGTTCCAGGAACACAAGGACATCCTGGAGAAGTGGCAGAACAAGGTGCGCTACCTGCTGGTGGACGAATACCAGGACACCAACGCCAGCCAATACCTGCTGGTGAAGTTGCTGATCGGCACGCGCAACCAGTTCACCGTGGTGGGCGACGACGACCAGTCGATCTACGCCTGGCGCGGCGCCCGCCCGGAAAACCTGATGCTGCTCAAGGAAGACTACCCCTCCTTGAAAGTGGTGATGCTGGAGCAGAACTACCGCTCCACCAGCCGCATCCTGCGCTGCGCCAACGTGCTGATCTCCAACAACCCCCACGAGTTTGAAAAACAACTGTGGAGCGAGATGGGCCATGGCGACGAGATCCGTGTGATCCGCTGCCGCAACGAAGACGCCGAAGCCGAGCGCGTTGCCGTGGAAATCCTCAGCCTGCACTTGCGCACCGACCGGCCCTACAGCGACTTTGCGATCCTGTATCGCGGCAACTACCAGGCCAAGCTGATCGAGCTGAAACTGCAGCACCACCAGGTGCCGTATCGCCTGTCGGGTGGCAACAGCTTTTTCGGACGCCAGGAAGTCAAAGACCTGATGGCCTACTTCCGGCTGATCGTGAACCCGGACGACGACAACGCCTTCCTGCGCGTGATCAACGTGCCACGCCGGGAAATCGGCTCGACGACCCTGGAAAAGCTCGGCAACTACGCCACCGAACGCAAGATCTCGATGTACGCCGCCACCGACGAAATCGGCCTGGGCGAACACCTGGACACGCGCTTCACCGATCGCCTGTCACGCTTCAAGCGCTTCATGGATAAGGTGCGCGAGCAGTGCGCCGGCGAAGACCCGATCAGCGCCCTGCGCAGCATGGTCATGGACATCGACTATGAAAACTGGCTGCGCACCAACAGCTCCAGCGACAAGGCCGCGGATTACCGCATGGGCAACGTCTGGTTCCTGATCGAAGCGCTGAAGAACACCCTGGAAAAAGACGAAGACGGCGAAATGACCGTCGAGGACGCCATCGGCAAGCTGGTGTTGCGCGACATGCTCGAGCGTCAGCAAGAAGAGGAAGACGGCGCCGAAGGCGTGCAGATGATGACCTTGCATGCGTCCAAGGGCCTGGAATTTCCCTACGTGTTCATCATGGGCATGGAAGAGGAAATCCTCCCGCACCGCTCCAGCATCGAAGCCGACACCATCGAGGAAGAACGCCGCCTGGCCTACGTGGGCATTACCCGCGCACGTCAGACCCTGGCCTTCACCTTTGCCGCCAAGCGCAAGCAATACGGTGAAATCATCGATTGTGCCCCCAGCCGGTTTCTGGATGAACTGCCGCCGGACGACCTGGCCTGGGAAGGCAATGACGACACCCCCACCGAGGTGAAGGCCGTTCGCGGCAACACCGCCTTGGCGGATATACGCGCGATGCTAAAGCGCTAGAATCGACTACTTTTTAATCTACTTTCGGCGCACAACGCGCCATTAGAGGAAGCTTTCCGTGGAAGCACTGCACAAGAAAATTCGCGAAGAAGGCATCGTGCTTTCCGATCAGGTCCTCAAGGTTGACGCCTTTTTGAACCACCAGATCGACCCGGCGCTGATGAAACTGATCGGCGACGAGTTCGCCGCACTGTTCAAGGATTCGGGCATCACCAAGATCGTCACCATCGAAGCCTCGGGCATTGCCCCGGCCATCATGACCGGGCTGAACCTGGGCGTGCCGGTGATCTTCGCCCGCAAGCAGCAATCCTTGACCCTCACGGAAAACCTGCTGTCGGCCACGGTGTATTCCTTCACCAAGAAAACCGAAAGCACCGTGGCGATCTCCCCGCGCCACCTGACCAGCAGCGACCGCGTGCTGGTGATCGATGACTTTTTGGCCAACGGCAAGGCATCCCAGGCGCTGATCTCGATCATCAAGCAGGCTGGCGCGACCGTAGCCGGCCTGGGCATTGTGATCGAGAAGTCGTTCCAGGGTGGGCGTGCGGAACTGGATGCTCAGGGTTATCGGGTTGAGTCGCTGGCGCGGGTGAAGTCGCTGGCCGGTGGTGTCGTGACCTTTATCGAGTAATCACTAACTAAATGTGGGAGCTGGCTTGCCTGCGATAGCGGTGTATCAGGCGACAGAGGTGTCGACTGAAAGACCCTCATCGCAGGCAAGCCAGCTCCCACATTGAGTTTTGCGTTGGCCTATCAGTGGGCGGTGGCCTGCAGGCCGGCCAGCAGCAAGCGTTGGTACAGGTCTTCCTTGATGCCCTCCGGCTTAGCCAGGCGCATGCGCTGCAAATGCTTGGGAAAGGCCTCCGGCTCCGGCGCGTCGAGTGCCGCCTTGCCCAACTCCAGAATCTCCGTGAGTTTGAATTTGCTCTTGAGCCAGTTCAGCGCCCGCAACAAATCCCGTTCCTCATCCGTGAAGTCGCTGCCCAAGGGGTATTCCGGGAACAGGCGACGATGCCTGGCCTGAATCGCCTGGAGCCGCTCTGGCGTGTTGTCGGCAAAACGCGGATCCAGCTGGAAATCCTTGGGCAATTTGCCGGCCTTTTGCGCCTGTTCAATCAAGTCGTGCTGGAACCTGGAATCAGTGATGTTCAGCAGCGCTTCGATCACCTTGGCATCCGTCTGACCGCGCAAGTCGGCAATGCCGTATTCGGTAATGACAATATCGCGCAGGTGCCGGGGAATGGTGCAGTGGCCGTACTCCCAGACGATATTGGAACTGACCTCCCCCGCCGACTCACGCCAGCTGCGCAAAATCAGGATTGAGCGAGCGCCTTCCAGCGCATGCCCCTGGGCCACGAAATTGTATTGCCCGCCCACGCCACTGAGCACGCGACCGTCTTCCAACTGATCGGCCACGCCCGCGCCGAGCAAGGTGACCATGATGGCGCTGTTGATAAACCGCGCATCCAGGCGCTGCAGGCGCTTGAGTTCTTCCTGGCCGTACAGCTCGTTGATGTAGCTGATGCGGGTCATGTTGAATGCCTGGCGCTTGGCGTGGGGCATTTCCTGCAAGCGCTGGTAAAAACTGCGCGGCCCCAGGAAGAAACCACCATGGATCGCCACGCCGTCGGGTTGCGCGGCGTCGTCCAGGGTGCCCGCGTTGGCCTGCGTCTGGGTCGCCACATCCGGGTAGACCTTGCGCCGCACAATCCCTGCATCGGCCAATACCAGCAGGCCGTTGACGAACATCTCGCTGCAACCGTAAAGGCCACGGGCAAACGGCTCGACACCGCCTTCGCGGCTGATCAACGGCGCCCACTGGTACACATCCAAGTCGGTGAGCAACAGGCGATAGGCTTCGTTGTCGGCCTGGCGCGCCAGCAAGGCAGCCGTCAGGGCATCGCCCATGGAACCGATACCGATCTGCAACGTACCGCCATCACGCACCAGGGTGCTGGCATGCAGGCCGATAAAATGGTCCTGAAAGCCCACCGGCATATTCGGCGTGGAGAACAACGTGGTGCTGTCTTTTTCATCCAGCAGGTAGTCGAACTCATCCATGCCAAGTTCGGCATCACCAGGCATGTAGGGCAAATCGCTATGGACCTGGCCAACGACCAGGATGGTCTCCCCGGCCGCGCGGCGCTTGGCGATCATGGGCATCAGGTCGAGGGTGATATCCGGGTTGCAGCTCAGGCTCAGGCGGTCGGGATGCTCGCTGCTACTGGCAACCAGTTGCGCCACCAGGTTCAGGCCGGCGGCGTTGATGTCGCGGGCGGCATGGCTGTAGTTGCTGCTGACATAATCCTGCTGCGCCGCGGCGCTGTGGAGCAGGCTGCCCGGCTGCATGAAGAATTGCTGCACACGGATATTCTTCGGCAGGCTGCCCTTGTGCAGGTCCGCGAGGAAATCCAGCTCAGGGTAGTCGCCAAACACCCGTTCGATGAAAGGTTCGATAAAGCGCTTTTGAAGACCGTCACCCTGGGTAGGCCGGCCCAGGCTCAAGGCGGTATAGAGCGTCAGCGCCCGCTCGGGCAACTGCGCGATGCGCCGGTACAGCGCGTTGACGAACAGGTTGGGCTTGCCCAGCCCCAGCGGCATGCCCATGTGGATATGCGCCGGCAGGCGCTCCAGTACGTCGTCAACTGCTTGCTCGATTGAACACAACTGCACCATCCGACTGCTCCCGAACATTCCATGAATTTGGGGTTGGACCGAGCTTGCCGGGTCTTTGCTGCAATGAACAGCCTCAATACCTAAATTACGGGCACAAAAAAGCCGCTCGTAAGCGGCATTTTTGGCGAAGATCGGCCGATTAGAGCCCGGACATCTTCTTGATCGCACCCTTGAGGTCGTCGTCCGAGCAGTCAGCGCAGGTGCCTTTGGGCGGCATGGCGTTGATACCGGTGATGGCCTTGGCCAGGATGCCATCGAGGCCACCTTGATGGTCGGCGCGTTCTTTCCATGCGGCGGTGTCGCCAATTTTCGGCGCACCCAAAAGGCCGCTGCCGTGGCAAGCGTTACAGTGCTTGGCGATGATATCGTCCGGGGTTTTCGCACCGCCGCTGCCGCCCGCAGTCGCGACGACTTCCATGCCCTTGCATTCCTGGCCCTGGACGCAAACCTGGCCCACAGGCTCCAGGCGCTTGGCAATGTCATCATTGGTCGCAGCTTGAGCGCTGACAGCCCATAGGGCCAGTACGGTTGCTGGTGCAGCCAGCATTTTCATAATTAGGTTCACGCGTTCACCCTCAATGGTGGCTATTCACGCCTGCGGCCACGGTTTCGCAGGCGGCGAAAGTATAACGGTTAGCCCGCCCGGCCGAAACAACCCTATTAAATAAAGGGAGATTCGGCCTCACGGTGTACAGCTGCGGGAACCTCTGCAACGCTGGCAGGGCGCCTCTATTCTTAAAAGTTCGCGGGTGTGGCTGCGCTGATTAGTCGCGCTGGCACGTCGAACGGATTGCGAAAACGATGGGGCCTGGTACTTTCAAAGTAGTAGCTATCGCCCGCCTCGAGCACAAAAGTTTCAAGGCCGACCACTAACTCCAGGCGACCTTCCACCAGAATCCCGGTTTCCTCGCCTTCATGGGTGAGCATTTCTTCGCCCGTGTCGGCACCTGGCGGGTAGATCTCGGTGAGAAACGCGATGGCCCGGCTCGGGCGCGCCCGGCCCACCAGTTTCATGGTGACGGCACCGTCAGAGATGTCGATCAGCTCATTGGCTTTATAGACGATCTGCGTCGGTATTTCCTGGAGGACTTCCTCGGAGAAGAACTCGACCATGGACATGGGGATACCGCCCAGCACCTTGCGCAGGGAGCTGATCGAGGGGCTGACGCTGTTTTTCTCGATCATCGAAATGGTGCTGTTGGTGACACCCGCACGCTTGGCGAGCTCACGCTGGGAAAGACCTTTGAGTTTACGGATGGATTGCAGTCGTTCGCCGACGTCCAATGCAGGAGCCTCCTAGGATTCAGGCTTTGTTGTAATTGAGCGTTATCATGGCGACAGCGTTCAGTATTTACAACACTTGGGCCTAAATCCCGGCGTGCTCAGTTCGTTGCCGGCGGCTAAGCGCCGCAATAGAGCCTTGGCACTCGGCGCAGGTTGCAGAAAATCTGATAGGGGATGGTCTCGGCGGCCACGGCAACATCACTGGCGAGGATGTGCTTGCCCCACAGTTCCACAGTGGAACCAAGGCCCGCTTGGGGCAGGTCGGTGAGGTCGACACACAGCATGTCCATGGACACGCGGCCCAGCAACCGGCTGCGCTGGCCAGCCACCAGCACCGGTGTGCCGGTCGGCGCATGGCGCGGGTAACCGTCCGCATAGCCCATGGCAACCACACCGACGCGCATCGGCTTGGGCGTGACGAACCTGGCGCCGTAGCCCACCGGCTCACCGGCCGGCAATTCGCGCACGCAGATCACTTTGGATTCCAGGGTCATCACCGGCTGCAAGCGTGCAGCAAGGGCCTGGTCTTCGCCAAAGGGCGTTGCGCCGTACAGCATGATACCGGGGCGCACCCAGTCGCTGGACACGCTTGGCCAGCCCAATACAGACGGCGAGTTACGCAGGCTGACCTCAGCGGCCAGCCCTTGGCGCGCCGCCTCGAAGACCGTTACTTGTTCGTTGCTGCTGACGCAATCGAGCTCATCGGCGCGGGCAAAATGGCTCATCAACACAATTTTCGCCACTTTGCCGCTGGCCAGCAGGCGCTGATAGGCCTCCTGGTAATCCTTGGGGTGCAGGCCCACACGGTGCATGCCCGAGTCCAGCTTCAGCCACACTGTGAGCGGTTTGCTCAGGCGCGCCTGTTCGATGGCCTCCAACTGCCACAACGAATGCACCACGCACCACAAATCCTGCTCGATGATCAGCGGCAACTCGTCAGCTTCGAAAAAACCTTCCAGCAACAACACCGGCGCACGAATGCCGGCGGCGCGCAGTTCCAGCGCTTCCTCGATGCACGCCACGGCAAACCCGTCAGCTTCGGCTTCCAGCGCCTGGGCCACGGGCACCGCACCATGGCCGTAGGCATCGGCCTTGATCACGGCAAGGGCCTTGGCCCCGGTGACTTCTCGGGCCAATTGGTAGTTATGGCGCAGGGCTTGGAGGTCGATCAGGGCACGGGCTGGACGCATGGCGGCAGGCTTCTAGGCAGCAAAGTAAAAAAAACCGGTGCCGACCAACAACCTCGGCACCGGGAGAGGGATCGTTGTTAAGGCAGCGCAGCCACGACAGACAGCTCTACCAGAATCTCGGGTTCGCACAGCTTGGCTTGCACGGTGGCGCGGGCCGGGGCGACGCCTTTGGGCAGCCATTTGTCCCATACCGCGTTCATCAGGGCGAAGTCGGCGTCGATATCCTTCAGATAGATCGTCACCGACAGCAACTTGGTCTTGTCGGTACCGGCAAGGTCCAGCAAACGCTCGATATTGGCCAGGGTTTCACGGGTCTGTTGTTCAATCCCGGCGCTCATATCGTCGCCGACTTGCCCTGCCAGGTACACGGTACCGCTGTGGACAACGATCTGGCTCATGCGCTCATTGGTGAGCTGGCGCTGGATTGACATGTCGTGCGGACTCCTGGTGGTTGCCATAACGGGAAATATCGAGGCCTGCGGCGCTGATCTGCGGCGTTTTTTTCGCCATCAGGTCGGCCAGCAAGCGACCGGAACCACAGGCCATGGTCCAACCGAGGGTACCGTGGCCTGTGTTCAGGAACAGGTTCTTGAACGGCGTGGCACCCACAATCGGTGTGCCGTCTGGGGTGGTCGGGCGCAGGCCGGTCCAGAAACTGGCTTGGGCCAGATCGCCGCCCTGAGGATAAAGGTCGTTGACGATCATCTCCAGGGTTTCGCGTCGCCGCGGGTTCAGCGACAGGTCAAAACCGGCTATTTCAGCCATGCCACCGACGCGAATGCGGTTGTCGAAACGGGTGATCGCGACTTTGTAGGTCTCATCGAGAATGGTCGAGGTCGGCGCCATTGCCGGGTTGGTGATCGGCACAGTCAGCGAATAACCCTTGAGCGGGTACACCGGTGCCTTGATCCCGAGTGGCTTGAGCAGCTTGGGCGAGTAACTGCCGAGGGCCAGGACATAGCGGTCGGCGGTTTCCAGCGTGCCGTCGATCAGCACACCGTTGATGCGGTCGCCTGCGTAGTCCAGGCGCTGGATGTCTTGTTCGAAGCGAAATTCCACGCCCAATTGTTTGCACATGTCGACCAGGCGCGTGGTGAACATCTGGCAATCGCCCGTCTGGTCGTTGGGCAGGCGCAGGGCACCAGCGAGGATATCGGTGACGCTGGCCAGGGCCGGTTCAACCCGGGCAATGCCGGCGCGGTCGAGCAATTCGAACGGCACACCGGACTCTTTCAGCACGGCGATGTCCTTGGCGGCGCCGTCGAGCTGGGCCTGGGTGCGAAACAGTTGGGTGGTCCCGAGGCTGCGACCTTCGTAGGCAATGCCGGTCTCGGTGCGCAATTCGTCAAGGCAGTCGCGGCTGTACTCGGACAGACGCACCATGCGCTCCTTGTTCACCGCATAACGGCTGGCCGTGCAGTTGCGCAGCATCTGCGCCATCCACAAGTATTGATCGATATCGGCGGTGGCCTTGATCGCCAGCGGCGCGTGGCGCTGAAGCAGCCATTTGATGGCCTTGAGCGGCACACCCGGCGCGGCCCATGGCGAGGCGTAGCCAGGGGACACCTGGCCGGCGTTGGCGAAACTGGTTTCCATGGCAGCGGCAGGCTGACGATCAACCACCACAACGTCGAAGCCGGCCCGCGCCAAATAGTAGGCACTGGTCACCCCAATGACGCCGCTACCCAAGACCAGAACGCGCATTTTTATATCCTCATCGCGGGCTTGGCCGCTGACGTGTGTTATTCGAGCAATGATGGGCGCAGTGTAAAAAACAATCGGCAGTGCATTTCACTATATAAATGCCTATATTTGGCGACAATTCTTGGCAAAAACCCTTTTGACAGAGGCGTATCCCCTATGCGTACCAACACCCAGACCAAGCGGGAGCTGGACAAGATCGACCGCAATATCCTGCGCATCCTGCAAACCGACGGGCGCATCTCGTTCACGGAGCTGGGGGAAAAGGTCGGGCTGTCCACCACGCCCTGCACCGAGCGCGTGCGGCGCCTGGAGCGCGAAGGGATCATCATGGGCTACAACGCACGGCTCAATCCCCAGCATTTGAAGGGAAGTTTGCTGGTATTTGTCGAGATCAGCCTGGATTACAAGTCGGGTGACACCTTTGAAGAATTTCGTCGCGCGGTGCTGAAACTACCCCATGTGCTGGAGTGCCACCTGGTGTCGGGGGATTTCGACTACCTGGTGAAAGCGCGCATTTCCGAGATGGCGTCGTACCGCAAATTGCTGGGCGATATCCTGCTCAAACTCCCCCATGTGCGCGAATCCAAGAGCTATATCGTGATGGAAGAGGTGAAAGAGAGCCTGAACCTACCGATCCCTGACTGACCCACTGACACAACACGGTCAAATGTGGGAGCTGGCTTGCCTGCGATAGCGTCGGTTCAGAGGCATAGGTGCTAGCTGACCCACCGCTATCGCAGGCAAGCCAGCTCCCACAGTTTTAACCGAGTACATCCGCTAGACCAACACCTGCCGGGTGCTCGCCATGTACTCATGAATCTGCTTCTCCACCCGCGGATGAATCAGCTCCACCGGCCGCCGGCCATTGGGGCACGGCAAGGTCTTGGTGGTGCCGAACAGGCGACAGATCAGCGGCCGCTCGTCATACACCGTGCAGCCCTTGGGGCCCAGGTGCACGCAGTTCAGCTCGTCCATCGCCGCCTCTTGCTCGGCGGCGGTCTTGCGCGGCAGGCGCGACATTTCCTCGGGCGAGGTGGTCACCGGCCCACAGCAGTCGTGGCAACCCGGGACGCACTCGAACGAAGGAATCTGGCGACGCAGCGCGCTGATTTTCTGACTGTTGCAACTCATCGAAACCCATACCGAACGGCGAATAGACGTGGATTCTGACGCAAAACGCCCCGCGCAGACAGCGTCGTGCGACCACTGTATCCTGCGTCAAATTTTCCAGACACGGAGGTTCCCATGACCGCCAGCGCCCGGCACACCGCTTCCTACTACGCCGCCAGCAGCGTGCCGCAACCGGATTACCCGACGCTGACGGGTGAGGTGAACGCCGATGTCTGTGTGATCGGCGGGGGTTTCTCCGGTCTCAACACCGCCCTGGAATTGGCCGAGCGCGGCTTTCGCGTGGTGTTGCTGGAGGCGCGCAAGATCGGCTGGGGCGCCAGCGGGCGCAATGGCGGCCAGTTGATTCGCGGTGTCGGCCACGGGCTGGATCAGTTCACCCAGGTGATCGGCAGCGACGGTGTGCGCCAGATGAAGCTGATGGGCCTGGAAGCCGTGGAGATCGTGCGCGAGCGTGTAGAGCGCTTCCAGATCCCCTGTGACCTGACCTGGGGCTACTGCGACCTGGCCAACAAACCCCGCGACCTGAAAGGCTTGGCCGAAGATGCCGAAGAGCTGCACAGCCTGGGTTACCGCCACGAAGTGCGCCTGTTGCAAGCCAGCGAGATGGGCACGGTCATCGGCTCCGATCGCTATGTAGGCGGCATGATCGACATGGGTTCCGGCCACCTGCACCCGCTGAACCTGGCACTGGGTGAGGCTGCCGTCGCCCAGCAGTTGGGCGTGGCGCTGTACGAGCACTCCCAAGTGACCCGCATCGACTATGGCCCTGAGGTCAAGGTGCATACCGCCCAAGGCACTGTGCGCGCCAAAACCCTGGTACTGGCCTGCAACGCCTACCTGAACGGGCTCAACCCGCAACTGAGCGGCAAAGTGCTGCCCGCCGGCAGCTACATCATTGCCACCGAGCCCTTGAGCCAAGCGCAGGCCACCAACCTGTTGCCGCAGAACATGGCGGTGTGTGACCAGCGCGTGACGGTGGATTACTTCCGCCTGTCCGCCGACCGTCGTCTGTTGTTCGGCGGCGCCTGCCACTACTCCGGTCGAGACCCCAAGGATATCGGCGCCTACATGCGGCCGAAGATGCTGCAGGTATTCCCCCAATTGGTTGACGTGAAAATCGACTTCCAATGGGGCGGCATGATCGGCATCGGCGCCAACCGCCTGCCGCAGATTGGCCGCCTGCCCGATCAACCCAACGTGTATTACGCCCAGGCCTATGCCGGCCATGGCCTCAACGCCACGCACCTGGCGGGCAAGCTGTTGGCCGAGGCCATCAGCGGCCAGCAACAGGGGCGCTTCGATCTGTTCGCCCAAGTGCCACACATCACTTTCCCCGGTGGTAAACACCTGCGTTCGCCGCTGCTGGCCCTGGGAATGCTCTGGCACCGCCTCAAAGAACTGCTCTGATCAATCGCGCCAGAAGGGTTTTAAGCCCTCACGGCGCGCCTGCTCGGCGGTCAGCCCAATGTCGCGTAACTGCTCGCGGCTCAGGTCCAGCAGGGCCTTGCGCGTATGGCGACGGCGCCAGAACAGACTCCAGCGGCCAGGCGCCGGGGCAGTGATCACCTGCTCCTGCCCCGCTTCCAGTTCCTGACTGCGTAACGCCAGCCGTACATCGCTCATGCCGCTCATTTGACTGCCCCTCATTGGCCTGTTGCCTTGAGTGACCAGCATGCGCGGGCGGCCAGAACCATGACAGATTCAGCCAACTTTTATTAAACCCATACAGATACTCCCTTTGCGTGGCTGAATCCTGTATTTTGCCCCTATCTGTACTGGTCCCTCGGGAGTGAGCACCATGACCCTTTACGTCAACCTCGCCGAATTGCTCGGCACCCGCATCGAACAGGGCTTCTATCGGCCGGGCGATCGGCTGCCTTCAGTGCGGGCCTTGAGTGTGGAACATGGGGTGAGCCTGAGCACCGTGCAGCAAGCGTATCGGTTGCTGGAAGACAACGGCCTGGCGACGCCCAAGCCCAAGTCGGGCTATTTTGTGCCGGTGGGCCGTGAACTGCCGGCGCTGCCCGAGATAGGCCGCCCGGCCCAACGGCCAGTGGAAATCTCCCAGTGGGACCTGGTGCTGGAACTGATTCGCGCAGTGCCGCGCAAAGACGTCATACAGATGGGCCGCGGCATGCCAGATGTACTGTCGCCCACCTTGAAGCCGCTGCTGCGTAGCCTCGCCCGTGTCAGCCGCCGCCAAGACCTGCCGGGGCTGTATTACGACAATATCCTCGGCTGTATGGAACTGCGTGAGCAAATCGCCCGGCTGTCATTGGATTCCGGCTGCCAACTGAGCGCCGAAGACATCGTGATCACCACCGGTTGCCATGAAGCCCTCTCCGCCAGCATTCACGCGATTTGTGAGCCCGGCGATATCGTTGCGGTGGATTCCCCCAGCTTCCACGGCGCCATGCAGACCCTCAAGGGCCTGGGTATGAAAGCCCTGGAAATCCCCACCGACCCGCTCACCGGCATCAGCCTGGAGGCCCTGGAGCTGGCGCTGGAACAGTGGCCGATCAAAGTCATCCAGCTCACCCCAAACTGCAACAACCCCTTGGGATACATCATGCCTGAAGCGCGCAAACGCGCCTTGCTGACCCTGGCCCAGCGCTTTGACGTGGCGATTATCGAAGACGATGTGTATGGCGAACTGGCCTACAGCTACCCACGCCCGCGCACCATTAAATCCTTCGATGAAGACGGCCGTGTGCTGCTGTGCAGCTCCTTCTCCAAAACCCTGGCGCCCGGCCTGCGCATTGGTTGGGTCGCACCGGGACGCTACCTGGAACGGGTGCTGCACATGAAATACATCAGCACCGGTTCTACGGCCACGCAGCCGCAGATTGCGATTGCCGAATTCCTCAAAGGCGGGCATTTCGAGCCGCATTTACGCAGGATGCGCGCCCAATACCAGCGTAATCGCGACTTGATGCTTGATTGGGTCAGCCGTTATTTCCCCGCTGGCACGCGCGCCAGCCGGCCCCAGGGCAGCTTCATGCTGTGGATCGAACTGCCTGAAGGGTTCGACACCTTGAAGCTCAACCGCGTGCTGTTGGAACAAGGCGTACAGGTGGCGGTAGGCAGTATTTTTTCTGCCTCCGGCAAATACCGTAATTGCTTGCGCATGAACTACGCTGCCAAGCCAACGGCGCAGATTGAAGAGGCCGTGCGCAAGGTGGGGGCAGCCGCTGGCAAGATGCTGGAAGAGACGGCGGACTGACCTTTCCCACGCAATTGCCGTCATATGCCACAACCGCCCTGACCTGGAAGCAGTTTCCTTGATGATTCGACGGCTTTTACCGTTTTGCCTGCTGGGCATCCTGGCCCTGGGCGGCTGCGCCACGGTCGACACCCCGCGCATCCCCAGCGATGCCCTGCCCGCGCAGGACTCCTCGTTCGGTCGCTCGATCCAGGCCCAGGCCGCCCCCCACCAAGGGCGCTCGGGCTTTCGCTTACTGCCCAACAGCAGTGAGGCCTTCATGGCCCGCGCCGAGTTGATCCGCAACGCCCAGACCAGCCTCGACTTGCAGTACTACATCGTGCATGACGGCATCAGCACACGCATGCTCGTGGACGAACTGCTCAAAGCCGCCGACCGCGGGGTGCGCGTGCGCATTCTGTTGGACGACACCACCAGCGATGGCCTCGACCAGATCATCGCCACCCTTGCCGCCCACCCCAAGGTGCAGATACGCCTGTTCAACCCGCTGCATCTGGGGCGCAGCACCGGCGTTACACGCGCCATGGGCCGGGTATTCAACCTGTCACTGCAACACCGGCGCATGCATAACAAACTGTGGCTGGCCGATAACAGCGTGGCCATCGTGGGCGGGCGCAACCTGGGCGACGAGTATTTCGACGCCGAACCGAACCTGAATTTCACCGACATCGACATGCTCAGCGTGGGGCCGGTGGCCGAGCAATTGGGTCACAGCTTCGACCAGTACTGGAACAGCGCCCTGAGCAAGCCGATCGATGACTTTGTCTCGAACAAACCCTCCAAGGTCGACCTCGCCGTCGCCCGCGGGCGCCTTGAGGCCTCCCTCGCCCAATCCCGTCAGCAGAACCACGCGCTGTATAACCGCCTGCGCACGTACCAGACCCAACCCCGCATGGACATCTGGCGCCGCGAGTTGATCTGGGCCTGGAACCAGGCGCTGTGGGACGCACCGAGCAAGGTACTGGCCAAGGCCGACCCCGACCCGCGACTGCTGCTGACCACTCAGCTGGCGCCAGAGCTCGCGGGGGTCAGCCATGAGCTGATCATGATTTCGGCTTACTTCGTGCCGGGCCAACCTGGGCTGGTCTACCTTACAGGGCGCGCCGATGCGGGTGTTTCGGTGCGCCTGCTGACCAACGCCCTCGAAGCCACCGACGTGCCGGCCGTGCATGGTGGTTACGCACCGTATCGCAAGGCGTTGCTGGAGCACGGGGTGAAGCTCTATGAACTGCGCAGGCAACCCGGCGACCCCAGCGCAAGCAGCAGCCCGCATCTGTTTCGGCATGGCAGCTGGCGCGGCTCGGACTCCAGCCTGCACAGCAAGGCGATGATTTTTGATCGAGAAAAGTCGTTTATCGGCTCATTCAATTTCGACCCGCGCTCAGTGTTGTGGAACACCGAAGTCGGCGTACTGGTGGACAGCCCCGAGCTGGCCGAACACGTACGCAACTTGGCTCTGGAAGGTATGGCGCCAGCGTTGAGCTATGAGGCCAAACTGCAGGACGGCCAGTTGGTGTGGGTGACAGAAGACAACGGCCAGATGCACACCCTGACCCGCGAACCGGGCAGTTGGTGGCGGCGGTTCAATGCCTGGTTCGCCACCAGTGTTGGCCTGGAACGCATGCTCTAAAAAACCCTGTAGGAGCGAGCTTGCTCGCGAAAAACGCCAACGATAACGCAGTGCATCTGGTTTAACGCGGCGTCCTCCGGTTTTTCGCGAGCAAGCTCGCTCCTACAATGGGTTGCATTTCAAGGTCAGGCCGACTGTGTAGCGCCGAATGCCCCTTGGCGCAGCAATAGCACCACCAACCCTAACGCCCCCGCCGCCATCAGCAGCGGCAGCGCATGCCCGCTGATCCACTGGCTGCCCGCCCCCGCCACCAGCGGCCCGATCAGGCAGCCAATGCCCCACAGCTGCGCCACATGAGCGTTGGCACGCACCAACGCATCGTCGCGGTAGCGCTCGCCAATCAAAATCAGCGACAAGGTGAACAATCCGCCGGCACTCGCGCCGAACAGCACCCACACCGGCCAGATCAGCACGGTGTGCATCAATAACGGCACCGCCAGGCTCGACGCCAGCAACAGCAGCGCACAGGCCAGGAACAGGGTCCGTCGCGGCAGGTAGTCGGCCAGTGCGCCAATGGGCAATTGCAGCAACGCATCACCCACCACCACCGTGCTGACCATCGCCAAGGCGATCTCGGCGGTAAAGCCCTGTTGCAGGCAGTACACCGGCAACAGCGTCAGGATCATCGCTTCGAAGGCAGCAAACAACGCCACGGCCCAGGCAATCGCTGGCAGGCCCAGGCAAAAGCGCCACAGGTCGCTAAACGTCACGCTGAACGAATCCGCCGTCGGCGCCCCGGTGCGTCCCAGCAACAGCAGCGGCGCCACCACCAAAAGGCCCGCGCCAACCCAGAAACCGTAGTCATGGTCGGTGCCAATCAGGCCCAGCAGCAACGGCCCCGAGAGCTGGCTCAAGGCATAACTGCAGCCATACAGCGCCACCAGCCGGCCACGCCACTGTTCGACCACCAGTTGGTTGATCCAGCTTTCGCCAAGGATGAAGACGATGGTCAGGATCACCCCGATCATCAGCCTGAGCACCAGCCACACCGGGTAGCTGGGCAGGATCGCCAGTAAGCCGATGGACACCGCACCGGCCCACAGGCACAGGCGCATCAGGTTGGCAGTGCCGAGCCAGGACGCCATGCGGCTGGAGACCTTGGCCCCCAGCAACACGCCGAACGCCGGCATCGCCGCCATCACGCCAATGGCGAAACTGCCATAACCCCAGCCTTCAAGACGCAGGGATACCAACGGCATGCTGACACCCAGGGCCAGGCCAACGCTGAGTACCGAGGCCAGCACGGCGAAATAAGTCGCCCAACGCATTGCCACGCTCCTGTGGATAATTCTGGTTTGCAAAACGAACTGTAGGAGCGAGCTTGCTCGCGAAAAACGTTAACGATGACGCGTTCATGCTGGATAAACGCGGCGCCTTCAGGTTCTTCGCGAGCAAGCTCGCTCCTACAGGGGGATCAGCAGTGTTGCTTAGAGCTTGATCCAGGTCGCTTTCAGTTCGGTGTACTTGTCGAACGCATGCAGCGACTTGTCGCGGCCATTACCCGACTGCTTGAAACCACCGAACGGTGCGGTCATGTCACCGCCGTCGTACTGGTTAACCCACACGCTACCGGCCCGCAACGCCTTGGCCGTCAGGTGCGCCTTGGAGATATCCGCCGTCCACACCGCTGCGGCCAGGCCGTATTGGGTGTCGTTGGCAATGGCGATGGCTTCTTCGGCGCTGTCGAAAGTAATCACCGACAGGACTGGGCCAAAGATCTCTTCCTGGGCGATCTTCATGGCATTGGTCACGCCGTCGAAAATCGTCGGCTCGACGTAGGTGCCGCCGGACTCTTCCAGGGTGCGCTTGCCACCTGCGACCAGCTTGGCGCCATCGGCGTGGCCGGCTTCAATGTACGACAGCACGGTGTTCATCTGCTGCGTATCCACCAAGGCACCGACAGTGGTGGCTGGGTCCAGCGGGTTGCCTGGTTTCCAGCCCTTGAGGGCCTCGATCACCAGCGGCAGGAAGGTGTCCTTGATCGAGCGCTCGACCAGCAGACGCGAGCCGGCGGTGCAGACTTCGCCCTGGTTGAAGGCAATGGCGCTGGCGGCAGATTCGGCGGCCGCTTGCAGGTTCGGCGCATCGGCAAACACGATGTTCGGGCTCTTGCCACCGGCTTCCAGCCAGACACGCTTCATGTTCGATTCGCCGGAGCGGATCAACAGTTGCTTGGCGATCTTGGTGGAGCCCGTGAACACCAGGGTGTCGACGTCCATATGCACCGCCAGGGCGTTACCCACGGTGTGGCCATAGCCAGGCAGCACGTTGAACACGCCTTTTGGAATACCGGCCTCTACGGCCAGCGCGGCAATGCGGATGGCAGTCAGCGGGGATTTTTCGGACGGCTTCAGGATGACAGAGTTACCGGTGGACAGCGCCGGGCCGAGTTTCCAGCAGGCCATCATCAGCGGGAAGTTCCACGGCACGATGGCGCCCACGACGCCGACGGGCTCGCGGGTCACCAGGCCCAATTGATCGTGAGGCGTGGCGGCGACTTCGTCGTAGATCTTGTCGATCGCCTCGCCGCTCCAGCTCAGGGCTTGCGCCGCGCCGGGGACGTCGATGTTCAGGGAATCGCTGATGGGCTTGCCCATATCCAGGGTTTCGAGCAGCGCCAGCTCTTCGGCGTTAGCCTTGAGCAGCGCGGCGAAACGGATCATGACGGACTTGCGCTTGGCCGGCGCCAGGCGCGACCACACGCCGGAATTGAAAGTGGCACGCGCATTTTCTACGGCGCGCTGGGCGTCACTGGCATCACAGCTGGCGACAGTGGCCAGCAAGCGCCCATCCACCGGGCTGATGCATTCGAAGGTATCGCCGGAAACGGCGGCGGTGTACTCGCCATTGATATAGGCGCGGCCTTCGATCTTCAGAGCCTTGGCGCGTTGTTCCCAGTCGGCACGGGTCAGGGTGGTCATGCGAGTGTCCTCCTCTTATTGAATACAAGGGCCTGGGAGGTTTATCCCGGCGCCATCACGAATGCTTGCCCGACCAGCCTGCGGTTCGGCTCAAGGCAGCTGCCACCCTAAACCAGCGGCTGGGGATGTTTCAATATATTTGACATAACGGTGGCAAACGCCCTTGCGATGTTCATTTTAATAAACATAGACTTTGGGCTCTCCAACCGCAGGCCAGACGGGAAATGCACATGAGCATCCAGGACATCGTCGATTTCAGCCAAGCCAACACCGCCCCCGAACGTTACCGCCCTGCCGCCGAGAAAATCCTCAAGGGCGATCCCGAGCAGACACTCTACAACCACTACAACAGCCCATGCGGCCAGATGAACGCTGGCGTCTGGGAAGGTGAAGTGGGCCAGTGGAAGGTCAACTACACCGAGCATGAGTACTGCGAGATCGTGCAAGGCGTGTCGGTGTTGCGCGATGCCGAGGGGAATGCCAAGACCCTGCGGGCCGGCAACCGCTTTGTGATCCCTGCCGGTTTCAGCGGTACCTGGGAAGTGCTGGAAGCGTGCCGCAAGATCTATGTGGTGTTTGAAGAGAAAGCCTGATCATTGATTGATCGACAGCGGGACGCTGAGCGTCCGAGAGGGCATTCCCACGCAGAGCGTGGGAACGATCAGGCAAAAAAAAGCCCGCATCGTGAGATACGGGCTTTTTTTCACAAGGAAGAAAATCAATTACTTGATTTTGCCTTCTTTGTAGATCACGTGCTTGCGAACGCGCGGGTCGAACATTTTCTTTTCGAGCTTGTCCGGGGTAGTACGCTTGTTCTTGTCGGTAGTGTAGAAGTGACCAGTACCGGCGCTAGAGATCATTCGAATCAATTCACGCATGATAGAGCTCCTTAGATCTTGCCAGCGGCACGGATTTCGGCCAGCACGACAGTGATGCCACGCTTGTCGATAATACGCATGCCTTTAGCAGATACACGCAGGCGAACAAAACGTTTCTCTTCTTCAACCCAGAAGCGGTGATGCTGCAGGTTCGGCAGGAAACGACGACGGGTTTTGTTATTTGCGTGGGAAATGTTATTCCCAGTCACCGGACCCTTACCGGTAACTTGACAGACTCTCGACATGCCTCAGCCCTCTAAAACCACATGCCCAACCCGGCATGGGTTGGCCGCTTAATCTCTCAGTCATTTGGCGCCAGGCGCCGCGTTTCTTTAGGGTCTTACCGGCTACACCTACAGTGAAGGAACCGGGCCCCTAGAAAAGAGCGCTGCTTTATACCAGAAAGACCCCAGTGCAACAACAACCTGTGTATTTTTAGCAACGTAAATCTCGGCCGCAAGTGCCTGAACCGCTGCCAGGAGGGGCCGCTGTAACAGCCGACCGCTCGTCGCACAGAATGATTTACCACGCCTGCGGTCACAGGGAAGTGCACGGCGCAACACGCGCAGGCGCCATCAAAACAGCATTTGCGCCAAAAGCACAGGCAAAAATGGGCTAGTCATTTATCAATCAGACCTCTACGGTAGGCTTTTTCCAGACTGCACTCGCAGATGGGCCTTCGATCTGCACAGGAAACCGAATATGCGCCTCGCTGCCCTACCCCTATTGCTTGCCCCTCTCTTTATTGCGCCAGTGGCCGTTGCGGCCACCAATTTGAGCGTTTGCACCGAGGCCAGCCCCGAAGGGTTCGATGTGGTGCAGTACAATTCGCTGACCACCACCAACGCCTCGGCCGATGTGCTGATGAACCGCCTGGTGGAATTCGACGCGTCCAGTGGCAAGTTGGTACCCAGCCTTGCAGACAGCTGGGAAGTATCGCCCGATGGGCTCACGTACACCTTCAAGCTGCACCCCGATGTGAAATTCCATCGCACCAGCTATTTCAGCCCAAGCCGCACCTTGACCGCCGAAGACGTACGCTTCAGCTTCGAGCGCATGCTCGACCCGGCCAACCCGTGGCACAAGATCGCCCAGAGCGGCTTTCCTCACGCCCAATCCCTGCAATTGCCCACACTGGTCAAGAAAATCGACGCCCTTGACCCGCTGACGGTGCGCTTTACCCTCGACCACGCCGACTCCACCTTCCTGCCGGCGCTGAGCATGGGCTTTGCCTCGATCTACCCGGCCGAATATGCCGACAAATTGCTCAAGGCCGGCACACCCGAGAAGCTCAACAGCCAGCCCATCGGTACCGGCCCGTTTGTGTTCGTGCGTTTCCAGAAAGACGCCGTGGTGCGTTACAAGGCCAACCCGGACTACTTCGCCGGCAAACCGGCGGTGGATAACCTGATTTTCGCCATCACCCCGGACGCCAACGTACGCCTGCAGAAGCTGCACCGCGATGAATGCCAGATCGCCCTGTCACCCAAGCCCCTGGATGTGAGCGAGGCCGAAAAAGACCCGGCGCTGAAGGTGGAAAAAACCGCCGCCTTCATGACCGCATTCGTCGCCATCAACAGCCAGCACCCGCCGCTGGACAAGCCCGAAGTACGCCAGGCAATCAACCTGGCCTTTGATAAGGGCAGCTACCTCAAGGCCGTGTTCGAAGGCACCGCCGAAGCGGCCAATGGTGTCTACCCGCCGAACACTTGGAGCTATGCCAAAGAGTTGCCAGGCTACCCGCAGGACCTCGCCAAAGCCAAGGCGCTGCTGGGCCGCGCCGGGCTCAAGGACGGCTTCAAAACCACGATATGGACCCGCCCTACCGGCAGCCTGCTCAACCCCAACCCGAACCTCGGCGCCCAACTGTTGCAGGCCGACCTGGCCAAGGTTGGCATCCAGGCCGAGATTCGCGTGATTGAATGGGGCGAGTTGATCCGCCGCGCCAAAGCCGGCGAGCACGACTTGCTGTTCATGGGCTGGGCCGGCGACAACGGCGACCCGGATAATTTCCTGACGCCGCAGTTCTCCTGCGCCGCTGTAAAGTCCGGCACCAACTTCGCCCGCTATTGCGACCCCACCCTGGATAAGTTGATCAGTGCCGGCAAAACCACCAGCGAGCAAGGTGTGCGCAGCAAGCTGTATCAACAGGCCCAGGCGCAGATTCAGCAGCAGGCACTGTGGCTGCCACTGGCGCACCCAACGGCGTTTGCCTTGACCCGCAAGAACATCGACGGGTACCAGGTAAGCCCGTTCGGCCGCCAGGACTACTCGAAGGTCAGCCTCAAGCCCTAAGCCCCCCACCTGTAGGAGCGAGCTTGCTCGCGAAAATCGCCAACGATGACGCGGCAAGCCTGAAGCCCCGCGGGGTTCTCAGGTTTTTCGCGAGCAAGCTCGCTCCTACAGACAGAGGCGGGGTTATTACAGCCAACCGTATTCAGCCATCGACAACGGATCACCATCGCCCACTATGATGTGGTCCAACACCCGAACATCCACCACATCCAGCGCCTTTTGCAGCAACTTGGTCAATTTTCGATCAGCCGCGCTGGGCTCCGCACTCCCCGACGGGTGGTTGTGGCACAGGATCAACGCCGCCGCGTTGTATGCCAAGGCGCGCTTGACCACTTGCCGCGGATAGACAATCGCAGCGTCGATGGTGCCCTGGGACATAACCTCGAACCCCAGCACCCGATGCCTGGAATCCAGGAACAGGCAGCCGAAGATCTCATGGGGCTCATGGCGCAGCAGCGCCTTGAGGTACTCGCGCACGGCCAACGGGCTCTCCAGCACCGAGTCAGCTCGCAAGCGCTCGGCCAGGTGGCGTCGGGACATTTCCAGCACCGCCTGCAGTTGGGCGAACTTCGCCGGCCCCAACCCCAGATGCTGGCTGAACAGCGTCTGGCTGGCCTCCAGTAACGGGCGCAGGCCACCGAATTGCGCCAGCAGATGGCGCGCCAAGTCAACCGCACTTCGGCCGGCAACCCCCGTACGCAAAAAGATCGCCAACAGCTCGGCATCGGACAGACTCGCCGCGCCGCCTTCCAAAAGCTTCTCCCGCGGACGCTCCGCCACGGGCCAATCCCGAATACTCATCCCACCTCCCTGTATCTGCTCCGCTGTTGCCCGGCGGGCGCTGTGTTATCGTAGGGCCCTCTTTTTTGCCGGCGATTTCACCTGGGGAGGGGTCATCGCAGGCGTCACTGAACTGGCATCACTGAACTGGAAAGGCAAACCAATGCAGCGTCTGTATCGGAAACGCATCGTTCTCGGCGTCGGCGGCGGCATTGCCGCCTACAAGAGCGCAGAGTTGGTTCGCAGGCTCCTGGACCAGGGCGCCGAAGTGCGCGTGGTCATGACCCGTGGTGGTAGCGAGTTCATCACCCCGCTGACCATGCAGGCCCTGTCCGGCCACCCGGTTCACCTCGACCTGCTGGACCCGGCCGCAGAAGCCGCCATGGGCCATATCGAACTGGCCAAATGGGCCGACCTGGTGCTGATCGCCCCGGCGACAGCCGACCTGATCGCCCGCCTGGCCCAGGGCATTGCCGATGACCTGCTCACCACCCTGGTATTGGCCACCGATGCCACCGTCGCTATCGCACCGGCCATGAACCAGGCCATGTGGCGCGACCCGGCCACCCAAGCCAATACCCAACTCCTGCAAACCCGCGGCCTCAAGGTGTTCGGCCCGGCGTCCGGCAGCCAGGCCTGCGGCGACGTCGGCCTGGGCCGCATGCTCGAAGCCACCGACCTGGCGCAATGCGCCGCCGAGTGCTTCCAGCACCTGGCCCTGACCGGCAAGCACGTGCTGATCACCGCCGGCCCAACCCAGGAAAACATCGACCCGGTGCGCTACATCACCAACCATAGCTCAGGAAAAATGGGCTTTGCGTTGGCTGAAGCCGCGGTCGAGGCAGGCGCACGGGTCACGTTGATCACAGGCCCGGTGCATTTGCCGACCCCTGATCGTGTCACGCGGATCGACGTAGTCAGCGCCCGGGACATGTTGGCAGCCTGCGAAGCCGCCATTCCCTGCGACCTGTTTATCGCCTCGGCAGCGGTTGCGGATTACCGCCCGGAGGTCGTGGCCCCACAGAAGCTCAAGAAAGACCCTACGAGCGGCGACGGCCTGCTCCTGCAAATGGTGCGTAACCCGGACATCCTGGCCACCATCGCCACCCGTCCGGACCGCCCGTTCAGCGTCGGCTTCGCTGCCGAGACCGAGCACCTGCTGGACTACGCCGCACGCAAACTGAAAGACAAAAACCTCGACCTGATCGTTGCCAATGATGTCGCCAACCCGAGCATCGGCTTCAACAGCGAGGAAAATGCGTGCAGCGTGATCGACCGCGAACTGCACGCCACCCTTTTCGCCCAGACCAGCAAGGGCAAGATTGCCCGCCAACTGATCTCTTTTATCGCCCAACGGCTGAACCAGGTTTAATCTCCATGCACGCTTTGCAAGCCAAGATCCTCGACCCACGCCTCGGCAACGAATTCCCCCTGCCGGCCTACGCCACACCGGGCTCCGCCGGCCTGGACCTGCGCGCCATGCTCAAAGAGGACACCGTCCTTGAGCCGGGCCAGACCATCCTGATTCCTACTGGCCTGTCGATCTATGTCGGCGATCCAGGCTTGGCGGCGCTGATCCTGCCGCGCTCCGGCCTGGGTCACAAACATGGCATCGTGCTCGGCAACCTGGTCGGCCTGATCGATTCGGACTACCAGGGCGAGTTGATGGTGTCGTGCTGGAACCGTGGCCAGACGGCTTTCAACATCGCCATCGGCGAGCGCATCGCCCAACTGGTGCTGGTGCCGGTGGTGCAGGCACATTTTGAATTGGTGCAGGAATTCGACGAAACCCAACGCGGCGCAGGCGGTTTTGGGCATTCCGGCAGTCACTGACTAAGCTGAACGTGGCCGGACGCCATCGTCCGACCACGCGCCACCGCCCGGCTTTTCAGGATGAAGAATGCGCGGAAATAATCATCGAGATTTCTCTAATGAAATCAAAGGACTACGTAAAAATAATGCTAGCGCCAAAGCGCCGATGGCATTTTTACACCACGAACTCTCTGCCGAAAACGCCGTCATACCCTTCAGTTTGAGCCTGCCGGCCAGCCACATCAGGCCTGCCTTGCCCCCTTTCAGATGGAGTTTCCCCCGCGATGAGTACCGCAGCCCGCGTAGCCCCGACCTTTCCCGACAGCATTTTTCGCGCCTATGACATCCGTGGCGTGGTCCCCAAGACCCTGACCGCCGAAACCGCCTACTGGATCGGCCGCGCCATCGGCTCCCAGAGCCTGGCCCAGGGCGAACCCAACGTCTCGGTAGGCCGTGACGGCCGCTTGTCCGGCCCGGAGTTGGTCGAGCAACTGATCCAGGGCCTGGCTGACAGCGGCTGCCACGTCAGCGACGTCGGCCTGGTACCAACCCCCGCGCTGTACTACGCCGCCAACGTACTGGCGGGCAAATCCGGGGTCATGCTCACCGGCAGCCACAACCCGTCGGACTACAACGGCTTCAAGATTGTCATCGCTGGCGACACCCTGGCCAATGAACAGATCCAGGCCCTGCACACCCGCCTGAAGACCAACGACCTGACCAGTGGCACCGGCAGCATCACTAAGGTCGATATCCTCCAGCGCTACTCCGATGAAATCACCCGTGACGTCAAGCTCGCGCGCCGCCTGAAAGTCGTGGTGGACTGCGGCAACGGCGCAGCCGGCGTGATTGCCCCGCAACTGCTCGAAGCCCTGAACTGCGAAGTAATCCCACTGTTCTGCGAAGTGGACGGCAACTTCCCCAATCATCACCCAGACCCAGGCAAGCCGGAAAACCTGGTGGACCTGATCGCCAAGGTCAAGGAAGTGGGCGCCGACGTCGGCCTGGCCTTCGATGGCGACGGCGACCGTGTAGGCGTGGTGACCGAAACCGGCGAGATCGTGTTCCCGGACCGCCTGCTGATGCTGTTTGCCCGTGACGTAGTGGCGCGCAACCCCAACGCCGAGATCATCTTCGACGTGAAATGCACGCGTCGCCTCACGCCATTGATCAAGGAATACGGCGGTCGCCCGCTAATGTGGAAGACCGGTCACTCGTTGATCAAAAAGAAAATGAAGGAAACCGGCGCGCTGTTGGCCGGTGAAATGAGCGGTCACGTCTTCTTCAAGGAGCGCTGGTTCGGGTTTGACGACGGTATTTACAGCGCCGCTCGTCTGCTGGAGATCCTCAGCAAGGAGAAATCCACGGCCGAAGAGCTGTTTCAGACCTTCCCGAATGATATTTCTACGCCTGAGATCAATATCCATGTGACCGAGGAGAGCAAATTCAGCATCATTGACGCATTGCACGATGCGCAATGGGGTGAAGGCGCCAACCTGACCACCATTGATGGTGTGCGAGTCGATTACGCCAAAGGCTGGGGCCTGGTTCGCGCGTCCAACACCACACCGGTGCTGGTCCTGCGTTTCGAGGCGGATACCGAAGCGGAGTTGCAGCGCATCAAGGACGTGTTCCACGCCCAGTTGAAACGTGTTGCCCCTGATCTCCAATTACCGTTCTGATTTTTGCCCGGAGCCCTGAATGACCCTCGAACGCGAAGCCGCTGCCAACACCGCCAAGGTCCTGTCCGAAGCGTTGCCTTATATTCGACGCTACGTCGGCAAGACGCTGGTGATCAAGTACGGCGGCAATGCCATGGAAAGCGATGAGCTGAAAACCGGCTTTGCCCGCGACATCGTGCTGATGAAGGCCGTGGGGATCAACCCGGTGGTCGTCCACGGCGGCGGCCCGCAAATCGGCGACCTGCTCAAGCGTTTGTCGATCGAGAGTCACTTCATCGATGGCATGCGTGTCACTGACGCGCAAACCATGGACGTGGTGGAAATGGTCCTCGGTGGCCAGGTCAACAAAGACATCGTCAACCTGATCAACCGCCACGGTGGCAGCGCCATCGGCCTGACCGGCAAGGATGCGGAGCTGATCCGTGCGAAAAAGCTCACGGTTACCCGCAAGACGCCCGAGATGACCCAGCCGGAAATCATCGATATCGGCCAAGTGGGTGAAGTGGTGGGGGTGAACACCGACCTGCTCAACCTGCTGGTCAAGGGCGACTTTATCCCGGTGATCGCGCCGATCGGCGTGGGCGCCAATGGTGAGTCGTACAACATCAACGCCGACCTGGTGGCGGGCAAAGTGGCGGAAGCGTTGAAGGCTGAGAAGCTGATGCTGCTGACCAACATCGCCGGCCTGATGGACAAGGAAGGCAAGGTACTGACCGGCTTGACCACCCAACAGGTGGATGACCTGATCGCCGACGGCACCATCTACGGCGGCATGCTGCCCAAGATCCGCTGCGCGCTGGAAGCAGTGCAAGGCGGCGTCGGCAGCTCGCTGATCATCGATGGCCGCGTGCCGAATGCGGTACTGCTGGAAATCTTCACGGATACCGGTATGGGCACGCTGATCAGTAACCGCAAGCGGCCTTAATCGCTGCAAACAAAAAAGCCCCGCTCAATTGAATTGAGCGGGGCTTTTTTTGTAGGAGCGAGCTTGCTCGCGAAAAACGTCAACGATAAAGCGTGCTTCCTGAATGAACGCGGCGCCTGGGAGTTTTTCGCGAGCAAGCTCGCTCCTACAGGGAGAGCGGCGTCAGACGCCGAACTGCTCGCGGTATGCACGCACAGCCGGCAAATGCTGCTTGAGCTGCGGGTCATCTTCCAGGAACTGCAACACCTGGTTCAACGACACGATGCTCACCACCGGAATGCCGAAATCGCGCTCCACTTCCTGGATCGCCGACAACTCACCGTTGCCGCGCTCCTGGCGGTTCAAGGCGATCAGCACACCGGCAGCCTTGGCGCCGTCCTGGGAAGCGATGATTTGCATCACTTCACGGATCGCAGTACCCGCGGTGATCACGTCATCGATGATCAGCACATCGCCGGTCAATGGCGCGCCGACCAGGCTGCCGCCTTCACCATGGGCCTTGGCTTCCTTACGGTTGAAACACCACGGCAGGTCCTGACCGTGATGCTCCGCCAGGGCAACCGCCGTCGCAGCAGCCAGGGGAATACCTTTGTAGGCCGGGCCAAAGAGTACGTCGAAGGAAATACCGCTCTCAACGATGGCTGCCGCATAGAAACGGCCCAGCTGAGCCAGGGCCGAACCTGAGTTGAACAGGCCTGCATTGAAGAAGTACGGGCTGGTGCGCCCGGACTTGAGGGTGAACTCACCGAAGCGTAAAACGCCGCGATCGATGGCAAAACGAATGAAATCGCGCTGATACGCCTGCATGAAAAAAGCCTCAGATACCACGGATTTAGCTAATTGGGTGGACGGCGTGTATCATACACGCACGCGATTTTTGGGGCCATTTATGCGGATCATCAGTGTGAACGTTAATGGTATTCAGGCTGCAGTCGAGCGTGGTTTGCTCAGTTGGCTGCAAGCACAGAATGCCGACGTCATCTGCCTGCAGGACACCCGTGCCTCCGCCTTTGAACTGGACGACCCAGCCTTCCAACTGGATGGCTACTTCCTTTATGCCTGCGATGCCGAAGTGCCCACCCAAGGTGGCGTGGCTTTGTACTCGCGGTTGCAACCCAAGGCGGTCATCAGCGGCCTCGGCTTCGAGACAGCCGACCGCTACGGGCGTTACCTGCAAGCCGATTTCGACAAGGTCAGCATCGCGACCTTGCTGCTTCCTTCCGGGCAGAACGGCGATGAAGACTTGAACCAGAAATTCAAGCTAATGGACGATTTCGCCCGCTACTTGGATAAACAGCGACGCAAACGTCGCGAGTACATTTATTGTGGCTCGCTGTACGTGGCGCAACAGAAGCTGGATATCAAGAACTGGCGCGACAGCCAGCAATCCCCAGGCTTCCTGGCGCCGGAACGCGCCTGGATGGACGAGATTGTCGGCAACATGGGCTATGTCGATGCCCTGCGCGAAGTCAGCCGCGAAGGCGACCAGTACAGCTGGTGGCCGGATAACGAACAGGCCGAGATGCTCAACCTGGGCTGGCGTTTCGACTACCAGCTGCTGACCCCTGGCCTGCGCCGGTTCGTACGTAGCGCACGCCTGCCGCGCCAGCCGCGCTTCTCGCAGCACGCGCCGCTGATCGTGGACTACGACTGGACATTGACCATCTGAGGTCATTCTCCAGGCACAAAAAAACCGACAGTGATGTCGGTTTTTTTGTGGCCGCTCGGTTACTTGACCAGGCGCCAGGTCCACGGATAGCGATAGGCAATGCCTTTGTTGGCCTTGATACCGGCGATGATCGTCAGAATCAACGCACCAATCACCAGCACGGTCATCAGCAAGAAGCCGACCACCACAAAGCCAAGCAACAGACACACCAGCCAGGCGATCGCCACGGTGATCTGGAAATTCAGCGCCTCCTTGCCCTGGTCATCGACGAGCGGGTCCATGTCTTTCTTGAACTGCCACAGGATCAACGGCCCCAACAAGCTGCCGAAGGGAAATACCAACCCCAGGAATGCCGCGAAATGACACAACATTGCCCACTGGCGTACTTCCTTGGACGGTGCCGGAACTGGCAACTGGCTGTCATTCATGGTGCTTCTCCTTGGGGCCGGCTCAGTCAGCCAGCGCGGCGTTCTGCAATTCAAAGATTTCGGTCATGCCCTTCTGGGCCAAGGCCAGCATGGCGTTCAGCTCAGCCGGCTGGAATGGCGCGCCTTCGGCAGTGCCCTGCACTTCGATGAAACCACCGGTGCTGGTCATGACCACATTGAGATCGGTCTCGGCAGCCGAGTCTTCCAGGTAGTCCAGGTCCAGCACAGGCTCGCCCTGGTACATGCCAACCGACACAGCGGCGATCATCTGCTTAAGCGGGTCACCCGCTTTCAGGCCGCCGCGCTTCTTGATCACCTTCAAAGCGTCAACCAAGGCCACCATGGCGCCGGTGATGGACGCCGTGCGGGTGCCGCCATCTGCCTGGATCACGTCGCAATCGACGTAGAGGGTGACGTCACCTAGCTTGGACATATCCAAAGCGGCACGCAGGGAACGACCGATCAGGCGCTGGATTTCCAGGGTTCGCCCGCCTTGCTTGCCACGGCTGGCTTCACGCTGGTTACGCTCGCCAGTGGCGCGCGGCAGCATGCCGTATTCAGCGGTCAACCAACCCTGGCCCTGGCCCTTGAGGAAGCGCGGCACGCCGTTTTCGACGCTGACAGTGCAGATGACCTTGGTATCGCCAAACTCGACCAGTACAGATCCCTCGGCGTGTTTGGTGTAGTTGCGGGTGATGCGGATCGAGCGGAGCTGATCGGCAGCGCGACCACTTGGACGTTTCATAGGGGATACCTGTACTGAGGACGAAAAACTGCCGAGCATTATAGAGCCGCGAACCGGTTCGGGGCACTTCTAAAAAATCCGGTTACCAATGCCCGGGTTTGGGCGACCCCCTCCCACTGCGCTACAATCCTGCGCCTCCAGACGGTAGGAGCGAGCTTGCTCGCGAAAAACGTCAACGATTACGGGGCCTTCCTGATTCAACGCGGTGCCCTTGCGTTCTTCGCGAGCAGGCTCGCTCCTACGGGTCGGCCTGGCCAATTTCTATTTATCCAACGCGAGGTACCTCCATGGTGCACAGCATGACCGCCTTCGCCCGTGTCGAAAAAGCCGGGGCCCAAGGCACACTCAGTTGGGAACTGCGCTCGGTCAACAGCCGTTACCTGGAGCCGCACCTGCGCCTGCCAGAGTCGTTCCGCGACCTCGAAGGAGCGGTGCGTGAAGCGCTGCGCCAGGGCATTTCCCGTGGCAAGCTGGAATGCACCTTGCGCTTTACCGAAGAAACCACCGGCAAGCCGCTGCAGGTCGACCGCGACCGCGCCGCCCAACTGGTGGCCGCGGCCGAAACCATCGCTGGGCTGATCAAGCAGCCGGCCGCATTGAACCCTTTGGAAGTATTGGCCTGGCCCGGCGTGCTGGTGGCCGACGCGGCCGACCCGCAGGCCCTGAATGCCGAAGCCCTCGCCCTGTTCAACCAGGGCCTGAAGGAGCTCAAGGCCGGCCGCGAGCGCGAAGGCGCCGAACTGGCGCGCCTGATCAACGAGCGGCTGACGTCGATCGAAGCCGACGTGGTGACCCTGCGCGAACTGGTACCGCAGATGCTCGCCACCCAGCGCCAGAAGGTCCTCGACCGCTTTACCGACATGAAAGCCGACCTCGACCCGACGCGCCTGGAACAGGAAATGGTCCTGCTCGCGCAGAAGAGCGACGTGGCCGAAGAACTCGACCGCCTGAGCACCCATATCCTTGAAGTGCGCCGCGTACTCAAGTCGGGCGGTGCCGCCGGTCGGCGCCTGGACTTCCTGATGCAGGAACTCAACCGCGAAGCCAATACACTGGGCTCCAAGGCGTTCGACCCGCGCAGCACCACGGCGGCGGTCAACCTCAAAGTGTTGATCGAGCAAATGCGCGAACAAGTACAGAACATTGAGTAAGGCACCCTCCATGACCCACAGCACCGGCACCCTTTACATCATTTCCGCCCCTTCGGGCGCGGGCAAGAGCAGCCTGGTCAAGGCTTTGACCGACGCCGACGAGCAGATCCGCATTTCGGTCTCCCACACCACCCGCGCCATGCGCCCGGGCGAAGTGGACGGTGTGCACTATCACTTCGTCGAGCGTACCGAGTTCGTCAAGATGATCGAGCACGGCGACTTCCTGGAGCGCGCCGAAGTGTTCGGCAACCTCTATGGCACCTCGCAAAGCCACCTGCAGCAGACCCTGGACGAAGGCCACGACCTGATCCTGGAAATCGACTGGCAGGGTGCCGAACAAGTGCGCCAGCTGATGCCCAAGGCACGCTCCATCTTCATCCTGCCGCCCTCGCTCCAAGCCCTGCACCAACGCCTGACCAACCGCGGCCAGGACAGCGACGAGATCATCGAGGGGCGCATGCGTGAGGCCGTCAGCGAAATGAGCCACTACGTCGACTACGACTACCTGATCATCAATGACGACTTTGCCCACGCACTGGACGATTTGAAGGCGATTTTCCGCGCCAACCAACTGCAGCAAAAGCGCCAACAGCAACGTTTCGGCAAATTACTCGCCGAATTGCTCGGCTGATTGGCTCTTCCCAAAACAGCTGCAAGGGCCTTACATTGGCACTTGTAGCGGTTTTGCGAAGGCCTGCGAAAAATCAGCGCTTCCCTAAACGCTGGTGATTTTTTAAACTGCTCAGTCCGCTCGCCCAACCGGGCAGCGCGCATCTTGCATTCGCTCCGAGGAATACCATGGCCCGCGTAACCGTTGAAGACTGCCTAGAACACGTGGATAACCGCTTTGAGCTGGTCATGCTCTCTACCAAGCGTGCCCGTCAACTGGCCACTGGCGGCAAAGAGCCCCTGGTCCAGTGGGAAAACGACAAGCCTACCGTTGTAGCGCTGCGTGAAATCGCTGAAGGCCTGATGAGCTACGAGTTCATCGCCAACGCCGAAATCGTTGAAGACGAACCGCTGTTTGCAGCGTTCGAAGGCGAGTCCAACGAGGACGTCTAAGCCTATGCCTGGTCGACGTAGCACGGCGCGGGGTCACAGCCATCGGCAGGAGTTCACACTTTGCCGAGCATAGACGCCCTCGCCGATCGCTTATCGGCCTACCTCGGCGCCGACCAGGTCAACCTGGTTCGCCGAGCGTATTTCTACGCCGAACAAGCCCACGACGGCCAACGCCGACGTAGCGGCGAGGCGTATGTCACCCATCCTCTTGCGGTGGCCAATATTCTTGCCGACATGCACATGGACCATCAGAGCCTGATGGCCGCGATGCTGCATGACGTGATCGAAGACACCGGCATTGCCAAGGAAGCGCTCAGTGCGCAATTTGGCGAAACCGTGGCCGAACTGGTCGATGGGGTCAGCAAGCTGACCCAGATGAACTTCGAGACCAAGGCCGAAGCCCAGGCGGAAAACTTCCAGAAGATGGCCATGGCCATGGCCCGAGACATTCGGGTGATCTTGGTCAAGCTGGCCGACCGGCTGCACAACATGCGCACGCTGGAAGTGCTGTCCGGCGAAAAACGCCGACGCATCGCCAAGGAGACCCTGGAAATCTATGCGCCCATCGCCAACCGGCTGGGCATGCACGCCATTCGTATCGAATTCGAAGACCTTGGCTTTAAAGCCATGCACCCCATGCGCTCGGCACGCATCTACCAGGCGGTCAAGCGCGCACGGGGCAACCGCAAGGAAATCGTCAACAAGATCGAAGAGTCCCTGAGCCATTGCCTGGCGATCGACGAGATCGAGGGCGAGGTCAGCGGCCGGCAGAAGCACATCTACGGCATCTACAAGAAGATGCGCGGCAAGCGTCGGGCCTTCAACGAGATCATGGACGTGTATGCGTTCCGGATCATCGTCGACAAGGTCGATACCTGCTACCGCGTGCTGGGCGCTGTACATAATTTGTACAAACCGCTGCCGGGCCGCTTCAAGGACTACATCGCAATTCCCAAGGCCAACGGCTACCAGTCCCTGCATACCACGCTGTTTGGCATGCACGGGGTGCCGATCGAGATCCAGATCCGCACCCGTGAAATGGAAGAGATGGCCAACAACGGCATCGCCGCCCATTGGCTGTACAAGTCCAGCGGCGACGAGCAGCCCAAAGGCACCCATGCCCGTGCGCGCCAATGGGTCAAGGGCGTGCTGGAAATGCAGCAACGTGCCGGTAACTCCCTGGAATTTATCGAAAGCGTGAAGATCGACCTGTTCCCGGACGAGGTCTACGTGTTCACGCCCAAAGGCCGGATCATGGAGCTGCCCAAAGGCTCCACGGCGGTCGACTTTGCCTACGCGGTGCACACCGATGTCGGTAACAGCTGCATCGCCTGTCGCATCAACCGGCGCCTGGCCCCGCTGTCCGAACCGCTGCAAAGCGGCTCCACGGTGGAGATCGTCAGTGCACCGGGCGCTCGCCCGAACCCGGCCTGGCTCAACTTCGTAGTCACCGGCAAGGCGCGTACGCATATTCGCCACGCACTGAAATTGCAGCGCCGCTCCGAGTCCATCAGCCTGGGCGAACGCCTGCTGAACAAGGTACTCAACGGCTTCGACAGCGCCCTGGACAAGATCCCGCAAGAGCGCGTGCAAGCGATGCTCCACGAGTACCGCCAGGAAACCATCGAAGACCTGCTGGAAGATATCGGCCTGGGCAACCGCATGGCCTACGTGGTCGCCCGACGCCTGCTGGGCGAAGGCGAACAGCTGCCGAGCCCTGAAGGCCCGCTGGCGATTCGCGGCACCGAGGGCTTGGTGCTCAGCTACGCCAAATGTTGCACGCCGATCCCGGGCGACCCGATTGTCGGCCACTTGTCCGCAGGCAAGGGCATGGTGGTGCACTTGGACAACTGCCGCAACATCACCGAAATCCGCCACAACCCGGAAAAATGCATCCAGCTCTCGTGGGCCAAGGATGTCACCGGCGAATTCAACGTCGAGCTGCGGGTGGAGCTGGAACACCAGCGCGGCCTGATCGCCCTGTTGGCCAGCAGCGTCAACGCCGCCGACGGCAATATCGAAAAAATCAGCATGGACGAACGCGATGGTCGCATCAGCGTGGTCCAACTGGTGGTCAGCGTGCACGACCGCGTGCACCTGGCCCGCGTGATCAAAAAGTTGCGCGCCTTGACCGGTGTGATCCGCATCACCCGCATGCGTGCATAACCGATCCATTACAAGGAGTCATTCATGACCAAGACAGTTATCACCAGCGATAAAGCTCCAGCTGCCATCGGCACTTATTCCCAGGCGATCAAGGCGGGCAACACCGTCTACATGTCCGGCCAGATCCCACTGGACCCAAAGACCATGGAACTGGTTGAAGGCTTCGAAGCCCAGACCGTACAGGTCTTTGAAAACCTCAAGTCCGTGGCTGAAGCTGCCGGTGGTTCGTTCAAGGACATCGTCAAGCTGAACATCTTCCTCACCGACCTCAGCCACTTCGCCAAGGTCAACGAGATTATGGGCAAGTACTTCGAACAACCGTACCCAGCCCGCGCCGCCATCGGCGTTGCCGCCCTGCCAAAGGGCGCACAGGTTGAGATGGACGCCATTCTGGTCATCGAGTAAAACACCCGGCGCAGCCCCAACAGGCTGCGCCGACTTCGTTTCAGAAGGATTTCGTAATGCGCAAAGCGCTTGTAGCCTCCTCGTTGCTCGCCCTGTTGCTCGGCGGCTGTGCCAGCAACCCCGCCGACCTGGATGTGAGCGGCACCTGGATCAACCAGGCCGCCATCGACGCGGCAGCCAAGGGCGGCCCTTTGCGTGAAGCCCTGCAGTCCTATGGCCCCAACCTTGAGTGGGAGGTCAACACCAAGGCCTTGCAGGCGCGCTACTACAACGGTTTTGAAGTGGCGGAAGGCAAGTTGTCGGGTGAAAAACCCGGCGCGTGGAACGTGGACTTCTATGGCAGCTCTGCCACCGAACTCAAGCGCAAAGGCAAGCAACTGCTGCAAGTGGCCAACGACAATGAGCCCGAGCAGCTGTTTGCCCGCGCCAAAGACCCGGCCCCAGAAGGCGCGCCACTGGGCGCCAACTTCGAACGCGCACTGTACGCGGCCTACATGGGCGGCGACTGGAAGATCAGCGACGGCACCGGCAGCGGCGCCACGGTGCAGTTCCAGGCTGACGGCAAAGTCGCCGGCCTGCCGGGGGTTGATCGTTATTCACTCTGCCTGGCAGGCGACTGCGCCTCCATGAGCGGCGGCTATGACAGCATCTGGCTGCAACTGAATGGCCAGGGCAACCCTTGGATTTTCGCGCGCAAGGGTGAGCAACTGGAGATCTTCCAGGCGATCAATACTGCGCAGGCCGATGAAGTGCCTTCGTTTACGCCAGGCCCTCGCCAGTGGCTGCTTGAAAAGTAATAAAAGCCTCACCTGAATCAAAATGTGGAAGCTGGCTTGCCTGCGAGAATCGTAGGTCTCCACACAACTCGATCAACGGTAACCACGATGCGAAGCGAGTCGCTCTTGATCTTGATCTGCTTTTGATCTCAGGCGCCCCGTTAAACCACGCTGGCCGGAATTCGACAGGGATTTGGGGGGTAAACCGGCAGGGATGCCGGTTTAGCCGCCCCGCGCCATGGATGGCGCGTGGCGGCGGCCCCCCAAATCACTGGCGGATTACGGGCACACCGAGCCTAGGCGAGGTGCCGAGTGGTGGGGCGAGGACCTTTTGGTTACTTTTGGGTCCTTCCAAAAGTGACCCGCTGTCAGAGCGGAACCCTAGGTGGCCGTTACCTAAATAACGGATATGTACCCGGTTCAACTGTGTTGACTGTGAGGCCGTCTTCGCAGGCAAGCCAGCTCCCACAGTTTTGACCGCGTTTCAGCCTTTCAGGATCGCCGCATAGCCTTCCCGGTAAGTCGGGTATGTCGGCACCCAGCCCAACGCCTTGATACGCGCATTACTGCATTGTTTGCTGCCAGCACGGCGCACACTGGCGTCCTCGGCCCACTCGGTCACACCCAGATACTCGCGCAGCCAGGCCACTACTTCGGCCAATGGCGCAGGCGCATCGTCAACGCCGATGTAGACCTTGTCCAGCGAGCCGCCCTTTTCCACATGCCGCAGCAAAAAGGCGAGCAGGCCCGCGGCGTCATCGGCGTGGATACGGTTGCCATACAACGGCGGATCAACCGCTACGCGGTAGCCTTGACGCACCTGGGTCAGCAGCCATTCACGGCCAGGCCCGTAGATGCCGGTCAAGCGCACGATGGTGGCTGGAATACCGCTATTGAGCGCCACTTGCTCAGCTTCCAGCATCACCTGCCCCGAATAGCCCTTCGCTTGCGTCTCGGACGTTTCGTCGACCCACTCGCCGTTTTGCTGCCCATACACACTGCTGCTGGAAACAAACAGCAAATGCTTGGGCGTCTGGCCGTAGTCGTCCAGCCACTCCAACACATGCAGCAACCCTTGCACGTAGGCGGCGCGATAGCCGGCTTCGTCGTGGTCAGTGGCAGCGGCGCAGTACACCAGATAATCCACCCCGCCGATGGGCCAGGTGTCAGGGCAATCCTTTTTGAACAGGTCGCCGGCGATGCCGATCACCCCGTCGGGCAGGCGCGAAATATCACGGCGCAGGCCGTGGACCTCCCATTCCGAGGCCAGCAATTGGCTAGCCAGCCGACTACCCACATCGCCGCAACCGGCAATCACAACAGAAGGCGCAGACATTACAAAACTCCATTCTTAAAGGCGCAGATTAGCCGCCAGACATGACCGACGGCCAGAAAAAGCACAAATAAAGTTACTGTATTACTTCTGTTAACAAGAATTACTTGCAATAATGACCGCCCATTTGTCCTCGACCCTTTGGGTCTGGAAGGACGATCACCCATTTTTTCTCTCAGGTCCGGCCAGCATGACACGTCATACCACCCCCGCTTCGCCAACCAAGCTTCACAGTCCCTCCCGCGCCTGGCGTGCGATTGCTGCGATGCTGTTCAGCGTACTGCTGGCACCGACCGCCGCATTCGCTGACGCCACCGCCCCCGCCGCTCCAGCAGCCGCCGAGCAAAATGCCGCGACCCCGGCAGCGCCTGCCGTCGCGCCAGTGGCTACCGACCCGGCCCAGGCCGCCGGTGCTGCCGCACCTGCCGACGAAACCGGCGTGGTACTGGAAGAAGACAACACCCTGGGCATGGCCCACGACTTGTCGCCATGGGGCATGTACCAGAATGCTGACGTAGTGGTGAAAGCCGTGATGATCGGCCTGGCCATCGCCTCGATCATCACCTGGACCATCTGGATTGCCAAAGGCTTCGAGCTGTTGGGCGCCAAGCGTCGTCTGCGTGCTGAAATCGTCCACCTGAAAAAAGCCACCACCCTCAAGGAAGCGAGCGAAACCGCGACCAAGAAGGGCACCCTGGCCAACCTGCTGGTGCACGACGCGCTGGAAGAAATGCGCCTGTCGGCCAACACCCGCGAAAAAGAAGGCATCAAGGAGCGTGTCAGCTTCCGCCTGGAGCGCCTGGTTGCCGCCTGCGGCCGTAACATGAGCAGCGGCACCGGCGTACTCGCCACCATCGGTTCCACCGCGCCCTTCGTCGGCCTGTTCGGTACCGTGTGGGGCATCATGAACAGCTTCATCGGCATCGCCAAAACCCAGACCACCAACCTCGCCGTCGTTGCCCCCGGCATCGCCGAAGCACTGCTGGCGACCGCCCTGGGCCTGGTTGCCGCGATTCCTGCGGTGGTCATCTACAACGTCTTCGCCCGTTCGATTGCCGGCTACAAGGCCCAGGTGTCGGATGCATCGGCTGAAGTCCTGTTGCTGGTCAGCCGTGACCTCGATCACCTGCCTACCGAGCGCAGCTCGCAACCGCACATGGTGAAAGTGGGGTAATCGGCCATGGGCCTGCATTTGAATCAAGGCGACGACGAACTCGTCGAGAACCACGAAATCAACGTCACGCCGTTTATCGACGTGATGCTGGTGCTGCTGATCATCTTCATGGTGGCCGCACCGCTGGCGACCGTGGACATCAAAGTGGACCTGCCCGCGTCCAGCGCCAAGCCGGCGCCGCGGCCAGAGAAACCGATCTTCCTCAGCGTCAAGGCGGACCAACGCCTGTTCCTGGGCGAAGAAGAAGTCAAAGCTGAAACCCTGGGGCCGGTGCTGGATGCCAAGACCCAAGGCAAGAAAGACACGACGATCTTCTTCCAGGCCGACAAAGGCGTGGACTACGGCGACCTGATGAGCGTGATGGATGCCCTTCGGGCAGCCGGCTATCTCAAGGTCGGCCTGGTCGGACTTGAGACGGCAGCCAAGAAATGATCACGACGCGCCACAAACTGACGCGTTATGGCACCAGCCTCGCCGTCGTGCTGGGCGTGCATGCCGTCGCGATCATCATCGCGCTCCAATGGTCCGCGCCGCAGGCGATCCAGCTGCCACCCGCCGCCATGGTCATCGACCTGGCGCCGCTGCCAGCGCCACCGCCGCCTCCAGCCCCGCCCAAGGTCGTCGCGCCGCCGCCGCCACCGGTCGAAGAGCTGCCCCTGCCGAAGCTGGCCGAGGCGCCCAAGCCAACGATCCAGGTGCCCAAGCCGGTCAAGCCCAAGCCTAAGCCACAACCGCCAAAGCCGGTGGAGAAGAAGCCCGAGCCGCCCAAGGAGAAACCTTCCGAGGAGCCACCGAGCGAAACGCCGCCGAGCAACGCACCTGCGCAGAAGTCCGCACAACCTACGCCGGGCCCATCGGCGCAGCAGCTGGCCGCCCAGGCTTCCTGGCAAAGCACGTTGCTGGCGCATCTGCAGAAGTACAAGAAGTACCCGCCTGGCGCTCAACGCAGTGGCAAGGAAGGTATGAACCGCTTGCGCTTCGTGGTCGATGGCGAAGGCAATGTACTGTCCTACGAACTGGAAGGCCGCTCCGGCAACGCCGACCTGGACCGCGCAACCCTTGAGATGATCCGCAAGGCTCAGCCGCTGCCCAAGCCGCCCGCCGACCTGTTGAAAAACGGCAGCGTCGAACTGGTCGCGCCATTCGTTTACAACATCGACAAGCGTCGCCGCTGACAGAGCACTGTGGGAGGGACCTGCGCCCTCCCACATGCGCTTTATGACCTCAGCAAAATTCCGACATTCCCCACTCAATCCCCAGCAAAGTTCTGATAACGTGCGTCTATCGATTGCAGCCGGTATGCTTGGCCCGCAACCTCATGGACGCCCGCTATGACTCTTACAGAATTACGCTACATCGTGACCCTCGCCCAAGAACAGCACTTCGGCCATGCCGCCGAACGTTGCCACGTCAGCCAGCCGACGCTGTCGGTGGGTGTGAAAAAGCTTGAAGACGAACTCGGTGTGCTGATTTTCGAGCGCAGCAAGAGCGCCGTGCGCCTCACCCCGGTGGGCGAAGGCATCGTTGCCCAGGCCCAGAAGGTCTTGGAACAAGCGCAAAGCATTCGCGAACTGGCCCAGGCCGGCAAGAACCAGCTGACCGCACCGCTCAAAGTCGGCGCCATCTACACAGTCGGCCCCTACCTGTTCCCGCACCTGATTCCGCAACTGCACCGTGTTGCGCCACAGATGCCGCTGTATATCGAAGAAAACTTCACCCACGTGCTGCGCGACAAACTGCGCAACGGCGAGCTGGACGCGATCATCATCGCCCTGCCCTTCAACGAGGCGGACGTGCTGACCCTGCCGCTCTACGACGAGCCGTTCTACGTGCTGATGCCGGCCTCCCACCCGTGGACCAAGAAGGACACCATCGACGCCGGCCTGCTCAATGACAAGAGCCTGCTGCTGCTCGGTGAAGGCCACTGCTTCCGCGACCAGGTGCTGGAAGCCTGCCCGACCCTGACCAAGGGCAACGACGGCGCCAAGCACACCACGGTGGAATCCAGCTCCCTGGAAACCATTCGCCATATGGTCGCTTCCGGCCTGGGTATTTCGATCCTGCCGCTGTCTGCGGTAGACAGCCATCACTACGCCCAAGGCGTGATCGAAGTGCGCCCACTCACGCCGCCGGTGCCGTTCCGTACCGTGGCGATTGCCTGGCGCGCCAGCTTCCCGCGCCCCAAAGCGATTGAGATCCTCGCGGACTCGATCCGCCTGTGTTCGGTGGCCAAGCCGCCCGTTGCGAGCTAAGCCACGGTATGACTGAGTTGTCGCAGGTGTCGGTGACGGCACTCAAGGGTGTCGGTGAGGCCATGGCCGAGAAACTGGCCAAGGTCGGCCTGGAGAACCTTCAGGACGTGCTGTTCCACCTGCCCCTGCGCTACCAGGACCGCACTCGCGTGGTGCCCATCGGCCATTTGCGCCCTGGGCAGGACGCGGTGATCGAAGGCACCGTCAGTGGCGCCGACGTGGTGATGGGCAAGCGCCGCAGCCTGGTGGTGCGCCTGCAGGACGGCACTGGCGGTTTGAGCCTGCGCTTCTACCACTTCAGCAACGCGCAGAAGGAAGGCCTCAAGCGTGGCACCCGCGTGCGCTGCTACGGCGAGGCACGCCCAGGCGCCTCGGGCCTGGAAATCTACCACCCGGAATACCGCGCCATTACCGGCGATGAACCGCCACCGGTGGACACCACGCTCACGCCGATCTACCCGCTGACCGAGGGCCTGACCCAGCAACGTCTGCGCCAGTTGTGCATGCAGACCCTGACCATGCTCGGCCCGCAAAGCCTGCCCGATTGGCTGCCCCTGGAGCTGGCCCGCGACTATCAATTGGCGCCCCTGGCCGATGCGATACGGTATTTGCATCACCCGCCCGCCGATGCCGATGTGGACGAACTCGCCCTCGGCCATCATTGGGCCCAGCATCGCCTGGCCTTTGAAGAACTGCTCACGCACCAGCTGTCCCAGCAACGCCTGCGCGAAAGCATGCGTTCCCTGCGCGCCCCGGCAATGCCCAAGGCCACGCGGCTGCCTGCGCAATACCTGGCCAACCTCGGCTTTGCACCGACCGGCGCGCAACAGCGCGTGGGCAATGAAATCGCCTACGACCTCAGCCAGCAAGAACCGATGCTGCGACTGATCCAGGGTGACGTAGGCGCCGGCAAAACCGTGGTCGCCGCCCTCGCCGCCTTGCAAGCCCTGGAAGCTGGCTACCAGGTGGCGCTGATGGCACCGACGGAAATTCTCGCCGAACAACACTTCATCACCTTCAAGCGCTGGCTCGAACCCCTGGGCCTGGAAGTGGCGTGGCTGGCTGGCAAGCTCAAAGGCAAGAACCGTGTGGCCGCCCTGGAGCAGATCGCCGCCGGCGCACCGATGGTGGTGGGCACCCATGCACTGTTCCAGGACGAAGTGCAGTTCAAGAACCTTGCGCTGGTGATCATCGACGAACAGCACCGCTTTGGCGTGCAACAGCGCCTGGCCCTGCGCCAGAAAGGCGTGGGCGGGCGCATGAACCCGCACCAGTTGATCATGACCGCCACGCCGATCCCACGCACCCTGGCCATGAGTGCCTACGCCGACCTCGACACCTCGATCCTCGACGAACTGCCGCCAGGGCGAACGCCGGTCAACACCGTGCTGGTCACCGACACGCGGCGGGTCGAAGTGATCGAGCGCGTGCGCGGTGCCTGCGCCGAAGGCCGCCAGGCGTACTGGGTGTGCACACTGATCGAAGAGTCCGAAGAGCTGACCTGCCAGGCCGCCGAAACCACCTACGAAGACCTCACCAGCGCCTTGGGTGAGCTCAAGGTCGGGTTGATCCATGGCCGTATGAAGCCGGCGGAAAAAGCCGCGGTGATGGCCGAGTTCAAGGCCGGCAACCTGCAATTACTGGTGGCCACCACCGTGATTGAAGTGGGCGTGGACGTCCCCAACGCCAGCCTGATGATCATCGAAAACCCCGAGCGCCTGGGCCTGGCGCAACTGCACCAGCTGCGCGGGCGGGTTGGCCGGGGCAGCGCCGCCAGCCACTGCGTGCTGCTCTATCACCCGCCGCTGTCGCAGATCGGTCGCCAGCGCCTGGGCATCATGCGCGAAACCAACGACGGTTTTGTCATCGCCGAAAAAGACCTGGAACTGCGCGGCCCAGGTGAAATGCTCGGCACGCGCCAGACCGGCCTGCTGCAATTCAAGGTTGCCGACCTGATGCGCGATGCCGACCTGCTGCCCGCCGTGCGCGATGCTGCGCAAGCCTTGCTTGAGCGTTGGCCCGATCACGTCAGCCCCTTGCTCAACCGCTGGCTGCGCCACGGCCAGCAATACGGCCAAGTCTGATCCCCTCCTGTAGGAGCGAGCGTGCTCGCGAAGAACGCCAACGATAACGCGGACATTCTGGGTAATCGCGCCGTCAGGAAGCTCTTCGCGAGCAAGCTCGCTCCTACAGCGGGATCGGCGCGCAGCCAACCTCGTCACAAAGAACACTTATCCGACCAACACCTGTATCAAGCTGGTTATACTCCAATGAATGTAAGAAATTGGATCAGGCCATGTCAGAAGTTGCCCTCGCCACAGCCCCACTGACCGCCCCGCCGGTCATTCGGGCGCTGCTCGCAAAGCTCGCCATCCCCTACACGGAAGTCATCGAACAGCCTGGCCTGAACCCTGCCCGAAAGGTCCAGGCGGTGTTGCTTGAGGATGCGGTTGGCGCGCTCATGGTGCTGTTCCCCCAAAGCCAGTTGCTGGACCTCAACCGCCTCGCCGAACTCACCGGTCGCCGCCTCACGGCCGTGGCCCCCGAGCGTGTCGAGCGGATGTTGGGCAAGCATGACTTGAGCCTGCTGCCAGGCTTGCCGCCCCTGACCAGTTCGCCGTGCCTGTACGAAGGCCGCTTGCTCAATGAGCCAAGCCTGCTGGTGCATTCGGGCGAAGCCGGGCTGTTGCTGGAAATCCCCACCGACGCCTTCAAGAGCCTGCTCACCAAGGCCAGCGCCGCGCAGTTTGGCGAACCCTTGAGCAACATCCGCCCGAACCTCGACCGCCCCAATGATGACCGCGAGGAAATCACCCAAGCGATGCAAGCGTTCACTGCGCGCCGTATCCAGCAACGCCTGGAAGCGACCATCGAAATTCCGCCGCTGGCCGATACCGCGCAGAAGATCATCAAGCTGCGTGTCGACCCCAACGCCACCATCGACGACATCACTGGCGTGGTGGAAACCGACCCAGCCCTTGCCGCCCAGGTCGTAAGTTGGGCCGCGTCGCCCTACTACGCCTCGCCGGGCAAGATCCGCTCAGTGGAAGACGCCATCGTGCGCGTGTTGGGCTTTGATCTTGTGATCAACCTGGCGCTGGGCCTGGCCCTGGGCAAAACCCTGAGCCTGCCCAAGGACCGTCCGCACCTGTCCACGCCTTACTGGCACCAGTCGATATACACCGCCGCCGTGATTGAAGGCCTGACCCGTGCCATGCCCCGCGCCCAGCGCCCGGAAGCCGGCCTGACCTACCTGGCAGGTTTGCTGCACAACTTCGGCTACCTACTGCTGGCCCACGTGTTTCCGCCGCACTTCTCGCTGATCTGCCGGCACCTGGAGGTCAACCCGCACCTGTGCCACAGCTACGTCGAGCAACACTTGCTGGGCATCAGCCGCGAACAGATCGGCGCCTGGTTGATGCGTTACTGGGACATGCCGGACGAACTGTGCACCGCCCTGCGCTTCCAGCACGACCCCACGTATGACGGGCAATACGCCGAATACCCGAACCTGGTGTGCCTGGCGGTGCGCCTGTTGCGCAGCCGGGGGATCGGCTCCGGGCCGGATGAATCCATTCCGGATGCACTGCTTGAGCGCCTGGGCTTGAGCCGCGAGAAGGCGGAGGACGTGGTGGGTAAAGTGTTGGATGCCGAAGTGCTGTTGCGCGAACTGGCATCCCAGTTCAGCCAGGGGTAAATCTGGCGCCTGTGACACCGCTATCGCAGGCAAGCCAGCTCCCACAGTTGACCGTATTTCAAAGTTGGAACGCGGTCACTGTGGGAGCTGGCTTGCCTGCGATGAATCCAACGCGGTGCATCTGAACGCTCTACGTCTTTGACGCTCGTTCCCACGCGGGGCGAACCAGTTGGGAACAGAACGCAGATCAGTCGTGGTTCTTATCAATCAATGTAAACACCAACGCTTTTACCTGAAAAGTGGAGGTGTACTTGCAAACCAGCTTGGTATTCGGATGTGTGCTTGGATCAAGATGATAGGCATCCCACCCTCCAGTCATACCCCCGGGCTGTGGCATTTTTACAGGAACACCTGATTCTACAGGGACGCCGAAATGCGACCGAATGTCGGATTTCGTCATCGTAGAAGCGAGAGGTTTGGGCAGCTCGCCCTTATATTCCAATGTCGAGGGAGTGCTTTTAATCAGAGTGATGAACAGCGCTTCCAATCGCTTGGTTTCTGCCCAAAAACTCAGGGAAAGTCCCCATGCAGGTTCTAAGTGTAGGCGATCCCGCCCGTCATAAAGTTCTTGTAATGGCTGGTTCGGTATCAGCCCTTCGGTAATCAAATCTTCGTAGCGTTTGCCCAGATTTCTGATCCAGCCATTAATAGTTTGCGCACTCATCAATACCACCCCTGTTCTTTACTGAGCCTATGCAGTTGCTCCCGAGCCACTTCTACGTCTGCTTCGGTGAAGCCTTCCTCCAGAAGTCCGCGTTTAATCGCATTGAAGTTGCTGTCCACCGCGGCCCTCAGGTCGGAGGCATCCTGCATCTGCTTTGCTTTGGTACTACGCCCGCCGTAGGTCTCACTATATTTTTGGTGGACTCGGGCAGGAATAGCGATGCTTGGGGCTCGCCGAAGGTAATCCCTTATTTCCCGTGGATCCATTTCTCCGTCCAGTTTTAGCAAAACAGCTTCAAGCACTTTACGAGCCGGAAGATGATCGATGTCATAGCCGTCTTTGATGCTGCGACTGCTCAAGTCGTCATATGGCCCAACTTCCAGTGGGTTAACCATTGGCTTGGCAAATACCAAATACAACGGCGGCATACCCGAGTCAGCAGGAAACGAAATGATCGTATCCTGCCAGGTAACTTCGTTAGCTTCCCGGCCAGGGTAGTGGCTGATTGCCGAGTCTTGCCCCACTGCAATCGGATGAACGAACAAATTATCCAGACGTTCCTGTGCACCCGGATACGGACTCGGCGCGTTGACCACCGGCCCATGGTTCGGCGTCCATGTGATGCTGATGCCATCCAGCACCGCCACCATCGCGCTTTTGTCCACATTCCACCGGGCTTGTGCAACCGGCACACGGTCAGCGCCACTGCCAGGTTGGGTATGTAGGCCATAAACACGCAGTTCACCGGACTCATCCTGGCGAAACTGGAAACGCACTCGCGTGCTGGCCAAACGTATCCCCTCCAACTGCTCCGGGGTGTACAGCGTTGAATCACCGATATCCCGTGGCCAGAATGCCAGCAGCACGAGGTTGAGGGCGGAACTGGCGCCGGCCAAGCCTCGTACAGCCCAGGCACCGAGGTCGCTGCCGAGTGTGCCGGCTACCCTGCCGACGGCGCCCGTGCTACCGGTTGAAGCCATGAGGGCGGTGGTGCCGAAGTTTTTGGCGTTTTCCGGGGCGGTGCCCGCAGCTGTAGAACCGGCCGGTACCGAAACGCAGGACTTGGCAAAAACGCAGGCATCAGCGGCACGATTCGACGCAACGGGCGCGGCATAATTCGCAGGGGGCGAGGCGGATGCAGTCGGCCTCATTACAATCGGGGTGACACGTTGAGGTTGGGGACCAAACTCCTGAGATTTGGAACTCTGATTGGCAATCAACTCCGGCGGCGGATCGCATTTGCAGATGCACAGATCACCCTCCAGTGCCGCTTGTTTGCCGTTCCACTCTTCGTGCAAATGAGGGCCGGTAAGCGCGATGAAGCCTTCAGTGCCGCAAGCCGGACAAGCGACCCGGTCACCCTCCCTCGAGATCATTTCGCCGTTGAAACTGGTGCCCTCACAACCGCTGGTTACCTTGCCACCCACCGTGGTGGTTGAACCTGTGGTGATGTTGTAGCGCCTCACATTGGGTTCTCCATGCAGTCGATGAGGTTGGCGTTGGTCGGTCCAACTGGCTGCTGAACTTGAAAATCAATGCTCTTCATGTTTGGTCCTTTTTTAGCGCGCAAGGATGCTCAAACGCGGTCGTTGCGTTGCTATGCAAAAGGAAGGGCGCCGAAATGGCGCAAGGAAGATATTGCTGACGAGCGCAAAGCCAAACAACTGTCCGTTCGGCTAGGTAGTGGGAAAAACAGAAACGTCTTACAAGGCTTTGAGGTTGTCCCTAGGACACTCGACCTCTAGTCTTCGTACACCGCTGCACACGCAGCGGTTGGGCGTCGCGGCCCGGTTTAATCAGACGCAAAGTGCCATTTCCGCTTTCAGATGACGCCTTTTTATCGTCTACTGTGCGGCGTTATGGTGGCTGTGCGCGGGATACCTTCGGGTATGCCGGTTTCCTGATTCCGGTCCGCGAACCTGCGTACAGCTACCACCCGATCGCGTCGCGGCGATCTGTGGCAGCTCCACTTAAATCAGGAAGTTCACGATGATCCAACCTACCCCCCATCCCCCCATCCGCTTGTTCACTGTAGCCGCAGGCATCAGTACCGAAGACCTGTTGGTCAACCTCAGCGAAACACTGGCCTCGGCCAATGCGCTGAGTTGCGATCTGGCCTTTGACCTTGAAGGACCAAAACGAGAGGAGCTGCTGGGCGTTGCGCAGTTAATCGAACTGGCACAGTTGCTAGCTGATCGGGTACTCAATGTCTCGGGGCAAGTAACCCGGTGAGATGACGGCAATACCCCGAGAACCTGGTATGTCTGGCGGTGCGCCTGTTGCGCAGCCAGGGGTAAACCCGCCGCCTGTTACACCGCTATCGCAGGCAAGCCAGCTCCCACAATTGACCGTATTTCCAAGTTGGAACGCGGTCACTGTGGGAGCTGGCTTGCCTGCGATGAATCCAACGCGGTGTCCCTGAACATCCCCCCTCAATGTAGGAGCGAGCTTGCTCGCGAAAAACCTGAGAACACCGCGGGGCGGCAGGCAACCCGCGTCATCGTTACTTCTTTTTCTTCGGCTTCAGATACTTGGTCAGCCCCTGGAACCAGATCACCAGCGCCGGGTTGCCCTTGATCTGGATCGACTTGTCCTGAATCCCCGTCATGAACGCCAGTTGCTTGTTCTTCGCCTGCATCGTGGCGAAGCCGTAGGCGGCATCCTTGAAGGCAATCGCGAAGGCCGGCGCCGGGTGGACACCTGAGCGGCTGGTGATGCGCTGGTCTTTGACGATGAAGTGACGGGCAACCTTGCCGTCGAGGGTCTGCAGCTGGAAGGCCAGGTCTTTGTCACCCAGTTGCTGCTGGAAGGCGGGGTTGGTGCGGCTGGCTTTGCCCATCATCAGGCCCAGCACCCACAGGAGAAGACGAAATTTCATGCACACGGCCTCGGTGTATTTATTGGAGTGGCCGCAGCAGTGTAACGATTTGCAAAAAGAACGCCACCGATCTCGCGCTTTAGGCGCAGATCGGTTGGCGTTTAACGCTTATAGCAACAAGTACTTAAACGTTAGGGCACGGCACTGGCGCCCAGTCGGCCAGGTTTGGATTGCGGCAGGTCGCTTCGATCTGGGTCTTACCCGCACTGGCAACCTGCTTGCTTTCAGCTTGCTTGGCCTGCACGGTCTGGATGCTGCGCTCGGTGGTTACCGCTTCTTTTGGCACTGTTGGCAGCACCGGCTTCTTGGCTGGCTTGACGGCTTTCTTGCCCTTGGCCGGAGCGACCACTGGCGTGGTATCGGCGGTGGCCACGGTCACCACATCGCTGCGCTGTACGCCGACCTGTTGCAGGTCTTTCTCGTACGCTTGGGTGTAGTTGTTCAGGTCTTCGCTGGCTTTGCCGTTGACCGTCACGATCAGGTCATTGGATTCCTTCAGGCCCGCGACGATTTCCGCCAGGCGCTTGCGGCCTTCGGTGTCGTTGACGGTCTTGGCTTTACGGTCAGCCACCAGCTTGGTGAATGCGCTCTGGTAGCACTGCTGCGAGGCCTTGGCATAGGCGGTGCTGCGGTCGATGTCCGAGGCGCTTTTGTTGAAGTCGGTGGAGTAGGACGCGATGCGCTGGTTGTCATCGGTGATCTGCTTCTGACGCTCGGTGTAGTAACCCGCCGCGCCGCCAGCCAGGGCGCCGCCTGCGGCACCGATTGCGGCATTGCGGCCACGGCTGTCCTTGTCGCCGGTCAGCGCGCCCAGCAGGGCACCACCGGCCGCGCCGATCGCGGCACCGGTGACGACCGACTTGGTCATGTCCGAATCGGTGGCGCGCAGGTGCTGCACCGGCTCGTAGCAGTTGGGGTAGTACTCGACCTTGGTGCTCGACGCTACCTTGGACGCAGGCGACGTAGCACAACCAGTCAACACGGTGCTGAAACCAGCTGCGATCAGCAGCAGGTGACGCTTGGAAACCGCCTTACGGGAAAAAAGCATAGATGTGATCTCTGTTAAGTTTGACTTGCCCAGCACGGCCCACCGCCGCCTGAGTCCCTTCCAAGCTCGCTAGACAGCCAACGATCAAGACCGCTGACCGCTCGCTGCGAGCAATTCCTTCAAGATCGTTGCCGGGTCGGCCCGCTGTTGCTTGCGGTAGTTGCCGACATGGCGAACGAACAGTGTCGCGCGCGTCACCAGGCTCTTGCCGAGCACTGGCTTGCGATCCAACTCTTCCTTGATCCGTTGAAACTGCGCCTGGATCACCGCATCGGTGTAGCGCGTGCCGGTGGCCAGGTTGTCGATGTAAATCGCCACCGCGCCGTCCAACGCGCTGCGTCCATTGGTGATGGCCATATCGAACAGCTGCGTGCTGGCCTCGTCCTTGCTGTCCACCGCCTGCTGGCGACTCTTCTGCAGGTTGGCCAGGCGGATGTTGTAGTTGCTGATGGTCTCGGCCACCAACGCCGCCGACTGGATCAGGTTGCCCGCCGCCTCTTCACGTTGTTGAGCGATCAGCGACACGTTGCGCTTGAGCTCTTCGTTGACCAGGCCCAGCTCGGCTTGCAGCTTGGGATCGACACTGGCGGCGATGATGCTGTCCAGGCGCTTGGTCGGGTCCTGGGCGTCGTCGATGGCGTCGGTCAGGGAGGCCAGGCGGCCTTCCTTCTGCCACTGGGCGAACAGTTCCTTGTAGCGCGAGCGCGGCGCCGACAACGCGCCAATCGCCACGCGAAAACCGGTGGTCTCGTTGCTTTGCTCGGTGCCATCAGCGGCAAACAAGGGGTATTCGCGGCGCATGCCGGTGAACAGCGTGCCCTCGCCTTCCAGGTAGTTGCCGCCCTTGACCACAAAACCGCCGTAGGTGCCCTGGCGGCGGCCGGCGTGGACCAACTGGAAGGATTCCTGGACCATTTCCGCAGCGTTGCCGATCACGTCGAACATGCCGATGGGGTTGGGCAACTTGGTACCGATGGGCATCAACCGCGCCGCCTGGCCGGTGCCGCCGGCCACTTGGTTGAACACGGCGTAATCGGCCAGCGGGCCATCACTTTCACTGCCTTCGGCGCGGCGTGGATACAGCCGGCCTTCGAGGTCCTGGCGGCTCACCGCCTGGCCGCCGCGTGCGGCGTACTCCCACTCCACTTCGGTGGGCAGGCGCACAAAGCCCAGGCCGCCGTCTTCGGCGGACGCACCGCGCCCGCTCACCGGCAGCAGCTCGCGGTGGTATTTCATCAGCCAGGCGCTGTACACCGCCGAAAAACGCTCGGCTTCAAAGCGCGACAGTTTCACCTTGGGCAAACGCCCGGCCATGCCAGTGGGCACGTCACACGCCGGCGCCGGTTCACCGCTGGCCAGGGATTGCGCCTGGGCCATCACCTGGGCGTATTGGCGGGCGGTCACTTCGTATTTGCCGATGAAATACAGCATGGGCTTGAGCGGGGTCTTGGCGTCGGTCTTCGGCATCTGCGGCGCGATGACCTTGCTCCAGTCCTTGGGCAAGTCCTTGAGGGTGAACTGGCCGTTGATGAAGTCGCGGCGGTAGCCGGAAATAAACGACTGCTGATAACCCGCCTCGCCTTCGGCAAAGGGGTAGCCCAGGTTGATTTCACGGTCATCCAGGGTGCCCTGGGCCAGGATGTAGGCGTAGCGGAACACCATGTTGCCTTCGCAGGGCAGCGGCAGGCTCACGTCGTCCGGCAACGGCTTGGGGTTGTCGAGCTTGTCACTTGCCTCATCGGCCCAGGCCAGCGAGGCCAGGCTCAGCGCCACGCAGGCGCCCAGTAATTTATACATCTCTGATTCCTTCAGAAGCCTGGATACGTGCCACCCGCCAACCACCACAGGCGGCCGCCACGGCACTGACGCCGAGCACCGCCACCAGGGCCAGGCCGTAATGGCGCGCCAACAGGTGGCTGGCGTACTCGCCCGGCACCTGCACAAAAAGCTTGTTCAACGCGGCCTCGGCCAGGCCATACAGCCCAACGCTGAGCACAGCGGCAAACCCTGCGCTGTATAGCGCTTGCAGCAGCACAAACAGCAACAACGCGGCGGTGGAAAACCCCAGCAGGCGCAACACCGAGAGTTCCCGGTGCTTGCGCGCCACCGCCGCCAGGGTGCCCGCGAAAATAGCCGCAAACGCCCCGGCCAACGCCAACCCGGCGATGATCCAGAACACAATCGACAGGTTGCGGCTCAACGATTGCACTTGAGCGATGGTGTGCGCCTGGGTTGAAACCAACAGGTTCTGCCCGGCGAAATACACCCGCAACGGTTCCACATCACTGAGGCTGCGCGCATACAGGCGAAACGCCGGGTAGATACGCTGTTCGCTCACGCTCGCCGCCTCACCAGCCCAACCCAATGCCGGTACCGCACGGCCATCGCGGTAATCTTCTGCCGTCTCCAGTAACGCTAAATCGGCAAACAGCCCCTCGCGAGCAAAGGCTTCCAGCGGCAACACCGCCAGCACCTGCAACCGCGTGCGCTGGGCCTCGACGCGCCCCGCCACCTGCCGCGCAAAGCTGGTTTCCAGCCAGTCACCGGGCCTTGCCGCGAGCTTTTCAGCGGCGGTATGGCTGAGCACGATCTGGTCCAGGCCGTGGGGCAGCGGCAAGCCTGCCAACAACGGGTCGCCTGCGGCAGTCGGCAGCATTTCCAGGGTCAAGGTGCCCACCTGCGCCGTGGCTGCAATCTGCCGTGTGCGCGGCACAGCAAAGGCCACATCGCTGCGCTCACCCAGTTGCGCGATAAACGCCGCGCTGAATCGGCCACCACCCAATGGGATGATTTCACGGCTTGCGGGGTCGGTCTCCAAGCGTTCGGTCAAACTGCTAACCAGTCCAAATTTCAGCCCGAATAACACCAGCAATGGCGCGATAACCGCCACCAATGCCAGCACCGAACAGGCCGACAGCCACCCATCGTTGCGGTAGTCCTGCCACGCAAGCGAGGCAACCAGGCCGATGCGCATCAGCACGCCTCCCCAAGGGTTGCGGTGACGCCGCCGTCTGGATCGCGCTGGCAACGGATACGCCGCACCTGCAAGCCACTGGCGCGAGCCAGCGGTTCGTCATGGGTGGCGATCACACAGGCCGCACGGTGTTCGCGGGCCTGGGCCAGCAGCGCCTGCATCACGCGCTCGGCATTGAGCGGGTCCAGGGACGCCGTCGGCTCATCGGCCAGCACCAGTTGCGGCCCATGGGCCAGAGCCCGCGCACAGCTGACCCGCTGGCGTTGGCCCACCGACAAGGCAGCCGGGCGCTTGGCCAACTGGTCGCTGATCTGCAACTGCTCGGCCAGGCGCGCCACGCAGCCGTCGTCCTGCAAGCCCAGCAGTTGGCGCGACAGCGCGATATTGCCGCGCACATCCAGAAACCCCAGCAAGCCTCCGGTCTGCGGCACATAGCCCAGGTGCTGGCTGCGCAACGCGGCCAGCGCCGATTGCCGATCAGCACGCCACAGCGCGCCGATGTCCTGTTGGTTGAACGCAAACTGCCCCACCTGATCCGGCGCCAACACCAGCGCCAGCACGTCCAGCAAAGTGCTCTTGCCGCAACCACTGGGGCCGACAATCGCCAGTTGTTCACCCGCACCCAGCTGCAATGCCGGGATCACTAGGCTGTAGCGCTGGCTACCGACGCCCCGGCTCTTGTGCACCGCGCTCAGGTTCAGCATTACGGCAGCGTCGACAGTGGCACGCGGTACAACGCATCGCCCGGTTCGGCATCGCCGAAACGGACCCAGTTGGCCACGTCGTTATGGAAGGTTTCATACAGGCGGATTTTCGAATCCAGCTCGTCGATAAAGTCTTCCTGCTCGGCCACGCTCAATGACAACCACAGGTCCTGGGTCATGTTCAGCGACTTGCTGCGGTACGGCAGGCCCTCGAGGTATTCACCGAGCAGGCCGCCGTCAGCCAGGTTGCCGCCCTTGCGCAGGGCCTGCGGGTCGCGGCTCATATAGGCCGAGGCACTGGCGATTTCCTGGAAGAAATCCTTGGGCGAGCTTTGGGTCTTGCGCGCCGCATCCACGATCAACTTCAACGATTGTTGCAGGTCGTTGAGTTGCAGTTTGGTCAGCATCACGCACACCTGGAACGCCGGCAGCGCTGGGTTGGTCAGGTCGCGGTCGGCGGTCCAAGCGCTGACCAATTGCGGTGCCTGGCTCGCGGTTTTGCGCCCGAGAAAGTCCATGTGCATGGCATAGCCGACGGCGGCGGACTTGTCCGCCAGACTCGGCGCGGCACTGAGCAACGGCACGGGCTGCGGCGTGTTGCTGCGAACCTGATGCACGAGGTTGGCGAACACCGTGCCGATCTCATCGACGCGCTCACCCAGCTTGCGCACATCGCCGCCTGGCACTGGCGTGTACAGGTCGCCGATCTGCGGGTTGGCGTCGGCGGTGAGGACGCGATACTGGCTCTCGGCGCCGGCATGGGTTTTCTTGCCGGCGTCGGTGCGCAGGTGCAGCGCATAGATCTTGATCTGCTTGCCCAGCGCGGCCTGGCGCACCTCGGCTTCGTTCATCTGGGTGGCGGCGAACGGGTCGTTCTTGCGCAACGCGCCAGCATCGGAAACCAGCAGGATGATGCGCCCGCCGTAGCCGGACCAGTCCATGCCGTCCACCGCCTGCATCACCCCGGCAAACGCGTCTTCGTTGAAGGAGTGACTGGACACCGTCGACGCTTTGACCTGGCGCGCCATCTCCAGAAAGCGCTGCGGGTCGCGGCCTTGGTCGAGACTGATCAGGGTCTTGGCGACATACTCAAGGCCCGGGGTTTTCTGGACGCTGCTGCGAAAGCCGACCATGCCGAAGCTGACGCTGTCCAACTCGCCGCGCTCGGCAATGCGGGTTTGCAGCTCATGCACCACGTCGCGAATCTGGTCGATGTAGGGCTGCATCGACACGGTGGTGTCCACCACCAGCACCACGGCCGTGCGGAACGCGTCGGCATGGGCGCTGAGCGTCGGGCTGGCCGGTTTGGCCGTGGCGCGGCTGCCTGGGTCGATGGAAGCCACGTTGAGCAACTGCACCGGTTGGCCGTTGTCGTCGAAGCTCTCTTTGGAATCAAAGATCGGCAACAGGTAGAACTGGTTCTGCGGCACCGCGCTGGCGGTGGGTTCCAGGGCCAGAACTTGCTGGTTGTCTTCACGGTTGTTCTGCGCCTTGGCCAAGGCGCTTTTCGCGGCGGCGGGGTCGGCCAGCAGTTTTTCCACTTCACCGGGCTGGCGCAGGAACATCACGGGCGCCCGCCCCGAGCGCTCGGTGAACTTGAGCACCAGGCTTTGTTTCCAGTCGCTGACCTGGGAGGCTGGCAGCCAACCGTCGCTGCGACCATCGGTGGCGGCGCCGACGCGTACCCACGGGCTGCCGTCGACGTCTTTGCGCTGGTACACGTAGAGCACGGAAAACGCCGGCAACGCTTTACCCGGCGGGCTCCCTGCGTCCGCTGAAAGCTGGGCGCCAGGTTTGCTGAGTACGCGCTGGAACAAGGTTTTCTTGCCTGCCATCAGCAACGGGCGCTGACCGCCATCCACTTCAGCGACAGCCACCGGTGGCGTCACCTTGGGCACCACGGCAGCTGGCGGCTGGGCCGGTTCATCGCCGCCGCTCAACCACCAGTAGCTGGCGCCACCAATGGCCAACGCGACGGCGACCGCCACGGCGGCCAAGGCCAATACCGGCCCACGGCGCTGCTCGGACGGGGCATTGTGCTGCGTCGGCGTGACCACCGGTTGACGCGCTATTGGCTGCGGCTGCGGTTTATCCGTCGGAATATCGACGGTGACAGGGGTCATGCCCGCCAGATCAAAGCTCAATGGAATCGGCAGCGGCCGCACCAGCGTGGCGTCCGATTCATCCGCCGGCAGTTGATCCAGCGCCAACAACAACGCTGCCGCATCTGGATAACGTTCCGCTGGGTCCTTGGCCAACAACTTGCGCAGCACGCCCTGATAGCGCCCATGGTGCACGGGCAATTCCGGCAAGGGTTCGGTCAGGTGCGCCAGCGCAGTGGAGAGCGCATCGGTGCCGTTGTAAGGCAGCTTGCCGACGAGGATTTCATACAGCACCACGCCCAGCGCGTAGAGGTCGGCGCGGCCATCGATCTCCTGGCCCCGCGCCTGCTCGGGGCTCATGTAGCTTGGCGTGCCCACGGCAAACCCGGCCTGGGTGAATTGGGTGCGATCGTCCAACGACTTGGCAATCCCGAAGTCCGACAACACTGCCGTACCATCGGCGCGGAACAGAATGTTCGCCGGCTTGACGTCGCGGTGTACCAGCCCTTGGGCATGGGCATACCCCAGGGCCGAGGCAATCTGGCGGATCAGCGTCACGCCCTGCTCCGGGGTCAGCCCAGCGGCAATGCGCTCCTTGAGCGTGCCGTTGGGCAGGTATTCCATGGCCATGTAATACAGCTCACCGACGTTGCCGATGTCATGGATGGTCACCGTGTGCGGGTGCGACAAGCGCGCCAGGGTCTTGCCCTCGCGCAGGAAGCGCTCGCAGAAACTCGGGTCGGCCGCCAGCGCTGCCGCCATCACCTTCAGCGCCACCTTGCGCTCCAGCGAGCGCTGGGTCGCCAGGTACACGCTGGCCATGGCGCCTTCGCCAATCTCGCCTTCGATGTCATAACCCGGGATGACAATGTTCATGACGAGACCTTCACGACGAGGGTGGTGATGTTGTCCGGTGCGCCGCGATTGAGCCCCAGGTGCACCAGGCTGCGCACGATTTCATCCGGCGCGTCATGGCTGAGCACGTCGCGGATTTCGTGGTCTTCGACGGTCTTGTTCAGGCCATCGCTGCACAGCAAATAGCTGTCGCCGGGCGCGATCAACAGGTCCACTGAAGCGACGTCCAACTGGGCCTCCACACCAATGGCGCGGGTGACGATATTGGAGCGCGGGTGTGTGCGGGCGTCGGCTTCGCTGAGCAGGCCGCTGTCTTGCAGGTCTTGCACGTAACTGTGGTCGCGGGAAATGCTTTCCAGCACGCCGTCGCGCAGGCGGTACAGGCGGCTGTCGCCGGCCCACAAGCACACCCCGCGCAAACCGCGCGCGGCAAATACCACCACGGTACTGCCCATCATGGTCACGCCACGGTTGGCGGTTTCTTCGCGCACAGCCGCGTTGATGCGCAGCAGGTCGTTGCGCAGCGCCGCCGAGTATTCATCCAGCGAACGGCCCAGCGGCACATGGCGCAGGCTGTCGACGATCAAGCTGCTGACATAGTCCCCCGCCGCATGCCCGCCCATGCCATCGGCCACCACCCACAAGCGGTTTTCCGGCAGGTCCAGAAAGGCATCTTCGTTGACTTGGCGAACCATGCCCACATGGCTTTTGCTCGCGGATTCGTACGTCACGCCCATCTACACCACACCTTCTTGTCCGAGCAAAAACTGCGCAAAATCGCTGGCGGCAGGCAAGCCCTGGCACCGTAATAAACCGGGGGAGATACGCTGCGAACCTCGCCCCCACCACAGGCTTGCACCCTCGCACGCCTGTTCGGCCAGCGCGGTCATACGCTGGTGCGGCACGGTGGCTGCCACCCTTTGCAGGCCGGCGAAACGGCTGTCCACCGCACGCGGCTCGCTGGCCGGCACACCCAGCTCGTCGAGCCCGGCATTGAAGCCTTCGAAGGTTGCGCCGCTGTCCAGGGTGCTGAGCAACAAGGTTTCAGCCTGCTCGAACCAGGCGTCCGAACCGCCCACCAGCGACGCCGGGTTAGTGTCGTGATCCAGCAAGATCACCACCGCCAGCGGAAAGTACCGCCCGACCCGGTCAATGCTCGGCATCACCACGCCCGCCGCCGCATCCGGCCCGCACACGCCCGGCGCCAGCACAAAGCGCCATAACGGGCTGACCAGGTACGCATTCAGCCAGTCAGCGCCGAGGCTGTTCTGGCTGGCGAGCAAACCCGCCGCCAGCCAGCTGTCCCATGGGCCGATAAAACTCTGGGGCAAGGCGCGGCTGACAAAGTCGCCGCGGCTGGCCAACTTGCCGTAAAAACCCAGGGTCGTCATAGCCGCTCCGGCAGGCTGAAGCCGCTGAGCACTCGGCTCTTGAACGGGTTGAAGGCACTGTTGGCGCGCAACTCGTAGGCGATGCTCGCGCCATCGACCCGCAGGCGCAGGTTGAAACGGTCCGGCGAGTTGCCTGCCGTGAGGTCCGATTGCTCCAGCAGGCGGAACCAGGCCCAAGGGCCGTCCAGGGTGATGCCGGAGCGACCACTGGCCGACGGCGGCATGATGGAAATACGCACCACGCCAATGCTGCCGGGGTTCGGCCATTGCATCGCTACTGGGCGGCTCGGGCCGTGGTCGTAGCTCAGTTGTTGGCCGTCCAGGTCCAGCAGGAACTGGGTGATGGTGGGGTCCATCGACACCGGCTTGAGCTCGAAACGCACGATGGGCTGGGTGCCACCGGAGCGGAAGAACGCGTCCCGAATCGTCGCCGCACGCTGGAAGGTTTGCAGCACGCCAGGGGCAATCCCCAGCTTCTGCGCCGCCCCCGGTTGCCAGCGCCAGGTCTGTGCCGACGTGTCCACATAGGGTTGCAGGTATTTGCGGAAGTAGTTGTCCATCACCCCGCCCACACCGAAGAACTGGCCGAAGTCATCCAGGGTGGCGTCCCGCGCACTGCCCGGCGACATCGGGTAACGCCCGGCCAATGACTGGCGATACACGTTGACCACTTCACTGACCCAGGCGGCGTTCAGCTGATTACGCACCCCGCCCATCATGCTGTTGGTGGTGGAATTGACCACCGACTTGACCATGCCCTGCACCAGCGGCGGCTGTCGCTCGGCATTCAGGCTGACCCGCGTGGCCGCAGCCGCCGCCTGGTTCTTGGCCTCACCGAGCAAGGCATCGCCGCTGGCACCGACCATGGCGCTGACCTGCACATACAGTGCATTCATGTCCGACAGCAGGCCGTCGATGGCCGCCGGTTCGCCTTCGTTTTTGCTGACGATGCTGTTGAGTTCGGCAAAGTGCGCAGTCACCGGATCATCCGCCGGCGCTGGGGCATTCGCCGTCGGTTGCGCCTCGCCCAGCAAGCTGCCGAGGCGCTCCTTGAGCTTGTCCACGCCGCCTTCCACCGGCACGCCTTTGGCGGCCAATTGGCGTTCTTCGGCTTGCAGGTCGGTTTCCCTGGCGACCGCCACCAGCAGCTTTTTCAACGGCGAGGTCGGCCCGGAAATCACCCGTAGCACATCGGCGGCCTGGGCCACGCTGGTGATCGGCACAAAGTCGATGTCGGCGAGCAACGCGTCCCACTGGCGCTGGTAATCCTGGAAGTACAAGCGGCGCACGTCGGCGGCCAGGCTCACCACGTTCTGCTGATCGGCCTGTTCATGGCCCAGCACCCATTGCTCTTCGGCCAGGGTGCCGGTCTGGTTCAGGCTGCTAAGCAAGAACGCCTGGCGATAGCCCTTGGCGGTGAAGAAGCCACTCAACGGTTCGCCCAACGGCTTGCCACTCTTGCGGCTGAACACCAGCGCGGCATCGCGGCCAGCGGCCTCATTGAGCCGAAAGTCCGGGATACCCTCGGGCAGCTTCTGGCGCTTGACCCGGTCGTACACGCGCTGGGCCACGGGCAGTTGCTGCAACTGCCGACGCAGGTCGTCGATCAGGCGCGGGTCCAGGCGCGCACTCGGCGGGTGGCGTTCGAACAGCGCCTGCAAGTGCCCGGCCAGGGCCTGACGCTGGTCGGCCGGCAGGTCGCGGGGCAGGTTGCGGTCCCAGTCCAGGGCGATCCAGGCCTTGATGAAGTCCGGGTCGTAATGCTCGGTGTCGGCGAGCATCAGGTAAGCCTTGAGGCCCTCGTAGAGGAAGTCGGAATTGCCGCCGCCGTGCAGTTGCTCTTCGATACGCGTCACCAGGCGTGGCGCGAACACGGCGATCAACAGTTTGCGGTACACGCTGGCGGACTCGGCTTCGAGCATATCGCCCTGGTACAGCCCCAGCCCTTCGGACCAGCTCGGCGAATCGCCCGCCAGGTTCTTCACGGCGTTGAGCAATGGCAGCACGGCAAGCACTTCCCGCTGTGCCGGGCTCAGGTTCTGGACGGTCTGACCCAGGGGCGCGACCTTCTGATCGACCTGGGCGATATACGCCTGGTTGGCGCGATAGCTCACCCACCACAGGCTGCTGACCACCACCACCAGCGCGACGGTGGCCGCCAGTACGCCACGGGCGATCCATTTGCGGCGCCGCTCGACTTTCGGGTTCACCCCCACCAAGCCGCGCTCGGCAAAGGCCACGGCGGTGAAGAGTTTTTCGATGAAGTAACTGCGCCCGGTGCCGCTCTGGCGCGCCAGGTGCTGGCGGTCCAGGTTCATGCTCTGGGCCATGGCACCGATCAGGCGGTCAATCGGGCTGCCTTCCTGTGTACCGCTGGTGAAGTACACGCCACGCAGCAACACGCGCTCTTCAAAAGCATTGGGTTTGAACACGCCTTCGAGAAAGCTTTGCAGGCAATCTTTCAACGCGCCGAACTGCTGAGGGAAACCGTAGATCAGGTCGCGTCGTGCCGGGTCGCGTTCCTGTTGCAGGCGCTCGACCAGGCGTTCGTTGAGGCGCTGCTCCAGGCCGGCGAATTCGCTTTGCAGGTGCGCCAGCGGGCTGTCGCTGTTTTTGCCGTCGTCCAGGGCAAAGGTCATGCCCCACACCTGGGCGCGCTCTTCCTTGCTCAGGTTGTCGAAGAACTCCATGAAGCCTGGCACCAGGTCGAGCTTGGTGAGCATCAGGTAGATGGGGAAACGCACGCCCAGTTGCGTATACAGCTCCTGGATGCGCAAACGAATCGCGGCGGCATGGGCGGCGCGCTCGGCGTCGGTGCCCAACAACAGATCCGAGAGGCTGATGGCAATAAACGCACCGTCGATAGGCCGGCGCGAACGCTGCTTTTTCAGCAGGTCGAGAAAGCCCAGCCAGGCGGCTTTATCCACCGTGGAGTTGCTGTCCTGGGTGGTATAGCGGCCAGCGGTGTCGAGCAATACGGCCTGGTCGGTAAACCACCAGTCGCAGTTGCGCGTGCCCCCCACGCCGCGCACCGCACCAGCGCCCAATTGCGCCGCCAGCGGGAAATGCAGCCCGGAATTGACCAGCGCGGTGGTCTTGCCCGAGCCCGGCGGGCCGATGATCACGTACCACGGCAACTCGTAAAGGTTGCGGCGCTCATCTCCGCCCAGCTTGGCTTTTTTCAGCAGTGCCAGGGCTTCATCCATACGCTGGCGCAGCGTCGACAGCTCTTCGGCAGTCGCAACGCTGTTGGGGTCGACCGGGGTTTCTGCGGCCAAGCTGCGCATCACTTCGGCGGCCTGGCGACGGGCCTGGATGATGCGGAACACGCGGTAGGCCACCCACAGCGCAAACACCAGCACGATCAGCGCCCAACGGCGCCCTTCGGGCACCAGCACGTCCAGCAGCGGGCCAACAAACCAGATGATCAGGCTCAGGGCAATCAGGCCCAGCACGGGAATCACCCAGCGAATCATGAAACTGAAAAACGCCTTCACTCGACGCCCTCCGCCAATACGGTGATTTCAACCCGACGATTGCGGGCACGGCCTTCGGCAGTACTGTTGGTCGCCAACGGCTCGGTGTCGCTGCGGCCTTCAGCACTGAAGCGTTCGGCCTGGCCGGTCTTGGCCGCGAGAATTTCCAGCACCGACTTCGCCCGGGCTTCGGACAACGCCCAGTTGGACGGGAAGCGCAGCGTGGCAATCGGGCGGTTGTCGCTGTGCCCGGTGACACGCACCTGGCCCTTGACCTTGCGAATGGCGTCAGCGATGCGCAGCATCAGCGGCTGGTAGTCATCGACGATGCTGGAGCTGGCCGAGGCGAACAGCTCATCGCCACGGATGGTCACGACAGAGCGGTCAACCTTGTCTTCCACCGCCACGCGGCCGGCCTTGATGTCGTCGGCCAGGAACCCGGCCAGGCGCGGGCGCTCGATCACTTTGGGCTGCACCACCGGACGGTCGATGGCCTGCACGGGAATCTCGCCCAGGGCATGAATGTTCTTGAACACCGGCTCGGCATCCGCCGCCAGTTTCAGGCGCAGGCCGAACAGCAACGCCAACAGCAGCGCCAAGCCAATCGCCACGGCGATCCATGGCGGCATGAATTGCGCCAGGCGATCACGGGCCACGGTCACACCGCGCCAGTGCGGCGACAGCTCACGCTCGTGCTCGCCACGGGCGCTGCGTATCGCTGCGGCGGTGCGTTCGCGCAAGGCTTCCAGCTGGCTGCGCCCGTCGGTCATCACGCGGTAACGCCCTTCAAAACCCAGGCACATGCACAGGTACAACAGCTCCAGCAGGTACAGGCGTTCCCGTGGGCTTTGCAGGCAGTGGTCAAGCAACTGGAAAACCTTTTCGCCGCCCCAGGCTTCGTTGTGCACGGTGATCAGCAGGCTTTGTTTACCCCAGTCACTGGTGCTGCCCCACGGCGTGCTCAGCACCGCTTCATCCAAGGCGGTGCACAGCGCGTAACGAGCCAACAGCACTTCATTGCGTGCCACACCAGCGGCTTCGGCGCGTTCTTCGAACTGGCGCAGGTACGCCAGCAACTGCGCACGCAGGCTGGCCGGTGCGGGATGGGCAATGGTGTTGCGCAACCGCGTCAACAACGCCAGCAACGGGCTGGCAGCGCTTTCCAGCGGGTTGAGGCCTTGGCTCTTGCCGGTGAGGATCGGCGCGGCCGGCATCGACAGCGGCGCAGGTTCGGCACGCGCGGGTGCAGGTTCTCGGCCACCCGGGCGCGGCATGAACTGGGTGCGGTCATCATCATTGGGATGCATCGCCAATTATCCTCGGATCGCCCAGAAGGCCAGGTTCAAGCCCGGGAACTGCCCGGCGATATGGAAGGCGAAACCGCCGGAATTATTCAGCTGCTGCCAGTGCTCGCTGCCACGGTCCAGCTCGTAGTAGGTGCTGCCGGCGTGGTAAGGCAATTGGCGTGGTGCCACCGGCAACGGCAGCAGGCCGATGCCCGGCAGTTGCAGGTTGACCATGTCGCGGATGTGCTCCACGGAGCCAACCTTGCTCTGCTGGCCGAAACGCGCACGCAGGGTTTCGCCGGGCACATCGGCGCGCACCACGAGGATGAAACTGGCGTTGTCGAGCAGGGTCTTGTCGGCCAGCATCGCCACATGGATGCCGTAGGCTTTCTCCACAATCGGGATCGGCGTGGCCTTGCTGTCGATCAGCATCGACAGTGCCTCACGCAGGGCCGCCATCACCGACATGTAACTCAGGGCGAGGTCGTCGTGCTGGTACTGCGGGTATTCCTGGGGGCGGCGGCCGGAGGTTGAGAAGGTAGAAAACTCACCGGCCAGGCTGACCAGTTCGCTGAAGAAGCGCTCCGGGTGCAACGGGCTCAACTGGCTGAAGTGCTGAATCAGCGGCTGGGCGCGGTTGACCAGTTGCAGCAGCATGAAGTCGGCGATCTCCGAGGCACCACCAGCCCCCGAGGCCACCACGCGACCGGCCAGGGCTTCGCCACGCTGGTGCAACAGGCCCAGCAGTTCGCTGCGAAAGGCCGTCAGCGGTTTGCTCGCGGCCACGTCCAGCACCGGCGGGATGTAGGTGTCATCGAGCACCAACGCGCGGTCGGCGCGTTTTTCCTTGATGCGTACCAGGCCGATGGCGGCGTAGTCGCTGATGCCGTCCTGCGCCGTCAGCAGGCGCAATGCCCGCGAACCCACGGCCACCGGTGCGCGATTTTCGAACGGGGCGTTGTCGTCGCGCACTTCGCGCACCTGGCTTACGTAGCGGGCGGCTTCCAGGGCCTCGCCCTCGTCCACCGTGTCACGGGCGCCGGCGCGCTTGAGCGGCAGGGCCAGGTACACCAGGCCGTCGCGCAGGTTGTCGTCGATGTTCAACGGACTCGGCGCCAGGTCATCCTGGGGAATATTGAACGGCGTGCCATCGGGCAGCAGGCCGCGGGCCGACACAATCGCCAGCTTGCCCTGGGCCAGCAGGCCCTGGTCGATCAGCAACTCGGAGAACCCCCAGGCACCCGCCGACAACGGGCGGCTGCGGGCGTCGATCAGGTTTTCCAGGTAACGGTCATGCTGCTGGAAGTGCTGCGTTCCGATGAACATGCCTTCCGACCAGACCACGCGATTGTTCCAGGACATGGGGGCTCCGATTGCTTGTTATTGGGCTGGGCTGGATGGGGAAGCCACGACGTCGGCGCGCACGGCATGCACGTCGAGGCTGATCTGGTATTCGCTGTATTGGCGCGGCGGCACGTTGATGACGGCGCGCCATTGCGCACGGTCCAACTCGCGGTAGCCCACCAGCAGGCCGATCTGGCGCGTGGAGGGGTCGAGGTCGCGCTGCACGCTCAGTTGTTGGCCGGGCTGCACCATCACTTCGTCCTGGTCCAGCAGGTCCAGGCCCAGGGTGGATTGCGCACGGTCCGCCAGGGCGAAGTAATCGGAGCGTGAAAAGGTCGCGGCGTTTTTCAATTCGAAAATGCGCACCCGCACCGGCGCGGCCTGGCCGTTGACACCGGGGTTAAGCCCGGCAATCGCGTGAAAGTGCAGCTCAACGGCGGCCGTGTCGGCTTCGGCCTCGGCAGCCGCCTGGGGTTTGACCGCGTCGTTGGCACACGCCGTCAGCAGCAGCGCGGTAGCGGCTGCGAGTAAAAACCTGGGAATCATCCTGCGTCCTCAATGACGTATTTAGCTATCCGTTTTATCCATGAGTGCGAGGCGTTTTCAGCCTCGCTGTCGTGCACTGTGTTCTTCGTAGGCCCGGCTGAATTCGCGACCGAACAGGTCCTGGAAATCATCCTGGGCCTCGCGGGAAATATTGCTGTAGAGCTCGGTGAACTGCTGCCAGTACTGGGCCTGGCGCGAACCGTTGAAAAGACTCGAGAGGCCGCCGGGTTTGCCCATGCGCTCCTCCAATTGCGCCGGTTCAAAGCGCGTGAGCAGGTGCTTGATCGCCGCTTCCACGCCAGCCATCACGGCCAACTGGTGGGCGCGCAGGTCGTCGAAACTGTCACGTACGGCGAGGTCCGGCGCCATGAATGCCTGGTTGCCATGACGCAGCAACAGCAGTAACGCTTCATCGGCATTCGGGGCGAATTTCAATGGGTTGTTTTCGGCGGGGCGGATCATCGTCTGCTGCATGCGAAACTCGCCCTTGAGGCTGGCACGGGCACGCAATACGTCGATCAAGCCCTCGACCATCAACCGGTAGCTGCGGCCGATACTTTCCATCTGCGCACAGGCGTCGGCTTTGTCCAGGCGCAACTGGTCCAGGCCCGCACCGCGCAGGAAGGCCTGCAAAAGGTCCGGTTGTAGCTCGGCATTGGCCACGGGGAGCGCAACAGGCTCAACCACGGGTGGCGGCGGGATGATCGGGTCTGGGGCGGGCGCAGCATTGACCACGGGCGCGGGCGCGTCGCCGAACAGGTCCCAGTCTTCGGGAATCACCGAGCCTTGCACCGCCGGCTTTTCGGGCGCCGGTACGGCCACCGGAGCCGGGGGGCGAAAATCGTGTTGCTCGGACGGCACATGGTCCGCCACGGTGGGCGGCGGCACGGCGGTGGGGCTGAGGAAGTCGAACAGGTCGGGCAGGGTTTCCATGGCCGAGGCGCCCTGGAATTGCGGGGCGATCATCGGCGTGGGCGCAGGCTGGCTCACCACGGCGCCCATCAGCGCTTCAAAGCTGTTGGGTGAGTCACCGGCAAATGGCTGGCTGTCGATGGCCTGCACGTTGAAGTCGATGCGCGCCTGGATTTCGTAATCACCGATGCGGATCAACTCACCGTCTTGCAACGGCTCGCTGTTACCGCGACGCATACGAATACCCGCCTTGACCAATTCCACACCATTGGTGCTGTTATCGGTTAAGTAGTAACGGCCATCTTTGTATTGAATAACGCAATGTTGCGAAGAGACGAGACGCTCAGGGTCGGGCAATACCCAGTCATTCTCAGAACTGCGGCCAATAGCCATCACGCCCTGATCCATGGACTTTTCGGGGCATTGCCCGGGGGTGATCTTGTGATAACTAGTGATAGTCAAACACAGCGACATCTTGCCTCCTTGCTGATACATCGCGCGCAGTCTACCCAGGAGGCAGTGCCACCCTGGAGAGTCCCGTCCTGTCGTAAAAACGACCGCCAAAATCTGCTTTTACCAGCATGATCGCTGATCTTAACTGGCTTCCATGACAAAAATCCGCTCTGGGCGCGCCTTTCGACCCGCCAGTCGCGCAGGTTGTTAAACACCGCACATCTGTCACAGAGGGCGAATAGCTTACCTTGACAAGCCATAAGTACTACACCAAAAATGCACAACTTCTTGAACATCAGTGATGGCGCAGTAGTGGCACGCTGAGTATATGACCAAGAAAACATGCAAAGTTCATTACGCAACTAGTGCATGCATTGCCCGCCGTCCAGCGGGCCGATAAGGAGATCGAATTCAGTGGATGTGCCGTTGCTGCTCACCGCCGTTTCCGCGACGTCGCCCTGTGGCGAGGACATGGAATATGACGCGCAATTTCTGCAGTTGGAACGTGATGCCAAGGGCCAACCCGAACGCAGCATGGGCGACTCGATCCTGCCCGCTGAGCCGCCCGAGTGGCGCAGCATCCAGCAGCAAAGCCTGGACCTGTTGCAGCGCAGCAAAGACCTGCGCATCACCCACTTTCTGCTGCAAAGCACCCTCGCCCTCCAGGGTGTGGCCGGGCTGGCCGAAGTCCTCACGCTGATCGACGCCTTGCTGCGCCAATACTGGGCGGAGCTGCACCCGCGCCTGGATGCCGACGATGACAACGACCCCACCGTGCGCATCAACGCCCTTACCGGCCTGACCTGCGAGACCAATATTCGCCTGCTGCGCGAAAGCATCCTGACGCGCTCGCGCACGTTCGGGCCCGTGACCCTGCGCGCAGCGCTCAACGCCAGCGGCCTGCAAAGTTTTGCCGATGAGCAGTTGGGCAACCAGCAACTCAACGCCGCGTTCCTGGACAGCGACCCCGAACAACTGCAAGCCACCCGTGACGCCTTGAGCGCGGCGCGTGCGGCGTGCGAGGCCATTGAGCAACAGGTCAATGACCAAGTCGGTTCCGCCCAGGGCGTGGACCTCAGCGCCTTGAAGCAGCCGCTCAAACAGGCCCTGCAACTGCTCAACCAAGCGGTGCCAGGCACCGACAGCAGCAGCGATCCCGAGGCCGTCAGTGAAGACAATGCCCCCTCGGTCGATAACGCCGCCGCGCCCGCAGCCCCTCGCCCTTCTGGCGACATCGCCACCCGCGACGATGTGCTGCGCAGCCTCGACAAAATCCTCGCGTACTACACCCGCCACGAGCCTTCGAGCCCGCTGCCGGTGTTGTTGACCCGAGCCAAGAATCTGGTGCATGCCGACTTTGCGGCCATCGTGCGCAATCTGATTCCCGATGGCATGTCCCAATTTGAAAACCTGCGCGGCCCCGAAAGCGAGTAAGCCGCCGGACCGTGCAGTAACAACACCGTCGCTCAAGCGACCAGGAGCAGCAACGTGGCGAAGCAAAGTTCTCAGAAATTCATCGCGCGCAACCGTGCGCCTCGAGTGCAGATCGAGTACGACGTCGAGCTTTACGGCGCCGAGAAAAAGGTCCAGCTGCCCTTCGTAATGGGCGTGATGGCCGACCTCGCCGGCAAGCCTGCCGAGCCGTTGGCACCCGTGGCCGACCGCAAGTTCCTTGAAGTGGACGTCGACAACTTCGACTCACGCCTCAAGGCCATGCAGCCACGCGTCGCGTTCCACGTCCCCAACGAGCTGACCGGCGAAGGCAACCTGAGCCTGGACATCACCTTCGAAAGCATGGACGACTTCAGCCCGGCCGCCGTGGCGCGCAAGGTCGACTCCCTGAACCAACTGCTCGAAGCCCGCACCCAATTGGCCAACCTGCTGACCTACATGGACGGCAAGACTGGCGCTGAAGAAATCATCATGAAGGCGATCAAGGACCCGGCATTGCTTCAGGCACTTGCCAGCGCGCCCAAGCCTGCAGGGGAGCAGTAATCATGACGGACAATACCGCCCGCGAAGGCAGCCAGATCCTGGGTACCACCGAAGAAGCCAGCGAGTTTGCGAACCTGCTGCTGCAAGAGTTCAAACCCAAGACCGAGCGTGCCCGCGAAGCCGTTGAAACTGCGGTGCGCACCCTGGCTGAACAGGCCCTGGCGCAAACCGACCTGGTGTCCAACGACGCAATCAAGTCGATCGAATCAATCATCGCCGCTATCGACGCCAAGCTCACCGCCCAGGTCAACCAGATCATCCACCACCAGGATTTCCAACAACTGGAAAGCGCCTGGCGTGGCCTGCATTACCTGGTCAATAACACCGAGAGCGATGAGCAACTGAAGATTCGCGTGCTCAACATCTCCAAGCCAGACCTGCACAAGACCCTGAAGAAATTCAAGGGCACTGCATGGGACCAGAGCCCGATCTTCAAGAAGATGTACGAAGAAGAATACGGCCAGTTCGGTGGCGAACCGTACGGCTGCCTGGTGGGTGACTACTACTTCGACCAGTCGCCGCCCGATGTGGAACTGCTGGGCGAGCTGTCGAAAGTCTGCGCCGCCATGCACTCGCCGTTCATCGCTGCGGCCTCGCCGACTGTGATGGGCATGGGCTCGTGGCAGGAACTGTCGAACCCACGCGACCTGACCAAGATCTTCACCACCCCGGAATACGCCGGCTGGCGCTCGCTGCGTGAATCGGAAGACTCGCGCTACATCGGCCTGACCATGCCGCGCTTCCTGGCACGCCTGCCGTATGGCGCCAAGACCGACCCGGTGGAAGCCTTCGCCTTCGAAGAAAACACCGACGGCGCCGACAGCTCCAAGTACACCTGGGCCAACGCCGCCTACGCCATGGCAGTGAACATCAACCGTTCGTTCAAGCACTACGGCTGGTGCTCGCGCATCCGCGGCATCGAGTCTGGCGGTGAAGTGGAAAACCTGCCGGCCCACACGTTCCCGACCGATGACGGTGGCGTGGACATGAAGTGCCCGACCGAAATCGCCATCAGCGACCGCCGTGAAGCGGAACTGGCGAAGAACGGTTTCATGCCGCTGCTGCACAAGAAAAACACCGACTTCGCCGCGTTCATTGGCGCCCAGTCGCTGCAAAAACCTGCCGAATACGACGACCCGGACGCCACTGCCAACGCCAACCTGGCCGCGCGCTTGCCGTACCTGTTCGCCACGTGCCGTTTCGCTCACTACTTGAAGTGCATCGTGCGCGACAAGGTCGGTTCCTTCAAAGAGAAGGGCGAAATGCAGCGCTGGTTGCAGGACTGGATCCTCAACTACGTCGACGGCGACCCGGCACACTCCACCGAAACCACCAAGGCCCAGCACCCGTTGGCCGCCGCCGAAGTGATCGTGGAAGAAGTCGAAGGCAACCCGGGGTATTACAACTCCAAGTTCTACCTGCGCCCGCACTATCAGCTTGAAGGGCTGACGGTGTCGTTGCGTTTGGTATCGAAGCTGCCTTCGGCAAAAAGCGCATAAGTAACGATTGAGCTAGCTCGTTCCCACGCTCCGCGTGGGAATGCCGCCCGGGACGCTCTGCGTCCCGGTGACGCGTAGCGTCACAGGATGCGTTACCACGCAGAGCGTGGGAACGATCACCCAATCAAGTGGCATGGGCCACACAGGGAGAAAACATGGCTGTTGATATTTTCATCAAGATCGGCGACATCAAGGGCGAGTCCATGGACAAGGCCCACAAGGACGAAATCGATGTGTTGAACTGGAGCTGGGGCATGTCCCAGTCCGGCAACATGCACGTCGGCGGTGGCGGTGGCGCGGGCAAGGTGAATATCCAGGACCTGTCGCTGACCAAATACGTCGACAAAGCTTCGCCCAACCTGATGATGCACTGCGCCAGCGGCAAGCACATCGACAAGGTTAAGCTGACCGTGCGCAAGGCCGGTGGCGAGAGCCAGGTCGAGTACATGGTGATCAACCTGGAAGAAGTGCTGGTCACCTCCTTGAGCACCGGCGGTTCGGGCAGCGATGATCGCCTGACCGAAAACGTCACCCTGAACTTCGCCCAAGTGATGGTCGACTACCAGCCGCAGAAAGCCGACGGCACCAAAGACGGCGGCGCCATCAAGTTCGGCTGGAACATCCGTTCCAACACCAAACGCTGATAGCCCTTGTGGCCGTGGCCTGGTGCCACGGCCATTGTGTCCCTCTCGCAACCCGTCCGTGGAGCTGCTTTGGTGGTAACTGAAATCGCTTCCCGCGACCGTCTGCAACCGTCCCTGCTGGACCGGTTGACCGACGACGACCCGACCAACCCCAAGGAAAGCGCCGACAAACGCGTGCTGTCCCTGACCCTATTGAAGGCCTCGGTGCTGCGTGACTTGGCGTGGTTGCTTAACACCACCTCGTTACTCGATACCGATGCCACGCTGCACACCCCGGCCGGCACCTCGGTGGTCAATTACGGCCTGCCGGCACTGGCGGGCAACAGCGCTTCGAGCGTCGATATCAAAGCCCTGGAAGCCTTGATTTACCAGGCCATCGCCACTTTCGAGCCACGTATTTTGCGCCATACATTGCGGGTCAAGGCGCGCATGGGCCATGGCGAGATGAACCACAACGCCCTGAGTTTCGAGATTGAAGGCGACCTGTGGGCACAGCCGGTACCGTTGCGTTTGCTGTTGCAGACCGACGTGGACCTGGAGTCCGGCCATGTGCGCGTGCTCAATGCCGACCAGCGGAGACGCCCATGAACCCGCGCCTGCTGGAGCTGTACAACCAGGAACTGCACCACGTGCGCGAAAGCGCCGCCGAGTTCGCCAAGGAATACCCCAAGATCGCCAGTCGGCTGACCCTGTCCGGTATGGACTGCGCCGACCCGTACGTCGAACGTTTGCTTGAAGGCTTCGCCTATCTCACCGCCCGCGTGCAGCTCAAGCTCGACGCCGAGTACCCGACCTTCACCCACAACTTGCTGGAAATCGCCTACCCGCACTACCTGGCACCGACGCCGTCGATGACCGTGGTGCAATTGCAGACCGACCCCGATGAAGGCTCCCTGGCCGGCGGTTTCCCGCTGCCCCGTGACACGGTGCTGCGTGCCGCCCTGGGCCGTGAAACCCAGACCTGCTGCGAGTACCGCACCGCGCACCCGGTGACGCTGTGGCCGTTGCAGGTCAGCAACGCCGAATATTTCGGCAACCCCGCCGCCGTGCTCGGGCGCCTGGCCGCCAGCGAACCGAAGGCCAAGGCCGGTCTGCGCCTGACCTTGCGCACCGGTGCCGAGCTGCCGTTCAACAGTCTCGACCTGGACACCTTGCCGCTGTACCTGAGCGGCGCTGATGAACAACCGTTTCGCCTCTACGAACAACTGCTGGGCAACGCCTGTGCGGTGTTTGCGCGCCAGCCCGGTGGCGATTGGGTCGAGCGCCTGCCCCAGGGCGCGTTGCGCTCGCGGGGGTTCGACGATGCCGATGCGGCCATGCCGGTGGTGGCGCGGGCATTCCAGGGCTATCGCCTGTTGCAGGAGTACTTCGCCCTGCCCCATCGCTTCCTGTTCGTTGAATTCGCCGAGTTGAGCCGCGCGGTCAAGCGCTGTGACGGCCAGGAGCTGGAACTGATCGTGCTGTTCGACCGCCACGAACCGAGCCTGGAGGGCAGCGTCGGCGCAGCGCAGTTTTTGCCGTTCTGCACGCCCGCCATCAACCTGTTCCCCAAGCGCGTGGACCGTATCCACTTGTCCGACCGGGTCAATGAACACCATGTGATCGCCGACCGTACGCGGCCGATGGATTTCGAGATTCACTCCTTGAGCGGCATCACCGGCCACGGCACCGGGCCGGAGCAGCCGTTCTTGCCGTTCTATGCGGTGCGCGATCCGTCGCGTTATGGCCGCGACCAGGCCTATTACAGCGTGCGCCGCGAGCCGCGGGTGCTGTCCAGCGACCAACGCCGCAATGGCCCGCGCTCCACTTATGTGGGCAGCGAAACCTTCGTCAGCCTGGTGGACAGCCGCCAGGCGCCGTATCGCCATGACCTGCGCCAGTTGGGCGTGACGGCGCTGTGTACCAACCGCGATCTGCCGCTGTTCATGAGCGTGGGCAACGGCAAGACCGACTTCACCCTGGCCGACAGCGCGCCGGTACTGGCCGTGCGGTGCGTGGCGGGGCCAAGCCGCCCGCGTGCCAGCCATGCGCATGACGCCAAGGCCTGGCGCCTGATCAGCCAGTTGTCGCTCAACTACCTGTCCTTGAGCGAGCAGGGCCAAGGCGCCGGCGCCTTGCGCGAACTGCTGCGCCTGTACGGCGACAGCAATGACGCCGCCCTGCAATTGCAGATCGAAGGCCTGCGCGAAGTCAGCAGCAAGGCGGTGACCCGACGCCTGCCGATGCCTGGCCCGATTGTGTTTGGGCGCGGCCTGGAAATCACCTTGGAGTTCGATGAAAACGCGTTTCGCGGCACCGGCGTGTTCCTGCTCGGTGCGGTGCTGGAGCGCTTCCTGGCACGCTACGTGTCGATCAACAGCTTTACCGAGACGGTGATCCGTACCACCGAACGCGGCGAGATCATGCGATGGAAAGCCAAGCCCGGACGGCGTCCGACCCTGTGAGCACCCTGGACGCGATGCACCAGGAGCCCTGGGAATATGACTTCTTCCAGGCATTGCGGCGCATCGAGTGCGAAACGCCCGAGCTGCCACGCCTGGGCCATTCCCTGCGCCTGGCCGATGATCCGCTGCGCCTGGGGCAGCAGGCCGATTGCACCTTCGCACCCGCCACCCTCGCCTCGGTCGACCCGGGAGGCGATGGCAAGCCGGCGCGGCTGGAGCAGTTCTTCTTCGGCCTCGGCGGCCCCAACGGCCCGCTGCCGCTGCACATCACCGAGTACGTACGCGAGCGCCAACGCAACAACGCCGACAGCACCAGCAAGCAGTTCCTGGATGTGTTCCACCATCGCCTGCTGACTCTGTTCTATCGGGCCTGGGCCGAGGCGCGGCCTACCGTCAGCCACGACCGCCCGGACGATGACTACTGGTCCGCCCGCCTCGCCGCCCTGAGTGGCCGTGGGATGCCGAGCCTGCTCAATCAAGGGCTGATCCCCGATACCGCGAAGCTGCATTACAGCGGCCATCTGTCGGCGCAAACCCGCTACCCGGATGGCTTGAAAGCGATCCTCGGCGAGTACTTTGGCCTGCCGGTAGCGATCGAAGAATACGTCGGCCAATGGCTGGAACTGCCCGAACGCAGCCGCGTGGGGGTCAGCGCCAACCAGTTGGGCGTGGACTTCTGCCTGGGCAGCCACGTGTGGGACCGCCAGCACAAATTCCGCATCCGCCTGGGCCCGCTCACGCTGGATGACTACATGGGCATGCTGCCTGGCCAACAGCCGTTCAACGAGCTGGTGGCGTGGGTGGCCGAGTACCTGGGCCATGAACTGGACTGGGACTTGAACCTGGTTTTGCAACAACCCGAAGTTCCGGCGCTGCAACTCAACGGCCAGTTCCGCCTGGGCTTCAACACCTGGCTCGGCCAACCTGCGCATGACGCCAACGACCTAATCCTGGCCCGGCATTACGCCGACCACGCCACCACCTCAAGGAATCCAGAGCATGGGTGAAATCAGTCGCGCCGCACTGTTCGGCAAACTCAACAGCGTGGCCTACAAGGCCATCGAAGCCGCCACGGTGTTCTGCAAGTTGCGGGGCAATCCGTATGTGGAACTGGCCCACTGGTTTCACCAGTTGCTACAACTGCAGGACTCGGACCTGCACCGCATCATCCGCCAGTTCAACGTGGAGCCGGCACGCCTGGCTCGCGACCTCACCGAAGCCCTGGACCGCCTGCCGCGCGGCTCCACGTCGATCACCGACCTGTCCTCCCATGTGGAAGAGGCCGTAGAACGCGGCTGGGTGTATGGCAGCCTGATGTTTGGCGAAAGCCAGGTGCGCACCGGTTATCTGGTGCTGGGCATCTTGAAGACGCCGAGCCTGCGCCATGCGCTGCTGGGTTTGTCCGGCGAGTTTGACAAGATCAAGGCCGAGGCCCTGAGCGAGCGCTTTGATGAATACGTCGGTGACTCACCGGAAAACGCCTTGAGCGCCAGCGACGGCTTCAATGCCGGTGTCCCTGGCGAAGCCAGCGGGGCCATGGCGCCCAGTGCAATGGGCAAGCAGGAAGCGCTCAAGCGTTTCACGGTGGACCTGACCGAACAGGCCCGCAGCGGCAAGCTCGACCCCATCGTCGGCCGTGACGAAGAGATCCGCCAACTGGTGGATATCCTCATGCGTCGGCGCCAGAACAACCCGATCCTCACCGGTGAAGCCGGGGTGGGCAAGACTGCCGTGGTTGAAGGCTTCGCCCTGCGCATTGTTGCCGGTGACGTGCCGCCTGCGCTCAAGGACGTGGAGCTGCGTAGCCTCGACGTGGGCCTGTTGCAAGCCGGCGCCAGCATGAAAGGCGAGTTCGAACAGCGCCTGCGCCAGGTCATCGAAGACGTGCAGGCCTCGCCCAAGCCGATCATCCTGTTTATCGACGAAGCCCATACCCTGGTGGGTGCCGGTGGCGCTGCCGGCACTGGTGACGCGGCCAACCTGCTCAAGCCTGCCCTGGCTCGTGGCACCTTGCGTACCGTGGCTGCCACCACCTGGGCCGAGTACAAAAAGCACATCGAGAAAGACCCGGCCCTGACTCGCCGCTTCCAGGTGGTGCAGGTTGCCGAACCGTCTGAAGACAAGGCGCTGCTGATGATGCGCGGCGTGGCGTCCACCATGGAAAAACACCACCAGGTGCAGATCCTCGATGAAGCCCTGGAAGCCTCGGTGAAGCTCTCCCACCGCTACATTCCGGCGCGCCAGTTGCCGGACAAATCCGTGAGCCTGCTGGACACCGCCTGTGCCCGCGTCGCTATCAGCCTGCACGCGGTACCCGCGGAGGTGGACGACAGCCGTCGCCGTATCGAGGCCCTGGAAACCGAGCTGCAAATCATCGCCCGTGAGCATGCGATCGGCATCGCCACCGGTACGCGCCAGAGCAACAGCGAAGCCTTGTTGAACGCCGAACGCGAGCGCCTGGCGACCCTGGAAAGCCGTTGGGCTGAAGAAAAAGCCTTGGTAGATGAACTGCTCGCCACCCGTGCCACCTTGCGCGAAAAAGCCGGGGTGGTGGACAGCGGCAACGATGCGTTGCGTGCGCAATTGGTCGACCTGCAACAGCGCCTCACCGCTCTACAAGGCGAGACCCCATTGATCCTGCCGACCGTGGATTACCAGGCCGTGGCCTCGGTGGTCGCCGACTGGACCGGCATCCCGGTGGGCCGCATGGCGCGCAATGAACTGGAAACTGTGCTCAACCTCGACCAACACTTGAAGAAACGCATCATCGGCCAGGACCATGCCCTGCAGATGATCGCCAAGCGCATCCAGACCTCCCGCGCCGGCCTCGACAACCCGAGCAAGCCGATTGGCGTGTTCATGCTGGCCGGTACCTCGGGTGTGGGCAAGACCGAAACCGCCCTGGCCCTGGCCGAAGCCATGTACGGCGGCGAGCAGAACGTCATTACCATCAACATGAGCGAATTCCAGGAAGCCCACACCGTGTCCACCCTCAAGGGCGCGCCACCGGGCTATATCGGCTACGGCGAAGGCGGTGTACTGACTGAAGCGGTGCGACGCAAACCCTACAGCGTGGTGTTGCTCGATGAGGTGGAGAAAGCCCACCCGGACGTGCACGAGATCTTCTTCCAGGTGTTCGACAAGGGCGTGATGGAAGACGGCGAAGGCCGGGTGATCGACTTCAAGAACACCCTGATCCTGCTGACCACCAACGCCGGTACCGAGCTGATCTCCCACGTCTGCAAGGACCCGGCGAATATCCCCGAGCCCGAGGAAATCGCCAAGGCCCTGCGCCAGCCGCTGCTGGAGATTTTCCCACCGGCGTTGCTCGGTCGACTGGTGACTATTCCGTACTACCCGCTCAGCGATGAGATGCTCAAGGCGATCACGCGCCTGCAATTGAACCGCATCAAGAAGCGTGTGGAGAACACCCATAAAGTCGCGTTCGAGTATGACGACGCCGTGGTCGACCTGATCGTCTCGCGCTGCACCGAGACTGAAAGCGGCGGGCGCATGATCGACACCATCCTCACCAACAGCCTGCTGCCGGACATGAGCCGCGAGTTCCTCACGCGCATGCTGGAAGGCAAGGCGTTGGCGGGAGTGCGGATCAGCAGTCGGGATAATGAATTGCACTACGACTTCAGCGACGCGGCATAAGCGCCACAATGCCTGACACCTGTAGGAGCGAGCTCGCTCGCGAAGAACTCAAGATCGCCGCGTTCATTCAGAATGCCCGCGTCATCGTTGACGACCTTCGCGAGCAAGCTCGCTCCTACAGTTGAAATTGACGGATGAAATGATGCTATTCAACCAAGCCTCACGCCTGGCCAAAATCACCAGCCCCCTCGGGCCGGATGTGCTGCTGCTCAACGAAATGGGCGGCGGTGAAGAGCTGGGCCGGCTGTTCAACTATGAGCTGCAACTGACGTCCCTGGACGCCAACATCGACCTCAACCAGTTGCTGGGCAAACCGATGAGCGTGGGCCTGCAACTGGCCGACGGTGGCGAGCGGTACTTTCATGGCATCGTCGCCCGTTGCAGCCAGAACATCGACCAGGGCCAGTTCGCCAGTTATCAGGCCACCCTGCGCCCATGGCTGTGGTTGCTCAGCCGTACCTCCGATTGCCGTATCTTCCAGAACCTGAGCATCCCGCAGATCATCAAGCAGGTGTTCCGTGACCTGGGTTTTTCCGACTTCGAAGACGCCCTCAGCCGGCCATATCGCGAGTGGGAGTACTGCGTGCAGTACCGCGAGACCAGCTTCGATTTCGTCAGCCGGCTGATGGAACAGGAAGGCATCTACTATTTCTTCCGCCATGAACAAGACCGCCATGTGCTGGTGCTGGCCGACGCCTATGGCGCCCACACCAGCGTGCCCGGCTATGCGTCGATTCCCTACTACCCCAAGGACGAGCAACAGCGCGAACGCGACCATATGCACAACTGGCACCTGGCGCAGGAGGTGCAGCCGGGCTCGCTGGAGCTTAACGACTACGACTTCCAGCGCCCCAGCGCAAGCATCGACGTACGCTCGGCCATGCCGCGCCCGCACACCGCCGGCGACTATCCGCTGTACGACTACCCCGGTACCTACGTGCAAAGCGCCGACGGCGAACACTATGCGCGCACCCGCATCGAAGCCCTGCAAACCCTGCATGAGCAGATCGAGTTCAGCGGCAATGCGCGCGGCCTGGGGTCGGGCCATCTGTTCAGCCTCACCGGCTTCAGCCGCCAGGACCAGAACCGCGAATACCTGATCGTCGGTTGCCGCTACTTCATCGTGCAGGAAAGCCTGGAAAGCGGCGGCGGTTCAGGCTCGGCGCAGTTCGAAAGCAGCCTGACCTGCATCGACGCCCAACAGAGTTTCCGCCCACTGGCCAACACCCACCGCCCCATCGTCAAAGGCCCGCAGACCGCGTTGGTAGTAGGCCCCAAAGGCGAGGAAATCTGGACCGACCAGTATGGCCGCGTGAAGGTGCACTTCTATTGGGACCGCCACGACCAATCCAACGAAAACAGCTCGTGCTGGATTCGTGTGTCGCAATCCTGGGCCGGCAAGAACTGGGGCTCGATGCAGATTCCACGCATCGGCCAGGAAGTGATCGTCAGCTTCCTCGAAGGCGACCCCGACCGGCCGATTATCACCGGGCGCGTCTACAACGCCGAACAGACGGTGCCCTACGATTTGCCGGAGAACGCCACCCAGAGCGGTATGAAAAGCCGCTCCAGCAAAGGCGGCACGCCAGCCAACTTCAATGAAATCCGCATGGAGGACAAGAAGGGGCTGGAGCAGTTGTATATCCATGCCGAGCGTAATCAGGACATCGTGGTGGAGGTGGATGAGAGCCACTCGGTGGGGCATGACCGCAATAAAAGCATTGGGCATGACGAAGTCGTGACCGTCGGCAACGACCGGGTACGCGCAGTCAAGCATGACGACATGCTCATGGTGGGGTTCAGCAAAACAGACGCTATCAGTAAAAGTTACCTGATTGAAGTGGGCGAAAACCTGCGCCTGGTCTGTGGCAAAAGCGTGCTGGAGCTCAACGCCAGCGGGCAGATCAATCTCACCGGCGTTCAGATCAATGTGTATTCCGAAGGCAGCTCCGAGATCAACACTGGAGGCAATCTGCATTTGAACATTGGCGGCAAAGGCGGCACCACTCCCATGGGCCAGGGGGTCAAGGGCGACATTGACGCCGCCGTCAACGCCATGTTTCCCAAGCCGTCTTCCGGCCAATAACGAGACTCCGTTTCAATGACCTATCGACTCAATGAATTTCAATTCACCCTGCCCAGCGATGAGGTTCAGGATGCTTCCATCAATATCCTGAAGTTCGCCGCGCTGGGTACCTCGTTGATCGTCAGCCGCAGCCTGCTGGGAGATGGCGAGACGCTGCAGAGCAACTTCGAAGAGCAACTGGCGAAGCTGGAAAAGCAGGTACAGGACTTGCGCTACCAACCGGCCAAGGCTCTTCGTGTAGGCGCGGCGCAGGATATAGACGCCATCGAAGTACATAACCAGTTCAGCAAGGGCACCGAGCGTATCCATCAATACCAGTTAGCGCTTGTGATACCCGGCACTCGGCAGATGCTTGCCCTGAGTTATGTCAAAGCCCAACCCCTGGGCGATGCTGAAAGCGCCCATTGGGCAACCATCAAAAGCACCTTGCAGCTCAATCCCAAACCTTGAAGCCCTTAATCCATGTCTGACGCTCTCTGGGCGGCACGTCTCGGCGACGGCCTGCTGCACACCTCGGCGATGGCCGACATCCTGGGCGGCGTGCTGGAAATTGCGGCCAACATCGCTATTACGGCCGTCGCCACGGCTGCGATTGTGGCCGCCACCGGTATTACGGTCGTAACCGGCGGCCTAGGCTGCTTTGTACTGGGTGCCGTGGTGGGCATCATCGTCGGCATAGGCATGAGCAAGACGGGGGCAGACAAGGGACTGACAAAAGTTTGTGACTGGATAGGCAACGCGTTATTCCCGCCGGTGGTGATGGCAACAATCGCCACCGGCTCCCACAACACCTTTACCAACGGCATTCCCTCTGCACGTGCCGCAGGCGCAATCGGCCCGGTCAGCTCGCAGCCCGCCGAAGGTGGTAGTCCCGAAGAAGCCAGCTACCTTGACATGGCCAAAGGTTTCTTCTCGCAGATGTGGCGACCCACAGTGGCAGTTCCTGCTCCAGGCGCAGTCCCCAAACCGCTGGACATCGTCATCTGCACCAAGCATCCACCCATGCCACCGCAGTTTATTGCCGAAGGCTCCAGCAAGGTCACGATTAATGGTCAGCCGGCCGCCCGTAGCGGTGACCGAAGTACCTGCGACGCATCGATTGTCGAGTCGGGGATGATCTCCAGCAACGTGCGTATTGGCGGCAGCCCCGTGGTGGTGCGCGAGATCCGCAGCGGCAAGACCCCCGGTGTCGGGCTGGCGGTGACCGCGCTGTTGATGCTGCGCGGTGGTGGCTCCAAGTTTTTCAGCAAGCTGCCGTGCATGGTCGTTGGTGGACTGGTGTCGTGGGGCACCAGCCAAGTGACCAATGCCATTACCTCCGCAGTAGCAGGCTCGCCTAACCCGGTACACAGCTCCACGGGCGCGAAAATTCTTGATGGGGAAGACGATCTGGACTTCGCCCTGCCCGGCCTGCTCCCTATCGAGTGGCAGCGCTACTACAGCAGCCGGGACGAGCGTCGCGACGGTCTGTTCGGTGCCAGCTGGAGCGTGATCTACGAGGTCTGCGTCGAGATCGGCATACACCCCGAAGGTGGGGAACGGCTGGTCTATACCGATGAGCAAGCGCGACAGATCGACATGGGCGTGATCCCGCTGGGCGGTGCCGTATTCAGCGCAGGAGAAGGCTTGAGCGTACGGCGCAATACCAATGGCCAACTACTGATCGAAAGCGTTGACGGGCTGTATCGGCTATTCGAACCAACGCCAGGTAACGCCTCACGCCTGCGCCTTAGCCAATTGGGGGATCGCAACGACAACCGAATCTTCCTTGACTATGACATTCAGGGTCGGCTGAGCCACTTACGAGATACGTTCGACCATGTGCGTGTCGAATTTGTTTACAGCCAGCAATGGCCTGCGCGAGTGGAGCAAGTCAAACGGCTATACCCCGATCACAGCCGAGAAACCCTTGTCAGTTACGGCTACGATGCTCGCGGCGACCTGGCCGAAGTTCGCGATACCGACGCAAATGTGCAACGCCGCTTCACCTACGACAGCGGCCAGCGCATGGTCGAGCATCAGTTGCCCACCGGGCTGCGTTGTTACTACCAATGGGACTGTGTGGACGGTAGCGAATGGCGCGTGGTGCGGCACTGGACCGATGAAGGTGACGAGTACCGGTTCGACTATGACTTGCCGGGTGGCGTGACGCGCATTACTGATGGCTTGCAACGGGTCAGCACACGCCGCTGGAACCCGCAGTACCAGATAACCGAGTACACCGACAACCTGGGAAAAACCTGGCAGTTTGAATGGAATGACGAGCGTCAGCTGCTCAGCGCCACCGATCCACAAGGCGGCAAATGGCAGTTCGGCTACGACGAGTCCGGCAACCTGTGCAGCACCCAGGATCCGGTGGGGCGTATCGAATCGACGTTGTGGCTGGAGCATTGGTCGCTGCCGCTGGTGGAGACCGATGCGGCAGGCCACGCGTGGCAATATCAGTACGACCAGCGAGGCAATTGCGTCAGTGAAATCGACCCGTTGGGGCATGTCACACGGTATCGCTACGATACGTTTGGACAGGTGGTGGAGATCATCGATGCCACGGGCAAAAGCAAAACCCTGCGCTGGAATGAAACCGGACAGTTAATCCAGCATATCGACTGTTCGGGGTACCCCACAGCGTTCGAGTACGACCGCCAGGGTCATTTGCAGGTAGTCATCGACGCTTTGGGTGAGCGCCAGCGCTATCAACACGACAGCCAAGGCCGGTTGCTACAGAGCGAAATGCCGGACGGCCGCATCGAGCAGTACCTGCGCGATACCAGCGGTCTGTTGATCGGCTATACCGATGCCGCAGGTCACACCACCCGCTACCAGTACGGACGCCGCGGGCAGGTGCGCCAACGAATAGATGCCCATGGCCGGCAGATTGAGTTCCGCTACGACGCCTACGGACACCTCCAAACCCTGACCAATGAAAATGGTGAGAGTTACCGCTTTACCTGGGACCCGTGCGACCGTCTGGTAGAGCAGCAAGACCTCGACGGCAGCGCCCGACGTTATGCCTATGACCTTCTGGATAACGTAGCCGCCGTTGAGTACGTGCCCACAGGGCAGACACCTGAGCCTTCAATTGTGCATCGACTCGAACGCGATGCAGTGGGCCGCTTGCTGTTGAAACAAACCGATGACGGTCGCACCGAATACACCTACGACCCGTTGGACCAACTTACCGCTGTCACCTTCATCGGCAATGACGAAACCACCCAGGCACTGGCCTTCGCCTACGACGCGCGCGGCCAACTACTCATCGAACAAAGCGCCGCCGGCAGCCTGAACTACCACTACGATGAGCTCGGCAACCTGATCCAGACGCAGTTGCCCGACGGCCGTTGGCTCAACCGCCTGTACTACGGCAGCGGCCACCTGCACCAGATCAACCTCGACGGGCGCGTCATCTGCGACTTCGAACGCGACCGCCTGCACCGTGAAGTCCTGCGGACCCAAGGCCAGATCACCACGCGCAGCGAATATGACCGCAGCGGCCGCCTGCGCTCACGGATACGCCGTCCCAACGGCCAGCCCACGCAACTGCCGGCCACCCAGCAAAAACACTTCGACTATGACCCGGCCGATAACCTGATCGGCCGCCTGGAGCGTGACCGCGATAACCATCGGGATCAGCGCCAACTGCTCCACTACGACGCCACCGGGCGCATTATCGCCAGCCAGGACAACGCTCAGGGCCAGCGAGAAACGTTTGCCTACGATGCCGCCGCCAACCTGCTGGACGGTCCGTCAGCCAGTGCGGGGCTGGTGGTGCATAACAAGCTGTTGACCTATCAGGACAAACGCTATCGTTACGACGGCTTTGGCCGAATGATCGAAAAACGCAGTGCCCTACGCGGCGTACAGTTTTTTGCCTACGACGCAGAGCATCGCCTGATCGAAGTCCGTAGCCAGAAGGATGGACGCGAAACGGTCGTGAAAATGACCTACGACCCCCTCGGACGGCGCATCGCTAAAACCGAACATGACAGCAACGGTTATCCGTTGGGTGAAACCCGCTTTGATTGGGAGGGGTTGCGCCTGCTGCAGGAGCATCGGCATAGCCAGACCAGCCTCTATCTCTATGAAGAAGACGGCTATGTACCGCTGGCTCGCGTGGACGGCACGGGCGAGCATCAAAGCGTACGCTACTACCACAACGACCTGAATGGATTGCCTGAGCAACTGACCGAAGCTGATGGAAAAACGGTGTGGCAGGCGCGCTATCAGGTGTGGGGGAATGCGGACGAAGAAGTGCGTGAAGCGTACTTTATCGAAGAGCAGAATTTGCGGTTCCAGGGGCAGTATCTGGATCGGGAGATTGGGCTGCACTACAACACGTTTCGGTTTTATGATCCGGATGTGGGGCGGTTTACGACGCCGGATCCGATTGGTTTGGCGGGGGGTTATAACCTCTATCAATACGCACCCAATACGTCCGGGTGGATTGACCCGCTTGGGCTGCTCAAAGAAGGCGAAGTGGCAGGTTACGGTGCAAAGGCCCACAAGAATGATGGACTGGAAGCACACGAGATTGTCCGAAATAAATTTTTGGAAGAAAAAGGTATTGCCAAAGGTCGCCGCTACAAGGGCAACCCGTCCATCGCGCTGTCCCCTAAGCATCACGACATGGTACATGCCGAGGAAAATCGTTTGAGGCGCGCTCGCGGCATGGGCCCTAACCAAATGCTCAAGCGCGGCAAGCTGGAAATTCGCCTCATGTCTCAAGCCATACACAACTCGCTGGTCAAAACCGGCATCATTACGCAACAACAGGCCAGAACGGCGAGGCGCTCCGCCACTTCATTCGCCAAACGAAAAGGTTGTTTCTAAAGGATCACGCGCTATGGGCATCAACCAAATCATTCTCTCAGAGCAAGATCATGGCCTTGGACAAGTAGGTGGAGGCGCGTGGCTGACAGATCTTGATCTCTGGCCGAGAGATCCACAAACCGGCCAATTGATGCTGCCTGTGATGACGATGACTTCAACGTTTCTGAGTGTGCCATTCATTCCTCCTGGAATGGCGCTGACGGTGTTTGTCAGCGTTGAGCGAAATGACGAAACCTACACGCGGGCATCAGTGCGCAAGTTGGCTGTTCATCAACAAAGCGAGATGCAGAAACTTCAAACTGGCCATGGCCGTGTCCTGCTTCACACGCTCGCATCCGCTGAGCTCACACCCGCTACATTGGCTGATCCGATTCCACGAAAGTATATTGCACAGCAACCATTGACTCCCGAACAAATGGAAGAAGAACTGGAAGACGTGGAGTGTGGCGTAGGTATCAGCAAGGTTTTAGGGCGCCCCGCTTGGCTGCAAGACCCGCTGTATGAAAGCCCTCGCTACTATTTCCTGGCTCAGTTGACCGATACCGATATCGCAAAAGTAAGCGCTCGTCACGAAGGCATATTTGGTGGCGGTATAGGTTACGTGTTCGCCGATAATCGAGCGAAAAAAATGACAGAAGGCGAAATGGGGGGCTATTTCCTCGTTCAATTTAGCTGATCACACAAACACAAAGAGCAAAAAAATGGGCACCCGACCCGCCGGCGTGCCCATTTTTCATACCCTCCCGCCTCCCTTCAGGCGGTACCACTATTACGGGTTGACGCTGTCTTTGAGCGACTTGCCCGGCTTGAACGCTACGGTGTTGCTCGCCTTGATTTTCACTGGCTCACCGGTTTGCGGGTTTTTGCCGGTGCGGGCGCCGCGGTGGCGTTGCAGGAAAGTGCCGAAGCCAACCAGGGTGACGCTGTCTTTGCGGTGCAGGGCGCCGGTGATTTCTTCGAGGACGGCGTTGAGGACGCGGTTGGCCTGTTCTTTGGTGAGATCGGCTTTTTCAGCGATGGCGGCTGCGAGTTCTGGTTTACGCATATGTGAAGCCTCTTTGACGGTTTTTTGTTGTTATGTCCGTGCTGCTCTCTGGTGGAGCAGCGCCAAGGCGCCGCAGGCTCTACTCTGCGGCAGACGGGAGTGAGGATGGCATGCCCTCGGGCGCCGCGCCAGTCTCGCGGCGGCCTTTCTCGGGGCATGAACGTGATGTTTGCGACAGAACGGGTGGTATTTACGCCAGCAGCGGCGGAAGTTCTTTGTTCAGCGCCAGTTTTTCCATGACGGCGCTGCCGGTCAACGCATAACCCAGCAGGCGGCCGCTGGCATCGCGGCACAGGGCCTTGATGTCGGCACCCTGCCCTTCGACGCTCCACACGCCTTCCGTGCCCCGTGGCGCAGGGGACACTACCAGCGGGCACACCGGGGTTTTCACGGTGATGGGCATCGGCCCATAGCTCACCGCCGTGGCATTGCCGGCCAGGGTTTGCGCCAGGGCGCGGGCGCAGCTCATCAGCGGCATCACGTACAACAGGTTCAGGCCATCGACCTCGGCGCAGTCGCCCAGGGCATAGATATTGGCGTGGGAGGTCTTGAGGTGGCGGTCCACCATGATCCCGCGGTTGATTTGCAGGCCGGCCGCTGCGGCCAGGTCTACACGAGGGCGCAGGCCAATGGCGGACACCACCAGGTCACAGTGAATCACTTCGCCGTCCGACAGGTGCGCTTCAAGGCCATCAGCCGTGCGTTGCAGGCGATTGAGCACCGGGCCCAGGTGGAAACGCGCGCCGATGCCCTCCAGCCCGGCTTGCACCGCTGCGGCCGCCGCCGGGTGCAGCAGGGTCGGCATGACTTGCTCACAGGGCGCGACCAGATCGATTTCATAGCCGCCCAGGATCAGATCGTTGGCAAATTCGCAGCCGATCAGGCCGGCGCCGAGCAGCAGCACGCGCCGTTTACCGGCAGCGGCGGCACGAAAGCGCGCGTAGTCTTCCAGGTCGTTGATCGGGAAAATCAGCTCAGCCGCATCGCCTTCGACCGGTACGCGCACGGTTTCTGCGCCCCAGGCCAGGACCAGGTCACGATAGGTCACCGCCTCCTCGCCGATCCACAGGCGCTTGTGGCCTGGGTCGATGCCGCTGATACGGGTATGGGTGCGCACCTGGGCCTTGAGTTGCTCGGCCATGGCGCCGGGCTCGGCCATGCTCAGGCCATCGGCTTCCTTGTTCTTGCCAAAGCCGGTGGAGAGCATGGGTTTGGAGTAGGAGCGTCCGTCATCTGCGGTGATCAGCAGCAACGGGGTCTCGCTGTCGAGCTTGCGAAACTCCCGGGCGACGTTGTAACCGGCCAATCCTGTGCCGATGATCACGACAGGTGCGTTCATTCCTTTCTCCTTGTAGTACGTTTCTTAAATTCGGGATTACGCGATTTCGATCATTTCGAAGTCCGACTTACCCACGCCGCAGTCCGGGCACAGCCAGTCTTCCGGGACGTCCTGCCACAAAGTGCCTGGTGCAATACCGTCATCCGGCCAGCCGTCCGCTTCGTTGTAAATAAGGCCACAGACGATACATTGCCACTTCTTCATTACGTGCTTCCTCAGGTTCAGGCGTGTTGGCCGGCGGTCGATGGATCCAGCGTTGCCGCGCGGCTCAGGGCGTTTTGTACTGATCGGGGCCGGCAGATGCAAGCACGTTCGACGCAAACGACGGGTTTGGCACGGCAAAAGCCCAGGGTGCCATGGTAAGCTCGCCGCCTCTTTTGCTGCCAATACTGACTCACCGTGCCGCACTCAATCGCCCTTCCCGACGCTTGCCAATGGCTGACCCAGAGCCTTCTGAGCCCCTTGCCCACGCCCTTGACCCTCAATTGGCTGTTTGACGAAGGCTCGCTGACGCGACGGCTGACGTGGCTGTCCAACGAGGGTTTCAGCGTGACGCCGCTGTTCGAAGGCTGGCAACCGTTGCGCGACGACGAATGTGCCGCCCTGGACCTGCCGCCGGCCAGTATCGGTTGGGTACGCGAGGTGTATTTGCGCGGGCACGGCCAGCCTTGGGTGTTCGCCCGCAGCGTGGCGGCCCGCAGTGCCTTGCAGGGCGATGGGCTGCACATGGACGAGTTGGGCAGCCGTTCGCTCGGCGAGTTGCTGTTCTGCGACCGCGCCTTTACCCGCCAGGTCATTGAAGTGTGTCACTACCCTCGTGCCTGGCTGCCGACAGCGGACCAGGCCGATAATCTGTGGGCGCGCCGTTCACGCTTCGACCGCGGGGCGCTGAGCGTGCTGGTGGCGGAAGTCTTTCTGCCGAGTTTCTGGCACGCGTTGCACGCTCATCCGGAGAACTGCTGATGTACCAACGTCTGCTCAAGTCCTTGAACCGCCTGAACCCCAGGGCCTGGGATTTCATTCAGTTGACGCGCATGGACAAGCCCATCGGCATCTACCTGCTGCTGTGGCCGACACTGTGGGCACTGTGGATCGCCGGCAAGGGTTCGCCGTCGCTGATCAATATCGTGATTTTCGTGCTGGGCGTGGTACTCACCCGGGCCGGCGGCTGCGTGATCAATGACTGGGCCGACCGCAAGGTCGATGGCCATGTGAAACGCACCGAGCAACGCCCGCTGGTGAGCGGCAAGATCAGCTCGAAAGAAGCGCTGGTGTTTTTTGCCGTGTTGATGGGCATCAGTTTCCTGCTGGTGCTGCTGACCAACGCCAGCACTATCTTGCTGTCCCTGGGCGGCCTGGCTCTGGCGGCGAGCTACCCGTTCATGAAGCGCTACACCTATTACCCCCAAGTGGTGCTGGGCGCGGCGTTTTCCTGGGGCATGCCGATGGCGTTTACCGCCGAGACCGGCCATTTGCCTGCCACGGCGTGGCTGCTGTACATCGCCAACCTGTTGTGGACGGTGGGCTACGACACCTATTACGCCATGACCGACCGCGATGACGACTTGAAGATCGGGGTGAAATCCACCGCGATTCTATTTGGCGATGCCGACCGCGTGATCATCCTCACGCTGCAAGGCCTGGCGCTGGCGTGCCTGTTGCTGGCCGGTTCGCGGTTCGAGTTGGGCGGGTGGTTCCACCTCGGGTTGCTGGCGGCGGCGGGCTGTTTTGTCTGGGAGTTCTGGTACACGCGGGACAGGGACCGCATGAAGTGCTTCAAGGCGTTCTTGCATAACCACTGGGCGGGGTTGGCGATTTTTGTCGGGATTGTGGTGGACTACGCGGTTCGCTGAGGATTCTGTGGTGATTGTTGGGGCGCCATCGCAGGCAAGCCAGCTCCCACATTTTGATTGTATTCGCACATCAAAAAAATGTGGGAGGGGCTTGCCCCCGATGGATTCAGCAGCGCCGCAGACTTAAGGCTTGATGATGTGCCAAACGCTACCCTTGCCATCACCCGTCTTGTCACCGGCTTTCTTGTCGTCCTTGTAGGTGTAGACAGGCTTGCCTTTGTACGCCCACTGGCTGGTCTGGTCGTCGCGGGTGATCACCGTCCAATCGCCGGTCTTGGTGTCGGTGGACTCTGCCTTCAGCGGGGGCCAGTTGGTCGCGCACTGGTCCTTGCACACTGATTTGCCATCAGCGTCCTTGTCGAAGGTGTAGAGCGTCATCCCCTTGTGATCCACCAACATCCCGCCTTGGGTCATCGCTGGCTCTGCCGCAAACGCCAGGCCTGGCAGCGTCAACACCGCAGATACCAGCAGGGCTTTCCAGGAAACAGTGCTGTAAGTCATCGGAACCTTCCTTTTGTGGTTGTCAGGATTCGGACCCAAAGGGTAGTCCAGAGTGCCGTTAATTGCCCAAGCGACTAAATTACTGTCACACGACTGCAATAATTCCGTTATCTAATGCGGCGCAAGACAGTTAAATGACAAGAGGATTTTGAGCATGGTTGGCAGGAGCATTCTGATTGTTGACGACGAAGCGCCCATTCGCGAGATGATCGCCGTTGCGTTGGAAATGGCCGGCTATGACTGCCTGGAGGCGGAAAACTCCCAACAGGCCCACGCCATTATCGTCGACCGCAAGCCGGACCTGATCCTGCTCGACTGGATGCTGCCCGGCACCTCGGGCATCGAGTTGGCCCGCCGTCTCAAGCGTGACGAGCTGACCGGGGATATTCCGATCATCATGCTCACCGCCAAGGGCGAAGAGGACAACAAGATCCAGGGCCTGGAAGTCGGCGCCGATGACTACATCACCAAGCCGTTTTCTCCACGGGAACTGGTGGCGCGCCTCAAAGCCGTGCTGCGCCGCGCCGGCCCGACCGATGGCGAAGCGCCTATTGAAGTCGACGGCCTGATCCTGGACCCGATCAGCCACCGCGTGACCATCGACGGCAAGCCTGCGGAGATGGGGCCGACCGAATACCGCCTGCTGCAATTCTTCATGACCCACCAGGAGCGCGCCTACACCCGTGGCCAACTGCTCGACCAGGTGTGGGGCGGCAACGTCTATGTGGAAGAGCGCACGGTGGATGTGCATATCCGCCGCCTGCGCAAAGCCTTGGGCGATGCGTACGAGAATCTGGTACAAACCGTGCGCGGCACCGGCTATCGGTTTTCTACCAAAGGCTGAGCCAGCTGCTTCGTGACTTAATCGCCTGACTTAAACAGCTGACAAGGACGCATGTTCAAGTGAACCAAAACTGGCACGGCACCCTGATCCGCCACATGCTGCTGTTGATCACTGCCTGCCTGTTGGTTGGGCTGATCAGTGGCTATTACGGCTGGAGCTTGGCCGCCGGCATCGCCTTGTACCTGGGCTGGACCCTCAAGCAGTTGCTGCGCTTGCATGAATGGCTGCGCCAGCACAAACCCGATGAAGCACCGCCCGATGGCTACGGCCTGTGGGGCGAGGTGTTCGACAGCATCTACCACCTGCAACGCCGCGACCAACGGGTACGCGGGCGCCTGCAAGCGGTGATCGACCGGGTGCAGGAGTCCACCGCCGCGCTCAAGGACGCGGTGATCATGCTCGACAGCGACGGCAACCTGGAATGGTGGAACCGTGCCGCCGAGACCCTGCTGGGCCTCAAGACGCCCCAGGACAGCGGCCAGCCGGTGACCAACCTGGTGCGTCACCCGCGCTTCAAGGAATACTTTGAGCAGGACAACTACGAAGAAGCCCTGGAAATCCCCTCGCCCACCAACGACCGCGTGCGCATCCAGTTGTACCTGACCCGCTACGGCAACAACGAGCATTTGATGCTGGTGCGTGACGTGACCCGTATCCACCAGCTGGAACAGATGCGCAAAGACTTCGTCGCCAACGTCTCCCACGAGCTGCGCACGCCGTTGACGGTGATCTGCGGCTACCTGGAGACGTTGCTCGACAATGTCGACGAGATCAACCCGCGCTGGAGCCGTGCCCTGCAACAGATGCAGCAGCAAGGCTCACGCATGCAGACCCTGCTCAACGACCTGCTGTTGCTGGCCAAGCTTGAGGCCACGGACTATCCCTCGGACAACCACCCCGTGGCCGTGCAGAGCCTGTTGCAGACGATCAAGAACGATGCCCAGGCCCTCTCGGGCGAACGCGGGCAGCAGATCACGCTGGAGGCCGACCCAACCGTATTGCTCAAGGGCAGCGAGGGCGAACTGCGCAGCGCATTCTCCAACCTGGTGTTCAACGCGGTGAAGTACACGCAGGACAAGGGCAATATCCGCATTCGCTGGTGGGCCGACGAGCACGGTGCGCACCTGAGTGTGCAGGACTCGGGTATCGGTATCGACGCCAAGCACCTGCCGCGCCTGACCGAACGCTTCTACCGGGTCGACTCCAGCCGCAACTCCAACACCGGCGGCACCGGGCTGGGCCTGGCCATCGTCAAGCATGTGCTGCTGCGCCATCGGGCCCGCCTGGAAATCAGTAGCGTGCTGGGGCATGGCAGTACGTTTACCTGTCATTTTCCGCCGGCGCAGGTGACCCGTTCGCGAGCACTCGAAGAAGATAAATAATCTCGAAACACAACAGGGCTAAATGTGGGAGCGGGCTTGCTCGCGAATGCGGGGTATCAGTGAATGAATAAACTGACTGACCCACCGCATTCGCGAGCAAGCCCGCTCCCACACTGGATTTGTGTTGTTTCAAAGCAAGCATTGCAGCCCCGCCGGGCAGCGGGCACTAGGCAAGCGCCCCGTCAGCCGCTACATTGGCCGACTTGTGCCTGCCTTTCAGGCCCACCTGTCACCCCTTATTGAACACACGGAACCTGCAAAACCCCATCATGGACCCTTCCCCTGGTATTACCCTCGCTACACTCTTCGCCGATTTCGGCATGATTCTTTTTGCACTGATCCTGGTACTGCTCAACGGTTTCTTCGTTGCGGCGGAATTTGCCATGGTCAAACTGCGCGCTACCCGCGTCGAGGCCATCGCCCATAAGAACGGCTGGCGCGGGCAGATCCTGCGTACCGTGCACAGCCAGCTCGACGCCTACCTGTCGGCTTGCCAGTTGGGTATCACCCTGGCGTCCCTGGGCTTGGGCTGGGTCGGTGAACCGGCCTTTGCGCATATCCTCGAGCCGATGCTGGGCGCGGTCGGCGTGCAGTCGCCGGAAGTGATCAAGGGCGTTTCGTTCTTTGCCGCCTTCTTCGTGATTTCCTACCTGCACATCGTGGTCGGTGAGTTGGCCCCCAAATCCTGGGCGATTCGCAAACCCGAGCTGCTGTCGCTGTGGACGGCCGTGCCGCTGTACCTGTTCTACTGGGCGATGTACCCGGCCATCTACCTGCTCAACGCCAGTGCCAACGCCATTTTGCGCATCGCTGGCCAAGGCGAGCCTGGCCCTCACCATGAGCACCATTACAGCCGCGAAGAACTCAAGCTGATCCTGCACTCCAGCCGTGGCCAGGACCCCAGCGACCAAGGCATGCGCGTACTGGCCTCCGCCGTGGAAATGGGCGAGCTGGAAGTAGTGGACTGGGCCAACTCCCGGGAAGACCTGGTGACCCTGGACTTCAACGCCCCGCTCAAAGAAATCCTCGCGCTGTTCCGTCGTCACAAATTCAGCCGTTACCCGGTGTATGACGCGGTGCGCAACGAGTTTGTCGGCTTGCTGCACATCAAGGATTTGCTGCTGGAGCTGGCCGCGCTGGACCATATCCCCGAATCGTTCAACCTAGCCGAATTGACCCGCCCGCTGGAACGCGTATCGCGGCATATGCCGTTGTCGCAACTGCTGGAGCAGTTCCGCAAAGGCGGCGCGCACTTCGCCCTGGTGGAAGAAGCCGACGGCAAGATCATCGGCTACCTGACCATGGAAGACGTGCTGGAAGTACTGGTGGGCGATATCCAGGACGAACACCGCAAGGCCGAGCGCGGCATCCTCGCCTACCAGCCCGGCAAATTGCTGGTACGTGGCGACACGCCGTTGTTCAAGGTGGAACGCCTGCTGGGCGTCGACCTGGACCACATCGAAGCCGAAACCCTGGCCGGCCTGATCTACGACACGCTCAAGCGCGTGCCGGAAGAGGAAGAAGTGCTGGAAGTTGAAGGCTTGCGGATCATCATCAAGAAGATGAAAGGGCCGAAGATTGTGTTGGCCAAGGTGCTGCTGCTGGACTGACTGTAGAACCGGGCGCCTCCTGTAGGAGCGAGCTTGCTCGCGAAAAACGCACAGGCGCCGCGTTTATTCAGGACGCACGCGTTATCGTTTACGTTTTTCGCGAGCAAGCTCGCTCCTACAGGGGGCAGCGCTTTACGCCCCCGGCACGAAGTGCTTCTGCGCCGTGCCACGGGCGATCAGGCGGGATATGTAGTCCAGCTTCTGCGCATCCTGGTCGATAAAGCGGAAGGTCAGTTGCAGCCAGTCGCTGTCGGGCTTGGGCTCGTAGGCGACGATGGCGTGCAGGTAGCCGTTGAGCCGTGCGACTTCGGCGTTGTCGCCCTGCTCAAGATCGAGCACGGCGCTTTCCAGCACCTGAGGCAGGACCTCGCCACGCTTCACCACCAGCAACGCTTCCTTGATGCTCAGGGCCTTGATCACGCATTGCTGGGTGCCGCTTGCGAGGCGCAACTGGCCCTGACCGCGACTGCCAGCCGGCGCCGCTGCTGCGGGGGCCTTCACGGGTGGGGTGTTGAGCAGGCCTTTGCTGGGCGCCGCCACCGGGGCCGGCTTGACCGCTTCGGGTTTGCCGCCGGTCAGGGCGCTCAGGGAGTCGTTGCCGAAGGCTGAGTTCATCTTGGTCGGCGCGCTGGCAATCAGCGCATCGAGGCGACCGATCTTGTGCAGGGCCTGCTTGACCTTGTTCAGCAACTGCTCGTTGGTGAACGGCTTGCTCACGTAGCCGGAAACGCCCGCCTGAATCGCCTGCACCACGTTTTCCTTGTCGCCACGGCTGGTCACCATCACGAACGGCATGGCCTTCAGGTGCGCTTGCTCGCGGCACCAGGTCAATAGCTCAATACCGGACATTTCCGGCATTTCCCAGTCACACAGCACCAGGTCGAAGGTTTCGCGCATCAGGATGGATTGCGCCTTTTTGCCGTTCACCGCATCTTCGATCTTGATTCCGGGGAAGTAATTGCGCAGGCACTTCTTCACCAGGTCGCGAATAAACGAGGCGTCATCCACCACCAACACACTGACTTTACTCATCGACCCTTCATCCTATAAAAACGTCTGCAAAACGCCTGACTGATGGCATTTTGCCAAAACTCGCGGGTCACAGAAGGACTTTATGGCGCCTGCTGTGCAAAAAATTCAGATGCCACAAACGAAAACGCCCGGCCAGAGGCCGGGCGTTAATTTCTCGGGCAACCTTACTTATCGTCAGATTCGCCCGAAACATTAGGGATTAGATCAGCAGTCCCTTCAACTTCGGCCTTCATGCGCTTGAGGCCCATGTGCCGCACGTCGGTGCCGCGCACCAGATAAATCACCAGCTCCGAGATATTGCGCGCATGGTCGCCGATACGCTCCAGGGAACGCAGCACCCAAATGATGTTCAAGACCCGCGAGATCGAGCGCGGATCTTCCATCATGTAAGTGGCCAGCTCACGCAGCGCGGTCTTGTATTCGCGGTCGATAATCTTGTCGTACTGGGCCACCGACAACGCCAGTTCGGCGTCAAAGCGGGCGAAGGCGTCGAGGGCATCACGCACCATGTTGCGCACCTGATCACCGATATGGCGCACTTCCACGTAGCCACGGGGCGCCTCACCCTCTTCGCACAGCTGGATGGCGCGGCGGGCAATCTTGGTGGCTTCGTCACCGATGCGCTCCAGGTCGATCACCGACTTGGAAATGCTGATGATCAAACGCAGGTCCGAGGCCGCCGGCTGGCGGCGGGCAAGAATGCGCAGGCACTCTTCGTCGATATTGCGTTCCATCTGGTTGATCTGCTCGTCAATCTCACGCACCTGCTGGGCCAGGCCCGAGTCGGCCTCGATCAGCGCGGTGACCGCATCGTTGACTTGCTTCTCCACCAGCCCGCCCATCGCCAGGAGGTGGCTGCGCACTTCCTCAAGCTCGGCATTGAACTGCGCGGAGATGTGGTGGGTAAGGCCTTCTTTGCTAATCATGTTGGCGTCCTTGGAGCGTCCGGTAAGGTGCGGAGAACCGCAGCGTCAGTACAATCAGAACCACAGCTTCCTAGCCGTAGCGACCGGTGATGTAGTCTTCGGTCTGCTTCTTCGCCGGATTGGTGAACAGGGTATCGGTATCGCCGAACTCCACCAGCTTGCCCATGTACATGAACGCGGTGTAGTCGGAAACCCGCGCCGCCTGTTGCATGTTGTGAGTCACGATGACGATGGTGAACTTGGACTTGAGCTCGTAGATCAGCTCTTCGACTTTCAACGTGGAGATCGGGTCGAGGGCCGAGCACGGTTCGTCGAGCAGCAACACTTCCGGCTCTACGGCGATGGTACGGGCGATCACCAGACGCTGCTGCTGGCCGCCGGACAAGCCGAGTGCCGATTCGTGCAGGCGGTCCTTGACCTCGTCCCACAATGCCGCGCCCTTGAGCGCCCATTCAACCGCTTCGTCGAGGATGCGTTTCTTGTTGATGCCCTGGATACGCAGGCCGTAGACCACGTTTTCGTAGATGGTCTTGGGGAACGGGTTGGGCTTCTGGAACACCATGCCCACGCGGCGACGCAGCTCGGCCACGTCTTCGCCCTTGCGGTAGATATTGGTGCCGTAGAGGTTGATTGCACCTTCTACACGGCAACCGTCCACCAGGTCATTCATGCGGTTGAAGGTACGCAACAACGTGGACTTGCCGCAGCCCGACGGGCCGATGAAGGCGGTCACGCGTTGCTTGGGAATGTTCATGCTGACGTCGAACAACGCCTGCTTGTCGCCGTAGTACAGGCTCAGGCCAGGGACTTCGATGGCCACGGTTTCCTGGGCCAGGCTCAGGCTCTGCTTGTCGCGACCCAGGGCAGACATGTTGATGCCGTGGGATTGGGTTTCGTGTTGCATGGGATGCTCCCTGTGCTACCAATTCATTGTGTGGGAGCGGGCTTGCTCGCGAAGGCGTCGTATCAGTCGCCAGGTGTGTTGAATGACACACCGCTTTCGCGAGCAAGCCCGCTCCCACATTTAATTCGCGTTCACTTCAATTAACTGTCCAACGCCTTGTACTTCTCGCGCAGGTGGTTACGAATCCACACCGCCGACAGGTTGAGCGTGGCGATCACCAGTACCAGCAGCAAGGCAGTGGCGTACACCAACGGCCGTGCGGCTTCGACGTTGGGGCTCTGGAAGCCGACGTCATAAATATGGAAGCCCAGGTGCATGATCTTCTGGTCCAGGTGCAGGTACGGATAGTTACCGTCCAGCGGCAGCGACGGCGCCAGCTTCACTACACCCACCAGCATCAGCGGCGCCACCTCACCGGCGGCACGCGCCACGGCGAGGATCATGCCGGTCATCATCGCCGGGCTGGCCATCGGCAGCACGATCTTCCACAGCGTTTCCGCCTTGGTCGCGCCGAGTGCCAGGGAGCCTTCACGCACGGTGCGGGGAATGCGCGCCAAGCCTTCTTCGGTGGCCACGATCACCACCGGCACCGCCAGCAGCGCCAGAGTCAGCGAGGCCCAGAGCAGCCCCGGCGTGCCGAAGGTCGGCGCCGGCAGGGCTTCAGCGAAGAACAGACGGTCGACCGAGCCCCCCAATACATACACGAAGAAGCCCAGACCGAACACGCCGTAGACGATGGCCGGTACACCTGCCAGGTTGTTCACGGCGATGCGGATGATGCGGGTCAAGGTGTTCTGCTTGGCATATTCACGCAGGTACACCGCGGCCAGTACGCCAAACGGAGTCACGATCATTGCCATGATCAGGGTCATCATCACGGTGCCGAAGATGGCCGGGAAGATCCCGCCTTCGGTGTTGGCTTCCCGTGGGTCATCGCTGAGAAATTCCCAGACCTTGCTGAAGTAGAAGCCGATCTTGGTCATCGTGCCCATGGCGTTCGGCTGGTAGGCGTGCACCACTTTGCCGATGCCGATTTCCACTTCCTTACCGTTGCCGTCACGTGCGGTGAGGGCGTCGCGGTTGAACTGTGCGTGCAGGTCAGCCAGGCGCGCCTCGATGTCCTGGTAGCGGGCGTTCAGCTCAGCGCGGTCGGCGTCCATGTCGGCCTGGGCGGCTGCGTCGAGCTTGCCTTCCAGTTCCAGTTTGCGACCGTGCAGGCGGATGCGCTCCAGGCCTGCGTTGATCGCGCCGATATCGGATTTTTCCAAGGTCTTGAGCTGAGCGGCGAGCTTGTTCACGCGGTCCACGCGGGCTTGCAGCTCCGGCCACGCGGCTTCGCCTTCAGCGATAACCTTGCCATCCTGCTTGACGTTGACCAGGGTGCCGTAGAAGTTGCCCCACTCACGACGCTCGATGGCCATCAGGTTCGCAGGCTTGGTCTGGTCCTTCAGCCACTCGCCGACGATCCAGGTGAAGTCGTTGCCGTTCAGGTCGCGGTTGCCGACCTTGATCAGCTCACGGGTCATGAATTCCGGGCCTTGGTCCGGCACCGGCAGGCCCGCGCTTTTCAGGCGCTCACGCGGCACTTCTTCTTTCTGCACCACTTCGCCGATCACGATGTGGTTGGCCTGGCCAGGCACGTTGTAGTTGGCCTGGATCAGGTCGGCCGGCCAGAAATGGCCCAGGCCCCGCACCGCAATCACAGCCAGCAAACCAATGGTCATGATGACCGCGATGGACACCGCGCCACCGCTGATCCAGACGCCGGGAGCGCCGCTCTTGAACCATCCATTCAGGGAGTTCTGTTTCACAGACTTCTACCTTTCTTAAAGCGACGAGTATTTCTTGCGCAGACGCTGACGAATCAGCTCGGCGAGGGTGTTCATGATGAAGGTGAACAACAGCAGCACCAGCGCCGAGAGGAACAGCACGCGGTAATGACTGCCGCCCACTTCCGACTCGGGCATCTCCACCGCAACGTTGGCCGCCAGGGTGCGCAGGCCCTCGAACAGGTTCATCTCCATCACCGGGGTGTTGCCGGTGGCCATCAGCACGATCATGGTCTCGCCCACGGCGCGGCCCATGCCGATCATCAGCGCCGAGAAGATGCCCGGGCTGGCAGTGAGGATGACCACGCGGGTCATGGTCTGCCACGGCGTGGCACCCAGGGCCAGGGAGCCCAGGGTCAGGCCGCGCGGCACGCTGAACACGGCGTCTTCGGCGATGGAGTAGATGTTCGGGATCACCGCAAAACCCATGGCCAGGCCGACCACCAAGGCGTTGCGCTGGTCGTAGGTAATGCCCAGATCATGGGAGATCCACATGCGCATGTCACCGCCGAAGAACCAGGTTTCCAGGTACGGGCTCATGTACAGCGAGAGCCAGCCCACGAACAGGATCACCGGGATCAGGATCGCGCTTTCCCAACCATCGGGAACGCGCAGGCGGATCGACTCAGGCAAGCGGCTGAAGACAAAACCCGCCACCAGGATGCCAATCGGCAACAGCATCAACAGGCTGAAAATGCCCGGCAGGTGCCCTTCCACATACGGTGCCAGGAACAGGCCGGCGAAGAAGCCGAGGATCACCGTCGGCATGGCTTCCATCAGCTCGATCACCGGCTTGACCTTGCGGCGCAGGCTCGGTGCCATGAAGTAAGCGGTGTAGATCGCCGCAGCAACCGCCAGTGGCGCCGCCAGCAGCATGGCGTAGAACGCAGCCTTCAAGGTACCGAAGGTCAGCGGGGCGAGGCTCATCTTGGGTTCGAAGTCGGTGTTGGCGGCCGTGGACTGCCAGACGTATTTAGGCTCGTCGTAGTTTTCGTACCAGACCTTGCTCCACAACGCGCTCCACGACACTTCCGGGTGCGGGTTATCGAGCAACAGCGGTTGCAGCTTGCCACCCGCCTCGACGATCACACGGTTGGCCCGTGGCGACATGCCGAACAAGCCCTGGCCGTCGACCACCGGGTCCACCAGCAAGGTGCGGTGGGCGGTGCTGTGGAACACGCCGAACTGGCCAGCAGCATCCAGGGCGGTGAAGCCTTTGCGGCGCTCTTCAGCGCTGATTTCGACGATGGGCGCGGTGCCCATCTGGAAGGTGCGGATCTGCTTCAGGCGTTGCTCGCCATCCGGGTCACGGGCCATGAACCACTGGGCCAGGCCGCCTTTGGAGTTACCCAGGATCAGCGAGATGCCGCCAACCAACTGGGTGCTGGCGGTGATTTCCGTGTCAGCGTCTTCCAGCAGTTTGTAGCGACCGTTGAGGCTCTTGTCGCGCAGGCTGAACACGTCGGCCAGGGCACGGCCGTTGATCACGTACAGCCACTGCTGGCGTGGGTCGATGAAGATCGCTTTCACCGGCTCGGTCATCTGCGGCAGCTCGACACGCTTCTGCTCGCTGGTGACTTCACCGGTCATCATGTTTTCTTCGCGGCTCAGGGTCAGCACGTTCAAGTGCGAACCAGCGGAACCTGCCACCACCAGGGAGGTGTCGGTGGCGTTGAGCGCAACGTGTTCCAGCGGCCGACCGGCGTCATCCAGCACGATGGGCGTTTCGCCGTAGGGGTATTCGATCGCTGGGCTGATGGTTTTCTTGCCGTCCGGGTACGACACCTTATAGGTGTGGCGGAACACCAAAGACTGGCCATTGGACAAGCCGAGGATCACCAGCGGGCTGCCCGGCTGGTCTTCACCAATGGAAGCAACGCTGGTACCGGCCGGAAGCGGCAGGTCGACACGCTTGAGCTCGGCACCGGTGTCCACGGCAAAGAACAACGCCTGGCCCGTATCGGAGACCCGCATGGCGACTTGGTTCTGTTCTTCGAGGGAGATCATCAACGGCTTGCCGGCGTCCTGCATCCAGGCGGGCGTCAACGCGTCTTCCTTGGTCAACGAGGCGCCCTGGAACAGGGGCGCGACCACGTAGGCGAGGAAGAAGAAGATCAGGGTAATGGCCGCCAGCACGGCGAGGCCGCCGACCAGCACATACCAACGGGTGAAGCGATCCTTGAGCGCGCGGATGCGGCGCTTGCGTTGCAGCTCAGGCGTATTGAAATCAATGCGCTTGGGAGGGGAAGTCGTCGTCATGGTGGAATTGGCCAGATCATTCATGCGCACACCCTAGCGATCCTGTATGACAGAAAGATGACAGTGCAGTGACGCAACAAATCCGCCGCGAAGCAGGGCTGGCAGCGGATAAAAAATTAGGAGTCTCTGTAGGAGCGAGCTTGCTCGCGAAGATCGTCAACGATAACGCGCCATTTCTGAATAAACGCGGTGCCCTATCGTCTTTCGCGAGCAAGCTCGCTCCTACAGAAGGGCCGGTTTTACCCAGCCCAGCTACTTAGTTGCCTTCTTTCAAACCCAGGTCAGCCAGGGCCTTGGCGGCGACTTTGGCTGGCAGTGGGATGTAGCCGTCTTTGACCACCACTTCCTGGCCCTGCTTGGACAGCACCAGTTTCACGAACTCAGCTTCCAGCGGCGCCAGTGGCTTGTTCGGGGCTTTGTTGACGTACACGTAGAGGAAACGCGACAGCGGATACTTGCCGTTCAGGGCGTTTTCTTCGGAGTCTTCGATGTAGTCAGTGCTGCCTTTCTTGGCCAGTGGCACGGTCTTCACGCTGGCGGTCTTGTAGCCGATACCCGAGTAACCGATGCCGTTCAGCGAGGAGCTGATCGACTGCACGACCGAAGCCGAGCCCGGTTGTTCGTTCACGTTTGGCTTGTAGTCGCCTTTGCACAGGGCTTCTTCCTTGAAGTAGCCGTAGGTGCCGGATACCGAGTTACGCCCGAACAGTTGCACTGGCTTGTTGGCCAGGTCGCCGGTCACGCCCAGGTCGCCCCAGGTTTTCACATCGGCTTTGGCGCCGCACAGACGCGTCGACGAGAAGATGGCGTCGACCTGTTCCATGGTCAGGTGCTGGATCGGGTTGTCCTTGTGCACAAATACCGCCAGGGCATCCACGGCAACCGGGATAGCGGTTGGCTTGTAGCCGTACTTCTGCTCGAAGGCCGCCAATTCGGTGTCCTTCATCTTGCGGCTCATCGGGCCCAGGTTGGAGGTGCCTTCAGTCAACGCAGGTGGCGCAGTGGCAGAGCCGGCAGCTTGAATCTGGATGTTGACGTTCGGGTATTCCTTTTTGTAACCCTCGGCCCACAGGGTCATCAGGTTAGCCAGGGTATCGGAGCCGACGCTGGACAGGTTGCCCGACACACCAGTGGTCTTGACGTAAGCCGGGATTGCCGGATCAACACCAGCGGCCACCGCGTTGGCGGTCGCAACGCCAGCAGCGACAAAAGTCATTGCCGCCATCAAACGTTTCAGTTTCATGCCTTGCTCCTAGCAGATAGGGATAATTGGATCGGGGCCAAGTATCGGCAGGCCGTGTGAACACTCTATGTCTTAAATATGACAATTAGATGAAAGGCCACTATCGGGAAGCGAAGTAAAAAACAGAACAAACACGTTCACTGTGGTGAGGAAGCCTACTCACCCACCACAGTGATCAGGCGGTTTTTAGCGGCCGCGTTTCCACAGGTAGCCGCCTACCGCCATCCCCATCACACAGAGGATAGCCACGTAGTAAGCCGGCCCCATCGGGCTCTCCTTCATCAGCAGCGACACCACCAATGGCGTCAGCCCACCGAACACGGCATAAGCAACGTTGTAGGAGAACGACAGACCGCTGAAGCGCACCACCGGCGGGAAGGCTTTGACCATCACGTAGGGCACCACACCGATGGTGCCGACAAACAGGCCAGTCAAGGCATACAACGGGAACAGCCAGTCCGGGTGGGCCATCAGGCTGTGATACAGCGTCCAGGAAGTTGCCAGCAGCAGTGCGCAACCGGTTACCAGCACGCGGCCGGCGCCAAAACGGTCGGCCAGGGCACCCGAGGCGATGCAGCCCAGGCTCAGGGTCACGATGGCCAGGCTGTTGGCTTGCAGCGCAACCGTAGGGCTGAAGTGGTAGATGGTTTGCAGCACGGTCGGGGTCATCAGGATCACCACCACCACGCCGGCCGAGAGCAGCCAGGTCAGCAGCATCGACAGCACAATGGCGCCACGGTGATCGCGCAACACGGCGCGCAACGGCAGTTCAGCGGCCAGGCTTTTGCGTTGCTGCATCTCGGCGAAGATCGGGGTTTCATGCAGCCAGCGACGCAGGTACACCGACAGCAGGCCGAATACGCCACCGAGCAGGAACGGGATACGCCAGGCGTAATCAGAGACCTGTTCCGGTGTATAGGCCGTATTAATAGCGGTGGCTACCAGCGAGCCGAGCAAAATACCGGCGGTGAGGCCGCTGGTCAGGGTGCCGCAGGCGTAGCCGATGTGGCGCGGCGGGACGTGCTCGGAGACGAACACCCAAGCGCCCGGTACTTCGCCGCCAATCGCTGCGCCCTGGATCACGCGCATCAACAGCAGCAGCAGCGGCGCCCACAGGCCGATCTGTGCATAGGTCGGCAGCAGGCCCATGATCAGGGTCGGCACGGCCATCATGAAAATGCTCAGGGTGAACATCTTCTTGCGGCCCAGCAGGTCACCGAAGTGCGCCATGATGATGCCGCCCAGCGGGCGCGCCAGGTAGCCGGCCGCGAAGATGCCGAAGGTCTGCATCATGCGCAGCCATTCGGGCATGTCGACAGGGAAGAACAGTTTTCCGACCACGGTGGCGAAAAACACGAAGATGATGAAGTCGTAGAACTCCAGCGCCCCACCCAGGGCAGACAGCGACAGGGTTTTGTAGTCGTTGCGGTTAAGCGGTCGTGCGGGCGGCGCAATGCTTGAAGGCACTGTGGTCATGGCAAGGCTTCTCTTATTAGTCAGATCAGGAATCCGCAACAGCGTGGGTTTGCGCCTGGCAGGTCCGGCACGATAGCAAATTGCCCGGAAAAGCACAGTCCAAACCCTTGCGCCGCATCAGCGCCACCTCGCAAGCATCCCCACTTGCGAAGCGACTTATTCCCTTCCCGAATTATTATGGGGGGCCGAAAACGCCATCAAATACTGACGGCCAGCGCTAAAAAGAAACAATGGTCAAACCCCTCAACTTGAATGACCGTTTTGGCCAATTTTTTGACGCCTGGAAACTCGTCTATATAGATGCACAAAATCAGGAGCAGATGGTCGTCGCGCAGGCTATCGACCGATATACTCCCAGCCCTGCACCTGTCTATTGCGTGGAAGTTGCGCGAAACCGTCGTTGGCACCGGCCAGCCGATTTCGCAGAGTTTCCCTCAAGGCGCCTTTCGAAAAACGTGACGAACGTAGTATGTTCGGGGCTGAATCGTTTTTCCAAGACGGCTATTCACCGATTACATAGTCCAAGAGTCACGGGTCAGAGGCACCCCCGGCATGATCGAACTCGAACAAGAAGATCCTATCCCGCAAGGCGATCTCGCCCTGCAAATCACCGCGCTTCCGCGTGAAACCAACGGCTTTGGCGATATCTTCGGCGGCTGGTTGGTCGCACAGATGGACCTGGCGGGCACGGCAATGGCCAGCAAGGTCGCCGGTGGGCGCGTGGCCACCGTGGCCATTGATCGCATGGCGTTCCTGGTGCCGGTGGCCGTGGGCGCGCAGCTTTCCTTCTATACCCAAGCCCTGGAAATCGGCCGCAGCTCGATCCAGATGATGGTCGAAGTGTGGAGCGACGATCCGTTGTCCAGCGAATGGCGCAAGGTGACCGAAGCCGTATTTGTGTTCGTCGCCATCGATGGCAGCGGCCGCACGCGCTCGGTACCGTCACGGGCGCGTTAAACCTCGCCGGGTTTTAACGGTCAATTGCCCCATTGCCTGCCACTAAGAGAGCTTTGTCATGCCTACGCCCCACGTTGAGACGGTAAAAATCGACGAGCTGGACTGCTGGCGCATCCGCCACAACGGCGCCGAGTTGATGGTGGCCCAACAGGGTGCGCATATCTTCAGTTACCAGCGCGAGGGCGAACAGCCACTGATCTGGCCGAACCCTGAGGCCGTGTTCAAGCAGGGCAAAGGCATTCGTACCGGCGTACCGGTGTGCTGGCCGTGGTTTGGGGTGTTCGACCGCAACCCGCAAAGCGTCAAAGCCATGCGCCAGAGCGATCAGCCTGCCGGCGCCCACGGTTTTGTGCGCACCGCCCGCTGGGAACTGGCCGCCACCGAACTCGACGGCCAGACGCTGCGAGTCGACCTGGTATTGCCGGTGCCGGCGGGCGGTTTTCCAGGCTGGCCCCATCAGGTAGACCTGACGCTGAGCCTGCTGCTGGACGATCAACTGCATATCCGCCTGACCAGTCACAACCGTGGCACCGACACCGTGACCCTCAGCCAGGCATTGCACACCTACTTCGCCGTGAGCGATGTGCGCAAGGTGCAGGTCGAGGGCCTGGATGGCGTGGATTACATCGATACCGCCGATGGGTGGGCCGAGAAGCAGCAAGCCGGGCTGCTGCACTTTCGCGCCGAGACAGACCGCATTTACCTGAATACGCCTGCACAGTTGAATATCGTTGATAGCGACTGGCAGCGCCGTATCCAGCTCACCAGCGAAGGCTCCAAATCCACCGTGGTCTGGAACCCCTGGACCGAACGCGCCAAGGCTTTCGACGATATGGCCGATGACGGCTGGCAGGGTATGTTGTGCATCGAGACAGCGAATGTGCTGGATGATGTGGTGGCTTTGGCACCCGGTGAAAGCCACACTCTGGGCGTAAGCATCACCGCGATCACCCTGTAGTAAATTGTAGGAGCGAGCTTGCTCGCGAAAAACCCACAGGCGCCGCGTTTATTCAGGAAACACGCGTTATCGTTGACGTTTTTCGCGAGCAAGCTCGCTCCTACAGAGTTCAGGACCCTCCCACATTGGTATTGGGCTTTAGAGATCAGATTCCTTCACCACCCGCACCTTCCCCGCCTCCAGCGCATACGCAGCATCCGCCAAGTCGTTATTGACCTTCTCCACCTTCAGCGTGCCCGTGACCCACAGCGGCGTGTAGATATCATCCAGCTTCAGCCCCTTGGGATAGCGCACCAGCACCAATTGATTGGGCGGCGGTGGCGGCACATGGATACACGCGCCCGGGTAAGGCACTAGGAAGAACAGCGTGCTGCGGCCCTTGGCGTCCGTTTCAAGCGGCACCGGATACCCACCAATGCGGATATTCTTGCCGTTCATGGCCGCTACGGTCTTGGTGGAATACATCACCGCAGGCAGGCCCTTGCTCTGCTTCAAGCCACCCTTTTCGGTGAAGGTGCCTTGGGCTTCGGGGGAGTTGTGGTCGATCTCGGGCATGGCCTCGAGGGCTTTCTGATCCGACAGCGGCATCAGGTCGAGCCAGTCGGTTTCCGGCAGTTCGCCAGCGTGCGCCAGGCCAGAGCCCAGCAGAAGAAGCGTTAACAGAAGACGGCGCATGGAGAGGCTCGGCAAATACAAGTGCCGAGCATTCTAGCCCTCTGCGCCTGCGCAGCGCAGAGGACTTTGTCGGCTGATTACTTCTTTTTGACCAGGCCGTAGATCACCAGCAACACGATGGCACCTACCAGCGCGCCGATGAAGCCTGCGCCCTGGCCTGCCTGGTAGATCCCCAGGGCCTGACCGCCGTAGGTCGCGGCCAGGGAACCGGCGATACCCAGCAGGATGGTCATGATCCAGCCCATGCTGTCGTCGCCAGGCTTGAGGAAGCGCGCCAGGAGGCCGACGATCAAGCCGATAAAGATGGTTCCGATGATACCCATGGCATTTCCCTCTGATTGGTATGAGTCATGCCAAAGCCTAGTCAGGCTTTGGCATCCTGCAATCAGAGAGACGCAGAACCCCAATGGTTCCCGCCAGGGCCAGGCTTATTGTTCGGCGATCAGCGCTTCAACCTTGAGGATCTGCGCCTGCAACGTCGCACGGTCCTTGCAACGCAGGTTGGCGTGGCCGACCTTGCGCCCAGCCTTGAAGGCCTTGCCGTAGTGATGCACATGGCAATCCTTGATCGCCATCACGCGCTCTACCGGCGGCACAGAACCGATGAAGTTGAGCATGGCGCTCTCGCCGATCTTGGCCGTGGAGCCCAACGGCAAGCCCGCCACCGCCCGCAGGTGGTTTTCGAACTGGCTGCACTCGGCGCCTTCGGTGGTCCAGTGCCCGGAGTTGTGCACACGCGGGGCGATTTCGTTGGCCTTCAGGCCACCGTCGACTTCAAAGAACTCGAACGCCATCACGCCGACATAATCCAGTTGCTTGAGGACGCGGCTGGAATAATCTTCGGCCAGGGCCTGCAGCGGGTGGTCAGTGCTGGCTACCGACACCTTCAGGATGCCGTTGACGTGGGTGTTGTGCACCAACGGGTAAAAGCGTGTTTCGCCATCGCGGGCACGCACGGCGATCAGCGAGACTTCGCCGGTGAACGGCACAAAGCCTTCCAGCAGGCAGGCGACGCTGCCCAGCTCGGCAAAAGTACCGACCACATCGGCGGCGGTGCGCAGGACTTTCTGGCCCTTGCCGTCGTAGCCCAGGGTGCGGGTTTTCAACACCGCCGGCAGGCCGATGCTGGCAACCGCAGCGTCCAGGTCGGCCTGGGACTGAATATCGGCGAAAGCCGGGGTCGGAATGCCCAGGTCCTTGAACATGCTCTTTTCGAACCAGCGGTCGCGAGCGATGCGCAAGGCTTCGGCGCTTGGGTACACCGGCACGAACTGCGACAGGAAGGCCACGGTTTCAGCCGGGACGCTTTCGAATTCGAAGGTCACCAGGTCAACTTCATCAGCCAGTTGGCGCAGGTGATCCGGGTCGCTGTAGTCAGCGCGCAGGTGTTCACCCAGGGCCGCAGCGCAGGCGTCAGGCGCCGGGTCCAGGAAAGCGAAGTTCATCCCCAGCGGCGTACCCGCCAAAGCCAGCATGCGGCCCAGTTGGCCGCCACCGATTACACCGATCTTCATCAATAACAACCTCAGGCAATGCGTGGGTCTGGATTGTCCAGCACGCTGTCTGTCTGCTCAGCACGGAATTTTTTCAGCACCGCATGAAACTGCGGGTGCTTGGCGCCCAGGATGCTGGCCGACAGCAAGGCTGCGTTGATCGCGCCGGCCTTGCCGATCGCCAGGGTTGCCACCGGGATGCCGGCCGGCATCTGCACGATGGACAACAGCGAATCCACGCCCGAGAGCATCGACGACTGCACCGGCACGCCAAGTACGGGCAGGTGAGTCTTGGCCGCACACATGCCAGGCAAGTGCGCAGCGCCGCCGGCACCGGCGATGATCACCTCGATGCCACGGGATTCTGCTTCATCGGCATACTGGAACAGCAAATCCGGGGTGCGGTGGGCGGAGACCACCTTCACTTCGTACGGAATGCCGAGTTTTTCCAGCATATCGGCGGTGTGGCTAAGGGTGGACCAATCGGACTTGGAGCCCATGATCACGCCAACCAATGCACTCATCGTCGTGCCTCTTCTCTCTGGGCGCCCGCAGGCGCGTCAAAAAACAACAAGCCACGCAGGAAATCCGGCGTGGCTTGGTGTACGAATTAAGGCCGGTTGGACCGGCCGAAGGCCGCGCAGTATACCGTAATAATCCAGATAAACAGCCCCTGGGATGACCATCTGTCATTCCTAGCTACCGAGCGATTTATTGACTCTAAGGTCAGCCTCTAACGCACCCAAAGCACGACACTCACGTCCGCTCGCCAAACCGACGTACCGTCGAGAATTAATTACCGCCAGAGGGAACGCCCTCATTCAATAAACTCACCGGCATCCTGATTCACTATCAATTACTTTTAACTTCTTGAAGGATTAAAGGATGACTCAGACAATCGAAGGTACATCCAAAAAAGACATTACCATTATCGCTGTTATTCATAATGACGTGGCACAGCCCAAACGAAAAACCATTTACGCTGATTATTTTCACGCCGTCGTAAAAGAGCTGGAGAGCTTCGCAGAGCGGAAAATCAATGTCATCTTCGCGCAGGGCGAGCCCCAAAGCAGTATGGAATACAAAGGTGATGATTTTGATGACGCTGCAACACGCTGGACAACTCTCGGCGCTAAAATTCTCGACGAAATGACTAAAAACGGCTTAAAAACCAATGATTTGACCAAAGTCGTTCTCGTTACCAACGACAAATTAAACGATAGAGTTTTAGGCGCCGCGAGGACATATGGGGAAAGCAAAGGCGGAACATTCGCCATCGCTTCATTGGTCTCGCCAGAAGTCGTCGCGCATGAGATCGGTCATTTACTAGGGGCCAAACATGACGACTCTGAAGTGCATATCAAGCGCCGCTGGGCCAGTGGTATTAAGCTCCTTGAGGCTTGGCGGCTATTCGGAAGCTGGTACGAGGACATTAAGACTTATACCTATATGGCACCCCACAGTAGTAGTTCCACCACTTACACTTTCAGCCCCGCCAATCGGCAAAATATTAAGAATTATCTGGCCAGTAAAGATTAATACCAACTGCGCTTTTACCGTTTTACTTCCATCAGCTCGAACAATCACTGACCTGCCTCCGCTCATGCGGAGGAACTCACTGCGATGCCACTCTCGAGCTTGCGCCACAACAACCGCACATTCGCCTTGCGCACCAACGCGCAGCGATACAAGCGAATCTCCAGCGGCACATGCCATTGCGGCCCGCCGCACACCACCAGTTCGCCGCGCGCCAGCTCTGCACGTACGCTCAACTGCGGCACCCAGGCGATACCCAAGCCTTCCAGCGCCATGCTCTTGAGGCTGTCGGCCATGGCGGTTTCGTAAATGGTCGTAAAGCGCAGGGCCCGCTGGCGCAGTAGCAAATTCACCGAGCGGCCCAGGAACGCGCCGGCGCTGTAGGCCAGCAGCGGTACGCTGCCCTCACCCTCCAGGTCGAACAGCGGCTTGCCATCGGCATCGGCGGCGCACACCGGGAGCATTTCGGTGTTGCCCAGGTGCAGCGACGGGAAAATCTCGGCATCCATTTGCATCGCCGCGTCCGGGTCGTAGAACGCCAGCATCAGGTCGCAGCCGCCTTCGCGCAGGGCATGTACCGCGTCGCCGACGTTAGTAGCGACCAATCGCGTGGCGATGTTCAGCCCTTCGTTGCGCAACTGCGCGATCCACCGCGGGAAGAACCCCAAGGCCAGGGAGTGGGCGGCCGCCACTTGCATGACTTCGCCCTGCCCACCTTCCAGGTGATGCAAATGGCGCAGCACTTCGCCCAGCTGTTCGACCACGGTGCGCGCCGTCACCAGAAACAACTGCCCGGCCGCTGTCAGCTCCACCGGCGTGCGGGAACGGTTGACCAGCGTCAGCCCCAACGCAGCTTCCAGGCTGCGGATACGCCGACTGAACGCCGGCTGGGTGACAAAGCGCCGCTCAGCCGCCTGGGAAAAACTACGCGTCGCCGCCAGGGCGCTGAAGTCTTCCAACCACTTGCTCTCAAGGTTCATCACTGCCTCCCACGGAATGCACCATTTTGGCACACACGCCCGCCAAGATAACCGGGTCACATCCACATTATGCCGTTTGTGCATAGGCCAGTGTTTAACAGCATTGGCCCAAAAAGTTCTACAAGCCTAGCATTCGCAGCGTTCCGGCCAGTCCCGGGTCCATATTGAGATGATTTCCGTCATGTCCTCTGCTGCATCTTTCCGTACCGAAAAAGACCTGCTTGGCGTACTCGAAGTACCGGCTCAAGCGTATTACGGCATCCAGACCCTGCGAGCGGTGAATAACTTCCGTCTCTCGGGCGTTCCGATTTCGCATTACCCGAAATTGGTGGTCGGTCTGGCAATGGTCAAGCAAGCAGCGGCTGACGCCAACCGCGAGTTGGGCCAGCTCAGCGAAGCCAAGCACGCTGCCATCAGCGAAGCCTGTGCTCGTCTGATCCGCGGCGATTTCCACGAAGAGTTCGTGGTGGACATGATTCAAGGCGGCGCTGGCACTTCAACCAACATGAATGCCAACGAAGTCATCGCCAACATCGCGCTGGAGGCCATGGGTCACCAGAAGGGCGAATACCAGTACCTGCACCCCAACAACGACGTGAACATGGCGCAGTCGACCAACGACGCCTACCCGACCGCGATCCGCCTGGGTCTGCTGCTGGGCCATGACGCGCTGCTGGCCAGCCTCGACAGCCTGATCCAGGCGTTCGCCGCCAAAGGCGCCGAGTTCAGCCATGTGCTGAAAATGGGCCGCACCCAATTGCAAGACGCCGTGCCGATGACCCTCGGCCAGGAATTCCGCGCGTTCGCCACCACCCTGGGTGAAGACCTGGCCCGCCTGAAAACCCTGGCGCCAGAGTTGCTGACCGAAGTGAACCTGGGCGGCACAGCGATCGGTACCGGCATCAACGCCGACCCGCGCTACCAGGCCCTGGCCGTACAACGCCTGGCTACCATCAGCGGCCAGCCGCTGGTACCGGCGGCCGACCTGATCGAAGCCACCTCCGACATGGGCGCCTTCGTACTGTTCTCCGGCATGCTCAAGCGTACCGCCGTGAAGCTGTCGAAGATCTGCAACGACCTGCGCCTGCTGTCCAGCGGCCCACGCACCGGCATCAACGAGATCAACCTGCCGGCTCGCCAGCCAGGCAGCTCGATCATGCCCGGCAAGGTCAACCCGGTAATCCCGGAAGCGGTCAACCAGGTAGCGTTCCAAGTCATCGGTAACGACCTGGCCCTGACCATGGCAGCCGAAGGCGGCCAACTGCAGTTGAACGTGATGGAGCCGCTGATCGCCTTCAAGATCTTCGACTCGATCCGCCTGCTACAACGCGCCATGGACATGCTGCGCGAGCACTGCATCGTCGGCATCACCGCCAACGAAGCCCGCTGCCGCGAACTGGTGGAACACTCCATCGGCCTGGTCACCGCGCTGAACCCGTACATCGGCTATGAAAACGCCACCCGCATCGCGCGTATCGCGCTTGAAAGCGGGCGCGGCGTGCTGGAACTGGTACGCGAAGAAGGCTTGCTCGACGACGCCATGCTCGACGACATCCTGCGCCCGGAAAACATGATTGCCCCACGCTTGGTCCCACTGAAGGCCTAAGCGTTTGTTGCACCGCTCACCAGGCTGAGGGACTAGACACCTCTCACCTTTTGAGGGCTTGAAGACTCGTTCTTCAGGCCCTTTTTTTTGCCCGTAATTCCTCTCCTTATATAAAGCGCTGTTAATGCGTTTCACCTATAAAACATCACGCCTGCGGCGTTACTTGAAAAAGCATTGATTCATTGCAAGTTCCCATTGCATGCACAAACGGTGTGCAGTTTCGTGCCATATAAAAACAATGGTTTCATATATGAAACGCTCAATAAGCAACCTTAGTCTCGCAACCAATTAATTTAAAAGGGAATTCAACAAAAATTTGTAGGAATTAACTCACTGGCATTGTTCATGCACTAAACGGCGTATCACCTATAAAACAGACCAGAGTACCTTCCTGATGGCTGTGAAAGAGATGTACGCCGTGACGCCCCAATGGAATACGCCCGCACTTAAGGAAGAGCTGGAGCCGACTGAAATTGAATTCCGTAATGTCGGTAAATGTTTCCCAGCCAAAGGTAAAACAGAAGCGCCATTTGCCATTCGCGATGTGAACTTCAAGATTCGTCGCGGCGAGGTCGTGTCGATCATCGGTCCGTCCGGCTGTGGCAAGAGCACCATCCTCAATATGGGTTCTGGCCTGTATCGGCCCACTGAAGGTGAAGTCTTCGTGGGCGGCGAGCCGGTGACCGGGCCTGTGCCGCAAGTCGCGTTCATGCTGCAAAAAGATTTGCTGATGCCCTGGCGCAGCATTCGCCGCAACGTCGAACTGGGCCTGGAGATTCAAGGCGTGCCCAGCGCGACCCGGCAGAAGGTAGCCCTGGACTTGCTCGACCGTTGCCACCTCAACGGCTTCGCCGACCACTACCCGTTCCAGCTCTCTGGCGGCATGCGCCAACGCGCCGCCCTGGCACGCACCCTGGCCATCGACCCCCAGGTGCTGTTCCTCGATGAGCCGTTTTCCGCCCTCGACGCCCAGACCAAGATGATCCTGCAGCAGGACATGGCGCGGATGCTGTTCGATGAAAAGAAGACTGCGCTGTTCATCACCCACGACCTGATCGAGGGCATCGCCATGTCCGACCGGTTGCTGGTCATGAGCGCCCGCCCCGGCACCATCATCGAAGAAATCAGCATCGACCTGCCGTTTCGCGACAACCCGCTGGAGCGCCGCAAGCTACCGGAGATCGGCCCGCTGGTCGGTCGCCTGATGGAGCTGCTGCACGTCGGCGCCGACACCGAACTGCACTGATTACCGCGCTTGCGGCCCTCAACCGATTCAGGAGTTCCCATGCTCAAGTCTCTGTTCCAACGTTTTTGCGCGCTCAGCCTTGGCCTCGGCCTGACCTGCGCGGCCCAGGCGCAGCCAACCGACGTCACCTACCTGCTGCCGGCCCCGCCCAACTTGCCAGCCTTTGCACCGTGGATCATCGCCAAGGAAAAAGGCTATTACGCGGCCCAGGACCTGAACCTCACGTTCATTGCCGCCAAGGGCGGTGTGGATGTGGCCAAGCAGATCGGCGCCGGCAATGCCCTGCTCGGCGGCGCCATCGGCGACACGCCGATCATGGTGCGCGGCAACGGTATTCCGGTGCGCGCCGTGGCGGTGCTGGGTGCAGGCGGTGTGACCATGATCGCCACCCATTCCAAGGACAACATCAATAACGTCAGCGACCTCAAGGGCAAGACCATGACGGTGATGTCGTATTCCGACACCACCTATTACGCGCTGCTCGCTTCGTTGCGCAAGGCCGGCCTTGGCAAGAACGACGTGGACATCCAGGCCGCTGGGCCTGCCGGCGTCTGGCAACTGTTTACGGCCAACAAGGCCCAGGCCATGGCCGGCGTGCCGGACTGGATGGTCACCGCCGAAGAAGCCGGCGCGCAGATCAAGCTGATTCCCCAGGAACAGATCTTCGAAAGCATGGCCCAGGCCATCCTCGCCTCGGATGACGCCATCAAAAACCACCCCCAGGTGGTGCGCGGTGTGGTGCAGGCCACGCTCAAAGGCATGCACGACATTATCCAGGACCCGCGTGCCGCCGCCGTCACCTTTGCCAAAGCGGTCCCGACCTACGCCGGCAAGGAAGACTCACTGGAGAAAATCTTCAAGCTCTATGTCGAGCACGTCTACGCCAACCAGCGCGTACTGGGGCACATCGACCCCGAGCGCCTGGACAAGGTCCGCCAGTTCTACGTGAGCGAAGGCATCGTCCCCCGGGAAACCCCGCTGGATGAGCTGTTCACCAACCAATTCGTCGACAGCCCGGTCGCCGCGCAATAACGCACCGGACAACAAGGTACGCATACAATGAAAAACCTGAACCCCTCCGTGCTCGGTAGCGTGGCGCTGCTGATCCTGTTCCTGGCGCTCTGGCAATGGGGCCCCGGGCTGCTCGGCATGCCCGAATTCGTCATGCCCAAACTCAGCCGCGTGGCCCAGGAAAGCCTGGTGATGTGGCACAGCGGCGGCCTGCTGCAACACACCCTGATCACCGCCATGGAGATCGTCGTCGGCTTCGCCCTGGGCGCCTTGCTGGGCGTGATGATTGGTGTGTCCCTGGGCCTGTCGCCCGCGGCGGAAGCAATGCTGTCGCCCTACATCCTGGCGTTGCAGATTGCACCGAAGGTCGCCTTTGCGCCGCTGTTCGTGATGTGGCTGGGCTACACCATCTACCCGAAAATTCTGATCGCAATCCTGATTGTGTTTTTCCCGGTGATGATCAACGTGCTCTCGGCGATCCGCACGGTCGACCCGGACATGATCAACCTGGTACGCACCATGAACGCCAGCCGCTGGCAGATCTTTCGCCTGGTGGAATTTCCTTCCGCCATGGCCGCGCTGTTTTCCGGCCTGCGCATCGCCTCCACCCTGGCGGTGATCGGCGTCACCGTCGGCGAGCTGGTCGGCGGTAACCAGGGCCTGGGCTTCCTGTTGGTGGACGCCGAGGGCCAAGGCAACACGGCCGGTGTATTCGTCGCCATCGTCATGCTCACCCTGATTGGGGTGGTCGCCTACGGCGCCGTGGTGTGGGCAGAAAAACGCGTCCTGCACTACATGCCCAAAGCCATGTTGAGCACGCAATGATGACCGACCGTAATCGTTTGCTCGAAGGTCGCCGCGTACTGGTGACCGGCGGCGCCCGTGGCCTGGGTTACGGGTTCGCCCAGGCCATCGGCCAGGCCGGTGCTCGCGTGGTGATTGCCGATGTGCTGCAAGACCGTGTGCAACAGGCGGCGTGTGAACTGCAAGCCCTGGGGCTGGACGTGCAGGCTGTCACTGTCGACCTGGCCCAGCCTGAGTCGATCCAGGCATGCATCACCGCGACACTCGATTTGCTGGGCGGCCTCGATGGCCTGGTGAACAACGCCTCCATCACCAACTCCGGTGGCAAAGGCTGCGAAGACCTGAGCATCGACACCTGGGACCAGGTGATGCAGGTCAACGTGCGCGGCACCTGGCTGATGACTACCGCCTGCCTGCCGGCACTGCGTGCCAGCGGCCACGGCGCCATCGTCAACCTGGCCTCCGACACGCCCCTGTGGGGCGCGCCGAACCTGTTGGCCTACGTTGCCAGCAAGGGCGCAATCATCGCCATGACCCGCAGCCTGGCCCGCGAGCTGGGCGCCGACAACATCACGGTCAACGCCATCGCCCCTGGCCTGGTGCTGGTGGAAGCCACCGCCTACGTGCCCGAGGCACGCCACCGTTTGTACAACGACCAGCGGGCGATTCAACGCCCGCAATTGCCCGAAGACGTCAGCGGCGCCGTGCTGTTCGCGCTGTCCGACCTTGCCCGCTTCATCACTGGACAAACCCTGCCGGTCAACGGCGGGTTCGTCATGCCTTGATCTGGAGACTGTCATGACTGATCTATCTGCCCAAAACGACACCCCGAAAAGCTGGGATCGCCCGGCCGGCGCCAGCCTGGAAAGCTGGATGAACACCCGTATCGCCCGTTATGAAACGCGCAAGTACGACTGGGATGCGCTGAAGTTCCAGGCCGACTACGACCCCAAGTTCCGCCGCGCCCAGATGCGCTACATCGGCACCGGTGGCACCGGCATCAGCACCGACATGAACACCATCCCGTCGGAGCATTTCACCTTCTCCACCATGGTGATCCCGGCCGGCCACGAAGGCCCGCCGCACCTGCACATCGATGTCGAAGAAGTGTTCTTCGTGCTGCGCGGCAAGCTCAAAGTGGTGCTGGAAAAAGACGGCGAGCGCTTCGAGACCATCCTCACTGACCGCGACGTGATTTCCGTGCCACCGGGCGTGTACCGCGAGGAGATCAACATCGGCGATGAAGACGCGTTGATGTGCGTGATGCTCGGCGCGAAAAAACCCATCACGCCGACCTACCCGCCAGAGCACCCTCTGGCTTCGATCAAGCGCGGATAAGCCCATGCTGCCAGGACTCTCTCAAGCCGCGCCGACGGCCGACCTGCAAGCCCAACTGGAGCGTGATTTCCCCCAACGCCTGGTGGCCTCGGCCGGTGGGCAGCAGGCATTGCGCGAATGTGGCGCGGGGCCGGTGGTGGTGTTGCTGCACGGTATCGGCTCCGGAGCGGCATCCTGGCTGCAAGTGGCGCGGCAACTGGCGCCCCAGGCCAGGGTCATCGCCTGGGACGCTCCCGGCTACGGCGATTCCAGCCCGCTGGAGTCGGATGCGCCCAAGGCCGAGCAATACGCAGCCCGTCTGGCGCAGATGCTGGATGCACTGGGTGTGGAGGAATGTGTGCTGGTCGGCCATTCCCTCGGCGCCCTCACCGCCCTTGCATTCGCCCGTAGTTCACAGGCCCATCGCGTCAACCGGCTGGTGCTGATCAGCCCGGCGCGCGGCTATGGCGCACCAGCCCTTGGCCAACAGCGCCAGCAGGTGCGTCAGCAACGCCTGGACAACCTGCAACGCCTGGGCATCGCCGGCCTGGCTGAACAACGCAGCGCTCACATGCTGTCGCCCCGTGCCACGCCCCAGGCCCTGGCTTGGGTGCGCTGGAACATGGCGCGCCTGAACCCCGTTGGTTATCGCCAGGCCATTGAATTGCTGTGCGGCGATGACCTGCTGCGCCATGGCCAACCGGCCATGCCCTGCGAGGTTCATTGCGGTGAAGCCGACAGCATCACCCCCGCCGAGGCCTGCCTGAGCGTGGCCAAGGCGCTGGGCGCCAGCTTCAACCTGATTGCCGACGCCGGCCACGCGAGCCCCATCGAGCAACCCCAAGTGGTAGCCGGGCGCCTGGCCTGCGCCATTCATCAATCCCTGACAGGTAGAACCCTATGAACGATTCCGATCTGCTCAAAGACGCTCAGGACAAATACATCGTTCCAGGCCTGGAGCGCGGCCTGCTCCTGCTCTGTGAGTTCAGCCGACGCAACCGCACCCTGACCGCGCCGGAGCTGGCACGCCGGTTGGCACTGCCTCGCTCGACCATCTTCCGTCTGCTGACCACCCTGGAGACCATGGGCTTCGTCACCCGCAGCGGCAATGAATACCGCCTCGGCATGTCCGTGCTGCGCCTGGGCTTCGAGTACCTGGCGTCGCTGGAGCTGACCGAGCTTGGCCAACCGCTGCTGGCGCGCCTGTGCGACCGGGTCAATTACCCGAGCAACCTGGTGGTGCGTGATGGTCGCTCGATTGTCTACGTGGCCAAGGTTTCACCGCCGTCGGTGTTCTCCAACGCGGTCAACGTCGGCACTCGCCTGCCCGCCCACGCCACTGTGTTGGGGCGCATCCTGCTCGAAGACCTGTCGTTGGCCGAGTTGCGTGAGTTGTACCCCGAAGAGCACCTGGAACAACACTCGCCCTGCACACCAAAAACCGTGATGGCCTTGTTCGACCTGGTCCAGGCCGACCGCCAGCGCGGTTTTGTCAGCGGCGAGGGCTTTTTCGAGTCGGCGATTTCCACGGTGGCCGCGCCGGTGCGTGACCAGAGCGGCGGCATTGTCGCAGCCCTGGGCGTGACCATCCCTACCGCGCAGATCGGCCACGTCAACTTTGAAGAACTCTTGAATCAGGTCCGGCGCAGCGCCGACGAGCTGTCACGCCTGCTCAACTACAACGGCGGCGCCCATAACGGCCAGCCCCGCGTTACCGCCTTGATGAGAGACTGACATGAGCCTTTACCAATTGCAGGGCCGCGTCGCCATTGTCACCGGGGGTTCTTCGGGCATCGGCCTGGCCTGTGTCGAACTGCTGCTGGAAGCCGGTGCGGCAGTAGCCTTCTGCGGTCGTGATCAAGAGCGCCTGCGCCGTGCTGAAGCCGGTTTGCGCGAGCGCTTCCCAAAGGCCCGCCTGCTGGCCCAGGCCTGCGATGTGCTCGATGCCGAGTCGGTCAACGCGTTTGCCGCCGCCAGCCTGGCTGCGCTGGGAGCGGCCAATGTGCTGATCAACAACGCCGGGCAAGGCCGGGTCTCGACCTTTGCCGACACCACCGACAGCGCCTGGACCGAAGAGCTGAACCTGAAGTTTTTCTCGGTGATCAACCCGGTCCGCGCGTTTAAGCCTCAGCTGGAAAACCAGCCTGACGCCGCCATCGTCTGCGTCAATTCGCTGCTGGCCAGCCAGCCCGAACCGCACATGGTCGCCACCTCTGCCGCACGCGCCGGGCTCAAGAACCTGGTGCGCTCGATGGCCACTGAGTTCGCCCCGCAAGGCATCCGCGTCAACGGCATCCTGATCGGCCTGGTGGAATCCGGGCAATGGCGCAGGCGTTTCGAAGCGCGCGAAGAACGCGACCTCGGCTGGGCGCAATGGACCGCACGGCTGGCACAACAAAAACACATTCCCTTGGGGCGCCTGGGCCTGCCGATTGAAGCGGCCCGCGCGATCCTGTTTCTGGCCTCGCCTCTGTCGGCTTACACCACAGGCAGCCATATCGATGTATCCGGAGGCCTGTCCCGCCATGCGTAATGAAAACAACACTGTCACCGTGGGCGCTGCCATCACCGCCTTTCTCGAGCAATGCGACGTCAAGGCTGTGTTCGGCGTGATCTCGATCCACAACATGCCGATTCTCGATGCCTTTGCAGTGCGCGGCAATATCCGCTTCGTCATGGCCCGGGGCGAAGCCGGCGCCGCCAACATGGCCGACGCCTATGCCCGCACCACCGGCGGCCTGGGTGTGTGCCTGACGTCCACCGGCACCGCCGCCGGCAATGCCGCAGGCGCGATGGTCGAAGCCCAAACTGCAGGCACCCCGCTGCTGCACATCACCGGCCAGATCGAAACGCCGTACCTGGACCAGGAGCTGGCCTACATCCACGAAGCCCGCGACCAGTTGAACATGCTCAAGGCCGTGTCCAAGGCCGCCTTTCGCGTACGCAGTGTCGAGACCGCCCTGAGCACCATGAAGCTCGCGGTGCAGACCGCCCTGACCGCGCCCACCGGGCCGGTCAGCGTCGAAATCCCCATCGACATCCAGTCCACCTTTATCCCGATGCCCACCGACCTGTCGCCCCTGCCGATCCCGGTGGCCGTGCCCGCGCCGGATGCCCTGGACCTGATGGCCGACCGCCTGGCCAGCGCCAAGCGACCGATGCTCTGGCTCGGCGGCGGCGCCCGCCATGCCGGCGTACAGGTCAAGCGCCTGCTGGCGATGGGCGTGGGCGTGATCACCTCCACGCAAGGTCGCGGCGTGGTCAATGAAGACGACGAGCGTTGCCTGGGGGCTTTTTCGCAGAACAAGCGGGTCGAACAGTTCCTGCAAACCTGCGATGCGCTGCTGATCGCCGGCTCGCGCCTGCGCAGTAACGAAACCTTCAAGTACGCACTGAAACTGCCTTCGAATCTCTTGCGCATCGACGCCAACCCGGCGATCGAAGGGCGCAGTTACGCCAGCGAACTGTTTGTCTGCGGCGATGCGGCGCTGGCGCTCGAGGGCCTGGCGGATCGCCTGGAAGGTCGCTTGCACACCGACCCGAGCTTTCTCACTGAACTCAAAGCCGTGCGCGAACAATCACGTAGCCAACTGATGGCCGACCTCGGGCCGTACTCGGCCATGGTCGAGCAATTGCAGGCCGTGACCGGGCGCAACTTCTCCTGGGTACGCGACGTGACCCTGTCCAACAGCATCTGGGGCAACCGCCTGCTGACCCTGTATCACCCACGCGCGGGTGTGCATGCCTTGGGCGGCGGGATTGGCCAGGGGTTGGCCATGGGCATCGGCGCAGCCGTCGCCGCAGCGGAAACGGCGCCGGAGCGCAAAGTGTTCGCAATCGCAGGTGACGGCGGTTTCATCCTCAACCTGGGTGAGCTGGCGACTCTGGTGCAGGAGCGCGCCAACCTGGTGATCCTGCTGATGAACGACCAGCGTTACGGCGTGATCCGCAATATCCAGGACGCGGTCTACGGCAGCCGCCATTGCTACGTCGACCTGCACACCCCGGACTACACCAAGCTCGCCGACTCCCTGGGCCTGCGCCATGGCCTGGTCACTGATCTCAAGGACTTCGGCAAGGTGGTGGACAGCGCCCTGAGCCAGCCGGGCCCGTTCCTGCTGGAAGTGGACATGCTCAGCGTCGGCAACTTCGCCACCCAGTTCGCCGGCCCGCCCAACAGCGAAACCAAAGCCCAGAAGGCCACCGCCTGAGGATCGCACCATGTTGCATATCACCATGATCGGCTGCGGTGCCATTGGCGTCGGTGTGCTGGAGCTGCTGGAGAACGACCCACAGCTGTGCGTGGATTACGTCATCGCGTCCGAGGGCTCCGAAGCCTTGGTGCGCCAGCGCCTGGCCAGTTTCAAACAGCCGCCGCAGGTGCTGACCGCCTTGCCCGCCGATGCCCGCCCGGACTTGCTGGTGGAGTGCGCCGGGCATCGCGCCATTGAAGAGCATGTGCTGCCGGCGCTGGAGCGTGGCATTGCCTGCCTGATTGTGTCGGTGGGCGCGCTGTCCGAGGTCGGCCTGGTGGAACGCCTGGAGGCGGCCGCCGAGCGCGGCAAGACCCGCATCGAGTTGCTGCCCGGTGCCATCGGCGGCATCGATGCGCTGTCGGCGGCCAAGGTCGGCGGGTTGGACGCGGTCAACTACACCGGCCGCAAGCCGGCCCGCGCCTGGAAGAACACCCCCGGCGAACAGGCCTGTGACCTGGACACCATCGAGCAAGCCACGGTGATCTTCCAGGGCAGCGCTCGCGAAGCGGCGCGCCTGTACCCCAAGAACGCCAACGTCGCGGCCACCCTGTCGCTGGCCGGGCTGGGCCTGGACCGCACCCATGTGACGTTGATCGCCGACCCCCACAGCGATGAAAACGTCCACTACTTCGAAGCCCGTGGCGCCTTTGGCCGCTTCGAGTTGAGCCTGCGCGGCAAGCCCTTGCTGGCCAACCCGAAAACCTCGGCGCTGACCGTGTACAGCGTGGTCCGTGCCTTGGGCAACCATGCCCACGCGATTTCCATTTAGGAGCCGTCGATGAACACTGAACAGACACTACCCATCTGCATCGCCGGCCAGTGGCGCCCAGGCCGTGGCGAGCGCTACGCCAGCCGCTACCCGGCCACTGGCGAAGCCGTAGCCTGGCTGAATGCCGCCGACCTGCAGGATGTGGAAGAGGCCATCCAGGGCGCGCACCAGGCGTTCCTGCACAGTGGCTGGGCCCAGCGCAAACCCCATGAGCGCGCCGGTGTGTTGTACCGCATCGCCGAGCTGATCCGCGTGCACAGCGAAGAGCTGGCGCAACTGCAACGCCAGGACAACGGCAAGCCGATCAATGAAACCCGCGCCTTGGTAGCCAGTGCTGCCGGCACCTTCCAGTTTTTCGCCGCAGCCTGCGAAACCTTGGAAGAAACCATCACGCCGTCACGCGGTGATTTCATCAGCATGAGCGTGTATGAGCCGATGGGCGTGGTCGCCGCGATCACCCCGTGGAACTCGCCGATTGCCAGCGAGGCGCAGAAGGTTGCGCCGGCACTGGCAGCCGGCAATGCGGTGGTGATCAAACCGGCGGAAATCACCCCGCTGCTGGCCCTGCGCCTGGCGCGTCTGTGTGAAGAAGCCGGCCTGCCCAAGGGCTTGATCAGCGTGCTGCCGGGCAAGGGTTCGTTGCTGGGGGATGCGCTGACCCGCCACCCGCTGGTCAAGCGCGTGTCGTTTACCGGTGGTACCCGCACCGGCAAGCACATCGCCCATATCGCCGCCGACAAGATGATGCCGGTGTCCCTGGAGCTGGGCGGCAAGTCACCGACCATCGTCCTCGAGGACGCCGACCTTGAGCATGCGGTGGCCGGGGTGCTGTACGGCATCTTCAGTTCGTCGGGCGAAGCATGCATCGCCGGCTCACGGTTGTTCATCGCCCGTGCTTTGTACGAGCCCTTCATGCAACGCCTGGTCGCCGCCGCCGCGAACCTGCGGGTGGGTGACCCGGCCGACGAACACACACAAATGGGCCCGTTGATCAGCGCCAGCCATCGCGAGTCCGTGGAGCGTTACGTCGCCCTCGGCCTGGCCGAAGGCGGACGCCTGCGCCTGGGCGGGCAGCGCCCCAGCGGTGAACTGTATGACCAGGGTTACTTCTACCCGCCGACCATCCTCGAGGGCCTGAGCAACCACCAGCAAGTGTGCCAAGAGGAAATCTTCGGGCCGGTATTGGTCGCCATGCCGTTCGACGACGAAGCACAACTGCTGGAGCAGGCCAACGACAGCGTCTACGCCCTCGCCGCTGGCATCTGGACCCGCGACTACAAGCGCGCCTGGGCCCTGGGCCGGCGTTTACAGGCCGGTACGGTGTGGATCAACACCTACAAGCAGTTTTCGATCTCCACGCCGTTTGGCGGCTGGCGCGACAGCGGCCTGGGCCGGGAAAAAGGTCGCCTGGGCATCCTGCAGTACATGGAACAAAAGAGCCTCTACTGGGGCATGAACGAACAGCCACTGGCCTGGGCCGGTGTGCCACGAGAGGTAGCGCAATGAGCGTGTTAGGGATTGATGAAGTCACCTATGGCGTCGAGGACCTGGACACCTGTGTGCGTTTTTTCAGCGACTGGGGCCTGACCCAAGTCAGCGCGCAACCGGATGAAGTGGTATTCGAGACCCTCAACGGCTGCCGCGTAGTGCTTGCCGACCTGAACAAGCCGGGCCTGCCACCGGCCATCGAAGCCGGCTCCACGGTGCGCGAAGTGGTCTGGGGTGTGGCCAGCACTGCCGACCTGGCGCTGTACAGCCAACGCATCGCCAATGACCCCGGGTTTATCGAACGCGACGGGCGCATCGGCTGCACCGACCCCAACGGTTTGGCGATTCGCCTGCAAGTCACGCGCAAGCGTGAACTGGAGATTGAATGCAGCGGCCACAACACCTGGCAGACCAAGGGCCGGATCAACAAGGCCGCGCCGATCTATGAACGCGCCACACCGATTGAGGTCGGCCATGTGGTGTTTTTCGTCAAGGACGTAAACGCCTGCGAAGCCTTCTACCACGAGCGTTTCGGCTTCCAGGCCTCGGACCGTTACCCCGACCGCGGGGCCTTCTTGCGCACCGCCGAAGAAGGTGGCCATCACGACCTGTTCATGCTGCAACTGCCGGCGCCACGGGCGGGGCTGAACCATGTGGCGTTTACCGTGCGCGATGTTCATGAGGTGTTTGGTGGTGGCATGCACGTGTCCCGCAGCGGCTGGCCGACCGAGATCGGGCCGGGCCGCCATCCGGTGTCTTCGGCGTTTTTCTGGTACTTCAAGAACCCGGCAGGCGCGCTGGTGGAGTACTACGCCGATGAAGACCAACTGACCGGCGAATGGCAGCCACGCACCTTTGAGCCCGGCCCCACAGTGTTCGCCGAATGGGCCATTGCTGGCGGTATCGACGGCAACACCCGGCGCCAGCAACACGTCGAGGCGCCGCAAGGCAAGTTCCTCACCGACAAACCCAAACCTTGAGCAGGAGTCGCCCATGCCTTCCCTGAATATTGCTATCGCCGGTGCCGGTATCGGCGGCCTGACCGCCGCCATCGCCCTGCATCGCGCCGGCCACCAGGTCACCGTGTTCGAACAGTCCAAGGCCTTTTTGCGCGTCGGTGCCGATATCAACCTCACCCCCAACGCAGTCCGTGCGCTGGATGGCCTGGGCATTGGCCCCGCCGTGCGCATTCCGGCGGCCCGGCCCACCCATCGCATCAGCCGCATGTGGGACACCGGCGAGGAGACTTCGCGCCTGGAGATGTCCGACGCCGCCGAACAGAAATACGGCGCGCCGCAATTGACCATCCACCGCGCCGACCTGCTCGCGGCCCTGGCCGAGGTGTTCCCACTGGGCAACGTGCAGTTCGCCAAACGTGCCGAACGGGTCGCACAGGCGGACGACGGCATTACCTTGCACTTCAAGGATGGTAGCCAGCACCGCTGTGACGTGTTGATTGGCGCCGACGGTATCCATTCGGTGGTGCGCAACGCGCTGTTTGGCGAAGAGCATCCGCGCTTTACCGGCGTGGTGGCGTATCGTGCGGTGGTGCCGGCCGAGCAGGTGGCGCATGTGCCGAACATCCAGGCGTTCACCAAATGGTGGGGGCCGAACCCGCAAAGCCAGATCGTCACCTTCCCGCTGAACCAGGGCAAAGACATCTTCATCTTCGCCACCACCGCCCAGGACAGCTGGCACGAAGAGTCGTGGACCAGCGCCGGCGATGCCGATGAGCTGCGCAGCCACTACCAGGCGTTCCACCCGGACGCCCGCGCCCTGCTCGATGCCTGCACCGATGTGCTCAAGACCGCGCTGTATGAGCGTGACCCGCTGCCGTTCTGGTCCAAGGGCGCAATCACCCTGCTGGGCGATGCCTGCCACCCAATGATGCCGTTCATGGCCCAGGGTGCCGGCCAGGCCATCGAAGATGCGGTGGTGCTCGCGCGCTATCTGCAAGACCTCGACAGCCAGGCCTCGGTGGCCGGTGCCTTGCAGGCTTACCAGCAAGCGCGTCTTGAGCGTACCAGCCAGATCCAGATCGGCTCGCGGGGCAACCAGTGGCTCAAGGACGGTGGTAACGCCGATTGGGTCTACGGCTACGACGCCTGGGGCGTCTCGACAACTCACGCAGCCTGAATACGGAGGTCAACACCATGAGTACTCACGAACCCTACCTGCAACCCCATCAGGCGCGTAAACGGCCCAACACCCAGTTCGAAGAGTTGCTGGGCGACTCCATCGAGCGCGCGTTCGGCAGTGGCGTGACCGAGCTTGCGGCCCTGCTCGCGCACTTGAATCTGGCCGGCCCGCCGTGCCCGCTGACCAGCGGCGAGTGGACCGAAGATGCCTACAAAACCCTGATGGCCCGGCTGGGCGAATGACCCGGCAGAAGGAATAAAAAATGAACATGCAATTGACCGTCGACCCTGTTGAACAGCATCTGGCCAATGGCCTCAAAGACCTCTGGTTCCCGGTATTGCCCTCGGACCTTTTGGGTGAGAAGCCGCTGTCGATACGACGCCTGGGCTACAAGATCGCCCTGTGGCGCGACAACGATGGCAGCGTTCACGCGCTGGAAGACCATTGCCCCCATCGCGGCGCCCCGCTGTCCCAAGGGCCGGTGCTGGGCGATCGCCTGCAGTGCCCGTATCACGGCGTTGAAGTGCGCTGCGACGGCACCGTCACCAAAGTACCCGGCAGCCCCGGCTGCAAACTGGAAGGCAGCCGGCCCACGCGTATGTTCCACACCCGCGAAGCCGCAGGCGCGATCTTCTTGTTCAACGCCACCGACCCGCACCTTGACGTGGCGCCGGAGCTGGTGCTGCCCGAACAATTGACCTCGCCCGAGTGGAGCAGCTTCGTCTGCTACACCGAGTGGAAAGGCGACTATCGCTACGTGATCGACAACGTCATGGACCCGATGCACGGCACCTACCTGCACAAGATGTCGCACTCGATGAGCGAAGGCGAAGCCACCGCCAAGTTCGTCACCCGCGACACCGACACCGGCTTTTTCTTCGAGAAGGAAGGCCAGCGCGGCGTGAACTTCGACTGGACCGAGTTCGTGGACAACGGCTGCCACTGGTTGCGCCTGGAAATCCCCTATCCGAAAACCGGCGGTCCCGGCGGCAACTTCACCATCATCGGCAGCTACACCCCCAGCAGTCGTTCGCTGGCCGCCGCATTTCACTGGCGCTGCCGCCCACTGACCGGCTGGCAGCGTGACACCTGGCGCTTCTTGTACAAAAACCGTCTGGAAGCGCGGCATTGGGCGGTGCTGGAACAAGATCGGGTGCTGCTGGAATTCATGGAGCCAGATGCCAATCAACGTGAAAACCTCTACCAGCACGACCTGGGCGTAGTGCGGCTGCGGCGCTACCTGAAGAACGCCGCCAAAGCCCAGCTCGAGTTGATCGACGCGAAGCAATTGCCATGAATAAAGCCGCGCTCCTCAACGCCCGCGTCCACACCCTGCGCTATGAAGCCGAAGGCATCATCAGCGTCGAACTGCGGCCTTTGGGCGATACCGTATTCGCGCCGTTCGACGCCGGCTCGCACATCGACCTGCACCTGGCCAACGGCCTGGTGCGCAGTTATTCGCTGCTCAACTCGCCCAGCGACCGTGGGCGTTATGTGGTGGGCATCCTGCGTGACCGCAACAGCCGTGGCGGGTCGGAGTATGTACACAGCCAGTTGCGGGTCGGCATGCCGCTGTCGATCTCGCCGCCGCGCAACAACTTCGAACTGGACCTGAGCGCCAGCCACAGTGTGCTGGTGGCCGGTGGCATCGGGATCACGCCGATCTACTGCATGTTCCGCCAGTTGCTGGCGCTGGGAAAATCCGCCGAGTTGATCTACTGCGCCCGCTCACGCCAGGAGGCAGCGCTGGTGGAAGCCTTGAGCGGGCTCGATGCGCGGGTGACCTACCACTTCAACGACGAAAAAAGCGTGCCGCCTGATCTTGCCGCCTACCTCGCCGGCCAACCTGCCGATACCCATCTGTACTGCTGCGGCCCGACGCCGATGCTCGACGCTTTCGAAAGTACCTGTGAGCGCCTGGGTTATCCCCATGCCCACATCGAGCGCTTTGCCGCCGCCGAACTGCCGCCCAGCGAAGACGCCCAGAGCAGCTATAGCGTTGAACTGAAAAGGTCCGGCAAAACCCTGGCGGTGGAACCTGGCTTGAGTTTGCTGGATGTGTTGTTGGAAGCGGGCTGCGACATTGATCACAGCTGCCGCGAAGGCGTGTGTGGCTCCTGTGAGACACGGGTGGTGGAAGGCGAAATCGACCACCGCGACGGGGTGCTGACCAAGGCCGAGCGGGCGGCGAACAAATCGATGATGGTGTGCGTTTCTGGCTGCAAGAGCCGACGGTTGGTGCTCGACCTCTAACCCCCCACCCCTTGTAGGAGCGAGCTTGCTCGCGAAGAACGTCCAGGCACCGCGTTATTTCAGGGTGCACGTATTACCGTTAACGTTTTTCGCGAGCAAGCTCGCTCCTACAGGATCACCCGCAAAGTGCCCGTTTCATTGGCAGCGTGCAATAAATACGCACCTATCACGGGCAACGTTGTTACCGCACTTGCGGGTTGTTTCACGGGTTATACAAACAGCTTTGTTTCCCATATAAACAACTGTTTTTGATGATGATTTTTATAAAAAACAAACTAACAGTCTGCCTGGCACACTTCCTGCTCTACTCCTGTGCATTCACTGATTAAACGGCGTTTCGCCGATAAAACAATAATAACCAACACTTAAACCCGGTAAGACCCGTTCCCTCCTTAGTTGCCTTTAAAGGCAAGCGGACGAGTGTTGCCGATCACCCGGTAGAGAGGTCTCTATGAAGCGCGTCTTGTGTGCAGGTTTGATATTTGCCAGTTTCAGCAGTTTCGCCGCAGAACCCATTCCCTCCGAGCCGGTGCGGGCCAACGCCGCCAACAAACCTTTCCCGCATATCTCCTGGCGCAGCGATAGCGGCGACAGCAGCCTGGACATCGGCGGGGCGCTGCGCACCAACTATCGCGACGAACATTGGGACACTACCGAGAATAACGGCCGGTTTCTGTTCGATACGTTCCGTCTGGATGTGCAGGCCACCTACAAGAGCCTCTACAGCGATGTCGGCTACTGGTTCCAGGATGACGGCAAGCGTTCCATTGACCGCGGGTTTGTGGGCTACCGCCTCAATGCCAACGCCAACCTGCAACTGGGGGCACCGTTCAAACCCTTCGGCCTGGAGCCTTATCCGCAATTTGGCTGGAGCTACCACCTGCCGTTTTTCATGGGCTACGCGGTGAGTGCCGGCACCGGCCTCAAATACAGCTACAAGGACCAGGACTGGGACGTGCAGCTCGGCTATTTCCCACGCATGCTGCCCAGCGACCTGCGTTACTCACCGGAAGTGGGGCGTTACGCCGATTTGAATGACAACGCGATTGCCTTCACCCAGTCGCGCCAGGACAACGAGAAGCGCAACCAATTCAACGCCCGCGTGGCGCGCACCTTCAACAACGAGGGCTGGAAGACCGAAGTCGGCGCCTCGCTCGCCACCGCCCAACTGTACAACGCCACCACCAAAGACAATGGCGACTACTGGGCCGCCGGCGTGCACGCCATCATCAGCAAGGGCCTGTGGACCGTCACCACCCAAGCCATCCGCTACGAATACGACCCCGAAAACCCGAGCGGCGTGAGCAACGACTCGGTGCTGATGGGCGGCAACGGCCTCACGCCTGCGTACCTGATCGCGTCCAAGGCCAGCCTGGCCTCGCTCAACGTCGGCTACGACATCCACACGCCCCGGCTGGGGCAATTGAAGAAGATCAAGCTGTACAGCGATTACAGCCGAATGATGAAAGACAAAAGCGCCTGGGACGACTCGCAGATGTTCACCGTGGGCGCGCAGTTCCTGGCGATGCCAGTGATGGCCTGGGTCGATCTCACGTGGGCGCGTAACGCCAATCCCTATGGTGGTGCGGAGAATGGCAGCGGCTTTACCAGCACCAATTCGGTGGGTAGCAACGACTGGTATTACCGCACCAACGTCAACATCGGTTACTACTTCTGATATCGCCCCCCCTGTGGGAGCGGGCTTGCTCGCGAATGCGCCATACCAGCCACTGCATGCGTTGACTGACCCACCGCCTTCGCGAGCAAGCCCGCTCCCACAGGGGGCGGCCTCATTATCAATCACCCACTACTTCAGTTTCAGCAATACGCCCACGATAATAATCCAGCTAAAACCAACGATTTTCATCGCTGCATCAATGAACAAAAGACGTTTCAGGTAGGGCGGAAAGTTTTCAAGATCAACAGGGTTTACATCTCCAGTTCGGATATACGCTTTTGACCATGTGACCATTCCTGCGATTTTCGCTATTTCCAAAAGAGACCAAATCACGCCCCGTCTCCCCAAACTTGGCCCCCATAGATAAATGTAGCGGCTATTCTTCAGGGCTTCCTTCATGGCATCCAAGTGACGGTGGCTCAGGTAAAGGGTGTATGCAGTGCTCACAACCCCAAGAATAATTGGCCCCCCAGTCACAAATATCGCAACCCAAGGTGACCAAGTGTCGATACTGGTCATGGTTGAGAAACCTCATAAATTTTATCTCCCAAATACTCGCCCCCTCCACCCTGACAGATGAAATGACCTACGCTCATTTTCTTGCCTCTTACCCATGGTTTTTTGCCCTGATTTCCTGCTCATCTCGATAAGAAAACTGACGCGTGGCGCGTTCTAATCGAGGTAAACGAGTCAGGAAAAGTCAGTGGCAAGCCAAACTTTGGAGAGGGATTTACTTAGGGTAAAGTCAGACGATTCCGTGTTCTTAGTCGTATAAATCTGCGATTTCAATGACGACAGCAGGCACCTGATGTCACCCACCAGCGGCCAATTTTTTTGGGCGCGTGGTTACTCAAGGCTGGAGTCGGCTGGTACCTCGTCAATCAAAGGCGAGCGCCATCGGTGGCCAGGGAACTTGCTCTCGCTGGGGCCTCAGGGGAGACAACGCCAGTGGGGATGAGCATTGCTACAGCCCCCCCTGGACTGTGACTTTATCCCGTTGAACACTGGCTGGCTGTTGACCGTTAGGGGGCTGTCAGTTTGAAACAGTTGGCTGTTGACCTATCTGAGCTTTATCAGCACCGCAGCCATTACCGCCCAAGCCACACCAGTGAACAACATTGTCGTTAGGATAATCAGACGGCGTTTTAGCTGAGGCGGGAAGTTTTTCAGATCGACAGGATCCAGTTCTCCGTTAATGATCGCTGCCTTGGGCCACACTATCATTCCGGCGATCTTTGCCATCTCGTAGAGGGACCAAATCAAGCCACGCTTCCCTAGGCTCGGCCCCCAAAGGTAAATGTAACGGCTGTTTTTCAGGGCCTCTTTTATAGCCTCCAGATGGTGGTGGGTCATGTACAAGCTGTATGAAAGGCCGACGATGGCCAGCAGAGTTGGACCTCCAACAAAAATCAGCGCAACCCACGTTGGCCAGGTATCGATACTGGTCATGGCTGAGTAACCTCGTAAATTAACTCGCCCATGTATTCGCCCCCCAATCCACCGACTGTCGTACCGGCCCATGTACTACCCCCTACTACAGCTGCTACACAGACAACGCCCCCAATACCTCCGGTGGCTACGCCAATCGCCAAGCAGATCGAACCGCTGGCAGACGCAGCCGCCGCCCCACTGAAAGCGCCAATGAACGTTGAACTGATGAATTTTCCTCCCTCAGTAAACTTGACCTTCCTGCAAGCCGCTCCAGAATCAGCCTTACACACCTGATCAATAGCCAGCAACGAAGACACTCCGCCAAGACCAATACCGATGTAACCACCTGCCTTCATATACTTGGTAGCCCGACTCGTCGCCTCCACATGAGCCGCATACCCCGGAATCTGCCCCGGCCCACCCGCCTTGTCCCAGTGATGTACCAAGCTGCGACTGGATATACCCAGGGCCGTTTTCAACTTGGGGTGATCGCCCAAGGTTGTCTGGCCGCGCAGGCGCGTGGAGTTGAGCAGATGAGCATCCAACTGGCTCATCAACCGCTGGCGATCAGCAAAGAACTGCGATGACCTAAGGTGCCCGTGCTGCCGATAGCTGTCCTGATGCAGGCGTTCCATGGCCTGGAGCGTTTCGCGCAGATTGCTCAGGTGTTTTTCCATCACCACCGCACTGACGCCGAGCCAGGTTGAGGTTTGGCCGATGAAACCGGCGATCTCTGCACCGTGGCGATACAGAAAGTCAGCCTCGTCCGGCGTCAGTTCGTCCAGTGATGCGCTGACGTGTTGCGCGGCCTGCATCAACTGAGCTTCTTCATACGTGCAGGAGGTGTTTTTCGGATCGCTGAGCACGATCATCGAACCAGCTTTGACGTGGCCTGTGTTGGGATTCAGCGATTGAAACTTGCGCATTACAGCCGGGTCGAGCGTCGGAAAAAGTGTGGCTTCCAGCGCCTCGCGGCTCATGCTTTTGGGCACGATGTAAAAACCTGGTTCTTCGCCTATTAGCGCTTTAAATGCGGCAAATGCGGATTGGGGCGACTCACTTGGCGAGGTGGAGGTGCGTTGAGAGGACGCTGCCCAGTGGGTTACTGGCTGGACCGGCTCAGCGGCCAGTCTGTTGGCGCTTACGACCGAGCCACCTCTGCCGTGGTACTCGCCGAATAACGCCAAAGGAATCAGCTCGGCTTTACAGGGACAGCCGCTGTAACTATCCACCGTACCGGCAACAAGCCGGCCATTGCTCTCCATGAAGGAAATGCCGCCGATGATCTTGTACGTTTGCCCATCCTTGCCGCAGGTAACTGGGTCACCTTCGCAGGCACGAAGACGGCCATTCATGTGGGTTGTTTGATCTACGCCCAGCACTTCCCCGCCGCAACTGGTTTTGTCACCTTGACAGATGAAATGACCTACGCTCATTTTTTCGCCTCTTATCCGTGTTTTTTTAGCCGTGCTTTCCTGCTCGTCTCGATAAGAAAACTGACGCGTGGCGCCTTTAAATCGAGGTAAACGAGTAAGGAAAAGTCACGTAGCAAGCCAAACTCTGGAGAGGGATTTACTTAGGGTAAAGTCAGACGATTCCGTGAGTTTCGTCGTATAAATCTGATGTACCTACGGCGCCCGATGCCGTGCACCGGGCGCGTATTACTTGCCACTAACGCTCCAAACACAGTCGTCAAATGGCTGTTGTGGCGAGGGAGCAAGCACCCTCGCCACAGGTAAGCTATTTATCGCCTCCAGCGCGCCTTTTCCGATTGACCGTTCCTCGGTCAATTGCACCCCTTGCAGACGGCTGGCGCGCACCTAGGTATAGTGCCGCCCCTCTTCGCGTCTGCGGCCGTCGGTAACGAGGCCCGGGAACCACGCGAAAGCGCATGAATAACAACACCCGCAAAAGGATGGGGATCGAGCGTCGTGCACTGCCTGGTGCCGAGCGATGCGTCGGACCGTCCTGCGTTTGCCATTAGAAAAATCAGCGAGGAACACTCCATGCTCGAAGTCATCAACGACTTCCTCTCAGGGAAAGTACTGATCGTGCTCATAGTCGGGCTCGGCGGTTATTTCACGATCCGCTCGCGTTTCGTGCAATTGCGTCACTTTTTCCACATGTTCTCGGTGTTTAAAGACAGCCTCAAGAGCAGCGCCGGCCAACTCAGCTCGTTCCAGGCGCTGATGCTCAGCCTGGCGGGCCGCGTGGGTGCCGGTAACATCGCCGGTGTCGGCATTGCCGTGACCCTGGGTGGCCCGGGTGCCGTGTTCTGGATGTGGGTCACCGCGCTGGTGGGCATGTCGTCGAGCTTTATCGAGTGCTCCCTCGGCCAGTTGTACAAGCGCACCGACGCTGAAGGCACCTACCGTGGCGGCCCGGCGTATTACATCCAGCACGGCCTGCACAAGCGCTGGCTGGGGATGGTCATGGCGTTCCTGCTGCTGGTGACCTTCGGCTTTGCCTTCAACGGCCTGCAAGCCCACGCTGTGACCCACTCGCTGAACAACGCTTTTGGCCTCGACACCACCTACACCGGCCTTGCCCTGGCGGTGTTGCTGGGCCTGGTGTTCATCGGCGGGATCAAGCGTATCGCCTCGATCGCCGACCTGCTGGTGCCGGTCAAGACCTTGGTCTACATCGCCGTGACCCTGTACGTGATCGTGCTGCAATTCGACCACGTACCGGCCATGCTCGCGACCATCGTCAAGAGCGCCTTCGGCCTCGACCAAGCCTTCGGTGGCCTGGTGGGCAGTGCGATCATCATGGGTGTGAAGCGCGGCGTGTTCGCCAACGAAGCAGGCCTGGGCAGTGCGCCTAACGTGGCGGCAGTGGCGTCGGTGGAACACCCGATCGCCCAGGGCGTAGTGCAAGCGTTCAGTGTGTTCCTCGATACGTTCGTGATCTGCACCTGCACGGCGTTGCTGATCCTGCTGTCCGGTTTCTACACCCCAGGCTTTGAAGGCGACGGCATTGCCCTGACCCAGAACTCCCTGGCGGCGGTAGTGGGTGACTGGGGCCGCATGTTCATCTCCGTGGCCCTAGCGTTGTTCGTGTTCACCTCGATCATGTACAACTACTACCTGGGCGAGAGCAACCTGCGCTTTCTGGTGGGCAACAACCGCAAGGTGCTGATGGGTTATCGCGCCCTGGTGCTGGTGCTGATTTTCTGGGGTTCCATCGAGAACCTGAGCACGGTGTTCGCCTTCGCCGACATCACCATGACCATGCTCGCGTTCGTCAACCTGTTCGCCCTGGCGTTCCTGTTCAAGATTGCCATGCGCATCCTCAACGACTACGACAACCAGCGCGCGGCGGGCATCAAGACCCCGGTGTTCGATTCCAGCCAGTTCCCCGACCTGGACCTGGACCGCAAGGCCTGGCCGGCCAACCCGGTGAAAACCGAGGCGGCCCCGGCAGCAGAACTGAGCGCTCAAGCGCAACGTTAATCACAGCTAGATGACACGCCGCCCGGCCTTGGGCATGCTCTGGGCCCGGCGGCGTTTTTCGTTCAGGAGATTTTCGATGCAATCAGCTAACAACGTGATGGTGCTCTACACCGGCGGCACCATTGGCATGCAGGCCAGCGCCAATGGCCTGGCGCCCGCGTCTGGTTTTGAAGTGCGCATGCGTGAACAGTTTGCGGGCGCAGACCTGCCCGCGTGGCGCTTCCAGGAAATGTCGCCACTGATCGACAGCGCCAACATGAACCCTGCCTACTGGCAACGCCTGCGCAGCGCCGTGGTCGAGGCGGTAGATGCCGGCTGCGACGCCGTGCTGATCCTGCACGGCACCGACACCCTGGCCTACAGCGCGGCGGCCATGAGCTTCCAACTGCTGGGCCTGCCGGTGCCGGTGGTGTTCACCGGCTCGATGCTGCCAGCCGGTGTGCCCGACAGCGATGCCTGGGAAAACGTCAGCGGTGCGTTGACGGCCTTGGGCGAAGGGTTGAAGCCGGGTGTGCACCTGTACTTCCACGGCGCGTTGATGGCGCCGACCCGCTGCGCGAAGATTCGCAGTTTTGGGCGCAACCCGTTCGCAGCCTTGCAACGCCAGGACGACTTCGCCCGTGCCGACTCCCTGCCGGCAGCGCTGGATTACCGCCAGCCCAAAGCCTTGGCGAACGTCGGCGTACTGCCGCTGATACCCGGTTTCGAGGCTGCACAGCTGGACGCAATCATCGGCAGCGGCATTCAGGGCTTGGTGCTGGAGTGCTTCGGCAGCGGCACCGGGCCGAGCGATAACCCGCAATTCCTCGCCAGCTTGCAGCGTGCGCAGGATCAAGGGGTGGTGGTGGTCGCCATCACTCAGTGCCATGAAGGCGGTGTGGAGCTGGATGTCTACGAGGCCGGCAGCCGCTTGCGGGGCGCCGGCGTGTTGTCCGGCGGTGGGATGACCCGCGAAGCCGCGTTCGGCAAGTTGCACGCCTTGCTCGGTGCCGGCCTTGCCGTGGAGCAAGTGCGGCGCCTGGTAGAGCTGGACCTGCATACCCAGCCAGCTTGAACGCTTAAGACAGCCCTACATAAGCACTGCAATTCCCTGCTTGCCGATACCTAACATGGAATACCCGAGCCTGCGCTCGGCTTTTCCATTGATCGGCAAGACAGGGATGCCCGCATGACGACCTCCAGTTCCACACCCTCGCAGCAAACGCCTCCAGACACTGAAACACACAAACTGGCCACTCAACTGTCCGTCGGACCTTCGTTCCGGGAAGCGGCTCGCGAACTGCTGCGCCAGTCTTTGCTGGAGAAATACCCCGACCTGGACATCGACCCGGCCATGACACTAATGGGCACTTCCACCTGGGAGCTCATCGATGACCAGATCGTGCCGGGGCCAACACATTATGAAACCCTGAGCAGCATCCTGGCCCGGCAGGCCATCCTCAAAGTGCCGACGCTGTGCGTCGAGGGCAATCACTTCCTGACCCTGAAGCCGGTAACCGACCCCCCGCTTCATTTGCCAGTGCGTATTGTCGAAGTCGCCAACCTGATCAACACCCTGGCGCCGGTGGTCTACCGAGCCTTTCAGGAACAGCTGGTAACGTTCTGGAACCAAAGCAACGGCAATGGTCCTCGCTGGCAAACACTTACCCAGAGCCTGCGCGGAGCCTGGAATGTGCAACACGTCGATGCCTGGACCGACGAAGACTGCACGATGGCCCGCACGCTGTTCCATGCACCCACCCGCTCCGCTCGCCAAGACAAAAATCGTTATAGCAGCCGCGCTTACCTGATTGATGCCGACCTAGTCAAAGGTTCCAAGACGCAGCACACCGACCAAGTGTTCATGACCGTGCTGGAGGGCAAACTCGAAGACAAAACGCTGATCCTCTGTTACTCACCCTTCAAGGGATACGAGAAATACGACACCTACCAACAGCTAGGCGATTCGTTGAAGGATCACCTGGAGCAACCCGAGGCCTTTGATCGCCTGGAGTGGCGCCTTTATGAACCCGACGGCGATTTTTTCGAACACGCAGCCTGCAAGCTGATCGCCCTGCAGCTTGAGACCGTGGAAGGTCTCAAAACCAGTGATGGCAAACAGCCCAGCACCCAACAGTCGCCCCTGCTCACACTCCCGACGCCTGCCGAAAAATCGGTTGCCAAGGGCCCGGGGCCGGGCTGGTATCAAACCCTGCTGCCAGACTGGCTGACCGATGCCTCTGCCAGCGATCAATCACTCTATGCACGCCACCTCAAGGACTTGGCCGCGCTCAATAGCCTGAATGCCGGCAAGACCTATGAGGACGGTATTCCCAGCATTCATCAATTCGCCTTGGACCAGTTGAAAACCGAGCTGCTCAAGGACCACCCGACCCTGCAACACCTGAAGCTCGACAAGCTGAAAATCCAGGTCAAGAGCCTGGTGGTGTGGGGCCTTTTCACCGTGCCAGGGCAGTACGAAACCACCACGTTCAGCCTTGCCGAACTGGCCCTGCAAAACCTGATTGCACTGCCCACCGGTAATAAAACGTTGCTGAGCGACGTCGGCCACTCCATACCGAATCAGATCACCGTGGCTTACCTTGAGACACTGATCAGCCGCTGTAATATCGGTGCCACCTACCCAAAACTGATCCGCAGCAAACTGCTGGATGACTCGGCTGAGGCCTCACGTCGCAAAAAACTGTACCGCGATCACCTGCGAGTCCAGCTGCCGATGTTGGCCTTGCAGCACAAGATCCGCCGCATTGGCGGGATTGACGAGCGCGGCTACCGCTACGTCGTAGCTGTGATGCAGGACGAAAGCGGCGACCAATACGTCGACGGCAAAGCCATCGTGATACGACGCCTGAGCTTCAACCCCAAGCGCCGGCTCATCAACAGCAACGATGATGTCACCAACATGTACATCATCGGCCCAGAAAATGCGCAAGACGGCCCTTGCGTGCTGTACCGCCCGTTGTTTGAACCCGCGTTGCTGCAATATCCATCACCGGCGAACTTACTGTATGCCATCAGCCAGTCGCGCACTTTGCGAGACTCGGTGGTTACCTGGCTACCGGACTCGGTGCGTCACCACTACACCAATTATGTCTTTACCAGTCATTGGCCTTCGCCATGGCTTGTCGCCGAGTTTCTGGTCAACCCCAGCGATCTATGGACCTATAGCGGCCCCGTGAATCTTGGTGAGGAGGTGCTCAATGGGGATAGGTTCAAGACACTGTTCGATAGCAATGCCAATGCGCTGGTTGAACTGGCGGACCGCCAGTCGGTATCGAATGCCGAACGCCGCTGGGACACGTTGAAGCAAGCCGGTTGGGTGCTCTTCAACGCGGCCCTGCCCTTTATGGGACGCGTGGCAAGCACTAGCGCATGGATCTGGCAAATCGTCGAACAACTGGATACCTTTGCCCAGGCCCATGAGGAAGGCGATAAACCCGCACAATGGTCGGCGCTGACCGACGTGCTGCTTAACCTGGGCATGGCGATCACCTTGCACAGCGCCCAGCGCAGCAGACCTAAGTTCGAACCGGCCAGGATCGAGCCCACCAAGGTCAAGACGACCGAGCTTGCGCCTGAAACGCCAGGCCCCTCCAGCACGATAAGCTTCACCGTCGAGCAACTGCCTGAGCGCACCTCTCTGGCACCGCCTCCCGATCACGAGATCGCGCTGAACACGAGCGGCGCAATCAACCGCACGCCAGCGCTGGAAACCTCGATGCTTGAAGGCTTTAAAATAGAAAAACCCGATGACCTCGGCTCCGTGATAGACCAGCCGGCTGCTGACCAATACCTGTATCAGTTGGGTGAGCAGCACTACGCTCCCGTCGGCAAAAACTGGTTCATGGTGAAAGTGGACGATGATAAAAACATCGTTGTCATTGACCCCAACCAGACCCACCGCATCGGGCCCATGCTGGTTCACAACGCCCAGGGTCAATGGTCCGTCGATCATCGGATACGCCTGCGTAAATCCAGTACCGATCGGTTGAAAAATACCGCCAAGGACCTGGCAATCAGCGAAGCCGACGCATCGCGCAGGAAATTGAAAGCGTTTGAAACCGCAAAAAAAAACCAGCAGAACCTACTGCAAGAAACCCGCAAAGCAATGGACGAGGCCCCCAGTACCAGTTCCCAAGCCAAACGCCAGGCCTACCTGGACACGCTCAATCGCCAATCAGAAGACTACGAAAAAGCACGCCAACACTTGCTGACCATGGCCGTCTTCACCTCGGAGCCTGAATTCCAGATAAAAGCCATTGGTTACCTACAGGCTCAACTGGAACTCAATGAAGCGGGGGTAAACGAAGAGCTCATCACCTTTGCGCCAAAACTCTCGCCTGTCCTGGACCAGCTCCCAACCCATGCACCGTCACCTCATACCAGCGATATCGCCGACCACCAACAGGTCGTCGAGATGAGCGACAGCATGATCAAGCGCCTGGATTACGCTCAATCACGCTTCACCGAGCTGCGCAAATTCGGCCCGGCCGGATTCGACGTGATCAGAGAGCGCCAGCGCAAACTGCCCAGCTATACGAGCGACGATCTCAGGGCCCTGCAGGTGACGTTGGCCCGTCACTTGTGCCTGGCCCCTGAATCCCTCACCACCGAACCCCAGGCCTGGGAGTTGCTCAACGACACGCTCGACAGCGCCGACGTTGCAGTACAGACCCTGCGTGACACCCTGGATGAGCGAAGCGAATATCGCCTGGACGAGCGTATTGACGCCTTGAGCAACCTGGTGGAGCAATTCAAGTTCATCGATGAACGCTTGCAGGACCTTTCTCAAGAGTTCTCCGAGCAGATCCAGGCCCAACCCTTGAAACGCCTGAGCCAATCGCTGCAAGGGTTCGCCAATCGCGCCAAGGCGGCACTTGTCCCGCTGCACGAGGAACAGAACCTGAAGCGCATCAAGCCCACCCCTCCTCCTACGCCGCCCAGGCCGCTGAAGAGGTTTATCCAGACACGCTACAACGGCGTGCTGATTGGCGAACCCCGCTTGGACCCGATAGGGACCGTATCAAAGTTCGTTGATATCAAGTCCCCGATAACCGGCCAGGTCCTGGCTACCTTTCATGAGAAGACCCCTGGCATGTGGGTCGAGCACATCGAAACGTCCCCGGCACAGGCCACATCTACAGCGCTCACGCTCCACGACGCCACCACCGCGGGCGAAAAATTACTCGCCCAATTGCCGAAGTTTCAAGAACGCGCCAGCCAACAAGCCGACGATCCCACGCGCACAGCCATCGGCATCGAGCACATGTTTCACCAGCACGCCTGGTTGCTCGAACGCAGCAAGCAAGATATCGACGAGGCATTGATCAAAGCCAAAGTCACGGCGCAAACCAAGCAGTCCAGCGCAGACCTGCGCAGAAGACTCAAAGCCGCCACAAAAGCACTTTACGAACGGGCCACTGAAACCGTGGCCAAGCTCATCAAGCGACAGCCTCCGACCATTGCCCATGTCGATTGGCTCATTAACCACCGCGAAATTGCGATCAAAAAGATCATGACCCGCCAGCCCCTCAAGGGAGCCACTTGGAGCTATCAAGATGAGTATGCGGTCATTGATCTGTCTACCAGCAAACCTCTCTGGTATGCGCATTTCCAATACTCGAGCGCCCACGCTTCACTCAATAGATTTCTTCACGCACGACTCAAAACCCCAGCAGAACAACAGCTCAAAGAGGTGGCTGACACGCTCACCGGCTTAACCGCAGAGCAACAGCTCGACTACTACCGCAGTTCCATCAACCTGACCCAAGCCCAGCGCTTGTTTTTCCCGCCAGAGGTCTATTGACGGCGCACTCGCGCAACGGCACATAACTTGCTCCAGCCTGACAAACCCAGGCTGGACTCCATCATGCTGCATTCACACCTGACCACCCTCAATGCGGTCTCGCTGATCCTGGAGACGTTCAAGCCCGACGGCATACCCAGCCAGACCCTGCTGGCTGGCAGTGGCATCGCCAGTGCCGACCTGAGCCGCGCCGACACGCGTATTACCACTCATCAGGAAATGCGTGTATGCGCCAATGCCGTGGCGTTGCGTCGGGACATCGGCCTGGAACTGGGCCGGCGCATGCATGTGTCGTCCTACGGCATGCTCGGTTATGCGCTACTCACCAGTGCCACCTTCGGTGACGCTTTGCGCCTGGCCCTGCGCTACCCGGCGCTGTTGGGAACACTTTTTGAACTGAGCCTGGAAGAGGACGACCAGCGCGTCTGGTTCCGCGCCAGCGACTATCGCGAAGACCCAGCCCTGCGCGCCTTCAATGTCGAGTTCTGCCTGCTCTCGCTGAAAGTCATCTGCGACGACCTGCTCGGCCAGCCGTTGCCATTGCTCGGTGCACGCTTTGAATACCCCGCGCCCGACTATCGAGCACGCTACGCCGAACGCTTCGACTGCCCGCTGCAATTTGGCGCCCCGATTAATGCTTTTGCCTTCGACCGTGACTGGCTCAACCAGCCCCTGCCGCTGGCCGATGCCGTCACCCACTGCGCCATGGTGGAACGCTGCCGTCGGCAGAACGCCGAGTTCACCGGTCGCCAGGCCTGGCTGGGGCGCGTGCGCCTGTTACTGGCCGCGCAATTAAATGCCGCTCCGGGCCTGGATGGACTGGCAGGGCAAATGAACTGTTCGGCACGCACCCTGCGCCGGCATTTGCATGATCTGGGGTGCAGCTATCAGGAGTTGCTCGACGAGCTACGCTTCGAACGCGCCAAGCAGTTACTGGGGGAGGATGAACTGCCGATCTACCGCATCGCCGAACAACTGGGCTTCAGCGAGACCGCCAGCTTCAGGCATGCGTTCGTGCGCTGGAGCGGTGTGGCGCCGAGTCAGTTCAGGCCCTAGCAAGGGGCGAATAGCGGACAAACACATTGGCCATATCGATCCCCTTTTGGCCGCTCCTGCCGTTCTCCAAACCCCGGCGTCTGGCAACACTGCATGGCATACCCCTGAGCCTTTGGAGAACAACAACATGCTGACGATCTACTCGGACGATCATCATTTGCACCATGGCCGTTGTGAGCTGATGGACGGGCAACTGATGCCCTGCTTCGAAATGCCCTCGCGCGCCGACCATGTACTGCAACGCGTCAAAGAGCGGGAGCTGGGGCCGGTGCAGGCGCCGCATGATTTCGGCCTGGCGCCGCTGCAACGTATCCACAGCCGCGACTACCTCGACTTCTTCAAAGACGCCTGGCAGCGCTGGACCGAATACGGCCAGGACGGCGACCTGCTGCCCTACACCTGGCCGGCGCGCACGTTGCGCCGCGTGCTGCCCACCAGCCTGCACGGCCAGTTGGGCTATTACAGTTTCGACGGTGGCGCGCCGATCACCGCCGGCACTTGGCAAGCGGCCTACAGCGCAGCGCAAGTGGCCCTCACGGCCCAGGCCGCCATCGCGCAAGGCGCCCACAGTGCCTTCGCCCTGTGCCGCCCACCGGGGCATCACGCCGCCAGCGACTTGATGGGCGGTTATTGCTACCTCAACAACGCGGCCATCGCAGCCCAGGCATTCCTTGACCAGGGCTGTAAAAAGGTCGCGATCCTCGACGTGGACTACCACCACGGCAACGGCACGCAGTCGATTTTTTACGCGCGCAACGACGTGCTGTTCACCTCGATTCACGGCCATCCGGAGGCGGAGTTTCCGTTCTTCCTCGGCTATGACGATGAGCATGGCGAGGGCGAAGGGGTTGGTTTCAACTTCAATTATCCGTTGCCAGCACGCTCCGGCTGGCAGGCCTGGAGCGCCGCGCTGGAACAGGCCTGCGCCGAGATCGAGCGCTACGCCGCCGACATCATCGTGGTGTCCTTGGGCGTGGACACTTTCAAGGACGACCCTATCTCGCAGTTCAAGCTCGACAGCCCGGACTACCTGGCCATGGGCGCACGCATTGCCCGCCTGGGCAAACCCACGCTGTTCGTGATGGAAGGCGGCTACGCGGTGGAAGAAATCGGCATCAATGCCGTCAACGTGCTGGAAGGTTTCGAGGAAGCAGCCCAATGAACATGCTCAAGTCGCTCGCCCTGTGCGCCGTGGTTGTCAGCGGCGCAGCCCAGGCCGAAGAAAAAACCCTGAAGGTCTACAACTGGTTCGACTACATCACGCCCAAGGCGCTGGAAGACTTCAAGGCCCAGCACCCGTCGATCAAGCTGGTGTACGACATTTTCGACACCAACGAAGCGCTGGAAGCCAAGTTGCTCACCGGCAACTCCGGCTATGACGTGGTGGTGCCTTCGAACGTGTTCCTGGCCAAGCAGATCGAGGCCGGCGTGTTCCAGCCGATGGACCGCAGCCAACTGCCCAACTGGAACCACCTTGATCCCAAGCTGATGAAGCTGATCGAAGCCAACGACCCCGGCAACCAGTACGCCGTGCCCTACATGTACGGCACCATCCTGATCGGCTTCAACCCCGCCAAAGTCAAGGCCGCCCTGGGCGACAACGCGCCCGTGGACAGTTGGGACCTGATCTTCAAGGAAGAGAACATCAGCAAGCTCAAGCAATGCGGCGTCGCCCTGCTGGACTCGCCCTCGGAAATCCTGCCCCTGGCCTTGCAGCACCTGGGCCTGGACCCCAACAGCAGCAACCCCAAGGACTACGACAAGGCCGAAGCGCTGTTGATGAAGATCCGCCCGTACGTCACCTACTTTCATTCCTCCAAATACATGGCCGACATCGCCAACGGCGATATCTGCGTGGCGGTGGGCTACTCCGGCAGTTTTTTCCAGGCCGCCAACCGCGCCAAGGAAGCCAAGAATGGCGTGACCGTGGACATGCGCCTGCCCAAGGAAGGCGCGCCGATCTGGTTCGACATGCTCGCCATTCCCAAAGGCGCTAAAAACCCGGGCGATGCCTACACCTTTATCAACTACCTGCTGCAACCCAACGTCATCGCGCCGATCAGCGACTTTGTCGGTTACCCCAACCCCAACAAGGACGCCAGCGGTTTGGTCGACCCGGCCATTCGCAACAACCCCAACCTGTACCCGACCGACGCGGCCATGGCCACGCTCTACACCCTCAAGCCCCTGGACAGCAAAGCCGAACGCGCCAGGACGCGGGCCTGGACCAAGATCAAATCCGGGAAGTAACGCACCGGTTCTCTGATTGGACGTTTTTCTTTAAAACGAGGGCCGCTTGCGCCCTCGCCACCCTTGCAGCACTGAGCAGCTGCGCCTCGACGTATCTACCGCCCTCACCGCCATGGCGCTCGCTACCTTGCCCATTCCTGAAGCCCGTCCGGGCCATCGAATGCAGAGGAGCTGCGCATGCCCAATGACATCGCCAATAACCACCGCCCACCGACGACCTATGAACTGCTCACCCAACTGACCACTGGCCCCACCACCCGTGAAGTGGCCGCCACCACACTGCGCTCGGCACTCAAAGAGCTGTATCCCACGCTGAATATCGACCCCGACCTGGCGGTGGTGGTCAGCCCTCAATGGGAGGTGATCGGCGAGGCTGTCGAACGCGCCCCAGCGCTTGTCGAATCGCTCACGTCGGTGCTCGCGCGTCAGGCGCTGTCCAACGACAGAGTCACCTACATTGACGGCCAACACTTCCTGACGCTGCAGCCCAATGCTGCGGCACCTGTCCACCTGGCCGCGAAAATCGACGCCATCGCACGCCTGATCAACGAGCTGTCCGGCCTGTTGTTCACTGCGTTCCAAGAACAGCAATTGGACTTCTGGAACGCGTCCAACGGCGCCGCCGGCCCTCGTTGGCAGTCCTTCTCCAACGCCCTGCGCAAAGTATGGAACCTCACCGAAGAGCAAGGCTTGGATGAACACGAATGCGCCATGGCGCGCACGGTGTTTCAGGAACCCGACCGGGCCAAGCGTTCACGCAAAGACCCTTACAACAGTCATGCCTACCTGGTTGATGTGGATATCCTGGCAGAGGGTCAATCCACCCACGTGAACTTTCTGGACATCACCGTGTTAGTGGGCCAGTACCAGAAGCGCCAGATGGTCCTCACTTACTCATTGGTCAGTGGGTATGAAACGTTCAAATCATTGGCCGCGTTCGGTGCCTCGTTGCCCGCCAGGCTGAGTGCTCCAGAACGAAACACCACCTTGCAATGGCGCCTGTATGAACCCGACGGCAACTTCTTCGATGCCCTGGCCTGCATCCTGATTTCGCTGCAAATACAGGTGATTGCCAGTTTCGGCGAGACGGATGTGCGGGAACAACCCCGTGCCCCCGGCGTGGTGAGCATCGTGCCCAGCATTGAAGAGATGAGCGATCATCAACTGTCGAGTATCCGCGACATTCACCAACAACTTCCCAACTGGCTGGCGTCGGCATCAGACTCCGATACCGCCGCCCACAGCCGCTACCTGATCGACCTGGCCCACCTGCACACCCACTACCAAGGCGAGACGTTCCAGGACGGCATTCCAGCCATTCGTGACTATGCGCGAACCCAGTTGCAAAGCCGCATCCGTGCTCCGAAAGAGAACGCGCACCTGAACCTGGACAAGATCGAGATCGTCATCGAGAGCCCGGTCCTGTGGGGCACCTTTATCATCCCCGATGCCGTGGACATTACCCGTCGCAGCCTGATCGACCTGGCCCTGGAGAACCTCACCGGCCTGCCCACCGGCAATACCACGGTGCACTACAACGGCAAGGACAACGGCGTACCCGACTGGCTGACCTACGGCTACCTGAAAGACGTAATCGAAGACATCGATATTGGCCAGTACTACCCTGCCCTGGTCAAACAGAAACTCCTCGAGGACCCGCAGCAATCCAGCCGACGACAGCAGCTCTACACCAGCCACTTGCAGGTGCAATTGCCGCTGCTGGCCCTGCAGATGAAGATTCGCCAACAGGGCGGTATCGATGAACGCGGTTACCGCTATGTCGCCGCGGTGATGCGTACCGAGGAACATGAGCGCCAGGTGGACGGGCAGCCCATCGTCATCCGCTGCCTGGCGTTCGTGCCCACCCTGCGCCCTGGGCATGAACAAGACGGGGTCGCCAATATGTTCGTGATCGGCCCACGACAGTCCGACGCTGGCCCCTGCGTGCTCTATCGGCCCCTGCTTGAACCGGCGCTGCTGCAATTTGCGTCGCGGCAAAACCTGCTGTACGCCATCAAACATGAACGATCGTTGCGCGAATCGGTTTTGGCCTGGCTGCCCGAGGCACAACGGTTCAATTACGCCCAATACGTGTTTCCCGACACCTTGCCGTCGCCTTGGACGGTGGTGCGTGCGCTGGTCGAGCCCCTGACCGTGCTGTACATGAGCGGCCCGATCACGCTGACCGATGAAGAAGTGGGCAATGACACACTGGCCACGCTGTTCAAGGCCAATGCCAATGCCCTGGTCGAATTGGCAACCCGCCAATCGGTGTCCAACGTGCAAAAGCGCTGGGCGACCTTTCGACATGCCGGCTGGCAGATATTCAATGCCGCATTGCCGTTCATGGGCCGCACCCTTGGCGTCGCCGCCTGGATCTGGCAAATCATGGACGACCTGCAAGCCGCCGAGGAAGCGGTGAACAAGGACGACTCGCCCGCGTCCTGGACAGCGCTGGTGGACGTATTCCTCAACCTGGGCATGGCGCTGACCCTGCACATCGCTCTGCGCCACCCTAGCGCACTGGAGCATTTCGAGGCGCCCAAGGTCGAGACCGAATCCGAATCAACCGCCCTCCAAACGATAGATAAGCCTGCGGTGCCCGAGGCAACATTCAGCGCAGATCAACAAGCCAATATTCCCGACAGCCAAGTACCCGCCAAGCATCAAGGCCCGGTGCACATCAGCGGGGCCCTGAGTCATAGCCACCTGGGCCTGGCCAGCACACTCGACAGCTTCAGCGTGACCAAACCTGAGGCACTGGGCGAACAGAACAAAACCCCCGGTCGCCACCTGAATCTCTATGCGCTTGCAGACAAGTGGTATGCCCCGGTGGGCAAGCGTTGGTTCGAGGTGATGGTCGACGACAATGACAGCGTCATCGTCATCGACCCGAACACCCCATCGCGCACCGGCCCACCGCTGATCGGCAACCTGGCGGGCCAGTGGTTTGTGGATGTGCGGCTGCGACTGCGCGGTGGGGGCCTTCGAAACCGTCGACGGGCAGTCAAGGTCGATCAGCCTGCGCGCATTTCGGCGCTCAAGACTTCGCTCAACGCTTTCGATGCGGTCGCCGCCAGCAAACAACTGGACGTGCTTGAATCCAAGCCCGCGCTGGACGCCGCTGCCGGCCCTTCCACCGACCAACAGCGAAGTGCGTTCCTCGATAAAGTCGATGGCCGGCTGGTCGAATACGACGAAGCGATCAACCAGTTGAAGTCCTTGAGCATCATCGACGCGGTGCCCACCTACCAGAGCAACATGAGCGGCTACCTGAAGCAACAAGTGCAATTGACTCAGATTGCCTTGGAACAGCAACTGGTGAGCTACAAGGAGGCGCTGCTGTCGTCGTCGCCCGTCCTTGAAGCCGAGGCAGATATTAACTATCAGGACCAGGCACAAAGCGCACAAAACCTGTCCACTCTGAACAGGGGGATCATCGAGCGCCTGGCGTTCATCAACGAGCGTTTCGGCGATCTCAAAGCCCTGGGAGATGAAGGCGCAGCCGTCATTCGTAAAACCATGGAATCATTGCCCTCGTTCACGCTTATCGAACTCAAGGCGCTGGATATCAGCTTGGGCCGCTACCTGTGTATCGACGAAGCGCAAAGCCAGATCCCAGCCACACTGCGCGAGCGAATGGGCCAGGTCGTCGATACCGCCGAACTCAACGTCGAAAGTTTCGTTGAGATCGTGGAGCGCGGTAACGGTACGTCGCTGGATGAACGCATTGACGTCCTGGACAGCCTGGTTGAGCAATTTTCCAGCGCCGATCAGCGCCTGCTGGACCTGCATGCCGATTACCCGCGGTACCTGCTCAAGCCTCGCTTGGAAAGCCTACGCCAGCAGATTGGCGAATTCAGCCAGCGGGCCGTGCGCGACCTGGCTTACCTCCTGCGCCAGAAAAAAGCTCTGGAACCCAAGCCCGGCACCTCAAAGGCCGAGCCCCCGCCACGGCGCAAAGTCATCAAGACACGCCATCACGGCCTGGTGATGGGCGAACCGCGTGAAGCCGACAGCAGCCTGGTGGACATCAAGGCCGGCGTCACCGGCAAAGTGATCGCCACGTTCCATGAAAAGGCGCCCGGCGTGTGGGTCAAACGGCAAAAAACCTCGTCACAGCCACCTGCGCCGGCCTCCGTTGACCTGGACACCAGCATCAACGCGGGCAAACGCTACTGGATGGAGAACAGACTGAAATCCGCAAAAACCAGGGGTTCTCCAGGAAGCCCTGGCACGCACCGCAGGACATTCAAGACATGTTCAATGCCTATGCCAGGAGGCTTGAAAGCGCATCCAACAACATTGAAGAGGCCCTGACTCGCCGCAACCTTACCGAGAGCGATCACACTTCCGCCGCCTCGACCAACCGCAAGCTCAACGAAGCGGCACAACGGTTTTATCGGCTCGGCAAAAAAACCTACCTGGAGATGGTCAAACATCAAGCACCCACTGCCGAGCGCGTGGAGTGGCTGCATAGCCAAGGCTTGATCCGCATCGTCAAGGTCGTGAGCCGCCGCGCACTCAAGGGGCCCAACAAGGGCTATCTGGACGAGTACGAGATTCGCGATAAAGAGAGCGGCAGGGTGTTGTGGTACGCGCACTTTCACTATGGGACGAAGGATGCCGCCCTTGAGGATTTCACCGCAGACCACCTCAAGACTCGCGAACAACAAGGGCTCGGGGGGTCCCATCAACGCACTGGCCCTAATGACTGGGACATCATCGAGATTCACCGCCGCAAGATCGGCAAGCCACTGGCCAAGTCGCTGTTCTTCAACACCTGAACGTCTTTACGGCAACCACGCCTGATGCAAACGTGCCAGCGCTTGTGCGATGTCGGCTTCAGGCACGGCAGCAAACCCCATCACCAGGCCGGCACGCTGGTCCGCAGGTGGGCTGGCGCCTGCCAACCAATAGCTGCTCAGGCCGTTGATTTCGACACCTGCGGCATGGGCCTGGGCGAGCAGTACCTGTTCACGTGCCAGGCTTTCCACGCGCACCGTCATGTGCAGCCCGGCCGCAACACTGGGTAAGGGCCCGACGCCGGGCAAGCCACCGGGCCAACCGGCCAGCAAGGCATTGCGTCGGCTCAATGCGGCGCGGCGCATGCGGCGAATGTGGCGCTGGAAATGCCCCGCCGCCATAAACTCGGCCATCACCGCCTGGGTGCTGACTTCGGAGTGGCGCACGTCCACGGCGCGGCGCCGGGTGAAGGCTTGCACCAGGCCCGGGGGCAACACCAGGTAACCCAGGCGCAACGCCGGGAACGCCACCTTGCCGAAGGTGCCGACGTACAGCACGCGGCCATTGCGATCCAGCGCAGCCAACGGTGACAGCGGCGCGCCGCTGTAGCGGTACTCGCCGTCGTAATCGTCCTCCACGATCCAGCCGCCTGAACGTTCGGCCCAGGCCAGCAATTCCAGGCGCCGTGCCAGGCTCATCACCACCCCCAGCGGGTACTGATGGGAAGGCGTGACATACGCCACACGGCAGTCATTGAGAGTACCGAGCACTTGGCAATCCATGCCCTCGCCGTCGACCGGCACGCCATGGAGTCGCCCGCCGGCCAACGCGAATGCATGGCCGGCCGCGCGGTAACCGGGGTTTTCCACCGCCACGCCGTCCCCAGGCTCTACCAGCAACTGTGCACAAAGGCTGATGGCCTGCTGTGCGCCACTGGTGATCACAATTTGTTCAGCCGTGCATTGCATGCCGCGCGAGCTGCGCAGGTACGCGGCGATCAAACCGCGCAGACGGCCGTCACCTGCCGGATCGCCATAGCACAGCTGTTCCAGGTCGGGTTTGCGCCAGAACGCCCCATTAAGCTTGGCCCAAACCTCAAACGGGAACAGATCAAAGGCCGGTACACCCACGCGAAAGGCCCGAGGCGGCCCCACAGGCGGCTGGGGCAAGTGATGGTCTTTTACCCGCGCCAACCCGGCACTGTGGATAACTTCATCGTCCAAATCTTCGGGTAAATTCGCCCATTTTGTGGATAAGCCTGGGGATAAGCCTGTTGACAACCCTGTGGATACTTTTGTGGATAGTTTTTTGGCCATCGGTAATTGGGCAACGTAGGTGCCATCACCTACCCGGCTCTCGATAAACCCTTCCGCATACAGCTGATCGTAGGCGCGTACCACGCTGTTGCGGGAAATCGACAAGGCCGCCGCCAGATCTCGGGTTGCGGGCAACCGCGTGCCACTGACCAGTCGCCCATCCAGCACCCGCTGGCGCAGGGCCTCATAGAGTTGGCGCGTGAGCCCCTGGCGGCGGTCCAACTCGATACCGGCGGGGTTGAAGGACAACGGCGGCGAAATGGGCGGCATATTGGACCTATGAAAATAGCGCTAGATGGCTCTTACAACGAACCAATAGCCTGCCTAGGATGCAGGCATTCGCCAAGGAAAATTTCCATGTACACACCCCGCGCCTTTGCTCTCGATGACTTGCCCGAAATCCAGCAACTGATCCAGCACACTCGTTTGGCGCAGTTGATCACCCTGGGTGAAAACGGCCTGCAAGCCAGCCATCTGCCCTTGCTGCTCAACCCCGATGAAGGCCCCAACGGCACGCTGTACGGCCACTTGGCCAAGGCCAACCCACAATGGCGCGAGCTGCAAAATGGCAGTGAGGCGCTGGTGATCTTCGCCGGTGCCGACGCCTATATCAGCCCGGCGTTTTACCCCGCCAAGGCCGAGCACGGCAAAGTGGTGCCGACCTGGAACTACATCGCCGTGCACGCCTATGGCACGCCTGAGGTGTTCAGCGACGCCGAGCGCTTGCTCAAGGTGGTCACCGCCCTCACCGACCGCCATGAAAGCGGCCGCGCCCAACCCTGGCGTGTCAGCGACGCACCGGCGGACTACATTGACGGCATGCTCAAGGCCATCGTCGGCTTCGCCCTGCCGATCGAGCGCCTGGTGGGCAAACGCAAACTCAGCCAGAACCGCAGCGCGGCCGACATGGCCGGTGTGCGTGACGGCCTGGCCGCCAGTGCCGATGTACGCGACCAGACCCTGGCCCGCTTTATTCCCCAAGGAGTTTCAGAATGAGCTTGATCGACATTCGCCAGGTTACAGCGGCTGACCACGCCGCCTGGCTGCCGCTGTGGCAGGCGTACTTGAAGTTCTATAACACCGAACTGCCGGACGCCGTCAGCCAGAGCACTTGGCAACGCCTGATAGACCCCAGCGAGCCGACTCATTCGGCACTGGCCTGGCAGGACGGCAAGGCGGTGGGCATGGTCAACTTCATCTACCATCGCTCCAACTGGAGCATCGAGAACTCCTGCTACCTGCAGGACTTGCTGGTAGACCCGGCACAACGAGGCACCGGCGTGGGTCGCCAATTGATTGAATTCGTCTACGCCACCGCCAAGGCCGATGGCTGCTGCAAGGTGCACTGGTTGACCCACGAGACCAACGCCACCGCGATCCAGCTCTACGAGCGCATCGCCGAACGCCCAGGCTTCATTCAATTTCGCAAAGGTCTCTAAGGAGCGCAGCATGACTACTTCCCTCGCCGACTGGAAAGGCGCCCCGGCGCCCACCGCGCACCTGCTTGAAGGGCGTTTTATCCACCTGGAAAAGCTTGACCCGGCGCGCCATGCCGACCAACTGTGGCAAGCCCTTGAAGGTCCAGGAGCCGACCCGAAGCTGTGGGATTATTTGCCCTACGGCCCGTTCACCGAGCGCAGTGCCTTCGATGCCTGGCTGAACAACCACGCCGCCCACAACGACCCGTACTTTTTCAGCGTGATCGACCGCGCCACGGGCCAGGTCCAGGGCATCCTCAGCCTGATGTCCATCGTCCCGGCGCAAGGGCGTATCGAAATCGGCCACGTCACCTTCGGCGCACCGATGCAGCGCTCGCCGAAAAGCACCGAAGCGGTGTACCTGCTGGCCAAGTATGCGTTCGAGCAGGGCTACCGTCGGCTGGAGTGGAAGTGCAACAACGGCAACGCACGTTCCAAGTACGCAGCCGAGCGATTGGGGTTCAGTTTTGAAGGGGTGTTCCGCCAGCACATGGTGGTCAAGGGACAGAACCGCGATACGGCGTGGTATTCGATCCTGGATTCGGAATGGCCGAAGGTCGGTGCCGGGTTTGAGGCGTGGTTGTCGGAGGAGAACCAGAGTGGTTCGGGCCAACTGAAGACACTCACAGAGTGTCGCAATTAACACTCAACTCTGTAGGAGCGAGCTTGCTCGCGAGAAACGTCAACGATAACGCGTGCTGCCTGAATAAACGCGGCGCCTATGAGTTTTTCGCGAGCAAGCTCGCTCCTACAAAAAAGCCTTAACTCACATCTGTAGGAGCGAGCTTGCTCGCTCCTACCTAGGCAAGCCCCCTCCCACAGGTTTGACTAGCGCTGAATCAGTCGGCCAGGCGCTGGGCCAGCACCGCAATATGCTCCGGCCCGATGCCGCAGCAACCGCCCAAATGGCTGGCGCCGCGTGCCTGCCAATCTGCCGCCCAGTGCAAGTAACCCGGCGGGTCGAGGTCGTCGCGCAACGGGTCCAGGCCATCGTTGGCCGTGGCTTCCTTGGGTTGCGGTGGGAAGGCGTTGGCGTAGGCGCCGATCTGAATCGCTACACCCAGTCGTTCGAAGGTTGCACGCGCCGCATCAATGGCCGCGCCGATCACTTCCGGCTGGCTGCAGTTGAACAGCAATACCTGCACGCCCAGTTGCGCCGCCGCCTCGGCTGCGTCCGCCACCGGTTCGCCGGAGCGCAGGCGCGGGACCTCGTCGGTGTCTTCGTCTTTCAAGGTAAACGACAGCCAGAACGGCTTGCCATCTTTAGGCAGACCGGCATGAATCGCCCGTGCTTCAGCGATCGAGCTCTGGGTCTCCGCCAGCCACAGGTCTACATGCGGGGCCAGGCCGTTCACCAACGGGGTGAGCAACTCACTGACGCGCTCGGCCTGGAACAGATCAGGGCGATAAGAGCCAAACAGCGGCGGCAGTGAGCCGGCGACCTGCACGGCTTTACCGGAGGCTTGCACCGCCCGTCGCGCCAACTCACCGGCCAACGCGGCCAGCGCCTGGCCTTCTTGGGCAAACCGCGCTTCGCCAATGTGGAACGGCACCACCGCGTAACTGTTGCTGGTGATCACATTGGCGCCACTGTCGATGTAGGCCGCGTGCACCGCCTCCACCGCTTGTGGCGCCTCGCTCAAGGCCAGTGCCGACCATTCCGGCTGACGGAACGGCGCGCCACGGCGTTGCAGTTCACGGCCCATGCCGCCATCGAGAATTACTGTGCTTACTGCGCCCATATGCTTTTTACTCATATGCTTATGAAAATAACTCACTATGAGAGTCGTTCTTATAACTATTTAATGCGTACCGTTCGGTTAATAACAACCTCTTTTTTATTCAGGTGTTCGATTTTGAAATTCAGACCGCTGTTGGCCCTGGGCCTGACGATGTTGGCTGCTTCAACCCAAGCCTTTGGCGGTGCCACGCTGGATCGTGTCGAGCAGAAAAAAGAACTGGTCGGCGTGCTGATGGAAAGCTACCCGCCGTTTTCATTTCTCAATGACCAGAACCAGCTCGACGGTTTCGACGTGGACGTGGCCAAGGCCGTGGCGCAAAAACTGGGCGTGAAGTTGCGCCTGGAAACCCCGTCCTGGGACGTGATCGCCGCCGGCCGCTGGAGCGGGCGCTACGATATCTGCATCTGCTCCATGACCCCAAGCAAGGCACGCGCCGAGGTGTTCGACTTCCCGGTGGAGTACTACGCTTCGCCGGCCGTGATCGTGGTCAATGCCAAGGACGATCGCATCCACGAAGCCCGGGACCTGAGCGGCAAGAAAGTCGGCCTCACCAGCGCCTCCAGCTACGAAAGCTACCTGAACAAGAACCTGGTGATCGAAGGCGCTGAAGACACGCAATTGCAGTACCCGTTCGAGGAGGTGCAGATCGCCCCGTACGACACCGACAACGTGGCATTCCAGGACCTGGGCCTGGGTGCTGGCGTGCGCCTGGATGCGATCCTCACCAACCTGGTCACCGCGCAGCCGCGCCTGACCCAGGACAAGCGCTTCAAGCTCGCCGGTGCGCCGCTGTACTCGGAGCCCAACTCGGTGGCCATCGAGAAAGGCGACCCGCAGTGGGACAGCAAAGTGCGTGAGGTCTTCGCCCAGCTCAAGCAGGACGGTACCTTGAGCGCGCTGTCGCAAAAATGGATCGGCGCCGATATCAGCCGATGAGTTTTCGCCTACGGCTTTACCTGACCTGGGCGGCACTGTTCGCCCTGTTTGCGAGTTTCTTCCTGAGCTTTGACCTGAAGTTCTCGATCATCCTCGACAAGCTGCCCAACCTGGTCGGCCTGCACCTTGCGCCCAACGGCTTCCTGCAAGGTGCGGCGCTGACACTGTTCTTGTGCCTGTGCGCCATTGTCGCCTCATCGGTGCTGGGCTTTATCACCGCGCTGGGGCGCCTGTCCAAAAGTGCGGTGGCGTTCGGCATCGCCAGTTTCTACGCCTCGTTCTTTCGCGGCACACCGCTGCTGATCCAGATCCTGTTGATCTACCTGGGCCTGCCGCAACTGGGGCTGGTGCCAGGCGCCATCGTCGCCGGGATCATCGCGCTGTCGCTGAACTACGGCGCCTACCTGAGTGAAATTTTCCGCGCCGGCATCCTCGGCGTGCCCCATGGCCAACGCGAGGCTGCGCTGGCCCTAGGCATGCGCGACAGGGCGATCTTCTGGCACGTGACCCTGCCCCAGGCCATGCGCACCATCATCCCGCCGGCCACCAACCAGTTCATCTCGATGCTCAAGGACTCCTCCCTGATCTCGGTGATGGGTGTGTGGGAAGTGATGTTTCTGGCGCAGTCCTATGGCCGCTCAAGCTACCGCTATATCGAGATGCTCACGACGGCGGCGATCATTTATTGGGTGATGTCCCTGGGGCTGGAATTGATCCAGGCGCGCATGGAGCGGCATTTCGGCAAGGGCTACGTGCGGCGCGGTTGAAGGTCAGGGCCTGTCGCGCCGCACCTTGATCACGCCCATCTGCAAACCGAAAGGCCGAAACACAGCATTCAGCGATTTCAGGGTTGGGTTGCCCTCGCCATGTTCGATATGCACCAGAGTGCGCACCGAGATTTTGCACATTCTGGCGAACTGGCTTTGGTGCAGGCCGGTCACTTCGGTGCGCAGGCGGCGCACGGCGGCGCCCAGCTCGAGCGAGCCATCGGCCAAGCCTTGTTCGACGCTGTCGATCAACAACGCACGGGCGTCCATGCTGGTAGTCATCTCAACCCCCACTGCTTGAGGCGCAGGTCCAGTTTGCCCAATGGGATGCTGGGGTGATTCAAGGTCACAGCGGGCACGCCACTGGTCACCAGAAGATCCGGTAATGCACGCAGGTGCTCGGCTGTTTGTCGCAGGCGTTCAAAGCTTTGCTCGGGGTCGACGAGGTCGGCCAGAGCCTCGCATACCGCTCGCCAATTGATATCCCCGGCGATTTCCAAGGGTTTGGGCCATTTGGTGGTTCGAGTGACGGCTTCAGCGTCCATTACCATGGGTGCCAAATCATAAATGGGGGCCAGGCGCAGCGCCTTGGGCTCGCGGATGATCGATGTATTGCGGCCGTGGTTATCGGAATTACCCAGCACTTTATTCAGCAAATCCCGGCGCAGGTACTCTGCGACCAGATCTGCGATTTGGGCCTCTTGGCCCACTGCTCGCCATTGATCGACCAACAGCCTCACCACCTCCAGATGATCCATGTAGCTGCCAGGGGTGGTTACACCGGCCAAGGAATAGATCGACTCGACGGCCAGCCGTTCAACACCGCCCTCACCCAGCCTGCGATCAAAACGATGCATCCACAGGCTGGGTTTTGTCGCCTCTTCCAGCGCCAGCCCTTGGGTGGCGACCGTTTCGATGCCAAGAGACTCAAGCGCCCGGTAATAGTGGTACTCACTTCGCAGGATATCTTGATCAGTCTGCGTAGCCTGGTTGCGCGCGAACTTGATGAACCAGTGCTGAGCGACGTCAGCGTCATTCAGAATCGCATCTGGGTACAACAAGCCATCGGTACCTTGGGTCATCAATAATTTCGGTGCCTCGCCCCCTGCTCCGGTCGCACCGCCGATGGCAGCACCTTGTTCATAGGCATATTCCAGGAAGCGGCTGTCGCGACTGACGACCTCATGTCGTGCAAATCCCATCGGTGTTTCACCGCCCAGGGCTTGGATGGACTCCTTGATCCGCATGTTGCCAATCGGTGCCGGCGTACTGCGCCCCAGCAAGAACAAATCGTCATCGATGGCCTGGGGTTTCTCACGACCAAGACGCTGCATCAAAAAACGCTTGGCCGCGCCGGCTGGCGCGATATCGTGCAAAAAAGCGGGGGCTGACTTGAGCACTGTCACGTCCCAATCCAGCGGGAACCGGGCACTGACAGCGGTGCAGAAAGGTTGCTGGATCTCTTCGAGGTGATCGACCAGATAATCCTGGCGGTAATGAAACCTGCAGGGCCCGACAAAACCCCGTTGCGGTTCAGGAAATTCAAGCCGCATAGCATCATGCCAGTGCCCGGCGGTGAAAATCTGCAGCGTCAAAGAGTAAGCGGTGTCTTTCTGCAATTTAGTGCACCTGCTAAGCAGTGATGAGAGCGACACATGCAATATAGTGCATATCCTACGAATGACGAGCCTTTATATACGCATTAAAATGCAGATATCGAGGGAAAATACCTGAAAATATGCAATTTAATGCAAACGGCTTAACCGTCATCACTGCGCCACATTTCTGCAACGACCTTGCGCTATACCAATCGACTCGCTTGCCATAACAAGGTCGTCCAGCATGCCCCCGTCTCCTCAACGCCTCGCGCTCGCCATCACCCTGTTGGCCAGCGGCGGTTTCATTGAAGCCGCCGCAGCAAAAAACCTGCAGATCGACACACCTACTACCCAGGGGCAAACCCTGGGTGGCAGTGATACGTTGACCACGTCGGCGCCTGGCAGCATTACAACTTCCGGGGTAGCGGTGACGCTCAAGGACGGCACCCGCGGTGAGGGGGTGGTAGTCACCAACGCGGGCAAGCTGGCCTCCACTGGCGGCCGGGGTATCGACAGTTCGGGCAGTGTCAGCGGGGAGCGCAGGTACAGCATTTACAACCTTGCCGGTGGGGTGATTCAAGGCGCCAATGATGCGTTGCGCATCAACAGTAACTTCGCCAGCGGCAGCGTGCTGATCGACAACAGCGGCACCCTTCGCTCGGCCACCGGCCAAGGGCTGGACCTGGATGCGCTGCGCAGCAGTAACGTCACTACCACGATCATCAACCGTGCCGGTGGCTTGATTCGCGGGGAGGCCAGCGACGGCATGAAGACCGGCGCCAACGCCTCTATCACTAACTACGGTGAGATCTCCACCGGCAACACCTTCTCCCGCGATGACAAGTTCGATGGCGTGGACATCGACTCCGCCAGCGGCGTGACGGTCACCAACTACGGTCTGATTTCCGGTGGCCGCCATGGCATCACCACGGACGAGGGCGCCACGCTGACCAACTACGGCACGGTGATCGGTCGCAACGGCTCGGGCTTTGGTTCCGATGGCGACGGCACTGTGATCAACCACGGCACCATCACCGGCGCGTTCTCCGGGCTGCAACCGGATGGCGACGGTGACGGCGTGGACATCGACAAGATCGCCCATATCGAAAACTACGGCGTCATCCAGGGTGTCGGCGCCGGGGGTGTCGACAAGAACGGCTTTGCCAACGGCAGCGAAGGGATCGCCCTGGGCGGTGGCTCTCTCTACAACGCCAAAGGCGCGTTGGTCAGTGGTGCCAACAATGCCATCTTGGTGGACGACGGCAGCGACGGGCCGGGGCTCGCGGCCACCACCCTGGAAAACCACGGCACGATTGAAGGCCTGGATGGCTTTGGCGTGAAGTTCGTCGGCAACTATGCCGATACGGTCATCAACAGCGGCACCATCAGCGGCAGTAATGGCCTGGCCCTGGATTTGGGCGGCGGCGATGACAATCTGATCTTGCGCAACGGTAGCCGCTTTATCGGCGCGGTGGACGGCGGCAGCGGTTACGACCGACTGACCCTGGACGACGTCGCCGGTGGCAGTTTTGGCGACAGCCGCAACCTCGAACGGCTGAACGTCAAGCAAGGCACCTGGACGTTGACCGGCCAAGGTGATTTCAGCGACGGCGGCGAGATTTCCAGCGGTGCCAAGCTGGTCAACCAAGGCGGCATTGTCGGGGACGTGACGGTCGACACAGGCGGTGTGTATGCCGGCGGCGGCTCGGTGGGCAGCCTGGTGGTGAACGGCACCCTGCAGACCAACACCGCGCTGGGCACCGCCAGCATCAACCGCGACTTGCGCATGGGCAGCGGCTCGACCCTGGCCTATGGCGTCAACGCCGACGGCAGCAGCGCGCCGATCAAGGTCGGCGGCACCGCTTACCTCAATGGCGCGACCCTGGCGGTCAACCCCGACGAAGGCACCTACCCCTGGCAAAGCCATTACAGCGTGCTGCAAGCCGGCAGCATCAATGGCACGTTTGGCAAGGTCACCAGCGACTACGCCTTCCTGACCCCAACCCTGGATTACAGCCCCACCCAGGTCGGCCTTACGTACACCCGTAACGACATCGCCTTCAACCAATTCGCCAGCACCGGCAATGGCGCCAACGCCGCCAACAGCCTGGCAGGCCTGGGCACGAACAACCCGCTGTACAACGCCCTGCTCAATACCACCACCGCCACAGCCGGTGCCGCTATCGAGCAACTGGCGGGCAGTAGCACCGCCAACCTCACCAGCGCCACCCTCAATGCCAGTGCGCAAGTGGGCAACAGCATGCTCGCCGCCATGCACCAGGTGGGCGGCGGTGCGGGACTGCTGGTGGGGCTCAATGACAAAGATACGCCGGTACTGGCCGCCACCGGCGTGCCCGCCGAGGTGCGCAACCTCAATGACCCGAACGCCCGTGGCCGACTGTGGCTGCAAGGCATCGGCAGCTACGGCAAGCTCGATGGCGAGCACGGCAGCAACGGCTTGACCCAACGCACCAAAGGCACAGTGCTCGGTGCCGATTGGGCACTGGACGGCGACTGGCGCCTGGGTGTGCTGGGCGGTTACTCCAAGACCGACCTGGACACCACCGGTGTGGACGGCAGCGTCGACAGCTGGCACGCCGGCGTCTATGCCCTGCGCCAGAGCGGCCCATTGGCGTTGCGCCTGGGTGCGGCCTACAGCGGGCACCAGGGCGACAGTAAACGCACGGTGGCCTTCAACGGTTTTAACGACCGCCCCAAAGGCGACTATGACGCCAACAGCCAGCAGGCTTTTGCGGAACTGGGCTACGCCCTGGGCAGCGGTCGCTTGAGCACAGAACCGTTCGCCAACCTCGGCTACCAGCGCTACCAGCGCGACGGCTATAACGAAAAAGGCGGCGCCGCTGCGCTGCACGTCGAGGGCCAGACCCAGGACAACTTCAGCAGCACCTTCGGCCTGCGCCTGGCGCACCTGAGCCAGCTGGACAACGGCGTCAGCCTCACACCTCGTGCCAGCGTTGGCTGGAAGCACACCTATGGCGATGTCGACAGCACCACACGCCAGGCTTTCCTGGCCGGTGGCACCGCCTTCAATGTGCAAGGCAGCGCCCTGGACCGCGACAGCCTGTTGCTCGAAGCAGGCCTGGACGTAGGCTTATCCGCCCGTCATCGCCTGGGCCTGGGCTATACCGGCGAAGTGGGCAGCAACAGCCGCAACCATGCGCTGACCGGCCAATGGCAGATGAGTTTTTAATCGCACCGTACTAGAGACAACTCCCGCACATCAGCGGTCGATAGGCTGACAGTTATCCCCTCGCGCCTCGCCTAAATTCCCGGCCTCATTCATCAGAGGTTGGGAATTCATGCCCTTTACACTTCAAAGAATCGCAATCGTCATCAGCTTGGCAGTGGCCGCCAGTTTTCAGCCAGCCCATGCGCGCGGCGATATTGAATACAAGCCCTACGGCAGCTATCCCTATGACGCCGCCGACTATAGCGGAGTATTTATACCCCAGTTCGAAGCGCCGCCCCTTCCACCGCCCTTCGACGGGTTCCTCACTCAGCAGGCCACTTCGCACAACGGCCTGCAAGTCGCCAAGGTGCTGGAGCCGGCAGTGATTCAACTGGTGGCCTCCGGCGAGTTGGACGCGGAAGACCTCAAGGACCTGCAAAAATCGCTCGAACAATTGAGCAAGCAACCTGGAGGGATCGGCGCGGCCCTTGAGCAACTGGCCGCCAGCCAAAACGCCAACTTGGCCACCGCAACCCAGGCCACCACCCAGCACCTGAGCCGCCAATTGCTGGCCACTCTGCGCACACTGCCTACTGACGACGACGGCCACTTCTGGGTGCAAGGCCTGGGCAACGGCGGCAGCCTAGACGCACAACACGGTAGCGCCGGCTTGAAACACGATACCCAAGGCCTGTTGCTGGGCGCCGACTGGGCGGTCGACCATGCCTGGCGGGTGGGTGTCATGGGCGCCAAGACCTCTAGCCGCTTGGATGCCCCGCGTTATGCCGCCGACCTGGACAGCTGGCACTTGGGCGGCTACGCCGTGCGCCAGGACGGCCCCTTCGCCCTGCGCCTGGGGGCGATCTACAGCAACCATGCCGGGCAGAACAAACGCAGCGTCAGCCTGCTCAATTACCACGACTCGCTCAAAAGCAAATACAACGCCAGCAGCCAGACCCTGTTCTCCGAACTGGGCTATCAATTGGGCAGCGGTGATTCCACTGTCGAACCCTTCGTCGGCCTCGGCTACCAACGCTATCAGCGCGACCGTTTCAAAGAGAGCGGCGGCGTGACCGCATTGAACGTCGGCCCACAAACCCAGCGAAACCTGAACAGCACCTTTGGCCTGCGCCTGGCAACGCTGTATCGCTTCGACAACAACATGAGCCTCACGCCCCACCTCAGCACGAGCTGGAAACACCTCTACGGCGACGTCAACAGCCAGGTCCGCCAAACCTCGCGCTATGCGCCGGGCCTGATCGACGGTTACACCATCACCGGCACCGCCCTGGACCGCGATAGCTTTGACTTGCAAGCGGGCCTGGACCTTGCCTTGTCCACCCAACACAGCGTCGGCCTGACCTATACCAGCCAAGCCGGCAACCATGGCCACGACCAAGGCCTGATGGGCCAGTGGAAAATGAGCTTCTAAGCCCGTGAACGCCTGAATTGCAGGCGAAAAAAAAGGGGAGCACCTGCCCCCCCGAGGATTAAACGTTAGTTTCGAAGGCTGTGATCAGCCTTCGATCTCAATCAGGATTTCGCCAGGGTTCACCCGGTCGCCCTTGGCCACATGTACAGCGCTCACCTTGCCGGCAATCGCTGCCTGCACTTCGGTTTCCATCTTCATGGCTTCGGTAATCAGCACGGCCTGGCCGGCCTTGACCACGTCGCCGACCTTGACCAGCACATCAACGATATTGCCCGGCATCGCCGTGCTGACATGGCCCGGTTCGGTCGCGTGCTTGCGCTTGCTGCCGCCGCTGCTGACAAACTCGTTGAGCGGTTCGAACACCACTTCTTCCGGCATGCCGTCGATGGACAGGTAGAAGTGGCGCTTGCCTTCGGCCTTCACGCCGACACCGGTGATATCCACGCGGTAGCTTTCGCCGTGCACGTCGATAACGAATTCGGTCGGTACGCCTTCGCCGCCAGCACGGGCCACGCCGCCCGCTTCCGGGATCGGCAACAGCACTTCAGGAGCCAAGGTGCCTGCGTCGCGCTCTTCGAGGAACTTGCGCCCGATGTCCGGGAACATGGCGTAGGTCAGCACGTCTTCTTCGGACTTGGCCAGTGCGCCGATTTCGCCGCGCAGCTTGGTCATTTCCGGCTTGAGCAAATCCGCCGGGCGCACGTCGATCACGTCTTCGCTGCCGATGGCCTGGCGGCGCAGTTTTTCGTTCACCGTGCCTGGTGCCTTGCCGTAACCGCCTTGCAGGTAAAGCTTCACTTCGTTGGTGATGGTCTTGTAGCGCTCGCCAGCCAGCACGTTGAAGAACGCCTGGGTGCCAACGATCTGCGAGGTCGGCGTTACCAGTGGCGGGAAGCCGAGGTCTTCACGGACCCGCGGGATCTCGGCCAGCACTTCACTCATGCGGTTCAGAGCGCCTTGCTCTTTGAGCTGGTTGGCCAGGTTGGAGATCATCCCGCCCGGCACCTGGTTGACTTGCACACGGGTGTCGACGGCGGTGAATTCACTTTCGAACTGGTGGTACTTCTTGCGCACGGCGTAGAAGTACAGGCCGATCTCTTGCAGCAGTTCCAGGTCGAGGCCGGTGTCGAACTCGCTGCCTTTAAGGGCCGCGACCATCGACTCGGTGCCCGGATGGCTGGTGCCCCAGGCAAAGCTGGAGATGGCCGTGTCGATATGGTCGGCACCGTTTTCGATGGCCTTGAGTTGGCACATCGCGGCCAGGCCGGCGGTGTCGTGGGAGTGGATAAAGATCGGCAGGTTCTGCTCGGCTTTGAGTGCCTTGACCAGCTCGCCAGTGGCGTAGGGCGTGAGCAGGCCAGCCATGTCCTTGATCGCGATGGAGTCGCAGCCCATGGCTTCCAATTGCTTGGCCTGGGCCACGAACGCCTCAACGGTATGCACCGGGCTGGTGGTGTAGGCGATGGTGCCCTGGGCATGCTTGCCAGCGGCCTTGACCGCTTCAATGGCCACGCGCAGGTTACGCACGTCGTTCATTGCATCGAAAATGCGGAACACGTCGATACCGTTGACCGCCGCCTTGGCCACGAAGGCTTTGACCACGTCGTCGCTGTAATGGCGGTAGCCCAGCAGGTTCTGGCCGCGCAGCAGCATTTGCAGGCGTGTGTTAGGCAGCGCGGCGCGCAGTTGGCGCAGGCGCTCCCACGGGTCTTCCTTGAGAAAGCGCACACAGGCGTCGAAGGTCGCGCCGCCCCAGACTTCCAGGGACCAGTAGCCGACTTTGTCGAGCTTGTCGCAGATCGGCAGCATGTCGTCGGTGCGCATGCGGGTGGCCAGCAACGATTGGTGGGCGTCGCGCAGGATGGTGTCGGTTACGAAGATCTTCTTGCTCATTGTTATATTCCTCACAGGCCTGCGTGGGCGGCGATGGCGGCGGCGATGGCCAGGGCCAGCTCTTCGGGTTTGCGCTTGATCGAGTAGTTGGTCAGCTCAGGGTGGCTTTCCACAAAGCTTGTATTGAACTGGCCGCTACGGAATTCCGGGTTGCGCAGGATTTCCTGGTAGTAGGCGGCGGTGGTCTTCACGCCTTGCAGGCGCATGTCGTCCAGGGCACGCAGGCCGCGGTCCATGGCTTCTTCCCAGGTCAACGCCCACACCACCAGTTTCAGGCACATGGAGTCGTAGAACGGCGGGATGGTGTAACCGGTGTAGATCGCCGTGTCGGTACGCACGCCGGGGCCGCCAGGGGCGTAGTAACGGGTGATCTTGCCGAAGCTTGGCAGGAAGTTGTTCTTCGGGTCTTCGGCGTTGATACGAAACTGCAACGCGAAACCCCGGTGCTGGATGTCTTCCTGCTTGACCGACAACGGCAGGCCGGAGGCGATGCGGATTTGCTCACGAACGATATCGATGCCGGTGATTTCTTCGGTGATGGTGTGTTCCACCTGCACCCGCGTGTTCATCTCCATGAAGTACACCTCGCCCTCGGCGAGCAGGAACTCCACGGTGCCGGCGTTCTCGTAGCCCACAGCCTTGGCCGCGCGCACCGACAGGTCGCCGATGTAGGCGCGCTGTTCCGGGGTGAGTTGCGGGCTGGGGGCGATTTCGATCAGCTTCTGGTTGCGACGCTGGATCGAGCAATCACGCTCGAACAGGTGCACCACGTTGCCAAAGCTGTCACCGAGGATCTGCGCCTCGATGTGCTTGGGATTGACGATGCATTTTTCCAGGAACACTTCCGCCGAACCGAAGGCCTTGGTGGCTTCGGAAATCACGCGGGGGAAGGCTTGCTCGAGTTCTTCGCGACTGTTGCAACGGCGAATGCCACGACCACCGCCACCGGAGGTGGCCTTGAGCATCACCGGGTAACCGATGCGGTCGCCTTCGGTGAGGGCTTCATGGATATCGGCGACGTTGCCTTCGGTACCCGGCGTGACCGGCACACCGGCCTTGATCATGCTGCGGCGCGCTTCGGTCTTGTCGCCCATGCGGCGAATCACTTCTGCCGAAGGGCCGATAAACTTGATGCCGCGCTCGGCACAGATGTCTGCCAACTCAGCATTTTCCGACAGGAAGCCGTAGCCGGGGTGCAGCGCATCGCAGCCGGTTTCCACCGCCAGGTTCACCAGCTTGCGCGGGTTCAGGTAGCCGGCCAGGGGCTCGGCACCGATGCTGTGGGCTTCGTCGGCACGCTTGACGTGCAACGCATGGCGGTCGGCGTCCGAATAAACCGCGACCGAGCGAATGCCCATCTCGGCGCAGGCACGCACGATTCGTACGGCAATTTCACCACGGTTGGCGATCAGGATCTTTTTTATCACTTGGAAATTCCCTTGAGCCGATTTGCGTGCTTCGACCCGTTGCAGCCGGGCCGGCGCGTGACCAAATGTTTCATGACAGTCGCGAGACACACACTATGCGCACAGGAGAATTAACAAAAATCAATAATTATTGGGTTGTGTATAAGTAAAGACTTATAGTTGGCCGGAAGACCGGGGAGCTAAGGGCTTATAAAATGCGTAAGTCATTGATGCGTATGACATTGCGTCAATTGCAGATCTTCAATGAAGTGTGCGATTTGCGTTCCTACAGCCGTGCCGCCGAAGAAATGTCCCTCACCCAACCGGCGGTCAGCCTGCAAATTCGCCAGTTGGAAGAGCTGATCGGCCAGCCGCTGTTCGACTATGTTGGCAAAAAGCTCTACATGACCGAGGCCGCCGAAGCCCTGCAACGGGCCAGCCGCGATATTTTCGGGCGCCTGGAAAACCTCGATATGCAGCTATCGGACATGCAGGGTTCACTGCAAGGCCAACTGAAACTGGCGGTGGAATCCAGCGCCAAGTATTTCGTGCCGCACCTGTTCGCCGCCTTCAAGCGCCAGCATCCGGAAGTGCAATTGCAGCTCACGGTGGTCAACCGTGCCCAGGTAATCCGCAGGCTCTCGGACAACCGCGACGACTTGGTGATCATGTCCATGGTGCCCCAGGACATGGGCCTGGAGTTCCTACCGTTTCTCAACAACCCGATTGTGGCCGTGGCATTGCCGGATCATCCCCTGAGCCTACAAGGGCCGTTGCGCCTGCAGGACCTGGAGCCTTATACCCTGCTCATCCGCGAACCGGGCTCTGGCACGCGGCTGGCCTGCGAAGAGTACTTCAAGGAAAAACGCGTGCACTTCACCCAGACGGTAGAAGTGGCCTCGGCGGAGGCACAGCGTGAGTGTGTGGCGGCAGGGTTGGGCGTGGCCCTGCTGACGCGCCACGCCTTGAACCTGGAGCTGGCCACCGGCGGGCTCAAGGAGCTGCCGGTGGAAGAACTGCCGCTGTACCGCAGTTGGTGCCTGGTGCAGGCCAAGGCTAAACGCCTGTCACCGGTGGCCCATGCGTTCCTGGGCTTTATTCGCAGCGAACGGGTGCAGATCAGCGCGCTGGCTGAGCGTTTCGCTGGGCAGCCACGGGTGCCTGCCAATGCAGTTCCGGGTAGTCACTGATGCTCTGGAGCAACTGGCGCTCCTCGCAACGGTCTTCGATGGCGCGACGGAACGCCATGCGGCGCTGGTCTTCCTGCTGACGACGGGTCTTGACGGTGCTGTTGCTGTCTTCGTAGGGCCGGGTCATTTGGAGTCTCCCAATGCGAGTACGGGGAGTACAGGATGGGCGTGGGGGATGACGGTTTGGCGGCGCGGGGGTTACAGGATGATGAATCTTGCGCATATGGCGCAAACCCATGTGGGAGCTGGCTTGCCTGCGATAGCCATAGGTATCTACACAACTTTGTAGCCTGTAGCAGCCAACGGTAACTACGATGCGAAGCGAGCCGCTCTTGCTCTTGATCTTGATCTGCTTTTGATCTTAGGCGCCCCGTTAAACCACGCTGGCCGTAATTCGCCAGTGATTTGAGGGGTAAACCGGCAGGGATGCCGGTTTAGCCGCCCCGCGCCATGGATGGCGCGTGGCGGCGGCCCCCCAAATCACTGGCGAATTACGGGCACACCGAGCCTAAGCGAGGTGCCGAGTGGTGGGGCAAGAGCCCTTTTGGTTACTTTTGGGGCTCTTTTCCAAAAGTGACCCGCCGTCAGGGCGGAACCCTAAGCGGCCGTTACCGCAGGAATGGATATGCACCCGGTCTAACTGTGTTGACTGTCAGGCCGTCTTCGCAGGCAAGCCAGCTCCCACATTTGGATCCTGGGGCGCCAGGGAGATAGGCGCCGGCCGTCAGGGCGTCACGGGAGCACGCTCCCTCGCCACAGGTCCAGCGTCACACCAAAGATATGTAGATACCTATGCTGCGATAGCGGCCAGCCAGTCGCCACCTTATCAACTGACCCACCGCTATCGCAGGCAAGCCAGCTCCCACATTTTGACCAAGTATGGCCTGGGCTCAGTCGTCGAGGGCTTTGACGGACTTGGGCGACAACCGGAGGCTGCGCAAGCTGCGCTTCACGCTCTTAAGGTGGTTGACCAGGCTCGGGCCACGGGCCATGGCCACGCCCATCGCCAGCACGTCGATCACCACCAGGTGGGCAATGCGTGAGGTCAGCGGCGTGTAGATCTCGGTGTCTTCATGCACGTCGATCGCCAGGTTCACCGTGGACAGCTCCGCCAATGGCGTCTGGCTCGGGCACAGGGTAATCAGCGAAGCGCCGCTCTCACGCACCAGGTTGGCGGTGATCAGCAGGTCTTTGGAACGACCCGATTGGGAAATGCAGATGGCCACGTCAGTGGGCTTCAGGGTCACCGCCGACATGGCCTGCATGTGCGGGTCGCTGTAGGCCGCGGCGGTCAGCAGCAGGCGGAAGAACTTGTGCTGGGCATCCGCCGCTACCGCGCCGGACGCGCCAAAGCCGTAGAACTCGACCCGCTGGGCCTGGGACATCGCGGTCACGGCCTTTTGCAGCTCCACCGGGTCGAGCTTCTCACGCACTTCCATCAGGGTGTGCAAGGTGGTGTCGAAGATTTTCAGGCTGTAGTCGGCGACGGAGTCGTCTTCATGGATCGCAAACTGGCCGAAGCTCGCACCGGCAGCCAGGCTTTGCGCCAGCTTGAGTTTCAGATCCTGAAACCCGGAGCAACCAATGGCGCGGCAGAAGCGCACGATGGTCGGCTCACTGATGCCCACGCTGTGGGCCAGGTCGGCCATGGAACTGTGCATCACGGCCGCAGGGTCAAGCAGCACATGATCGGCAACCTTGAGTTCCGATTTGCGTAACAGGTGGCGCGACTGGGCGATATGTTGCAACAGGTTCAAAGGGCAGGACTCTTGTTATTGGCAGACGCCAGGGATGTAGCAAGCTTGTAGTTATACTACAAGAATTGTCGTTTTGCCCGTCCGATGCATCACTAAATCGCCCCGCTCCCCCCTGATTCAGCGGGCAGGCGCTATGTAGCCATAAAGGCGGCCTACGCTGCGTTAAGAAAAATCTGCATTTTTGCGTAACAAATCCGCCAGCCCTTCAGCCCGCATGGGCGGGCTGATCAGGTAACCCTGCACCTCGTCACACTGCTCGCCGCGCAGGAAATCCAGCTGCTGCTGATCCTCCACGCCTTCGGCCACTACCTTGAGCGCCAACCCGTGAGCCATGGCGATGATCGCGCGGGTGATCGCCGCATCCTCGCGTCCCTGGCCAAGCCCGCGGATAAAGGCCTGGTCGATCTTTACGTAGTCCACCGGGATGCGCTTGAGGTAGCTGAGGGATGAGTAACCGGTGCCAAAATCGTCGATGGCCAGCTTCACCCCCAGGTCACGCAATTGCTGGAAGGTGGCGATGATGTGTTCAACGCTGTCGAGCAACTGGCTTTCGGTCAGTTCCAGCTCCAGGTACTGCGGGTCCAGTGCGGTTTCTTCCAGCACTTGGCGCACCAGGCTGACCAGCTTGCCCTGGCGCAGCTGATGCACCGACAAGTTGACCGACACGCGAATCGGCGCCAGCCCCTGGCGCTGCCATTCGCAGGCCTGCCAGCAGGCCTGGCGCAGCACAAATTCGCCCAATGGCACGATCAAGCCGGTTTCTTCCGCCAAACCGATAAAGTCACTCGGCGGCACCATGCCCCACTGCGGATGCTCCCAGCGGACCAACGCCTCGGCAGCCTTCAGCTTGCCAGTGGCCAGGCACAGCTTGGGTTGGTAGAACACCGTGAGCTGACGCTCATCGATGGCTTTGCGCAGGTGGTTTTCCAGCTGCAAACGCTCCAGGGTGCTGGCTTGCAGGCTGTCGGTGAAGAACTGGAAATTATTCCCGCCCAAATGCTTGGCGTGCTGCATCGCCATATTCGCCTGGCTGACCAGTGCAGAAATTTCCCGTGCGTTATCCGGCAACAGGCTGACGCCCATCGAAGCGCTGACCACCAGTTCATGCCCCTCCACATTCACCGGCACGCGCAGTTTCGCCAGCAGCCGGGTCGCCACCCGTGCCAGGCTCGATAGGTTGCCATAGGCGTCAAACAGCACGGCGAATTCATCCCCGGACAGGCGCGCAATGGTGTCGGCCTCCGGCAGCGCGTTGATCAAGCGCCGCGCCATTTTCTGCAACAGTTGATCGGCCACTTCATGGCCCAGGCTGTCATTGAGCAACTTGAAGCGGTCGAGGTTGATATGCAGCAGCGCGAGGCTGCGACCGCCTTGGCGCACGCGCTGATGAGCTTCGCGCAGCCGTTCGCGAAACAGCGAGCGGTTGGCCAGGCCGGTCAACTCGTCGTAGTGAGTGAGGTAGCGCATGCGCTCTTCAGACTCGCGCCGGGCGGACAGATCGGCGAAGAACCCGACGATATGACTGACGTTCCCCCGCACATCGCGCACCACGTTCAGCTGTAGCCATTGCGGGTAGAGTTCACCGTTCTTGCGCGTTTCCACCAATTCGCCCTGCCACGTGCCGTGGCTGAGCAATGCCTGGCGGATCAGCGGGAAGTGGCGCCGCGCATCGCGACTGCAGGGCAGTTCCACGACGTTGCGGCCAAGCATGTCGTCGATGTCGAAACCGGTGACGCGGCTGAACGCCTGGTTCACGGCGATCAACGCATAGTTCGGGTCGAGGATCACAATGCCTTCGCTGGCCGCCTCGAACACCGTCGAGGCCAGACGTTGCTGCTCTTCCACCGCCTTGGCGGCGCTGATGTCACGGCGCGTGCCGAGCATACGGATGACCCGGCCACTGGGTGTGCGCTCCACGGCGCGCCCGCGGTCTTGGATCCACACCCAATGCCCATCGCCATGACGTATCCGGTATTCCACCTGATAGTCCTCGCTGCGGCCTTTGAGATGCTCGACCAGCGCGTGCTTGAGCAAGGGCAGATCGTCGGGGTGCAGGCGCGGTTTGAGGTGGCTGAGCATCGCCGTGACGTATTCGGGCTCCAGGCCGAACAACTCTTTGAGTTGTGTGTGGTGGACCTCGTCGGTTTGCAGGTTCCAGTCCCACAGGCCCAGTTCACTGGCTTGCAGGGCCATGGCCAGGCGCGCTTCGCTTTTACTCAAGGCGAGACTGGCAGCATCCAATTGCTGGCTGCGTTGCGCCACACGGTCTTGCAGGCCGACCTGGGCTTCACGCAAGTCCTGCTCCACCTCGCGGCGCTGCTCGACTTCGCGCACCAGCTCCAGGTTCAACTGCTCACTGCGTTGCTGCGCCTGCTGTAGATGCTCGATCAGGGCCTGGTTCTGGAAACGGCGCACCAGCCCGCGCTGGATCAGGCGGTTGACCTGCCACGCAACCAGGCTCAGGGACGCCAGCAGGATCAGCCCGAGTACGCCCCAGCCTTGTTGCTGCGGGGTGCCATCCCAGAACAGGTAAACGATGGCCGGCACCAGGCACGGCAAGGCAAACGACAGGTAGGCCCACAGGCTCACGGCATAGGCCACGCTGGCCGACAAGGTGGCGGCGCCAATCAGGCCAAACACCCAGGCCTGATGCATGAAGCTGTCCGTGGGCACCAAGGCAATGGCCGCAACCGAGAGGGTCAGGCCACTGACCGCCGAGCCGAGCATGAACATACGCCGCCACACGGGCTGGGCCTGCCGGCTGGGCATGGCCGAATCAAAGGCCGCCACTTGGATTACGCGCATCGCCACCAGGGCGAGCAGCCAGAGCAGCCAGACGCTGTCCAGCAGGTACTGATCGGGGTTCCACAGCAACCAGGCGCAGACCAGGCCATTGACCAGCATCAGCAGCGTCGGCAGCAACGAACCCTGATAGAGCAGGCGCGTGCGCTCAACCGCGATTTCGGTTGCATAGTGTTTACGGATGACCTGTGCGGGGGCCGGCGAAGGGCCAAACAGGTCGGTGCTAAGGGTCATAGGCGGTGTTCTTATAATGGTGAGCCCGAAACGTCGACGGAGCATACACAAGCAAGCGCCAGGGCCAAACTGCTACAAGTCATAAAAAACCTGTTGCGATTGGCCGCAAACCTTTGGCCCAGACCGCTTGGGCAAGACGCGGCACGGGCTGCGGCCGATGACCAACCGGTCATCACCCCCGCCAGAATGCTCGCCCCGGCGCTAGCGTGCAGGCGTTTTGCATCGACCATCCGGCATTGGGATTTGCCCAGGCCCCCCAAGGCCCATAGAATGCGTCGATGCGCGATGATCTCTCTCTTTTGCTGAACTCCCTCAACGATGCCCAACGCCAGGCCGTAGCGGCCCCCGTTGGCCGTCAGTTGGTCCTGGCCGGTGCTGGCTCCGGTAAAACCCGAGTGCTGGTGCACCGTATCGCCTGGTTGATCCAGGTCGAGAACGCGTCCCCGCATTCCATCCTGTCGGTGACCTTCACCAACAAGGCGGCTGCCGAGATGCGTCATCGCATCGAGCAGTTGATGGGCATCAGCCCGGCCGGCATGTGGGTGGGCACGTTCCACGGCCTGGCGCACCGCCTGTTGCGGGCGCATTGGCAGGAAGCGGGCCTGAGCCAGACCTTCCAGATTCTCGACAGCGACGACCAGCAACGCCTGGTCAAGCGCGTGATCCGCGAGCTGGGCCTGGACGAACAACGCTGGCCGGCGCGCCAGGCGCAGTGGTTCATCAACGGCCAGAAAGACGAAGGCCTGCGCCCGCAACATATCCAGGCCAGCGGCGACCTGTTCCTGGCCACCATGCGCAGCATTTATGAAGCCTATGAAGCGGCCTGCGTGCGCGCCGGCGTCATCGACTTCTCCGAACTGCTGCTGCGTGCCCTCGACCTGTGGCGCGACAACCCCGGTTTGCTGGCCCATTACCAAAAACGCTTCCGCCACATTCTGGTGGACGAGTTCCAGGACACCAACGCCGTGCAGTACGCCTGGTTGCGCCTGCTGGCCAAAGGCGGCGACAGCCTGATGGTGGTGGGCGATGACGACCAGTCGATCTACGGCTGGCGCGGTGCGAAAATCGAGAACATCTACCAGTATTCCGAAGACTTCCCGGACGCGGTGACCATCCGCCTGGAGCAGAATTACCGCTCCACCGCCGGGATCCTCAAGGCGGCCAACGCCTTGATCGCCAACAACACCGGGCGCCTGGGCAAAGAGCTGTGGACCGACGGCGGCGAAGGCGAAGCGATCAACCTGTACGCGGCGTTCAATGAGCACGATGAAGCGCGCTACGTGGTGGAAACCATCGAAAGCGCACTGAAAACTGGCCTGGCCCGCAGCGATATCGCGATTCTGTACCGTTCCAACGCCCAATCGCGGGTGCTGGAAGAAGCCTTGCTGCGCGAGCGCATCCCGTACCGCATCTACGGCGGCCAGCGCTTCTTTGAACGTGCCGAAATCAAGAACGCCATGGCCTACCTGCGCTTGCTGGAAGGCCGTGGTAACGATGCGGCGCTGGAGCGGGTGATCAATATCCCGGCGCGCGGCATTGGCGAGAAAACCGTCGAAGCGATCCGCGACCATGCGCGCCATGCCGATGTGTCGATGTGGGAAGCCATGCGCTTGCTGATCGCCAACAAAGGCCTGACTGGCCGTGCTGCCGGGGCGTTGGGCGTGTTTGTCGAGCTGATCGAGAACCTGGCCGCCAAGTGCGCAGAAATGCCGCTGCACCTGATGACTCAGACTGTGATCGAGCAGTCCGGGCTGATCGCCTATCACGAAGCGGAAAAAGGCGAGAAAGGCCAGGCCCGGGTAGAAAACCTTGAGGAACTGGTCAGCGCCGCGCGTGCGTTCGAAAACACCGATGACGACGAAGAGCTGACGCCGCTCGCCGCCTTCCTGGGCCACGCCTCGCTGGAAGCCGGCGATACCCAGGCCGATGAGCATGAAGACAGCATCCAGCTGATGACCTTGCACAGCGCCAAGGGCCTGGAGTTCCCTTACGTGTTCTTGGTGGGCATGGAAGAAGGCCTGTTCCCTCACAAGATGAGCCTGGAAGAACCTGGCCGTCTTGAAGAAGAACGCCGCCTGGCCTACGTGGGCATTACCAGGGCGATGCAGAACCTGGTGATGACCTACGCCGAGACCCGACGCCTGTACGGCAGCGAAACCTACAATAAGGTGTCGCGCTTCGTACGTGAGGTGCCAAAGGGACTGATCCAGGAAGTGCGCTTGTCCAACAGCGTCAGCCGCCCGTTCGGCGGTGGCCAGCAACAGAACTCCAGCAGCATGTTTGCCGGCTCCGAAATACCGGAAACCCCGTTCAGCCTGGGCCAGCAGGTCAAGCATGCGATCTTCGGCGAGGGGGTGATCCTCAACTTCGAAGGCGCCGGCGCCCAAGCCCGGGTGCAGGTGAACTTCGCCGAGGGCAGCAAGTGGCTGATGATGGGTTACGCCAAGCTCGAAGCGGTCTGAACCCCACTCCTGTAGGAGCGAGCTTGCTCGCGAAGAACGCCCAGACAATGCGTTCATCCAGAATGCCCACGTAATCGTTGACGATTTTCGCGAGCAAGCTCGCTCCTACAGGAAGATACGGCTGCGCCCTTGTATTTCACACGGGCGGGCCAATATCTGTAATCAGTCCTACAGACCCTTCGGATTTGATCTTACGCAAAAGCCCGAAACATTATGCCGCTAGCCACTGCCACGACACCTGTGCAACATGGCGCGCGTGCAATCCACAAATGGGAATTCCCTATATGAAACGTTTTCTTAGCATCGCCATGGCGTTGTGCATCGGCCTGACGATGAGCCTCGACGCCAACGCCAAACGCTTCGGTGGCGGCAAAAGCTCGGGCGCGGCACCGACTCACCAGACCAGCCAAATGGCTCCATCCGCCGGTGCGGGCGGTGCTGCGGCGACTGCAGGCGCAGCCGGTGCCGCTGGCGCTGCTGCCAAGGCCGGCGGTGCTTCGCGCTGGCTGGGCCCACTGGCTGGCATCGCCGCCGGTGGCCTGCTGGCGTCCATGTTCATGGGCGACGGCTTCCAGGGCATGCAGATCTTCGACATCCTGATCATGGGCGTCATCGCCTTTTTGGTCTTCCGCTTTATCGCCGCCCGTCGCCGCAAGCAGCAGGAGCACCTGGCTCCAGCCGGCGCGCCGATGCAGCGTGAAGCGTTCGAACAAAAGCCTGCAATGGGTTCGATCTTCGGTGGTTCGGCAGCCCCTGCCGCCCGTCCGGTGATCAACGCACCGGCCTGGTTCAACGAAGAGCGTTTCGTCGAAGCGGCCCGCAGCCACTTCCAGTCCCTGCAACAGCACTGGGACGCCAACGAAATGGACAAGATCTCCGAGTTCGTGACCCCGCAACTGCTGGAGTTCCTCAAGCGCGAACGTGCCGAGATCGGTGACGCCTTCCAGTCGACCTACATCGACGACCTGCGCGTACAGCTCGACGGCGTGGATGATCGCGCCGACAAGACCATCGCCACCCTGACCTTCAGCGGTGTGTCGAAGTCCTCGCGTTTCGACCAGGGCGAAGTGTTCAGCGAAAGCTGGAACATGGAACGCGCCCAGGGCGACGACCAGCCATGGCTGGTCGCCGGTATCCGCCAGAACGGCTAATACTTGCGCGGTTGAGCAAGCGGTAACAAAAACCCCGGACATGTCCGGGGTTTTCTATTTCACGGTTGCACTTATAGCGAGCTACTGTATAAAACGCCCCTATAAACCGCGCCATCTAGCAAGAGGATCCCGGCCGTGGAAGAAATCATCGAACAACTGCGTGAAGCCAACGAACCGGTCCCGGTTCCTTTGGAGCTACCTGACGAAGACCAACTGGTGGAAATCGAAGAACAACTGTTCATCGACATCCCCTTTGTCTTCCGCGAATTCCTGCTGACCGTCAGTGACGTGGTCTATGGCAGCCTGGAGCCAGTGACCGTCACCGACCCGCAGTCCCACACCTACCTGCCGGACGTTGCCGCCAACGCCTGGGATGCCGGTGTGGATCGCAGCCTGATCCCAATCTGCCAGGACGGCGATGACTACTACTGCGTCGAAGAAGACGGCACCGTGGTGTTGTGGTCTGCCGAAGAAGAACTTGTCCAGGAAGAAACCTGGGAATCGGTGTGGCACTGGGCGCGGGACGTCTGGCTGGAAAGCTGAGTCCCTTGTAGGAGCCGAGCTTGCTCGCGAGAAACCTGAGGGCGCCGCTGGGTGTCAGGTTTCCCGCGTTATCGTTAACGATCTTCGCGAGCAAGCTCGCTCCTACGGTGTGTCCTTGTGGTTATCCAGCGTCTCCAGCAACGCAACCTGCATCCGCGTATGCACACGGATAAACCAGCGCCAGAGCACTGCAGCCACCGCCGCCGTGACCACGGCAATCAGCACCAGCAACTTGTTGGTCGGCAGAATACTGGCCGACAAGGCTGCCAATAGCAGGAAGATCACCAGCAGCGACAAGATAGGGATCAGCTCCGCAATCACCCGTCGCACACGCTGGGTATGCCGCCCGGCCATTTCCGGTTTCACGCTCATCTCCGCCAGCAGCATCGACAGCGCCTTGAGCTTGCGATACGCCGCAATCAGAAACGGCAACGACACCAGCAGCGCCCCACCCCAGATCAACGCCTTCTGCCAACTCTGATCGCTGACCCAGCCCTGCAGATACCCACCGATGCGCTCCGCGAAAAAGCTGCCGGCAAAGAAGATCGCGATCACCAACGCCAGGTTTACCCCGACTTGCAGGATGATCTTGCGGATCATCGCGGCCAACATCGCCCCCTCGCCCTGAGGCTGAATGCTGCGCAGCCATTCGCCATACATGCCGAACACCCGGCTCATACGCTTGGGCATCACCGCCGCGATCTTCAACGACAGTGGGTCCGCGCCACGGATCAGGTAGGGCGTGAGCAGCGTGGTGATCGCCGAAACGGCCACCGCCACGGGGTACAGAAAGTCGCTGGTGACCTGTAGCGTCATCCCCATCGCCGCGATGATGAAAGAAAACTCGCCAATTTGTGAAAGCCCCATACCGACCCGCAGCGAGGTGCGGCCATCGTTGCCGGCGATAAACGCGCCCAGCCCGCAAGACAGCATCTTGCCCACCACCACGGCCACAGTGATCACTGCAATGGGCCAGGCGTATTGCAGCAGGATCTGCGGGTCGATCATCAAGCCAATCGCCACGAAGAAAATTGCGCTGAACATGTCGCGAACGGGCTCTATCAGGCCCTCGATCTTAATCAACTGCCGGGATTCCGCCATGATTGCGCCGATCAGAAAGGCCCCGAGCACCATGCTGTATTCCAACTTCACCACCAGCAGGCAGAAGCCGAAACACAGGCCCAACACGGTGATCAGCAGCATCTCGTTGCTTTCGAACCTGGCCACATAGGCCAGCAGGCGCGGCACCAGCAAAATACCAATCACCAGGGCGACGATCATGAACAGCGAGAGCTTGCCGACCGTGGCGAACACCTCGCCGGAGCTGACCGTGCCACTGACGGCAATGCTCGACAGCAAGGCAATGATGCCGATACCCAGGATGTCCTCGACAATCAGCACACCGAAAATCAGCTGGGCAAACCGCTGGTCTTTCATCTTCAGGTCGTTGAGGGCCTTGACGATAATGGTGGTCGAGGAGATTGCCAGGATCGCGCCGAGGAACAGCGAGTCCATGGTGCTCCAGTCGAACCAGCGACCGATCTCGTAGCCGATCCAGATCATCAGCACGATTTCCAGGAACGCCGCGATAAACGCCGTGGCCCCGACTTTGAATAGCTTGCGCAGGCTGAATTCCAGGCCCAGGCAGAACATCAGGAAGATGACCCCCAGCTCCGCCAGGGTCTTGATCGTGTCTTCATCGTGGATCAGGCCAAACGGCGGGGTGTGGGGGCCGATAATGAAGCCGGCGACGATGTAGCCCAACACCACCGGCTGCTTGAAGCGGTGAAACAGGATGGTGACCACCCCTGCCACCAGCATGATCACGGCCAAGTCCTGGATAAAGCTGATGGCGTGCATGGCGAGGGGCTCCTTGAGGGTGCCGGCGCTTTTCCCACTTCCGGCCGCGCCTTTGTAGGGTCGGAAAAGTCTGCCTTGATCGTAAGAAAAGCCCTGAGAAGGGCTTTTGAAGGGTAACACCGCGACTTCTGCTGGAAAGCCGGTGCAATATATGGAAACAGATCGCTGCGCGCGTGACGGCAAGCCGCCTGACGGCGTCCCGTTAGGGATGGCGCTGCAAAGACCTTGAGTACCCGCAGAGGTGCCTTCCCCCCAACCAATGCCTACAACCCGTGAGTGTGCTATGGAACCCGGAAACGCCCAGCTGTCGATGACGGTACTGATGACCCCTGACATGGCCAACTTCTCTGGCAATGTGCACGGCGGCACGCTGCTCAAGTACCTCGACGAAGTGGCCTACGCCTGCGCCAGCCGTTATGCCGGTCGTTATGTGGTCACGTTGTCGGTAGACCAGGTGATCTTTCGCGAGCCGATCCATGTCGGTGAACTGGTGACCTTCCTGGCGTCAGTCAACTACACCGGCAATACGTCGATGGAAGTGGGCATCAAGGTGGTGACCGAGAACATCCGTGAACGCTCGGTGCGCCATACCAACAGCTGCTTCTTCACCATGGTGGCCGTGGACGACCAGCGCAAACCTGCCGCTGTACCGCCGTGGCAGCCGCAGAACAGCGAGGACAAGCGCCGCTTTGTGCAGGCTCAGCAGCGTCGGCAGATTCGCCAGGAATTGGAAAAGCGCTACCGGGAAATCAAAGCCGACGCGCCGTAAACTCCAAGCGGCGAATCAACTCAAAAAAATGTGTGCGGGCTTGCCCGCGATAGCAGTGGTTCAGTCGACATCGCTTTGACTGAGATACCGCCATCGCGGGCAAGCCCGCTCCCACATTGGGTTCTGTGTCATTACAGGCTGATCGGTGTGGCTTCGAAGCGCACACGCGGATGGGCAATACGGTCCTGGGCCCGCACCAGTTCCAGTTCATAACTGGCGCAGGCCTGGGTTTCCAGCAGCACTTCATGCACGGCCGCGGCGGTGAATTCAAAGGCAGCCACCAGGCTATCACCCAACAGCACCCGCGCCAGGAACAGCCCGGACGTCAGGTCGCCGACGCCCACTGGCTGACGCGGAAACGCCAGCAGGGGCCGGCGTAAGTGCCAACTGCCATCAGCCGTCACCAACAGCATTTCAAAGCCTTCTGGCAGTTTGCCTGGGTAATCCAGGTGCTTGACCAGCACCGCTTTGGGCCCGCGCGCCAGCAAGGCCCTGGCCATCGCCAGGCAATCGAACAGCGATTGCGGCTTGCGCCCGGCAAAACTGTCCAGCTCCAGTTGGTTGGGGCACAGGAAATCCGCCATGGCGGCGGCTTCATCCAAGAGGAAATCGCTGACCTCCTGCGGCACGATGCAACCCTTTTCCGGGTGGCCCATCACCGGGTCGCACAGGTACAGCGCCTTGGGGTTGATCGCCTTGATGCGCGCCACACCGCTGAGGATGGCGCGGCCCTGGTCTGCACTGCCCAGGTATCCGGACAGCACCGCATCACAGTTGCCCAGCTCGCCGATCGCGGCAATGCCCTCCACCAATGCAGGAATTTGCTGCGGCGCCAACACTTCGCCCGCCCACTGTCCATACTGTGTGTGGTTGGAGAACTGCACCGTGTTGAGCGGCCAGACGTTCACCCCGACCCGCTGCATGGGGAACACGGCGGCGCTGTTTCCGGCGTGGCCGAAGACCACATGAGACTGGATCGCAAGCAGGTGAGGTGTACGTTTCATGCGGGAGATTTCCGTAAAACCGTTGAATTTCTGGCCGAGCAGTATGCGACTAAACGCAGCCTGTACGACAGACCGGCGACACAGTTAAGCTGCGCTCACTTTGTTGGAGTTCATGGAATGCTGACCCTGGGAAACATCTTCGTCTTGATGCTGCTGGCAACCGGCGCCGCCTGGGTTTGGCACAACCACGGCCTGCGTGAACGGGCGCTGGCGCGGGTCAAGCAGCATTGCGCCAAGCTTGATATCGAGCTGCTCGACGGTGCCGTGGCACTTAAACGCATCGGCTTCGTGAAGGATGCCAATGGCCGCCGACGCTTGGCCCGTATCTATAATTTCGAGTTCACCGTGACCGGCGAAACCCGGCACGCCGGGGTCATCACCCAATTTGGCGCCCACAGTGCGCAGATCGAACTGGCGCCCTACCCGTTCGAAACCAAGGAGCCGCTGCCCAGCGCCGAGATCATCGAATTGAGCCAGTGGCGCCAGGACCACGCCAGCAAGAAACATCAGTAACGGCAGGCCGCCAAGGAGCTCTGCAAGGCGGTCACGTTCTGTGGTTCGCTGAAGATCAATTCAACACGTGAATCGCGCCGCCAAGCGCTGGGTTGCCAGTGCAGTGGACTGTTATCCACAGCGTTCGCGGACACCCAACCCTCGACGCTGTGGATAACCAATTTGGCACGGCGCCAGTCGAGACTCGAGAGCCACTGATGCAGACGGCTGACATCGAATCGCTGGCTGGGGTGCCAGCGCCAGCCAATGCTCCAGCCGCCCTCCTGGCTCTGGCTCAAACAGATCGGCAGCCCAGGGTCGCTCCAGATCGCCGGCATTTGCCCCACCGCATCAGGCACCGCAAAGTTATCCACAGCGCTTTGGGCCTGCGCTTTCAAACCGGGCAACAGGTTGAGTGGCAATTGCGCCTGGCGTGTCCAATGGAGCGGGCAATCAGGTAATTGCGCTTCAATCGCCTGACGTTGCGCAGACGTCAGCGTCTCCTCCTTGTTCAGCACCAGCAGTCCGGCATTGGCCAACGCCTCCTGCTGTGCCAGGGGCAACGGCCTGCCCGCCGCCAACGCCTGGGCATCGAGTACCAGCACACAAGGCTGCACCGCCAGCACGTTTTGCCATGGTGCCTGCTGCAGTTGCTTGAGCAATTGCGCCGGATGGCCCAAGCCCGAGGGCTCGATAAACAGCCGATCCGGCTTGGCCTTACGCAACAAGCGGCCCAGCCCTACCTGGAAGGGTGCGCCGTTCACACAGCACAAACAGCCGCCCGCCACCTCGCCCAGAGCGATACCGTCATCGTCTTGTGTGAGTAGGGCAGCGTCCAGGCCGATCTGGCCGAATTCATTGATCAGCACCGCCCAGCGCTCGTTGGCCGGGCGCTGGGCAAGCAGGTGCTTGATCAGGCTGGTCTTGCCGGCGCCCAAGGGCCCGGCGATCACATGGGTAGGAATGTTCTGCAGCATAAGAGGCATGGTTCAGGCCGTTTAGAGCGTTTGATCCTACGCGGTTATGCCAGCCAATCCAGCGTCAGAATCAACCGTCGCTCATCGGCCTTGAGCGCCGGCGAGCGGTGGATCAAGCCATGCCCTTCGTTGCCGTGCCATTTGGTGCCTTTGAGCAGCGCCACTTCACCGCAGTGGATCTGCTCGATACGCTCAGTGGGCACGGCATCCGCCTGGCTCAATGTGCGCCGGTCCATGACATCTTCGCGCAACCATTGGCTACCGATACCGGCGTAAGTGGTGATCAGCCGAACCGGTACGTGATCGACGTGAAAGCGCGGGCACATGGCTTTGTCCAACAGCCGTAAACGCACGCCGATGCGCTTGGCACCAAGCAGGCAAGCGAAGGCACTGACCAGCCACGACACATCGGCGATAAACCCGTCGTAACCTTCAAGATCACGACAACTGGACGCCAGACCCCGCAAGTTCGGCACCGCGTCTTCGTTGTTCAACTCGATTACCAAGGATTCGGCCAGTGGCTCATCGAGCGCCACCAGCAAAGCGCCAAACTCGGCGATATGCAGGGGCAGTTGGCGCTGCCAGATTGCCAGGTTGACACCGTCATTGAGGATATCGGACAGCGCCAGCGGCGTTTCGCCGAAGCTTTGGCGGATGACTGGGCGCAGGGGAATCACCGGGGCCAGCATCAGGCGACCTGCTCGTACCAAGGGCCAAAGGGGTCGGGCAACTGGCGCCAACCTTCGACCCCCAGAGCCATTTCTTCATCGTTGAGCAAGCAGGCGTCCAACTCGGCACGCATCTGGGCAAAGTCGATGTTTTGCCCGATAAACACCAGCTCCTGACGGCAGTCACCGGTGCTAAATTGCCAGTTGGCCATGATCGCCGCCACGCTTTCTTCGTCCTGCGGCCACTGGCTTTTCGGCACAAAGCGCCACCAACGCCCGGCAAACCCATGGCGCATCAAGCCACCCGCCTGGGACCAACTGCCCGCATCCTGATGTTTGCTGGCCAACCAGAAGAAACCCTTGGAGCGCAACAGCTTGCCGTTGACCCAGGGGCGGTCGATAAAGTCGAAAAACCGCTGTGGATGGAAGGGCCGGCGCGCACGGTAAGCGGTGGACGCAATGCCGAATTCTTCGGTTTCCGGCACATGCTCACCGCGCAATTCCTGCAACCAGCCCGGTGCCTGGGCGGCGCGTTCGAAGTCGAAACGGCCAGTGTTGAGGATCTTGTTCAGCGGCACTTCGCCCATGACCATCGGGATGATTTCCGCCTGGGCGTTGAGGCGCTCGAGGATGGCCATCAGTTCTTCGCGTTCGCGGCTGCTGATCAGGTCGATCTTGCTGATCAGGATGACGTCGGCGAATTCGATCTGTTCGATCAACAAGTCGGTGATGGAGCGTTCATCCTCTTCACCGAGGGTTTCGCCCCGTGAAGCCAGGCTTTCGGCAGCCTGGTAGTCGAGCAGGAAATTCATGCCGTCGACCACGGTGACCATGGTGTCCAGGCGTGCAATGTCGGCCAGGCTTTGCTCGTTTTCATCACGGAAAGTGAAGGTTTCGGCCACGGGCAAAGGTTCGGAAATACCGGTGGATTCGATCAGCAGGTAATCGAAACGACCTTCCTTGGCGAGTTTTCCCACTTCTTCAAGCAAGTCTTCACGCAAGGTGCAGCAGATGCAGCCGTTGCTCATTTCCACCAGTTTTTCTTCCGAACGATTGAGCGTGACATCACGCTGCACCTCGCTGCCGTCGATGTTGATTTCGCTCATGTCGTTGACGATCACCGCCACCCGCAGGTTGTCGCGGTTGCGTAGGACATAGTTGAGCAGCGTACTTTTACCGGCGCCGAGAAAGCCGGACAACACGGTCACAGGGAGACGATTGGGCATCAGGTATTCCTCATCAAGGTTGGCCGGTCAAACTGCCCGTTTATGGCGTTCGCGCAGCTCTTCACGTTCTTTGGCTTCGATACACAAGGTGGCGGTGGGACGCAGCAGCAGGCGTGGCAGGCCGATGGGTTCGCCGGTTTCACGGCACCAGCCGTATTCGCCACGGGCCAGCAGCTCCAGGGCGTCGTCGATCTTGTCCAACAGCTTCTTTTCACGCTCCAGCAGGCGCAGTTGCCATTGGCGTTGCTCTTCGGCACTGCCGATGTCCGCCAGGTCGCTGTTGGTTTCCTGCTCGCGCAGTGCCTGGAACTGCGCGTCGATACGGGCTTGCAGGTCATCGCGCTGAGCCAGCAACAGCTCGCGGAAGAAGCGTTGTTGGGCCTCATTCATGTAGTCGGCCGCTGGTTGGGCCAACAAATCTTGTTCGGTCATGGGAAACGGTTCGCGGGTCGGGCTGTGCTTTTATGTTATAGTATAACAATACAAATAAGCCAATCCCTCTTGCTCGCCGCGACGAAGGGCGCAATGCTGGGTCACCTTCTTATGCTGAGAAACCCGATGAGATATCTGCTGTGCGCCCTGCTATTGGCAGCGGCCGGGCCTGCCTGCGCCCAGGCCCCCAGCCTGGTTGCCAAGTGCACACGCAGCGCCACCCTGCTGGCCTGTGTAGACCCGTTGGGCAATGCCTATAGCGTGGCAACCGTCGGCAGCACTACGTATCTGCGCGGTTTCGAAGTGATCGGCAAACGCTATTGGGCGCAGACCAACAGCCGGTATGGGCAACTGACGTTTTTTACCGGGTTGGCATCGGATGGCGAGGCGTGGGTCGGCTACACACGGCGCGTGGGCTGGACCACTATCAACCGGTTTTCCAGCTCAGGAGGCGCCAGCGCCAAGTTCACCTGCAGCCGAATGACCGGCTGTTAGGCCTGGCTGTTTTTCTGCGCCTGCACCCAGGCCATGTAGCTGTTCATGGGTGGGTTCTTCTGGAAGTAACGTTTGAGGCCTTCGAAAAGGCCATCCGCCACCGCCTGTTGATGGCGCACCGTCACCAGCCGCTGGGCGTCGCGGGCGTTGGAGATGAAGCCCGTCTCCACCAAAATCGAGGGTACGTCCGGTGACTTGAGCACGGCGAACCCGGCCTGCTCCACACGTTTCTGATGCAGGCTGGTGATGTTTTGCAGGCTGCCCAATACCGAGCTGCCCAGTTGCAGGCTGGAGGCGATGGTCGCGTTCATCGACATGTCGAGAATCACCCCGGCTAACATCGGGTCCTTGTCCTTCAGATTGAGCAAGGTGGTAGCGCCCAGCAAGTCGGCGCCATTTTCGCGCTGGGCCATGAAACGCGCCGTGGCCGAGGTGGCGCCCCCTTCAGACAACGCATACACCGAGGCGCCTGACGCGGTCAGCCGTGGCGCGGCGTCGGCATGTACCGAGATAAACATATCGGCCTTATGCTGGCGGGCGATATCCACGCGCTTGCGCAGCGGCACGAAGAAGTCGTCGTTGCGCACCAGTTTTACGTCAAAACCCTTTTCGCGTTTCAGGCGTTTAGCCAGCAACTGGGCAATCGACAGCACCACATCTTTTTCGCGCTGGCCCTTGGAGCCGATGGCGCCGGGGTCTTTGCCGCCATGGCCGGGGTCGACCACCACGATGATGTCGCGCTTGGGGTGCGCCTTGTCTACCGGCGCCACCAAGGGTGCTGGCTCAGCGGCGATTTGACGGGGCGCACGGGTCGCGTTGGTCAAGTCCAGCACCAGGCGATGGCCTTGTCCCTCCTGGGGCGGCAACACGAAACTGTTGAGCTGCATCGGCGCGACCAGGTCCAGCACGATGCGCGTATCGCTCTTGCCGAAATGCCCGGAACGGATCGAGGTAATCCCACTGTTCTTCAACGCCAATTGGGAAAAGTCGCCGCTGAGCCCGGCGCCACTCAAGTCGATGATCAATCGGTCTGGTGAGGTCAGGGAAAAGGTCTTGTATTGCACCGGGCCGCTGAGGTCGAACACCAGGCGCAGCTTATCGTCCGAGCGCCACAGGCGTGCATTGCGAATCTGCGTGGCGTAAGCCCCCAAAGGCAAGGTGAACAGGGGGCTGACCAGCAGCAGGTTGAGGAGCTGACGTCTGTGCATGACATATACCGCAGATAAAGGAGCGTCCCTACTCGACGTGACTGAACAAAGGCTGGAGCAGAAAATTCATCGTAGCTCGTATTGTTATACTATAACATGTCGAATTATTTCCAACCATGGACCTGCTTATGAATGCGCTGACTCTGCCGGATATCGCCGCGCAGGCTTCACGCCAAGCCTTGCCACTCGACTGGGTGGGGATGTGCGGCATCGCCTTGCCGATCCTGATTGACGGTCAACACCTGGCCGCCACCGCTGACACGGGCGTAAGCCTGGACGACGGCTCGGCCCGTGGCATTCATATGTCACGCCTGTACCTGGCCCTGGAAATGCTTGATCAACAGCCGCTGACACCTGCACTGCTGCGTAATGTACTGCAGCGTTTTCTCGACACACATGAAGGTTTATCTAAGAACGCTTACCTGCGCATCCATACCCAGTTGCTGCTTAAACGCCCTGCACTGGTCAGCCCATTAGCTGGCTGGAAGACCTACCCGGTGAGCATCGAAGCACGTCTAGAAAACCAGATGTTCCACGTGGAACTAAAAATTGACGTTACTTACTCCTCAACCTGCCCTTGCTCCGCCGCCCTCGCCAGACAGTTGATTCAGCAGCAATTTGTCGATGATTTCGCCAACACACCGTTACAGCACGAAGCGGTGCTGGCCTGGCTCGGCAGCGCTAACGGCATCGTCGCCACACCCCATAGCCAACGCAGCAGCGCGCAGTTGCACGTTCAACTGCAAGGTACTGACCTGCCGATAGTCGACTTGATCAACGCTGCCGAAGCCGCGCTCGGCACCGCCGTACAAACCGCGGTGAAACGCGCAGACGAACAAGCCTTCGCCCTGGCCAACGGGCAGAACCTGATGTTCTGCGAAGACGCCGCTCGCCGCCTGAACCTCGCCTTGAAACGCTCGGATGCCATCAACGCCTTCCACCTCAAAGTGATCCACGCCGAAAGCCTGCACGCGCACGATGCCGTGGCTGAAAGCCGCTGGACGAGAGCTCCTGCATGATCACCTGCAACGCATTGCGCTGGGGTGCCCCCGGGCAACCGCTCACCCCGGCATTGGATTTGACCCTGGACAAAGGCAGCCTCACCGGCATCATCGGCGCCAACGGCACGGGCAAGAGCAGCCTGCTCAAAGTCGTCGCCGGCCTGCAAAAGCCGCTGGCAGGAAAGGTCATCGTGGATGTTCCACGCCGTGGCGGCCTGGCCTTCCTGCCCCAGCAGCAACACTTGGACCGCCAGTTTCCTATCAGCCTGCAAGAACTGGTGGCTGCAGGTTTTTGGGGCACCCAACACACCGCGCAACAACGCAGCCAACGCCTGCAAGCGGTACTGGAAGACTGGTGTCTGATTGGCCTGGAACACCGCCCCTTGATGGCACTGTCCGGCGGCGAATTGCAGCGCGCCCTGCTGGCACGCATGAGCCTGGCCGATGCACCTGTCCTGCTGCTCGATGAACCTCATGCAGCCCTCGACGAGGATGGCCAGGCGCTGTGCTGGAAACACATCCATGCCTGGCACAGCGAAGGCCGCACCCTGGTGATCGTCTGCCATGACCTGGCCTCCGTGCGCCACCACACCCAGCACGTACTGCAGATCAAAAACACCGGCTGCGTATTCGGCCCCAGCAAAGAGCTGATCCGCCCGCAACCGCAGATGCAGGTGGCCTGAATGCACTTCACTGCGCACTTGTGGCTGCCGTTTCATGAATTTGTTTTTATGCGCCGCGCACTCATCGGCGGTTTGGTACTGGCCTGCAGCACGGCGCCGCTGGGGGTGTTTCTGATCCTGCGGCGCATGAGCCTGATCGGTGATGCGGTAGCCCACGGCATCCTGCCCGGCGCCGCCCTGGGCTTCTGGTTCGCCGGGCTAAGCCTGCCCGCGCTGACCCTCGGCGGCCTGGGTGCGGGCCTGAGCATGGCCGGCCTGGCCGCGTGGATCACCCGCCGCACCGGGCTGCGTGAAGACGCCAGCCTCGCGGCCATCTACCCCATCTCTCTTGCCGCCGGCGTACTGATCCTGGGCCTTGCCGGCAAGCGCCTGGACCTGCTGCACCTGTTGTTCGGCTCCGCCCTGGCCGTGGATCAAACCACCCTGACCGGCATGCTCTGGGTCTCGGGTTTCAGCCTGATCGCCATGGCGCTGATCTACAAACCGCTGCTGCTGGACACCCTCGACCCGCTGTTCCTGCAAACCGTCAGCCGCCTCGGCCCCCTCGCCCATGGCGTGTTCCTGACGCTGGTAGTGCTGAACCTGGTGATCGGTTTCCAGGCCATCGGTGCGTTGATGGTGGTCGGCTTGATGATGTTACCGGCCATCGCCTCACGCTTCTGGAGCCGTCGCCTACCGGTGCTGATCGCGGTATCGGCGCTGCTGGGCTGCCTGTCGGTGTGGTTGGGCCTGCTGCTGTCGTTCTACTACTCACTGCCCAGCGGCCCGGCCATCGTGCTGGTGGCGGGCGCTGGGTATTTGTTGTCCGTGGTATTCGGTCCGGTGCACGGTTTGTTGCGCCGCCCGCCTTTGCTCACATCCCAATGAGGTGTTTTCCCATGCGCGCTCTACTCGTGCTGTTCAGTCTGCTGCTGCCGCTGTCGATGGCTCACGCGGCAGACAAACTCCAAGTGGTCACCAGCTTCAGTATTCTCGATGACATCACCCACCAGATCGGTGGCGAGCATATCCAGATCAGTAACATGGTCGGCCCGGACGCCGATGCCCATACCTATGAACCCACGCCGGATGACGCCAAGGCACTGCTCAAGGCCAAGGTCATCATCAAGAACGGCCTGGGTTTCGAGCCGTGGCTGGACCGCCTGGTCACCAGCACCGAAACCAAAGCAACGGTGGTCACCGCCAGCAAAGGCGTGATTTCCCACACCATGGACGAGGATGGCGAAACCATTCCCGACCCGCACGCCTGGCACAACCTGGCCAATGCCGAGATCTATGTGAGCAACATCACCAAGGCCCTGGTGGCCGCCGACCCGGCCAACAAGACCGCCTACCTGCGCAACAGCCAGGCCTACCTCAAGCAAATCCATAGCCTGCTGGACGAGGCCAAGGCCAAGTTCGGCGCACTGCCACCGGGTAACCGCCGCATCGTCACCTCCCATGACGCTTTCGGTTACCTGGGCCAGGCCTATGGCATCCAGTTCCTCGCGCCCCAGGGTTTGTCCACCGAACGTGACCCTTCGGCCGCTGAAGTTGCCGCGCTGATCACCCAGATTCGCAAGGACAAGGTCAAAGCCGTGTTCATGGAAAACATCAAGGACTCGCGCCTGCTCAAGCAGATCGCTGACGAAAGCGGCGCACAGATCGGCGGCACGCTGTACTCCGACGCCCTCGCCGCAGAAGGCCCGGCCAGCACCTTTATCGGGCTGTTCGAATACAACCTCAACACCCTGTGCGCCGCACTGAGCCAGCCATGATCCGCAAAAACCCTTCCGGCGACCTGCCGGTCATTGCCGAATCGGCCTACGTCGATAAAACCGCGATCATCTGCGGCAAAGTCATCATCGGCGAGAACGTGTTCGTCGGCCCTTACGCCGTGATCCGCGCCGACGAAGTCGATGCCAGCGGCGCCATGGACCCGATCACCATCGGCGCCAATTCCAACATTCAGGACGGCGTGGTCATCCACTCCAAATCCGGCGCAGCGGTGACCATCGGTGAATTCACCTCCATCGCCCACCGTTCCATCGTCCACGGCCCCTGCACGGTGGGTGATCGCGTGTTCATCGGTTTTAACAGCGTGCTGTTCAATTGCGCCGTGGGCGACGGGTGCGTGGTGCGCCACAACTCGGTGGTCGACGGCCGCGATCTGCCCGCTGCCTTCTACGTGCCCTCCACCACGCGTATCGGCCCCAACACCGACTTGTCGCAGTTCCCGCCGGTGAGTGTCAGCGCCTCGGAGTTTTCCGAAGACGTGGCACGCACCAACGTCGACCTGGTACGCGGCTACAAAGCCCTGCAAAACGAGTTCTGAACCATGAGCCGCCTGCTGATCCGCAACGCCCGCCTGGTCAACGAAGGCCAGGTATTCGACGCCGACGTACTGATCGCCAATGGCCGTATCGAGAAGATTGCCGCCAGCATTCAAGGCACTAACGAACCAGTGGAAATCGATGCCAACGGCCAGTGGCTACTGCCAGGGATGATCGACGACCAAGTGCATTTTCGCGAACCCGGCGCGCCGGAAAAAGGCAGCTTCTACAGCGAATCCCGCGCGGCGGTGGCCGGTGGCATCACCAGCTTCATGGACATGCCCAACACCAGCCCGGCCACCCTGAACCTGGAAGCCCTGGCCGATAAAAAGCGCCGTGCCGCACTGCACTCAGTGGCCAACTACGGCTTTCACTTTGGCGTGAGCAACGACAACCTCGATACCGTCGCAGCCCTTGATCCCCGTGAAGTGGCTGGGGTCAAAGTGTTCATGGGCGCCTCCACCGGCAATATGCTGGTGGACGACCCGCGCATTCTGGAGCGCCTGTTTGCCGAGGTGCCAACCATCCTGCTCGCTCACTGCGAACACACGCCCAGCATCCTGGCCAACGAGCAGCGCCTGCGCGAACGCTTCGGCGAGCATATTCCCGCCGTCGCCCACCCGCTGATCCGCGATGCCGAGGCCTGTTATCGCTCGTCATCGTTCGCCGTGGAATTGGCCAAACGTCATGGCACGCGTCTGCATGTGTTGCACCTGACCAGCGCTCGTGAACTGGCGTTGTTCGAAGACAAGCCCCTGGCCGACAAACACATCACCGCCGAGGTCTGCCTGCACCACCTGCTGTTTGATGACCGCGATTACCACCGCCTTGGCCATCAGATCAAATGCAACCCGGCGATCAAGACCCGCGCCGACCGCGACGCGCTGCGCCTGGCATTGTTGAGTGACCGTCTGGATGTGATTGGCACCGACCATGCGCCACATACCTGGGCGCAAAAACAGTTGGCCTATCGGCAAGCACCCTCAGGCTTGCCCCTGGTGCAGCATGCCCTGCCGGCGTTGCTGGAGTTGGTGGCCGACGGGCATTTGCCCCTCACCACATTGGTCGCCAAGACCAGCCACCGCGTGGCGGACCTGTTCGCCATTGCTGATCGCGGCTACGTGCGTGAAGGCTATTGGGCCGACCTGGTGCTGATCAAACCGGAGCCTGCTGGCAAGCCGGTCAACAGCCAGCCTATTCTCGCCCGCTGCGGCTGGACACCCTTTGCAGAGCGCAGCTTTCGCCACAGCGTGAGTACCACGTTGGTCAGCGGCCACCTGGCCTGGCACAACGGCCAGGTGGTCAACAGTTGCCAGGGCTTGCCCCTGCAGTTTGGGCGTTAAGCGCGGGGTTTGACCGTACCGCAATCGTTGCCCAGCCACTGGGCGTGGCTGTCCAGGCTACCCTTCTGCTGGATACCGGTGGCATTGAAGGTACCGTTGACGCTGGTGGTGAATTCTTTCTGGCTCTGGAACGTTGCCACACCAGTGCCCTGGGCTTTCGGACAACTGAAGCGGAACTTCCACTGGTTGCCGCTCTTGTCGGTGACTTCCTGTTTGCAGCCCGATTGGGGGTCGGTCAGCGGGATCGAGTCGGAGGCCACCTGAGCCGGGGTCAGGCACACCTGCACGCCCTTACCGGCCATGTTGATGCCTTGCTTTTCGAGCATGGCGCGCTGTTCCGGGGTCATCTGTTGCTTGAGCTGACCGAGGATCAGCGACAAGTCCGGCAGGTCTTGGTTATCGACTTTCATATTGCTGGTGGTCAATTCCCACAAGCCCGGCGCCAGCATCTGCGCCTGTGCCGCCACAGGCAGCGACAAACCAACAACCATGGCCAAACCAAGCAGACGAGCATTCATCGGGTAACTCCTGGGTAATTGTGGGCGTTAGACGTCGCAAAGCAGCCAGTGTTGCATGGCAAATAAAATAGCGACATTCACAGCCGTTCATGGTCTGTTACGCACTGGACTGCCTGGAGTTACGTCGTTCATGGATTTCTTTGGCCCGCACCTGCTCGCCTACGTCATTGCCACGCTGCACTTTCTGGGAACGCTCGCCGCGATCCACGCAGTACTGACCGTGCGCACCGCACAAGGCTCGATCGCCTGGGCGCTGTCACTGATGTTCATGCCCTACCTGACGTTGATCCCCTACCTGATTTTTGGCCGCAGCACCTTCGACGCGTACATCCAGGCCCGTCGCCAGGCTAACCAGGAAATGCACACGGCCATCACCGAGTTGAACTGGCGCCCGTGGGTGGAGGAAGCGCTCGCAGCGCGCAATTCCAGCGCCTATGCCTCCTTGCGCGCCATGCCCAAGCTGGGCCGTATGCCGTGCCTGGCCAACAATGAAGTGCGCCTGTTGATCAATGGCGATGCCACCTTCGGCGCGATCTTCGAGGCTATCCGTCACGCAAAGACCGCCGTGCTGTTCCAGTTTTTCATCATTCACGATGACGAGCTGGGCCGCCAGTTGCAGGCCCTGTTGAAGGAAAAAGCCGCCCAAGGCGTGGCCATTTACGTGCTGTACGACCGCATCGGCAGCCACGCCCTGCCCCATCGTTACGTGCAGGCTCTGCGTGACGTTGGCGTGCAGGTCAAGGCGTTCGCCACCCGCAGTGGCTGGCTCAATCGTTTCCAGGTCAACTTCCGTAACCATCGCAAGATCGTAGTGGTAGACGGCATCACCGGGTTTGTCGGTGGGCACAACGTAGGCGATGAATACCTGGGTAAAAAACCGCCGCTGGCGCCATGGCGCGATACCCATGTGCAAGTCACCGGCCCAGTGGTGGCGTGCCTGCAGGAGTCGTTTGCCGAGGACTGGTTCTGGGCCGCCCGGGAACTGCCGCCGCTGATCCTGCCGGACGCCTACCCCGAGGACGGCGTGCTCTGCCAGTTACTCGCCAGCGGCCCGGCGGACCCTTATGAAACCTGCTCGCTGTTTTTCGTCGAGGCCATCCATGCCGCGACCGAGCGCGTGTGGATCACCAGCCCGTACTTCATCCCCGACGAGGCGGTATTTGCCGCCCTGCGCCTGGCGGTGTTACGCGGGGTCGATGTGCGCCTGCTGCTGCCGTCACGGCCCGACCATCGCATCGTGTATGCCGCATCCAGCCTGTACGCCAACGAAGCGGTGCGAGCGGGCGTGCGGGTGTTTCGCTACACCCCGGGCTTTTTGCATCAGAAGGTGGTGTTGGTGGACAGCGAAATCAGCGCCATTGGCAGCGCCAACATGGACAACCGTTCGTTCCGGCTGAATTTTGAAGTGATGCTGCTGACGGTGGATGACGCCTTCGCCAGCCAGGTTGAACAGATGCTGCTGGACGACTTCGCCCTGGCCCATGAAGTCAGCCAGGAAGAAAGCCGCGAGACCCGTCGCCTGCAGCAACTGGGCATGCGCGTGGCGCGCCTGATCTCACCCATCCTCTAACCGCCAATACACAACCAATAATGTAGGAGCGAGCTTGCTCGCGAAAAACTCCCAGGCGCCGCGTTCATTCAGCAAGCACGCGTTATCGTTGACGTTTTTCGCGAGCAAGCTCGCTCCTACGGTTTTGAACGAGCTCAGCGGTAGAGATCTTCCCGCGTCCACGGCAGTTCATGCCCGCCATCGGCATGGGGTTTGACTGCCAGTATCTGGTGCAGGTTGATCCAGCCACGGGCAAACGCGTAAGCGCAACCGGCCAGGTACAGCCGCCAGATGCGTAGCGCCTGCTCCGGCACCATCTTCGCTGCCGCTTCCAGGTTGTCTTCCAGGCGCTCGCTCCAATGGTCCAACGTGCGGGCGTAATGCATACGCAGGCTTTCGACATCGACCACTTCCAGCCCTGCTTCACTGATCTGGGCGGTCATCATCGCCAGGTGCGGAAGTTCACCGTTGGGGAACACGTAGCGCTCGATAAACTCGCCGGCGCCACGGCCCACGGGGCGGCCGTCGGTGTGCTTGGCGGTGATGCCATGGTTCATCACCAGGCCACCTTCACGCACCGCGCCGAACAAGGTCTGGCAGTATTGCGCCAGGTTGGCGTGGCCGACGTGTTCGAACATGCCCACGCTCACCACTTTGTCAAAACGGCCGTCCTGGGGCAGGTCGCGGTAGTCGAGTAATTGCAGGTCGACCTGGTCTTCCAGCCCTTCGGCTTTCACCCGCTCCTTGGCCAGCGCCAGTTGTTCTTTGCTCAAGGTGATGCCGAACACCTTGACCCCGAACTCCCGCGCGGCATAGCGCGCCAGCCCGCCCCAGCCACAGCCCACATCCAGCAGATACTCACCCGGCTGCAGCCGCAACTTGCGGCACAGGTGGCGGAATTTGTCTTGTTGGGCCTGGTCGATCGACTCGCTGCCGGTTTCGAAATAACCGCAGGAATACGCCATGTCCTGGTCCAGCCATAGCTGGTAGAACTCGTTGGACAGGTCGTAATGGTAGGAAATGGAAGCGGCGTCGGTGGCCTTGTCGTGAATCGAGCGCACCGGACGACTCTCCTCGTCGTCCTCGACCAAAGCGTGACTCAACTCGTCACATACCCTGATCACTTCGGTGATGGAGCCTTCCAGCTCCAGTTTTCCCTCAACGAAGGCTTCGCCCAGCGAGTCGAGCGTTGGATGGGTCAGCCTGGATACAACCGTGGGGTCCTTGACCACGATGGTGACGCTGGGCTCAGGGCCCAAGTTGAATTCATGGCCGTCCCAGAGTCGAAGACGCAGCGGTAGCTGAAGATTCTGTAAGGCCGGTGGAAGTTGCGCGAGCATGAGTAGTCCCCCCTTGTTTCAGACGTCTGCTGTGAGGGTAGACCATGCCAAACAAAGTAGGAAGCTATCGAATCAATAGCCCCCCTTCTATGGCGCTCGGCGCTCGAGCAAACCCTCCTGGACCCACTGTTTCAGCCAAGTGGCCGCTTGCAGCGACGCCCCCTCTGAATAAGTGACCGCCAGCTCAGTACACAGTTCTGAAAAATTCCAACCCGTGGTCACCATGCCCGCCAGCGCACAGGCTTCAGCGGCTTCCAGGCTGCGGTAGTGGCAGCGGTTCTGGTTGCGCCACACCAGGCAGATTTGCGCCGGGTCCAGCGCATGGCTGCCAGGGAAGTCTGATTCATCCTTACTGGCTCGCCAGATTGCCACTGTGTTGAAACGGCAAAGCAGCTGCTGTACCGAAGGCGCCAGCGCAACCTGCAAGGTGGGCCAATCTTCAGGCGCCAGGTGCGCCATGTCATTCAAGGTCAGCGGCTCCCCTTCGGGTGCGTCAAACGCCAAGGTGAACGCCCACTCCAGGCGTGCCAACTCAGCCAAAGGCGCACTTTGCGCAGCCATCAGATGCTCCACGATAAACATCGCAAAGCGCTCGCCCAACCAGCGCACGCTGTAATGGGCCGAGGGATAACGGCGGATGTAGGCCTCGGTCAGTGAGCAAAACGCCTCATCTCCCAGCCAATACCAGATGGCACCGAAGTCATGGCGCAGCACCTCCTGCAGGCGTGACAGGTAAGCGTTGTGGTAAATCGCAAGGCCAGTGTCCACATCCAACGTCGGCCCTCCCAGCAAGGTGGCGGCAAAGCCGCTGTTGGCCGCGGGGGCTTCGGATAATAGATGCTGTTCAAACGCCAACTGCCAGTCGATCAGGCGCATAACGCTCTCCGGGCCAAGGCGCTGGCACCCAATTCACGGGCTTTGTTCAACTCGGTGAGCAACTCTTCGAAGGGCGGAAAATGGTCATCGCGTTCCAGCAAGGTCGACACTGGGCCCAGATGTTCGAGGGTTTGCTGGTACAGCGCCCACACCGGGTCGCACACGGGATGGTCATGGGTATCGACCACATAGTCGCCATAGTCCATATGCCCCGCCAAATGCAGCTGGCGAATGCTTTCGGGTGGCAGGTTGCGAATGAAGGTCCAGGCATCAAAACCATGGTTACGTGCGCTGACGTAGACGTTGTTGACGTCCAGCAGCAACTGGCAGCCGCTCAGGTGGGCCAAGGCGTTGAGGAACTCCCACTCGGTGAACTCATCCGCCTTGGAACGCACGTAGCTGGAGACATTTTCCAGTACCAGCGGGCGCTGCAACACGTCCTGCACCTGACGCACGCGGCCGGCCACGTGATAAAGGCTTTCTTCGGTGTAAGGCAGGGGCAGCAAATCGTGTAGCTGATGCGCACTACCGCGGCTCCAGCACAGGTGATCGGAAATCCACGCCGGCTGAATGCGCTCTGCGAGCTGTTTGATGTGGTTCAGGTAATCGGTATCTAGGGCATGCGGCCCGCCGATGGACAACGACACACCGTGCATCACCAAGGGGTAACGCTCGGCTATCGCATCCAGGTAGTACAAGGCCTTGCCGCCCTGTACCAAGTAATTTTCGGAGATCACTTCGAACCAATCCACGGCCGGCGACTGTTCAAGGATCTGCTGGTAGTACTCACTGCGCAAACCCAGGCCGTAACCCAGACTTGGAAGGGACGCGGACATGTCTCACTCCTGGGCAAAGTGTCCGCAGCGGTGGCAGGCAGCCGCCGCGGTTGCACTCGTGTGCCGGTTACTCGCCGACTTTACCGCCAGCGGCGTCGCAGGCCGACTTGGTCATGGCCTTGAAGCCCTGGCCTTTGCACGCGCCCTGGCCCTTGCACGCGTGGTCCTTGGTTTTGCAGTCGTTCATGCCTTTGCAGGAGGTCACGCCGTAGCAGTGCACGGTGGCGTCTGCGGCTTGTACCTGAGTGGCCACACCCGCGAACAGAGAAGCGGCGGCCATTGCGAGGGCGGCACCAGCAGCAGCGGATTTAATGCTCATTGTTGTATTCCTCATGATCAGTAGTGGAGCCGGTCTGAACGGATTGTTCAGTCTCGACACAGCACTAGAGTGAGGTCCCCTATCGGCGTTACAGCCGTAAGCAAATATTTTTGAAATTATTCATCGAGCTTCAACAGCGGCTCCTGGAAGCGCAGCAAACGCCCGGCATTACCCAACACCAGCAAGGTACTGAGGTTATGCAGCACCGCCGCGATCATCGCGCCCGCCGCCCCCAACCAGCCGAATGCGGCGAACACCACAATGGCCAGCGTCCACCCCAAGCCAATGATCACGTTGACCTGCAACGTCTGCCGGCACTGGCGACTCAAGCGCACACAGGTGCCCAGGCGGCGCAAGTCGCTGCCGATCAACACCACGTCCGCCGAGGCCAGGGCGATGTCTGCACCGCCCGCGCCCATGGCCACGCCGACCACGCCGGCCTTGAGCGCCAGAGAGTCGTTGATGCCATCGCCCACCACCATTGGCCTGAAGCCACTGCTGATTTCCCCCAGCACGCGGTTGAGCTTGTCTTCCGGCAGCGCTTGGGCTTCGACATCACTGATGCCCACGTCCAGCGCCAGGCTGTCGGCCACGCTTTGGCGGTCGCCGGTCAGCAGCAGTTGGCGGCCCAGGCCCAAGTCACGCAATTCTTGCAGGGCCTGGCGTGCCTCGGGCTTGACGCTATCAGCCAACAGCATCCAGGCGAGGAACTTGCCGTTCAACGCTAACCCGGCAATCGGGCCATCGTGGGTGGGCACGTCGGTGGTGACGATGCCCAACTGTTCAAACAACTCCGGCCGTCCCAGCGCCGCTTCGCCCTGCTCGGTCTGGGCGACCACGCCCAGGCCCTGACGCTCGCGGATGTCGCTAAGCACCAGCATCTGCTCCTGGCTCGCCAACCCCGCCAACGCTCGGCTGACCGGGTGACTGCTCGCCGAACCGAGGCTGGCCGCCAGGTTCAGCAGCTTTTGGCGATCCGGGGCGGTGGTCTCGATGGACTGCAAACGCAGGGTGCCAAAAGTCAGCGTGCCGGTCTTGTCGACCACCAGTGATGTCAGGTCGGCCAGCTCTTCCAGGAACGCCGAGCTGCGAATCAGGATGCCATGGCGCGCCGCCACGGCAATCCCGGCAATCGCCGTGGCCGGTGCCGACAGCACCAAGGCACAGGGGCACGCCGCTACTAGCACCGCGAGCATCGCCTGGGCGTCATTGGTGACAAACCAGGTGACGGCCGCCAGCAGCAACACCAGCACCATGTAGCTGCCGGCATAGCGCTCCAGCAGCCGGGTGATCGGCGGCTTGGAGCGCTCGGCGTTCTGCATCAGCGCAATGACTTTGCCCAACGTCGATTCGTTACCGGTGCGCGTGACCTCAAGGCGCAGCAGGCCATCGAGGTTGATCGCCCCACCAAACACCTGCACGCCCACGCTGGCTTCCAACGGCACCGACTCGCCGGTGATCGGCGCCGTGTCCAGGCTCGCCTGGCCGGACAACACCACGCCATCGGCCGGCACGCGGTCACCGGCACGCACTTCGACGATATCGCCGGTGTTCAAGGTGCCGTTATCCACTTCGGTGATGCTGCCGTCTGCCTGCACCAGGCGGGCATGGCTGCGGGTGAGTTTGCCCAAGGCATGGATCGCTTCCTGGGAACCAATCACGCTGCGTTCTTCCAGCACATGGCCGAAGATCATGATGATCGGTAGCAACGCGGCGGTGAGCAGATCGCCCGTGGCCCAAGCGCCGAGCATGGCCAGGGCGATCAATTGGTCGGTGATGCCGTGCAGGCTCGGAAAGCGCAGGCTGTACCAGGCTGAACGCATCACCGGCACCGCCACCAACAGCGAAGCCACGCCCAGCAGCAGCTGGCTGACGCCGCTCTGGTCCGGCGCGAGCCAGCGCCACACCAGGCCCAGCACGAGCAAGCCCAGGGCGAGCATCGCCAAGGTCAATTGCCGGGCAGCGCTGCGCTGTTCGGCGGAGGTCAGCATGGGTGCGCTCATTGTTCGGCTCCCTGGATGATCAAACGGGAGTCGTCTTTGGGATCGACAGTGGTTACCGAACCGGCCTGGCCGAGAATCTTCGGCAGGCGTTCGCGGTACAGGCGCAACAGCAAACCGGGGTCTTTGACCTGGGCGAGGCTGGCAACGGTAGCGGTTTGCGCCTGGGCGTTGGCCAAGCGTTCACTGGCCTGGGCGTGGGCGACTTGCACTTGGCGGTCAGCCTCCTGGTTGGCGGTCTGGGTGAGTTTTTCCGCTTCAGTGCGGGCGTTGGCCACGGCTTTATCGGCCTGCTGGCTGGCGGTCAGTACGGCGTTGAAGGCATTCACCGCAGGCCCAGGCAGGCTAGATTGCACATCGACGCGGGTGGCTTCGATACCCAGCCCCAAGCCGCTGGCCGCCAACTCCGCCAGGCGTTTGTTGATGCCTTGCACCAGGTCGCCGCGCAGCCGCTCACGGCGTTCGGCGGCGCCATTGTCGCTGCCGATCAGTTCCGGACGCGCTACCAGGATGGTGTCCAGGTCCCGCGCAGCGGTGAGGGCCACGGCGCTACGCGTCACCAGACGATCCAGGGCCGGCAGTACGTGGTCGCCCTGCAACACAAAGGCGTAGGGCTCGGTCACCTTGTAGAACACCCGCACGTCCAGTTGAACCACCCCGGCATCACCGGTCAGCAGGTAGCCGGAACCGGCCAGGGCATCGCTCAACGGCGTGGCGAAACTGGCCACACGATCGGCCTGTAGCGCCGCATCGGAACGCAGCAGGTTTTCCACCCGGCGTTCGATCACCCGGTCGGCCGCTGGCAGCAGGACGACTTGCTCAAAGGGTTGCGGCCAGGCCAGCAACAGCCCGGCATTCTGAATGCGATCAAGGGCGCCGAAATGCAGGACCACGGCGCGATTCTGCGGGTCGATCTGGCGCACATTGGAAAAGGCCCAGGCCAACGCTGCCAATACGGTGACCGCGTAGAGTGCCAGGAACGTCAGGCGCCCGGCCTGGATCCACGGGCTGTCCGGGCTGTCAGGCTCGCTCATGGCTGAAGGTCCTTGGGCCCGTCCACCAGGGCGCGGAACGGCGCGGCGTCGGTGCGCAGGATGATCTTGGTCCCCGGCGTGACCACCGTGCCCAAGGTATCCAGCGAGCGCAGCAGGTTGTACAGCTGCGGATTGCCTGCGTAGGCACGGCCATAAATCTGCGCGGCTTCAACCCGCGACTGCGCTTCGATGTCAGCGGCTTTCACAGTGGCATCGGCCTGCATAATGCGCGCATCACGCTCGGCAGCAGAGCGGATCTGCGCCGCTTCGCGCTTGCCCACGGCGGTGCGTTCGGTGGCGATGGTTTCACGCTCGGCGCGCATGCGGTCAACCGTGGCGGTGAGGGTCACCGACGGCAACGTCAAGCGCTCGATGCCGACCTGCGCCACGCGCACGCCATAAGTGGTGAGCAATTGTTGATCAATCTGCTGGCGCAACTGCGCTTCAAAATCGGCGATGCGCACTTGGTTGGCGTCGGTATTGATCAAGCTGGACAGGTCAAAGCTGGCTGCTGTGGTTTCCAACGCCGAGCCGACGAAGGTACGAATCTGCCGCGCCGCCTCATCGGGCTGGTTCTGCACCGCACGCATAAAGCGCTGCACGTTGTCGGCATCGCCCTGCACCTGCCACGCCACGTAGGCCTGCACGATAATCCGCAGGCCATCGCGGGTGCCCACATCCTGCAAGCCGCTGGACGTGGTGCGCAGGCGCAGGTCCACCGGGATCGCCGCTTCGAACGGTGCCGGCCAGCGCCAACCCAGGCCCGGCTCCAGCAGCACGCGCGCGGGGTTGCCGAAGCGGGTAATCACCGTGGCCTCGCCGGAACGCACTTGCACCAGGCTCGCCGCTGCCACGGCAAACAGCACCAGCAACACCGCCCACGCCATGCGGCGCCAGGGAAAAGGCCCGGCCGCCTGTTCATCGCCGTGATGGTGGTGGCCGTGATGGTGGTGATGACCGTGATCATGATCGTGGGAATGAGCGCTCAACAGACGAACTCCTTATTGAACGGCTTTGCGCGGCGCCGACGGGTCGGCGGGCAAGGTAAAAGAACGCAGATCGATCGTCGGCGCGCTATCGCCGCCCAAACGATGATCCAGAATAAGCAGCTTGGCCTGGGCCAGGCCCTGGCTCAGTTGGCCCAGGTACTGTTCCAGCACGAAGGCTTGGCCCGCAGCGGCGTAGGCCTTTTGTTCGGCGGCAAAGCGCAGGTTTGCTGCTTGGGCGCCAGCGTTCACTTCGCGGGCGCTGGCCTGGGCCTGATCGCGGGCAGTGCTGGCTTGAAGCAGCGCCTGGTTGGTCTGTTCGCTGGCCGCACCGCGTTCACGGGCGATCAACGCCTGGGCGCCGATCTGCGCGGCTTGCACACCGTGGTAAGCGTTAGCGGCGCCGGCCGGCGGGTGGATAGCCTCGACCACCGTGGCAAGGATTTCCACACCGCTGTCGAGGGTTTGCAGGTCGGCTTGCACGCTGCGGCCAATCTCGTCGGCGAGGCTGGTGCGCTCTTCCCCGAGCAATTCATCCAGGGTGCGCGAGGCAAAATCGTGCACCAGGATGCGGCTGGCGGTGCTGCGGATCAGGGTCGGGATATCCGCGCTGTTGTAGGTGGCGGCAAGCGCAGCCTGATCGGTGAGGCCGATGCGGTAGACAAAGCGCACGTCCATATTGACGATCTGGAAGCCCTGCTTGTCGCCGCTGCTGCTGGCAATCACCTGGGATTTGTCGTTCACATGGCTGGCGTCCCACAGGCGGTTGGCGATCAACGGCGCCGGGCCTTCCGCGGCAGCCATCTGCGGTGTGGCGGCGTCACTGACGCTGGTCGCCAGCTCATGCACCACGCCGTTTTCAACATTCAGTACGCGGCCCAACGGCCACGGCAAACCCGCATGCAGCCCGGGGCCGAACACCTCGACGGGTTTACCAAAGCGCTCATAAATCCCACGGCCTTGCAGGGGCACTTCATGCACACCAGTCAACGCCCAACCTACCGCCAGCACCACCAGCAGCACCGGGAAAAACGCCCGGCGCATGTAGGTAAAGGCCCAGATCTGACGCAGGTCGATGCCAAAGCGGTTGTGCAGTTCATGCTGCAACGCCAGCAAGGGTTGCGGCGGCCAACGTAGCAGGCCGGCGATAAAACTCTGCGCCATCAAGCGCGGTTCGAGGCGCGGCTGGCGTGGGCTGAACAGCGAGAGCACGCCCCTGAGCAGGAACTCCAACGCCACCAACGCCGGCAACAGCCCGATGAGAGTGGCCAGGCGCAACGGCCAGACCGACTCTGCACTGGCAAACAGCAGGCAGATCGCGCTGAGTACCAGGCAGATAATTGCCATCCGGCTCAACTGCGCCAACTGTGAGGCTTCCGGCCATTGGGCGGCAGTTTCCTGGGCCAGGCGGCGTTCGAATACCAGCAGGCCAAACGCCAGGGCCAATGCGAGCGCTGCGCCAATACTTGCCGATTGCCCGATGGCGGCAGCGGGCAAGCCCAGGTTCCAGAACTGCAGGATGCTGACCAGCGCCAACAGCGACCAGCCGCCCAACCACAGCACCGGCGCGCCAATCTGCGCCAACAGGCCGTTGCCGAACCGGTTGATCAGGCCCTTGTGCCAAGAAATGGCCTCGCTGTCAGGTTCGATCAACTCGCCGCTTGGCGCCTCCAGCGCCTGGGCACGCCAGTCGGCTACCCACCAGGCCGACTGTAACCCGGCCACCAGCAGCAGCAAGGCCGAGGCGCAGTTGATCAATACCACCGGCCAGATCGACAGGGGTGCAAACAACGCTACGAACAGCGCCAATATCCAACCGCTGAGGGCCAGGGTCGTCAGGCCGATACCGGCCTGGCGCAATCGACGGGCGTGGAACAGCCCTTGCTGAAAACGCGCGAGGCCTTCAACCGAAGCCCCGTCAGCCTCTAGATCCACTTGCATCTGCTCAACGCCCACTTGTACACAATTCGTTACGATATAACACGAAGCGTGAAATTTTTGTTCGAACCCCCGGTGAAAACAGGCGTGCCTTCCGTAGGAGCGAGCTTGCTCGCGAAAAACGTCAACGATAACGCGGGCTTCCTGAATAAACGCGGCGCCTGTGAGTTTTTCGCGAGCAAGCTCGCTCCTACATTGGCCCCTCGTTGTGCTGAGAATGTGACTAACCCCCTATAAACACGAGCCATCACTGGTGTCGGCTGCGATTAGTCGGCACACTTCAGAACAGTTTTTCGCGGGTTCACGGACAAGGAAGCGCCACCCCCCATGATTTCCATCTACCAACTCAAACCGCGTTTTCAAAACCTGCTGCGCCCTCTCGTGCAGCGCCTCTATGACAACGGCACCACCGCCAACCAGATCACCGTGCTGGCCGGGGTTGTTTCCGTGCTGGTGGGGCTGTTGATCGCGGGCTTTGCCCAACACCTCTGGCTGTTTGCACTGATCCCGCTGTGGATGATTGTGCGCATGGCCCTCAATGCCATTGACGGCATGCTCGCCCGGGAATTCGGCCAGCAGTCGCGCCTCGGTGCTTATCTCAATGAACTGTGCGATGTGATCGCCGACAGTGCGCTGATACTGCCCTTTGCCTTGATCCCCGAGATGAGCCTGGCGCCGGTGTTGCTGGTGACGCTGCTGGCGGTATTCAGCGAGTACGCCGGGGTGCTGGGGCCGATGGTGGGCGCGTCGCGCCGTTATGACGGGCCCATGGGCAAGAGTGACCGGGCGTTTGTGCTCGGGGTGCTGGCCACTGGCGTGGCGCTGGGCTGGCTCGGCGCCGGTTGGGTTGAGGCGGTGATGTGGCTGGTGGCCGCCCTGCTCGCCTATACCTTGGTCAACCGGGTGCGTCAGGGCCTCAAAGAACAACAAACTTCCCCTTCTGCATAAGGATTTTGCGATGCGCGAACAGCAACAGCACACCTTCAGTACCCATGATGGCGTCGAGCTTTTCTACCGGCACTGGCCGGCCACGGCAGGCGCCGGGCCGCGCAAGGCGATCCTGTTGTTCCATCGCGGCCATGAGCACTCAGGGCGTATTGCCCACCTGGTGGAGGAACTGGGCCTGCCTGAATTCGACTTCTTCGCCTGGGACGCCCGTGGCCACGGCCAATCCCCCGGCGAGCGCGGCGACAGCCCCAGCTTTGCCACCAGCGCCCGCGACGTGCAGACGTTCTGTGACCACATCAATGCCACCTACGGCATCGAAGAGGAAGACCTCGCCGTCATCGCCCAAAGCGTCGGCGCGGTGATCGCGGCCACCTGGGTTCATGACTACGCGCCGAAAATCCGCGCCCTGGTGCTCGCCTCGCCAGCCTTCAAGGTCAAGCTGTACGTGCCCTTCGCCCGCCCCGGCCTGGCATTGATGCGCAAGTTTCGCGGTAACTTTTTCGTCAACAGCTACGTCAAGGCCAAGTTCCTCAGCCATGACCCGGAACGCGTGGCGTCCTACGACAACGATCCGCTGATCACCAAGGCTATTTCGGTGAACGTGCTGCTGGGCCTGTACGAAGCGGCCGACCGGGTTGTCGCCGACGCCCAGGCGATCCAGGTGCCGACCCAACTGCTTATTTCGGGCTCCGACTTTGTGGTGCACCGTAAACCCCAGCAGCAGTTTTTCGACCGCCTCGGCAGCCTGAAAAAAGAGCTGCATATCCTCCCCGGTTTTTTCCACGACACCCTCGGCGAACGTGATCGCGCCGTGGCCGTGAGCAGCGCCAAACGCTTTATCTTGCAGAACTTCGCCCACCCGCTGGACCGCGCCAACCTGCTGGACGCCGACAAACTCGGCGCCACCTGCGCCGAATCCGAATCCCTGGCCGCGCCGCTGCCGCGCAATTCCCTGCGCGACCTGTACTGGCGCATGACCCGCGCCAGCATGGGCTTGGGTAAAAACCTGTCGGACGGGGTGAAGCTGGGCTTCGATACCGGTTTCGACTCCGGCAGCACGCTCGACTACGTGTATCGCAATAAGCCTGCCGGCAAGGGCGGGCTGGGGCGGATGATCGACACCAATTACCTCAACTCCATCGGCTGGCGCGGTATTCGCCAGCGCAAGCTGAACGTCGAGGAACTGCTGCGTCTGGCCATGGCCAAGCTGCGTGATGACCAACGCGAAGTGCGCATTGTCGACATTGCCGCCGGCCACGGCCGCTACATCCTGGAAGCCTTGCAAGGCGTATCGCCGCTGCCGGAATCGATCCTGCTGCGCGACTACAGCGACATCAACGTGCGCGACGGTGGCGCGCTGATTCGCGAGAAGGGCCTGGGGGACATCGCCCAGTTCGTCAAAGGCGATGCGTTCGACCGCGCTGACCTGGCGGCCCTGGACCCCAAGCCGACACTGGCCGTGGTGTCTGGCCTGTACGAATTGTTCGCCGACAATGCCATGGTCGGTGGTTCGCTGGCAGGCTTGGCCGAAGCCGTGGAGCCGGGTGGTTACCTGGTCTACACCGGCCAACCGTGGCACCCGCAGCTGGAGCTGATTGCCCGCGCGCTCACCAGCCACCGCCAGGGCCAGGCCTGGGTGATGCGCCGGCGCAGCCAGGCGGAAATGGACCAACTCGTCGAAGCGGCGGGCTTTCGCAAGATCACCCAGCGCGTGGATGAGTGGGGCATTTTCACCGTGTCCCTGGCACAGAAGATCTGAACATGCGCGAACCCGGTTTATTGAAACCAGCGGTGCTCTGGCTGCTGCTGTTGGCACCGCTGTTTTTCAGCACCTATGGCTTTGCCACCTGGGTCACCAGCCAGCGTAGTGACGTCGGCACGCTGGTGTTCGGCTGGGAAAGCCACATGCCGTTCTGGGCCTGGACCATCGTGCCCTACTGGTCCATCGACCTGCTTTACGGCTTCTCCCTGCTGCTACCCAACACGCGCCATGAGCTCAAGCAGCATGCGCTGCGCCTGCTGAGTGCGCAGGTGATTGCCGTGAGTTGCTTCCTGATCTGGCCACTGCGCTTCACGTTTGAGCGGCCGGAACTGGACGGTATGTTCGGCTGGTTGTTTGCAGTGCTGGCCGGTTTTGACAAGCCCTTCAACCAGGCGCCTTCGCTGCATATCGCCCTGCTGGTGATCTTGTGGGTGATGTACCAGCGGCACACTCAAGGATTCTGGCGCTGGGTGGTGCATGGCTGGTTCGCGCTGATCGGCGTTTCGGTGCTGACCACTTATCAACATCACTTTATCGACTTACCCACAGGCGCCCTCGCGGGATGGCTGTGCGTGTGGTTATGGCCTGTAGCGCATCCCAGCCCATTACTGAACGCGCGATTGACGCGCGATTCCCAGCGCTGGCGGCTGGGGATGCGCTATGGGTTAGGTGCCTTGGTCCTGACGGCGCTGGCCTGGGTACTCGGTGGCGGGTGGCTATGGCTGCTATGGCCAGCGGTTTCCTTGGGATTGATTACGGCCAATTACCTTGCACTCGGTGCGCCGGGCTTTCAGAAACGCGACGATGGCCGCCTGACGCCTGCCGCACGCTGGTTGTATGCGCCTTATCTGGCGGGCGCGTGGATCAATTCGCGGGCGTGGACACGCAAACATCCACAGCCGGACCTGATTGTGGATAACGTCTGGCTTGGGCGCATTCCTACAACCGGTGAACAGCGCTCATTCGCGAGCATCGTCGACTTATGCGCCGAACTGCCGATGGATCCACAAGGCCGTGCTTACGTCTGCGTGCCCGTGCTGGACCTGATCGCCCCAACCCCCGATGAATGCCTGAACGCCGCCCACGCCATTGAACGCCTGCAAGCGAGCGGCCCGCTGTTGGTGTGCTGTGCCCTCGGTTACTCACGCAGCGCCACCGCCGTCGCCGCCTGGCTGTTGAACACGGGGCGCGCCGCCACGGTTGAGCAAGCGCTGGCTATTATTCGTACAGCGCGGGCCGATGTGGTCCTGCACCCCGCACACCGTCAAGCGTTGGAGGGTTTGCCAAATGCCTGCTGATATGGAACTTCAGGTCGTCGCCAGCCTGTTGCGCCGTGGCCGATCACTGGATCAGTTATCCACAGGGCTGACGCTGCTCGGTGTGCTGTTCGGCCTCGCCCAATTGTTGCTGGCCAGTATTTCCACCATTTGCTTGCTGTTGGCCCTGTGGATGATTGTGCTGGGGCTGTTGCAAAAGTATTGGGCGCTGCGGGTGGCCTTCGACGCCGACTTGTTCGCCCTGCTGGCTCGCGACGTTACCCGCACGCCAGACCTGGACCAGGCCCTGCAGACGCTTGGCCTGCAATCGCCCAAACGAGCCGGTCGCCCCTGGACTGAACGCCGCCGTGGCGCCCTCAAACTGTTGCGTAAACAAGCCTGGCTGCTGGGCGCGCAAGCGCTGCTGACCCTGGGCGTCATCCTCGCCAGCCCTTGGCTACCTTTCTCCGGATAAGGAATTCCCATGTTCGAACCCGTGGTCGCCACGCTGATTACCTCCATGGCCCGCACCGTCACCGGCGCCCGCAGCCTGTGGCTGGGGTGCGCGCCGGTACCGGTGCAGCGTATCTACTTTGCCAACCACAGCAGCCACGGGGACTCCGTGCTGGTATGGGCATCGCTGCCGCAGAACCTGCGCAAATTCACGCGCCCAGTGGCCGGCAGTGATTACTGGAACAAGAGTGCGCTGCGCCGCTACATCATCAATCGAGTGTTCAATGGCGTGCTGATCGACCGTGAGCGCAAGGACCCTGTGGATAACCCTCTGCAGCCCATGCTTGCGGCGTTGGAGGGCGGCGATTCGCTGATCATTTTCCCCGAAGGCACGCGCAATCTGGAGGATGGCTTGCTGCCGTTCAAAAGCGGCTTGTATCACTTGGCAAAGAGTTACCCACAGGCCGAGCTGGTCCCCGTGTGGATAGCCAACCTGAACCGGGTGATGCCCAAGGGTCGCGTATTACCACTTCCCTTGTTATGCACCACCAGCTTCGGTGCGCCCCTGCAACTGGAAGAAGGCGAAGACAAAGCCGCCTTCCTTGCCCGCAGCCGCGACGCCCTGCTCGCCCTTGCCCCGGAGCATTCCTGAGATGGATAGCCAAACCCTGATGTTATTTGGCGGCATCGGCGCGATCCTGGTGATCGCCTCGCTGATCGGCCTGATCCTCAAGCTGCGCACCCGTGGCAACCCGAATGCCGTGATCGACAACCTCAACGCCCGCATAAACGCCTGGTGGGTAATGGTGGTAGTCATCGGCATCGCCTTCTGGCTCGGCACCGGCGCGGTGATCCTGTTGTTCTACGCGGTGTCGTTCTACGCCCTGCGCGAGTTTCTTACCCTCACGCCCACTCGACGCAGCGACTACCCGGCCCTGGTGGCCGCGTTTTACCTGGCCCTGCCGTTGCAATACCTGCTGATCTACGCCGACTGGTATGGGCTGTTCTCGATCTTCATCCCGGTGTACGTGTTCCTGCTGCTACCGATCCTCGCCTCTCTGGGCGGCGACAGTACGCACTTCCTGGAGCGTGCATCGAAGGTGCAATGGGGTTTGATGATCGCCGTGTTCTGCGTGTCCTTCGTCCCGGCGCTGCTGACCTTGGACATACCGGGCTACGAAGGCCGTAACCTGCTGCTGATCGCCTATCTGGTGATCGTGGTGCAACTGTCGGACGTGCTGCAGTACGTATGCGGCAAGCTGTTCGGCAAACGCAAGATCGCGCCCAACCTGTCGCCGTCGAAAACCGTGGAAGGGTTTGTGGGCGGGATCCTGTTGTCATCCTTGATTGGCGCGGCGTTGTGGTGGACCACACCGTTCAATCCCTGGCAGTCATTCTTGATCGCGCTGCTGATCAACTTGCTGGGGTTTGCCGGCGGGATCGTGATGTCGGCGATCAAGCGCGACCGCGGCGTGAAAGACTGGGGGCACATGATCGAAGGGCATGGCGGGATGCTGGATAGGCTGGATTCGGTGTGCTTTGCGGCGCCGATCTTCTTCCACCTTGTACGCTACTGGTGGACCTGACCCACACCTTTCTCAAACCCAATGCCCCATGTAGGAGCGAGCTTGCTCGCGAAAAACTCACAGGCACCGCGTTTATTCAGAAAGCACGCGTTATCGTTGACGTTTTTCGCGAGCAAGCTCGCTCCTACAGTAAATGCGGCTGCGGGCTCTTTAAGCAGTGATCTCGACATAGCTGGACTCCCCGCCGCCTGTCGCACCTGACAGCCAGCCCCAAACGAAACTCAGCGTTGTGAGCCCGGCGTGATCCACACCTACCGTGCCACGTGACCAGCCCGCGAGCAGTTCCCCATCCAGGGTTATGCACTGATAAAGCAGCTCGATGGTATCTGGGCCGGCCACCCGCCCGACCTGCGTTCCCAGGCTAATTCGGCCCCCCTGGTAAGTGCTCGAAATCACCCCGTCTTCGACTTGGTAATGAAACACGGTGCCGGTACCGGACACCCCTTGGGCGTTATTCGCGACCACGAACCGACGATTGTGCAAACGTGCTTGGACAGTGGCAGAAGGGTTTTGCATCAATACGCATCCTTGAATTGAGCGAATCCAAAACGAAAAAAGGGGCTGTTGAAAACAGCCCCTTGTGGGAGGAAAATAAAGTGTCATCCTAACTACAGGACCCTGCAACGTAGCAATTCCTGCAAAAATCCATTTAAAACAATGACTTATTTCAATTCTGCCATCTGCAAGCGTTTTGTGGGGATGGAGGCCGGAATCATTAAAGTATCATCCTAATTTTCGCTCAACCTTGGAAAATGCTGAGAATCGTAAAAATAAAGTTTCATCCTTTCCGCTACTAGTTCAAGGCTTTCTTCCGGCCGCCGGCAACAACGCTGCTTGGCTGAGGCGATCCACTTGCGCTACCGCTCACTGATCAGATCGAACTTGAACTCGACGAGCAGCCAACCATCAGGCCGAGCGTGATCGCCAAAAAAAACGGATCATGCGAAATCCTTCGTTGAGTTTGGCGCGGGTTTTAGCAAATCAGCTGGCCCGCGATCCGGTTGAGAGTGATCCGAAGCGGTCCTTGACGACCGGCACAAATCGGCCGATTCTGTTGAAAAAGTAGCTTTAGCGGCAGCCTGCCGATCAGGTGTGCCTGCTGTCGAAGTGGCTGCAAGCCACTTCAAGTTGCCTTCCGGCGTTTCACTGAGCGTCCTTGCTCAGGTTTAAGGGTTAATTTGAGGGTTTCTGCTCGTAGCAGGCATACCTATCCCGTCAGCGGTGGCCCTTGAGGCAAAAGCTTGGCCATGCGGCGCAGGTTCTGCACCATCGCAGCCAAGGTGAATTCGTCAGTGGCACCCGTTAGGCCACGCAGTCGTAAACGGTCGAGTTTCATGATCCGTTTGAGGTGGGCGAAAAGCATCTCCACCTTCTTTCGTTCGCAGCGAGAGACGAGGTACTCCGGTGTCTTGGCGATGCGTCGAGCCACGTCGCGGGCAGCCTCATGGATGCTGCGGACGATCTTCCGATTCGGCGTGTTGGGGCAGCATTTCGCTTTCAACGGGCAGGTGGCGCAGTCGGTTTGGCTGGAGCGGTAAATGACGGTTTTGGCCTTAGTTACCCGCGACCTTTGCTGGGTGAAGGCGCGCCATTCACTGCGTAGCGGTTTGCCGGCTGGGCAGCGATATTCATTGGCGTCCTGACTCCAGTGAAAGTCGTTACTGGAGAGGCTGTCGTCCTTGCGCTCGGTCTTGTCCCACACCGGCACATGCGGTTCGATGTCCTTTTCTTCGACCATCCAGGCCAGCATCGGGGCGGTGCCATAAGCGGTATCGCCGATAAGGCGTTCCGGTGTGAGATCGAACTGCGCCTCGACACGCTCGACCATCGTCCTAGTCGAATCGACTTCGGCGGTACGGTGCGCCGGGGTAGCTTCCACGTCCATGATCACACCGTGCTCAGTGTCGATCAGGTAATTCGTGGAGTAGGCAAAAAAGGCCGGGCCACCTGGCGCTGCTGTCCAACGGGACTGAGGATCAGTGAGCGAAATTTTCTTGGGAAGAGCCTCAGCCAGCGCCTCTTCATCAAGGGCTTCGAGGTACTCGCGCACTGCGCGGCTGCTGAGCTTTGGATCGTTCCAATCGACCTCATCTCCCGCCACCCCACGTTGCCGGCTGGCATCCGCCTTAATGATGCTGGCGTCGACGGCGAAACCTTCACCCTTGACTAGGCCGGCTGCCATGCAGCGCCGCAGCACCTCATTGAATAACCAGCGGAATAGATCGCTGTCACGAAAACGCCCATGGCGATTCTTCGAGAAGGTCGAGTGATTGGGGACTTCGTCTTCCAGACCCAACCGGCAGAACCAGCGATAGGCCAGGTTCAGGTGCACCTCTTCGCACAATCGCCGCTCGGAACGAATGCCATAGCAAGTAGCCGACGACCAGCATGCGCACCATCAACTCCGGGTCAATCGAGGGACGCCCGATGGGGCTATAGAAATCTGCCAGGTAGGCACGTAGATCACTGAGATCCAAGCACTGGTCGATGCTGCGCAGGAGATGTTGGGCCGGGACGTGATCTTCCAGATTGAACGAGTAGAACAGGCGCTGCTGTCCTCCCGGTAACTGTCCCATCATGCTGTTCGCCCCCACGCTCGCTGACAAAGCAATTTTGCCAACGGCATGGGGAGGCCGCTACTTTTTCAACAGAATCGGCCGCACACAGCCATTCGGCTCAACAGAACCCTGCCTTTACCCCACCAAACTCCGGAAACTCGCCCGGTAGTCCGTCGGCTTGAGATGCACATGTTGGCTGAGGTCGCCGGGTAGCGTGAACAGGCGCGGACCGTCCCGAAACTGGAACACGCGATACAGATGGAATTGATCGCCCGCCTCCTTGGAGAATTCGAGTTCGTTGTGGCTGACCAAGAAAGACGAGCCTACCCCGCCATTGGTGGTTTTCACCTCGATGAAGCGCTCATGGGCGTCCTCTTCGAACGACAGGATGTCGAACCCCGCACCGTCTCCCTGGGTGTCGGACACCCAATCCAGCCGCTGAAAAAGCTCTGGGTGGCCGAGCTCGGTCAGGCGTTGCTGTTCGTAGCCAATCACCCACTGCTCCCCTGCCCGGCCCAGCTTGCGGTTGGCTTCATCGCGAGCGGCATAATCGAACTTTCGCGGTAGGCGTTGCCGTAGAGATGCCGGGGTACGCACAAGCACTTCACGGGCGGGTGGTTCTACCAAAGCCGCTCGGTAGGTTTTGTCACCCGGAAGTTTTACCTCCTCCAGGGCATCGACAAGAGCGCCGACCGTCTGCTGATGTTCCAGAACGTAGGCGTGTACGGATTTACGCAGCAGCAGTTGGCTGTTGCCGCGTGGCTTGTAGCCGTTGATATAGGGCAGGCCCAGGGCATCGAGTACGGCGCTAATGTTCTGGTGCTTGAGCTCGACTGAAGACTTGCTGCGACCGTTCAGCAGTTGGCGCAGTGCCTGGTTGTGCTCGGACTTGTTGTACGGCTCCCCAGCCGCCTCGGCACGCAGCATGTCGAAATAGTCTTCGACCGTGGCCAGGACCTCTTCTTCGGACCAGTCTTCGCCGATGCGAATGATGCGAAACCCGAGCCGCGTCAGCGCCGGAACGACGGTCGCCTCGCCACCGGAGAAGCTGTCAGCAGTGAGCGGGCCCTGCTCGGGAAATTGCTTGCCGAAGGCCACACCGGCGATGGCCTTGGAATCGCAATCGGTGCCGGTCTTCGGATCACGTACCAGGAAGTCGCGGGACTTGCCGTAGCCGTGGCGCGCCAGGAATTTCGTGCGGCCCAGTTGCACGAACTCATCGATGGCAGCCTGCACGGCGGCGGGGCTTCGAAGCTGGGAGAGTTGAGACACAGGGTCCTTCCTTACTGTCATGGTGTGCCGGGAACCGCCGAGCCACGAGATTATGAGTAGCCCCTGAACAGAAACGTCACGATAAAAGCCGTGAACGCCACCAGGCCCATTAAATCCCTTGCGTATTTGCAGCCCGTGCTGTCCAAACCTGTACCAGGTCCGATCAACACGCTCCAACCATTGAGGTACGAAAACACCGCCTGACCGAACAAAAAATGCGTGATAGCCGCCGCAGCCATGACGCCGGAATCGTCAGACAGGCTGTAGCTGTTGACCATTGCCCTGTACGCCTGCATCTGAAATGGCTATTGCCCTGATGGGAGCCGGCTTTTCAGCCACCGACACCAGCGATGCCGTCAATATTCTTTACCCGATAACCATGACCGTACAAGCTAACAAGGCCTGGCAAGCCAGCGGACTTAAAAAGTCTTTTTTTCTACCATCCCACAAAAAAGTTCGTGGTGGAGAAAAGATAAGCTATGCAAGGCTTTAGGAGACGTGGTTTTTCAGGATGACGAAGAACGATTCGGCGCTAGGTGCAACATAGGTGCATCGCACGAGCGCTAGGAACGGCGAAAAAAGGCGGACGTGGCGAAATCGGTAGACGCAGCAGACTTTAAAATTGGAGTGCCCGCGGGGAAATCCGCGGAGTAGAACCGCTCAAAGTCGGGGAACGCTAACGGGCAATACCCTAAGCCAATCCCGAGCCAAGCCCCTTCGGGGGAAGGTGTAGAGACTGGACGGGCGGCGCCTAAAGCCTTCGGGCAATGGCGAAGGGACAGTCCAGACCACGAACGTCATCAGACGGCGGCGAAAGTCGAGGTGGTACGAAAATCTGCTTCTCTGTGAGAGTACGGGTTCGAGTCCCGTCGTCCGCACCACAAAGCCAAACATCCCTGCGATGATCGACCTCTGGGCGTTTGGTCGTGAGCCCGCCACCCTCGCGCTACGCTTTGCGCAGGCGTCGAAGGCGATCAGGTGCGCCCATCGATTCCGTCGAGCACCATCGCTGCGAGTTCATCGCTGGTGTGTGCACCACTATCGAGAACACGGGTTGTGCATGGAAGCCGTTCCCTTGCGGCCAAGCATCGGGCGACATTCGCTAATCGCCACTCTCGAATCTCCGCATTTCGATTCGGGTCAGGATGCATGGTCTGGTTCGCGATCCGGTGACGCAATAGGTCCTCGTTGAGCGTCAGAAAGATGTGCAGCAGCTGATCGTCGATCCGCCTTACCCCGTCGAGTATCTCAGTCAGATAGTCCGGGTGCACGAGCGTCATTGGGATGATGATGTCCTGCGAGTAATTCCTTCGAATCTCCCTGACCGCCGCGATCGTAAGTCCCCTCCACAAGGGGAGATCCTGATAGTCTCCGCTCGCTGGCATGGGGACCGTTTCTTTCACCACGAACCCGATTTCCTCGGGGTCAAAGATCAGCGATTTGGAACGCCGATCGCGCAGCCGCTTAGCGAGCGTCGTCTTTCCGGCGCCGAAAGGTCCGTTGATCCAGATTATCATTGTCGACGGCCTCTAACCTGAAGGCTCGCAAGAGCGCTCGACGGCCTCGTGCGGAGGCACGATCGGAGTGGTTCCGAAATGCTTCTCAAGATAGGTGACGCCGAACGTCACGATGTCCTGCGCGTCGAACAGGTAGCACTGAGCAAAGCCCACGACACCTTCTCGATGGCGACCGAGCTTCACGTAAGCATTTGCTATAGTTTCAACCGCATCCGGCTTTCCTTCGATAGCAAAGCAATCGAGAATGCCGTTTGAATCGTAATCCGATGCCGTTTTCCAGGCGACTTCACCGTCTCTTCCAAGCATCGGCATCTCATACGTCACCCACCGTTTGTTGGGGATATCGGCAACCGCCTCGGCGTAGTGCAATGCGGTAACGGAGTTTAGCGGCGCACCCAACAGCAGGGCCTTCCCGCCAAGGCGAACGAACCGCTCGACGGGCGATCCTTCCCCCAAGGCGTGACCGAGTTCGTGAGGCTCCGTCAGCGTTTCAGCCAGCGGACCAACCGCGACCATCGATGCATCGGGGTGCGCGCTGCGCCGCGCGCCGGGGGCTTGAACCAGAAATTGATTCAGCAGGCCGAACCCACGGTAAGTCCCGGCTGTTGCGGGATCGAACGGCAGCCAGGTACGGCGGGCTTCGTCATCCAGCCGAGCGCCATTCAGAGTCTCCTCGTAGGGTGATCGGTCCCACGACGCGTATCCCATCACAGTGCCAGTCGGCCCAACCGCGGAGCGTAACGCGGCAACGACCGTCTCCGCTCCTCCTTCGACCGGACCAATCGCTTTAAGTGAGGCATGCACCATCAAGAGGTCACCGGTTTGGACTCCGAGTTTTTGAAGCGCCTCCGTTATTGCCTTCCGCGTATGCATCGCGATATCTCCTCTAAACTGCAAAACACTATACCTATCGAGATATCACTCTACCTCATCTCCTCTAAACTGCAAAACACTATACCTATCGAGATATCACTCTACCTCTCGCTGCTTGACCGAGGTGGGGGACCGTCGCCGTTGGTGGCTTTTTGGCCAAGCGTTTATCCGCGTCGTCTCGCCGCCCGCTCCGCCTCCGCGCGAATAGCAAGCAGCGAAGGACCAAGAAGCTCACGCGCATGAGCGACCGTTTCGGCGGATGCCGTGTTTAGCGAGCCGCTGTCAAAAGGAGGCTTGGGATCGTATTCCATGATCAATTGCTGCAGGCGCGCGCGCTGCTCGCCACGTAGCTCTGCTGCGAGTTCAAGCCCAAAGTCGAGTCCTGCGGTAATCCCGCCGCCCGTAATTCGGTTTCGATCCTTGACGACGCGATCACTAACGGGCGTCGCCCCGAACACTGGAAGCATGTCGAGCGTGCCCCAGTATGACGCCGCCTTGTAACCTTTGAGGAGACCGGCAGCTCCGAGAAGGACGGAGCCGGTGCAAACGCTGGTGATGTATCGCGCACGTGATCCGCGATGAGACACGAAATCGAGAAGCCGATCATTCTGGAGCGCGGTCAATGTACCCTTCGGCCCGCCGGGAACAAAGAAGACATCCAGTTCGTCAGGACACTGTTCAAAAGTCATCGTCGGGACGATTGCCAGGTCGCTGTCCGACATCACCGGGCTTTGGCTCTCGGCGATCAGATGAACGACTGAATTCGGAAGTTTCGACATCACCAGCTGGGGCGCAACAAGGTCCAAGGCGGTCATATTCGGGAAGAGCAGAAGCCCACAGGTCAAGGGCTTTTCGGAGTCGCGGGCGACCAGCTGCGATTGATCCTTCGCCGCGGTTTGCGCGGCCGAATCGTTGGTTAGTAGTGCACTGGTTGTAGCAAACGTTAGCGCAGAAAAGACTTCGCGGCGGGTGAAGTTCAGGTCTCGATTCATAGGTGCCTCCGGTTTCGCCGGCAGCTTAGCGACCCTGGAGTCGTGTCGAATGACAAACCGGCATCAGTTTCGGCCAAGAGATCGTAGAGCTGTTTCGAATTCGGCCCGACAATTTGAGGTTTGCTGCTAACCTGCCGCCAGCGACTTTCTCCCATGGACGAAGAACCGACCGGCGGTGCCTCTGCCGATCAGTTCGTCACACGCATTCGACATTTCCTACGTCAGTTGTAGGGCGACCAGCACTGTTCGCGCGGACCGTCGTACGGCTGATAGGTGTTATCGTACGCACGATATGACCGATAGTGATCGAAGCACCACTCGATATGGGCGGCGGTCAGACGGCGCGCCGGTGGCACGGGATGGGCCAGCGTTCGGCCGACGATCACGCCGGCAGCGAAGGCTGCGGGCGGAAACCAGTATCCTCGATAGAAGCGGTAGCCAGGACGCGCGACGACAACACCGCGATATCCATTATAGTAGTGGACGCCGCGGACCACGTAGAAGCCGTGCCGGTGGGCGACTTCTTGCACGGGGCCCTCACTATCGATCGTTACCGACGATCGAACGAGAGGATTCGCCGATGCAGGAGCGGCATAGGAAAAAGGAGGAGCGCTGCGGCGCCCATGGAGGCAATAGTCTTTCTCATCGCGTTGTGTGTCCTGTTCTTTGAAAGCCTAGGTGACGATTAGCGTTGACGAAGCGACCTGAGTTCGGAGAGCGAAAGTGAACGGTCGCCGTTTGCATCGGCGCGCTGAAGCCGATCGGGAATGAATTGAGCGAATTCCGCTCTCGTAATTCGGCCGTCGCCGTTCGCATCCATCCGGCGAGCCTGCGTTTCCAGACCTTCCGCCGTTGCCATCTGGAGCCTACCGCCCTCGCTCACGCGCTTAAGGGCGGCCTGCGCCTCACCATTGTCGAGAACGCCATTTCGATTTGCGTCCAGCCGGTCGAACAAGGACGCACGCGCCGCCTGTATCTCGGTAAACTGAAGCGCTCGATCACCGTTTTGGTCCATTTGGCGGAAAGCCTGCCGGGCTCTTTGCCCGTCCGCCGCGCAAGCGCTGCTAGTCGCGAGGACAACCATCACGCAGGCCAGCAATTTCAACTTCATTATTCTCTCCCCTTCCTCGGGTGGGATTGGCATCAACGCGAGCTTCTACGCATGGGAACGGCAGCTCCTACGCGCCGCCGGGCATTTTTCTTTGCAAGGGGCGTCCGTCGACGGCCACCGCCAAGATGTCAGGAATCCTTGATTGAGCGCGTAGGAGATGAGCCAGCGGTTCGTATTGGTTCACGTAGCTGCCCATCGGCAGACGAAAACCAAAGAACCGAAGGAAGACACTCGATGAAAAAGGCTTCATACGCGCTGGTCTCAGCGCTGGTCGCCGCTCTCTCCCTGCCGGGGATCTCGGCTCACGCGCAAACGGTATCGCCGATTCTTCAGCGGCTCGATGCGAATAACGACGGCGCTGTCTCGCGCGACGAGATAGTCGCCGCGCGGGCGAAACTCTTCGCTCGCCTCGACGTGAATAGCGACGGAGTTATCGATGAAGACGAAACTGAAATGCTCCGCGATGCGATCATGGATCGCGCGACGGCCATGCAGGCGCGTCTCGGAAATCAGATGCGGCGGCTCGACACGAGCGGCGACGGAAAGGTGTCGAGGGACGAATTTCGTGCTCGCACGCTCTTCTTCGACCTTGCCGACCGGGATGGCGACGGGAAGCTGTCGGCCGCCGAGTTTCTCGTCATCCGCGGCATCATGTTCGACCGCTGAGGTTGACCGCAGCTCTGAGCAAGAATTGAATCAGTACTGAGGAGTTCAAGATGTTTATTTCCTGGAAGAGAACCTTCGCCGCGCTTGGTGTTGCCATGTTGCTTGGCGCGGCCCCGGCCATGTCGGCTGAATGGACGCGCGATACGCGGAATGGCGGCCAGATCACCCGTAGCGTGACGAGAGACGGCAACATCTATTCCGGCCAGACGACACGTGTCGGGCCGAATGGTGCGACCTACACGTCAAATTCGACCTGCCGCAACGGGTTCGTCGACCGGTGCCGGCGCAGCTATTCTGCAACCGGCCCGAACGGGCGGACCTACTCCGGGAACACCGTGACGGCGCGAGCCCCCATGGCGTGCGGTCCATCGGTGTTCACACCGGCCCGCGCGGAAATGTCGGCATCGGCTTTCGCCGCCACTGGAGGTAAGCCCGCGTGAGCCAAGCGCGTGCCCCGGAAATCGCAAGACTGCCGGAGCGCCTCGACGACGAGGTGCTGCTCGCCCGCGTGGCTGCGGGCGAGCAGCTTGCCCTTCGGCAGCTGATAGACAGGCACGGACGCGGTCTACGCCTCTTCGCCGGGCGCTATCTTGGTGGTTCCGATGAAGCCGAGGATGTCGTGCAGGACGTCTTCATTGCGGTCTGGAAGAACGCGAAGCGCTTCGATCGTTCGAAAGGACGCGCGACGACGTGGATCTATCGGATCGCTGCAAATCGATGCATCGACGTGAGGCGCTGGCGCAAATTCCGCATGTTCATCGGCTTCGAAGAGGCGCACGAAGGATTTCCTTCGGAAGACCCCGATGTCGACTCGTGGATGGGCGCTCGGCAGGAGTTGGCCATCGTTCGCGCCGGCCTCGAAAAACTGCCGGAACGACAGCGAATGGCGCTGCTCCTTCGAGCAGTCGCCGACCTCGACGTTCCCGCGATTGCCGAAGTGATGGATGCAAGCGCCGGATCAGTAGAGCAACTGCTTGTCCGAGCGAGGCGAACGTTACGCGCCCAGCTTTCGGAGGTCGGGAAGGCTGAACCACAAAATGGAAGGAAAACAAGATGAACAGGGGCGAATTTGAAGGTTTGAAAGTTCGATTTGGAGCCGATGTCGCATCATGGCCGGCACCGTTTCGCCGCGAGGCGTTGCTGTTTCTAGCGACTGATCGACGCGATACGATCAGCGAGGAAGAGCAACTCGACCGTCTCGTGCTTGAAGCAACGATCGAGCCGACTGACGAGCGTGCGCTTGCGCGCAATGTGTTGGCCAAAATCGCGCTGCCGAAGCGCCGACCCTTCAGCCTGCCGATCGGTCTCGGATCGTGGTCGATGCCGGCGACAGCCGCGAGCATGGCACTTGTTCTTACAGTGTCAGCGGTCGGTGGCTACGTGGCCGCCGGTGTGGAAACGCAGATATCGGACAATGCTCTCTTGGCGTTTGCTGTCGGTGTTCCGCCTTCTGAGCTTGCGGAGACCATTACTGTCACACGAAGCAACGGAGGCCGCCTGTGAAACGATTTTCATGGCTGCGAGCGCTTCTGTTCGCCGTCTTCGCAGCATCGCTGGTCGGAAACTTCTTCTCGCTCGGGTACGTAGTGAAAAGCCAGCGTGACGCACCGGCGATGTCTATCCTCGCCGAGAGTGCGTTCTCAGCTTACCCTGACGAGGTCCGCTCCGAATTCCGACGATTGCTCCGCGAGAACAGACCGCGGACTGTCGCGGCGCTCGGCAAGCTGAGAGAGGCGCGTCGCGAATTGGCCTCGGTCGCCGGTTCGTCCCCGCTCAACGAGGCGGATGTGACGAAGGCGATGACCGACGTGCGCAACGCGACAGATGCGCTCCAGCGCCTGATGCAGGACCTGCTTTTGGAGGCACTTCGCTCGACGGAACGCACAAGGTCGTCCTGATTGATTTGGAGTTGGACGCGCATCCGAGGGCGATATCTTCGTCCGGAAGGAGGCAGGTTTCCCTATCGAACCGAGGAATACTTCAGTCGTTTTCTGCATGATGGGTATAGGTGGGCGCGCTCCAGATGGTTCGAAAAATATTGCTGATCGCATACAACGGCGTTACCGCGCTTGACCTAGTTGGGCCGATGCAGGTCTTCTCAACTGCATCAGGTTATTCGAAGGCAACGACCGGCGTAGCGCTTTACGATCTCGCGGTGGCGTCCGTGGATGGCGGGGCCGTAGCAACGTCGACCGGCCTGCATATCCTCGCTCGGCCCTTCCGCGAAATCGGCCTCGAGCAGATCGACACAATCATCGTCCCGGGCGGCAGGCCGAATGACAACAGCGTCTTCGACACTAGGCTAGTCGCATGGCTGGCTGAGAATGGTCCACGCTCCCGCCGCGTATGCTCCGTGTGCGTCGGGGCGTTCCTCCTTGCAGAAGCGGGCTTGCTTGCTGGTCGCTTTGCCACGACGCACTGGGATTTCATAGAAACGCTAAAGCGCAAATGCGACGGCGCGACCATTCTTGATGGCCCAATCTTCGTACACGACGGCAACATCTGGAGTTCGGCCGGTGTGAGCGCAGGCATCGATCTTGCGCTGCATCTTGTCGAAGATGACCACGGCCGGAAGCTTGCAATGGATGTCGCGAAGATGTTGGTGGTATACTTTCGCCGCCCGGGAAATCAGCATCAATTCAGCACCAGCCTGTCGCTTCAGGCTTCGACGGACACCGATTTCTCCGATCTCCTCACCTGGGCCGCGGGCCATCTAAAGGAGAATCTCTCCGTTGAGGTACTGGCGAGCCGCTCTGGCATGAGTGTGCGTTCCTTTACCCGCAAGTTCCGTGTGGCCGTCGGATTAACCCCGGCTGCCGCAATCGAGAAGATGCGTTTTGAAGAGGCCAAACGTCTCCTGTCCGAGGGGGATCTACCCCTGAAGCGAGTTGCGAGCGTATGCGGTTTTAGAGATGAGCAAACGCTGCGTCGAGCCTTCCAGCGAATCGCGGACGTGTCACCCAGCGAGTATCGCCAGCGGTTCAGCTGATCGTAGGTCTGGCCGAAGTTGACGGTTGTTTGTCCAAGCGATGCGTCTAGCGGCGACTATCCTCATGAGGGCGAGGCTGCCCGAGACGCATCAGGGACAGGTCCGCTGGGTCTGATCGTCGCGCTAGCTGGCTACGTTCAGTGTCAGCCGCGTCACGACAGAGCAATCAGTTTTGGCTCGGCTATCGGCAAACGTAGCTGCAGCCCTGGAGGAGTTTGAATGCCGGTAATAAAATCAGACGAGATGCTCCGCGAGGAAGGGCCGCCCGACAATCCATGCGGTCCCAACGTAGTGTATTGGATCAGCGAGGTCGGTGGTTTGACGCAATTCGGTGCGTTTATCGAAGAATTACCGCCCGGTTCTCGTTCCTCGATCAAGCACTGGCACAGCGCCGAGGACGAGTTCATCTATGTGCTCGAAGGCTCGGTCACCCTGGTCGAGGGTGACGCTGAGGCCGTTCTTGCACCTGGCGACGCGGCGACATTTCGAGCCGGCGACGCTGTGGGTCACTACCTTGAGAACCGGAGTGCGTCGACGACACGATGCCTTGTTGTTGGCACAAGAGCCCCCGTCGACATAATCACTTACCCCGACTACGGCGTTGTCTGCCATCGGGACCGATCCCTTCCGGACGACATCTGGACCGACAGCAAAGGGAATCCGGCCCGAGCGCCTTATCAGTTCAGCGAGTAGGTGCTGACGCGGAGGTGGTCCGATGAGTCTGCACGAGAATATCGCGAGCACTCCAACACCGTTGCACGCGATTGAGGTCGCTAGAATTGGCAATGACCGACAGAACATAAGGGCGGAGCATTGCCGGGTAGACAGTCCACCGGCCGACGAAGCTATTGTCACCCTGACCCCGTGCTTCGGTTTGCGCCATATTCGCTATTTCGTCGTGGCCGCGGAGGTTGGAAGTTTCAGGAAGGCGGCGGCGGCTCTCTCGGTCCGCGAGTCAGCCGTGAGTCGCCGTATCCGCGATCTCGAAGATCAGATCGGCGCATCGCTTTTTCACCGCCACAGCTCCGGGGTTACGCTCACTTTTGCCGGCGAGCGATTTCTGCAGCGTGCTCGGAAGGGGCTCAAGGCCATTCATGACGGAACGCGCGACGTCGCGAAGATCGGTAGAGGCGAAGAAGGAACACTCCGCGTCGGAATCTTTTCGTCGCTTGCCTCGGGCTTCCTTTGGACCCTTTTCCGAACGTTTGGGGATCGCCATCCAGGCGTTAGAATTGATTTTGTCGAGGGCGAACCGCATTCCCACATAGGGGCCGTGCGCCAACTCCGGGTTGATGTAGCTTTTCTCACCGGAACGTCGCTTTGGGATGGCTGCGACACCGCACACTTATGGTCCGAGCGTGTTTTCGCCGTCCTGCCTGTCTCCCACCCACTGACATCCAAATCCGAAATCGACTGGCGCGACCTTGCTACATCCACATTCATCGTGAGCGACGTCGCGCCCGGACAAGAGATTCACGACTATTTGGTACAGCGCCTAGCCGACCTCGGCCGCCACCCCGAGGTTCAAGAACAGCGCGTAAGTCGGGACAATTTGCTATCACTCGTAGCGCTTGGCCGCGGCTTGACTGTAACAAGCGAGGCGATGACCGCGTCCCATTTTCCGGGAATCGTGTTTCGGCCGATCACGGCCGAGATCCTTCCATTCTCCGCCATCTGGTCGCCGCGCAACGACAATCCGGCCCTTCGCCGGCTCCTCAGCTTAGCCCGATCGATGGCGACCGATCTGAATCAGAGCCACCCTTCTGGTGAAAGCAACTGAGCGTCAGAGCGTGGTCGGATGTGATGAAATATGCGCGAGGATGATCTTATGGTAAGCGGGTAGGCCACCCCACGTAGCGGATTTTCGGTTTGAGGCTCATTTTCCTCGTGAATCACGAGGAGAGTCATATGAGCGACAAGGTGAGTCAGGTCCGAACGTTCGAGGTTTTGACGGCGACTGCGACTGCCGCTGGCAAACTGGTGTTCGGTATCTTTGCTGCGCTGGCCGAGTTCGAGCGGGCGTTGATTTCCGAGCGAACGGTTGCCGGGCTCGTATCGGCGCGCGCTCGCGGTAGGCAAGGGGGGCGCCCGTTCAAGATGACTGCCGCCAAGCTGCGTCTGGCGATGGCCAGCATGGGGCAACCGGAAACCAAGGTGGGCGATCTTTGCCAGGAACTCGGCATCACGCGGCAGACCTTGTATAGGCACGTTTCACCCAAAGGAGAGTTGCGCCCGGATGGGGCGAAGTTGCTGTCGCGAACATGATCTTTGCCAGAGAACGAATGGCTGTTGAAAGTACGCCGTGAGGAACAGGCTCGAAGCCGCACCGTTACTCCCAGGAAGCGCAAATGGACGACCGTAAGGTTTCATCGGACGAATCGCACCAGCCCTTGCCGGAAACGTCTCCCGGAGCGGCAGGGACAGTGCGCGAGCAATTGGAGGTGATCTACCGGACCGAGTCGCGCCGGCTGTTCGCGACGCTGATTCGCCTGCTCGGCGACTTCGATCTCGCGGAGGAGGCGCTGCACGATGCCTTTCGTGTCGCGCTCGAGCAGTGGCCGCGAGAGGGTGTGCCGGCCAATCCGCGCGCCTGGCTGGTGTCGACCGGCCGCTTCAAGGCGATCGACGGCCTGCGACGGCGGGCACGGTTCGATTTCGTTGACGACCTCGATGACCGGCCCGACCTGGCGAGCAAAGAGACCGACGACGACAGCGTCGAGGATGACCGCCTGCGGCTGGTCTTCACCTGCTGCCATCCGGTGCTGTCGCCCGAGGCGCAGGTGGCGCTGACGCTGCGCGAGGTATGCGGCCTCACCACCGAGGAGATCGCACGTGCCTTCCTCGTCGCACCGCCCGCGCTCGCGCAGCGCATCGTGCGCGCCAAGGGCAAGATCCGCGATGCGCGCGTGCCCTATGAAGTGCCGCAGCCGGCCGCGCTGCCGGCCCGGCTCGACAGCGTACTGCGCGTGATCTATCTGGTGTTCAACGAGGGCTACTCGGCCTCGGCCGGCGAGTCGCTGACGCGCGCCGACTTGTCGGCCGAGGCGATCCGGCTTGGCCGTCTGCTCGCCCAACTGCTCCCCGAACCGGAGTCCGTCGGGCTGCTTGCGCTGATGCTGTTGCAGGAGTCGCGCCGCGATACGCGCACGACCGCGGAGGGCGATCTGGTGCTCCTCGACGAGCAGGACCGTTCGCGGTGGAACCGGACGCTGATCGCCGAAGGCACGGCCCTGGTCGAGCACGCGCTGGTCTCGGGCCGCGCCGGCCCCTACGCGCTACAGGCGGCCATCGCGGCCGTCCATGCCGAGGCGCCCACCGCCGCCGCCACCGACTGGGCGCAGATCGTCGCCCTCTATGACCTGCTGCTGCGGCTCGAGCCGTCGCCGGTGGTGGAATTGAACCGCGCCGTTGCGGTGGCGATGCACCACGATCCCGCGGCGGGGCTGGCCGCGCTCGACGCGATCCTCGGCCGCGGCGAGCTGGCCGACTACCACCTCGCGCACGCCGCCCGCGCCGACCTGTGCCGACGCCTGGGGAGAACCGAGGAGGCGCGGGCGGCCTACCGATGCGCGCTGGCGTTGGTCCGGCAGGCGCCCGAGCGTCGCTTCCTCGAGCGGCGGCTCGCCGAGTTGTCCGGGTGATGTCGATCTCGCGAACTGCCATTCGACCAAGGGTACGGAAGCCGCAACCGAACACCATCGCGAAGGAGCAACGCAATGAAATACCTGTGCCTCGTCTACCTCGATGAACAACGCCTCGACGAGCTACCCGACGAAGACTGTGTCGCCTACGACACGGCGATCCGGTCAAGCGGCCACTGTCTCGCCTCGGAAGCGCTCCAATCGGTCCATACCGCCACCACGGTGCGCGTGCGTGGGGGCAAGGTGTCGGTCACCGATGGTCCCTTCGCCGAGACCAAGGAGCAGCTTGCCGGCTTCTACATGATCGAAGCGAAGGACCTCGACAAGGCGATCCGACTCGCGGCGGGAATCCCGCCAGCGCGTGTCGGCAGCATCGAAGTACGGCCGATCCGGCCGATCCGCGAAACCGTCGCCAGAGCTGACGTGCTGCGGCACGCGAACCCTGAAGACTGCTGAACGTCGTAGGGGTCGAATTTGGTTCCCATCAACCATTCACCAGGAGAACGAGCCATGAAATACCTGTGCCTGATCTGTGCCGAGAAGGTGATGGAGCAGATGCCGCGTGCCGATGCGGACAAGCACTTCGAGGAGTACCGCGAGTTCACCGACGCCATCCGGCAGAGCGGCCATTACCTCGGCTGCAACCGGCTGCTGCCGCCCGATGCCGCCAGCACCGTCCGGGTGCGCAACGGCCGGGTGTCGGTCACAGACGGGCCGTGGACCGAGACCAAGGACCAGCTCGGCGGCTACTACCTGATCGAGGCCCGGGATTTGAACGAGGCGATCCAGGTGGCGTCCCGCATCCCGGGAGCAAAGCTCGGCTGCGTCGAGGTGAGGCCGGTCGCGGAGGATGCGCAGACGCTACAGGCGCTCGGTTTCGCCGCGCCGGAAGCCACCCGCTGAACCGGAGGATCGAATGTCGATCTGGCTGCCCGCCGATCGACTAACCGGTACGCAGGACCGTTTCACCCACACGAAGGAGACCCGTCATGGACACCGCATCCACCCTCGCACGCACTGAAACAGAGCTTCGCAGCCAATTGGAAGACTGGGCGCACGCGGTTCGCGCCAAGGACATCGATCGCATCTTCGCCCACTACGCGCCGGACATCGTCGCCTTCGATGCGATCGCGCAACTGCAGTTCAAGGGCGCCGACGCCTACCGCAAGCATTGGGAAACCTGCATGACGATGTGCACCGGTCCGATGATCTTCGAACTCCATGAGCTGCAGATCACCGCCGGCGACGAACTCGCCTTCGCCCACGGCCTCAACCGCTGCGGCGGTACCGGACCGGACGGCAAGGAGATGTCCGGCTGGATGCGCATGACGGCCTGTTTCCGCAAGCAGCACGGCAAGTGGCAGGTCGTGCACGAACACTTCTCCGCCCCGTTCGACCCGCAGAGTTACAAGGCGCTGTGGCTCGAACCTTGAAGCATTCCAGCCCGAGGAGAACACCATGACCGACATCACCTCGACGACCCCGCCAGGAGCGCAGGTCCGCGACCTGATTCGCGCTTGGAAGAGAGCGCTCCAGACCGGCGACATGGCCAGCATTCTCGACTGTCACGCGGATGACGAGCTCATTCACGAAGCGACGAGAGGCCCATGGTCATGAGCGCGCAGCGCCCGACGCTAGTGCCTGCCCTCTGCTATCGAGATCCGAAGGCGGCTTTGAAATGGCTCGAAGCCGCGTTCGGATTCGAAACCGCCATGGTGATCACGAACGCCGAGGGCAGTCTCGAGCATTCGGAGATGCGCTTCGGCGACGGCATCATCATGGTCGGCACCGAATGGACGGCCGACCACACGAGCCCAGCCTCGATCGCCGGCAAGAATACGCAGACCGTTCACGTTCACCTGACCGAGGACATCGACAAGCACTGCGCGCGAGCGAAGGCGGCGGGCGCCGTCATCGTACAGCCCCCCCAGACCCAGTTCTATGGCGACCGGACCTATCGCGCACGCGATCCCGAAGGGCACATCTGGACGTTCGCGCAGACGGTGAAGGTGGTGACGCGCGAAGAGGCCGAGAAGGCCTCCGGTCTCAAGATCGAAGGCTGGGTGTGAGCCGTCGATTTGGCCACCCGCCGAACGACCAGCAGGTACCCGCAAACGTTTCACCCACCCGAAGGAGTACTGCCATGAGCGACGCACCCCACCCCGCCGACCCCGCCGTGATGAACGGCGTGATTCCCTACATGACCATGGCTGGCCGTGCCGCCGAAGCCTGCGACTTCTACGCCCGCGCCTTCGGCGCGAAGGAGCTGGGCCGCATGCCCTTCCCCGACGGCACACCGGGACTGATCCACGCCCAAGTCGAGATCAATCGCGGCGCGCTGATGATGACCGATCACGCCGGATGCGCCGACGGTAGCAACGCGGCGGCGCAGCGCGGCGAGTTCGGCCACCTGCAACTCGTGGTCGCCGACGGCCACGCCTGGTGGGATCGGGCGGTCGCCGCCGGCTGCAAGGTGCTCGCTCCTTACGAGCGCCAGTTCTGGGGCGACGACTGGGGGCTGCTGGAAGACCCGTTCGGCCTCAAGTGGGCGATCCTGCAACCCGGCGTGCAGGCGTAAGCGGCTGTCCCGCACACACGGCTTCGACACGAAAGGAGAGACCATGCACAAGAACACGATCTGCCTCTGGTTCGACAAGGACGCCGAGGAGGCCGCCCGCTTCTACGCCGCGACCTTCCCCGACAGCCGGGTGACGGCCGTCCATCGCGCGCCCGCCGATTACCCGTCCGGCAAGGCCGGCGACGTACTGACCGTGCAGTTCACCGTCGCGGGCATCCCGTGCCTCGGCCTCAACGGCGGCCCGGCGTACCCGCAGACCGCGGCCTTTTCGTTCCAGATCGCGACCGACGACCAGGAAGAGACCGACCGCTACTGGAACGCCATCGTCGGCAATGGCGGCGCAGAGAATGCCTGCGGCTGGTGCCAGGACCGGTGGGGCCTTTCCTGGCAGATCACGCCGCGCGTGCTGACCGAGGCGATAGCCGCGGGGGGCGAGGAGGCCAGGCGTGCCTTCGAAGCCATGATGACGATGCACAAGATCGACGTCGCGGCCATCGAGGCGGCCGTGGCGGGGCGCTGAGCGCGCTGCCCTTGACCCACCCTGTTTCGGTCGGAACCCACATGCCTCAACCCCCAAGGAGCATCCCATGAAACCCAATCCCGTCGTCTGGTTTGAGATCTACGTGCAGGACATGCCGCGCGCGCGCAAGTTCTACGAAACGGTGTTCCAGTGCCAGCTGGCTGAGCTGAAGTCGCCCGAGGGCGAAGCCCAGGACATGCAGATGCTGTCCTTTCCGATGGACATGCCCGGCCCGGGCGCAGGCGGCATGTTGGCCAAGATGGACGGGGTGCCCTCTGGCGGCGGTGGCACGCTGGTGTACTTTGGCTGCGAGGATTGCGCCGTCGAACAAGCGCGTGTCGAAATAGCCGGTGGCAAGGTGTTCAAGCCCAAGTTCTCGATCGGCGAGTACGGCCACTGCGCGCTGGTGACGGACACCGAGGGCAACTGCATCGGCCTGTATTCGATGGCCTGAATCCGTCGACCAGCCGCCGCCCCCCCCAAACTAGAACCCCCCTACAGGAGATCCCAGCATGTCCACCGGCACTGCCTCCACCGGCCTGTGGGCCGACGTTCGCGCCGCGCTGCGCGGCACGAACGCCGATTACACGCGCATTCCCCTGAAGCGCGCGGTGTTCCTGCTGGCCGTGCCGATGATGCTGGAGCTGGTGCTCGAATCGACCTTCGCGGTGGTCGACATCTTCTTCGTGGCCAAGCTCGGGCCGTCGGCGGTGGCCACCGTCGGGCTGACCGAAACCTATCTGTTCCTGCTGTATTCGATCGCGATCGGGTTGGCGATGGCGGTCACCGCGATCGTCGCCCGCCGCATCGGCGAGCATCGCGGCGAGGAGGCTGCGCTGTCCGCGGTGCAGGCCATCTTGGTGGCGGTGCTGGTCTCGCTGCCCTTCGCGCTGGCCGGAATCGTGTGGGCGCAGGAGCTGCTGCGGCTGATGGGGGCGGACGCCTGGGCCATCGAGCACGGCTATCGCTATACCCAGTGGATGCTCGGCGGCAATGTGGTGATCCTGCTGCTGTTCGTCATCAACGCCATCTTTCGCGGAGCGGGCGACGCAGCCGCGGCGATGCGCGTGCTATGGGTCGCCAATGCGCTCAACATCGTGCTCGATCCGATCCTGATCTTCGGCCTCGGGCCGATCCCGGCGCTCGGCATCGAGGGCGCGGCGATCGCGACCAACATCGGGCGCGGCGCCGGCGTGCTGATGCAGGTGTGGATCCTGGTGCGCGGCAGCGAACACCTGCGCATCCGCCGCGCCAGCCTGCGCTGGCATGGTGCGACGCTGCTGCAGATCGTGCGCACCTCGTTCGGCGGGATCGGCCAGATGATCGTGTCGATGACCGCCTGGATCTTCCTGATGCGCATCCTCGCCAGCGTCTCGACCGAGGCCGTGGCGGGGGCGACGATCACGATCCGCATCATGATGTTCACCCTGATGCCCGCCTGGGGCATGTCCAACGCCGCCGCCACGCTGGTCGGGCAGAACCTCGGCGCGGGTCAGCCCGCACGTGCCGAGGCGGCCGTGTGGCGCATCGGCTGGATGAACATGGCGTTCACCCTGGCGGTGTCGGTGGCCTTCTTCTTCCTGCATGACCAGCTCATCGCCCTGTTCACCGACGACGCGCAGGTGATCGCCATCGGCGGCGAGTGGCTCGCCATCCTCGCGTATTCCTATTTCGTGTACGGCTGGTGGATGGTGTCGGTGCAGGCCTTCAACGGCGCTGGCGATACGATGACGCCAACCTGGATCAACCTGGTGTTCTTCTGGCTGATCCAGATCCCGCTCGCCTGGGCGCTGGCCCTGCCGCTGGGTTGGGCGCACTCGGGGGTGTTCTGGGGCGTGTTCGTCTCCGAGGCCGCAGTCGGCTTATTTACGCTGTGGCTGTTCAGCCGCGGGCGCTGGAAGGCCGCACGGGTTTGATGGCGGCTATACGTGCTCGCATCCCTCGACTGGCGGTGACCGTCACTGAAGGAGCTCACACCATGGCCCGGCTTTCTCCCCGCCTGCAACAAATGCTCGACGCGCTGCCGCTGCGGCCCGGGCTGCGCGTGCTCGAAGTCGGCTGCGGTCCGGGTGCGCTCGCGCGGGCGATCGCCGCGCGCGTGGCACCGGGACAGGTGCTCGGCATCGACCGCTCTGCGCACGCCATCGAGCAGGCGATGGCCTCGTCCGGCGAAGCGATCGCAGCGGGGCATCTGTCCTTTCGTCAGGTCGCCGCAGAGGACTTCGTCCTGGGGCCTGGAGAAGCGCCCTTCGATCTGATCGTTGCGGTGCGCGTCGGCGCGTTCGACGGCCGACACCCGGATGCCGGCGCGCGCGCATGGCCGCGGATGGCGGCTGCGCTCGCGCCCGGGGGACGCCTCGCCATCGATGGGGTAGAGCAAATGATGGTCGCACCAGCCGACATGCATCGTGCGGGGGCCTGAGTACATTCCCAGATTTCGCGCCCGCTCGTGCATCCGACTCCTAACAACTCCCCGTCAGGTGTCCATTGCGCACGTGCCCATCGATGATGCAGATCGGCGCGCCGAGAAGTGATCGGGCATTCGACAGACGACGGCGTGCTGTCCAATGACAAGATCTCGCTCATCAACAAATCTGCGAACGGTGGCAAGAACGCTCACTGTTCAGCCTTCGCGTTAGGGGGCGTCGGGTCAGGGTCGGTAGCCATCATCTGCAAAGGAGCGTCCAGCGCATCACCGCCCCATCCGGGCGATCATATCGGGCCTAGTGAAGTCCACTCTTGACATACCGTGCGGTCGACTCCTGAAAACGACAGCAATTCCCACGCAAACTCGCATCGCGGGCATCCAACTACCGTCTCCATCTTTCAGCATCCGACTACACTGGACTATCGCTGAATAGTTGGATGGACGGCCATGTTGATTGGATATGCCCGCGTCTCGACCGACGACCAACTCCTCGATCTGCAACGCGATGCGCTGGCAACGGCCGGCTGCGAGCGCGTGTTCGAGGATACCGCCAGCGGTGCCAAGGCCGAGCGAGTCGGGCTGACTGCCTTGTTGGCCACGCTGCGCCGGGGCGACACCGTGGTGATCTGGCGCTTGGATCGCCTCGGCCGCTCACTGAAGGACCTGATCCGGCTGGTTGAGCAGTTGGACGCCGCCGGCGTCGGCCTGCGCAGCTTGCAGGAGAGCATCGACACCGCCTCGATTGGTGGCCGCCTGGTGTTTCACCTGTTCGGCGCCCTGGCCGAGTTCGAGCGCAACCTGATCCGCGAGCGCACTCAGGCCGGCTTGTCCGCCGCGCGGGCGCGAGGCCGCAAGGGCGGGCGCAAGAAACGGCTCGATCCGGCCAAGCAGGAGCTTGCCCTACGCCTCTACCACGAGCGGCAACATACCGTGGCGGAAATCTGCCGAATGATGGGCATCGGCCGCTCGACGCTCTACAACTACCTGACCGAGGCCGAGCGGGATGCCCAGCGGGCGGCGTAAAACCATTCCGACCGATTCGCTGATGCAGTTGCGGCAGCGGCTCGACCGCCTGCCGAAGAAAAGCCCCGAACGGACCGCCCAGGTAGCCGCGATAGCCGAACTGTACGGCGTGTCACCGAGCACCGTGTACCGGGCGCTGAACCTTCTCCATAAACCCCACGCGGCCCACCGCGCCGATCACGGTAGGCCGCGCGTGTTGCCGCAGGCCGAGTTGGAGCGCTACTGCGAGCTGATCGCGGCGCTGAAGCTGCGCACCACCAACAAGCAAGGCCGACACCTGTCCACCCGCCGCGCCATTGAGCTGCTGGAGGACTACGGGGTGGAAACCGAGCGGGGCTTGGTCAAGGCGCCAAAGGGGATACTGACCCGCAGCACAGCGAACGAATACCTCAGCCGCTGGCATCTGGATCAGTCACGACTGTTGCGGCAACCGCCCGCCACGCGTTTTCAGGCGGCACACAGCAACGACTGTTGGCAATTCGACCTGTCGCCCTCCGACCTCAAACACATCGACAAGCCGGACTGGATCGACCCGGCCAGGGGCGAGCCGACGTTGATGCTGTTCAGCGTAGTGGACGACCGCAGCGGAGTGGCCTACCAGGAATACCACTGTGTGTATGGCGAAGATGCCGAGTCGGCTCTGCGCTTCCTGTTCAACGCCATGGCACCGAAGGCCGACCCGACCTTTCCCTTCCAAGGCCGCCCCAAAATGATCTACCTGGACAACGGCCCGGTGGCCAAGCGCCGGGTCTTCCAGAACGTCATGGCGGCGCTGAGTATCGAATGGCAGACGCACATTCCGGCCGGCAAGGATGGCACCCGCACCACGGCCCGCTCGAAAGGCAAGGTGGAGCGACCATTCCGCACGGTGAAGGAGGCTCACGAGACGCTGTATCACTTCCATAAGCCGGAAACCGAGGCCCAAGCCAACGAGTGGCTGCTGAGTTACCTGGTGTGCACCTACAACACCCAGGAGCATCGTGCCGAACCGCATTCGCGGATCGAGGACTGGTTGGCCAACCTGCCAGCCGAGGGCCTGCGCGAGATGTGCACCTGGGAGCAGTTCTGCCGCTTCGCCCGCGAACCCGAGCGGCGCAAGGTCGGTGTCGATGCCCGTGTCACCATCGACGGCACGGCTTACGAGGTGGAGCCCGACATGGCCGGCGAAACCGTGGTGTTGCTCTGGGGCTTGTTCGATGACGAACTCTATGCCGAATTCGAGGGGGAGCGCTTCGGACCTTACTACCCCGTCTCCGGGCCAATCCCTGTGCATCGTTACCGCGCCTTCAAACGCGGCAAGGCGGATGAGCGTGCTGATCGCATCCGCGCGCTGGCCGACCAACTTGGCCTGCCCATCGCCGCATTGGCCGGCGACGACGTGCGGCTGGCACCTCCCGCCACGCCGATGGCACTGCTGCGCCAACCCTTCGATGCCGAGGCGCACGAATACCGGTTTCCCAGCGCCATCGCCGCCAAGCTCGCCATTGCCGATGACTTGGCGCAGCCGTTGGCTAAGCTCTCCGCCGACGATCAATCCTTCATCCACCAGGTGCTGAGCGAAACCCTGACACGCCGCATTGTATTGGAGCGTGTGCGGGGCTACTTCCGCCACAAGAAAGCAGGAGAAGAACATGCGGGCTGAAGTGATGCAGCACTACGGATTGGCGGTGCCACTGAACCAGGCAGGCTACTTTGAAACCGGCCACCATCAGCAGTTGATCAAGGACATCAAGGGGGCGATCTTCGAAGGGCGGCTGATTGCCCTGTGCGGCGTCATCGGCAGCGGCAAGACCGTGATGTTGCGCCGACTGCAACAGGCGATGGACGAGGAAAAGAAGATCACGGTCTCCAAGTCGCTGGCCATCGAGAAGCACAGCATCAAGCTGGCCACCTTCATCGCCGCGCTGTTCTACGACCTCTCCACCGAAAAGCAGGTGCGCATCCCCACCCAGGGCGAAAAGCGTGAGCGCGATCTGCGCGAGCTGGTGAGGAAGAACAAGCGCCCGGTTGCGCTGTTCGTCGATGAGGCCCACGACCTCAACGGCCATACCCTGACCGGTCTGAAACGCTTGATGGAACTGGTCGAGGACGGCAACGGCCGGTTGTCGATCGTGTTGGCCGGACACCCCAAGCTGCGTAACGACCTGCGGCGGCCGACGATGGAGGAAATCGGCTACCGCACCGACATCTTCTCGCTCGACGGCATCACCGGCAGTCAGCGCGAATACATTCACTGGCTACTGGACGCCTGCACCGAGGGTAAGCTCGAACCCGAGTCGATCCTGACCGAAGACGCCATTGACCTGCTGGCCACCAAGCTGCGCACGCCACTGCAAATTCAACTGCACCTCAGCCTGGCCCTGGAGGCCGGCTACCTGACCGGCGAGAAGCCTGTGTCGGCGGAACTCGTGCACTCGGTGCTGTCGCGACAGCTGGATGACCTGGAGCCGACCCTCACGCGCCACGGCTACCGCCTCAAGGACCTAGTGGAACAGTTCGACGCCAAGCCTACCGAGATCAAGGCGTTATTCAGCAACACGCTCGACCCGGCTCGGGCCGTCGAATTACGCGACAAGATGCTGGCAGCGGGTTTGCCGATCTGAGTCCCGACATTTGCAGCTAATGCTGGCTGGCGACAATGGAATGCAGGTCCGCACGGATCAATGCAGGTTCATTCGCAGCTAATGCTGGTTTGCTGGACCGGACAGTCGCAGTTAATTCCGGTCGAAAATCGCGTCGATTGCAGGTCGGGGTGTTTTCGTTTGCAGGTCGTTACAGCTAGTCGTAAATCTGCTGGTCAACGTTATTCATGAGCTGGGCAGGCATAGCGATGGAGACTTCGCCATCCGCATCCAGGGGCGTCAGTACCAGAAAGATGACAACCGCTCACCTTGGCAGTGCTGGCACGACTGGCGGACATCTCAGGAGCGCGATGAAGCTATCCGTCAGGCTTTGGAGTACTGCGGCTTCGAAGGCGAGGTGCTCAGCCTCCCATCTTTGCCGCACTACCGTCAGCTGCAACTGCAGTTGCGCTCCGGAAGGCAGCTGACCGTCCAGCTCGATCAGGGACTTTCATATTGGGAGGCCGAGCGTAGCGAGAAGTCCTACCTGCTCAGGTTCGACTTCGCAGCGCGTCAGTTAGGAGAGGAAATCATGGAGCGCATCCAGTGCAAGGTTGTAGCTACCGGTGATGAATGCACCCAGATTTTCATTTACGTGACCTAATAGCCCCCGCATCGCAAGGCCGGGTCCACCGGCCTTTTACTCCCGACTAAGACAGGCTTCTATACGCTGCTTCCATTCGAACACCTTGGCATGATTGACACCGAATGAGCTTTCTTTCGGGTGATGTACAGAGCGCAAAGGCTCACAGAACTTCGCCATAGTGTGCGGCCAGCGCAACGAACCTTTCACTGTCTGCCTCAAGATCCTGTCGATGCATTTCTCGGCCTCAACACCTGCTTTGAAGCCCATGATCCGTGTTGACATGGTCTTGCGGTTGTCTGAGGTGTCTATTTCTAGAAGGTAGCGCTGATTGCCGTTTGGCAGTTTGAATTTTGCCAGCAAATAACAGCGTGGTTTTTCGTGATCGAGCATGTGATAGCTGCAGCGCGGAACGGGTGGCAATGGTCTCACCTCCAGTGATACCAGCGTAATTCGAGGCTCCTGAGCGATCTGTTCAATGACCTCACGGAGCAACGAGAAGCGATTTGCAAACCGCTCATGCTCCTCCCTATCACCCTCGCCCAATTGCTGGAATTCCCCTGGCGCTATGCTGCCACCGCTCACAGGATCAGCCACGCCTAAGAGTTGGCCTTCTTTGCTCGGGCATTGCTCATCGTCGATCTTCTTGCCATGACCGCTGGCACGCTCCCCGTTGTAGGCAATCCTGGTGCTCAACTGAGCATCAAAAGTAATTCCCTCAACGGGTAGATGAATCAGCCTTGGTTCCTTGGCAGCAGTCGGCTCTTCGATAGCATCTACTTCCACCTCTTCAGCTCCCGATGGCACGGATACACAGCCAGTACCCTCTCCCCTCACTGGTTGCTTCAGGGCAGGATGGTGGAAAAAAATATCGCCTCGATGGCTGAAGCTGAGGCCTTGAAGCGCTTCGATTTCCCAGACCAGCAACTCGTTGCTTTTCGGATCAAAAGGGCCTCGCATATTCATGGTGGTACCCGCTAGGGAAATGGGTGCCATGAAGTCGAACTTCCACCTGGCATATGCCGACTCTTGCGATGTGCGCTCTTGCTCTTGGTTGAGGCTTTGCCAGATTGACTCGAAGGATCGCTTCACATCCTGATTCAGTAGCAGCCAACTGAAGTGGTCCCTATATCCCTTAATTTTGAGAAGCTGACTTGGCGCGCCCGTCTTCGTAGGCGTATGGATATGAACAGCATCGCCCTCTTTGTAGATTGTGAAAGCCATGTCTAGACCATTCGGCTCGAAGGCTGCACGGACTATGAAAGCTGCGTGGAAGAACAGTTTGCGTGCCAGCTCGAATTTCGGTAACCAGACGGTCAGACCGTCAACCTCGAACACAAAGCATCGCTGTCCAGATATCTCAGGATTTGCAGCCAGCCTTCTGGCGAGCCTTGGACAGTCACCCAATTGCCTTTCCCGCCAGCTATCTATTGGAGGCAGCACCACCGCCTTCTTGAAACCACTGGACCGGTAAGGGGCCCCTTCTTCGCCAGGAAACTCGCGACCAACCGCAAGGACACAGGACATTTCCAGTGGAAACCGCTTCAATTGCGACTGGCCATTACCCTCGAAGAGTGCCGCCAGTCGCCACTGCGCCCCAGGAGTAGGGGCTCTGAACAAGTTTCCAATAGCCAACAGCCTAGATCCGGTCTGGATCTGACGGAATAAGGTCCTATTCAATCCATCTTCCTATCAATCGAATGAACGCAGTGGTCAGCGGTGCCATACTGCTTTTTTCCAGCCCACAACGCTTTTCCAACTCCCAGCGCCTGGATGATATGCCGACCCGAATATCCTCCTGCATCGCTGCAGTCAGGCGGCGAATCTGAAACTCGCCGACGGACTCGGCATAGCGATTCAGGAAGGTGCGGCACAGAGGCATTTGATCGAGATGGTGCTCAATTGATGCCCGATGGGGTAGCTGCTGCAGGAACCAGTTGCGGCTCCTGCGTGGCAAGGTCAGGTCATCTTCGCTGTCTTTGCCAAGCCGGATCAGCAGACGTACTAGCTTCCTGTCGCGCGCTCGCCAATCGATGTGGCTGTTGTTGCCCTGTCGACGCTGCCTGGCTTGGTTCGCAGCCATCAGCCAGTGCCGATCATGACGATAGAGCCAGGCATAACACGCATCCCCGCCATTTTGTCGAGCTGCCTTGGCTCCACCGTGATTATCCAGTGCTTGCAGCCAAAGGGTACGGTACATCTGTGTTTGGCCTGCCCTTGCCGGAAGTTGCCTGGCAAACTGATCGGGAGAAACGTCGGCCTGGCGTGTCTTCGCCTCGCCGATCAGCTCGCCAGCATGCTGGCCGGGGCGCAGGCTAGTCCAGACGATCAGATGCTGCAGCGCACTGAATCCCTTGCGATGCTTCCTGAACATCGCCAGCAGCCAGGGCGGAGGCTCTTCGTGGGAAAGCAGACCATTCGTAGTAAGCCAATTCCTGCAGTGAGATTCCAGGATCTTTTCCCATATGACTTCAGCCCTAACTTGCCGGCCACGCCTGGCACCGCACTCTGTGGCCAGGTACCTGTACAGGTTGGTCCAGCGACCGTAGCCAGGCGATTGCGCCTCTTCAAGCGCCAGCAGTTGCGTGGCAGTCTTGGCGAGCCTGATAGCTTCTTCGCTCGCCGGGCTCGTGCGAGAGTCACAGGGCAGAAACAATGGCGAGGCCGGATGAAATTCATGCCGCTGCGCTCGACGGAACGGGATAGGTGAGTTCAGGAGCTGACAGCCATGCTCGGGACAGGCATCTACCCCTTTAATCTGCCAGCTTCGCCGCCAATAAGTCTCACCGAAACGGGCAGCCATTTCCTCAAAACAGACAGGGCAGTAACGCAGCCAGTCGGGCCACTTGACCAAAGCCGCCGAAGACCCAGCCAGACCGATGGTCGACCGGTCGGAAGCAAGCATGGCCTGGAACAGATCGTTACGCCGCTTCGCTGGAATGAAGGGGGCATAGAGCGGAAACAGCGTGTGATGCATGATCACGTTCGCCGTATCCAGCCCAGTGTTGTTCGCCAGAGCGGCCAAGTGCGTGGGCAGGTCGGTGATGGCGGCGACCTTGCTGTCACCGAACGCCATATGAAGCAGAGTTTTGTGATTGCTGATCCCCAGATGGACCCGGCAGCGAGCAATGCCGCTGTAGAGCAGCTCGTCCGGATAGAGCCTGGGAAAGTACACGTTAGCTCGCTCTCAGCAGAGGCCGCATATCGAGGATCAGACCAGCCTGCTTGAATCTGTCGTAGGCCTCACTTTCAGGCCCATCGGCATAACGTCGACGCAGATCCTCTTCGGATAGACATCGCCACTCCGTCCGCTTAACTCGGGAAACGCTGGGCCTCTTGGGAACGTCCTGTGCGAGGTAAGCTGTGGCCTTATGAATCAGGGCCGCCAGGGGGATATCCGGATACTCAACCACCAATTCATCGGCTATGGGAATGGCAATATCCCTCGGGATTTCCATCTCTTCGAGCAGTGAAGCCAGCCGCTTGGCCTTGTCGTCTGCCGGAAGTGCCGGCGCTTTCGGTTGGGGGAGGTTATCCAGAGAGCGACTCAGGGTCAGCAAACGTCCCTCGATCTCCGGCATCAGCAGATCGTCATATTTAGCGATCAGTTCGGGCCTGCCACTTCGCAAAGCCGCCAGCATCGGGTGGACCGGTTTGAACTCGTCCTCGAAAACCCTGCGCAGCAACAGCGGCTTGATGCACTCGACGCCTGTCACTATTGCCCTGATCTGCGCCAGCGCGAACAACTTGATGACGATGTCCATGACCCCTTGTGTGAGGTCGTACATGGTCGATTCCAACTCATCGTCCAGCGGCGCCGCATTTCGTAGCCACTGGTACTTCCAGAGTCGCTTCAACAGGCGCTTCCAGTGCTCGTCCCGAGGCAACCTGTCCCAGCGAATACTGCCCAGCCCGGAGACCCGACGCGCTGCCCGGAAGGTGCGCTGGAAGAACTTGCTGGCCCGGTGAGTACCGACCTGAATGATCGGAACGCCAATGGTATTCACCAACGACACGAAAAAATTGTGCATTTTTTCGGCACCACCGGAGCGTGCCTCGTTGAGGTTCTGAACTTCATCGATGATCAGCACTCCGAGTGCGTGCAGGTTGGCCACCTGGCACATGGATGCCATCAAACGTTTGGTACCCAGCTTCTTGCGTCCGTGGCTACGGCTGTAGTGGGTGCCCAGGATCTTGTCTACCTCGTTGAAGAAGCTGAGGCACAGCTCATCCAGGTCACCGTCAATGGGGCAGTCGACCTTCAGATAGACCAATTGAGTGATGTTGTAATCGGGGTGATGGAGAGCCTGGGGGTACATACCCAGAATCCGCTCCAGCGTGCGCGTCTTGCCGCAACCGGAGCAGCCGAACAGCGACAAACTGTTGGCTGTGGAGGTAACACTCTGGTACACCGCCGCATCAAGATCCTCCTCCTCCACCCGGCGATAGCCATTCTGCAGGTGTGCATACCAGGCACCGCTGGCCGGGTTCCGACCGATGTAGCCCTGACGGATCATCAGGCTGATCTTGCTCTCCAGCTCCAAGTGGTGGCTGAGTGGCTGAAAGAAGCCGTGCAACAGACGGGCAATGGCATGAGCCCGGAGCCGACCATCCAGAAGCGCCTCCTGCGGCTCGAAACTGGGAAGTTGCTGCATCAGGCCGACCACTTCCTGCAGATCAGGAATCGGAGGTAATGCACTGATGAGTGGATTGTCCTGATACTCGGGAAGCTGCTGCTCATGATAACGCGCCAGGGGAATCACTCCGCGCTGTAATTCTTCAGTCATCTTCTTCCTCCTTGAATATCAGGTCACTGAGATCCGGAAAGGCATAATCTTCCTGCTTCTCGCCCCGCAGTGGGATCACCTCCGCGGGTTTCGCCCGCTGTGCTTTCTCAGGTTTAAATGCTGTTTTCAGGCGCTCCTGGCGCTTTTCCTGCTGCTTGTTCTCGCGGATCTGGGTGCCCAGATCTTTCTTGCTAATGCCAGTTTTGAGCGGACTGGCGTTCTCTGCCTGGGCAACAATCGACTCGATCTGCTCCAGAAGCTTGCCTCTTTCCGCCAAGGCTTTTGACGCCGCATTGACATCGCTCCGCCGTTCCTCTCTGGACAGTATCCAGACATCCCAGAAGGTCATCCCCCTGAAACGTCGACTACGGTCGGCAAGATCGCAAACCCAGTAATCCTTGAGACTATTGGACGGCCGCAAGTAGATATGGTCCGCACTACGCGGGTCGTATGCGACCGTTACCCCTGTCGGCCGACGCCCCTGGCCTCGGTGAAACCAACCCTCCCTGATTGCTTCCGGGCAACTGTAGAAGCAGCCGAATAGCCTGATTCCCAGCTCCGAAACCGTGGCCGACTCATGGGGCAAGAGATTGATCCACACCAGTTCCTCCGGCGCAGTGCGCAACCGACCGGTCAAGCTGGCCAAGCCCCAGTTCCACAGCATGACTGGAATCGCCGGCAGATCGCCCGGCATTCCCGCAGCCCTGTCGTATTTGCTCAGGGTGTGGAAATTGTTGTGGTGGAGGATGCCGGCAATGATGATTTTCGTGAATTCGGGCAAGGTCAGACTGGCATCAAGCCTGTAGTCGTGGCCACCTCGCTTCCGGCTGGTAGTGTCCTCGACCACACCGCTGGCGTAAGGCTTGAAACGCTCCTGCACCGTTCGAAAATAGCGCTCGACGATGCCCTTGGCATCACCTCGCCTGGCCGGTGCGTTCTCGATGCGGACGCCGAAGGCTTGGGAAAATGCCTCAACCTTGGTGCCGTTCAGTTCGCCCTTATCGGCCAGTATCACATCCGGCAAACCCTTGACCGGCCAATCGCTGGCATCGATCTCCAAACCATACTGGCGACAATACTCGACCTTGTCGGCGACCGTGTTGGCCAATGCCACCATGGCACTGACCCAGGAGGGCCCCTCGAATCCGACGTACATACCAACGACCATGCGGCTGAACACGTCGAGCACCATGTAAACGACAGGCCTGCCGACGATAAGGCTGCGGTCATGCTCTGAAACCAGATAAATATCTGCGATGGTGGCATCTATTTGGTAACGGTATCCTGGACCCAGGGTCTCAGTCGTCGATGTGCTGTTGAGCGGCCGGAAGTCCTTGGCAAAGTCCACTGCGGACATCCTGCGCGGCAAGGTGTCGGTGAAATGATATTCGCGCCCATAGAAGTACCGGAACTGCCCCAATGTAGGCAGTTCGGAGGTCGGCAGCTCCGGCTGAACAGCACGGAGCAGGTTCAGCCCGGAGGCGTAGGCATCAGGAATGGACGGATGTTTTTCCTTGAGCAAGCGTTCCTCGATGACCCGGCGAAAAATGCGCTCGATATCCGGCGTGACATTACGCCCTTTCCCCGCCATCACCACTCTTGGCCTGCCCAGCTTGGCTCTGTTCGGCTTTCGGCGCTTGCCACGGGCACCCGAGTTGACATAGTCCGGCAAGAGGGCGTTCCTACACATGCCTCGTTGCCAGTAGCGCCTCAGTAATCTGTACACCGTCTGTTTGGTGACACCATGGCGTTGCATGATGCTTCCGACAATGAGCCCTCTGGGGCGCCGCACGAAAAGCTGGGGATCGTGCATATAATCCGCCAGCATCGCCCACGCCTCATCACGTTTCAGCTGGTCAGGGGAGCCTGCCTCCACCTCCCGAAGGACCGTCTCCTCGAAGGGATCGCCAATGCTCTCCAGCTCACCCTCAATAATCAGACGCTCCAGCTCTGCAACCGATATCGATTCGGGCAGCGCCGTGTCCAAATCGATATCAATCCAGACAGCCTGCTCGGTACCGGACCAGAGCAGGCGCTTTCGGAGCTCTCCCATACGGAACACCTGATTAACGGACAACACTGATCAGCTCCTGATGAATCTGATGAGGGTTGGCAGCTAGATCCTTCGGCTTCAGCACGCGGTAAGGGGTGTCAAGATCGAAGAGAAACCAGTGCCGAGCCAGCAGCTGGCGTAGCCAATAGAGTGCTTGACCAGCCTCCAGTTGGCCGGAAGTATCCATTTCCTGGGCAATGGCGGTCAGCTTCCGGTCTGGGTGACGCTGAAACTCGAGCAAGAACAGCTGCTGATAGTGTGCGAGATCATCCTGTGCAATGTCGTCTTCAGCATGGGCCGGATAGAGCCATTGGATATTGGCAAATGCCTCTCTGGATACCTCGCGCTCCGTGATGATGAACCAGGGAATCCCTTTTTCCTGCCAGTAGCGCCTTTCAAGTTCAAGTCTCTCGATGACTTCCGGCTTCTGCAGATCGGCACTGTACTTGGCCTGGATCGCGACGGATGGGCGCTGGGGGTCATCAAAATCCACCAGGAAATCGCTGGTCAGAACCTGAGGGATTCCTTTGTAGCGACCGTGAGCAAGGCCAAGTTCCTCGGCGATGCGCACCGTATCTTCGGCCCGCATCGGGAACTGCTCACGGATATCAGTGACCTGGGGAGACCGATCCAAGGTCAGGAAAATGGCCAGTTCAAGATCGGATAAAAGATGGTGCAGACGCCGGGTCTTGCTGCCAGGCAGGCGGTGGGAGCGCCCCAACGAGGACACATCCCTGGTGTAGATGAACGGCTTGTAGTCCCGTCCCTGGCCTTGGCCACGCCCCTCCTTGAGCCTTCTATCAATCTGTGCCTGGGTCAGGCCCTTGAATGTTCCAGACATGAAAAAGCCTGCATCCACCGTGTCGATGACCTCAACATAGCGGATACAGGCTTAGGATGAAACTTTATTTGTAAGGATGATACTTTATTTGTACGGATGAAACTTTATTTGCATCCCACACCCCTTTTGGGTACGTCAGTAAGGCTTACTCCACCGTCACCGACTTCGCCAGGTTACGCGGCTGGTCAACGTCAGTGCCCTTAAGCACAGCAACGTAGTACGACAGCAATTGCAGCGGGATGGTGTAGAGGATCGGCGACAGGGTGTCGTGGATGTGCGGCATGTTGATGACGTGGGTGCCTTCACCGTTGGTCATGCCGGCCTTTTCATCAGCGAAGACGATCAGTTGGCCGCCACGGGCGCGTACTTCCTGCAGGTTGGATTTGAGCTTCTCCAGCAGTTCGTTGTTCGGCGCCACGGTGACCACTGGCATGTCGTCGTCCACCAGGGCCAGCGGGCCGTGCTTCAGCTCACCGGCCGGGTAGGCTTCGGCGTGGATGTACGAGATTTCCTTGAGTTTCAGTGAGCCTTCCATCGCCACCGGGTATTGCGCACCACGGCCGAGGAACAGGGTGTGGTTCTTGTCGGCGAACAGCTCGGCGACTTTTTCCACAGTGCTGTCCATGGCCAAGGCTTCGCCCAGGCGGGTCGGCAGGCGGCGCAGTTCTTCCACCAGGGTGGCTTCGACACCTTCAGCGAGGGTGCCGCGCACTTGGCCCAGGGACAGGGTCAGCAGCAACAGGCCCACCAGCTGGGTAGTGAAGGCTTTGGTGGAGGCCACGCCGATTTCGCGACCAGCCTGGGTCAGCAGGGTCAGGTCGGATTCACGCACCAGGGAGCTGATGCTGACGTTGCAGATGGCCAGGCTGCCGAGGAAGCCCAGTTCCTTGGCATTGCGCAGGGCGGCCAGGGTGTCGGCGGTCTCACCAGACTGGGAAATGGTCACGAACAGGGTGTCGGGTTGCACCACCACTTTGCGGTAGCGGAACTCGCTGGCGACTTCGACCTGGCACGGGATGCCGGCCAGTTCTTCCAACCAGTAACGCGCCACCATACCGGCGTGGTAGCTGGTGCCACAGGCGACGATCTGCACGTTGCGCACTTTGGCGAACAGTTCGGCGGCTTGCGGGCCGAACGCGTTCACCAGTACTTGGTTCTGGCTCAGGCGACCTTCCAGGGTGCGCTGTACCACGGACGGCTGCTCGTGGATTTCCTTGAGCATGAAGTGGCGGAACTCGCCTTTGTCAGCGGCTTCGGCGCCATCGCGGTATTGCACGGCTTCGCGCTCGACGGACTGACCGTTCACGTCCCAGATCTGCACGCTTTCACGGCGGATGTCGGCAATGTCGCCTTCTTCCAGGTACATGAAGCGGTCGGTCACCTGGCGCAGGGCCAGTTGATCGGAGGCGAGGAAGTTCTCACCCAGGCCCAGGCCGATCACCAGCGGGCTGCCGCTGCGGGCTGCCACAACGCGGTCAGGCTGGCTGGCGCTGATCACGGCCAAACCGTAGGCACCGTGCAGCTCTTTGACCGTGGCCTTGAGGGCGGTGGTCAGGTCGCTGTGGTCCTTGAGCTTGTGGTTGAGCAGGTGGGCGATCACTTCGGTGTCGGTGTCCGAGGTGAACACATAGCCCAGGCCCTTGAGCTGTTCGCGCAGCACTTCGTGGTTTTCAATGATGCCGTTGTGCACCACCGCCAGGTCGCCGGAAAAGTGCGGGTGGGCGTTACGCTCGCACGGCGCACCGTGAGTAGCCCAACGGGTGTGGGCGATCCCTAAGCGCCCTACCAGCGGCTCACCGGCCAGGGCCTGATCCAACTCGCTGACCTTGCCCGGGCGGCGCATGCGCTCCAGCTTTCCGGCGTTGGTGAAGACGGCCACACCGGCGCTGTCATAGCCGCGGTATTCAAGGCGCTTGAGGCCTTCGATCAGGATGGCAGTAACGTTACGTTCGGCGACTGCGCCAACAATTCCACACATGGTGCTTCTCCTAGATGATTGCCGCGCATATCAGCGTAATGCCGCGGGCTTGGATCTGGTCGCGGGCCTCGAGCGGCAGGCGATCATCGGTAATAAGGGTATGGACGCTGCTCCAGGGCAGTTCCAGGTTGGGAATCTTGCGGCCGATCTTGTCGGATTCGACCATCACCACCACTTCACGGGCGACCTCGGCCATCACACGGCTCAAGCCCAGCAGCTCGTTGAAGGTGGTAGTGCCGCGCTGCAGATCAATGCCATCGGCACCGATGAACAGCTGATCAAAGTCGTAGGAACGCAGCACCTGCTCGGCGACCTGGCCCTGGAACGAATCCGAATGCGGGTCCCAGGTACCACCGGTCATCAACAGGACCGGTTCATGTTCCAGTTCGCTCAAGGCGCGGGCTACGTTCAGGGAGTTGGTCATCACCACCAGGCCCGGTTGATGGCCCAGTTCGGGAATCATCGCGGCAGTGGTGCTGCCGCTGTCGATGATGATGCGCGCATGTTCACGCAAACGCTGCACGGCCGCACGGGCGATGGCGCGCTTGTAGGCCGAGATCGGCTGAGCAGCGTCGCCCACCAGCTCTTGAGGCATGGTGATTGCGCCGCCATAGCGACGCAGGAGCAGGCCGTTACTTTCGAGGGCAGCAAGGTCCTTGCGGATGGTCACTTCCGAAGTTTCGAAATGTTTGGCCAATTCGTCCACGCTGACTTCGCCCTGTTCGTTGAGCAAGGTCAGGATGTTGTGGCGTCGTTGGGGGGTGTTTCGTTTCGACATGGTAGTGATAAGTTTCGTTTCGAAAGATAACGAAGGCAATCAAAACCTATTGGCGAAAGATCGTCAAGCACTGGAAGCGAATTTTAAGTCACCACCTATCAAATGTGGGAGCGGGCTTGCTCGCGAAGGCGGTGTATCAGGCACACCTTCAGTGACTGACATTGCGCATTCGCGAGCAAGCCCGCTCTTATCAAACAAAAAATAACTCATTGTTTTTGCTCTTAAAAATCACGCTGCTTTAACCAGCTGCATCCCCAGCTTGCGTGCCTTGCGCTCCGAGGCACGCATCTGCCGGTCGCGGCTTCTTTCTTCAAATTCCTCGATTCCTCTCTCTACATAAGGCTGACCTTTGGTCAGCATCGCGTAGATCAAGCGCGCCAGTTGATGGGCTGTCGCTTTGATCGCGCAACAGGTATCCATTCGGGTCAGGCGAGCGCGATGGCTGGCACCGATAAAGCTCTTGTCATTGCGGGCGATTGAGGCTGCCTGCTTCAGGGCTTGTGCGGCTCGATTGATAACCTTCACGGTTTTACCGGGAAGGGGCTTGCCTCCTGAGATCCTCGTCGGTGGAGCAAGTCCGAGCCAAGAGCAGAAGTGCTGTGAGGTCGGGAATCGTGACAAGTCCGCTCCCAACTCACTAGCTAAGACCAGTGCGGTGTCGATTCCTATAGTGGGGATCGCGGTTAAATCCACCCCCATTACCTTGTTCAAGGCTCGATGCAGGATCAACTGTTGCTCATTCGAACGGTGCGGATTACGTAGTGTTTTACTGGGCGCGATAACATCCGCTTGAAGAGTCGGCAGCCGTTCAAGTGCATAAGCAATGGCTTGGTCGCACTCACCAATCTGTTTTTCCAAGAAATCATAAGCCGCCAATTCCTGACTCAGCGCATGCAAGTGCTCTGCTCGCCAGTTACCCCGTAGGCTGCGGGCGACCGTGGCTTGGTCGGCTTTAACACGCTTGTCTCTAAGCATTGCGAGTACATCGGGATCGCGCTCGCCTTCAACGATTGCCCGCAAAATACTCATGCCTGTGACCCCGGCTATTGCTGATGACTTGAGCCAACTGGATGTTCATCTGGACCAAAGCCTTTTGCATCCGGTTGAGGGCTTTGGCTTGGTCGCGAACTTTATTGCCACGCTGACGAACCAGTGAACGCAGTGAGCACACGCCGTCCGAAGGCCGAAAAGCGCCTCGTAACAGACCGTGTGTCATAAGCTGAAGTATCCACTGGCAATCAAGGACGTCGGACTTGCGCCCGGTTATTTGCCGAGTTGCACGGGAGTTAACGAGGTAGACCTCAAAACCGCGTCTATCCAGAATCTCGAAGAGCGGGATCCAATAAACCCCGGTCGCCTCCATCGCCACCACCTTGACGCCCATGGACTCAAACCAATCGGCCATGGCATACAAATCATCAGTGAAAGTAGAAAAGCGCCTAACGGGCTCATCGCATTTCGTCGGATCAACAGCGGCCAAATGCTCACGCCCGCCCACATCAACAGCACCGCAGTCAGGATGGATAACCTCAAAACGCTTTTGGTTCTTGCGCGCCATGACAATTCCTCGCAGGATTGAATGACGCGTGCGGGGTACACGGTGGCGAGCGGATTCACTCTCTTATACGTGGTCACAGCTTGCTGTGCCGACAATGACTCCACGCCGATACCGTGCAGGCCACTCTCCCACTCGGGTGCTGTCACACCAGTGTTGGCTACGGCCTTTGCCCCGCACGCGTTCTTAAACCTTACGATGAACCAGTTTGATGCGCGACAGCGCTATGTCGAAGACTTAGTGGGGCCTCCCACATGGGTACCGAGTATTTCAAATACTGTGGATAACTCAGGTCTTCTTGATTTTGACCGGGCGTTTCCAGCCGTCGATGTTGCGTTGGCGAGCACGAGCAACAGCCAGTTGGGACTTATCCACATCCTGGTTAATAGTCGAGCCCGCAGCGGTGTTGGAACCATCGCCAATGGTCACTGGAGCAACCAGCGAGTTATTGGAGCCGATGAACACGTCTTCACCAATGGTGGTCTGGTACTTGTTGGCACCGTCATAGTTGCAGGTGATGGTGCCGGCACCGATGTTGGTGCGGGCGCCGATGACGGCATCGCCCAGGTAAGTCAGGTGGCCGACTTTGGCGCCTTCACCCAGGTGAGCGTTTTTCAGTTCGACAAAGTTACCCACATGGGCCTTGGCCCCCAGCTCACTACCCGGACGCAAGCGCGCAAACGGCCCGGCATCGCTGCCCTCGCCCATCACGGCACCGTCGATGTGGCTGTTGGCCTTGACCACCACGCCTTTGCGCAAGGTGCTGTCCTTGATCACGCAGTTCGGGCCAATGACTACGCCGTCTTCAATGATCACGCGGCCTTCGAGGATCACGTTGATATCGATCAGGATGTCGCGGCCCACCGTGACTTCACCACGTACATCGAAACGCGCGGGGTCTCGCAGGGTCACACCCTGGGCCATCAGGCGCAGGCCTTCGCGCAGTTGATAGTGACGCTCCAGCTCTGCCAGTTGCTTGCGGTCGTTGGCGCCCTGCACTTCCATCGGGTGGTGGGGCTGCTCGGTGGCGACCACCAGGCCATCGCTGACGGCCATCTCGATGACGTCGGTGAGGTAGTACTCGCCCTGGGCATTGTTGTTGGACAAACGGCTCATCCAGTCGGCGAGCTTGTTGGCAGGCACCGCGAGAATGCCGGTGTTGCCTTCAGTAATCGCGCGCTGGGCTTCGCTGGCATCTTTGTGCTCGACGATCGCGGCGACCTTGCCATCGGCGTTGCGCACAATGCGGCCGTAACCCGTAGGGTCATCCAGCTCAACGGTGAGCAGGCCCATCTGGCCAGGCACCACGTGCTTGAGCAGGCGTTGCAGGGTTTCTACTTCAATCAGCGGGACATCGCCGTAGAGGATCAACACGGTGTCTGCGGTGATGAAAGGCACAGCCTGCGCAGTCGCGTGTCCGGTGCCCAGTTGCTTGTCTTGCAATACGAAATTCAGATCATCCGCGGCGAGGCGCTCGCGAACCAGGTCTGCACCGTGGCCGATCACCACATGAATACGCTGTGGGTCCAACTGCCGGGCGCTGTGGATAACATGACCCAGCATGGAATTGCCCGCGACCGGGTGCAGTACCTTGGGCAGGGCTGAACGCATGCGGGTGCCCTGGCCTGCGGCGAGAATAACGATTTCAAGAGACATGAATGGCTACCAATCCTGGGCGGTCCGGGTTCAGACCAAAGAAGTGTTTTGCAAAAAAAGAAAAAGGGTAGCCGAGGCTACCCTTTTTAATCAATCACGCATCAAGCAAAACGGCGTGGCCGCTTACTTCTTGCGGATCTGCTGGAGAGTACGCAGCTGGGCTGCGGCCTCGGCCAGACGGACTGCAGCAGCGCTGTAGTCGAAGTCTGCGCCTTTTTCGTTCAGCGCCTTCTCGGCAGCCTTGACGGCTTCCTGAGCGGAGGCTTCATCCAGGTCGCCAGCACGTTGCACGGTGTCGGCAAGTACCTTGACCATGTTCGGCTGAACCTCGAGGAAACCACCGGAGATGTAAAACACCTCCTTTTCCCCGCCTTGCTTGGTCAGAGTGATCGGACCTGGCTTCAAGCTGGTGATCAACGGCGCGTGGCCCATGGCAATACCCAGGTCACCGAGTTCGCCGTGTGCAATCACCATTTCTACCAGACCGGAGAAAATTTCCCCTTCCGCGCTGACGATATCGCAATGGACTGTCATAGCCATCTGATTGCCTCAACCTGATGAGCGCCCGTTTCCGGGCGCCAGGATTACAGTTTCTTGGCTTTCTCGATCGCTTCTTCGATGCCGCCGACCATGTAGAACGCTTGTTCTGGCAGGTGGTCGTAGTCACCGTTGAGGATGCCTTTGAAGCCAGCAATGGTGTCTTTCAGGGAAACGTATTTACCCGAGGCACCGGTGAAGACTTCAGCCACGAAGAACGGCTGCGACAAGAAACGCTGGATCTTACGAGCACGGTTTACCAACTGCTTGTCGGCTTCCGACAGCTCGTCCATACCCAGGATCGCAATGATGTCCTTCAGTTCTTTGTAACGCTGCAGCACGTACTGAACGCCGCGAGCGGTGTCGTAGTGCTCCTGGCCGATCACGTTCGGGTCCAGCTGGCGCGAAGTCGAGTCCAGTGGATCGACCGCTGGGTAGATACCCAGGGAAGCGATGTCACGGGACAGAACGACGGTGGCGTCCAAGTGGGCGAAGGTGGTGGCTGGCGACGGGTCGGTCAAGTCATCCGCAGGTACGTATACCGCTTGGATCGAGGTGATCGAACCTTCCTTGGTCGAAGTGATACGTTCTTGCAGAACGCCCATCTCTTCAGCCAGGGTCGGCTGGTAACCTACTGCCGAAGGCATACGGCCCAGCAGTGCGGATACTTCAGTACCGGCCAGGGTGTAACGATAGATGTTGTCGACGAACAGCAGAACGTCGTTACCTTCGTCACGGAACTTCTCGGCCATGGTCAGGCCAGTCAGGGCTACGCGCAGACGGTTTCCCGGCGGCTCGTTCATCTGACCGTAAACCAGTGCCACTTTGTCCAGAACGTTGGAGTCCTTCATCTCGTGGTAGAAGTCGTTACCCTCACGAGTACGCTCACCCACACCTGCGAACACGGAATAACCGCTGTGCTCGATGGCGATGTTACGGATCAGTTCCATCATGTTTACGGTCTTGCCTACACCGGCACCACCGAACAGACCGACTTTACCGCCTTTGGCGAACGGGCAAACCAGGTCGATAACCTTGATGCCGGTTTCCAGCAGGTCGTTGCCGCCCGCTTGTTCTGCGAACGAAGGTGCTGCGCGGTGAATGCCCCAGCGCTCTTCGGTGGCAATCGGACCAGCTTCGTCGATCGGGTTGCCCAGTACGTCCATGATCCGGCCCAGGGTCGCTTTACCGACCGGTACGGAGATGGCAGCGCCAGTGTCGACAACGTCCAGACCGCGCTTCAAGCCTTCGGTGGAACCCATCGCAATGGTACGAACTACGCCGTCGCCCAGCTGCTGCTGAACTTCCAGGGTAGTTTCCGCGCCTTGTACTTTCAGCGCGTTGTAGATGCTCGGTACGCTGTCGCGTGGAAATTCCACGTCGATAACGGCGCCGATGATTTGAACGATACGTCCGCTACTCATAGCTGGATCCTCTGAATATTTGAACCGTTAAACCGCGGCAGCGCCGCCGACGATTTCCGAGATCTCTTGGGTGATCGCAGCCTGACGCGCCTTGTTGTAGATCAGCTGCAAATCGCTGATCAGATCACCGGCGTTATCGGTAGCGTTTTTCATCGCGATCATCCGCGCCGCTTGTTCAGCTGCGTTGTTCTCGACCACCGCCTGGTACACCTGCGACTCCACGTAGCGCACCATCAAGCCGTCAAGCAGCTCTTTGGCGTCTGGTTCGTAGAGGTAGTCCCAGTGGTGCTTGAGTTCCTGATCCGGGGTCGCCACCAGTGGAATCAATTGCTCCACGGTTGGCTGCTGGGTCATGGTGTTGATGAACTTGTTGGATACCACGGAGAGCCGGTCAATACGGCCTTCCAGGTACGCATCCAGCATCACCTTCACACTGCCGATCAAGTCATTGATCGACGGCTCTTCACCCAAGTGGCTGATAGCTGCAACGACGTTACCGCCGAAGTTGCGGAAAAAGGCCGCACCCTTGCTACCAACAACACACAGATCAATCTCGACGCCGTTTTCGCGGTTTACCGCCATGTCCTTGACCAGGGCCTTGAACAGGTTGGTATTCAGACCACCGCACAAACCACGGTCACTGCTCACTACCACATAACCCACACGCTTTACTGCGCGGTCGATCATGAACGGGTGGCGGTATTCCGGGTTGGCGTTGGCCAGATGCCCAATTACCTGGCGGATACGCTCCGCATAAGGACGGCTAGCAGCCATGCGCATTTGTGCCTTGCGCATTTTGCTGACCGCCACTTTTTCCATGGCGCTGGTAATTTTTTGCGTGCTTTTGATGCTCGCAATCTTACTGCGAATCTCTTTTGCGCCTGCCATGTAACACCTATCAGGTTAGCAAGCGGGAGCCTTGCGGCTCCCGCTGCGGCTTACCAGGTTTGGGTGGCCTTGAACTTCTCGATACCGGCTTTCATGCCAGCGTCGATATCGTCATTGAAGTCACCCTTCACGTTGATCTTCGCCATCAATTCGGCGTGATCGCGGTTGAAGTAAGCAATCAGCGCTTGTTCAAAGCTGCCGACCTTGGCGATTTCAACGTCGGTCAGGAACCCACGCTCAGCGGCATACAGCGACAACGCCATGTCAGCGATCGACATTGGGGCGTATTGCTTCTGCTTCATCAGCTCGGTAACGCGCTGACCATGCTCAAGTTGCTTACGGGTCGCTTCGTCCAGGTCAGAAGCGAACTGGGCGAATGCCGCCAGTTCACGGTACTGAGCCAGAGCGGTACGGATACCACCGGAGAGCTTCTTGATGATCTTGGTCTGAGCGGCACCACCCACACGGGATACCGAAACACCGGCGTTCACTGCAGGACGGATCCCGGAGTTGAACATCGCCGATTCCAAGAAGATCTGACCGTCGGTGATGGAAATCACGTTGGTCGGAACGAACGCGGAAACGTCGCCAGCCTGGGTTTCGATGATCGGCAGTGCGGTCAGGGAACCGGTTTTGCCGGTCACTGCGCCGTTGGTGAACTTCTCTACGTACTCTTCCGAAACGCGGGATGCGCGCTCCAGCAGACGGGAGTGGAGATAGAACACGTCGCCTGGGTAAGCTTCACGGCCTGGTGGACGGCGCAGCAGCAGGGAAATCTGGCGGTAAGCCACTGCTTGCTTGGACAGATCGTCATAAACGATCAGCGCGTCTTCACCGCGGTCGCGGAAGAATTCACCCATGGTGCAACCGGAGTACGGTGCCAGGAATTGCAGCGCAGGAGATTCCGAAGCACTGGCAGCCACGATGATCGTGTTGGCCAGGGCGCCGTTTTCTTCCAGCTTGCGAACCACGTTGGCGATGGTCGATTGCTTCTGACCGATGGCTACGTAGACGCAGAAAATGCCGCTGTCTTTCTGGTTGATGATCGCGTCGATCGCCAGAGCGGTCTTACCGATCTGACGGTCACCGATGATCAGCTCACGCTGGCCACGGCCGACTGGGATCATGGCATCGACAGCTTTGTAGCCAGTCTGTACAGGCTGGTCTACCGACTTACGCCAGATCACGCCTGGAGCAACTTTCTCGACCGCGTCGGTCTCGGTGTTGCCCAGTGGACCTTTACCGTCAACAGGGTTACCCAGTGCGTCGACAACGCGACCCAGCAGTTCCTTACCAACCGGAACTTCCAGGATGCGGCCTGTGCACTTGGCGCTCATGCCTTCAGCCAGACTGGTGTACGCGCCCAATACAACGGCACCTACGGAGTCTTGCTCCAGGTTGAGGGCCATACCGTAGACGCCGCCCGGAAACTCGATCATCTCGCCGTACATGACGTCGGCCAGACCGTGAATCCGCACGATGCCGTCAGATACGCTGACGACAGTGCCTTCGTTACGGGCTTGGGAGGTCACATCGAGCTTGTCGATGCGGCCCTTGATAATTTCACTTATTTCGGAAGGATTGAGTTGCTGCATTGCTCTGCTGCCCCTTCAAACTCAAGATTTCAATGCTTCGGCAAGTTTCGCGATTTTGCCGCGAATCGAGCCATCGATAACCAGGTCGCCGGCACGGATAACAACACCACCAATAAGCGATGCGTCCTCCGAAGCTTGCAGGCGCACTTCCCGATTGAGTCGTGCACTGAGAACCTTGGCGAGTTTGTCTTGCTGTTCTTGGTTCAATGCGAAAGCACTGGTCACTTCAACGTCTACCGATTTCTCTGCTTCGGCCTTGTACAGGTCGAACAGAGCGGCGATCTCCGGCAATAGCGGGAGACGGTCGTTTTCGGCAATGACGTGGATGAAGTTCTGCACCTTCACATCAAACTTGTCGCCGCACACTTCAATAAAAGTGGCGGCCTTGTCTGCGCTCGTCAGGCGCGGGGCCTTGAGCACGCGCTGCATGGTGTCGTCTTGCGACACTGCTGCAGCCAGGCCGAGCATGGCTGACCAAGAGGCCAGCTGCTGGTGGGCCTGGGCGTGCTCGAAGGCTGCCTTAGCGTAAGGTCGGGCCAACGTGGTCAGTTCTGCCATGATCGCCCTCGCTTAAATTTCAGCAGCCAGTTTGTTAACCAGCTCCGCGTGCGCGTTTTGATCGATTGTGGCACCGAGGATCTTCTCAGCACCGCCAACGGCCAGAGCACCCAGTTGGGCACGCAGCGCGTCTTTGACACCGTTCAGTTCCTGTTCGATCTCGGCATGAGCCGAAGCCTTCACACGGTCAGCTTCGACGCGGGCTTTTTCAACAGCCTCTTCGACGATCTGGTTACCGCGTTTCTTGGCTTGCTCAATGATCTCGGCTGCCTGTGCTTTAGCTTCGCGCAGTTGCTGACCCACTTTCTCGTGGGCCAACTCCAGGTCGCGAGCTGCACGGCTGGCAGCGTCCAAACCATCCGCGATCTTCTTCTGACGTTCGTGCAAAGCCGCGATGACCGGAGGCCACACGAACTTCATGCAAAACACTACAAAAATGAAGAACGCAACGGATTGGCCAATCAGGGTTGCATTAATGTTCACGCCAACACCTCGCTCATTCGTTGTCCATCACCCCAATCACTCGAAAAGTCGAGTGATTAGCCAGCGAGTTGACCAACGAAGGGGTTCGCGAAGGTGAAGAACAGTGCGATACCAACGCCGATCATGGTCACGGCGTCGAGCAGGCCGGCGACGATGAACATTTTAACTTGCAGCATTGGGACCATTTCTGGCTGACGCGCTGCGCCTTCCAGGAATTTGCCGCCCAGCAGGCCGAAACCAATGGCAGTACCCAGGGCGCCCAGGCCGATCAACAGTGCAACAGCGATAGCGGTTAGACCAACTACAGTTTCCATCTTTCCTCCCGACTTTTACGTCGTATGGTTTAGGTTTTTTAGATTTTAAAGCGGTAAAACAAATCGTTTCATAGCCCTGTTGGGCCACCTTCCCGTTTGACCGGGAAGGACATCAGACTAGTCGAGACTGGTCTTAATGGTTCTCTTCGTGCGCCATCGACAGGTAGACGATGGTCAGCATCATGAAGATGAAGGCCTGCAGGGTAATGATCAGGATGTGGAACACAGCCCACGCCCACTGCAGAACTACGCCCAGGCCGCTAAGCCAGAGCAGGCCGCTGCCGAACATCACAGCGATCAGAATGAACACCAGCTCGCCGGCATACATGTTGCCGAACAGTCGCAGAGCCAGGGAAATCGGCTTGGCGATCAGGGTGACGAATTCCAGCAGGAAGTTCACCGGGATCAGCAGGGCTTGAACGAAGATGTTCTTGCTGCCGAACGGGTGCAGGGTCAGTTCGCCGATGAAGCCGCCGATGCCCTTGACCTTGATGCTGTAGAAAATGATCAGCGCGAATACCGACAGAGCCATGCCCAGTGTGGCGTTCGGGTCAGTGGTGGATACGGCGCGGAATGGAATGTGTGGGTCGCCGGAGATCGCCATGGCCAACTGAGGAATCCAGTCCACCGGAATCAAGTCGACGGCGTTCATCAGGAACACCCAGACGAAGATGGTCAGTGCCAGCGGTGCAATCACCGGGCTACGGCCATGGAAGCTGTCTTTCACGCTGCCATCGACGAATTCGACCAATACTTCAACGAAGTTCTGCAAAGCACCTGGCTGACCGGAAGTCGCCTTCTTTGCCGCCATGCGGAAAATCAGAACGAAGATCAGGCCCAATGCGACCGACCAACCCAGAGTGTCCAGGTGGAAAGCCCAGAAACCCATTTCTTTGGCTTCTGCTGCGGTGTGGGCAAAGCCCCAGCCGCCATTAGGAAGCTGACCGAAGGTCAGGTTCTGCAAGTGGTGCTGGATATAGCCCGAAGCGGTTGTTTCTGCCATGGTTGCCTCAAACGCCCTAAGGTTTCGAAAGTCTTGTTTTCATTAGCAGGGGAGCGAACCAGCTGACCAGTTGGGTCAACACGAAGACGCCGAATACAGCCAGCGGCGCCAATGGCTTCACACCTGCAAAGGTCAGTGCAAACAGCACTGCCGTCAAAATCAGTTTCCCCGCCTCGCCGGCATAAAAAGACCGGACGATAGCCTGGGCTGCTCGGGCGCCGGAAAACCGAAAGGCCCTGTGAGCAAAATACATATTGGGCAGCAAGGCTATCAGGCCTCCGCAGAGTCCTGAATACCCGGCTACGACTCCATGCCAATACCAAAGCGCCAATGCGGCGATCAGCAAAATGACAAATTGAGCCAGTAGAACCGGAAAAACAGCCAAGCGATGGAACGGCAACGTGTTTGGCGTGCGGGTTTCCATCACTCTTGCTCCTCAATGGTCGGCTGCCGGAAATCAATAACTTGGCATAATTTGTGCCGACAAAATGCGCGCAGAGTATAGGGGCGGTTCAGCCCCTATTCAACTGTCGGGTAGTGATTTCCGATCACGCGCTACATAAGCAAATGTTTCAGCGGATGTGGGCAAGGACGCCTTGAAGCTCGTCAAGGGAGTTATATCCGATGACCAATTGCCCTTTGCCCTTCTTGCCGTGACGAATTTGCACCGCAGAGCCCAGGCGCTCGGCCAGGCGCTGCTCGAGTCGGGCGATATCCGGATCAGGTTTGGCGGTTTCGACCGGTGCAGGTTTGCCGCTGAGCCACTGGCGCACCAGCGCTTCGGTCTGACGTACGGTCAGGCCTCGTGCGACAACGTGTCGCGCCCCTTCAACCTGTTGATTTTCGGGTAAACCGAGCAACGCACGGGCATGGCCCATTTCCAGGTCGCCGTGGGACAACATGGTCTTGATCACTTCCGGCAGCGCGATCAAACGCAACAAGTTGGACACGGTGACGCGGGACTTGCCCACTGCCTCGGCCACTTGCTGCTGGGTGAGCTGGAATTCCTGCTGCAAACGCTGCAACGCAATCGCTTCTTCGATCGGGTTGAGGTCTTCACGCTGGATATTCTCGATCAACGCCATGGCGATCGCGGTTTCATCCGGCACATCGCGCACCATGGCCGGGATGGTTTCCTTGCCGGCCTGCTGGCTGGCACGCCAGCGGCGCTCACCGGCGATGATCTCAAAGCGGCCACCGCCAATGGGGCGCACCACGATGGGCTGCATCACGCCCTGGGCCTTGATCGAGTTGGACAGTTCTTCCAGGGCCTGGGGGTCCATGTCCCGACGTGGCTGGTATTTGCCGCGCTGGATCAAGTCCAGCGGCAAGTGCTGCAGCTCGCGCTCGTCGGCCTGCACCGCTTGTTCTTCAAGCGATGTGACGGTCGGACCACTCAACAGTGCATCCAGTCCACGTCCGAGACCTCGTTTCTTGACGGCCATGGGGGTTCCTTAAGTTGGCTGGGCTGCAGCGGTACGTGAATTGCGGCGTTGACGGCGAACCATCTCGCCAGCCAATGCCAGGTAGGCAATGGCACCACGCGAGGATTTGTCGTACGCCAGCGCGGGCATGCCGTAGCTTGGCGCTTCGGCCAGGCGGATGTTGCGTGGAATCACGGTGTCGTACAGCTGGTCACCGAAGTGTTCCTTGAGCTGCGCCGACACATCGTTCATCAGGCTCAGGCGCGGGTCGAACATGGTCCGCAACAAGCCTTCGATCTGCAGTTTCGGGTTGAGCAACTCGGCAATGCGCTTGATGTTATCCACAAGGTCGCTCAGGCCTTCCAACGCGTAGTACTCGCACTGCATGGGGATAATCACCCCATCGGCGGCTACCAGGGCGTTAAGCGTGAGCATCGACAGCGACGGTGGGCAGTCGATCAAGATGTAATCGTAGTTGTCGCGAATGGGCGCCAGGGCGCTGCGCAGACGGCTTTCTTTCATCTGCATTTCCAGCAGCACCACTTCCGCCGCGGTCAGATCGCGGTTGGCCGGCAGCAGTTGGTAACCGCCGTGCTCGGAATAGTGCATGGCCTGGGCCAGGTCGCATTCGCCAATCAGCAAATCGTAGACCGAGTTTTCCAGGCCGTGTTTATCCACACCGCTACCCATGGTGGCGTTGCCCTGTGGATCGAGATCGATCAGCAGCACCCGACGCTTGGTCGCGACCAGGGATGCTGCGAGGTTGATACAGGTGGTGGTTTTACCCACACCACCTTTCTGGTTCGCTATCGCGAATACCTTAGCCATTCTTGCTTGTGTTCCCAATCATGCCGTGCGGCGCAGTATCAGCAGATGGCGTTGGCCTTGGCAACCAGGTACGGCCAAGGCGTGTTCGCTATCGAGGTGGAAGTCTGCCGGCAATGCTAACAGCTCGTCGCTTGGATGAACGCCCTTCATTGCCAGCCAGCGGGTGTCACGGTCGCCCAGGTGGCGCGTCCAGTTGCTGAAGTTCTCCATGCTGCTGAATGCCCGGGACACGATCCCGTTGAACGGCAGTTCAGGCGTGAACGCTTCGACACGACTGTGGATAACTTGCAGGTTATCCAGCTTGAGTTCGAGTTTGACCTGGGTCAGGAAGCGGGTTTTCTTGCCGTTGCTGTCCAGGCAGGTCACGTGGGCCTGCGGAAACAGGATCGCCAACGGAATGCCAGGCATGCCGCCGCCACTGCCGACGTCGAGCCAGCGGCCGTTTTCGATAAACGGCATCACGCTGAGGCTGTCGAGCAAATGCCGCGACACCATCTCGTCGGGGTCACGCACGGCGGTCAGGTTGTAAGCCTTGTTCCATTTGATCAATAAGGCCAGATAGCCCAGCAGTAACTCATGCTGGGCTTCGGTCAGGGCCACGCCCAACTGGCGCGCTCCTGTGGATAACTCTTCGGCGTGTTGCGAGGTGACCAACGAACTCAAGCGCTTTGCTCCAACTGACGGCCCGCGCCGCGTTTTTTCAAATGAATCATCAACAGCGAGATGGCTGCCGGCGTGACGCCAGGGATACGTGAAGCCTGCCCGAGGGTTTCCGGCCGAGTTATCCCCAGCTTGCTTTGGATTTCTTTCGACAAACCGGAAATCCCGGTGTAGTCGATATCCACAGGCAGCTTGGTGTCTTCACTGGCGCGCAGCCGGGCGATCTCGTCCTGCTGGCGATCAATGTAGCCTGCGTATTTGGTCTTGATTTCAACCTGTTCGGCAACCTGTGGGTCTTCTGCGCCCTGGCCAGTCACTTCGACCAAACCAGCGTAGTCGATTTCCGGACGGGAAAGCAGGTTGAGCAAGTTGTACTCATGGGTCAGCGGCGTGCCGAATTTTTCTGCAATGGCGTCGCCCTGCTCCGTGCCCGGGCGAACCCAGGTACTTTTCAGACGCTGTTCTTCGAGCGTGATGCTTTCGCGTTTTTTGCAGAAGGCCGCCCAACGGGCGTCATCAACCAGGCCCAGCTCGCGACCTTTTTCGGTCAAGCGCAGATCGGCGTTGTCTTCGCGCAGGATCAGACGGTATTCCGCCCGAGAAGTGAACATCCGGTACGGTTCCTGGGTACCCAGGGTAATCAGGTCATCGACCAATACGCCGATGTAGGCTTCATCGCGTCGCGGGCACCAGCTGTCTTTGCCCTGTGCACGCAATGCTGCGTTGGTCCCGGCCAGCAAACCTTGGGCACCGGCTTCTTCATAACCGGTGGTGCCGTTGATTTGGCCGGCGAAGAACAGCCCGCCAATCACTTTGGTTTCCAGGCTGTATTTCAGGTCGCGCGGGTCGAAGTAGTCGTACTCGATGGCGTAGCCCGGACGCACGATGTGCGCGTTTTCCATACCGCGAATCGACTGCACGATCTGGATTTGCACGTCGAACGGCAGCGAAGTCGAAATTCCGTTCGGATACAGCTCGTGGGTGGTCAACCCTTCCGGCTCGATAAAGACCTGGTGGCTTTCCTTGTCGGCAAAGCGGTGGATCTTGTCTTCGATCGACGGGCAATAACGCGGGCCAATGCCTTCGATCACCCCGGAATACATCGGCGAACGATCAAGGTTCGCAGCAATGATTTCGTGAGTACGCGCATTGGTGTGGGTTATCCAGCAACTGACCTGTTTTGGATGCTGTTCCTTGGAGCCCATGAACGACATGACCGGAATCGGCGTATCGCCGGCTTGTTCGGTCATCACCGAAAAATCCACGGTACGCCCGTCAATACGTGGCGGAGTCCCGGTTTTCAGGCGACCGACACGCAACGGCAATTCCCGCAGGCGTTTTGCCAGAGCAATCGACGGCGGGTCGCCAGCGCGACCACCGGAATAATTCTGCATACCGATGTGGATAAGCCCACCCAGGAAAGTGCCGGTGGTCAGTACGACGGATTCTGCGAAGAAACGCAGGCCCATTTGAGTCACGACACCGCGTACTTGGTCCTGTTCGACGATCAGGTCATCGGCTGCCTGCTGAAATATCCACAGGTTCGGCTGGTTTTCCAGGGTTTCACGTACCGCAGCCTTGTACAGAATACGGTCGGCCTGGGCACGGGTTGCCCGCACGGCCGGGCCTTTGCGGCTGTTGAGCACACGAAACTGAATGCCACCTTTGTCGGTGGCCATGGCCATCACGCCGCCAAGGGCATCGATTTCCTTGACCAGATGGCTTTTGCCAATCCCGCCAATCGCGGGGTTGCAACTCATGGCACCGAGGGTTTCCACGTTATGCGTCAACAACAGGGTTTTTACGCCCATGCGTGCTGACGCCAGTGCTGCCTCGGTACCGGCATGACCGCCGCCGATGACGATCACTTCAAAACGGGAAGGGAAATCCACCACGCACCTCGTGCCTGCTTATGTAGGTAATCAGGAATTGTTTGTTGAAAGGGTTTTAGAGCTTTGCGGGCAAGTATAGGGACTTAGCCCTTCCTAAAGAACCCTTTGCACAAAATTTAACCAGCTGTGGATGAATCACAGACAATAGAAATTAAAAGAGAGAAATTTATTAAATCTTTGTTTTTATGTTTATTTATACTGAGCCAGTTTTCTGTGGATAGATCTCTACAGCCCTTTATTTTCAATGTGTACAGCAATTCAAAACACTGTGATCATCTGCCAATGAGGCCCTTGGATAAGTGCTTTAAGCCTGTGGATTAAACGAATGGTTATCCACAGACGGGTTTTTACTCAGGTTTCAGGCCTTGTTATCAACTGGCCTCAGGAGCGGTTATTCACAGGGCTTAATCCACAGAAACGCCAGATTTCGTCCACGACAATGCTAGGAATTAATCCTGGGTAGGACAAAAAGAGATCTATTGTGGGAAAACACTGGGCCAGTTAATAATAGCGATTATCATTAACCTACCTTGTCGCGCCTATGCCTCCCTCTTCACATACCGCAGCGGTCCAGCACATCTATGAGCAACATCATTCGTGGCTGCGCGGGTGGCTCAAGGGGAAATTGCATAACGCCAGCGATGCAGCCGATGTGGCCCACGATACGTTCGTGCGCATGCTCGGTGGACGTCACGCAGCGCAGATCCGTGAACCAAGGGACTATCTGGCGACCATCGCAAGAGGCCTGGTGATCGACCGCTATCGCCGGCATGCCGTCGAACAGGCCTACAGGCAGGCCCTGGCAGAGCGTCCTGAAGCCACGGCTATCAGTGAGGAAGACAAGGCAATCATCATCGAAACCCTGGTGGCTGTGGATAAAGCGCTGTCTGGGCTGGGTGAGCGGGCACGGCGAATTTTCATGCTGGCACAGATTGAAGGGCTGACTTATCAACAGATCGCCGATCAACTGCAGGTATCGCTGACCACCGTGAAGAAACACATGATCCGCGCCCTCACCGAGTGCTCCCTGCTCATGGCCAGCCGGTAATGGCCAGCCCCGACCGCAAGACATTCGAGGCCGCTGCCAGTTGGTATGTGCAATTCCAGTCGCAACCACCGACGCCCGAACAACATCAAGCCTGGCAGCAGTGGCTTAATCGTGACCCGTCCCATCAGGCGGCCTGGAACCAGATGGAGCAGTTGCAGCGCAGCCTCGGTGCCCTGCCCCCTGACCTCACGCGCCGCGCGTTATCCACCACGCAACAGCGGCGCCAGGTACTCAAGTGGATGCTGGTGCTCGGCGGCAGTGGCTATCTGGGTTGGAACGTTCAGCAACATACGTCGCTGCGTAACGTATGGGCTGATTACCGGACGTCGGTGGGCCAGAGGCAACGCATCGAGCTGGCGGATGGCACGCAGATCAATCTCAATACTCATACCGCTATCGATGTGGCATTTGACGGGCGCCAACGTTTGATTCGTTTGCGCGAGGGTGAAGTACTTATCCACACCGGAAAACGGGGTGGGCACTTACCGTTTTATGTAGAGACTCGCCAAGGCCGGGTCCAGGCGCTGGGCACTCGGTTTACTGTGCGCCAACTGCCGGACGCCACGCGGGTTGGCGTCTTGGAAGAGCGGGTTGAAGTGTCCCCAGGCGACCAACCCGAACGTCACCGAATCCTTGGTGCGGGTGAGAGCGCAGAGTTTGATCGGTACGATGTGCGCCCTACCCAGGGGTATGGCGGTGTACAGACAGCCTGGGTCGATGGGCAACTGATCGTGCTCGATGCTCGGCTGGGAGACGTTATCGATGAGTTGGCGCGCTATCGGCCGGGCGTATTGCACTGCGACCAAGCGTCTGCGGGCCTGCGTGTTTCCGGTACCTTCCGTCTGGACTCAACCGATGCCGTCCTCGCTAACCTGCAAGCGAGCCTGCCGATTCAAGTGAAATACTTTACGCGCTATTGGGTGTCGGTCACCCGAATAGGCTGACCGAAAAAATAATCCACAGAGGGGTTATCTTTTTTTGACCTGGCGCGGCCCTACAGGTAATCACGACGCTACCTTCAGGGCTTACTCACCTATGCGCCTTCCCACCCCGCTCCGCAAACGGCTTTCCTGCCATGGTATGACCTACGGTCTGCAGCTCATCACCGCGACGACCGGTGTGTTGTTATCCACCGCCGTCATGGCCGCCAGCGCAACGCAACACTTTGCAATTGCCGCTGGGCCTCTGGACAAGGCCTTGAGCCAGTTTGCCGCCAGGGCCAATGTGATTCTGTCCTTCTCCCCCCAGCAAACCGCGCGTTTGAATTCGCCAGGGCTGCAAGGTGATTACTCGGTGGACCAGGGCTTTGCGCTGCTGCTGCAGAACTCGGGCCTGCAGGCGGTCGCACAGGCTCCCGGCAGCTATGTATTACAGGCGGCACCTGCTGGCCAACTGACTTTGGCACCTACCACCGTGAGCGCTTATCAACAGGGCGGTTTCAATCAAGAGATCGGCGGGGATGTAGGCTACAAGGCTCAGAACAGCCGCATCGGCACCAAGACCAGCACACCGCTGTCCGAGACTCCGCGTTCGGTGTCCGTTGTCACTGGCCAGCGTATCAAGGATCAGAAATCCCAGACCCTGACAGAAGTGTTGGGCTACGTACCGGGGATCTTCGCCCCACCGTTCGCGGCCGGCGACGGCTTGGCAGGCGATCTGTTTTTCATTCGCGGTTTCAACGCCACCGATTACGGCTACGGCCTGCTGCGAGATGGCCTGCGAGTTCAAGGCAATCGATACGACACCACCAGCGAACCCTACGGCCTGGAACGGGTCGAGATTTTCCGCGGCCCTTCTTCCTTGCTCTATGGCGAAAACGCACCCGGCGGCCTGGTTAACCTGGTGAGTAAACACCCGACTGCAACCCCGCAGGGCGAGGTGCAGGTGAGTTATGGTTCGAACAATCGACGCCAGTTGGGTGTGGATATCTCGGGCCCGCTCAACAACAGTGACAATATCCTGGGCCGAGTGGTGATGCTGGGGCGTAAATCCGACACACAGACCGATCACGTCCCGGACGATCGTCTGTATATCGCGCCATCCCTGACCCTGAACTTCGACGACTACAACACCCTGACGCTGCTGGCCAACTACCAGAAAGACCATACCAACCTGGAACTCGGCCTACCCGCAGCCGGCACTCTGCTTACAAATCCCAACGGCAAGCTGTCCAAACACACCCTGCTGGGCAACCCGGACTGGAACACCTTTGAACGCGAAGCGTGGAGCACCGGCTATGAGTTCAGCCACAGCTTCAATGACGATTGGCAGTTCCGTCAGAACTCGCGCTATATGCAGTCACGCATCAACCGGCATGAAACCTGGCCAGGCACACTCAATAACGGCGGCTTCGGCACCCGGCTGAACATGAACGCCTACGACCGCTACAACAAATCGATGGTCTATTCCCTGGATAACCAACTCGAAGGCAAGTTCCAGGTGGGCGGCCTCGAAAACACGGTGCTATTGGGCGCCAGCTATGACCGAACCTCGTTCAATCAAGACTGGGATGCGGGTTTCGCCGGCACCATCGATGTGTATAACCCGGTGTACCTGCGTGACCCGCTCACTCCACTGGCGGTGCAAAACACCTTGCTTGAACAGCAGATGAAAGGCGTTTATGCGCAGGTCCAGAGCAAATACGACCATTGGCTCTTTCTGCTCGGCGGCCGCCAGGACTGGGTCGACAGCGACTACCGCGACAAGGTCCAGCCATCAAGCAATATCAACTCACAGGATCGTAAATTCACCTACCAGGGCGGGGTGATGTACCAGTTCGACAACGGCCTTACGCCGTATGTCAGCTATTCCACCGCATTTGTCCCCGTGCAGCAGATCTCCAATGCCGGCTCGCCGTTGAAACCGATCACCAGCAGCCAATACGAAGTGGGCGTTAAGTACGAACCGATCGGCTGGGATACGGCGATGACCGTGTCGGTGTATGACCTGCGCAAGCAGGACGATACCTACCTGGATGCCACCACCAACAGCTATCGCCAAGTCGGTGAAAGTCGTGCCAAGGGCGTGGAAGTCGAGGTCAACAGCAACATCAGCGCCAACTTCAACGTGACGGCGGCCTATACCTACACCGACGCCCGGATAACCAAGGATTCGGCCACCTCGCTGGTGGAAGGCCGTCAAATGACGGGCGTGCCGCGTAATCAGGCTTCGGTGTGGGGTAAATATCGCTTCCTGGATGGCCAACTCAAGGGTTTCTCCCTGGGCGGCGGTGTACGTTATTTCGACAGTACCTTTGCCTACACGGCGCCGACGCTCTACGGCAAGCTGGATGCAGGAAGCGTCACCTTGGTGGATGCGGCACTGGGTTATCAGATCAACCCACACTGGTCGGTGGACCTGAACGCCAAGAACCTGTTCGACAAGGAATATGTATCTGGTTGCAACGATGCAGGGCGTTGCTATTGGGGCGACAGCCGTACCTTGCTCGGTACGGTGTCCTATAACTGGTAGTCGTTGTGGATAACTCGACTATTTGCCGATGCAGAAGCTGGAGAAAATCCGCCCCAGCAAGTCATCCGAACTGAAAGCCCCGGTGATTTCACCCAACAGCTGCTGCGCTTGGCGCAGATCTTCAGCCAGCAGCTCCCCAGCCCCCGCCAAGGTCAGTTGGGCCCGCCCGTGCTCCAAGGCCGCGCTGGCATGACGCAGCGCTTCCAGGTGCCTGCGGCGCGCACTGAAGCTGCTTTCCGAGGTCTGTTCGTAGCCCATGCAGGCTTTAAGGTGTTCGCGCAGCAACTCCAGACCGTCACCGGCCGATTTCGCGCTCAAGCTGATGGTAACGTGGCCATCTTCACTGGTTTCCAGGGCGATGGCTTCCCCCGTAAGGTCGGCCTTGTTACGGATCAAGGTGACTTTGGCTGGGTCTGGCCGTTGTTCAAGGAATTCGGGCCACAAGGCAAAAGGATCCACAGCTTCCGGCGCAGTGGCATCCACCACCAGCAACACACGATCGGCTTCGCTGATCGCCTTGAGCGCACGTTCCACGCCGATCTTTTCCACCTGGTCGTCGGTATCGCGCAGACCAGCGGTGTCCACCACGTGCAGCGGCATACCGTCGATGTGGATATGTTCACGCAAGATATCCCGGGTAGTGCCGGCGATCTCGGTGACGATGGCTGCTTCGCGCCCTGCCAGGGCATTGAGCAGGCTGGACTTGCCGGCATTGGGCCGGCCGGCAATCACCACCGTCATACCATCGCGTAGCAAGGCGCCCTGCCCGGCCTCGCGCAGCACTGTGGATAACTCGTCGCGGACTTTATCCAACATCGCCAATACGTGGCCATCGGCCAGGAAGTCGATTTCTTCTTCCGGAAAATCAATGGCGGCTTCGACGTAGATGCGCAGACTGATCAACTGCTCGGTCAAGTTATGCACACGCAGGGAAAAAGCCCCCTGCAATGAACGCAATGCGTTACGTGCAGCCTGTGCAGAACTGGCTTCGATCAAATCGGCGATGGCTTCGGCCTGGGCCAGGTCGAGCTTATCGTTCAAGAATGCGCGTTCGCTGAATTCCCCTGGTCTGGCCAGGCGGCAACCCAATTGCAAGCAGCGCTGCAGCAGCATGTCCAACACCACAGGACCACCGTGCCCTTGTAGTTCAAGGACATCTTCACCGGTGAACGAGTTTGGCCCAGGAAAATAGATGGCCAAACCCTCGTCCAATACGCTGTGGTCGGCATCCAGGAACTGGCCGTAATGGGCGTAACGGGGTTTCAGCTCCCGGCCGCTGATAGCCTTGGCTGCCACGCCCGCCAATGGCCCGGAAATTCGAACGATGCCGACGCCGCCCCGACCTTGAGCGGTGGCGACAGCAGCGATGGTTTCACGAGGAGCGCTCATCAGCAGGTTCCAGAACAAAAGTGACGGAAAGCAAAACGCCCCACTAGGGGGCGTCTTGAGTGGTTATCCACAGAGTAAATTACGCCTCGGCTTTTTGGGTAGCCGCTTCGATTTTACGTGTGATGTACCACTGTTGAGAGATCGACAACACGTTGTTGACCACCCAGTACAGTACCAAGCCAGCAGGGAACCACAGGAAGAAGAAGGTGAAGATGATTGGCATCATTTTCATTACCTTGGCCTGCATCGGATCCGGCGGGGTTGGGTTCAGACGCTGCTGGATGAACATGGTCGCGCCCATGATGATCGGCAGGATAAAGAACGGGTCTTTGATCGACAGGTCAGTTATCCACAGCATGAACGGCGCCTGGCGCATTTCTACGCTTTCCAGGAGTACCCAGTACAGCGACAGGAACACCGGCATCTGTACCAGAATCGGCAAGCATCCACCCAGCGGGTTGATCTTCTCTTTCTTGTACAGCTCCATCATGGCCTGCGACATTTTTTGCCGGTCATCACCATGTTGTTCTTTCAGCGCGGCCAGTTTCGGGGCCACGGCACGCATACGCGCCATCGACTTGTAGCTGGCTGCCGACAGAGGGAAGAAAAGCCCTTTGATCAGCATGGTCAGGAAGATGATCGACCAGCCCCAGTTACCGACGATGCTGTGGATATGTTGCAACAGCCAGAAGATCGGCTGGGCAATGAACCACAGGAAGCCGTAATCCACAGTCAGTTCCAGACCTGGGGACAACTCTTTCAGTACGGCCTGGCTTTTAGGGCCGGCGTACAGGGTAGCGCTGGTTTCAGCCTTGGCACCTGGAGCGACGGTCAACGCCGGGCCAGTGAAGCCAATGATGTAGTTGCCCTGGCTGTCCTTGCGGGTTTGAACCAGGTTCGCGTCACCCTTGTTCGGGATCCAGGCGGTCACGAAATAGTGCTGCAGCCACGCTACCCAGCCACCTTGGACGGTCTCTTTCAGCGTGCCCTTGTCGATATCTTTCATCGACACTTTTTTGTACGGCTCGTTACTTGTCCACAGGGCGGCGCCCAGGTAAGTCGCGGTGCCGGTGGCGGTGCTGGAAGACGGATCGGAGCTGGCGTCACGCTTGAGCTGGGCAAACAGGTTGCCACTCCAGGCTTTGTCGCTGGTGTTGTCGATCAGGTAAGTGACCTTCAAATCGTACAAACCGCGGGTAAAGCTGAAACGCTTGATGTAGTTGACGCCGTCGAGGCTGAATTTCAGGTCGACGTTCAACTGGTTCTGGCCGTCTGCCAGTTGATAAGTCTTCTGTTCGGTCGAATAAACCGGACGACCGGTAGCACGGGCATCCGGACCATTGGTGCCGGTCAGGCCGCTTTGCGCCAGATAAGTACGTTCACCGCCGTTATCGAACAGTTGGAACGGCACATCCGGATGGTCTTGGCGACGAGGATAAAGCGGCAGCTTCAGCTGTGCGATATCACCACCCTGTGGGTCGATAGCCAGGTCGAGCACATCCGTTTTTACGTGGATGAGGTCTTTGTTGGTGACCACTGGCGTTTCTAACGGGGCACTTGTCTCGCCATTCGCGCTGGGAACATCGGCACTCGCGGACGCATTGTTACCCAGCGGGGTGTCCGGAATAGCCGGCGCAGCCTGATTGGTAGCAACATTCTGAGTCGGCAGGGCAGCCTGACCGTAGTCCTGGTTCCATTTAAGGACCATGACATAGGACACGATTGCCAGGGCGACGATCAGGATTGTGCGTTTAATATCCATGATTACTCGGCCATCGAAGAAGAACGGGAGGTAGGGATAGGTGGAACCGGGTCATAACCACCGGGATTCCACGGATGACAGCGACCTAAACGACGAAAGGTCAGCCAGCCACCGCGCAGAAGACCATGATTTTCTATGGCCTCTAACGCGTAGCAGGAACAACTGGGGTAGAAACGACAGTGGCTGGCCATCAGAGGACTAATGGCATAGCGATAAAACTGGATCGGAACGATTGCCAGTTTACGCATCAAGGCTGTCTACCCCTACAGTTTCGGTGCTGACTGCTGGTGCTGGCTTGTGGGTACGCGCCAAACGTTTCCAGAGCTTGCCGAAATGCTGAATCAATTCGGGGTTTTCTACATCACCCAAGCCTTTGCGCGCGACGATAACAATATCCCAACCAACCAGAGTGTCCTGGTGGAGGCGAAACGATTCGCGCATCAGACGCTTGAGGCGATTGCGCTCAACGGAGAGCTTTACGCTCTTCTTGCCGATCACCAACCCGAGACGGGGGTGATCAAGATCGTTGTTACGCGCAAGGAGCAGGAGATTTTTCCCCGGAACCTTGCCGGTGGGGGAGTCAAAGACTGCCTTGAAATGCCGGGGGGTTAGCAGACGCTTTTCCCGACTGAAGTCCTGACTCACCACCAGTACCGGATTATCAAACTGCCAGACGCGCACGACCTTTGGCGCGGCGACGCGACAGGACAGCACGGCCGTTCTTGGTAGCCATGCGAGCACGGAAGCCGTGAGTACGGGCGCGTTTGATGGTGCTTGGTTGGAAAGTACGTTTCATGGCGTTGTTACCTGGTTCGTCCACAACGGGCCGGAATGGCCCCCGTTTTAAGAGACCGGCGATTCTAGAGAAAGCAAGCCTCTAGGTCAATTTCCAACCAGCTTTTCCTTTAATTAGATGTCGACGGGGTCCTGACGCCCTTCTCTCCGTTTGGCTTCCATCCGACATGCCATAGATATAAAAATAAAGAAGGAAGTTATTTAAAGCTTTTCTGTAAAGCTTATAAAAGCTAGAGGCGTGATCATCTGTGGATAACTACCTTCAGCCCTTGTTTTACGTGTTGTACAGAGAATGACAACACGGGGGAGAAGCGGTGCTCTGCCTGTGCTGCGCTATCGGATAAGCTGTGTGTGGAACAGGCAGTTATCCACAAGCCGGTTAGCCACAGACTTTCGACCCCACTTGTACAACGAGCTTAGGTGGGTTTATCCACAGAGCTTATGCACAGACCACTGGTCGCATTTTTTGCGGTTAAGGCATTGATTTTGGGTGGCCTGTGAGCAACCTACATGTGGATAAGTGGACGGCTGGCCGCTACAATGGCGGCTGTTTTTGCCTCACCGGCTTTCAACTTAGGGGATATCCGTGTCAGTGGAACTTTGGCAGCAGTGC